>CAVVET010000033.1:0-16804 GCA_963747215.1 uncultured Acidimicrobiales bacterium
CTCGCAGCAGTCCGCGCAAATTTCGCCGCACAGGCGTGATCTCGGGCGTGGAACCACATTGTGATCGCCGCGGGCGTCGAAGGGCGATGACCGTGTGCCGATGGCGGTGCCGTTTCGGTGGAAGGCAAGATGGATGCCGTCTTCGGGTCCGACCGTCGCGCGGCGATGCGCCTCTCGGGGCGGTCGTCGTAGGGCATCTCGCCGAGCTGATCGCGGAGAAGTGGCTCAGCGGCGACGACCTTGATATGTTCGTGGACAGAGCCAGCAGTGTGGTGGTAGGTCCACCGCCGAAGGCCGCTTCCAGAACGAGATCATCGTGGTGAAGGGGCGCCGATGGCGACCGTCACCGCAGACGAAGGTATCGTCGTAGATCACCCGTCCAGCTTGCCGGCAAGCCGAGCTGTTCAGGAAGGACGGCATGGTGATGGCTGCAACTCGAAACCAGATCACCGACGCGCCTCGGCGGTGCTCATCATGAGCCAGGAACGCGGCGAATCAGTCGTACTGGAAGCCCTGGCCCGCTTCGTGTCGTTCCGCGTCGCGGGCGCCGAAATCTCGCCACGTCGACTGCGCCATCTGATGTCGAAGGCGCTGGAGCGGGCCGACGATCTTGACCAGATTGATCTCACGCAGATGAACCAGGCGTTTGCATTGGTCTCGTGCCGGCGTGGAGAAGGTAACCACCCCGACATGAGCAGGTGACGTTATGCGGCGATCGACTCCGGCCACCGTCTTGCTGCTCTTGTACCTCAGCTTCATGGCGACGTCGTACCAGCTCGAGCGACTGCGGCTGCTATGCCTGCAGACGATGTGCGAGGCGGTGGAACTGCGAAACGCGACGATCATCGAGCGCTCGCTGACCGTCAGTCGAAGTACAAGCAGAACGGCATGCGCGGGGTTGAGCATCATCCGCAGCGGCCCTGATCCTGATCTTGTACTGGTACGCGGTCGCCTTGCCGTGCCCAACCGCCTCGCCAACCGCGGCCTCTATGTCGTCGACTCGATCTCGAAGTGATCATCGTCGAGCGTGCGCCGCTCCGGCCACACGGCGGGCCGCAACAATCGAGGCCGCACGTTGAGGCGATCTGCTCGCCGGAATCGTGACTGGTCGAAGTCCTTACCATCGGTCGTGGGGTCTTCCAGCCGAACAGCTCGGCGTAGAAGTCGGCCAGCTCCTGCGTGTCAGCACAGTCGAGACACACACCCGTCCAACGCAGGTTGGCCATCGGGGTTCGCCTTCGAGGCTGAGGGGGCCATGTTCGGCACGATCGTGTGGGCGATCCTCGCCGTCCTGCTCGGCATCTTCATCTTCCGGGTGGGCTTCATGATGCTGCGGTCGCTCGGGCACGCCGCTCCCCGAGCCGCCGCCCGCCGGTGAGATGCGCAAGGTGAAGATCCAATACCGGTGCTCGGTCTGCGGCACCGAGGTGCGCATGACGCTCGCCACCGACGAAGCTACCCGATCCGCCCGGTACCGCCAGGAGGACATGGAGCTCGTGGCGCCGATCGAGTGGATCCATAACGGTACAGGGCGGGCACAAGTCCTGGGGATCGTCACATCGTTGTAAACTTCGTGGCGATACCCGGTTGGGGGAGTCAGCGGTACTGGTGGTGGGCCGATGCCCCCGAGGGACGACGCGGCGAAGGCCCCTGACCAGGTACCAGTTGCTCGGGGCGCGCCGGGAGCAGCTCGAGGTAGCTGGACATGATCATCAGGGCCCCGATGCCGAGCAGCGTGAACATGAGGATCGGTACCGACGGTGGGCGACCTTGACGTTGGGACGGGGTGGGTGTACTGGCCCGAGCCGGACTGGTCCTGGCCGACGACGGCTGGGCCCGCCGAGCGCCTGGCCGTGACCCGGCCTCGACGCGACGCTTGGAAGGCGCCATTCGAGGCGCGAAGATCAGCAATGGCCCTGCGTAGTCTCTCGTCGTGGGGCGGACGGTCTTGGTCGTCGAACTGACGACGTCTTCGTCGAGAACTCGTCGAAGACTCGGTGAGCTCGGCGTGGAACTGATCGTGACCGCTGTGGACCTGTTCCGCTATGCGCTGACGTCGAGGCCTTGCGCCCGACGTGATCCTGATCTCTACGGGTCCTGGGCCGTTCCGAAGAAACGCCGGCCTTTCAAAACGCGATCATCGAACGGGTCGCGGCGAGCTGCCCATCCTCGGCGTGTGGCGTCATCAGGTGATCGGCCAAGTCTTCGGAGGTGACATCGTGCGCGCCGGATCGGCGACGCACGGGAGCATGTTCAACCGGCACAACGGTGAGGGTGTGTTCGCGGGGTTGCCGACCTGTTCGAAGCGACGGTGCGTATTACTTCGTGTCGTCGACGGCGCACCGTCGCGTGGTGCCGAAGATCACTGCCGAGGCCGACGGTCACGGCACCACATGGGGTTGTGTCTCAATCGCGAGCACGTGGTTCAGGGTGTGCAGTTCCACGCTGAGTTGGTGCTCCGTACCGGCAGGGGTGGTATGGCAGCCGTCGGCGACTTTGGAAGCCAGGTCAGGCGATGGTGGGACAAGATCGTCGCGCCCTGCTCTCGGGGAACAGCGACGTGGTCCGCCGCTGATCGCCTGACCGACCACGACGGTGACGGTGAGGCCGATGTCGGCCTTCACTCCTCCCTCGGGATCCTGCGTGATCACGATCCCTATGTGTGGGTTGTCGCTCGACAGGTTGACGTACTGGACGTCGATGACGAGTCCGACGTTCGTGAGCCGGTCGACGTGGCCGATCTCGTCAGGCCGACGACATCGGGCACGGTCGTGAATCCGGTGATCATGGCCGAGATGAACATCGTGATGACGCTGTTGTGTGTGTACGATCGTGAGCCCTGCTGGTGGATCGGTGTGGATCACTGCCCGACCGCCACGGTGTCAGACGCTTCCTGCTGGTCTACTGGAAGTTGTGACCGAGTGTCTCGCCGTGGAATAGCTGGTCCTGACCGCTGACGTCGGGAACGGCGATCGTCGCTGGCGGGCCCGACGACCTGGAGCGTCACGAGCGTGCCTTCGGGCACCTCCTCGCCGGAGCCGGATTCCTGCGCGAGCACAGTGCCCTCGGGCTGGTCCTGCGTGTCGATCTGGACGACGTTCGTCTCCATGTTGAGGCCTTGCATCTGCGCGACTGCGTCCGCCTGCTGAAGGCCGACGACGTTCGGCAACGTGCACCGTGTTGATCCCTGGCTCACGACGATCGTGATGGTGTCGCCCTTGTCGACCTCGGTGCCGGGGTCGGGTCCTGGTGAAGACCGTCTGGAGGACGTCTTCACGCTCTTCGAACGTCGTGGTCACTTCGAGGCCCTCTCCTGCAGGAGCGTGATCGCTTCGGCGCTCGGCAGATCGATGACCGACGGCATGTCGATGCTCACCGACGTGCCCTCGTTGTCGAGGCGACCGGAGGCGAGCAGGTACCACAGGACGCCGAGCGCTCCGAGGACGACGCCGAGCAGGATCCAGCGACCGAAGCGGGCGCCGGGGTCCGTCGTCGACCTCCTCGTACTTGGTCGCCGGGACGGTTTGAGTTCGGCGTGGACGGCGGTTTCGGCCGGGTCGGCTGGTACGTGGGCAGGGTCTGCTGCGGGTCGCCGACGGCTTGGGTCACCGCGGCCGCGCCCGTGGTGGCCGCCGTGGTTTCCGCGGGCGATGGCATCGTGGTGGGGCCGAGCGGCGGCTTGCCCTACGGCACTCGGCGCAGATCGGCGATCAGGCTCGTTGCACGTGGCGTACCCATCGGCGGGGTTCTTCGCGAGGAGCTGCAACGTGATGCCCTCGAGTCCGGCGGGCACGCCACTCACGATCTGACTCGGAGGCACGGGCGCCTCGTGCACTTGCTTGTACGCGATCGCGACTGGGTCTCGCCCGTGAACGGCGGCTTCCCCGCGAGCATCTCGTACATCACGACACCGAGGGAGTAGAGGTCGCTCCGAGCGTCGAGTGGCAAGCCCTGCGCTTGCTCCGGTGAGAAGTAGCTCGCGGTCCCCATGACGGAACCCGTTTGTGTGAGGTCTTGCTCGTGCGCAGAGTTGAGTGCTCGCGCTATCCTGAAGTCCGCCACCTTCACCTGACCCTCGTGGGTGATCAGGATGTTGGCGGGCTTGATGTCACGGTGGATGACGCCACTCGCGTGCGCCGAGGCGAGCGCGAGCGCAACGGCGATCGCGGCATCGGCGCAGCGGTCGGGCCGCACCCGGCCTTCGCTGCGCAGCACGTCGGCGAGGCTGCGTCCGTCGATGTACTCCATCACGATGTAGTACGTGCCGGCCGCTTCACCCCAGTCGTAGACGCCGACGATGTTCGGGTGGTTCAGGTTTGCCGCGGCCTGTGCCTCACGGCGAAAGCGCTCGACGAACGCCGGGTCCTGCGCGAACTCGGGGAAGAGCACCTTCAACGCGACCGGCCCATCGAGAAGCTGATCGCGGGCGAGGAAGACATCGGCCATGCCGCCGCGCCCGACCCTGCGCTGCAGCTCGTAGCGCTGATTCAGAACGGTGGCGTCGGACTGCGACATGTCGAGCCAGCCTAACGACCGCTCGACAGCCGATCTGGTGCAGCGAGGATGGTCTCCATCACTGCTTTGGCGATCGGTGCGGCCACCCGACCACCGGTCTGCTCGCTCGCCCCCTCCTGTCCCAACACGACGACGGCAACGGCCACGCGGGGTGCATCCGCGGGAGCGAAGCCGATGACCCATGCATGCGAGCGTGGCGGGTCGGTGCCGAGCTGGGCGGTGCCGGTCTTGCCCGCGACCGCGATGCCGGGGATCTGCATGCGGGTCGCTGTACCGCGCTCGACCACGTTCACCATCGCGTCGCGCGATCACGACCGCGTTCGCCGATGAGAGAGGCCGCCGCCAGGTGACGCGCGCGCCCTTCGTCGATCACCTCGCCGTCGCTGTTGCGCACCTCTTGCATCACGTGCGGCTGCATGACGACGCCACCGTTCGCGACACCGGCGGCCACGAGCGCCATCTGCAGCGGCGTCGCCTGGACGTCGTTCTGCCCGATCGCGGCTTGGGCGAGCGCAGGCGTGTTCAGATCGAAGAACGACACGGGCGGGAACGCCGACGGAGCCGGCACGGGCAGGTCGAGGGGCGGGCGATCGTTGAAGCCGTAGGCCTCGGCCTCACCGACCATCACCTCCGGGCCGAGGTCCACACCCATCTGCGCGAACGCGGTGTTGCACGAGACCCGAAGGATGTTGAAGAGGTCGCCGCCGCAGGCCGAGCCGCCGAAGTTCTGGATCGGGCGCGTGGTGAGCGGCGGTGTGTAGCTGGTCGACACCGGGTACACGGGCTCGGTCGCCGTCACCTGGCCGCTCTGCAACCCAGCGGAGGCGGTCACGGTCTTGAACGTCGAGCCGGGGAAGTAGCGCTCGCGGTACGTCGCGGGCACGAGAGGGTCGCCGGGTGCCTGCAGCAGGAACTGGCGCGCCGTCTCCGCGTCAGCGAAGTTGTGCGTGGCGAGCAGGTTGGGGTCGTACGACGGGAAGCTCCACATCGCGAGGACGGCGCCGTCGCGCGGGTCGAGCGCGACGACGGCACCCGGACGGTCACCGAGCTGCTGCTGCGCGATCCGCTGCGCGTCGGCCCGAAGGCTCAACGTCACGTCGGCGGTGATGACTTCGTCCTCGAAGAAGGAGTTCCAGTCGATGACGCGTTGGCTGTCGGTGCGACCGGCGAGGACGTTGTTGTACGAGCGCTCGACGCCGTCGCTCCCGAAGTTGAACGCGAAGTAGCCGACGACCCCTGCGAACAGCTCGACGGTCGGATAGACGCGCTGGAAGTTGAACTGGTCGTTCGAAGGAATCGACTCGGCCAGGATCACGCCGTCCGCCGTCTGGATCAGCCCTCGCGGGCGACTGAAGTCACGCACCACCTGCCGCGTGTTGAGCGGGTGCGCGTTCGTACTCGTCCGCGCGCAAGACCTGCAGCACGTTCAGCTGCACGAACAGCAGTACGTAGCACGCGAGCAGTCCCATCCCGAGGCGGCGGATCTGCTTGTTCACGACGACCGCCTCGGCCTGCTTGGCGGCGCGCTTCTTGTCCCGGCGGGTCTGGCGGGGACGGATCTCGCCGGTGCGGCGCGCGTGCTCGTCGCTGATCCGCATGAGGAGCGCGATCAGCACGTAGTTGGCGACGAGCGACGATCCGCCGTACGAGACGAACGGCAACGTGACACCGGTCAGCGGCACCAACCGCGTGACGCCGCCGATGATGATGAACGCCTGCACGCCGACGATCGTCGTGAGGCCCGTGGCGAGCAACTTCTCGAACGGCCGCTCGGAGACGCGAGCGATGCGCAGACCGACGCCCACGATCAGCACGTACGCCGCGAGGAGCGCCGCGCCACCGAGGAGCCCGAGCTCTTCACCGATCGCGGCGAAGATGAAGTCGGTCTCGACGGCGGGGATGCGGGCAGGATCACCGATGCCGATGCCGGCTCCGATCACGCCTCCCCACGCGAACGCGAAGATCGCCTGCACGATCTGGAAACCGTCGCCGCTCGGATCCGCCCACGGGTTTCGCCAGATCGCGAAGCGATCGCGCACGTGCCCGAACTGCGACCACGACACGTACGCGCCGACCACGAACATCACGGCGCCGAGCCCGAGGTAGAGCGCACGCTCCGTCGCGACCCACAGCATCACGACGAACAGGGCAAAGAACAACAGCGACGACCCGAGGTCGCGCTCGGCGACCATCACGACCAACGACACCGCCCACGCGACGACGACCGGTCCGAGGTAGCGGGGCTCGGGGAGGTGGAGCGGGCCGACCCGCCACGTCGCCATCGCGAGCAGCTCACGCCGGTCGACGAGGTACGCGGCGAAGAAGAGGGCGAGAGCGATCTTGGCGAACTCGCCGGGCTGGAAGTTGAGCGGTCCGAGGCTCACCCAAATGCGGGCGCCGTTGATGTTGCGGCCGATGCCCGGGAGCAGGGGCATGAGCAGCAGCACGATGCCGATGAGGCCGAACGTCCACTGCAGCCGCTGGAGGTCGCGCACGCGCTTCACGAAGACCAGCGTCAGGACGTAGGCGCCGATGCCCACGGCGGTCCAGTTCGCCTGCAACGCGGCGAGGTCCTCGTCGAGCCGGACGATGAACACGTAACCGATGCCGTTCAAGAGCACCGCGAGCGGGAGCAGCGTGCCGTCGGCGCCCGGAGCGAGCCGCCGAGTCGCCAAGTGGGCGATGAGGAACAGCACGAGCACCTGGACGAGGAAGGGCCCGATGTTCGCGGGCAGCGACGCGGTCTTGCCGAGCGCGCCGAGCGCATAGGCCCCGGAGATGATCAGCGCTGCAAAGACGAGGAGCGCCAGCTCGGTGCGGCGCCGGTGCATCAGACCGTGACGGTAGCCCCGGCCACAGTTGGCACAGTCGTCACCGTCGTCGTCGTGCCCAAACTCCTGGCCTCGTCCTTCAACGAATCGACATACGCGTCCGCATCTTCCTCGGACCCGCGGGGTTTGCCCTCCTCGAGCACGCTGAGCTTGCCCTCGGGCACGTCGGAGCGGCTGATGTCGTAGTACTTCACGACGGTGGGCTGGAACCAGAGCACGCCTCCGGGCTGCCCCTTGTACAGCGTGACGCGATCGCGCTCGTCGAAGCCCACGTAGTAGGTGCCCCTCGCGTACCAGACGACGGCCAGGGTGGCGATGCCGAGCACGGTGAGCAGCGACGCCGTGAACGCGCCCGTACGCCAGGTGAGGATGCGGCTCGCGCGCGACCCGCTGAGCGCGAGCTCACGGTCTCTGGAGTCAGTCGTCGTCGTCGCCGTCGTCGAGCTCGGCGTCGGTGTGGAACGGCGGAGGTAGCGGCGGGGGCAGGTCGTGCTCCGACGGCTCCGGCGGCAGCGTGTCCTCGACCCAGTCGCCGATCGGGGTGATCGCCGCGGTCGTGTTGGGATCGAAGCCCTCGAGGCCGACAACGTCCTCCTCGGACTCGTCCGCCTCTGACGGGTCGAGCCCCTCGACCACGTCGACGATCACCACGGTGATGTTGTCGCGGCCGCCACCTTCGTTGGCCATCCGCACGAGGATCTCCGCCGCCTCCTGGGGATCCTCGGTGTCGGTGAGCACCTCCGCGATGTGCTCGTCGGTGACCTCGTTGAAGAGACCGTCGCTGCACAGCAAGTAGCGGTCGCCCGGAGAACGGCGCGACCTCCCACGAGTCGACTCCCACTTCGCCGTCGATGCCGAGCGCGCGCGTGAGGATGTTGCGCTGCGGATGGATCTTCGCCTGCTCTGGAGTGATCGTCCCCTGTCGCACCATGCTCTCGACGAGGCTGTGATCCTCGGAGACCTGGATGAGCGCGCCGTCTTGCAGCACGTAGACGCGTGAGTCGCCCACGTTCACGACGGCGAGCCGCTCGTGCCCGTCGATGACCACGAGCGCGACCGCGCACAACGTCGTACCCATGCCGCGCATCGACGCGTCCGTGTGCGACATCTCGAACACCCGCGTGTTGGCGAGCTTCACGCCCGCCACCAGTGACTCGAGAGACTGATCCGTGATCGACGTGCGCAGCGTGTCGAGCGCGAGCCGGGACGCGACTTCTCCCGCCGCATGGCCACCCATGCCGTCCGCGACCGCGAAGAGCGGGAGCGCGACGAGCGAGCTGTCCTGGTTGTTGCTGCGCACACGGCCAACGTCCGTGGCCGACCCCCAGCGCAGCTGCGTCACCTGCCCACCCCTCTCCTGCTCCGCGCTCATCCGACTTCCGCGTTCATCCGACTTCCATGATCGTTCGACCGACTTGCAGGGTGTCACCTTGGTGCAGGGGAATCGCGCCTTTGATCTTCCTGCGGTTCACGAGCGTCCCGTTCGTCGACCCCAGATCCTCCACGAACAGCACCCCGTCGCGAGTGAATACCCGGGCGTGGAGCTGCGAGACGAACGTGTCGCCTTCGAGCAGGACCTGGCACCCAGGTGCTCGCCCGACGGTCAGCTCCTCCGTCAGATCGAAGCTTCGGCCGCGCTGCTCCGGAGGTTCGATGACCGTGAGCGTACCGGTGGCCACTGTCACCGGACCGAATGCGACGGTGCGCCGAGGGCTCGTTCCTTCCGCGGTCTGCGCCTTCGGCCGGGCCGGTCGCGGACCGCGGATCTCGACCCACGCGGTGCGCACGACGCGCAGGAAGAAGAGGTAGAGCAGGGCCAGCAAGCAGATCCGCAACAGGGCGAGCAGGTTCTCGGACACGGTCAGGACCTACGAGGCCTCGAACCGCAGGCGGGTCGTGCCGACCGCGATGACGTCGCCATCACTGAGCTTGCGCTCGTTGACCGTGGCGCCGTTGACCCGGGTGCCGTTCGTGGATCCGAGGTCGACGACCACGTAGCCCGCGCCGGATGGGCGGATCTCGGCGTGCTTGCGGCTGACGTTGGGATCGGGGACAGGGATGTCGCAGCTCGGCAGGCGTCCGATCGTGAGGCTCTCTTCTCCGAGGACGATGCGATCGCCGGCCGGCAGGACGATGCTGCCGGCGCCGGCCATCGACGCCGCCTCGACCATGCGGCCCTCGAGCTTGAAGCGCCCGGACTTCTGGGTGACGGCCTCGACGAGCTCGACCGCGACCGGTCCCATGAACGTGTAGCCCTCGTCGCGTGCGTACTCACGAGCCGCATCGCACAGCTCGCGCACGAGGGCCTCGTGGATGTCGGCGAACTGCTCGAGGTCGTCGTGGCTGAGCGTCACCGTGAACTGGTTCGGCACGATCACGCGGCCCTTGACGTCGACGGAGCGGTGGTCGTCGATCTCGCGCACGAGCTTGCGACCGATCTCGATCGGCCGCAGCGAAGAGCGGAAGGCCCGGGCGAACACGCCGTCGACCATACGCTCCAAGCGGCGCTCGAAGGCGTTGATGCCCATCCCGGGCGAGGCTACCGAAGGGCGTCTGGCGCTCCCGACCACCCACCGCTGCCAACTGTTGCGCGTGCGGCCCCTATGGGGCGGATTTCGCGACAGTTGCTAGCGTTTCGCCGCTCACTCGGGCGAGTGGCGGAATGGCAGACGCGCTGGCTTCAGGTGCCAGTGTCCGTAAGGACGTGGGGGTTCAAGTCCCCCCTCGCCCACCAACACCTCGGGGGCCCCGAACAGGAACACGCACCGCCTCATCCTCCGCTCGCCTCGCGCGCCTTGCGGATCTTCGACCATCGCTTCCAGACGCGCGGGTGACGGACCTCGGTGAGCTCGCTTTTGATGACCTGGTGGCGGTCACCCCACTCGCTGACGATGGCTTGGCCCATCGCCGCGGCCGGGAGCGCCAGCACCGCTCCGACGGCACCGAGCACGGCCGCGCCGCCGAGCGCCGCCCCGAACGCCAGCGCTGGGTGCAGCTCCATCGTGTGGGCGGTGATGCGCGGCGACAGGAGGTAGTTCTCGATCTGTTGGTACACGATGATGGCGATGAGCACGATCAACGCCTTCGCCGGAGAGTCGAGGAACGTCAGGAGCACGGGCAGCACGCCGGCGAGGTAGGTGCCCACCACGGGCAGGAACTGGCTGACGATGCCCACCCACAGCGCCAGGGCCACCGGCGCGGGGGTGCCCAGCGACTGGAAGACGATCCAGTGGAAGACCGCCGAGAGCAGCGCCAGCAGACCGCGGCTGTAGAGGTAGCCACCGGTCTTTGTGCTGGCCAGCTCCCAGACCCCGAGGACGCGCTCCTGGCGCGCGGGGTCAGACGGCTGCAGATCGCCCGGCGCAGCTTCGGTCCGTCGGCGACGAGGTAGAAGGTGAAGAGCAGCACCGAGAACAGCTGCAACAGCACGCCGAGCGCGGCGACGGACAGCCGCACGACATTGTCCTGCTGATCGGCGATGAACTCCTGGACGGCGCCGTTGGGGTCGTTGAAGTCGTCGATCACCTCCTGGGCATCGAGGTTCGTGCCGAACGTGTCGTTGATCGTGTCGACGCTGTCGGAGATGTACGTCTCGGAGTCCTGCAGAAGGTCGGCGATCTGCGAGCCCACGAGCGTTCCGATCGCGCCGACGAACACCAGGAACATCGCCATCACACCGAAGAGGATCAGCGCCGTGGCCGCGCCCACGCCGCCAACCCCGTCGGGCCAAGCCGGTTCACACCGGGCTCGACGGCAAGCGCCAGGAACAACGCGATGGCCAAGAGCACGAAGAGGCCGCTGCAGCTTGCCCCAGACGAACCGAACGGCCATCGCCCCGAGGAACCCGCTCCAGAAGACGATGACGGCCGGGACGACCCAGCGCGGCAGGCGCCGGTCCTCCGACGACGTGACGAGGACGTCCTCGGTCTCGATCGTCTTCATGGACTCGGCGTCGGGCACTGGCGGCCCTGTGTGGGCTGGTTCCGCCAACTGCTCACCCGCGAGGCACCGGCCGGGGGACTGAGGCTCGACTGCGCCTCATTCTCGATGGACACGTGCGGAGCGTAGCGAGGCACCTAATCGCTGACGACGGGCGGCAGAACTGTGACCCGAGAAGGTCAGTCGCCTCGCCGACTTCGCTTGCGCACGAACCAGATCGCCGCGCCGACGCCCAGGACCGCGAGGCCGGACGCAACGCTGCCGATCGGCAGCGTGAACGCCAAGGCGACGCAGCCGATTACGCCGGCGACGGCGACCGCGCGGAGCCCGCGTCGCTGGTGGCGCGGCAACGTCCAGGCGGAGGCGTTGGCGATCGCGTAGTAGGTGAGCACCGCGAACGAGCTGAACCCGATCGCTCCCCGGAGGTCGGCGACCAGCACGACCGCAGCGACGAGCCCGCCGACGGCGAGCTCGGCGCGGTGGGGCACGTGGTGCGTCGGGGTGGACGCGGCTCGAGCCAGCGCGGCAGGTCGCCGTTGGCCGCCATCGCGAACGTCGGTGCGGCTCACGCCGACGATGAGCGAGAGCAGCACGCCGAGCGAGGCAACGCGTGCCCCCGACCCGCACGGCCGGCGCGAGCCAGTCGAGCGACCCGGCCTGCACGGCGGTGGCCAGCGGTGCCGGCGGACGCCGCCAGCGCCGCCGGGCCGACGCGCCAGCGAGCGCGGCGGCCGTGACGACGGCGTAGACCGCGAGGGTGATGCCGAGCGCGAGGGGGATCGCCCGCGGGATGGTGCGGGCGGGGTCGATGCACCTCCTCGCCGAGCGTGGCGATGCGGGCGTAGCCGGCGAACGCGAAGAACAGCAGCCCGGCCGACTCGAGGATCCCGCGACCACCCGCCGCGTGCCGATCGGCCCGAGATTGGTCGCGGCGGCCTCGCCACCGAAGAGCGCGCCGACCACGACCGCGGCCAGCGACGCGAGCACGACCGCGACGATGACCCGGGTGACCAACGCCGTCTTGCGGACGCCGCGGTAGTTCGACCGCGGTGAGCACGACCACGGCGCGCGACGGCGAGCGGTCGCTGCCACTCAGGCGCGGCGTAGGCGCCGAAGGTCAGCGCCATCGCCGCGCAGCTGGCGGTCTTGCCGACCACGAACCCCCACCCGGCGAGGTAGCCCCAGAACGCGCCCGAGCCGCTCGCGGCCGTAGACGTAGGTGCCGCCCGACTCCGGGTACAGCGCCGCGAGCCGCGGCCGACGACGTGGCGTTGCAGTAGCGCGACCGCCGCCGCGATCGCGAGGCCGATCAGGAGGCCGGAGCCGGCCGCGGCGGCGGCCGGCCCGACCGCGGCGAACACGCCGGCGCCGATCATCGAGCCGAGGCCGATGACGACCGCGTCGAACAGCCCGAGCCGGCGGGCCAGCCGGGTCGGACGTCGCCGGCCAACGGCGCTGGCGGCCGGTGTCAGCGGGCGGCGGGCTGGAACAGCTCGACGAGGTTGCCCGGAGGGATCGACGACCAGCACCTGCGGCCACCGGGCCCGGTGACGACCTCGTTGCGGAACGGCACGCCCGCGGCCTGCGAGCCGGGCGATCTCGCGCGTCGAGGTCGTCGACGACGAAGTGGATGCGGTTCCAGCCGCCGGGGCCGGGCTCGCGCGCCGTCGGCCATCGGGCGCCCCGCCGAGCTCTGCGGACCGCTCAACAGCAGGCGCAGGTTGCCCGCGCTGCGACGTCGGCGAACGCGGGGGTGCGACGTCAGCACGGTGAAGCCGAAGTGGCGGGTGTAGAAGTCGATGGCCGCGTCGACGTCGTCGACCAGGTAGCGGACGCTGACGTCTCGTCATCGGGCATGGGTGGTACCTCCTTCGGACTGCGAACAGCTGGGCGATCGAGCTGAGTCGACGCGCGCCTCGATCTCGTCGGCCGTCCGCTCGAACGCCGGGTAGGTCTCGTCGGCGTTGGCGCCTCGGCGGCCGGGTCGGCCATGCTCCAGTGCGGCGGGACGGGTCGCCCGGGGAACTCGGGGCAGACCTCGCGCACCTTGTCGCACAGGGTGATCACCCGGTCGAAGTGGCTGCGGGCGTACCGGCGAGGTGCTTGGTGGTGTTGCCGGAGATGTCGATGCCACGCTCGGCCATCACCCGCACCGCGTTGGGGTGCAGCGCCTTGGGGTGGCTGCCGGCGCTGCGCGCCTGGATCGCGTCCGAGACGCGGTGCTCGAGCAGCGCCTGCGGCCATCTGTGACCGGGCGCTGTTGCCCGGTGCACAGGAACAGCACCCGCGGCGTCGCGCCGTCGCGCGTCGCGGTGGCGGCGCGCACGCGTCGGCACGAGGCGGAGCGCGGGGTGCAGCGCCGCGGCGCTGTCGCGCGAACAGCTCGCCGCAGCGGTCGAGGTCGAGGCGGTAGTAGGTGTCGCGGCCGTCGAAGGAGCTGCGCCGTGACGACACCAGCCCGGCGTCGCGCAGCTCGCGCAGGTGGTACGAGACCAGGTTCTGTGGCTCGCCGACGCAGCTCCGTGAGCTCGCCGACCCGCCGGTCGCTGCTCGCCAGGCGCGACAGGATCGCCCAGCGGTGGCGGTCGCCGATGACCCGCAGGAACTGGGGTCCGTCGAGCTGCGCCACGGCTCCACAATACATCAGTCTGATTTGATGGATCAACCGGTTTAGGCTGCGGCGTTCACCACACCATCTCCGATCGACCCCGACTGCGGGGTGCCATCCACCTGTGGGCCGTGCCCATCGCCGTGGTGCTGTTCGCGATCCTCGCGGTGCGAGCCTCAGGGCCGGAGGACGTGGCGGCCGTCATCGTGTACGGCATCTGCGTCACGGGGATGCTCGCCGTCAGCGCGACCTACCACAGCGGCCGGCCGTCTCCGCAAGCGATGGCGCTGCTGAAGCGCCTCGACCACTCGATGATCCTGCTGGCGATCGCCGGCACTTACACCACGGTGATCGTGATCGGCCTGGATGGCACGACCCGAATGGTGCTGCTCGCCATCACTTGGATCGCCGCGGTCATCGGCATCTTGATCCGGATGTTCTGGCTTCACGCGCCGTATCCGCTCGTAGCGGCGGTGTACTTGGTCGTCGGGTGGTTGGCCCTGATCGACCTTCCTGCGTACCTCGATGCGCTCACGGGTGGTGAGCTCGCCCTCATCGTGATCGGCGGCCTGCTCTACACCGCCGGCGCGATCGTGTACGCCCTCCACAAGCCGAATCCGTTTCCCGCCACGTTCGGCTACCACGAGGTCTTCCACGCGCTCGTCGTGCTGGCGGCACTCGCGCAGTACTTCGCGGTGTTCAGCCTGGCCGGAGGTGAGTGAGCCTGGCACGATGCGGCGATGCTGAACGAGCTCGCAGCCGCGGTACGAGAAGGCCGGGTCCATCCCACCGAGCTGGTGGAGGAGGCGTTGCGGCGCATCGACAAGCTCGACGGCGACGTCCGTTCTGTGGTCGCGCTCGGCGCCGAGCAGGCGCTCGACCAGGCGAAAGCGTCACCGCGGGAAGGCCCGCTCGCCGGCATCCCGTTCCTGGTGAAGGACCTGGCGCGGTGCATCGGTCTGCCGACGAGCTACGGCTCGCCGCTGAGCGCCGGCGGGCCCCCCGAGACGGTGGACGACACAACGGTCGCGAGGTTGCGCGCCCGCGGGAGCCATCCCCATCGGCAAAGCGAACACACCCTCATACGGATGGACAGCCGCGACGTTCAACCCGGTCTTCGGCGCGACCCACAACCCGTGGAACCGCGAGCGCTCACCGGGCGGATCGAGCGGCGGCTCCGCAGCCGCGCTCGCGGCGGGCCTCGTCCCGATCGCGACGTCGTCAGATGGGGGCGGCTCGGTGCGCATCCCCGCGTCACTGTGCGGGCTCGTCGGCCTCAAGCCCACGATCGGCGCGGTCGGACGCGACGCGCGCGCCGCGCTGGATCGACTTCTCGGGATGGGGCGCGTCTGGCCACAGCGTTGACGACGTCATCGCCGAGGCGTCGGTCTACCTCGGGCCGACAGTTGGCGACGTGCGGTCGCTGCCGGCAGGCGAGATCGACATGCGCCTACGCGACCGGCACGGGTGTTGCTTTGCCGCACGCTTCGTCCCACGGTCGAGCCCGTCATCGAGACCGCGACCCGAAGGATCGCGACGATGCTCGAAGGCCTCGGATTCCCCGTGGAGGAGATCGAGAACCCCGCCCCGGCGCCGTGCTGGATTGGGGGGTGATCAGCGTCGCCGAGCTGTCGCAGAGCCTCGCCCACGTGCGCGATCAGTGGGACCAGCTCGACGCCGGGCTCCAGGAGATGTTGGTGTTCGGCGACCTGCTCTCCGTCAACGACTACGTCGGGGCGCGCCGGCGTTGCTACGAGACGTGCGCGAGCTACGACCGCCTCCTCGGTGACGACACCGTGCTCATCACGCCGACCGCGAACGCAGAGTCGTGGGATCCGGAAGGGCCGTTGCCGGCGACCGTCTGCGGCATCACCGACCCGGGCATCTGCGTGAACACGACCGAGTTCAACGTGACGGGACACCCCGTCGTGAGCGTCCCGATAGGCCACGACGGCGCGGGTGTGCCCTTCGGGCTGCAGATCGTCGCGCCCCGCTGGCGCGACGGCATGTGCCTCGCGCTGGCGAAGGTGATCGAGGAAGCGGTCCCATGGGCGAGTGTGGCCACGGGCTACGAGCCGTTCCCGGTGCCGTGATCGGTCGCGGTACGTGACGCCCGCGTCGCGGCATACGCTCACCTTCCCCGCGCAACGAGGAGATCGACATGGAAGTCGACAAGTTCGAGCACGGCGTCCCCGGATGGTGGACCTCGGAACCCCCGATCTCGATGCGGCCACGCGCGTTCTACAGCGCGCTCTTCGGGTGGGACATCCCGCCGGGGCCGCCTGAGGCGGGGGGCTACAGCGTCGGGATGATCCGCCGAATCGCGCGACGGCCGGATTCGGTCCATCAATGAACCCCCGGGCCGCCCACATGGTCGACGTACGTGATCGTCGACAGCGCCGACGACATCGCGAAGAAGGTCGTCTCCAACGGCGGCATGACGTTCGTCGAGCCGATGGATGTGCTCGACGCCGGACGCATGGCGGTCTTCGCCGATCCACACGAGCGCGGTGTTCTCGGTATGGCAAGCGAACCAGATGTCCGGCACCGGCATTGTGAACGAGCCGAACGGCTCAGCTGGAGCGAGCTGCTCACCTCTGCGACATTGGACGCGAAAGACTTCTACGGCAAGGTCTTCGGCTGGACCGGCGAGACCTACGAGGGGGGCGGCGCCGGTGGTGGCTACACGGAGTGGAAGGTCGGCGACCGCTCGGTCGGCGGGATGACGCCGTGCCCGCCGATGATGCCGGCGGAAGTGCCGGACCATTGGGCCGTGTACTTCTCCGTCGCGGACGTCAACGCGGCCATGGCCAAAGTGAAGGAGCTCGGCGGCGCGGTCCACATGGGACCGATGGAGGTCGAGCCCGGGACCTTCGCGATGGTTGCCGATCCGCAAGGCGCGGTGTTCAAC
>CAVVET010000034.1:0-799929 GCA_963747215.1 uncultured Acidimicrobiales bacterium
GATCTCGGGGTTATAGGTGGATGTGCGCTCCGCCAGCTCGATGGCGCGATCGAGCACCGCGGTACGAGGTACGACTTCGTTCACCACGTGTAGCTCGCAGGCCTCGTAAGCAGTCATGAGGCGCGCGTTGTAGATGAGATCGAACAGCACCTTCTTCGGCAGCGAGTCCTTGACGATCGCTGTTGCGATGAACGGAAACAGCCCTTTCGCCGCTTCGGGCAGACCGAATGTTGCGTCGGCGGCAACCACCGCGAGATCGCACGCGATCACCAGGCTGAATCCGCCGGCATGCGCATCGCCGTTGACCGCTGCGATGAGCGGTTTGCCCAGACACGCCATTGCGCGGTCCATTTCGATCAGCGCACGAGCGTAGCCAGCACGTCCGGCCGTCGTCGTTCCCGCCCCTTGGTAGTCCCCACCCAGGCAAAACACATCACCATCGCCTGTCAGAACGCACGCGCGGATCTCGGGATTTGTACGTGCCGACTCCAGGGCGGATCTTACTTCGCCGGCCATTTGCTCAGTCAGGCGATTGCCGAAACCTGGACGCTTGAGCGTCAAGTACGGCCACATGCCCGCTGTGGGAGACTTCGAGCTGCGCGGTCGAGTTCGCCACCATCGCGTCACGATCCGTAGCGCTCGATGGCGCGCGACGAATTCCGGCAGGCCGATGAACTTGTTGAACTCATCGAACGGTGTCAATCGATCTGCTATCGCATTGGTCGAACAGCCCTCCCGCATGAACGTTTCCATCATCTCCTTCAGCGCTTTGTGCATCGCCAGCAGCGGCTCTATCGGACAGAGCGCGTAGTCGAAACCGAGCTCGTAGACTTCCTTGAGCGAGAGATACGGGCTCTTGCCCGAACGCGCCATGTTGAAGAGCAAGCGGTTTGCCGAGCGGCTTGAGCTGTCGTGCGATTTCCTTGAGTTGGTCCACGCTCTCGGGCGCATCGACATAAAGTCCGTCAACGCCGACCGCAGCGTAGGACTTCAACCGCTGCGATCGCGTCGGTCAGCCCGGTGACTGCCACTGCGTCGGTCCGTGCGACGATGAAAAAGTCCGGATCGCGGCGCGCATCGAGCATCGCGCGCAGTTTCTGGCACATCTCCGCGGAAGATATCAATTCCTTGCCGGCAAAGTGTCCGCATTTCTTCGGCATTGCCTGATCCTCCAGATGCAACACCGACGCGCCGGCTTCTTCCCACAATTGGATCGTGCGCTGGGCATCGAGCACGCCGCCATAGCCAGTATCGGCATCGGCGAAAACGGGCACCGTCGTCACGCGGCAGATGCGACGGATATGCTCGAACATCTCGGTTTGCGTGAGCACTCCGAAGTCGGGTGCGCCCGCGACGACCGCTGAGGCTACGAAGCCGCTCACGTAGATCGCCGGAGCACCCGCCTGCTCCGCGAGTTTCGCGCTGACTGCGTCGTGAGCACCGAGACAAACGAATGGCGGGCTCTTCAATAGTTCGCGAAATCGTGCGGATCGACTCATTGCGACTCTCCCAGGGTTCTCAGCGAAACTATTGGGGTTCTCAGCGAAACTATTTGGGGTTCTCCAGCGAAACCACGAAACCGAAACCGTGGGGCATTCGAGGGAAATCTTTGCGCGGAGTTTACTAAATTCCACCGGGCTGGCCCTGCGCTCGAGCGGATATTGAAATGAATTCACCGCGCCCTCCGTGGTAAATTGCATCCTCTAGGATCAACCCAGAGACTGACACCATGGCAATTTCCCCCTTGGCGGGCAAGCCTGCCCCGAAGGAGATGCTGGTCGACGTGGCTCGGCTCGAGCGGGAGTACCACGGTCGCAAGCCCGATCTGGGGGACCCTAACCAACTGGTCAGCTTCGGCACCAGCGGACACCGCGGCTCCTCCCTGCGCGGTTCGTTCAACGAAGCACATATTCTGGCTACCACTCAGGCCATCTGCGAGTACCGCCGCGGGCAAGGCACCGATGGTCCGCTCTACATGGGCAAGGACACGCACGCGTTGTCCGGACCGGCCCAGCGCACGGCACTCGAAGTCCTGGCGGCCAATGGCGTGCATACAATCATTCAGCGCGATGACGGTGTGACCCCGACGCCGGTCATCTCGCGTGCCATTCTGGTGCATAACCGCGGGCGCAAAGAGCACCTCGCCGACGGGGTCGTCATCACGCCGTCACATAACCCGCCTGAAGATGGCGGTTTCAAGTACAACCCGACCAACGGCGGTCCAGCCGACACCGATGTGACGAAGTGGATCCAGGAGCGGGCGAACGAGCTGCTGCGCGGAGGTAACGCTGGCGTCAAGCGCGTCGCGTATGAAGCGGCTGTAAAGGCATCCGGCACGCGTCAGGAAGATTTGATTCAACCCTACGTCGATGATCTGCGCAACGTCGTCGACATGGACGCGATCCGTGCAGCAGGGCTGAAGCTCGCCGTCGACCCGCTCGGCGGCGCCGCCGTGCATTACTGGGAACCGATCAACGCAACGTACGGACTCGACATTGCGGTCGTGAATCCGAAGGTCGATCCGACCTTTTCGTTCATGACCGTCGATCACGACGGCAAGATCCGCATGGACTGCTCCAGCCCCTATGCGATGGCTCGGTTGGTTGGACTCAAGGATCAGTATCGCGTCGCTTTCGCCAATGATCCTGACGCCGACCGCCACGGCATCGTTACGCCGACGGGGTTGATGAATCCCAATCACTTTCTGGCGGTGGCCATCGGATATCTGCTCGCGCAGCGCCCGCGAGTGGCCCACGCACGCGGCGGTGGGCAAGACGCTGGTCAGCAGCAGCATGATCGATCGAGTGGTGAGCAAGCTTGGCCGCCGGCTGTTCGAGGCGCCGGTCGGATTCAAATGGTTTACGCCAGGACTGTTCGATGGGTCCTGCTGTTTCGGCGGCGAGGAAAGTGCGGGGGCGAGCTTCCTGCGGTTCGACGGAAGCGTATGGACCACGGACAAGGACGGTCCGATCATGGATCTGCTGGCGGCGGAGATCACGGCACGCACCGGCAAGGATCCAAGCGAACACTATCGCGAACTGACGCGGGAGTTCGGCACGCCGCACTACACGCGCATCGACGCTGCTGCAACTCCCGAACAGAAGGCGAAGTTGGGGAAGCTCTCGCCTGCCGCGGTGACCGCGGCGAAGCTCGCCGGAGAACCGATCACGGCGAAACTGACCAGGGCTCCGGGCAACGACGCGCCCATCGGTGGACTCAAAGTCGTCGCGGCGAACGGGTGGTTCGCGGCCCGACCCTCGGGCACGGAAAACGTCTACAAGCTCTACGCCGAGAGCTTCAAGGACGAGCGGCATCTGCAGTCGATCGTGGCCGAGGCGCAGCAGATCGTCGACAATGCGCTGGGCGGTGCTATGGTTAGTCTGACTACTATGTCGATGCAAGTTTCTGAGGCTAGAGAGGAGATTCTTGAACCGCTGAGGACGCAGAGGACGCGGGGGAAAAGAAAGTATCTTGTTTTCCGGCGATGGTTAGCTACCATTGCCCGAGGCAGAGGAAGCTTCGGCCCTGCCCTGGTGGCTTCGACCACGTGGGGGAGATAAAGCCCTCTGCCTCACTTTCACGCCAGCCAAGCACACTGAACGGTAGCCAAGGCGTCGCGCTACGCGGCAAGCCTGAATGTACAAGGAAAGTGGGTGTGGATGGCATCACTATAGTTGGTTCGATAGATGGATGAGCACGATGGTTGAACTGGGAATCGATGTATCGAAGGCGAAGTTGGACTGCACGCTGCTGCTCGATACGAACACGTTGCGCTGTCGCTCCAAGAGCGTGCCCAACACACTCGAAGGGGTGAAGGCGCTGCTGGAGTGGATCGAGCGGCACAGCGGTTGTGCTGCTGAGCAGGTTCGCGCAGCGCTCGAGCCCACGGGGGTGTATCACGAGGCGGCGCCCTGGCGCTGTATGAGGCAGGGGTGCATGTGTTTGTGGTCAACCCGGCGCAGTTGCGCGACTTTGCCAAGGGCCATGCGGTGCGCACCAAGACCGATGCCAAGGACAGCCTGGTGCTGGCGCTGTGTGCTGCTCAGGTCAAGCTCATCCCCTGGCAGCCGGCCCCGGCCGAGATCCGCGAGCTGCGCGCACTGATGAGTCGGCTCGATGCGGTCGATGGGGAATTGCGCGCGGAGCTCAACCGCCAGGAGAAAGCCCAAATCGCCGCCGACCCGGCGTTGGTGCTTGCGCTCCATTGCCCAGGCGATCGCGTTTCTGGCAGACCGAGCGCGAGCGCCTGCAGCAGGCGATCGACGAGCATATCGATCGGCATCCGGGCCTCAAGAGCGAGCAAGAGCGTCTGCTCTCTATTCCGGCGGTGGGCGAGAAGACGGCCAACCGCATGCTGTGCATGCTGCATGGGGGCCAGTTTCGCAGCGCCTCGCAGTTGGCGCCTACTTGGGGCTGGTGCCGGTGGAACATCAATCGGGCACCAGCATACGAGGCAGACCTCGTCTGTCCAAGGCGGGCAATGCGCGTGTGCGGGCCGCTTTGTACATGGCGGCGGTCACCGCGATTCGTCACAACCCCGATGTGCGTGCGCTCTATGAACGCTTGCTCAGCCGTGGCAAGGCCAAGATGAGTGCGTTGTGCGCGGCGATGCGCAAGCTCGTTCACATCTGCTTTGGTGTGTTCAAGAACGCTCAACCCTATCGCCCTCAAATTGATCAGATCGCTTGACATGCTAAGACGGTATCTCCCCGCATCCAGGTTCGTGTTCTCCCCCGCGTCCTCTGCGTCCTCCGCGGCTCATCGTTTTCTGGAGGTTCACGCCGTACTATGACCTCGCTGGACTCCGTCGTCTTTCTCGTCGATGTCGACAATACATTGATCGACAACGACCGCATCCAGGTCGATATGCGGCAATACCTCGAGCGCGAGTTCGGTGCTCTCTGCCGCGATCGCTATTGGGCGATTCAGGAGCGGCTGTTCGCCGATCTGGGATACCGCGACTATCTCGGAGCGATACAGCAATATCGTGTCGAGTATCCGGACGATATGAACGTCCTGTCGATGTCCGCGTTTTTCCTCGACTACCCCTTCGGCGATCGCCTCTACCCAGGGGCTCTCGAGGTGCTTGCCCGGTTGCGCGCCTGGGGGCGGACCGTTATCCTCACCGATGGCGACGTGGTGTTCCAGCCGCGCAAAGTCGAACGCTCCGGAATCTGGGCAGCGGCGGGAGGATGCAGTGCTCATCTATGTCCACAAGGAAGAGTCGCTGGAGGACGTGGAACGGCGCTATCCGGCGCGCCACTACGTCCTGGTGGATGACAAACTCCGCATCCTGGCGGCGGTCAAACAAGCCTGGGGTGAGCGCGTAACGACCGTGTTTCCCCGCCAGGGCCAGTTCGCAAGTGACGCCAAAGTCCTCGCGTCCTACCCTGACGCCGATCTTACGATCGAGCGTATTGGCGACCTTCTCGCCTATGACCTGCCAGCGCTGGTCGCTGGCAGCCGATCAACCCAACCTGCCACGATGGTGACACGATGAAAGCAACCCAAACGCTCCATGACCTGGGCCAGAGCCTGTGGCTCGACAACATCACGCGCGATTTGCTGACTTCGGGCACGCTCAAGCGCTACATCGATGAGCTTTCCGTTACAGGCCTGACCTCGAACCCTACGATCTTCGACCAGGCGATCAAGAAAAGCGCCGCCTATGATCCGGCCATCCGCAAGAAATTGAAGGAGGGAAAGTCAGGGGAAGCGTTGTTTTTCGAGCTCGCGTTGGAAGACATTACCCAGGCCGCGGATCTGTTCAAGCCGACGTTCGATCGGACCTGCGGTGTGGACGGATTTGTCTCGCTGGAGGTCTCGCCGTTGCTGGCGTACGACACCAAGACCACGATCGAAGTGGCCAAGTCGCTGCATGCCAGGGCCAAACGCCCGAACCTGTTCATCAAGATCCCCGGGACCAAGGAAGGATTGCCGGCGATCGAGGAAGCGATCTTCGCCGGCGTCCCGATCAATGTCACGCTGCTGTTCTCTCGTGAGCACTACGTGGCGGCCGCGGAGGCATACTTACGTGGAATCGAGCGGCGCATCGCGGCGGGACTACAAGCCGATGTCAGATCCGTTGCGTCGCTGTTCATCAGCCGGTGGGATGTTGCCGTGGCCGGCAAAGTGCCTGAGGCTCTGACCAACCGGCTCGGGATCGCCATCGGCCAGCGCGCCTACAAGGCCTATCTCGATCTGCTCGATGCGCCGCGTATGCAACGTGCCTTCAACAGCGGCGCGCGCGCCCAGCGGCTGCTGCTGGCGAGCACGGGTACCAAAGATCCGAAGGCCTCCGACATCCTCTATATCAAAGGACTCGCGGCGCCCAATACGGTCAACACAATGCCGGAAGGAACGCTGAAGGCTTTCGCCGATCATGGTGAAGTCGGTGCGCCGATGCCCGCTGACGGAGGTGATTGCGAGGCGGTGCTGGCTCAGTTCGCCAAGGCCGGCGTCGATATCGATGCGCTCGCTCACCAACTCCAAGAAGAGGGAGCCAAGTCGTTCGTCGGATCGTGGAACGAATTGATGGGCGTGATCAAGTCCAAGAGCGAGGCGCTCGAGAAGACGAGTTAGATGTAAGGCAAACAAACCTTGAACAGGAGGAAGCGGAGATAGCAGAGAACTACGTATTTCATTTCCTCTGCTTCCTCCGTGTGCTCCTGTTCTAGGGGTTGGGTTCGGTAGCTCGCTAGTTCGTAAGGCGATTGCACAGGAGGAAGCGGAGATAGCGGAGAACTACGTATTTCTCTGTTCCTCTGTGTTCTCTGTCCAATTTGAGAGGTGGGTGTCGTTCGCAGGGTGATGGAATAGGGTGCAGGGAAGCGAGTATTGCGGATACCGGTTCATAAGGCGATTGAACAGGAAAAAGCGGAGATATCAGAGAACTGCGTATTTCGTTTCCTCTGCTTCCTCTGTGTTCTCCTGTTCGAATTGCAGTAGTTTGTAAGCCGCTGTTTCGTCGATATTGGGGACCATTGGGTGAACGTGTTGGTGATCGACGTCGGTGGGACGCACGTCAAGATACTTGCCACCGGGCAAGTTACTTCGCGTGAATTTGCGTCCGGGCCCAAGCTCACGGCCAAGGCCATGGTGAGCCGGGTCAAGCGATTGGCCGGTAAGTGGAAGTACGACGCCGTTTCGATCGGGTATCCCGGCCCTGTTCTGCGCAATCGCCCGGTTGCGGAGCCGCACAATCTTGCACCCGGTTGGGTCGGGTTCGATTTCGAAGCCGCGTTCAAGCGCCCGGTGAAAGTCGTCAACGATGCCGCCATGCAGGCGCTGGGCAGCTATAAGCGCGGCAAGATGTTGTTCCTCGGCTTGGGCACCGGACTCGGCTCTACCATGATCGTGGACGGCATCGTCGAGCCGATGGAACTGAGTCATCTCCCATACAAACGCGCAACCTATGAGGACTACGTCGGAGTCCGTGGACTCGAACACTTCGGCAAGAAGAAGTGGAGGCAGCATGTGGCGGATGTGGTTGAGCGGCTGATCGCCGCCCTGGAACCGGAAGACGTGGTCCTCGGGGGCGGTAACGTCAAACACCTCAAGGAATTGCCTCCGGGATGCCGGGCCGGCAACAATGCGAATGCGTTCCTCGGCGGCTTTCGCCTGTGGGAGGGCAAACGCAAACGTCCTGCTCGAAAGCGCAAGTAAGCAACAAGACTCACATCTCAGAGGCGCACGATTCGCCGAAGATCTCCAACGAAAGGATCATGCAGATGACCGCGAATATCACTTCTCTTACGGCGCGCCCTGCCTGGAAAGCGCTGGAGACGCACTATCAGAAGTTGCGTGGCATCCATCTTCGCCAGTTGTTCGCCGACGATTCGAAGCGTGGCGAGCGCATGGCTCTGGAAGCCGTTGGCCTCTATTTCGATTACTCGAAGAATCGAGCCACCGATGAGACCATCGAGCTACTCCTGCAACTGGCCGAGCAGTCGGACCTGCGCGGCCGCATCGATGCCATGTTTCGGGGCGACAAGATCAATATCACGGAACAGCGCGCTGTTCTGCACGTGGCTCTGCGCGCACCGCGCGGAGCGTCCATCCTGGTCGATGGCAAGAACGTCGTGCCCGATGTTCATGCGGTTCTGGACAAGATGGCCGATTTCTCCAACCGCGTGCGCAGCGGAGCATGGAAGGGGCACACAGGGAAAAAGATCCGCAACGTCATCAATATCGGGATCGGCGGTTCGGACCTCGGACCGGTAATGGCGTATGAAGCGCTCAAGCATTACAGCGAGCGCGGCACCACTTTCCGATTCGTGTCGAATGTCGATGGCACCGACTTCGCCGAGTCCGTGCACGATCTCGATCCCGCCGAGACGTTGTTCATCGTGTCATCGAAAACGTTCACGACGTTGGAGACCATGACCAACGCTCAGAGCGCGCGCGACTGGTCGCTCAAGGGATTGGGTGGTGATCCGAAGGCCGTGGCGAAACACTTCGTCGCGGTATCGACCAACACCGCAAAGGTTTCGGAGTTCGGCATCGACACGGCCAACATGTTCGGTTTCTGGGACTGGGTGGGCGGACGTTATTCCATGGATTCGGCGATCGGTTTGTCGACGATGCTGGCGGTCGGAGCGGACAACTTCCGAGCGCTGCTCGCGGGCTTCCACGAGATGGACGAGCATTTCCGGACTGCGCCGTTCGAGCGCAACCTGCCGGTGTTGATGGGTCTGCTGGCGGTCTGGTACAGCGATTTCTTCGGTGCACAGACCGTGGCGGTGTTGCCCTACGAGCAGTATCTCAAGCGTTTCCCGGCTTATCTGCAGCAACTGACGATGGAAAGCAACGGCAAGCACGTCACGCTCGACGGCACCGCTGTTTCAGCCGATACCAGTCCGATCTACTGGGGAGAGCCGGGAACCAATGGACAGCATTCGTTCTACCAGTTGATTCATCAGGGCACCCGGCTCATTCCCTGCGATTTCATCGCTTTCGTCGAGACCCTGAATCCGCTCGGGCGACACCACGACATGCTGTTGGCCAATGTTCTCGCGCAGACCGAAGCGCTCGCGTTCGGCAAGACGCCGGAGCAAGTGAAGGCGGAAGGCACACCCGATTGGCTCCTCCCGCACCGGGTGTTCGAAGGAAACCGTCCCTCCAATACAATCCTCGCGCAGCGGCTCACACCGCAAGCACTCGGCAAGCTGGTCGCGCTCTACGAACACTGCGTCTTTACGCAAGGCGCAATCTGGAACATCAATTCATTCGACCAGTGGGGCGTCGAGCTGGGCAAGGCACTGGCGCAGCGGATCATTCCCGAGCTCGAGGGCAGGACCGAGCCGAAGCTGGAGCATGATAGTTCGACCAACACGTTGATTCGGCGTTATCGGAGCCTGAAGCAGGCTGCGCAGTAGACGTCCCCTCGCCCCTTTTGCGGGAGAGGGTCAGGGTGAGGGAGATGAAATAGGTGAGGGAGATGAAATTAGGGTGAGGGAGATGAATAGCGTGAGGGGAGGAACAAGTGAGGGAGTCGCCCTTACACCCTCGCCCTCCGCCCTCTCCCGTCGAAGGGAGAGGGGGCTTTCGGACGAAGGTATGTGAGGGGAACAGCATGCAACTCGGAATGATAGGTCTCGGAAGGATGGGCGCGAACATGGTGCGCCGTCTGATCAAGTCGGGCCACAACTGTGTCGTATTCGACATGTCGCCCAAGGCGGTGGAAGAGCTGGTCAAGGAGAAAGCAACCGGGTCTTCCTCGTTGCAGGATATGGTGCAGAAGCTGGCGAAACCGCGAGCCTTGTGGCTGATGGTTCCGGCTGCGGTGGTGGACAAGACCATCGCCAGTGTGTTGCCGTATCTGGAGAAGGGCGACATCCTCATCGATGGCGGCAACTCCTACTACGTGGACGATATCCGGCGCGCGAAGGAACTCACCACCAAAGGAATCCACTACGTCGACGTCGGCACGAGCGGTGGCGTCTGGGGTTTGGAGCGTGGTTACTGCATGATGATCGGCGGCGAGCAGCCGATCGTAAAGCACCTCGATCCCATCTTCGCCACGCTGGGACCGGGCATCGGTGACATCCCGCGCACCCCAGGCCGCGAGAAAGTCGGAGGCACCGCCGAGCAAGGGTATCTGCACTGCGGTCCGAATGGTGCCGGTCACTTCGTCAAGATGGTACACAATGGCATCGAGTACGGCATCATGGCTGCCTATGCCGAGGGGCTGGGTATCCTGCGCGCTGCCAATGTCGGCAAACAGACGCACGAGATCGACGCGGAGACGACACCTCTGAGAGATCCCGAGCACTATCA
Organism: uncultured Acidimicrobiales bacterium; assembly: GCA_963747215.1. Lineage (GTDB taxonomy): Bacteria > Actinomycetota > Acidimicrobiia > Acidimicrobiales > DATKAS01 > DATKAS01. The sequence continues at coordinate 10,279 of CAVVET010000034.1, forward strand.
GTACGATCTCAATCTCCCCGATGTCGCCGAAGTATGGCGGCGCGGAAGCGTAATCGCCTCTTGGCTGCTGGACCTGACGGCGAGCGCCTTGCTGGAAGATCCAGCGCTGGCGAAGTTCGGCGGCCGCGTGTCCGATTCCGGCGAAGGCCGTTGGACGATCAAGGCTGCTATCGACGAAGCGCAGCCCGCGCCGGTCCTCACCGCAGCCCTCTACGAGCGCTTCAGCTCCCGCGGCGAAGCGGACTTCCAGAACAAGCTGCTCTCGGCGATGCGCTATCAATTCGGAGGGCATTTAGAGAAGCCGAGCGGGAAGTAAACAAGAACAAGTCTCAACGCAGAGACGCAGAGGAAAACGCGAGAAATATCGATTACGACAGATGGGAGATGAGAAGATGGGGATATGTGCAAATTCGATTCAAAACAATCTGACCCGGTTGCGGCTCTAGACGCATGTCCATCGGTTCTCCCGGGTATCTCTTGTCTTCCTCTGTATCCTCCGCATCCTCTGCGCCTCTGCGTTGAGATTTGGCCTCTGGTTTGGGTTTATGTGTGAGCAATCAAGATGAGCGAACCGCATTCCGACGCACTGGTGTTTTTCGGTGCCACTGGCGACCTGGCCTACAAGAAGATTTTTCCCGCGCTGCAGGCTATGCTCAAGCGCGGCCATCTGAACGTGCCGGTCATCGGGGTAGCCAAGGCCGGCTGGAATCTCGACCAGTTCAAGGCACGCGCACACGATAGTCTGGAGAAGCACGGTGGTGGGGCCGACCCCATAGCGTTCGAAAAGCTTTCCAGTCTGCTGCGCTATGTCGACGGCGACTATGCTGACGCCGCCACCTTCCAAGCCATCCGCAAAGAGCTCGGATCCGCGCAGCGGCCCGCGCACTATCTGGCGATTCCACCTTCGCTATTCGGGTTGGTTGTCGAGCAGTTGGCCAAAGCCAGTTGCACCCATGGCGCCCGTGTGATCGTCGAAAAGCCCTTCGGCCATGACCTCGAGTCGGCGCGAGCGCTCAACCGGATTCTGCTCGGCACCTTCGACGAGTCGCATGTGTTCCGCATCGATCACTATCTGGGCAAGCGGCCAGTGCACAACATGGTGTTCTTTCGCTTCGCCAACGCATTCCTCGAATCGTTCTGGAACAGCAAATTCATCGAGAGCATGCAGATCACCATGGCCGAGGACTTCGGTGTGCAAGGGCGCGGAGCTTTCTATGATCAGACAGGCACCATCCGCGATGTGATCCAGAACCACCTGTTTCAGGTACTGGCCAATCTCGCCATGGAACCCCCTGCACGCATGGACAGTGAATCCGTGCGGGATGAAAAGGTCAAGGTCCTGAAGTCCATTCGGCCGCTTGACGCAAAGAACGTCGTGCGCGGGCAGTTTCGCGGGTATCGTAAGGAACCTGGCGTGGCTGCAGATTCGAAGATCGAGACTTTCGCCGCGCTGAAGCTGGAGATCGACTCGTGGCGCTGGCAAGGCGTGCCCATTTATATTCGCGCGGGGAAGTCGCTGCCGGTGACTTGCACAGAAGTCACGGCGCGACTGCATCGTGCCCCGAAGATCTTTCCCGCGTGTGAGGATGTACCGAATTACCTCCGATTCCGTATCAGTCCGGACATTGTCATCGCAATTGGTGCCACTACAATGGACGCCGACGACAAAAGCATCGGACAGCAGTTCGAGCTGCTTGCAAGCAAGCGCCCTGCAGCGGGCGAGATGGATGCGTACGAGCGCGTGCTGGGCGACGCCATGGAGGGCGATGCCACGCTGTTTGCACGCGAGGACTACGTCGAGGAGGCGTGGAGAATCGTCGATCCAGTTTTGAAGAGTGGCACACCGGTCTCGGAGTATGAGCCCGGTACTTGGGGGCCGAGCGAGGCACTGCAAAAGCTCGTCCCTCCCGATGGATGGCGCAATCCCGAGGTGACTGCATGAAGATCGAAATCCTGGACGACGCCGACGCGGTGGCCGAAGAAGCTGCCGCAATCATTGCCACTGACGCGCGGATCGCGGTCGCGGCTCGAGGTAAGTTCACCGTGGCCGTAAGCGGGGGCCAAACACCCTGGGCGATGCTGCGTGCCTTGGCAGCAGACATACGGATGCCATGGGACAACGTGCACGTGTTACAGGTGGATGAGCGCGTAGCGCCGGCTGGAGATCCCGACCGCAATCTCACGCACCTGCGTGCAAGCCTGTTCAAGCATGCGTCCCTGCGTCGCGACCAGATCCACGCGATGCCGGTGGAGGCGGAGGACTTGGAGGCTGCCGTATCCAACTACGCCGCGACGCTGCGCGAGGTGGCCGGGTCGCCGGCGGTGCTCGACCTCGTCCATCTCGGCCTTGGCTCCGATGGACATACCGCTTCGCTGGTACCCGGTGACCCGGTCCTGGATGTGAACGACACGACGGTTGCTCTGTCCGGACCCTACCAGGGCCGCCGCCGCATGACTCTGACTTACCCGGTACTCAATCACGCGCGGCGCTTGCTGTGGGTGGTAACCGGAGAAGAGAAGGCCGCAATGCTCGTGCGACTGCGTGACGGCGACCGTTCGATTCCTGCCGGGCGCGTGCGGCAGCAGAATGCGCTCGTTCTAGCCGATCGTGCCGCCGCGGCCAACCTCAAGTAAGCCGGCGGCCCGACAAGTCGCCGCGTCGCCGGGCAAAGGCGGCGCGGCAGTCAAACCGAGTGCCGCAGCTAAGCGTCGACGGAGCCCGAAAGCGGACGTGGCGTCCGTAGTCTCGCCGCCACCGGATCTGCTACAGAATCCATCACAGGGTCGCAGCTTTCCGCTCGGTGCTACGTTGTGTCCCGGCGGTGTCAACTTCAGCGTGTTCTCCAAGCACAGCACTTCCGTCGAGCTTTTGCTGTTCGACCATGTGAACGATGCCAAGCCCTCACGCGTAATCGAGCTGGACCCGCACCTGCAGCGGACCTATCACTACTGGCATGTTTTCGTCGCAGGGATCGGGCCAGGACAGGTCTATGCGTTCCGCGCCGATGGACCGCATGATCCGGACAAGGGCATGCGCTTCGACCGTGACAAAGTGCTGCTGGACCCTTACGGCAAATGCATCGCGCGGCCTGCGAGGCGCAGCCGTGATGCGGCCCGGCGCGAGGGAGACAACGCCGCGTCGGCTCTGAAGAGCGTAGTGGTCGATACCAGTATCTATGATTGGGAGGGCGACACGGCCCCGTGCCGACCATTTGCCAAAACGATCTTGTACGAAATGCACGTGGGCGCCTTCACGCGGCATCCCAATTCGGGTGTGCCGGCGTCGAAGCGCGGCACTTTTGCTGGTCTGATCGACAAGATTCCCTACCTGCAGGACCTGGGCATTACCGCGGTCGAGTTGTTGCCCATATTCGCCTTCGATGAGCAGGACGCGCCACCGGGCCTGGTCAACGACTGGGGTTACTCGCCGGTGACATTCTTTGCGCCACATCCGGGATACAGTTCGCGCCGCGGCGCTCTGGACGTGCTCGACGAATTCCGGGACATGGTCAAGGCGCTGCACCGGGCGGGCATCGAAGTGATTCTGGATGTTGTCTATAACCATACGGCCGAGGGCGATGAGCACGGGCCTACCTTGTGCCACCGCGGACTGGCGAACGAAACCTACTATCTGCTCGGGGAAGACAAATCCACCTACCTCAACTATAGCGGCGTCGGCAACACACTCAACGCCAATGAACCCATCGTTCGGCGTCTGATTCTGGACAGCCTGCGCTACTGGGTGAGCGAGATGCACGTAGACGGGTTCCGCTTCGATCTCGCTTCCATCTTGTCGCGCGACGCGCAGGGTCGGCCGATGGCATCGCCGCCGATTCTGCTGGACATCGAATCCGACCCGGTACTGGCCAACGTCAAGCTGATCGCGGAAGCCTGGGATGCGGCAGGGCTGTACCAGGTCGGCGGTTTCGCTGGCGACAGCTGGAAGGAGTGGAACGGAAAGTTTCGTGACGACGTGCGCGCATTCTTCAAGGGTGATGCGGACACCGTCCGCGCGCTGGCGTATCGGTTGCGAGGAAGCCCCGACATCTACGATCACGAACAGCGCGAACCGGAGCAGAGCATCAACTTCGTGACCTGCCATGACGGGTTCACGCTCAACGACCTCGTGTCGTACAACGTCAAACACAACGAAGCCAACGGCAACGGCAATCGCGACGGATCGGACTACAACCTGAGCTGGAATTGCGGCATCGAAGGGCCGACCGATGATCCCAAGGTGGAGAAACTACGCAATCGCCAGGTCAAGAACTTCCTGACGCTCACATTTCTCGCCACGGGAACGCCCATGTTGCTGATGGGCGATGAAGTACGCCGCACGCAACGGGGCAATAACAATGCGTACTGCCAGAACAACGAGATATCCTGGTTTGACTGGTCTTTGCTGGACAAGCATGCCGACATCCACCGGTTCACCAAGCAAATGGTCGCTTTCCGCCTGGCGCGCGAACTGCCGGTAGAGCGCTTCGACATGACGCTGAGCGAGTTGCTCCGCGAGCAGCCGGTGCGAATGGCATGGCGTCAAGCTCGACGCCCCCGACTGGGGCCGTGACTCGCACTCGCTCGCGGGAACCGGTCGCGTGCTGGGCGGAAAACTCATCATGCATGTGATGAACAATGCCTATTGGGAACCGCTCGAATTCGAAGTACCGCCGCTGAGCGATACACACTTGCCTTGGCGGCGTTGCGTGGATACCTCGCTGAACGCACCCGACGACATTTGCAGTTGGAGCGAATGCGGAGCTGGCAAGCGGTTCGACCTACCTGGTCCAACCGCGTTCGATAGTAATTCTTATCTGCACGGCACGCAGCCGACCGCAGGCAAAATCCTCCGGCGGCGGACGAACACGCACAGCCGCGACAAAAGCCGATCTGCGACAAACGAGGAAGGATCATGACCGACGCCGAACTCGACCAGCTCTCCATCAACACCATCCGCACGCTGTCGATCGACGCCGTGCAGGCGGCGAACTCGGGCCATCCGGGCACGCCAATGGCCCTTGCGCCACTCGTCTACACCATCTGGAATCGAGTGATGCGGTTCGACCCGCTGGACCCGATCTGGCCCAATCGCGACCGCTTCGTCTTGTCGAACGGTCACGCGTCGATGCTGTTGTGGTCGGTGCTGCATCTGACCGGAACGCGTGCGGTCAACGCCGAGTACGAGAGGCTGGGTCAGTTGTCGGTGACGCTGGAGGACATTCGCCGGTTTCGTCAGCTCGGCAGCAAGGCGCCCGGTCACCCCGAGTATCACTGGGTGTCCGGCGTGGAGACCACGACCGGCCCGCTCGGCCAGGGTATTGCGACCAGCGTGGGCATGGCGATCGCGCAGAAGTGGCTGGCGAGCCATTACAACAAGCCGGACTTCGACATCTTCGACTACGACATCTACGCCGTTTGCGGAGACGGTTGCCTGATGGAGGGCGTCGGCTCGGAGGCAGCGTCCTTGGCTGGGCATCTGGGCTTGGACAACCTGTGCTGGGTATACGACAACAATCACATCTCCATCGAGGGCAATACCCGCATCACCTTCACGGAGGACGTGACGGCGCGATTCCTAGGCTACGATTGGAATGTCCTGCGCGTGGGTGACGCGAATGACATCGAACGCATCCAGCACGCCCTGCAAGTGTTTCGGCTGACCAAGGGACGGCCCACACTGATTGTCCTGGATAGTCACATCGGCTATGGCTCGCCGAACCGGCAGGACACCGCCGCGGCCCATGGCGAGCCGCTCGGTCCGGACGAAGTCCGTCTCACCAAGCGTGCCTATGGATGGCCGGAGGATGCGCAGTTTCTGGTACCCGACGGGGTGCGTGAGCACTTTGCCGCGGGGATCGGCGCGCGCGGCGCGTCGGCGCACGCTGCCTGGACGAAGCTGTTTGCTGCGTATCGAGCGAAGTATCCCGAACTGGCGACGCAGGTCGATCAGATGCAACGTCGCGAACTGCCGTCCGGATGGGATCGCAATCTACCGACGTTCCCCGCGGATTCCAAAGGGCTGGCAGGGCGCGACGCCTCCGGCAAAGTGCTGAACGTGCTGGCGCAGAATATTCCGTGGCTGCTCGGCGGCTCGGCGGATCTCGCGCCGTCGAACAAGACGGCGCTGACTTTTCCGGGCGCCGGCGATCTCCAGGCCGGCTACGCCCGGAGGTAAGAACCTGCACTTCGGCATCCGCGAACACGCGATGGGCGCAGCTCTGAACGGGATGTCGCTCTCCAAGCTGCGCCCGTTCGGCGCGACGTTTTTCATCTTCAGCGACTATCAGCGGCCGACGATCCGGTTGTCGGCGCTGATGGAGCTTCCGACGATCTTCGTGTTTACGCACGATGCTATGGGGGATGGCGAGGACGGGCCGACGCACCAGCCGGTCGAGCAGCTCGCCTCACTGCGCGCGATACCGGGTTTGACGCTGCTCCGGCCGGGCGATGCCAACGAAGTGGTAGAGGCGTATCGTGTGATCATGCAATTGCGCCATCGTCCCGGCTGTTCTGGTTCTCTCTCGTCAACCGCTTCCGACGCTGGATCGCGCCAAGTACGCGCCGGCTTCGGGGGTGGCACGCGGAGCCTATGTGCTCGCCGACGCGCCAGGCGGCAATCCCGAAGTGATCTTGATTGCGACCGGCAGCGAAGTAAGCCTCGCAGCGAAGCGCCCACGAGAAGCTCGTCGCTCTAGGGCATCCGCTCCCGCGTCGTGTCCATGCCATCGTGGGACATCTTCGAGCAGCAACCGCAAGAGTATCGCGACAGCGTACTGCCGCCGGCGGTGAAGGCGCGGATCGCAATCGAGCAGGCGTCCACGTTCGGATGGGAGCGCTATGTGGGTGTGCGAGGGCAGGGTCGTCGGTATGCATACGTTCGGTGCATCGGCGCCCTTGAAGGAGCTGCAGAAGGAGTTCGGCTTCGAACCGGATCGCGTCGTGTCGATGGCGAAGGAACTCCTCGGGCAAAAAATAACTTGGGGGGAACAGACCATGGCGAAGCAACAGGAAGTGACTACCACGCCTCAAAGCCAGGACGAGTGCTCGACCTCAAACCCGGAACATATTGCGACGGACACCCGCTCGACGAGGTGCAGTATCTCGAGTGCAAGCTGATCCTCAAGCCCGATCGCTTCACTTCGGCGAAGGTCTTCCAGGAATATGGGGAACTGGTAAGTCGGACGGCCAAGAAGTTCGGCGTCGGGTTTTCCACCAAGGGCATCGTTCTCAAGCCCGAGATCAGGGAAGTCCTGTTCCTGGACACGGCGGATTTCAGGCTCTACAACGAGGCGTTCATCCTGCGGCGTCGCATTGCGTACGAAAACGGTTTCCCCACGAGCGATCCCGAGATGGTGTTCAAGTTTCGCCATCCGGACATCCAGAAGGCAGCCGAGCTCGACGTGCGGCCGAACATCGCGGGCAGCTACAAAATAAAATTCAAGGCGGAGGCTTTACCGCTAAAGGATCAACTGGGCGGCTATCGGTTGCTCTACTCGCACAATGTGGAGCTCAACCTGAGCCAGGTGCCGGATCTGGACCACATGTCCCTGCCGAAGCTCGGAGAAGTATTCCCGTGCCTCGCTGACCTGAAGAAGTTCAAAACCGAGAAGGTCGAGTACGTCAATCACACGATCGTCGAGGAAGTGCTTCAGGACCTGGGGACTCTCGATTTCGGCAAGGACCTCACCGCCGGTTGCAATCTGGCATTGTGGCGTGAACGGGGCATGCAGAAACCGCTTTGCGGCGAGTTCGCATTCCAATGCAAGTTCAAGCGCCGGGATGAACTTCACGACAAGGCCATCGAACGCGCCAAGCAGTTCTTCATCTCGCTCCAGCAGGACGGCCACGATTGGCTGTCGCTCGGCACCACCAAGACCGGTCTGGTCTATCGGCTCAAGGGGAATCCGCCGCAGGCGCATGAGTGATGAAGGCCTTCGAGCGGTTTTTTGAAGATGATCTGCTCGGTGTTCGATTCGCCATCAACGTCTTCATCGGCACGACGGCACTCTGGTTGCTTCTGAGGGGTATCGCGGACAAGAGTCCGATCTGGGCGATCGCGTCCATGATCGCGGCGAGCGAGCCGATCGTGAAGAACGCCATCCGGATGTTCAGAGGCTCGAATCATCAACGTGTTCGTCGGCTGCGTCGTCGGACTGTTATTCCTCGTCGTCGGACCTCCCAGTGAATGGAAGCTGCCTCTCGCCATCTCCGCGGCCGTGCTGGTCTCCTCCTACGCGGTGCGCGTGCAGACGATGTGGCGACAGGCGCCGATCACCGCTGCGATCGTTATCGCCGCGGGTTTGACGTCCCACTCCGAGCTGACCGGCGTCGAGCATGGCCTCGACAAGGTGGGGGAAGTCGCGCTGGGTTGTGTGATGGGTTTGCTGGTGAGCTGGATCATGTCGAGGATCTGGCCGGCTGCCGGAGCCCAAGAGCGAAAGCCCGGCGGCAAAACACGCCGAGGATCGCCAGTTCGTAGATTAAGTTGGTACACCCATTGTTAGCGCGATTCGTGCAGCTCGCATGGCGGCTGTCCTCAGCTGGCCAGGAGATCGTCGATGACCAATGGAACGCCGGGAGTTCCTCGATGATCAACGAAACGGTAGTCGAGCTGTCTCGCCTGCAATTCGCCGCGATCGCCCTCTATCACTTCCTGTTCGTGCCCCTGACGCTGGGGCTGTCGTTCCTGCTCGCGGCGATGGAGACGGTGTACTTCGTCAGCAATCGGCAGATCTACAAGGAGATGACCCGGTTCTGGAGCAAGCTCTTCCTGATCAATTTCGCCCTCGGGGTGGCCACCGGACTGACCATGGAGTTCCAGTTCGGCACCAACTGGTCGTTCTACTCCACCTTCGTCGGAGACACATTCGGCGCACCTCTCGCCATCGAAGGTCTGATGGCTTTCTTCATGGAGTCGACCTTCGTCGGTCTGATGATTTTCGGCTGGGAGCGCTTGACCAAAGCGCAGCATCTGATCGTCACCTATTTCGTCGCGCTGGGCTCCAACCTGTCCGCGCTCTGGATCCTGATCGCCAACAGCTTCATGCAGGATCCGCGTGGCGCCCACTTCAATCCGCTGACCATGCGTCTGGAGCTGGACAGCTTCATGGCAATGCTGTTCAGCCCGGATGCCCAGTCGAAGTTCGTCCACACCAGCATTGCGGGCTACGTGACCGCCGCCATCTTCGTCGCGGGGATCAGCGCCTACTACATGCTCAACAATCGTCATATGGAGCTGGCCAGGCGCTCGTTCCGGATGGCCGCGCTGTTCGGCGTGCTCTCGACCGCGGGCGTGATCACGCTGGGCGACGCGCTGGGCTTTGTCGGTGCCCACGCCCAGCCGACCAAGCTTGCCGCGATGGAGGCGCTGTGGACGAGCGAGAAGCCGCCGATGGCGTTCAACGCGATCGCCTTCCCTTCGCAGGACGAGCGCAAGAATTACTGTGCCATACAGATCCCGGCGGCGCTGTCGTTGCTCGTGACGCACTCGCTGGACGGAGCGGTTCCTGGAGCCGACGTGCTGATGCAACGCGCCGCCGAACGAATACGCGACGGGATCCCCGCGGTCGAGGCGCTCAAGCGGTTGAGCGCGAATCCGAACGATGCCGACGCGATGAGCCAGTTCAAGGCGCACGAGAAGGATCTCGGTTACGGCTTCCTGGTCGCGCGCTACGCCGCGGACCAGGATGTCTCCAAGGCCACCCAGGCCGACATCGAGAAGGCGGCCGCCGACGTCATGCCCGAGGTATGGCCGGTGTTCTGGTCGTTTCGAATCATGGTCGGTCTTCGGTCTGCTCATGCTGGCGTACTTCGTTCTGGCGGTGATCTACACGTTGTTCAATCAGGTCGAGCACAAGCGCATGTTCTTGCGGGCGGCAGTCTGGGCCATACCCGTGCCGTTTCATCGCTTGCGAAACGGGCTGGATCGTGGCGGAGAGTCGGGCGACAACCGTGGACGGTCTACGAGATCCTGCCGACGTGGATGTCGGCATCGACGCACAGCGTCGCCTACATGGTGTTCTCGTTGACGGGATTCCTGCTTCTTTACTCGATCTTCATTTTGATCGAGATGTACCTGATGGTCAGGGCGGTGCGGCAAGGACCGGACGCGGGCGAACCCGATCCGGGCAAGCCGCTCGCCAATCTGGCTCGGTCGACCTGACCGGGGACACGGACGATGGAAGCCTATCTGATATTGAAAGTGGTCTGGTGGCTGCTGCTCGGTGTGCTGCTCATGGGTTTGGCAATCATGGTGGGCATGGACATGGGTGTGGGCACGATACTGCGATATGTCGGACGCACCGACACCGAACGCCGCGTTGCACTGAACATCGTCGGACCCCACTGGGAGGGCAATCAGGTCTGGTTCATTCTCGGCGGCGGTGCGATCTTCGCCGCGTGGCCCTGGGTCTATGCCACGGCATTTTCCGGCTTCTACGTGGTGATGCTCCTGCTGCTCTGGAGCATGATCGTGCGGCCGCTGGGGTTCGAGTATCGCAGCAAGCTTGCTTCACCGCAGTGGCGCAATGCGTGGGACTGGACGCTGTTCGTGAGCGGCTTTCGTGCCGATGCTGGTGTTCGGCGCGGCGATCGGCAACATCCTGAACGGCGTACCGTTCCACTTCAGCTGGAATCTGACCTCGACTTACACCGGCAGCTTCATCAGCTTGTTCAACCCGTTTGCGATCCTGTGCGGCGCGCTTTCCGTTGCGATGTCGGTGTACATGGGCGCGGTGACGATCATGAACGGCGGCGAAGGCGCGATTTATGATCGCGCGCGGAAGCTGGCTGTGTGGGCCGGACTGATTGCGGTGGTGCTTTTCACCGTCGGCGGCGTCTGGATCAGCATGATGCAGGGCTATCATCTGGTCAGCGGTCCCGATCCGGCGTTGGCGCAGACTCCCCTGCAGCAGAGCGTGGAGCGCGCGCCGGGTGCATGGCTGACGAACTTTCACAACCACCGCGTCCTCTGGCTCATTCCAGCCGTCGGCTATCTAGGCATTCTTGTCGGCGTGTGGGCGGTGCGCAAGGGTGCGTCGCACTTCGGCTGGTGGATGGGAGCGCTGGGCTGGATCGGCATTCTCGGTACGGTCGGTGCGGCGATGTTCCCGTTCATGCTGCCGTCGAGCACCGAGCCATCGCAGAGCCTCACGGTCTGGAATGCGTCGTCGAGTCGATACACGCTGGGTGTGATGCTCGGATTCACCGTGGTCTTCATGCCGCTGATCATCTGGTACACCAGCTGGGCATTCTGGGTCATGCGCGGCAAAGTCAGCACGCAGCATGTCGAGTCCGATGAACACGCCTACTGAGGAGCCGCTGATCATGGGCACTTTGATGCGTTTCGTGATCTACATGTTCATCGCCGTGCTCGTCATCATCCTCGCCGCAATGCTCGGCGACAACGGGCCGTGGTATTTCGCGTGGCTGGTGGGCACGGTCATGATCGTGCTGATCTCGGCTGCCGGAGCCGGTCTGCTCGATACGCAGGAAGAAGAGCAGAGGCGCGCTGCTACGTCCGCAACGCAGAATTTGAACAGGAGATAGCAGAGATAGCAGAGATAGCAGAGGGATAGTACTTGTTCAAATCCGATATCGGGAGCCGGGTCAATGAAAACCGAGGCTCCACACGTGCCCAAGAGCTTTTTCTCCGTGTCCTCTGCTATCTCCTGTTCAAATCGCTTTTCGTACTAGAAGTTGAACAGGAGATAGCAGAGACAGCAGAGGGATCTCGCTGTGTTCCCGGAGCACCTGTTCAAATCCGATATCTGGGGCCGGGGGTCAATGAAAACTGAGGCTCAACACGTGCCCAAGAGCTTTTCTCTGTGTCCTCTGCTATCTCCTGTTCAAATCGCTTTATCGTACTAGAATTTGAACAGGAGATAGCAGAGATAGCAGAGGGATCTCGCAGTGTTTCCAAGTGTAGCCGTTCACATCCGATCTGCGGGGAGAACCAGGGCTCAATTGGAGATAGCAGACGTGCCTAAGAGCTTTTCTCCGTGTCCTCCGCTATCTCCTGTTCAAATCTGATCTGTGAAATGGTCATGTGGTCTCTCGAGTAGATAGTCCTGGTAGTGCGCGTAACGCCCTCCAGCGCGCATCAATTCGCCAGGGCTGCCGCGCTCGACTACGCGTCCACTCTCCAGCACCAGCACTTCGTCGACCCGATCTTCGAGCGCGGCGAGTCTGTGCGTGATAAGCAGCACGGTGCGCCCGGCCATGAGGCGGTCGATGGCGTCGAGGACCGCACGCTCGGTCTGCGGATCGAGGTCCTCGGTGGGTTCATCGAGGAGCAGAATAGGGGCGTCCTTCAGCAGCGCCCTCGCGATAGCTACGCGGCGCGCCTGGCCGCCCGACAGTCGCACGCCCGCCTCCCCGACGTAAGTGTTATAGCCGTCAGGCAGCGCAACGATGAAATCGTGAATCTGCGCTGCCTGCGCGGCGCGTACGATCGATTGTTCATCCGCGTCCGGGACGGCGAGTCGCAGATTCTCCAGCGCATCGCAACGCGATGCACGACCACTTGCCCATTCGCCAGAGCGGCGGCTTCTACGCGGGTGCCAGTGGCGGATTGGGCTGGGCGCTGCCCGCCGCGGTGGGCGTGTCCCTGGCGGAGCAGAGCCGGCGGGTCATCTGTCTGCTCGGCGACGGGTCGAGTCTCTACTCGATCCAGGGGCTGTGGACTGCCGTCGAGCACCGGCTGCCGATCACATTTGTGATCCTGAACAACCGTGGGTACTCCGCGCTCAAGGCGTTCGGGTTGGCGATGGGAATCGAGACGTTGCCAGGGGTCAACCTGCCGGGCATCGACTTCGTGAATCTTGCGATCGGCTTTGGATGCAGCAGCGAGCGCGTCGAGGTCGCGGAGCGTTTCGAGCCGGCCCTGCGTGAGTCGTTCGACACCGAGGGGCCGACCGTGCTCGACGTGTGGGTCGACGCGACCGTCGAGCGTCTCTACTGAGCCTTGTGGTTGGACGTCAGGGCGAGGCCGAGAAACGCTCGCGCCGCCGGCGACAACGGCGCGTCCCGATGAATGATTCCGAGCTCCCTCGACAGCGCAGGACGCAGCCGCGCGACTTCCGCACCCTGGGCGCGGGCTACCTCTGCGACGGGCGCAGTCACGACGGCGGCTCCTGCCCCCGCGAGCACGAGGGGAACGACCGCGTCGCGTTGATCGGTCTCGACGGCGAGCCGCGGCGTCACCCCGCGGTCCTCGAACGCGGCGTCGAGCGTGTCGCGGGTGGAGGTGCCGACGGGCAACGTCACGAGCGCATGGCGAGCCAGGCGAGCCAGATCGAACCGGGCGGGGCTCTCGCTGCCCGGCGGGAGGATGGCCACGAGCTCCTGACGGCCGAGTGAGATCGTGCGCAGCCGCTCGCCGTGCGCGCGGGAGCTCGGTGATGCCGAGCTCGCTCGTCCCCGGAGCGCACCCGGTCGATCAACGCACGGGTGCCCTCAGGATGTGCGAGCCGCACCGTGACCGCCGGATGTGCGGCACGGAACCCGCCGACCATCGGGGTCACTGGATCCACGGCGAGGGTGGGGAGCGCGACGAGGTCGAGGTGCCCGGCGACGACGCCTGCCACCTCGTCGACCCCCGCCCGCAGCACGTCGAGCGCCCGCAGCACTTCCCGCGCCGCGGGCACGAACGCGTCGCCCGCCGCCGTGAGCGTCGTGCGCCGCCCGACGCGGCGGAACAGCTCGACTCCCAGCTCGCGTTCGAGGGTGCCGACGGCGTGGGAGAGCGACGGTTGCGCGACGAAGCAGGCGGCCGCGGCCGCCGTGAACGTGCCGTGATCGGCCACCGCCAGGGCGTACCGAAGCTGATGAATTTCCATAGATGAAGACTATGGGAAGTCGAGAAAATCGGTCTTGGACCCACACCTGTTGCCTCGTGGTCCCATGGACATCGTGGAATGGGTCGCCATCGCGTTGATCGGAGCCGGCGTCGGCTTCCTCGGTGGCCTGTTCGGCAAGGGCGGATCCGCCATCGCGACCCCGCTGCTCGCCGCGGTGGGCGTGCCGCCGATGGTCGCGGTCGCCGCCCCGCTGCCCGCCACCATCCCGGGCACGCTCGTCGCCTACCGCCGGTACCACCGTTGGGGCATCTCTGACCCGCAGGTCGTGCGTTGGAGCATCGCCTTCGGCGTGCCCGCCACGATCCTCGGCGCGTACGCGACCCGGTGGGTCGACGGCGACGCGCTCATCAAGGTCACCGACGTCCTCCTCGTCCTCATCGGCCTGAAGGTGCTGCTCCGCCCCGATGACAACGAGGTCGTGCGCGACGACATCGATCACCGCCGGCTGCGCATGGCCGGTGTCGCCGTCGCGGTAGGGCTGTGCGCCGGCCTGCTCGCCAACTCAGGCGGCTTCCTGCTCGTGCCGCTCTACCTCGCTGCCCTGAAGCTGCCGATCAAGACCGCCCTCTCGTGCTCACTCGCCACCGCGGCCGCGCTCGCGATCCCGGGCACAATCGTGCACGCGGCGCTCGGCCACATCGACTGGACGGTGACGCTCGTGTTCGGTGCGGCATCGGTGCCGCTGTCGAGCCTCGGGGCCCGCACCGCGCTACGGATGCACGCGGTGAGCCTCGAGCGTCTGTTCGGCGCCGGGCTTCTCGTGCTGGGCGCGGCGCTCTTCCTGATCCCCTGATCAGATCGGGAGACCTACGTAGTTCTCGGCCATGAGCCGTTGTGCGGTGTCGGATCTCGCGAGGTTCTGCAGCTCGGCCTCCTGCATCTTCAGTCCGAACTCGCCCGTGTCGGGGAATCGATGCAGCTGCGTCGTCATCCACCACGAAAAGCGGACCGCCTGCCACACGCGCCGGAGCGCCCGCTGCGAGTAGGTGTCGATGCCGGTCGTGGATCGACCCGACAACGCGTCGTCGAGGCCTTCGAACAGGTAGTGCACGTCGGAGAACGCGAGGTTGAGGCCCTTCGCGCCCGTGGGCGGAACGATGTGGCCCGCATCTCCAGCCAGGAAGAGGCGTCCGTAGCGGAGTGGTTCCGCAACGAAGCTGCGGAGAGGCGCGATCGACTTCTCGATCGACGGCCCCGTGACGAGCGTGCCTGCGACACGGGAGGGGAGACGGGTCCGGAGCTCCTCCCAGAAGCGCTCGTCGGGCCAGTCGTCCACGGAGTCTTCGAGAGGGCACTGCACGTAGTAGCGGCTCAGCATGGAGTGACGCATCGAGCACAGGGCGAAGCCCCGTTCGGAATGCGCGTAGATCAGCTCCTCGTCGATGGGCGGCGTCTCGGAGAGCACGCCGAGCCACCCGAAGGGGTACTCGCGCTCGTATTCGCGCAGCAGCTCGCTCGGGATCGTCGGCCGGCTCACACCGTGGTAGCCGTCGCACCCCGCGATGTAGTCGCATTCGACGCGGTGGGTCACGCCGTCCTTGGTGTACGTGACGTACGGCGCGTCGGTCGCTACGTCGAATGGAGTGACGGCATCGGCCTCGTCGATGATCACCGCGCCCTCGGCATCGAGCGCGTTGTACAGGTCCTTCGTGACTTCGGTCTGCCCGTAGATCATCACCGACTTGCCGGTCTGCGCCTTGAAGTCGACGCGGAGGAGCTCGCCCATGAACGAGAGCCCGACGCCGTCGTGGACGAAACCCTCTTGCATCATCCGATCCCCGAGGCCCGCGTCGCGGAGCATGTCGACCGAGCCCCATTCGAGGACGCCCGCGCGGATGCGAGCCATCACGTACTCCCGCGTCTGCCGCTCGAGGACGATCGCCTCGTGACCGGCGCGGTGTAACCGGTGCGCGAGCATCAGCCCGGCCGGGCCGCCACCGATGACTACCACTTGGGTGCGCGTCACGCGAGAAACCCGAGCAGTGCGGCGGTGAACTCGGCCTCCCGTTCGAGGTTGCTGAGGTGCCCCGCATCGAGCAGGGTCAGCTGACTGCCCTTGATCTGCTTCTGCAGGAACTCGGACTGCTCGGGCGGCGTCGGCGACGTCGCCGGTGCCGCCGATCACGAGCGTCGGGGTGGTGATGGCCTGCACGTCGTCGCGGAGGTCGGCCCCCCGGATGGCAGCGCAGCAGCCGGCGTAGCCCGCTGCGTCGGTCTCGAGCAGCCAGGTCCGGGCGCTGGCGATGTCGTCGGGATGGCCGGTGATGAATCGGGGAGTGAACCACCGCTCGATCACGGCGTCGACGAGTGCGGGCATTCCCTGCGTGCGCGCGACCTCGATGCGCTCGTTCCAGCGCTCGACCTCGCTGATCTTGGCGGCCGTGTTGCAGAGCGTCAGTGAGCGCAGGCGGTCAGCGGCGTTGAGCCCGAGCCACTGCCCGATGAGCCCGCCGATCGACAGCCCGCAGTAGTGAAACGTGTCGAGCGCGAGCGCATCAGCGACGTCGATGACATCTTGTCCGAGCTGGTCGAGGGTGTAGTCGCCGTCGGGCACCTCGCTGCGACCGTGACCGCGGATGTCGACCGCGACGACGCGGTAGGTCGGGCTGAGCGCGTCGACCTGCGCTTGCCACATCCGCCGATCGCACCCCAGCGAGTGCACGAGGATCACCGGCGGCGCGTCGTGGTTGCCAACGGCGGTATGGGCGAGAGTCATCTCGCTTTCCTTGTCACGCTTGCTTCGTCACGCTGAGCGAGGACAGTGCGTCGCCGGTGGCCTCGAGCGCCGCAGCCGCGGTCATGAAGACCAAGGGCACGGCGAACCACTCCGCGTGCCACGAGCCCAAGCCCCGCTCGAGCTCGTGGGGCTTGCCCGTCGTCACGATCGCGGTCACACCGACGCACGCCTCTGCCGCGGCCATCGCCCGCATGGCGTCGATCGGGTTCTGCTTGCCGGCGGCCGCGGTGGACCCGCCGCCGCGCATCGTCACCTCGCCGAACGAGGCGAGCAGCGCGAGGTCGCCCGCCACCTTCTCGGCCCACCGTGCGAAGTCCACCGCCAGTCGAACCAGCTCGACGACAGGGGATCGGTCCGTGTGCCACGCGTGAGGCGCGGCATCGAGCGCGAGGCGCAGCGCGACGGCGTCGCACACCCCATCGCTCAGACCGGCACGATCACCTATGAGCCCGCCGAGCTGGACCGGGAAGCGCGCGTTGTCAGCGCGTCCGATGAGCGCGGTGAGCGGCGCGAGCCACCGCCCGGCGCGAAAGCCGAAGGTGGTTTCGCTCGCCGGTTGCAAGAATGAGCGGGCTTGCGTGGGCCGAGCGCCGTATCGCTCGATGACCACTCGGAGCGCATCCCGCGTCGCGCGACGCGAGGTTCGACAGCTCGGTGACCGCCGCCCGACTCAGGATCATCGCCGAGGAGTCGATGACGTCTTGCGTCGTGAGGCAGTGATGGAGATGGGACGTAGCCGTCTCGCCGAGACGCAACCGCACGGCATCGAGCAGCGGAAGCACCGGCGTCCCCGCGATCCAGCCCTCCGCGAGGATGTCGGCGCTGACGGGCGCGAGGCATGCCTCGACGATCGCTTCCGCCGCGGGTGCGGGGATGTCTCCCGCCTCGGCCTGGGACACGGCGACCGCCGACTCCACGGCGAGCATTGCGGCCACACGGGAATCGGCGGACCAGATCGTGTCCATCGAGTTGGTCGAGAAGCCGGGGTAGATGCTCATCGTCAGACGTCGAAGAACACGGTCTCGTCGTCGCCCTGGTAGCGGATGTCGAACCGATACGTCGCGACAGACCCGCCATCTTCGACTCGCTCGGCGATGAGCGTGCCGCGGCGATCGGCGGGCACCGTGGCGAGCACCGGATCGGCCGCGTTCGCGTCGGCTTCGTCCGAGAAGTACACGCGGGTGTAGGTCGGATCGAGCATGCCGCGCGCTTGGATGATCAGCGAGATGTGCGGCGCTTGCAGCCCGCCGTTCGGGTGGGGGACCGGACCGGGCTTGATCGTGAGGAACGAGTAGGCGCCGGTCTTGAAGTCGCTGGCACAGCGCCCGAAGCCGGTGAACGCGGCGTCGAGCGGCACATCGTCGCGGTCGTCGGCGGGATGTTGGTAGCGACCGGACGCGTTCGCCTGCCACAGCTCGATGAGCGCGTCCTCGATGTGCTTGCGATCACCGTCGTACACGAAGCCCTCGAGCCGGATGCGCTCGCCGGCGGTCTCGGGCGCGGTGAGGACGTTGTCGCCCTCACCGCCGATCCGCATCGTGAAGTACGGGCCGACGGTCTGTGACGGCGTCGGCTGTTCATGACGGGAGTCGTCATGATTCTGGGGTGGCGAGGGGTCCCCGGAGCACGATGTCCCAGCGGTAGCCGAGCGCCCAGTTCGGCGTCGTGATCTCGTGGTCGTAAGTGGAGATCAGCCGGTCGCGTGCGTGCGGCGGCACCGCCTGGAAGATCGGGTCGAACTCGAACAGCGGGTCGTCCGGGAAGTACATCTGCGTGACGAGCCTCGTGGTGAGCGCGGGCCCGAGCAGCGAGAAGTGGATGTGCGGCGGGACGCCAAGCGTTGTGATGGTTGCCCCACGGATAGGGGCCGGGCTTGACGGTGAGGAACCGGTACTCGCCGTCTGCGTTCGTGCGGCATTGTCCGACGCCGAGGAAGTTCGGGTCGAGCGGGGCCGGGAAGTCGACCTCGCGCCAGTGCATGTAGCGCCCGCACGAGTTCGCCTGCCAGATCTCGATCAGCGCGTCGGGGACCGGCGCACCGTTCTCGTCGAGCACGCGCCCGGTGATGATCGAGCGCTGGCCGATCGCCTCGCTGCCCGTGCCGGCATTCGTCGTGAGGTCAGCGTCTTCCTCGGACAATGCGGACCACAGCGGTCCTGGCCCCGTGACCTCCGACAGCGTCTGCACCAGCGGGATGAGCGCCATCGTCGGCGACCGCTTCCGGGTGCCCTTGTAGTCCGAGTACAGGAACGGCGGATGGTCGGCGTGGGCGCGTGGTGTGTAGACGATGCTCATCGCGCCCGCTCCGCCTTGGCGAGCTGGAGGGCGTGGTTCGCGGCGGGCACGCCCGCGTAGATGCTCACGTGTTGCAGCACCTGCGCGAGCTCGTGGTCGCTCACGCCCGTGGCCGTCGACGCGCGTAGGTGCAGAGCGAGCTCGTCCCGGCCGAGCGCGGCGAGGATGGCGATCGTCACCATGCTGCGGGTCTTGCGGTCGAGTGTGGGGTCGGCCCAAAGGTCCCCCCACACGTGTTCGGTGATCCACTCGAGAAACGGCCGGTCGAGGTCGGTCGCGTTCGCGCTCGACCGCTCGACATGCTCGCGCCCGAGCACCTCGGTGCGGATGCGCACGCCCTCGTCGTAGCTGCCCACCCGGCGCACCGTAATCACTCCGGCGCGAGCATGGAGCACGTGTACCACTGCCACATCCTCAACCACGAGGACAACGGCATGATGGCGGTGCTCGAGGTGGTTGCCGCCGCGTAGTGCTACTCCGCGACGCCGCTGAGGTAGGCCGCTTCGATGCGCCCGAACTCGTCGCGGAGCTCCGCCGCCGGGCCGGCCAGCTCGACGCGGCCGCGCCGGAGCACCACCACGTGATCGGCGATGTCGAGGGCGCGCCGTGCCTGCTGTTCGACCACGACGACGGCGACGCCGTCGTCCGCAGCCGAGCGGAGTGCGGTCAGCAGTCGCTCTACGACGAGCGGCGCGAGACCGAGGGACACCTCGTCGGCGAGGAGCAGCTGGGGTTGCCGTCCGAGTGCCCGTGCCAGCGTGAGCATCTGCTGCTCGCCTCCGGAGATGAGCCCGGCGCTGCGGCCGAGCAGTGGCTCGAGCTCGGGGAAGAGAGCCAGCGCACGCTCGACCGCCACGCCCGCGAGCCGCAGGTTGTCGGCGACGGTCAGGCAGCGCACCGCCGAGCGCTCCTCGGGCAGGAGCGCGGTGCCCGTCGCGGCGCGGCGATACAGCGGTTGTCGGATCGCGCGTCCGTCCCAGCGCACTTCGCCGGACAGCGGGCGCAGCTCCCCGGCCAGCGCGAGCAGCGTGGTCGACTTGCCCGCGCCGTTGGCGCCGAGCAACGCGAGGACCTCGCCGCGACGCACGGTGAGGTCGAGATCGCGCACTGCGGGTTGCCCGCCGTACCCTGCGGTCAGCCCGCTGGCCACCAGGAGCGCACCGTCCGTGCCCATCGACGCCGTGACCGCGGCGCGCGGGGCGGCGGCGACAACTTCGTCGCCGAGGTAGGCGTGGATCACGGTGCGGTCGTGCGCGACGACCTTCGGATCACCCTCGGCGATGAGCTTGCCGAAGTCGAGGACGGCGACGCGATCGCACACTCCGAGCACGAGCGACACGTCGTGCTCGACGAGCAGCACCGCCATGCCCCACTCGTCGGCGAGCCGGCGAACGAGGCGACCGAGCTCCGCGGTCTCCTGGTCGCCGAGGCCCGCCGCGGGTTCGTCGAGCAGCAGCACCGAGGGCTCGGCGGCGACCGCACGGGCGAGCGCGACGAGCCGACGTTTGCCGAACGGGAGCTCCTCGGGCCGGCGATCGAGATCGTCCTCGAGGTCGAACTCCCGGATCACTGCGGATGCGGCCGCGCCGAGCGGCTTCCGGCCGGGATGCACGAGATCGGTGAGGTACGCCCGCCAGTCGCGGGAGTCGGACGCCGTGCGCAGGTTCTCGAGCACCGGTCATCCCGTCGAAGAGCTCGAGGCTCTGGAACGAGCGGCCGAGCTCCGGTCGACCGCGCGCTTGCGGGCCGACCACGCGGTGACGTCGACACCGTCGAGCAGCACTCGGCCCGGACAGCGGCTTGGCGAAGCCGGTGAGCGCGTCGATGAACGTCGACTTGCCCGCGCCGTTCGGCCCGATCAGCCCGACGACCTCGCCCGGCCGGATCGTCAGCGACACGTCGTTCACCGCGTCGACCACGCCGAAGCGCACCCGGACCGCGTCGGCCGCGAGCGTGTGCGGCGCGATCACCGGTCGCTCCTGCGTCGAGAGCTCGGCCACGCGCTGGCGGCCGAACGACAGGAGACGGCGGAGGTCGATGCTCGCGAGGCCGTTCGGCAGCCACAGCAGCACGACGACGACCACGACGCCGAGCGCGAGCTGGACGATCTGGTCGTTGTCGAGGATGTCGCCGAAGACATACGGCACCATCGCCCCCGGGGCGAGCGCGGCACCGAGCAGCGCGCCGACCACGAACCCGATGCCGCCGATGACCGCGTAGAGCACGACCAGGATCGACTGGAAGATCGAGAACGTCGGGTAGAAGACGACCGTCGGCCGGCGGAACGCGATCAGCACGCCGCCTACTCCCGCGATCGCGCCCGCGAGACCGAACGCGTAGAGCTTCGCTCCGATCACGCCGATGCCGAGCGCGGCCGCCGCTCGCTCGTTCGTGCGTACCGCGACGAGCCGGCGGCCGGCGCGGCCGCGGCGCAGGTTCGCGACTCCGAGCGCGAGGACGGCGAAGCACCCGAACGCCAGGAGCGCGTACCGGTCGGCGTGGCGCGTCGTGTCGAAGTCGATGCCGAACAGGTCGACTTCGCCGATCTGGGTGCCGGTGAGTCCGCCCGTGCGCTCCGAGTTGTTGAGGATGAGGCTCTCGAGCACGAGCGACAACCCGAGTGTCGCGACCGCGAGGTTCACGCCCGCGGGTGCGCAGTGCCGGCAGCGCGACGACGAGCCCGACGGGGATCGTGCCGAGCACGCCGATGAACGCGGCGAGCTCGAAGGGGAGGTCGTAGTTCACGACGAGGCGGGCGGCCATCCATGCGCCCGCGCCCGCGAGCGCGAACTGCGCGAGTGAGAGCTGGCCCGTGTAGCCGGTGACGACGACGAGCGACAGCACGATGATCGCCGTCGTTGCGGTCGTCGTCGCGGCCTCGATGCCGTTCGTCGGCAGCCCGAACGCGATGACGGCGAAGCCGATCGCGATTGCGGGTATGGCGAACGCGGCGCGCACCCGTCCGCTCCCGATCTCCGAGGGACGCTCCGCCGCCTCGCTGCGGAGCGGGAGGGCCCGCCCGCGGATCATGAGCACTCCGATGATCACGAGGAACGGCACGGCGCGGCCCCAACCCTGCAGCGTCGGCGGGATCGAAGACATTCTTCGTCTGCAGGTAGGCGATCTCGGACTCGAGGACGCCGATGAGCAGGCCGCCGGCGAGCGTGAGCGCGAACGAGCTGAAGCCGCCGACGAGCGCGGCCGCCATGCCCGGGACCACGAGCAGCGTGAGGTTGGCGACGTTCAGGCCGGTCACGTTGACGATCAGGATCGCGGCGACGACGGCGAGGCCGGAGCCGAGCCCCCAGTTCGCGGCGGCGACACCGTCGGGCGAGATGCCGAGCAGCGCCGGCACTCGTCGGTTCTCGGCGACTGCGCTGGTTGCGAGCCCGAAGCGGGTCTTGCGGTAGACGACGGAGAGCGCCGCAGTCAGCACGACCGCGACACCGAACAGGATCAGCCGGTCCTGGCCGATGTCGATGTCGGGCAGCACCTCGATGGTTCCGGTCGGCAACAGCTTCCCGACGATGCGCGGCGTGTCACCCCAGAGCTCGAACCCGAGCGCGAACAGCACGGAGAAGAGCGCGAGCGTGGCGATGAGGCGTGACAGTGCGGGCGCGTGACGAAGCGGTCTCATCACGAGGAAGTGCGTCGCAACGCCGATGGCGACGCCGAGAGCGACGGCGAGGACGAACGCCAGCGGTGTCGGCATGCCCCCGTCGCGCCAGAGGTAGAACGCGAACGCGCCGATCATCCCCATCGCGCCCTGGGCGAAGTTCAGGACCCCCGAACCTCGATAGACGAGGACGAGGCCGAGGCCCATCAGTGAGTAGACCGCTCCGGCTCCCAGCCCGAGCAGTGCGAAGCGGATCAGAGGATCAGCCTCGCACCGTTCAGCAGGGTTCGCCGGTGAACATGTCGATGAAGCCGTCGCTCAGCGTGACGAACTCACCGCCCTCGAGCTGCTGGTAGTACCCGCAGACGTTGAACACGCGCGGGATCGCACCCGCAGGCGTCGTGAACTGCAGCGGGGGGAGGAGCGTCAGGTCGAGCCCGGTCACCGTCGGCAGCGCGGCGTAGAGCGCGGCCGCGGTCTTCTCGGGGAGCGGAGCGATCACCTGGGCCACGGCCTCGACGGCCGAGAACGAGTTCGTGCGGAAGCCCGTCAGCTCGTCGAAGCCGGCCGCCTCCATCGCGTCCGTGTAGTACGCGTAGCCGTCGGCGTTCGTCGTGGCGTTGTCGAAGAACGAGGTCACGTAGATGCCGTCGGAGGCGTCGCCGAGCGCCTCGATCACCGCGGCGAAGTCGGTCGTCGTCGCCGAGATCGGCGTGTCGGGTGACGCCTGGCGGAGGGCGATGATGAAGTTCGTCGCGTCCTGCCCGGCGAGGCCGACGAGCACACCGTTGGTGCCGCCCTCGAGCACCGCGGCGACGTAGGTGGCCATGTCGGGCGCGCCCACGGGGATGCTCACGTCGTTCTTCACGCGCGAGCCCGTCCTTGGACAGCGCCTGGTTGGCGAAGATGGCGATGGCGGCGGCGGCGGCGATGTCGATTCGGCCGAGGCTGATCACGCTCGCGCCGGCCTCCGAGACGAGCACGTCGGCCAATCCGCCCGACGCGCTGACGATGCCGCCGTACAGCGGGAATGACGCCGGCGAGGTGAAGTCGGCGGCTGCGGCGGGCACGTTGCCCACGACCGGGATCTGCGCCGCTTCGAGGATCGGGAAGTACTCGCCGGCGTTTGCGCTCACCGGACCGACCACCGCGACAACGCCGTCGGACACGGCTTGGTTGCCGCACTCGCGGGCCGCGTTCGGGTCGTCGCCGAGGTTGCACTCCACGAGCTCGATGGGCGAGCCGTCGATGCCACCCAGCGAGTTGATCTTCTCGGCGGCGGCGTGGCGCCCTCGGGCACCTCGGGCGTGGCCACTGCGCCGGTGCCCTCGTAGAAGACCATGATCTTCACGGGCTCGCCCGTGAGCTCGACTGTCGTGTCCGCGGCGGCCGTGGTGTCAGTCGCCGCGGTCGTCGCGGCCCCTGTCGTGGCGCTGCCGGTCGTGTCCGCCGCGTCGGAGTCTCCGTCGTCGCCGCACGCGGCGATCAGCAGAGATGCCGAAAGCGCGAGGGCCATCGACACCATGGCAGGACGTCGAATCATGTGCATCTCCCCCAGGAACACGTCACGTCGCCCGAGCTGACGTCGTGGGCCGAATGCTAGGCACCGTTCACAGTAAGTCAAGCGGACAGTACTGTTGTGTCGAATGAGTGACGATCTCGCAGACGATCTCGCGTTCGTCTCGGCACTCGATCAGGCCGCGATGGTGCGCCGGCGCGAGGTGTCTCCCGTCGAGCTCGCCGAGCTCTACCTGCAGCGCATCGAGCGCATCAATCCGAGGCTCGGCGCGTACCTCACGGTTGCGGCGGACTTCGCGCTCGACACCGCTCGGCGTCGCAGAGAAAGCCCTGGGCGACGGCGCCGAGCTGCCCCCGTTCCACGGCGTCCCGATCTCGATCAAGGATCTGAACGACACCGCGGGCATCCGCACGACGCACGGCACCGCGGCGTGGAGCGAGCGCATTCCCGAACGCGACGACGAGGTCGTGGCGAAGATCCGCCGCGCCGGTTTCGTCATCCTCGGCAAGACGGTCGCTCCGGAGTTCGGGCCGCTGAACGTGAGCGAGCCGCCCGCGTACCCGCCCGGCCGCAACCCCTGGGACCTCGAGCGCTCGTGCGGCGGCTCGTCGGGCGGCGCGGCGTCGGCGCTCGTCGCGGGGCTGTGTCCGATCTCGCAGGGCTCCGACGGCGGCGGATCGATTCGCAACCCGTCGTCGTGGTGTGGCTCGTACGGCATCAAGCCGTCACGCAGCCGCGTCTCTTCCGCGCCCGGGCCGGACTCGTTCTTCTCGATCAACGGCCCCATGGGCCGCACGGTCGCGGACACCGCCGCGCTCCTCGACGTCATGTCGGGCTACGTCACGGGCGACGCGCACATCGCTCCGCCTCCGGCGCGGCCGTTCGCCGGCGAGGCCGGAGCGGATCCCGGCCAGCCTGCGGATCGCGTTCCATTCCCATCCGGGCGTCGAAGCGGAGGCGACGGGAGCCGCGAACCGGCAAGCCGTGCTCGACACGGCCGCACTGCTCGAAGGCCTCGGCCACGAGCTCGTCGAAGCCGCGCCGCCGTCGTTCGACCAGGTCTTCCTCACCCACGCCGCGATGCTCTTCGCGGGCAACTTCGCCGCCCGCGAGCCCGACATCCCCGATCCCGACACGTTCGACCCGTGGAACCGGATGCTGCTCGAGATGGGGAGAGGGGTGAAGGCGGCCGACTACGTGCGCGGTCTGGGCATGCTGCAGTCGCGCTGTCGTGAGGTCGTCGCGTTCTTCGACGACTACGACTTGCTGCTCACGCCGACGGTCGCGAAGCCGCCCCCGATGATCGGTGCGCTGAAGGACTTCGACTTCAGCAAGGTGCAAGAGGTGTTCGGGCTCACGCCGTTCACGAGCATGTGGAACACGACCGGGCAGCCGGCCGCGTCGGTGCCCGCGGGCTTCGACGAGCTCGGACTGCCGGTCGGGGTGCAGCTCGTCGGCCGTCCGTGGGACGAGGTGACCGTGATCCGCGTCAGCGCGCAGCTCGAGGCTGTGAGACCGTGGGCATACCAGCGCCCGCCGTTGTGATGCGGGCTCAGTAGCCGGTCGCGAGCTTCGGCCAGGGCCGCGCGTGCTCGTACCGCGCCGCGACCTGCATCGCCAGAGCGTCCTCGTGGCGGCGGGCGACGATCTGCATGCCCACGGGCACGCCGTCGACGAATCCGGCCGGCACCGAGACGACCGGGTTGCCGGAGAGGTTGAACGGCGCCGTGAAGAGCGCAGGCGCGGCGGGCCCGATGTCACGTCCCGCGACCACAGTCGGGATCGGTCCCTCGACGCCGAACGCGGCCACCGGTGACGTCGGCACCAGCAGGATGTCCGCGTCGTCGAACAGGTTCGCCAGCTCGATGTCGATCTGATGGCGCACCTGGTTCGTGCGAGCCACGCCCTCGAGCGTGAGGTCGGGATCGGTGAACGCGAGCTCCATGAGCGGCGCCGCGCCGGGGGTGTTCATGAGGTTCATCAAGATCTGCGGCGCGTACTCGGCGTCGGCGGGGTCGGCGTCGGCGTAGATGACCGCCGCGCCGATCGTCACGAGGTTCGGGAAGCGCACCGTGGCCCGCGAGCGCGTCATGCCGCACGCCTCGATGAGCGCGGTGGCCGCGTCGTGCAGCGCCGCGGCGACCTCCGGATCGCTCGGTGACACGCCGAGATCGTCGACGACCGCGGCGCGCAGACCCGACGGCAGCGACGAGATCTGTTGCTCGTACGGCGTGGCGGGAGGCGGCAGCGAGTACGGATCGCGTTGGTCGACGCCGACCACCACGTCGAGGTAGCGCGCGGTGTCTCGGACCGATCGCGCCAGGGGGCCGTAGTGGACCATGTTGGCGTGCCCGAGGTAGCCGGGGCTGCGGGGAACCCGGCCATAGGTGCCCTTCACGCCGACGACGCCGCACCAGCCGGCGGGCAGGCGGATCGAGCCCCCCATGTCCGAACCGGTGGCAAGCGGCACCATGCCCGACGACAACGCCGCGCCGGAGCCGCCCGAGGAGCCGCCCGGCACCCGGCTGAGGTCCCACGGGTTGTGCGTGGGGCCATGCAGCAGCGACGTCGTGTAGAAGAGCCGACCGATCTCGGGCGAGGCGGTCTGCCCGACGGGGACCGCGCCCGCGGCGAGCAAGCGCGTCGTCATCGTGGTGGTCGTCGTCGCGACACGGTCCTTGAACACGGTTGATGCGCCGGTCTGGGGCCAACCCTCGACCGCCTCGAGCTCCTTGATGCCGAGCGGCACGCCGGCGAGCGGACCAGGGTCCTCGCCCGCCGCGACGCGACGGTCGACTTCCTCGGCCTTGGACCGTGCGCGGTCAGGGTCGAGATGGACGAACGCGCGGACCTTGGGGTTGAAGCGCTCGATGCGCTCGAGGTGATGCTCGAGGACGTCGACTGCTCGCAGCTCACCGCTTCGCACCTGGTCGGCGACGGCGACGGCGTCCAGCTCGTGCAGCTCCATCGCCGCTGTACATTAGCGACCGTTCACGTTCGTGGGCTGGGGCAGCCGTGGAGTGGGGGTGTCGTGGAACACCGGGTGAGCGACGCGGTCGACGAGCTGCTGCACGACCATCCACCGAGCAAGACCGACCCGCAGGATTTCCTCGGCGCGCAGTTCGACCATGGCCTCGCGTGGGTGCACTTCCCAGAGGGCCGGGGCGGGCTCGGCGTCGACCCCGATCACCAGCAGGTCGTCGACGATCGGCTCCGCGGCGCAGGCGCGCCCGATCCGATGCTGCGCAACTTCATGGGCATCGGGATGATGGCGCCGACGATGGTTGCCTACGGCAGCGACGCGCAGCAGCAGCGCTACCTACGTCCCGCGTTCACGTGCGAGGAGATCTGGTGCCAGATGTTCTCGGAGCCGGGTGCCGGATCCGACGTCGCGTCCCTCGCGACGCGCGCGGTGCGCGACGGCGACGAATGGGTGATCAACGGCCAGAAGGTGTGGACGACGATGGCCCATGTCGCGAAGTGGGGGATGCTCCTCGCCCGCACCGACCCCGAGGTGCCGAAGCACGAGGGTCTCACCTACTTCGTGCTCGACATGACTCAGCCGGAGGTCGACGTGCGGCCGCTTCGGCAGATGACGGGCGAGGCCGAGTTCAACGAGATCTTCTTCACGGACGCACGCACGCCCGACACCGAGCGGATCGGCGCAGTCGGTGAGGGCTGGCGGGTCGCGATCGGCACACTGATGAACGAACGGGTCGCGCTCGGCGCGCTCGCCAAGGAGGACCGGGGCGCCGGCATCATCCGGCACGCGGTGCGCCTCTACCACGAGCGGGGAGGCAACGACCCGGTGCTGCGCGATCGCCTCGCCCGCTGCTGGATCGACGCGGAGATCGTGCGCCTCACCACGCTGCGGGCGCAG
This sequence comes from uncultured Acidimicrobiales bacterium, assembly GCA_963747215.1. GTDB lineage: Bacteria > Actinomycetota > Acidimicrobiia > Acidimicrobiales > DATKAS01 > DATKAS01. The sequence goes on from CAVVET010000034.1 coordinate 38,185, forward strand.
GCGGCACGACAGCAGGGCACTCCCGGTCCCGAGGGCTCGATCCTGAAGCTCGCCGTCGGTGGCGTGCATCAGCGTGTCTTCGACTTGTGCGTCGACCTGATGGGCGCGGACGGCACGCTGATCAGCGACTACGAGATGCGGCGCCCGACGGTGATGGGCGAATCAGCGCTCGGCGACGACGAGCACGTCGATCTCGTGAAGGGCTTCCTGTCGGTGCAGGGCACGACGATCGGCGGCGGCACCACCGACATCGGCCGCAACATCCTCGGCGAGCGCGTCCTCGGACTGCCCGGCGAGCCGCGCACGGATCGTGACCTGCCGTGGAGCCAGGTGCCCCGCAGCTGAATGGAGCTCATGTGAAGTCGTTCGAGACCTTGCTCGTGGACGTCGACGAGGGCGGCGTCGCCACGGTCACGCTCAACCGGCCTGAAGCGATGAACGCGTTCAACCTGGAGATGACGGCCGAGTTCGACGAGGCGATCTGGTCGCTCGAGCGCGACGAGAGCGTGCGCGTCATCGTGCTCACCGGTGCGGGCAAGGCCTTCAGCACTGGCATCGATCTGGCCGCGGGCGGTGACACCTTCGGCTCAGCCGCGCACGAGGAGCACAACGCCGAGGTCGGTGCGAGCGACTCGCAGATCACCGACCGGTACGCGTTCTGGACGATGCGCACGCCGATGATCGCGGCGATCAACGGCATCGCGATCGGTGCGGGTCTCACGCTCACCTTCCTCGCCGACATCCGCGTCGTGGCCGACGACGCGCGCTTGCGGCTGCCGTTCGTGCGGCTCAACGTGATCCCCGATGCCAACTCGACGTGGTTGCTCCCACGCCTCGTCGGTCTGTCGCGGGGTCTCGAGCTGCTGATGACGGGCCGCTGGTTCACGGGCCAGGAGGCGGCGGACATCGGGCTCGCGTCGCGCGCGGTGCCCGCGGCGGACGTGCTCGGCGCCGCGCTCGACATCGCGCGTGAGATCGCGGTGAACGCCGGCCCGGTTGCGTTGGGCGTCACGAAGCAGCTCGTCTACAAGAACCTCATGGAGACCGACCGCGTCGCCGCGTTCACCGAGGAGACGCGTCTGACCTGGTGGGCGGGGTCGCAGCCCGACACGATGGAGGGCGTGACCGCGCTGATGTCGAAGCGCCCACCGCAGTGGGGTCAGTCGAAGCACCTCCCGCTGCCCGAAGATCTGCCGGAGATGTGAAAGCTGGCGACGTGAAGGCTGGAGACGTGAAAGCCCAGTCCCACCCGAAGCTCCGGCGGTGGGGACCGTGGGGGCTGGCGCCCGCGCTCATCCTCGTCTCGGTCAACTTCCTCGACGGGATGGAGGCGAACTTCATCCCGGGCGTGCTTTCGCTGCTGCAGGACGAATGGGGGTTCGGCGACACCGCCGCGGGAGCGATCCCGACGGCGATGGCGATCGCCGGGCTCGCTGGTCACGTTGCCCGCCGGCTACCTCGCCGATCGACACAACCGAACGACGGTGCTCGCGCTCGTGGTCGCCTCGTGGTCGGTGTTCACGCTCGCCTCTGCGCTCGCGACGAGCTTCGCGATGTTCTTCGCCATCCGCGTGCTGTTGGGCACCGCCGCTCACATCGACAACCCCTGCTCGTCGAGCCTCATCACCGACTTCTACCCGGCCGAGTCGCGCGCGCGGGTCTTCGCGTTGCAACGCGCGGCGTGGTACGTCGGCATCTCGCTCGGCATCGCGCTGGGCGGCGTGCTCGGTGAGGCGTTCGGTTGGCAGGCGCCGTTCCTGGTCATGGTGATCCCCGGCCTGGTGGTGGCCTTCCTGGTGTGGCGGCTGCGCGAGCCGGTGCGGGGAGGGCTCGAGCCCGAGACGATGGAAGCGGGGCCGGCGCTCGAGCACGGAGTGAAGGCCATTCGCAAGGACGCGCGGGAGATCCTCAAGGTCCCGACGCTCCGGTACGTCTTCGTCGGCATCGCCGTCGCGTTCGCCGGGTTCAACGGGCTCGGCTACTGGCTGCCGAGCTTCTGGGAGCGCACGTTCGATCTCAGCGAGGGGGAGTCGGCCGCGATCACCGGCGCGCTCGCCCTCGTGGCCACGATGTTCGGCTCGTGGGTCGGGGGCGTGCTCGGCGACAAGTGGCACCGCACGCGTGCCACCGGCCGCATCGATCTCGCCGCGGGATCGCTGCTCATCGGCGGCGCGTTGCTCGCCGTCGCGCTGGCGGTGCGCGTGCTCGCGATCCAGGTTCCGCTCCTCGCGGTCGCGGCGTTCTTCCTCGTCGCGGGGATGCCGAGCTACGCGGCGGCGGTGGCCGACGTGCTGCCGGTGCGACGGCGCGGCATCGGCTTCGCGGTGTTCACGTTCCTGGTGACGGTGAGCACGGCCCTGGGCCCGCTGCTGGTCGGCATCTTCTCCGATCTGACGGGGTCACTGCGCACCGCGCTGATCATCATGGCGCTGCCGTGCATCCCGGGCGCGCTCGTGCTCGCACAAGCGCGGCGCACCTACGTGGCCGACGCGGCGGCGATCACCCGCTGACGGTTCGCGCGGGAGGCCGAGGACGACCTCGCCGACGATGTTGCGCTGGATCTCATCGGTGCCACCTCCGATGTGCATCGCGATGGAGCCGAGCATCGCGTCGGCCCAGCGGCCGTGCTCGGGCGCGGCCGTCTCCGTGAGGACACCCGAAGGACCGAGGAGGTTGCATCCGGTGTCGGCGACAGCCGTCCCGAGCTGCGCTGCCGCGAGCTTCAGGATCGACCCTTCCAACCCGGGGATCATGCCCTTGGCGAGGCTCGTGCGCACCCTCGCTGTGGTCAGGTCGAACAGCAGAGACAGCGTGTACACGCGGGCGAGTGCCTGGCGCTGCGTCGGGTCACCCGTCACGCCCTGCGCCGCCGCGAGACCCGCGAGCGCGCGGAACGGGCCCAACGCCGAACCGAGCGCCCCTGCCGCGTAGCGCTCGTTCATCATCGTGGTTCGCCCCACCCGCCAGCCTTCGTTCTCCTCCCCGACGCGGTTCTCGACGGGAACGCGCACATCGTCGAAGAAGACCTCGTTGAAGTGGGCATCGCCCGTGATCTGGCGCAGCGGGCGGATCTCGATGCCCGGCGACGCCATGTCGACGATGAGGCAGGTGATGCCCTTGTGCTTCGGCGCGGTCGGATCGGAACGGAACAACCCGAGCCCGAACTGGCTGTAGTGCGCGCCGCTCGTCCACACCTTCTGGCCGTTGAGGATGTAGCTGTCGCCGTCGCGGACCGCACGCGACGACAAGCCGGCGAGGTCGCTGCCCGCACCGGGTTCGCTCCACAGCTGGCACCAGACTTCGCGGCCTTCGAGCATCCGACGCAGGTATCGCTGGTGCTGGGCGTCGTTGCCGTGGGCGATGAGGGTGGGGCCGATCATGCTCACGCCGATCGTGCAGACGTTCGCGGGGAGCTCGTAGCGATTGATCTCCTCCGCGAGCACCACCGCCTCGAGCGGCCCCGCGGCTCGTCCGCCGAACTCGACGGGCCACGTGATGGCGGCCCACCCGCCGTCGGCGAGGGTGCGCTGCCATTGCTTCGCCTTTTCGACCGCGGCCGGGTCGTCGTCGAAGCCCGACAACACCGAGATGCGCTCCGTCGCGTCGGTGCGCAACCGGGCGTGCTGCTCGAGCCACGCTCTCGCCTCGGCGCGGAACTCCGCCTCGCGCGGGGAGTCGTCGAAGTCCACTTATCCCTCCCTCTTCGTCGCCAACGTCGGGGGGCCGGCAAAGCACTGCGCGAGTTCGAGCCACGCGACCGCGCCGGCGCCCCAAGCCTGGAGCGCGGTGTCATCCACATGGCGGCGCTGGGTGACGACGAAGCAGAAGTCCTCGGCGGGGCCGGACACGATCTCGTCGGTGTCGTTCGGACCCCAGACCCACTGCTCACCGTTCGGTCCGAGGAGCTCCACTCGCGGTTCGGGATCGGGCACCGGGAGGCCGCGGTTGCGGAACGAGAAGCCTCGGGTGCGCACCCCGAGATCGGCGATGTGACGCAGGCGCGCGGTCGGCCGCCGCGGGAGCTCGAGTCCGTCGACGATGTCCTGGCCGTGGGCCCATGTCTCCATCAATCGAGCGGTGATGAACGACGCCACGCTCATCGGTCCCGTGATCCATCCGATGCGCTCGTCCTCGGGCCCTTCGCTCACGGCGCGGATCGTCGCCGCGGCGGAGCCCACCCACCAGGCAAGGAGCTCGGCGGGCTCCGACGAGCGAGCCTCGGCCTGTTGATCGGCCTCGAGACGTTCGAGGTCGGCCATCAGGTCGGCGAGGCGGTTGGTGAACGCGCGCTCGTCGGTCGCGGCGAGGGTCGCGAGGTCCTCGCCCATCGCGAGGTGGGCAACCTGGTCGCGCACCTGCCAGCCCGGCGCGGGCGTCGCTCGATCCCACTGCGCGGCGTCCAGGGCCGCGAGGACCGCGGCCAGCTCGGCTTCCTCCGCGCCGAGGTCGGCGAGCAGCTCGGCGCGCGAGGGCCGACCCGGGTGGCTCATGGCGTCCGGTCTAGCAGCGTCGTTGACGCTTCCGCGAGCCGTCGTTAACGTCCGCCGCCATGGCAGACGAAGTGCTCTACGACGTGAACGAGCACGTCGCCACGATCACGCTCAACCGGCCCGACCGCCTCAACGCGGCCACCTTCGAGCTCGGCGAGCAGCTCCAAGCCGCGTTCCGCAACGCCGACGCATCACCCGACGTGCGGGTCGTGATCCTCACGGGAGCGGGCAAGGCGTTCTGCTCCGGCGACGACGTGGAGGCGGCGTGGGGCGATCCGCGCATGGAAGCGACCATGGCGGAGCTCGGTGCGGCCCGGCCGCCGATGACGCCCGAGGTCGCGGCGATCCTCGACTGCCGCAAGCCGACCATCGCCGCGGTCAACGGTGTCGCCCTCGGCATCGGCATGGACCTCGCCGTGCTGTGCGACTTGCGGATCGCCTCGGAGCGCGCTCGGTTCGGCCAGCTGTTCGTGAAGATGGGCTTGATGGCCGACGTCACCGGCTACTGGTGCCTGCCTCGACTCGTCGGATCCGCTCAGGCGGCGCGCCTGCTGTTCACCGGAGACATCATCGACGCGCAGGAGGCACTGGCGATGGGTCTGGTGTCGCAGGTGGTCCCCACCGAAGAGCTCATGGCTGAGGCGCAGGGGCTGGCGGATCGCATCGCCGCGAACCCGCCGATCGCGGTGGAGTACATCAAGGAAGGGTTGCGGCGCGCCGCCGGCACCGACAGGCACGGGTTGCCCGATCTCTCCGCGTTCGTGGGCAACGGGCTCGCGCGACTGTTCACGACGGCGGACCACAAAGAGGCGGTCGCCGCGTTCATGGAGAAGCGTCCGGCGACGTTCACGGGCCGTTAGGCCGCGAGCCCGGGGATACTGATGCTGGAACGAGACCTCGTGCTGCCGCACACGATCGCCGCGCACGCGCGCACGACTCCCGATCGCATCGCGATGATGGACGTCGAGGGTCGCGAGATCACCTATGCCCAGCTCGACCACGAGCAGCGCCGGTGGGCAGCGGCGCTGGCGCGGCGTCGGCGTCGAGGCGGGCGAGAACGTCGTCACCATGGTGCCGAACTCGTTCGAGTCGTACTTCGTGTGGCTCGGGGTCGCGTGGTTGCGCGCGGTCGAGGTTCCCACGAACAACATGTATCTCGGCGAGATGTTGCGGTACCTCATCACGAATTCCGAGGCCCGCTTCGCGGTGATCTCGGCGCGCTATCTGGACCGGCTCGTCGACATCGCGCCTCAGCTCGAGCAGCTCGAAGCGGTGATCGTTCCCGACTCCGACGAGCTCCCCGAATGCGGCATCCGCATGATCGGCGCGACCGAGCTGTTCGACGGGGTCGAGCCCACCGTCGACGAGCCTGGGCCGGAGTACTTCGACATCTGCTCGATGATCTACACGTCGGGCACGACCGGGCCATCCAAGGGTGTGCTGGTGCCGTGGGCCGAGCTGTTCGAGTTCGCCCGCATCCAACCCGAGGACTTCATCGGCTCCGACGGCGCGTATCTACGCGATGTTCCCTGCGTTCCACGTGTCCGGGAAGGCGTCGCTCTACATCACCGCTCGGGCTCATGGCCACGTCGTCCTGCGCGAGACGTTCAGCCTCACAGAGTTCTGGAACGACATCCGGCGTTTCAACGTCACCGCCGCCGGGCTCGTCGGCCCGATGGCCGGACTGCTCATGCTCGCCGAACCACAGCCCGACGACGCCGACAACCCGCTCGACAAGATCTACGTCGGGCCGATCATCCCGCAGATCGAGCAGTTCATGGAGCGGTTCGGCATCACGCGTGTCGGCACCGGGTTCGGGATGACCGAGATCGGCGCGCCGATCATGTCCGATGGGTTCTCGCTCGCGAATTATCAGAGCTGCGGCCGAGCGCGCACCGGTCCACCGCACTACGAGGTGAGGGTGGTCGACGAGCACGACGAAGAGGTCGGTCCGGGCGTCGTCGGGGAGCTCGTGGTGCGTGCCGGAGACCCGTGGGTGATGAACGCCGGCTACTACGGCATGCCCGAACAGACCGCACGGGCCTGGCGCAACGGCTGGTTCCACACCGGCGACGGCTTCCGCTACGACGAGGACGGCAACTTCTACTTCGTCGACCGAATGAAGGATGCGATCCGCCGGCGCGGCGAGAACGTCTCATCGTTCGAGGTCGAGGCGTTCGTGAGCCGGCATCCCAAGGTGGCCGAGTCCGCCGCGGTCGCGGTGCCTTCCGAGCTCACCGAGGACGAGATCAAGATCTGCGTCGTCGTGCGTCCGGGCGAGGAGCTCAGTCCCGAGGAGCTCATCGACTTCCTCGTGCCTCTGATGCCGAAGTTCATGGTGCCCCGCTACGTCGAGTTCATCGAGGGCTTGCCGAAGACGCAGGGAACGATGCGCACCCGCAAGGTCGAGCTACGTGACGCGGCAGTCAACGAGCGCACGTGGGACCGCGAGGCCGCTGCAAACCCGCGTTTACACTCGAGCCGATGACCGCGACGTCGGTTCCGATCGCGCCCGGGCTGTTCACGTGGCCTGCCGAGGAGCCGCGACTGCTCGGCACCCAGTGTGGCGACTGCGCGCTGATGGCGTTTCCGGCCCAGGACGTCTGCCCGCGCTGCGGATCCGCCAAGGTCGAGTCCGCGACGTTCGACCGGCGCGGCACCTTGTGGACGTTCACGACGCAGCAGTTCATCCCCAAGTCGCCGCCCTACGCGCTCGTCGAGACCGAGGACACGTTCGAGCCGTACGCCGTGGGCTACGTCGAGTTCGCGGGTCAAGCGCGCATCGAGGGTCGCATCGTCGACTGCGCGCTCGACGGTCTGCGCATCGGCGCTGAGATGGAGACCGTCGTCGTCCCGTTCATGGTCGACGACCAAGGGCGCGAGGTCGTCACCTATGCGTTCCGGCCAGTGGTTTCGGGCTCGACGGGCTGACAGGCGAGCGGGAGGGGCAGAGATGGACGTCGCCATCATCGGGATCGGGATCCATCCGTTCGGACGCTTCGATGACCTGTCCGCACTCGACATGGGTGTCACCGCGGCACGGCAGGCGCTGTCCGACGCGGGGGTGGCGTGGGGCGACGTGGAGTTCGCGGTGGGCGGCAGCCTCGGCAGCACGCAGGGCACGAGTGCGGCGCCCGATGCGATGGTGTCGCGCCTCGGACTGACCGGTGTCCCGTTCGTGAACGTGAGCAACGGGTGCGCGACGGCGGGCACGGCGCTGTCGATGGCGTGCACGAGCATCAGGGCGGGCGTGCACGATCTCGGGCTCGTCGTCGGCTTCGACAAGCACCCCCGGGGCGCGTTCGATCCCGGACCCGGCGTTGATGGGCCTCGGCAAGTGGTACGGCGACACCGGCATGATGCTCACCACGCAGTTCTTCGCCATGAAGCTGCAGCGGTACATGCACGACTTCGACATCAGCCGCGACACGCTGGCCAGGATCGCCGCGAAGGCCTACCGCAACGCGGCGCGCAACCCGAACGCGTGGCGGCGCAAGCCGTGGAGCGAGGAAGAGATCCTGGCGTCTCGCATGCTCAACGAGCCGCTGACTCAGTACATGCTGTGCTCGCCGGCGGAGGGCGGCGCGGCTGTGGTGGTGTGTCGAGCCGATCTTGCGCGGCAGTACACCGAGCATCCGGTGTTCGTGAAGGCGGTGACGATGCGCACCCGCAAGTTCGGATCGTTCGAGGTGATGGCACCGTGGATGCCGCCCGAGCGCGCTGACGGCCCGGCGGTGCAGGCCGCGCAAGCATGCTTCGAGGAAGCGGGCATCGAGCGCGGGGACGTCGACGTGATCCAGGTGCAGGACAGCGAGCCGGGGGCCGAGCTGATGCACCTCGCCGAGTGCGGGTTCTGCGCGGACGGCGAGCAGGAGGAGCTCGTCGCACGTGGCGCGACCGAGATCGGCGGACCGATGCCGGTGAACACCGACGGCGGTCTCATCGGGAACGGAGAGCCGATCGGCGCGTCGGGCCTGCGCCAGATCTACGAGGTCTGTCTTCAACTGCGAGGTGAGGCCGGCGAGCGTCAGGTCGCCGACCCGCGTGTCGGGTTCACCCAGGTGTACGGAGCACCGGGGGTGAGCGCGTGCACGATCCTGACTCGGTGATCACCGACGCACCCCAGCGGCGAGCGAAGCGCCGTCCGTACCGGCGCGAGGAGATCCTCGCCGCGGCCGTGAAGCTCTTTCACGAGCGCGGGTACCACGGCACCGGCATGGACGACATCGGTGCCGAGGCGGGCATCAGCGGACCGGCGATCTACCGCCACTTCAAGGGCAAAGAGGAGATCCTCGAGATCCTGTTGCTGGAAGCGGCTCGGTCTGCGCTCGACGAGGCGCGTGAGGTCGTCGCTGCGGCGCCATCTCCTCGTAAGGCGCTCGAGGCACTGGTCGATCTGTACATCGGTGTCATCGCCGCGAACCCCGCAGCTCGCGTTTGTCGGCATGTACGAGCGACGGACGTTGAGCGCAGAGACGCGAGCGACGATGGACCGTTACGAGCGTCTCCACCTCGAGGAGTGGCTGCACGCCCTGGTCCAGCTGCGTCCCGAGCTGACCGATGCCGAGGCCCGCACGATGATCCGCGCGGTGCACGGGCTCGGTGTGGCCGCCATCGTGTACCGCAGTGGCATGGAGCGACGCGCGCTCGTCGATCTGGTCACCGACATGACGATGAAGGCGCTCACGGTCAAGCCCCGCTGATCGGCCCGTCGGGAACTCGGGCGGGCGCTTCGCGATGAAGGCGGCGATGCCTTCGACTGGCGTCAGGGTGGCCGGCCGAGCGGACGAGGGCGGCCGCCTCGGCTTCGAGGTGGACCGCGAGCGGCTCGTCGAGGCTCGTCCGGAGCAGGCGCTTCGCCTCGCCAAGGGCTTTGGCCGGGCCGCGCCGCCAGCTCGGCGGCGACGCGGGCCACCTCGGCTCGCCGAGCGCGTCGGCGGGCACGACCCGAGTGACGATGCCAGCGGCGCGCGCGCCCTCCGCATCGAGGGCGCGGTTGGTCAAGGTCAGCTCCTGCGCGGTGCGCAGCCCCACGAGGCGCGGGAGGAACCACGACGTACCGCCGTCGGGGTTCAGCCCGACCCGCGTGTAGGCGACGACGAACCTCGCGTTGTCGGCCGCGAGCACGATGTCGCCTCCGCATGCGAGGCCGAGGCCCGCTCCGGCGGCGCTGCCGTGCACCGCGACCACGATCGGGGCATCCATCCGAGCGAGCGCCACGATGGCGGCATGCAGGTGGGTCGTGACCTCGCGGAGCTCGGCCGGAAGGTTCTCGCATTCGCTGAACGAGCGGAGGTCACCGCCCGACGCAGAAGTTCGCGCCCGCACCCCGGAGCACGACGACGCGCACGGCTGGATCGCGTTCGGCCGCGACGACGGTCGCGTGCAGGTCACGGGCGAGGCGAGGTCGATGGAGTTGCCCGCCGTCGGGACGGTTCAGCGTGATCGTGCCGACGCCGTCGTCGACGTCGATCGACAACCGTCGCAGTCGTGGACGAGCACACTGTCACGCCGACGATGCGGATCCCGCTCGCACGTCGACCTGAGTGAGCTCGCCGCCGCGGATCTCGACCGAGCACCGGTCGGATCCGTCGGCGTCGAGCACCCAGTACGAGCCCTCGACGAGCTCGCCGAACACCGCGGCGGTCACGTGACCGCCGCGGTGCTGTCGCGTCCAGACGCCGGTGTGCACGGTGCTCGCCCGTTCGCCCTCGGGGCGCAGGAACAGCTCGGTGCCTTCGGTGGCGTCGTCCATGAACACGACGAGCGCGCCGATGTCGTCGCCGATGTCGAGCACGGGCGCACCGCCCTGGACCTGGTGCTGCGTGGGTGGTGATCGTGCGGACACCATCTCCTCCTAGGCCGACAGCGGCTGGACCTCGGAGCCCGAGACCGGGTGGCCGAGGTAGGGGAACGACGACAAGTAGCCGCTCGGCGGAGTGCTGCCGTCGGTGACCGCACCCGCGGCCGCGTCGGGCGTGTACGCCTTGTTCACGAGCGGATACGTCGCGCCGGCGACGGCCCGCAGCTCGACGGTGACGACGTCGTCGGCCACCCGCCGGCCGTTCGGGAAGCCGGCGAGATCGCCGCCGAGGATGCCGAGGTTGTTCGGGCTGCTGGCCGGGGGAACCGCCACGTTGAGGCGGAGCATGTCCGCCTGCGTCGTCCCGGTGAAGTTCTGGAAGCCGGGGATGATGCCCGAGGGGATGCCGGTGAGCAGGATCGCGAGCAGGTCGGCGCGGTCTGCGTTCAGGGCGGCGAGGTTCGGGAACACGCCGGGGTAGAGAACGGGCAGCAGCTTCGCCAGCTCGGGGCGAGCCACGTACTGCGCGTAGTCCTTGTCGCGGTCGGGTGTCGACGTGTTCCAGCGGTCCTTGCGCCCCATCGGCACGATGACTTCGTTGAAGAGCGGGTTGCCGAGACGGGAGACCTGCACGAACGGACCGACACTCACGTCGTTCCCGTCGTCGCGGACGAGGGCCTTCTGGCGGTGGGCCGATGCCCAGACGCCGATGGTGGCGTCGGCGGCCATCACGTCGGTGGGCTTGTTGCCCCGTCGGGTGAGCCGGCTGATCGGGACTTGGATCGCGAGCGTGTGCACGTTGAACGCCCGCAAGGCGTTGATGCCCGCGGCCGCCGGCGGTCGGGATCAGGTGGAGGTTCTGGAAGGGACGAAGCGCGGCGAGATCGAAGACTGCGCCGAGGTCGACGTAGAAGCCGTCGAGACGCTGGCCGGCGAAGACGGCGATGCCGTCGGACAGCGACCGGACCGCGGCGTTGGCGAGACCGGCGTAGTTGGGGGTCGACCGGATGCCGACGTTGCACGGCGGGGAGGGAAGGTTGTCGCCGAGCTTTCGGGGCGCCCGGTTCTGCCGCCACTCGGTGACCGAGTAGGTCTGGCGCCGGTTGAAGTTCGCGCTGTCGAGCGACGCGATCGGTCCGGTGTTGTAGAGGAACGAGTCCGGGTTCGCGACAGTGGTCTTGAAGCGGAACTCGTAGATGACGTCCGCCCGACCGTCGCCGTCGTTGTCGACGTTGATGCGGTAGAGCACGTCGTCGCCGAACTCGAAGAAGTTCGGGCCACCTGCGGGATCCTCGAGCGGGATGTAGTTGGTGATGAGTGTGACGGTGTCGGGACGATCGGGGCTCACGAAGGCGTAGGTGTCCGTCGAGTCGGCGACGGGGTCCTTCGAGATCTCGGGGGCTTCACGATGGGATGACATGGCGGACTCCTCAACCGGCCTGGGCGGACTTGGCGGCGCGCATGACACGCGCGACGAGCTGCGGATCGCGGACGACGACCTCGTCGGCGCCCTGGAGGATCGCGACGTCGCCGCGTGCGGCGTCGCGAACGTGGAAGACCACGGCACCGGCACCGAAGGCGGCGAGCTCCTCGGGCTGCAGCACGGCCTCGGGGTTTGGTGCCGCCGCCGCGGGGGCGGCTGCGACCAACGTGGACATCGGGACGGCGACGGCCGCGACACCGGAGGCGCGGCAGCAGATCGCGTCGGGACCAGTCAGGCATGACGATCTCCTCTCGGGTGCACGACAGACGGTCGCTGTCGCACGTCGCTAAGTACGACGCCGAGAAGGATTTGGATGGCGTGAGCCTGGGGCTAACGTCAGTGCCCGCGAACCCGGGCTGCGCAACGGTCGCTGATCCTGCGGCCTCAGTGGCCCGGCCGCCGCCTCAGTCTTCGACGGTCGGCCGCCTCGACCAAGTGCTTCGCTCCCGCACGGTCCGGACCGTGATGGCGAGCGATCTCCCGGAGCTCCGCTTCCCACTCCGGCGACCAGAGCCAGTCGGCGACGCGGGCGACGCTCGGCGGCGTCCATGTCGTCCTCCGGAGGTCCACGAGCACGAGCTCGTGCGCCGCTTCGACGTCCGCGGCCGTGAGCCCGGGGCTACGGACGCCGCGCAGCGTGTGAAGGGCCCGTCTCGCGGTGGGGTGGTCCGACGCGTGCAGTTGCGCACGAAGCGCCGCACGCAGCTCATTGTTCGCGACCGCGCCGGCGAGCTGGGCCAGCTCGCGCTGGTTGCAGTGCTTCCTGCCGGCGATCTGCGTCGAGCACGTACTGGCGCGCTCGCTCCCGATCTGTGTCGGACAGAGTGGCCTGCGCGAGCCACCGAGCGAGCTTGGCCCGCGCGTAGCCCGAGCGGAAGTAGTAGGGGTCGGCCTCGAGGTACGCGAGGGCCTGCGTCGACCGCATCGGTGTCCTCGCCGTCTCGAAGGCGGTCCCGAACGCCGTCCAGCCACTGCTCGAGCTCGCGTGGTTCCGGCAGGCCCACTCGCTCATCCTGTCGGATCGAGTGCGGGATGGGGGCGAGGCGTATTGTCCGCGCATGTTCATCGCCGAAGCGTCCGGAGGAGTCGGCGAACCCGGAGACCGTGGCGATGCTCGCCGCCGACCGTGAACACCACGGCTACGTCTACAACTGGACGAAGGTGTACGCGCGTCGCCCTGATGTGCTCGCGGCCTGGACCACGTTGCGAGAGGCGATCGCTGGCGGAATGGATCAACGTCGTTACGAGCTCGTGACGCTGGTCGCGGCGCAGCGCATGCGTTCGAGCTACTGCGCCCTCGCTCACGGCATGGGACTGATGAAGCACTTCTACGACGCGGACACGGTGCTTCATCTCGCGAGCGACCGCGAGAACGCGGGTGTCGACGAGGTCGACCTCGCCGTGATGAGGTTCGCCGAGAAGGTCGTCGACGGACGCGTCGACAGATCACGCAAGCCGATGTCGATCGTCTTCGCGATCTCGGTCTCGACGACGACGACGTGATCGATGTCGCGCTCGCCGCCGCGGCGCGCTGCTTCTTCAGCAAGGCGCTCGACGCGGTCGGTACCCAACCTGACTCGTCGTATCTGAACCTCGATGAGAAGCTGCGCGGCGTGCTCACCGTGGGACGGCCGATCGCCGCGGTGTGACGGATACGGTCTCATGGACACGGTCGACGTCGACGGCTTGCGCGTCGCCTACGAGCGGGCTGGTCGCGGTCCTCCGCTCGTGCTCCTGCACGGCTACATCGGAGACGGCCCGACGACCTGGCGCCATCAGATCGACGCGCTGTCCGACGACTTCACGGTGATCGCGTGGGACGCGCCCGGAGCGGGCGGTTCGTCGGATCCGCCCGAGTCGTTCGGAGTCGCTGGATACGCCGATTGCCTGCAGCGCTTCGTCGCGCGCGCTCGACCTGCTCGATCCGCACGTCGTCGAGGCGTGTCGTTTGGCGGGGCGATGGCGATCGAGCTCGCTCGCCGTCACCCGACCGCGGTCCGCACGCTGATCGCTCGTGTCGGCGTACGCAGGGTTGGCGAGGGTCGCTGCCGAGCGACATCGCTGAACGCGCGGCTCGCTCAAGCGCTTCGGCTGTCCGAGCTCTCGCCCGACGAGTTCGTGGCGACGCTGCTTCCCACGATGTTCGCCGAGGGCACCGCGCAGGAGTCGATCGACGCGTTCGAGGCGTCGCTGCGTGCGTTCCACCCTCAGGGCTTCCGTGCGATGGCGCGAGCGGCGGCCGAGGACTTGCGTGACGCGTTGCCTCAGATCGGTGTGCCGACCCTGCTGGTGTACGGCGACCACGACGTCCGCGCCCCGCTCGCGGTCGCCGAGCAACTCCATGCTGCGATCATCGGGTCGCGGCTCGTGGTGCTTCCCGGCGTCGGACACGTCTGCAACATCGAGGCGCCCGACCTGTTCGAACGCGACGATCCGCGAATTCCTCGGGGACACCTCACACCCTCAGACGGTCAAGCCGTAGTGGGCGGCCTCGCGGCGGATCAAGGCTGAACCGGTGCGTTCTGCGATGCCGAGGGCCTCGGCAACAGCGGGAGCTATCGCTTCCTCCGGAGCCCCTCGTAGCCGGCGCGCTGCCCGCGACTCGGACCAGCTCACGGCCCAGGAAGATCGGGGTGCTGCGCTCGCGGCTCGCAGCGACGGCCGACGTCGCGTAGGTCTCTGCCGCCTCGAGGTCGCCAGCTGCGAGTGCCGCTTGTGCGAGCGCGAGGTCGATCGACTCGAAGACGATGACGAGGTTCGCCGCGAGCCGACCGGCGTAGGGCTGGAGCGCGTCGAACAGCGATCTGCCGCTCGAGTGGTCTCCCGTCATCTCCGCGGTCTCACAGAGCATCGCCATGGTGACCGTCCAGAGGAGGTTCCGCGGCACGCCTTCGAATCCGTTCAGCGGCGAGGCGCCGGAGTTCCTGTGCGGCGTCGGCCGGGCGGTCGGCTTGCAGCTGGTCGACGCTCAGCATGGCGCTGAGGTACGCACGAAGGCCGGGTTCCTCCTCCGCGGCACGGCGCTGGAACGGCGCGAACTGCGCCAGGCGGTTCTGGTTGTGCCGGATCGCCCACAGCGCGGACCCGTACCAGTGCGACGGGACGAAGCCGCCTCGCTTGGCGAGCGAGAGGATGTCGCGGGCCGCGTGCTCGGCGGCATCGAGGTCGCCAGCCAATGCTTCGCGGTTGGACCGGAACAACGCGAGAATTACTTGGATGTGGGGCAGCTCGCTGGCGCCGAGCAGCGCCTCGTACTGGGCTACGGCACGGTCGCATTCGACGAGATCGCCTGCCTCGCGATACGCCGCGGCGCGTGTCTCGAGTCCGACGATCGTGAAGCTGCGGTCCCCGGTCCGGTGACCGATCTCGACGAGGTCCGCCGCGTCATCGAGCACCGACCCAATAGAGCCAGGCTCGTGACCGGCGACGCGCCGCGAGCAAAGGACGTGTCCGATGGTGACCGCGTCGTCGAGCTCGAGGCCGATCTCGTGGGCCTCCTCGACGAGAGCCCGGGCACGCACGCGGGATCTCGGTGTATGACCTCGGTGGCGAGCGCCGCTTGCACACGGGCACGCGCTGCCGTGCGCTGCGGCCCCAGCGAGGTCAAGGCCTCCTCGGCAAGGGCGACGAGCTCGGGGTCGCTCGCCGTACCCGAGGTCATGAGGCCGTACTGGAGCATCCCAGCGGCGGCGAGCGCGAGCCGGTCCGCGTCACCGGCGTCGCGCGCTGCGGCTGCGGCGCCGCGCAACACCTCGCGATGTCCTGGGCTGCCCGCGCGGAGGAGCATCTCCCCAAGCCTGATGGCGAGGTCGATTCGCAGCTTCGGATCGGGAGGGTCGAGCCGCTCGCGACAGTGAGCGCTCGCTCGTAGTGCTCGGCTGCCTCAGCCGGCGCGAGTGCCCGCTCGGCGATGAACCCCAGCGTGCCGCGCGTGTTCGATCGCGTGGCGGGCATCCCGAAGCGACGAGGCGATGCAGGCGTGACGAGCGAGCTCGGCGATCCTGCTCATGTCGTTGGCGCGCTCCAGCGCGTCGGCGACGGCGCTGTGCAGGCGCAGTCGACGTGCAGAGGTGAGCGAGTCGTAGCGGACTCGTCGGAACAGCGCGTGCGAGAAGGCGAAGTCGCCGGCACGACCGGGTAGCGCGGCGATCAGACCGGCCGATTCGATCCGGTCGAGGGATTCCAGACTTTCGGCGAGCGATCGCGAGGCAGAGGTGGCGAGCACGTCGGCGCCGAACTCGGTGCCGATCACCGAGGCGAGGTCGAGCAGCGCCAGGTCCTCGGCATCGAGGTGCGCGTAGCGGCGAACCAGGATCGCCCGTGCCGAAGTCGCGGTGCCGTCGCTCCTCGCCAGCTCGCGAGCGAACAGCGGGTTGCCGTTGGTCTCGGCGTGGATGAGGTCGGGGTCGCGGGTGCTGTCGAGCCCGGCCACGAGGAGGGCGACGTCGGGTCGGGACAGGCCGCTCAGTCCGATGGTCGTCACTGCCGGCAGGCGATCGAGGTCGGCGAGGAGCAGCGCGACGGGGTCGGTGAGGTCAGGGCGGTCTCGTGTCGTCACGACGACGAGGATCGGCAGATGGGCCATGTGGCGCGCCATGTGGCGCAGCGCGTCCTGCGTCGTCGAGGTCGACCAGTGAAGGTCCTCGACGACCAGCAGGACGGGCGCCCCGTCCGCCGCTCGGGCGAGATAGGCCACCAGTGCGTCGAGGATCTCGACGCGAGTAGGGCCAGAGCCGGCGTCGCCGTCGATGTCGGGGCGGATCGTGCGAGGTCGCCGCGATGGCGGGCGAGATGAGCGAAAGCGGCGCGCGCTGCCCCGCCGACGCGGCGACGTACCTCCGCGGGTGGCAGCGAGGCTGTCTGCTCCTCGAGCACCTGGGCGAACGGCTCGTACGGGCGCGACGCCTCCTCATAGCAGGAACCGAGGAGTACCCGACCGCCGTCCGCGTGCACCTCGGCTGCGAGCTCGGCGACGAGGCGGCTCTTCCCGATGCCAGCCTCACCGGCGACCACTGCGATCTGCGACTGCCCATCAGAGGTGCGTAACCACATGTCGCGCAGCTGGGCGCGCTCCGCCTCGCGTCCGACATAGCTGCGCGGGGTCGGCGAGAAGATCGAGGTGCGGCGGCAGTACCGCCTGGGTTGGGCCCGATGAATCGTGGGCCTCGCTCAGAAGGTCCGGCGCAAGCGCCGCGAGGTCTCGGCGGTTCGATGTGTCGAGCTTGCGCAACAGCGACGAGATGTGGCTCTCGACGGTCCGACGCGAGACGTAGAGCCGTTCGGCGATCTCCGGGTTGCTGAGCCGCTCGGCCACGGCGGCGAGCACCTCCCGTTCCTTGCGCGTGACGCCACGCTGATCGAGCACTGACGGCGACGCTGGGGTCGCGACCGTTGGACGATCACGCTCGCGAACTCCGGGTCCTACCAGTGCGTAGATCGGCTCAGGTCGCGACATCCCGCGCAGGGGCTGTTCGCCGAGACCGACGAGCTCGAGCCCTTCGTCGAGGTGATCGGCGACGAGCGCGGCGGTGGAATGGCTCACAAGGACTTGTCCGGCCCGGACGAGGGAGCGGAGCCGCGCCGACCGGTTCACGGCCGGGCCGAAGTAGTCGCCGTCGCGTTCGATCGCCTCGCCGGTGTGGACCGCGACCCGCACGCGGATCGGCGTCTCGGCGGGCCACCGCTCGGCCAACAACGACCGTTGTGCCGTGAACGCGGCGTGTACGGCGTCGGACGCGCGACTGAACACCGACATGGTGCTGTCGCCTTCACCGCGGAATTTCAAGAGCACGCCGTCGCAGCCAGCGACCGCGCCCCCGATCAAGGACTCGCACCGGTGCATCGACGTGTCCATCGTTCCGGGAGCGTTCTCCCACATCCGCGTGGAGTCGACGACGTCGGTCAAGACGAAGGTGACCACCCCCGACGGCAGCACCCCCGGATCCCGGATCATGGCAATGACGCCTGTCAGCCGAACTGGTACGCCGGTTGGGAGGCGAGCCACGTGAAATACGACGGGCGCACGATCCCGAGGGCGCCCTTGCCGGCGACGACGGCCCGGGAGATGGGTTCTGCGATGCGTGCCAGGTCGTCGAGGTCGTCGGCGATGGCGTGCATCACCGGCAGCATCTGTGCGTCGGTGGCATCCTCGATCTCCTCGCGGAGGATGCGTCCACGCGCCGTCAGACCTTCCCCGTCGATGAGGCCGAGCTCGATGAGCTCATGGTCGGCCTGCTCGAGCTCCTTGCAGTTCCACCCCCAGACGTGGCGGTAGCCGCACCCCGGGATGCCGTACCAGTGCTCGGTGAGGATGTGGATCTGAGGTGCGGTGAGCCCCCGGCCGAGCCACGTCGCGTTGTGGGCGTCGCCGCGCACCTCGCGGAGAACCTCGGCGCCGTGCCACGCGTCGGTGAGCGGGTCCACGGTCCAGCCCGTGCGCGAGGAGCGACGCCGCGAAGGGTCGCCCGCCCACCGTGAAGGCCTCGCAGGCTCGCCGCATGATCACCGCCAGGGCTTCGATGCCGTCTGGTTCGGGCCCGAGGATGCGACGAAGGCTTGCCACGGCGCCGTGGTAACGCGCCTCCACGACCGTCGCGGCCGACCCGGCGTCGTGAACCCGTTCGACGGCATCCGCGATGACTCGGGGCGCCGTCTGGGGAAACGCCGAGCCCGCCAGCTCGGCGGACACGTCGCCGAGGGCGGAGACACGGGGGGCATGGAACGTCGTCGGCGTGCTGACCACAACGTCACGCCAGTCGCCGACCGGATCCCCGAACCCGAGCGCGGAGTATCGGTCGTGGCACTCGCGGCGAAGTAGCCGCTCCGGGCGAACGCGTCGGTCCACTGACGGATCGACCGCGATGCCAGCTTCAGCGCATCGGCGTCCACGGCGACCTCCCCACGCTGGCGGCCTCGCGCGTTGACAAGCCTGTCACAGCCGGTCGATCGGACATGCCGGCGCGCTCCCAGGCGGCAAGGCCACCGTCGAGGTGCGCCACATCCCGGTAGCCCATGTCCCGAAGCACGACCGCGGCGAGTGCCGATCGGCCCCCGCTTGCGCAGTGCAGGATCACGCGCCGCTCCGGGTTCAGCTCCGCTCGGTGCGCGGGGCTCGCTGGATCGGCACAGAACTCCAGAACGCCCCGAGGAACGTGCACGGCCCCCGCGATGATCCCCGCCTCCTCACGCTCGCCGGGCTCCCGAACGTCGACGAGCACGGCGTCTCCACCGTCGAGCTCCGCCGCCGACTGCTCGGGGCGTCAGGTTCTCGACCTGACCTCGCGCCGTCTCCACCATCTCAGTTGCAGACAACATCTGTCCTCCTTTGACGCTTGCGATCGTGCCGTGCAGGCGTCCGGAGGTCATCCGTGAGATTCACGGAAGTCGACACGCGACATAGAAGCTTGGCGCCCTCGGCAGGATTCGAACCTGCGCACCCGGCTCCGGAGGCCGATGCTCTATCCCCTGAGCTACGAGGGCGGGGAGTTCGAGGGTAGTCGCGCGAGACTCCGGCGATGCCCGGTCCCACTCCCGCTGATGTCGTCATCGTGGGGGGCGGCTCAGCCGGGAGCGTCCTCGCAGCACGGCTCAGCGAGAACCCGCATCGATCGGTCCTCCTGCTCGAAGCAGGCCCTGACTGGCGGCCGACCGACGCAGCTGCAGAGGTGCGCTCGCTGAACCCCGGCCTCATCATCGGTCAGGGCAAGTTCGACGCGCTGCAGTACCCCGCGTTGCAGGCGAGGCGCACGCGGCTGCAGGAGCCGGAGCTCTTCTGGCGCGGGAGGGGCATGGGTGGCTCGTCGACGATCAACGGCATCCTCGCGATCCGGCCGGTGCCCGAAGATCACGCGACGGTGGGGCCTGCCGGGGTGGCGGTGGGACGACGTCCTGCCCGCTTACTGCCGGCTCGAGACCGAGCACGACTTCGGCGGTGATCCATGGCACGGCGTCGACGGGCCGATGCCCATCTTCCGAATCCCCCAGGAGCGATGGGGTGCGGTCGACCGCGCGCTGAGCGGCGCGGCGCTCGCGGCGGGCTACGGCTGGTGTGCTGATCACAACGCGCCGACCGGCGAGGGCGTGTCGCCGTACGCCATCAATGGTGATCCCGTGCGTGAGGAGCGCGTCACGACGAACGACGCGTACCTCGAGCCGGCTCGGGACCGTCCGAACCTGCGCATCGTCGGCGACGCTCTCGTCGATCAGGTCATGCTCGAGGGGGGTCGAGCGGTCGGCGTGCGCGTGAAGATCGACGGCGAGTGGACCACGGTCGAGGGTGGCGAGGTCGTGCTCTGCGCCGGTGCGGTGCACTCGCCCGCGATCCTCCTGCGCTCGGGCATCGGGCCGGGACTCGCGGTGAACCTGCCAGTCGGCCACGCACCTGCAGGACCATCCCGTGGCATACGCGGTCCTTCCCCTGCGCGACGAAGCGCAGCCCGCGACGCCGTTCGATCGGCACACGAACGTCTGCGTTCGGTACTCGTCGGGGCTCGCCGGCGCAGGGCGCAACGACATGATGATCGTCGGGATGAACCGCACACCGATCGCCGCCCGTGGGCCTCATCGGCGTGTGGATCAATCAGTGCTACAGCGAAGGCACGCTCCGCCTCGCATCGCCAGATCCGGCCGTCGACCCGATCATCGACGAGGACATGATCAGCGACGACCGGGATCGCTCGCGGATGGTCGACGGCGTTCGGCGCATCGTCGAGCTCGCTTCGTCCGGGGAGGTGCAGGCGATCACGACAGGGCCACCGATCGACCGGTTGGGGGAGCAGCTGCCATCCGCCGACGCCAGCGATGAAGAGGTCGCGACGTGGGCGTCGCGCGTGGCCGGCGACGCGCAGCACATCTGTGGCACGGCTCGGATGGGTTTGGGCGACGACGCGGTGGTCGACCCGTCCTGTCGAGTGCGCGGCGTCGACGCGCTGCGGGTCATCGACGCGTCGGTGTTTCCCGCCGTGCCCGCGCCAACACCCATCTCATGGTGCTGGCGATCGCCGAGGTCATGGGTCGCGAACGAATGCCTGCAAGAGGCTGAGGTAGGCACCGAGCGTCGGCGAGGCGTGCACGGTGTGCGAGGCACCGGAAACCTCGTGGATGTGAGCGTGCGGGTTCGCAGCAGTGAAACGATCGGCATCGTCGGGCGTGAACACCGTGAGCATCGGATCGGCACGCACGATCGTCACCGGGCAGCTGAGGCGGGCGTCGGGATCGAACCCGTTCCACACGATGCCCGCGACGGCCGCCTCCATGGTCGCCGGATCCCAGAGGTGCAGTGATGCGCAGCGCGCCGAGGCTTCCTCGGGCGTCGGTTCCAGGGCGAGCGGCAGGTAGTCCTCCTCCGGAGCGCTTCGGCCTTGAAGCTCGCGGACCGCGGCGATCAGCTCGGGGAAGAACTTCGCGGTGGGGCTGTTGGCCCGGCGCTCGGCATCACCCTCGTAGAGCGGCGGATCCTCGAGGAACACCGCGGTGACCAGTTCGGGCCGGGAGCGCGCGAGCTCGGCGGCGATGACGCCGCCCAGCGAATGCCCGACCACGAGGGCGGGCCGTCTGATCTCGGACTCGATCAGTGCCGCGATGTCCGCCGCGTAGCTCGGGGCGTCGTAGGACTCGAGGGTGGCGCGGCTCGATTCCCCGTGACCGCGCAGGTCGACGTTCCAAACGTCAGCATCGAGATGGCCCACGATCGCGCGGTACGCGAGCCGGCTGCCTGACAACCCGTGGAGCAGGAGGGTCGGCGGCGCGTCCGGATCGCCGAGGCGATCGACCGCGAGCGTCTGGCCGGTTCTCAAGGAGGTGAGCACGGGGGCGAACGTTACGATCAACGGATGATCAGGGACGACCTTGCCGCCGCGGTGCGCGCCTCGCTGACGTCGCTCGGCGTCGAGCCGCCCGCGGAGATCGTGCTCGAGCGTCCCCGCGTGGCCGAGCACGGCGACTGGTCGACGAACGTGGCGCTCGCCAGTGCGAAGGCGGCCGGCCGCAACCCTCGCGAGCTCGCGGCGCAGCTCGCTGACCACCTGAACGCAGCCGATCTGCCTCACGTCGCCAAGGTCGAGATCGCGGGGCCGGGCTTCGTGAACTTCCGGCTCCACGACACATGGCTGCACGAAGTGCTGCGCGACGTGATCGCCGGAGGCGTCGACGACTACGCGCGGCCCGACCTCGGGCACGGCGAGCGGGTGATGATCGAGTTCGTCTCTGCGAACCCGACCGGTCCTCTGCACGTGGGCAACGGGTGGTTCGCGTCGTACGGCGACGCGCTTGCCCGCCTGTTCGCCCGCACCGGCCACGTCGTCAGCCGCGAGTACTACGTGAACGACACCGGCGGTCAGGTCCGCAAGTTCGGCGCGAGCGTCCTGGCCCGCAAGCACGGCCAGCCCGTTCCGGAGGACGGCTATCCCGGCCAGTACGTCGCGGATCTCGCGGCGAGCTATGAGGGCAGTGACGACGTGACCGAGGCCGGCCGCTGGGCCGGCGAGCAGGTCCTCGAGGACATCCGCGAACGTTGAAGACCATCAACATCGAGTTCGACGAGTGGTACAGCCAGGCGTCGATCGAGGAGAGCGGCGCCGTCGGCGAGGCGATCGAGGAGCTTCGCGACGAAGGGGCTGATCTTCGACCGCGAGGGCGCAACGTGGCTGCGGACCGAAGACTTCGGCGATCCCCGGAAAGAGCGCGTCCTGCATCAAGTCCAACGGCGACGTCACCTACCTAGGCGGTGACATCGCGTACCACCGCAACAAGTTCTTCGTGCGCGGGTTCGACCGCGTCGATCGACGTGTGGGGCGCCGACCATCAGGCCCAGGTGCCGAGCCTCATCGCGGCCATGGAGGCGCTCGGCGTCGAACGCGGCCAGCTCGAGGTGAAGCTCGGGCAGATGGTGTCGTTGGCATCCGGGCGGATGTCGAAGCGACTCGGCAACACCGTCGACCTCGTCCGAGCTCGTCAACGACATCGGCCCCGACGCGATGCGCCTGCTCTCGACCTTGCTCTCGTCGATCGACCACGCGCCGACGATCGACCTCGACGTCATCCGCGAGCAGTCGCGTGAGAATCCCGGTCTACTACGTGCAGTACGCGCAACGCGCGGATCGCATCGATCGATCGGGTCGCGGCCGAGCGCGGGGTCGAGCGCGTGCCCCTCGCCGACGTCGACCTCGCGTCTGCTCGTCCACGAGCGCGAGCTCGACATCCTGCGCACGCTCGTCGAGCTGCCCGACGTCATGGTCGCCGCGCTGCGAGGAGCGGGCACCGCACAAGGTCACGACCTGGGTGCGCGAGCTGGCCGACCGGTTCCACGGCTTCTACCACGACTGCTACGTCATGGGGGAGGGCGTGAGCGCCGGAGCTGACGCAGGCCCGATTGTGGTTGGTCGAGGCGGCGCGGATCGGCCTCGCGATCGGCCTCGATGTGCTCGGCGTGTCACGCTCCCGACTCGATGTGAGCGCGATCCGCGCGGCATCTCCTGCCCGACACGGCGACGGTCGACGCTGCCGGGCGGCTCTCGATCGGCGGTGTGCGACCTGCTCGACCTCGCCGCCGAGCACGGCACGCCGCTCTTCGTCTACGACGAGGCGCACCTGCGGGCACGGTGCCGCGAGGCCGTGGCCGCGTTCGGCGACGGGCTCGCGCTACGCCGTCCAAGGCGTTCCTCTGCCGGGCGATGGCCCGCCTCGTCCACGAGGAGGGCATGCAGCTCGACGTCGCCGACCGGGGGCGAGCTGCACGTCGCGCTCGCGGCCGGGTTCCCCGCCGACCGCCTCGTGCTGCACGGCAACAACAAGAGCGTCGACGAGCTGCGGATGGCGCGCGCGGCCGGAGTCGGTCGCATCGTCGTCGACTCGTTCGACGAGCTCGATCGTCTCGACGCGCTCCACGCGGACGACGGCATCGTGCCGGCCGTGCTGCTGCGGGTCACGCCGGGCGTCGAGGCCCACACCCACGAGTACGTCAGACCGGGCAGGACGACTCGAAGTTCGGGTTCGGCTTGAGCGTCGGCGACGCGGCGAGGGCCGTCGAGCGGGCGCGCGGCGTCGCCCGCCGATCGAGCTCGTCGGCCTCCACGCCCACATCGGCAGCCAGGTGTTCGTGGTCGAGTTCGTTCCGCGCCGGCGATCGAAGTGCTGGCGCCGTTCGTCCGCTCGAGTCGGCCTGCCCGAGCTCGTCGTCGGCGGCGGGCTCGGCGTGGCCTACGTCGAAGGCGAGGAAGCGCCGACCATCGTCGCAGTGGGCGACGGTGCTGCACGAAGCGTGCGCCAGCACGCCGGCATCGCCGCGTGCCGATCACCGCCGAGCCGGGACGGGCGATCGTCGCGGCCGCCGCGGTCACGCTCTACACGGTCGGCACGATCAAGGACGTTGCCGGAGCTCCGCACCTACGTCTCGGTCGACGGCGGCATGAGCGACAACCCGCGACCTGTCCTGTACGGCAGCGGCTACGAGGCGTTCCTGCCACGAGCCGACGGACGCCGGGCGGCCCCGCTCGGTCCGCATCGTCGGCAAGCACTGCGAGTCAGGCGACGTGCTGGTTCGCGACGCCGCACGTCCCCGACGACATCGCCGTCGGCGACGTGCTCGCCACTCCGGTCACCGGCGCCTACGGGCACTCGATGGGCTCGAACTACAACAAGGTGCCGCGGCCCGCCGTGGTGTTCGTGCGCGACGGCGACGCGAGAGTCGTCGTACGCCGCGAGACCTACGACGACTTGCTGCGCTACGACGCCTGAGCGGCTCCCGAGGCCCGTCGCCTGGGCGCCGGCCCTAGCTCGCGAAGTGTTGCGCTATCCGCCCTCTAGGGGCGCCCTACGCAACAGTTCCGGAAGAGCGAGAGCGCCAGCGGCGAAGTGTTGCGCTATCCGCCCTTAGGGGCGCACGCGACATTCCGGACGCGACGGCCGGCGCGATCAGTCGACGCGCGCCTTCGCGGTGCCGGTCACCACTGGCTCGCCCGCCTGGTTGACGGTCTCGACGCTGAGCTCGGCGACGCCGTCTTTCACTGACGTCACTGTCGCGGTGGCGGTCAATGCGTCGCCTGGCCACACCTGCTTGACGAAACGCACCCCGTACGAGAGCAGGCCCTCGGTCCCGAACCAATCGGTGAGCACGCGCCGCGTCATCCCCATGGTCAACATGCCGTGCGCGAACACTCCCGGATATCCGGCGATCTCGGTCGTGAACTTGTCGTCGGTGTGCAGCGGGTTGTAGTCCCCCGATGCGCCGGCGTATTGCACGATCTGCGTGCGGGTGAGGTCCTCGGTGAGCACGAGTGTGCGCTTGTCGCCTTCCTTCACAGACGCCATGTCACGCCTCCTGCTGGACGACGGTCTCGGTGCGCACCCCGACGCCGCGGGCGGTGATGACGAGCTCGCCGTTCTGGTCGCGGTACTCGGTGATGCCCTCGGAGAAGATCAGCTTGCCGCCCCGGCGGCCTTGCTTCTCCCAGGTCTCGCCCGGACGCACGGTGCCAGTGAGCACATCGCCGGCCCGCAACGGGCGGTGATACTCGAAGTGCTGCTCGGCGTGCAGTCCGCCGCCACCGCCACCTCCACCTCCGCCACCTCCGCCGCCGCCCGGGTGACGCCGGTCGCTTCACGGCCCGAGCCGAACCACGGCTCACCGATCTTCGGCCGGAGGAAGTAGTCGGGGTCGAACTGGGCACTGGCCTGCGCGAACGTCGGAGGGGCGGGCACGGGCTCGTCACCGCTGAGCGCGCCGTAGTACGCGGGGTTGGCGTCGCCGATCGCTCGCGCGAACAGTGCGATGTGACCGGCCTCGACAGGAAATCGATCGATGCTCACGGCGGGCGACTCTAGGCCGCGCGTCTGAGCCGTGCGCCTAGGCTGGTGCCCATGTCCGCACGCACTCGTGAGCTGCCGCGCCGCTCGTGTCTGTCCGTCCCCGGCTCGAGCGAGAAGATGCTCGGCAAGGCCCCCGGCCTACCCGCCGACATGGTCTTCCTCGATCTCGAAGACGCCGTCGCACCCCTCGAGAAGGAAGGTGCTCGGGTCAAGATCGTCGACGCGATCAAGTCGCAGGACTGGGGCGACAAGATCCTGTGCGTCCGTGTGAACGCGTGGGACACCGAGTGGACCGTTTTCGACGTGCTCGAGGTGGTGGGCAACGCCGGCATCCGCCTCGAGGAGATCATGCTGCCGAAGGTGCAGTCGGCCGCCGAGGTCGTCGCGCTCGACCTGCTGCTCACCCAGGTCGAGATGAAGGCGGGACTGCCGGCCGGGCACATCGGCATCGAGGCCCAGATCGAGACGACGCGCGGCCTCATCAACGTCGAGGAGATCTGTGCGGCGTCACCGCGACTGGAGACGATCATCTTCGGCCCCGCCGACTTCGCCGCTTCGATGGAGATGCCCGTGCTCACGGGCGGGGTGCAGATCCCCGAGTACCCGGGTGATCACTTCCACTACGTGTTCTCGAAGATCCTCATGGCCGGCCGGGCCAACAACCTGCAGGTCATCGACGGGCCGTTCCTCAAGATCCGCGAGCCCGACGCCTTCCGTGACTACTGCCAGCGCGTGCGCGTGCTCGGCTACGACGGTAAGTGGGCGCTGCACCCCGATCAGGTCGAGATCCTGAACGAGCTGTTCTCACCGACGCAGGAGCAGTTCGACCGAGCGTGGGACATCCTCGACGCGTACGAGAAGGCGACGACCGAAGGGGAACGCAAGGGCGCGGTCATGTTCGGTGACGAGATGATCGACGAGGCATCGCGCAAGATGGCCACGAAGTTCGTCCGCCGCGGCGAACGGGCTGGGTTCCGTCGCTCCGCGACTTGAGCGCCGTCAGTTGAGCACCGTCAGTTGAGCACCGTCGAGGCCGTCCTGTTCGACGCAGGCGGCGTGCTGCTGCTTCCTGACCCGACCGTGATCGGTCCGTTGCTCGCGCCCTACGGCGCGGACACCTCCGTCGAGTCGCTCACGCGGGCGCACTACGCGGCGATGCACACGCAGGACGTCGACGGCGAAGTCCACGACGACTGGCGGGCCTACGACCGGGGCTACGTGGACGCGGCCGGGGTGCCCGAGCACGAGCGTGAAGAAGCCGCCCTGATCCTGGGTGTGACCCGTACCGCCCATCTGTGGCGATGGCCGATCGTCCCCTCGGTGCGGGCACTGCGTTTGTTGCACGAAGCCGGCGTGCCGATCGGCGTGGTCAGCAACGCGTCCGGCCAGATCGAGTCGGTGCTACGCGCGGTTCGGCGTGTGTCAGATCGGCGAAGGCGATGGCGTGCCCGTGATCGTCGTCGTCGACTCGACGATCGTGGGAGTGGCGAAGCCCGATCCCGCGATCTTCTCGTTCGCGCTCGAGGTGCTGGACGTGAAGCCCGGAACGCGTCGCCTACGTCGGCGACTCGTACGCCAACGACGTCGTGGGAGCACGGGCTGCGGGCATGCAGCCGTTCCTGCTCGATCCCTACGACGACCACGCGGGCGCGGACTACACCCGCATCAAGGCGGTGAGCGAGCTGTTCGACCCGAACCTGGTCAGCCTCGCGGCTGCTCAGAGGCCGGCAGCCGGCGGGCGATGACCCGCAGGGCCAGGATCTCGTCCGCGCCCTCGAAGATCGACAGCACGCGCGCGTCCACGAACAAGCGGCTCACCGCGTACTCCTCGGCGTAGCCGTAGCCGCCGTGGATCTGCATCGCCTCGCGGGTGACCCACTCCGCGGCGCGGCAGACATACGCCTTGACCATCGACGCTTCGAGCGTGCCGCCTCCCTTCGCCATCAGGCGAGCGACGGTGTAGGAGAACTGACGCGCGGCCTGGATGACCACCGCCATGCGGGCGAGCTTCACCTTCGTGAGCGGGAACTCGCCGATGGGAACATCGAACACCGAGCGATCGAGCGCGTACTGCGCGGCTGCTTCATAGGCGGCTTGCATGACGCCGACGGCGCGGGCGGCCGTCTGCAGGCGGCCGTTCTCGAAGCCCTCCATCGTGAGGTAGAAGCCTCGATTGAGGCCGGCATCCTCGCCGATGAGGCAGCTGTCGGGCACCCACCAGCCGTCGAGCGCCACCTCGTAGGAGTGCATGCCGCGGTACCCGATGGTGTCGATGGCGCGGCCTTCCATCCTGGCGCCCGTGCCCTCTTGCGTGAACTCGAAGCCGTGGCCCTCGCCGCGCGGCTTCGGCACCACGAACAACGAGAGGCCTCGGTGCGTCTTGGATCGGTCGGGGTCGGTGCGGGCGAGCAGCATCAGGACGTCGGCGCGGGCCCCGAACGTGCACCACGTCTTCACGCCGTTGATCTTCCAGCCCGGTTCGCCGTCGGGGCCGGGTGCCCGCACGGCGGTGGTCTTGACGCCGCCGGCGTTCGACCCGTAGTCGGGCTCGGTGACCGCGACCGCGACCATCGTCGAACCGTCGGCGAGCTTCGGCAGCCAGTGCTTTTTCTGTTCCTCGGTGCCACCACGCACGAGCGCCCGCGTCAGGATCTCGGGGCGGGTGATGAGTGAGCCACCGATGCCGAGCGAGCCGCGGCTCAGCTCTTCGGTCGCCACGACCATGCCCATGTAGTCGCTCTCGCCGCCCGCCGCGAACCCGCCGTACTCCTCAGGCACCGACAGCCCGAATCCGCCCATCTCGGCCAAGCCGGCGATCACGTCCTCGGGGACGTCGCCGTTGGTGCGGTGCACGTGCTCGGCGACGGGCTTGATCCGGTCTTCGGCGAACCGTCGGAACGTGTCGCCGACGAGCTCGAAGTCGGCGTCCAGGTGGCGAGGTCCGGTCTCGCCGGCAAGGTCGGCGAGGAACTCCGGGTCGCGATATGTGCTCAGGAACGGGCGGGCCGCGTCGAGCGCGCCGGGCTCGACGTCCCACTGCTGCCTCGCGACCGAACACCCGCGCCGCCACGTCGTGCACCGCGTCGGCGACGAACGCGCAGGCGATGCGGGCCTCGATGTCGCCCTTCGCTCCGTAGTCGACAGCGAGCGCGCGATCTCGACAGCGGCGGCCGCGTGGGCGACGTCGTAGAGGACGACCTGCTTTTCGTCTCCCTCGGCGAACGGAGCAAGGTGGAGCGATGCCCGCCGTACCACCGCGTCGGCCAGATTGACGACGGATGCGGCAGCGCTCAGATCCGGGGCGGTCACGGCGGCGAGGCTAGTGACGCGAGGTCAGTGATGCGTGTTGGCCTCAGTCAGATCGATGACGAGGTTCGGCCCGGCGATCCACGCGGGGAGGTGGCGGGCTTCGAGCGCCGCCGAGAGGACGAAGCCCTGCACGCGGTCGCAGCCCATGTCGATGAGCGCCCCCAGTGTCGGCGCGTCTTCGACGCCTTCCGCCACGACCTCGAGGCCGAGGTTGTGCCCGAGATCGATGATCGACCGCACGATCGCACGGTCGCTGTCGTTGCGGGTCATGTCGGTGACGAACGACTGGTCGATCTTGATCTCGTCGATGGGCAGTCGGCGCAGGTGCGACATCGACGAGTACCCGGTGCCGAAGTCGTCGACGCTGGTACGCACGCCGAGCGCCGTCATGCGGGTCATTGCGTCGAGCGCCGTCACAGGGTCCGACATCAGCTGGCTCTCGGTGATCTCCAGCACGAGCCGGTCCGGCGGCACGCCCGCGTCAGCGAGCGTCGTGGCGATGTGGTCGGGGAGCTCGGCATCGGCGAAGTTCCGAGCCGAGATGTTCACCGAAACATTCAGGTCGAGTCCTTCTCGGCGCCAGCGGCCGCACTGGCTCACCGCCGTGGCGACGACCCATCGAGTGAGCGGCTGGATGAGCCCTGACACCTCCGCGAGCTCGATGAACTCCTCCGGACCGACGACTTCCATGCCCGGGTGATGCCACCGTACGAGGGCTTCGACGCCGAGGCGTTGGTCTCCGCGGAGCGGCACGTTCGGGCTGGTAGTGCAGCACGAGCTCGTTGCGTTCGAGAGCGCCGCGTAGGTCGGCGATGAGCGTGAGGCGTCGCACGCTGAATCGGTCGTGCTCCGGGCGGTAGCTCGCACGCGGCAGGCCGGACCGGTCGGCCTCGGCGAGGGCCATGTTCGCCCGCTTCAGCAGCGTGTCGGCATCTCCGCCGTGATCGGGGTACACGGCGATGCCCGCGGTGCAGCGAGTGTCGATCGGAACGCCGTCGAGCAGCACGGGTCGCTCCAGCGCCTCCGCCAACCCTTTCGCCGCCTCGAGGGCGCCCTCTTCGTCGACGACGTCGGTGAGCACGACGGCGAACTCGTCGCTGCCCACCCGCGCCACCGTGGTCGACCCTGAGACGACGATCGACAAGCGGCGCGCGACCTGCTCGAGCAGCAGGTCGCCGTGGTGATGGCCGAGTGTCGCGTTCACCTCTTTGAAGCGGTCGATGTCGAGCACCACGACCGCGACGCGGCCGAAGTCGTCGATCGCCTCCTGCAGACGATCGACGAGGAGGACGCGGTTGGGCAGGCCCGTGAGCCCGTCGTGCAGGGCCTGATGCCGGGTGCGCTCCTCCACGCGGTTGCGCTCAGCTGATGTCCTCGATCGCGAGGCCGACACCCTGGTCGGGGAGGGCGAACGCGTGGACCGCGTACGCGGTGTCACCCGTGACCACGTTGTCGAGCGTCACTCGTACGCCCGAGCGCACGACCTGGGCCAGGAGCCCCGACAGGTCGAGGTGGGCGAGGGCCGGGAACGCCTCCTCCGGCCGGCGACCGAGCGCGTCGCTGTCGCGGACGCCCGTCACCGTCGAGGCAGCCGGGTTCGCCGACACGAGGCGCATCGTTCGTTCGTCTTTGGGATCGTCGAGCCGGGCGACGTACACGCCGAGCTGCATGTGGTCGAGCACGTTCGCGGCCTGGCGGAGCGAGGTGCGCTCGCTGAGGTTCTCGTGGAGGATGCGGGCGATCTTGCGACGCTGCGCCTTCTCGCGACGCCACCCGATCGCGGCCGCGACGGCGACCACGACGGCGACCGCGCCGATGACGAGAGCGACGACGCCCATGGCTGTGAGCATTGTCGGCTCGCCGCTCCCGATTGGGGATGCTGCGCCGGATGGGTCGACCGCGGCGGTCGCTAGCCTCGCCGCCATGACCATCCACGAGCGGCCGTTCGGCCGCTACCTCGAGGACTTCGCGGTCGGTGACATCTACCGCCACTGGCCGGGCAAGACGATCACCGAGGCCGACGATCACCTCTTCTGCATGATCACGATGAACCACCATCCGCTGCACACGAACGTGTGGTTCGCCGAGCACGAGACCGTGCACGGCAAGAACGTCGTGGTCGGCAACCTCGTGTACTCGCTGGTGCTCGGCATGAGCGTGCCCGACGTCAGCGGCGCGGCGATCGCCAACCTCGAGGTCGAGTCGCTCACGCACAAGCAGCCGACGTTCCACGGCGACACGATCTACGCCGAGACCAAGGTGCTCGACGTCGTCGCGTCGTCGTCGAAGCCTGACCGGGGCATCGTCACCGTCGAGACGAAGGGCCTCAACCAACGCGGCGAAGAGGTCTGCTACTTCCGTCGCAAGGTGATGGTGTGGAAGCGCGACGCGGCGCCGGCGCGGCGCCGGCCCTACGACGAGCAGGACATCTGGTCGTGAAAGCCATCTGGACATGAAAGCCATCTGGTCGTGACCGTCAACCCGACGGCGGCGAGCGGCTTCGATTCGGGCGCCGAGGCGTACGAACGCGGCCGCCCCTCGTATCCGGACGAGGCGATCGCGCATCTCGTCGACGTGCTGCGCCTCGGGCCCGGCCGGCGCGTGCTCGACCTCGCTGCGGGTACGGGGAAGATGACCCGGCTGCTCGCCCCCTCCGGCGTCGACCTCGTCGCGGTCGAGCCGGTGCCCGGGATGCGGGCCGCGTTCCACGACGTGGTGCCCGGCGTCGAGATCCTGGACGGCACCGCCGAAGCGATCCCGTTGCCCGACGCCTCGGTCGATGCCGTCGTGGTGGCTCAGGCCTTCCACTGGTTCGACGCGGAGAAGGCGCTCGCCGAGATCGACCGGGTCCTGAGACCGGGGGGAGGCGTGGCGCTCGTGTGGAACCGGCGCGACGAGTCGGTGCCGTGGGTCGCGGAGATGTCGCGCATCATCCACTGGAACCAGGGGACGATCCCTGGATACGACGGATTGAAGCCCCCCGGCTTCACCCTCTGGTCGTGCGGGTACACACAGCGGCTCACGCGAGCGGGCCTGCTCGATCGGGTGGCATCGGTGAGCTACATCGCCGTGATGGGCGAGCAGGAGCGCGCCAGTGTGCTCGAGGAGATCGGCGAGCTGGTCCGGGAGTTCCCCGAGCCATTCGATCTGCCCTACGTCACCGAAGTGCACAGCCGGACCTGATGCGCGACCTTCCCTGGCGACGCACGCGCGACCCGTGGGCCGTGCTCGTCTCGGAGGTGATGTTGCAGCAGACGCAGGTTCCACGCGTCATCCCGATCTGGGAAGCCTTCATGGCCGAGTTCCCGACCGTTGCCGCGTGCGCTGAGGCTTCCCAGGCCGACGTCGTGCGGGCCTGGGCGGGGCTCGGCTACAACCGGCGGGCGGTGAACCTGCACCGAGCCGCCGTGCTGATGGACGGCATGGTGCCTCGCGATCTCGACGCGCTCCTTCGGCTTCCCGGGATCGGTCCGTACACGGCTCGCGCGGTCCTCGCTTTCGCGTGGGAGGAAGACGTCGCGGTGGTCGACACGAACATCGCGCGGGTGCTGTCGCGCCGTGCCGGCCGGCGTCTCACGCCCCGCGAGGCGCAAGCAATGGCCGACGCGCTCGTGCCGCCCGGGCGAGCGTGGGAGTGGAACCAGCGGCTGATGGACCTCGGCGCGCTCGTCTGCACGGCGCGTGCGCCCGCGTGCGAGCGGTGCTGGCTCCGCGAGGGTGCCGGTGGACCGGTGACACGTGGTCGACGCGCAAGCAGTCGACGTTCGTGGGCTCTGACCGTCAGGGTCGCGGGCGGCTCGTCTCCACGTTGCGCCAGCGAGCGGTCCCTGTCGACGAGCTCGCCGCGGTGATGGGCTGGCCGGACGATCCGGCTCGGGCGGAACGAGTTGCTTCGCGTCTCGTCGACGAGGGCATCGTCGAGGAGCGTCACGCCGTGATGAGGCTCACGATCTCGTCGAAGGCCGCGTCCGCGTACGCCCCCATCTCGTCGTCGGTACGGTCCTGAATGGGGTGAGGTACGAAGACGCGCGCCATCGCGGCGAACCCGAGCGACTTCGACTGCGCCGCTGCCGCCTCGACGAACTCGGTCGACGCGACGAACATCGACGGCACCCCTCGTCGCTCCAGATCAGCGATGTCGTGCACACTGCACGACGTGCACGAGCCTCAATCGGCTAACGCTTCGATCACGAGGTCGCACTTCGTCGAGATCTCGTGACGCAGGTCGACCGGCGCCGGCTTCGTGAACGTCGGCTTCGCGAACCGTTCGACCCGCGCGCCGGCCGCTTCGAGCCGATGCTGCAGGCGATCGAGGAAGATGTTGCCGCGGGGCTTCGAGATGTCGAGCAGGCCGATCGTGCGGCCCTCGATCGAGGCGGGGCGCTGCAGCAGCGCACGCTCGGCGGGTACCGTTCGCCAGTGGGATCGAGCACGACGGTCATGCCGTCACCTCCCGCGTCGTCGGCTGGCTGCCGATCTCTCCGTTCGCCCAGCCACCGATGATGGCAGAGAACAGGCCCGCGCCACCGCCCGGCGTGCACGACGAGCAAGCCTTCGGGACGGAACTTCGGCAGCGTGAGCCCCTTCAGGGACTCCGGGATGCCTTCGGCGATGCCGCCGGCGCCCCGCACGATCTCGTCGCCGTCGCAGCTGCAGCAGCCCGTGGATCTCGTCCTTCACCTTCTGCTTCGACCACCCCGCCTCTCGCGAACACTCGGGCGTGCTCCGGACCGACGACGAGGATCGCGTCGAACCCGAGCGGCAGCTTCGGATGGTGCACGGTGCGCAGGCACGCCGCGAGCGAGTGGGCGAGGTCGTCGGGGTCGCGCGCGAGCTGATCGACGACGCAGCGCGGACCCTCGCCGGGGAAGAGCGTGACCGTGGAAGCCGTCGGCGCGAAGCCCCGCTCGACCGACAGCGGCTCCCACGGCGAGCCCTCCTCGTCTTCCGCGAAGCAGAACGAGAGCTTGCCGGGGTTGCCGTGCGTCGCCCGATCGACGCCGCCAGGGCCGTCCCCCGCCGACGTTGCGGATGACGAGCTGCAGCGGCTCGGCCGATGGTCAGGTTGGCCCGGTTGCCCTGACCGAGGACGTTGCCGCCCGAATTCATCCCGATCGCGCGCCGGATCGGGCCGTTCACGATGATCACCGGCCCGACCGGCATGGTCGTGGCGAGCACGCCGTGGATGTTGAACGAGTCGGTGCACGCCGCTTCGAGCGCGGCCAGGATCACGGGGAGGTACTCGGGCTTCGCGCCCGGCCATCACCGCGTTGATGGCGACCTTCTCGACGGTGCACTCCACGAGATCGGGAGGGACCACCGCGACGACCTCGTCGGGCGCTCGGGTGGTGCCTTCGAGCATGCGCAGCACGCGGGCCTCGGTGGGAGCGACGACGGGAAGACCGTCGGTCCAGCCTCGATCGAACAGGGCCTCGGCCTCGTCCTCGAGCGCGGCGATCTCGACGCGCCGACTGCGCAGGACGGAGCCGCCGAAGCGCACCGCGAGCACGTCGACCATGTCGGGGTCGACGGACAGCGAGCCGCACCCCGGCCGCTGTTCGGGCAGGTCCGCGCCGAGCGACGACTGTCCCGACGAGCTTCTCCCACGCCGGGCGTGACCAACCGACGGTGCGCTCGACCTCGGCCCCGCCCTCGACCCGGATCAGTGTCGGCACGGTCTCGATGTCGTGGTGGTACGAGACAGAGAGGTCGTCGTCGTGCACGGCGTCGATCCCGGAGGGGAAGTCGGGATCGTCTTGCGTGTACACCGTCAGCGCCGCCCCGGCGGCATGGATGCTCTGCAACACGGGTACGACCAGCACGCAGGTCGGGCACTCGGCCTTCACCACAGCAACGAGGCCGTCGGGGAGGGTCATGGCCGGGACGTTAACCCCGGGGTGAGACAGAGGGTGAGACATCGGTCACCCGCTGGGCAGCGCTCCTTGACGTTTCTGTACCCTGGCCGACCCAAGGGGGAACTGTGCTGAACATCACCTTCTTCGGCGTGCGGGGTTCGACTCCATGTTCGGGCGAGCGGACGCGCCGATACGGCGGAAACACGTCCTGTGTCGGGGTCGAAGTACCCGGCCAGAAGCCCATCGTCCTCGACATGGGCACGGGCCTGAGGTACTTCGGCGAGACCCAGCCTCTCGACGGCAGCTTCGTCGGCACGGCGCTGGTCAGTCACCTGCACTGGGACCACGTGCAGGGACTTCCGTTCTTCGTGCCGATCCTGACGGGCGGGCACCTCGACGTGTATGCCCCGGTGCAAGACGATGGCGTCGACCTGTTCGACGCGTTCGATCTGTGCATCCGCCCTCCGTTCTTCCCGGTCGCGATGGACTCCCTCGTCGGCACGTTCGCGTTCCACCCGTGCGCCGACGACGAGTTCTCCGTCGGCTCCGCGAAGGTGACGTCTCGAACGGTCCCCCACGTCGGGCCGACCAACGGCTACCGGATCGAGTGGGAAGGTGCGACGGTCGCGTACATCTCCGACCATCAGCAGCCCTCACGACGGCGGCAACTCGATCGCCGAAGGCGCGCTCGAGCTGTGTGACGGCGCCGACCTCGTGATCCACGACGCGCAGTACACCGTCGCCGAGTTCCCCAAGAAGTCGACGTGGGGGCACTGCACCGTCGAGTACGCCGTGATGGTGGCGAAGGAGGCGGGGGCGAAGTCGATTGCGCTCTTCCACCACGATCCCACCCGGCATGACGAGGCGCTCGACGATCTGTCGATGTGCGCGCGTGACTTCGCCGATCGCGCGGGCGTCGAGCTCATCACCGCCGCCGAGGGATTGACCGTGTCGTTGGGCTGAGGTGTCAGAATCGGCCCCCGTGGCCGCCGACCTTCCCGACATCGACTCTGCGGTCTACCGCCAGGTCCTCGGCTACTTCCCGACCGGCGTCACGATCGTCACTGCCGAGACCGATCACCGTCCTGTCGGCCTCGCCGTCGGCTCGTTCGCATCGCTGTCCCTCGATCCTCCGCTCGTGCTGTTCTGTCCGAGCCACACCTCGACGAGCTGGCCGCACATCGAGTCCGCGGGCAAGTTCTGCGTCAACGTCCTGGCGGCCGACCAAGAGGGCCTGTGCCGGCACTTCGCGGGGAAGAGCGAGGACAAGTTCGCGGGCATCGGCTACAAGCACAGCCGCCTCGGCTCACCGATCCTCGATGGCGTGCTGGCCTGGATCGACTGTGAGATCCATTCGGTGGTTCCCGGCGGCGACCACGTGATCGTCGTCGGCCGGGTGCACGATCTCGACGTCGCGGGAGCAGGGGGACCGCTCGTGTTCTTCCGCGGCGGGTACGGGCGGTTCGAGGTCTGACCCGTGGCATGGGTGGCCGGCGCCGTTGTCGGCGTCGTGCTGATCGTCGCCGGTGCCGCCAAGCTCACGAGCAAGCAGTGGCCGGTTCAAGCCGACGCGCTCGGCGTGCCCCGCGGCGCCGCGCGGGTGCTCCCGATCCTCGAGCTCACGATCGGAGTCGCGCTCGTCGCCGGGGTTCGCTTTGCCGGCATCGCCGCGGTGGCGCTGCTCAGCGCCTTCACGGCGTTCTTGATCGTGGCGCTCCGGCGCGGCGTGGAAGCGCCGTGCGCGTGCTTCGGCGCGTTCTCGACGCGACCCGTCACGTGGTGGTCGGTCGTGCGCAACGTGGTGCTGATCGCGTTGGCGGTCCTCAGCCTGGCGTGACGCTGCCTGGTCCGACCGTGCAGCGTCGTGAGGATGAACGCGATCACCTCGGCCTCCTCACGCCACGAGTCGTACCGCCCGGACTTTCCCCCGTGGCCTGCGACCATCTCGGTCTTCAGGACCAGCGGCCGTTCGCCCGTACCAGTCGCCCGCAGTCGCGCCACCCACTTCGCCGGCTCGTGGTAGCTCACGCGGGGGTCGTTGAAGCCGGCGCTCACGTACAACGCGGGCAAGTCCGTGGCGACCACGTTCTCGTAGGGCGCGTACGAAGCCATGTACGCCTCGTACTCGGCTTCGGCGGGATTGCCCCATTCCTCCCACTCGGCCACGGTCAGCGGCAGCGTCTCGTCGAGCATCGTGGTGACGACGTCGACGAACGGCACCTCGGCGACCACCGACGCGAAGAGATCAGGGCGCATGTTCAAGGCCGCGCCCACGAGCAGGCCGCCGGCACTTCCCCCGCGGATGGCGAGCCGGTCCGGTGAGGTCCAGCCCTCGGCGACGAGATGCTCGGCGCACGCGACGAAGTCGGTGAACGTGTTGCGCTTGTTGAGCAGCTTGCCGTCGAGGTACCAGCGCCGACCGAGCTCGCCGCCGCCGCGCACGTGGGCGAGCGCAAAGACCACGCCGCGGTCGAGGAGGCTGATGCGCGGCCACGAGAACCACGGGGCGATGATCACCTCGTAGGACCCGTAGCCGTAGAGCACCGTCGGATTCGAGCCATCGCGAGGCAGACCCTTGCGGGCCACGAGCGACATCGGAACCTTCGTGCCGTCTGATGCGGTCGCCCACGTCCGCACGGTCTCGTAGCTGGACGCGTCGAAGCCGCCGAGAACGGGTTGCTGTTTGAGCAGGGTGCGGTCGCCGGTCGCGAGGTCCACCTCGAAC
Source organism: uncultured Acidimicrobiales bacterium (assembly GCA_963747215.1). Taxonomy (GTDB): domain Bacteria; phylum Actinomycetota; class Acidimicrobiia; order Acidimicrobiales; family DATKAS01; genus DATKAS01. Next base: position 75,653 of record CAVVET010000034.1, read on the forward strand.
ACTGACGGCGGCGTGATCAGCGACTGGTAGTTGAAGCGATACGTCGTCGTCTCGTACTCGAGGTTCGTGCCGGCCGACAGAGCGAAGGCGGTCTCGGGCTGGTCGATGACGAACTGAGAGCCGTCGGCGCGGATCACGCGCAGCGTCGGGAGGGCGTCGGCCCACTCGAACGCGACGAGATGGTCGGCGAACGCGTCGACCCCGAAGAGGCGAACGCCCGGACGGTGCGCCAGCAGCTCGTTCCACGACGAGCGTCCGGGGGCGTCGAAAGGGGCCTCGACCAGCCGGAAGTCGAGCGCGTCGAGGTTCGTCACGATGAGCAGGCGGTCGCCTTGGTGGTCGACGGTGTACTCGTGGCCCTGCTCGCGCGGCTCGACGATGCGCGCGGGAGCGAGAGGGTCGGTGGCGTCGAGCAGCCGGACCTCGCTCGTGGTGCGGCTGTCGGAGGAGATGATCACGAACCGCCCGCTGCGGGTGTTCTCGACCCCGACGTCGAAATGGGTGTCGTCCTCCTGGTAGACGAGGACGTCGGTGTCGGCCGGCGTGCCGACCTCGTGGCGCCAGATCTGAAACGAGCGCCACGCATCGTCAGGTCGTGTGTAGAAGAGGTATCCGTCGTCCGCCGACCACGCCGTCCCGTAGTGCACGCCTTCGATGACATCGGGAAGGTCCTCGCCGCTGTCGAGGTCGCGGATGCGCATCGTGAAGACTTCGGCGCCGGTCACGTCGGTCGAGTAGGCGAGCAAGCGGTGGCTCGGGCTCACGTCGAGCGCGCCGAGCTCGAAGTAGTCGTGCCCTTCCGCGAGGACGTTGCCGTCCACGAGCACTTGCTCGCCCGCGTCGGTGTCGCGTTCCGGCCGCCGGCAGAAGATCGAGTACTGCTTCCCTTCCTCGGTGCGCGTGACATACCACCAGGGCCCACGACGTGCCGGCACCGAGAGGTCGGTCTCGAGGATGCGACCCTTGATCTCCTGAAAGAGCGTCTCCTGGAGATCCGCGAGTGGCGCGAACCACTCGGTCGTGAACGCGTTTTCGGCTTCGAGATAGGCGACGGTGTCGGGATCATCGCGGTCGCGCAACCACGCGTACTCGTCGACGACTTCGTGTCCGTGCCGGACGGTCGCGAGTGGGATGCGCTTCGCCACGGGCGGTTCGAGCATCTTCGGAACCTAGTAGCGCGTCGCGCCGGTGACCGCCCATCGATCGCCCGCGGCGCGCCGCGCCAGCACGGCGAGCCGAGCCGCCATGAACAGGGTGAACACTGCCCAGAGCCACCCGATGCCGCCGCCGAGCGCGAGCACGAGCGGTGCGCCCACGAGCACGATCGAGCAGACGGCCGCCATCGCCGCCGCGAGGAACCGCAGGTCGCCGGCGCCGACGAGGATGCCGTCGAGCACGAACGCCGGGCCGCTGAGCGGCTGGGTGATGGCGACCCAGAGCAGCAGGAACGTCGCCAGGGCGACGACGGCCTCGTCGTCGCTGAACAGCTGCGCGAGGAACGGGCGCAACGCGAGGACGAACAGCCCGGCGCCGATCCCGAACAGGGTGCCCCAACGGAGCGTGCGCCGGGCGGCGCGGTGGGCGTCGTCACGAGAGTCCGCGCCGAGAGCCTGGCCGACGAGCGTCTGTGCCGACACCTCGAGCGCATCGAGCCCGAGCGCGAGCGCGGCCCAGATCTGGAACGCGATCTGCTGCGCGGCGAGGTCGATCTCGCCGAGGCGGGCGGCGGCGGCGGTCACCATGAAGAAGGCGCCGCGCAGGACGAGGGTTCGCAGAAAGAGCAGCCACCCGTCGGTCCCCGCGGTGCGAAGCGCGCGCCGGTCCGGGCGCATCCCGGCCCCGCGCGTCGCAGCCGTACGCACGACGACGGCCGCGTAGATCGACGCTGCGGTGACCTGCACGACCACGGTGGCAAAGGCGGACGCGCCGACCCCGTAGCCGAAGCCGTAGATCAGCACGACCTCGAGCACGAGGTTCGCCACGCTGGCGCCGATCGCGACAGCGAGGGGCACCCGGACTCGCTTGCTGCCGCGCAGGTATCCCACCGACGCGAGCGACACGAGAAGCGCGGGCACCCCGAGCAGGCTGATGCGGAAGTAGACGAGCGCGAAGTCACGCGCCTCGCGCTCGACGCCGATGAGCGACATGAGCGGCTCGGCGAACGCGTATCCCAGCAGTGACAGCGCGATGCCGATCGACAGCCCGAGCCACAGCGCTTGCACCGCCGTGTGGGCCGCGGCCCGTTCCTGCCCCGCTCCGAGCAGGCGGGCGACAGCGGCGGTCGTGCCGAACGCGAGGAAGATGCACAGCGAGTAGCCGGTGACGAGCACGGTCGAGGCCGCGGCCACCCCCGCCAGCTCCGACGTGCCGAGGTGGCCGACGACCGCCGTGTCGGCGAGGACGTACAGCGGCTCGGCGATGAGCGTGAAGAACGCCGGGATGGCGAGGGCGAAGATCTCGCGGTCGAGGTCCTGCAGCCGCTTTCCGGCGGGCGCGCGCACCACCGCACCGTAGGCTCGCGGCATGGCGAACAAGCACGACCTGAAGATCCGCAGCCGCGACGTCACCGAGGGCATCGAGAAGGCCGGCGCCCGCGCGATGTTGCGGGCGGTCGGCATGGGCGACGAGGACTGGGACAAGCCGCAGGTGGGTGTCGCGTCGTCGTGGAACGAGGTCACCCCGTGCAACCTGCCGTTGTCCCGCTTGGCGCAGCAGGCGAAGGCAGGCGTGCGTGCCGCGGGCGGCTTCCCGCTCGAGTTCGTGACGATCTCGGTGAGCGACGGCATCTCGATGGGGCACGAAGGGATGCGCGCATCCCTCGTCAGTCGCGAGGTCATCGCCGACTCCGTCGAGACGGTGATGCACGCGGAGCGCATGGACGCGCTCGTCGCGTTCGCGGGATGCGACAAGAGCCTGCCCGGCATGATGATGGCCGCGGCCCGCCTCAACCTGCCGTCGGTGTTCGTCTACGGCGGATCGATCCTGCCCGGGCATCTCAATGGCAAGGCGCTCGACGTCGTGAGCGTGTTCGAGGGCATCGGCGCGTGCGCCGCCGGCACGATCACCGAAGACGAGCTCGGTCAGATCGAGCGCAACGCCTGCCCGACAGAGGGCTCGTGCGCAGGGATGTTCACCGCCAACACGATGGCGGCGATCGGCGAGGCGATCGGCCTGTCTCTTCCCGGCAGTGCCTCGCCTCCGGCGGTCGACCGCCGCCGCGACCATGACGCGTACGCCGCGGGCGAAGCGGTGATCAACCTGCTCGAGCTCGGCATCCGCCCGCGCCAGATCATGACGCAGGAGGCGTTCGAGAACGCGATCGCGGTGACGAACGCCTTGGGCGGTTCGACGAACGCGGTGCTGCACCTGCTCGCGATGGCAAACGAAGCGAAGGTCGACCTCACGCTGGACGACTTCAACAAGGTGTCGTCGCGTGTTGCCCACATCGCCGACATGAAGCCGGGCGGCAAGTTCCACATGAGCGATCTCGACGCGGTCGGCGGCGTTCCGGTGGTCATGCAGCACCTGCTGGAGGCGGGTCTGCTGCACGGCGACTGCCTCACCGTCACCGGCAAGACGATGGCCGAGAACCTCGCTGCGCTCGCACCTCCCGCGCCCGACGGGCGCGTCGTGCATCCGCTCAGCCAGCCGATCCACACGGAAGGCGGCCTCGTGATCCTCCGCGGCTCGCTCGCGCCGAACGGCTCGGTGGTGAAGGTCGCCGGGCTCACACCGGACCAGCTCCACTTCGACGGTGTGGCGCGCGTCTTCGACGGCGAGGACGGTGCGATGGAGGCGATCCTCGGCGGCAAGATCCAGCCCGGCACGGTGCTCGTCATCCGATACGAGGGACCCAAGGGTGGGCCGGGCATGCGCGAGATGCTCGCGGTCACGGGCGCGCTCGAAGGGCGCAGGGCGCGGCGCGGACTGCGCGCTCGTCACCGATGGGCGGTTCTCGGGTGGCACCTGGGGCTTCAGCATCGGCCACGTCGCGCCTGAGGCGGTCGACGGAGGTCCGATCGCATTCGTGCGCGACGGCGACCGCATCGTGGTCGACGTGCACTCGAAGTCGATCGATCTTCTGGTCGACGACGACGAGCTCGCGCGCCGGCGTCAGGACTGGAAGCTGCCCGAGCCCCGTTACACGACAGGGGTGCTGGCGAAGTACGCCCGGCTCGTGACCGGAGCCGAGAAGGGCGCGATCACCGACCGGAGCAGACCGTGATGGCGGCTAGGGACGTTCGCCGTCGCGGCGTTCGGTCTCGACCTTCGAGACCGTGCGGATCGAGAGGGCGCTCACGTAGAGCTTGTGTGGTCCGAGGCGCAGCTCGAGCCACAGGCCCATGAGGGGACCGAGTGGCGTGTCGACCGGGAGACGGTCGAGCAGCGCCTTCGGCTTGAACGTGAACCGGCTGCCCGCGAGGAGCACGACGGCGCGGTCGGTGACGAGGATCACCCGGCGGGCGTAGAGCCGGGTGAAGACGATCAGCAGCACCAGGACACCGACGATCGGCCCGAAGCCGAAGCTGCTGAGGAGGAGCGAGACGCCCAGGCCGACGATCGCGGCGAGGACGAGGCCGAGCCATCGGTTCATGCCGGCGAGCGCCTTCACCACGTAGTCGACGCGCTCACCCTGTTCGAGAAACGCTGAGTACTCGCTTGGCACGGGGCAGCAGTGTTACACTTTCCCCGATGCGTTCCGGCCTCGCCCTCATTCTGGTACTCACCTAGCGCACGCCTCACATACCCGCGTGCGCTGACCGACCTCCCCGACGGGAGGTCGTTTGAGTTTTCAGGCACTTTTCGCACACGAAGTAGTCCAGTAGGGAGCAGTCATGCAGCTGACAGGGGCCCAGGCCCTCATCAAGAGCCTCGAGATGGAGGACGTGGAGGTCATGTTCGGCCTCCCCGGTGGGTGCATCCTGCCGGCCTACGACCCGATCCTCGACTCGTCGATCCGCCACATCCTCGTGCGCCACGAGCAGGGTGCGGGCCACATGGCCGAGGGGTACGCCCACGTGACGGGCCGTCCCGGTGTCGCGATGGTGACGAGCGGCCCGGCGGCGACGAACCTCGTCACACCGCTGTGTGACGCCTACATGGACTCGATCCCGATGGTCGCGATCACCGGGCAGGTGCCGACCGCCGCGATCGGTACCGACGCGTTCCAGGAATGCGACACGGTGGGCATCACGCGTTCGGTCACGAAGCACAACGAGCTCGTGATGGACGCGGCCGACATCCCGCGGGTCATTCGTGAGGCGTTCCACATCGCGACGACGGGCCGGCCCGGTCCGGTGCTCGTCGACGTGCCGAAGGACGTGCTGCAGGCGACGATGGACTGGTGGTGGCCGGAGTCGGTCGATCTGCCGGGATACAAGCCGACGACGAAGGGCCATCCCCGGATGATCCGTGAGGCGGCGCGACTGATCCTCGAGTCGGAGCGGCCTGTGATCTATGCGGGTGGCGGCATCTTGAAGGCGCGGGCCGCCGATGCGCTTCGCGAGCTCGCCGAGCTCACGAACATCCACGTGGTCACGACGCTGATGGCGCGGGGTGCGTTTCCCGACGACCATCCGCTGTGCCTCGGCATGCCCGGCATGCACGGCAACGCCACTGCGGTCACCGCGATGCAGAAGGCGGACTTGCTGATCGCGCTCGGCTCCCGATTCGACGATCGGGTCACCGGCAAGGTCGGGTCGTTCGCGCCCGAGGCCAAGATCATCCATGTCGACATCGACCCGGCCGAGCAGGGCAAGGTGCGCCGTCCCGATGTGCCGATCGTCGGCGACTGCCGGCTCGTCATCGAGGAGCTCGTCAACCAGATCAGGGCGCTGCTCGATGCCGGCACCGTGGCCGCGGACACCTCGGCGTGGCGCAGCCGGGTCAGCGGCTGGCGGGAGAACTTCCCGCTCACCTACGAGGCATCCGAGCCGGGCGACGCGCTGAAGCCGCAGTTCTGCCTCGAGCGGCTGCGCGACTCCGCCCCCGAGGATTGCATCGTGGTGTCGGGCGTCGGTCAGCACCAGATGTGGGCGTCGCAGTACTGGAAGTTCCGCCATCCCTACACGTGGGTGAACTCGGGCGGGCTCGGCACGATGGGCTTCGCGGTGCCGGCAGCGATCGGCGCGAAGGTCGGGCGTCCCGACCGGATGGTCTGGGCCGTCGACGGCGACGGGTGCTTCCAGATGACGGCGCAGGAGCTCGTCACCGCGTCGACGGAGCGCATCCCGATCAAGGTCGCGATCCTGAACAACGCATACCTCGGCATGGTGCGCCAGTGGCAGGAGATGTTCTACGAGGAGCGCTACTCCGAGGTGTACCTGTCGCCCGACCTGCCCGACTACGTCGGCTGGGCCGAGGCGATGGGCTGTGTCGGCATCCGGGTCGAGTCTCCCGAAGAGGTGCAGTCCGCGATCGACAAGGCGAACGAGATCGACGACCGCCCGGTCGTGGTCGAGTTCCGCACCGACTCCGAGGAGAAGGTGTTCCCGATGGTGCCCGCCGGGCAGTCGAACGACGACATCGTCCTCGCGCCCGGTCAGGACAAGGGGCTGCTGCGATGAACGGTGCTGCAGGTGCGCCTCAGCATCACATCTTGTCGGTGCTCGTCGAGAACAAGTCCGGTGTGCTGGCCCGCGTGGCGAGCCTGTTCGCGCGGCGCGGCTACAACATCTTCTCGCTCGCGGTGGCGCCGACCGAAGACGAGCGGTTCAGCCGCATCACGATCGTCGTCGACGTGGAGTCGGCGCCGCTCGAGCAGATCGTGAAGCAGCTCTTCAAGATCATCAGCGTCGTGCGGATCAGCGAGCTCGATCCCCGCCACGCCGTCGAGCGCGAGCTCCTGCTGGCGACGGTGCGAGCCGAGTCCTCGCAGCGCAGTGAGGTGCTCGAGCTGGTGCGCATCTTCGAGGGCAAGATCCTCGCCGTCGGTACTGACGCGCTGACGGTCTCGCTCGAGGGTCATCCGGACAAGGTCGATGACTTCGAAGAGATGCTGCGCCCGTATGGTTTCGTCGAGCTGCAGCGCACCGGTCGGGTGGCGCTGCCCAAGTTGGAGCGCGAGGCTGCACGCCTTCGCTCGTTGAGAGGAAGGGCCAGCTGATGGCAGCCAACGTGTACTACGAGCGCGACGCGGACCGTTCGCTCATCGCCGGCCGCAAGGTCGCGATCCTCGGATACGGCTCGCAAGGGCACGCGCACGCGCTGAACCTGAAGGACTCGGGCATCGACGTGCGAGTCGGGCTGCGTGCGGGGTCGTCATCGGTGCCCAAGGCCGAGGGGGTCGGGCTGCGCGTGGTGACGATCGAGCAGGCCGCGGCCGAGGCCGACGTGATCATGCTGCTGCTGCCCGACACCGAGCAGAAGAAGGTGTACGAGGAGTCGATCGCGCCACACCTGCAGGCGGGCGACGCGGTGCTGTTCGCGCACGGCTTCAACATCCGGTTCGGCCGCATCTCGCCGCCCGAAGGCGTTGATGTCGCGATGGTGGCGCCGAAGGGCCCGGGCCATCTCGTGCGTCGCACCTACACCGAAGGTGGAGGCGTGCCGGCGCTCATCGCCGTCGCAGCAGGACGCGACGGGCAAGGCGCAGCGACCTCGCGCTGGCCTACGCCGACGCGATCGGCGGCACCCGCGCCGGAGTGATCGAGACGACGTTCGCCGAGGAGACCGAGACCGATCTGTTCGGCGAGCAGGTCGTGCTCTGCGGTGGGCTCACGTCGCTCGTACAGGCCGGCTTCGAGACGCTGGTCGACGCGGGCTACCAGCCCGAGATGGCGTACTTCGAGTGCCTGCACGAGGTGAAGCTGATCGTCGACCTCATGTACGAGGAGGGGATCGCGGGCATGCGGTACTCGATCTCCGACACGGCCGAGTACGGCGACGTGACCCGAGGCCCGCGCATCATCACCGACGCGACGCGCGCCGAGATGAAGAAGATCCTCGACGAGATCACATCGGGCAAGTTCGCGGAGGAGTGGGTCGCCGAGTCCGACTCGGGCCGGGCGAAGTTCAACGTGCTGCGCGAGGCCGGGCGGCAGCACCCGATCGAGAAGACCGGTGGCGAGTTGCGGGCGATGATGCCCTGGATCAGCGCCGGCAAGCAGAAGGTGAGCGACGCCTCAGGCGGGTAGGGCTGGTGAGAGGGGCGTCGCAGTGCGCCGCTCGCGTGCGTCGGCACCGATTGTCAGCGCAGCGATCGGAGCCGTCGACGCGAAGCGGAGCACGGCGACGAGGCATTTAGCCCAGCCGGTCGACGACCCAGTCGATGCACTGGGTGAGGGCCTCGACGTCGGACGGATCGACGGAGGGGAACATGCCGACGCGCAGCTGGTTGCGTCCGAGCTTGCGGTAGGAGTCGGTGTCCACGATGCCGTTCTGGCGCAGGACCTTCGACACGGTGGGCGCGTCGACGCCGTCGAGATCGATCGTCCCCACGACCGACGACCGGATCGGCGGATCAACCACAAACGGCGCGGCATACGGCGCCTTCTCGGCCCACCCGTAGAGGATGGCTGCCGACTCGTCCGACCGCGAGGCCGCGAACTCGAGCCCCCCGCCGTCGTTCATCCATCGCAGCTGCTGATCGAGCAGGAACAGCGTCGCCAGTGCCGGCGTGTTGTACGTCTGATCGAGCCGACTGTTCTCGAGCGCGATCGAGAGGTCGAGGGATGCGGGACACCAACGTCCCGACGCCGCGATCTGCTCGATCCGAGCGACGGCCGCGGGTGAGCACGCCGCGATCCAAAGACCCCCGTCGGACGAGAAGCACTTCTGCGGGGCGAAGTAGTAGACGTCGACGTGCGTCGGGTCCCAGCGCAGCCCGCCCGCGGCCGACGTGGCGTCGACGACGACGAGCCCGTCCGCGCCTTCTGGCCGCGTCAACGACATCGCGACGCCCGTCGACGTCTCGTTGTGGGTGAGCGCGTACACATCGACGTCATCGAGCGCTCGGGGCGCGGGATGTGTGCCCGGCGGTGATTCGACGAGGTCGGGCTGCTCGAGATGGGGAGCGGCCGCGGCCGCACCCGCGAATTTCGAAGAGAACTCACCGAACACGAGGTGCTGGCTGCGCCGCTCGATCAGCCCGAACGTCGCGACATCCCAGAACGCCGTCGATCCGCCGTTCCCGAGCACGACCTCCCACCCGTCGGGGAGCGAGAACAGCGAGCGCAACCCGTCCCGCACCGACCGCACGACCGCCCTGACCGGCTCCTGACGATGCGAGGTGCCGAGCCATGAGCTGCCGGCCTCGACGAGTGCTCGCACTGCCTCGGGCCGCACTTTGGAGGGCCCGCACCCGAACCGTCCGTCGGCGGGTAGCAACGAGGGGGGGAGCGAGATGGCGCCGGAAATGTCGCGAGAAATGTCGCCGGGGGGAGCCGAGGTCACTGTGCCAGCATGGCAGCCGTGGAACGCATCTCTCGGCGCATTGCGGCGATCGCCGAATCGGCGACGCTCGCCGTCGACGCGAAGGCCAAGGCGCTCAAGGCCGCGGGTGAGGACGTCATCGGCTTCGGTGCCGGTGAGCCCGACTTCCCCACGCCGGACGCGATCGTCGAGGCCGCCGCGGCGGCATGCAAAGACCCGGCCAACCATCGCTACACGCCGACAGGCGGCCTTCCCGAGCTCCGGCAGGCCATCGTCGCGAAGAGCAAGCGCGACTCCGGGCTGACCTGCACCGAGGCACAGGTGCTCGTGACAAACGGGGGCAAGCACGCGCTCTACAACACGTTTGCCGCTCTGCTCGATCCCGGCGACGAAGTGCTTCTGCCGGCGCCGTACTGGACGACCTATCCCGAGTCGATCACGCTCGCCGGGGGCACGCCGGTCGTGGTGCCGACAACCGTCGCGTCGGGCTTCCGCGCGACGATCGACCAGCTCGACGCCGCGTGCACTCCGCGCACGAAGGCGCTCGTGTTCGTCTCGCCGTCGAACCCGAGCGGCGCGGTGTACCCGCCCGCCGAGGTCGAGGCGATCGGCCGATGGGCGGTCGAGAGGGGCATCTGGGTCGTCACCGACGAGATCTACGAGCACCTCACGTTCGGCGAGCACACGTTCTCCTCCATGCCGGTGCTCGTGCCGGAGCTCGCCGACACGTGCGTGGTCGTCAACGGCGTCGCGAAGACCTACGCGATGACGGGGTGGCGAGTCGGCTGGATGATCGGACCGGTCGATGTCGTGAAGGCCGCGACCAACCTCCAGAGCCACAGCACGTCGAACGTCGCTGACGTGTCGCAGCGCGCCGCGGTCGCCGCGCTCAACGGCGACCTCAGCGCGGTGGCGATGATGCGGGCAGCGTTCGAGCGCCGCGGCCGCACCATGTACGAGCTGCTCAACGCGATCCCCGGGGTCACCGCGATCGAGCCGCAGGGTGCGTTCTACGGCTTCCCGTCGCTCGAGGGCGTGTTGGGACGTTCGATCCGCGGGCGGACGTCGCACACGACGACCGAGCTCAGCGAGCTGCTGCTCGACGAAGCGAAGGTGGCGATCGTGCCGGGCGAGGCGTTCGGGGCGCCGGGCTACGCCCGGCTTTCGTTCGCCGTCAGCGACGACGACATCGTCGAGGGCATCACGAGGATCGCGAAGCTCCTGACCGAGTGAGCACCTCGTCGGCCGCGGCGAGGCCCGACAACACCGCGCCCTCGACCCTGCTCGGCATTCCGCCGTATCGATCGCCGGCGAGGATCGTCAGCCGCGGCGCATCGGTGACAAGGCATCCTTGCCCTGTGATGGTGCGAGCACGGCCGTGCCGCCACCGGATCATCCGAGACTCGATGACCTCGGCACTCCCGATGAACGGGGCGGCGTGGTCGAGCGTCGCATCGCACCCCGGTCGCGCGTGGACCGTCAGCGCGGGCACCGGCGAGATCCCCTTCATCTGGTTGTCGGCCACGAAGCTGAGGATCGGATCGTCGACGAGCTGCACGCCGCCCGGCCTGGGCACCGCTGAAGGGCCGTCGAGCACGCACAGGATCGCGATCATTTCGTCGTAGTCGGCGCTCGGGGCCGTCACGACGACGGCGTCCGCAGCGGTCGTCGTCACGTCGTCGACTTCGACGCCGTAGTGCACGTCGAGGCCAGCGGCGGCGGCCCGGCCGATCGCGTCCATGCCGTCAGTCCCGATGTAGCGCGGGAACCCGTCCGGCTCAGGTCCGAAGCCGCGGCACCACTCGCGCGCAGTCCCGTCGCGCATCCATCTGTCGACGAACGCCTGGAACACCGGCGTCCGCACCGTGAAGAACTGCGCGCCGGTGTCGAACACCGCGCCGCCGAAGCGCTCAGTGGCCACGCGCCCGCCAGGGATCGCCGTGCGCTCGAGCACAGTTACATCGAGACCTTCGTCGACGAGGCGGCGTGCGCACATCAGACCGGCGATGCCCGCGCCGACGACCACAACCCTCATCACCGGGGAAGTTACCGGTTGGCCCCAGCGCGACCGGCTCGACAAGGATGACCGCCATGGCCCGCGTGCTCGTCACCGAAGAGATCGCCGACGGCGGGCTCCAGCTGCTGCGCGACAAGGGACACATCGTCGACGTACAGCTCGACGTCAGCCCCCAGGATCTCCCCGACGTCGTCGTGGGCGCCCACGCCCTGATCATCCGCTCGGCGACGAAGGTCACGGCCGAGGTGCTGCGCGCAGGGACCGACCTCGTCGTCGTCGGCCGCGCCGGCATCGGACTCGACAACGTCGACGTCGAGGCCGCCACCAGCCGGGGAGTGATGGTGGTGAACGCGCCGCAATCGAACGTGCTCTCGGCCGCCGAGCACACGATTGCGCTGTTGCTCGCGCAGGCCCGCAACATCCCCCAAGCTCACGCAGCGCTTCGCGAGGGCCGGTGGGAGCGCGCTCGCTGGGAGGGTGTCGAGCTCAACGACAAGGTGCTCGGCGTGGTCGGCCTCGGTCGCGTCGGCAAGCTCGTCGCGCAGCGGGCGCTCGCATTCGGGATGCGCTTGCTCGCGTACGACCCGTTCGTGTCCCCGGAGCGCGGCCGTCAGATGAGCGTCGACCTCGTGACGCTCGAGCGCCTCATGACCGAGTCGGACTTCGTCACGATCCATCTTCCGAAGACGTCCGAGACGGTGGGGTTGCTGGACCGCGAGCTGCTCGCGAAGGCGAAGCGGGGCATCCGCATCGTCAACACCGCCCGCGGCGGCATCATCGACGAGGCCGCGCTGGCTTGGGCGGTCGAGGAGGGCATCGTCGGGGGCGCCGCACTCGATGTGTTCGCCGAGGAGCCGACGACGTCGTCACCCCTGTTCGGGCTCGACAGCGTCGTGGTCACGCCCCACTTGGGCGCGAGCACGCGCGAGGCGCAGGACAAGGCGGGAGACACGATCGCCGAGCAGGTCTTGCTCGCTCTCGCGGGCGAATTCGTGCCCTTCGCGGTGAACGTGAGCGCGGCGGAGGCGTCGGAGACGGTGCGCCCGTACCTTCCGCTCGTCGAGCGGTTGGGTCAGCTCTTCGCGGAGCTCAATGAGGGAGCGCCGACCGCGCTCGAAGTCGAGTACCAGGGTGCGCTGGCGGACTACGACACGCGCATCCTGACTCTGTCCGCGCTGAAGGGTCTCTTCACGGGCGCACTCGACGAGCCGGTGACCTACGTCAACGCGCCTCAGATCGCGAAGGACCGCGGTGTCGAGGTCCGTGAGCTGTCCACGCCGCTCACGACGGACTACGTGAACCTCATCACCGTTCGCAGCGAGCAGCACTCGATCGCCGGCACCCTCGTCGGTCTGCGTGGCGAGCCGAGGCTCGTGATGATCGACGACCACAAGGTGTACGTGCCACCGGCGCGGCACATGCTCATCGTCCGCAATGACGATCGCCCCGGGATGATCGGCCTCGTCGGCACGGTGCTCGGCGAGGCAGGCGTGAACATCGCCGACATGGACGTCGGCCAATCACCTCACGGCACGGCGCTGATGCTGATCGCCACGCCGGACGCAGTTCCGGCTGAGGTGATCGACAGCCTGCGCGGCGCGCCCGGCATCCTCTCGGTGCACTCGCTCAGCAGTTAGGCGGGTCGGCGATGCAGACGCGTGTCAACCCTCGACGGTGATCGCCGCTGTGGGGCACATGTCGGCGGCCATCTCGACCTTCGAGCGGAGCTCCTCGGGCGGCTCCTCGGTGAGCAGGTACAGGAACCCGTCGCTGCGCACCTCGAACACCTCGGGACATGTCTGCATGCACGCCCCCGTGCTCGCGCAGACGTCGTAGTCGATGCTGACCTTCATGGCGAGCTCCTTCAGCGTTTGGCAGGTCTGAGACCGTCAGCTACTGCTGCCTCGGGGGAGGCGTAGCAGCGATCGGGCGTCGTGCGCGCATAGTTCACCATGCCGGGCACGTGGAAGATGCCACTCGAGAGCTTCGCCTTCACGGGGAACCCTTCGGGGCATGCTCCGTCGATCGGCTCGACCCACGTCGCGACGGGCACACGTGCGCCGCGGCTGCGTCGGCGCGGTGTTGGCGAGCCCGATGTCGGGCAGCGCGATGTCGGGCAGCGATGCCGTTCGCGCGATCGTGGACGCGCTCGGCGCGTCCACGCCATGATCACCGCGACGAGCACTCCGATGACGATCAAGACCCGCAGCAGCCTGCGCATCGAGGGAAACCTAGACCGGTGGCCGCGCGTCGGGTAGGATCATGACCCAATGCAGACGCTTCTGACCTCCGGCCTCCTTCTCATGTAGGCGAGCACTCATACGGTGCTCGCCGAACCTCCTGTGCCTGAAGGGCCAGGAGGTTCTTCCGTTTTCCAGTTCTTGCGGTTTCACAGTCGACTTGGTTTCACTGAAGGGAACAACGATGCCTCCCGCTTCGAAGCAGCCCCGGAAGATGCCGTTCGAGAAGTACCGGCGCCAGCTTCCGCTCGTGCTCGCCGATCGGACCTGGCCGGACAAGCGCATCGAGAAGGCGCCGCTCTGGTGCTCGGTCGACCTGCGTGACGGCAACCAGGCGCTCATCGACCCGATGGATCCGGCTCGCAAGCTGCGGATGTTCACGACGCTCGTCGACATGGGCTTCAAGGAGATCGAGGTCGGGTTCCCGTCGGCGTCGCAGCCGGACTTCGACTTCATCCGCTCGCTCATCGAAGAGGACCGAATCCCCGACGACGTGGTCATCCAGGTGCTCGTGCAGTGCCGGCCGGAGCTGATCGAGCGGACCTACGAGTGCATCAAGGGGGCGCCGCGGGCGATCGTGCACTTCTACAACTCCACGTCAGAGCTGCAGCGCCGTGTGGTGTTCGGCCTCGACAAGCAAGGCATCGTCGACATCGCGGTCAACGCCGCGAAGCTGTGCCGCAAGCTCGAGGACACCGTGCCGACGACCGCCGTCCGCTACGAGTACTCGCCCGAGAGCTTCACTGGCACGGAACCGGACTTCGCCGTCGAGATCTGCGAAGCCGTGATGGATGTCGTCGAACCCACCGTCGACCGCAAGATCGTCCTGAACCTGCCGGCGACCGTCGAGTGCTACACGCCGAACATCTACGGCGACGTCATCGAGTGGTTCCACCGCAACATCAAGCATCGCGACCGGGTGTGCCTCAGCCTCCACCCCCACAACGACCGCGGCTGCGGCGTCGCCGCGGCCGAGTTCGGCGTGATGGCGGGAGCTGATCGCGTCGAGGGAACGCTGTTCGGCAACGGCGAGCGTCCCGGCAACGTCGACATCGTGAACCTGGCGATGAACCTGTTCAGCCAGGGCGTCGACCCCGAGCTCGACATCAGCGACATCGACGCGCTACGGCGAGTTGCGGTCTACTGCAACCGGCTGCCCGTGCACGAGCGCCATCCGTATGCGGGCGACCTCGTGTACACGTCGTTCTCGGGCTCCCACCAGGACGCGATCAAGAAGGGCCTCGCCGCGCTTCCTCCCGACTACGACGTGTGGGAGGTGCCGTACCTGCCGATCGACCCGCATCACGTCGGGCGCACCTACGAGGCCGTCATCCGCGTGAACAGCCAGTCGGGGAAGGGTGGCGTCGCGTACATCATGGAGTACGAGCACGGCATGACCTTGCCCCGTCGCCTCCAGATCGAGTTCTCGAAGGCGATCCAGCACGTCACCGAGGACACCGGCACCGAGATCAACCCTGCCGACATGTGGGACGTGTTCACGAACGAGTACCTGCCCCGAGGACCCCGCGGTCAGCTTGCTCTCGCACGAGACGACCTCGGTGTCCGCGCCGGAGGGCGATCTCGCTCGCGTCACCGCGCAGCTCGTCGTCGACGGCAAGCACGAGACGGTGCTGGGGGAGGGCAACGGCCCGATCGACGCGTTCGTGCACGGATTGCGCGCCCTGCTCGGTGTCGAGCTCGATGTCGTCGACTACTCAGAGCACGCGGTGAGCGCCGGCGCCGACGCGCAGGCCGCCGCGTACGTCGAGACCGTGTGGCCCGACGGTCAGACGCGCTGGGGGGTCGGGATGGACTCGAGCATCCTCACGGCGTCGTTGAAGGCAGTGGTCAGCGCGGTCAACGCCCGCCGGTAGCGGGTCAGGCGGTCGACGGCAACCACGCCGGCCGACCGGCTTCGTAGCCGGCGATGTCGTCGACGTAGCGGAGGCTGATGCCGATGTCGTCGAGGCCTTCGAGGAACCGCTGCTGCGTCGCGGGATCCAGCGGGAACGGACTCTCGAGCCCCAGCGCCGGCGCGGACACCTGCAGGCGCTCGACGTCGACGGTGATGCTGAGGCCGGGGTCGGCCTCGACTGCGGCGAGCAGCTGCGGCGCCGACGTCGGGCGAGCACCTGGACCGGGACGAGCCCGTTCTTCGTGCAGTTGTTGCGGAAGATGTCGGCGAACCGAGGCGAGATGACGGCCTCGAACCCGTAGTCCATGATCGCCCAGACCGCGTGCTCACGGGACGAGCCCGTTCCGAAGTTCGGTCCGGCGACGAGGATCGACGCGCCCGCGAAGCGTTCGTCGTTCAGCACGAACGAGCGGTCGTCGCGCCACTCGCGAGAACAGGCCCTTTCCGAAGCCCGTGCGTTCGACTTTCTTCAGCCAGTCGCTCGGGATGATCTGGTCGGTGTCGACGTCGCTGCGATCGAGCGGGATCGCGGTGCCGGTGATGGCGCGGACAGCCTTCATTGCAGATCCTCCGGGGTGGCGAACGTGCCTGCGACGGCCGTGGCCGCGGCGACCGCGGGGGAGACGAGGTGCGTGCGACCCCCGCGACCCTGACGTCCTTCGAAGTTGCGGTTCGACGTGGAGGCAGCTCGCTCCTGCGGCGCGAGCTTGTCGGGGTTCATCGCGAGGCACATCGAGCAGCCGGCCTCCCGCCAGTCGAAGCCGGCGGCGCGGAACACCTTGTCGAGCCCCTCTTGCTCGGCCTGGCGCTTCACCGCCACGCGAGCCAGGCACCGACCATGGCGCGCTTCACCGTGACGCGACGCGGCCGTCGACCACGGCAGCCGCGGCGCGCAGGTCCTCGATGCGACTGTTCGTGCACGAGCCGATGAAGACCGTGTCGACGGCGATGTCGCGCATCCGGGTGCCCGCGGTGAGGCCCATGTAGGTGAGCGCCCGTTCCGCGGACTCCCGGTCCGAGGCGCTTTCGTAGGAAGCGGGATCGGGCACCGTGCCGTCGATGCCGATCACCTGCGCGGGGTTCGTGCCCCAGGACACGTGCGGGACGAGCGTCGCGGCGTCGATGACGACGTCCTTGGCGAACGTCGCCCCGTCGTCGGTGACGAGGGAGCGCCAGTCGTCGAGCGCCTGCTCCCACGCCTTGCCCTTCGGCGCGTGCTCGCGGCCTTCGAGGTAGGCGAACGTCGTGTCGTCGGGTGCGATGAGACCGGCACGTGGCGCCGGCTTCGATCGACATGTTGCACACGGTCATCCGGCCTTCCATCGAGAGCGCGCGGAACGCCGAGCCGCGGTACTCGATGACGCTGGCCGATGCCGCCCCCGGTGCCGATGCGGCCGATGACGCCGAGGATCACGTCCTTCGCGGTCGACCCCGCGGGCAGCTCGCCGTCGACCGTGACCGCCATCCACTGCGGGCGGCTCTGCGGCAGCGTCTGCGTGGCCAGCACGTGCTCGACCTCGCTCGTGCCGATGCCGAACGCGAGCGCACCGAACGCGCCGTGCGTCGACGTGTGGCTGTCGCCGCAGACCACGGTCATGCCCGGCTGCGTGAGGCCTTGCTCGGGGCCGATCACGTGCACGATGCCCTGGCCGAGCTGGCCCATCGCGAAGTGGCGGATGCCGAACTCGGCGCAGTTGCGCCGCAGCACCTCGATCTGCGTGCGGCGAGATCGGATCGGCGATCGGCTGATCGATGTCGCTCGGTCGGAACGTTGTGGTCCTCGGTGGCGACGGTGAGGTCGGGGCGCCGCACCGTGCGGCCGTTCATGCGCAGCCCGTCGAACGCCTGCGGCGACGTCACCTCGTGCACGAGGTGCAGGTCGACGTAGAGCAGATCGGGCTCGTCTGGGCCGGAGTGGACGACGTGGCGGTCCCAAACCTTCTCGGCCAGGGTCGTGGGCATGTCTCACATCCTGGTACTAGTATCTCGGCTTGTGAACGGCAGTGTAAGCGGAGTGGGAGTGCTCGACAAGGCGATCACGGTGCTCGCCGCACTCGAGCGCGAACCGAGGTCGCTGGCGCAGCTCATGGCCGACGTCGGCCTGCCTCGAGCGACCACCTATCGCCTGGCGACGGCACTCGAGGTCCATGGGCTCGTGCGTCGCGACGCCGACGGGCGGTTCGCGCTGGGTCTCGGGCTCGTCGCGCTCGGTCGCGCCGCCGCGCACGGACTGGGCTTGCCCGAGGTGGCCCGCCCCGTCCTCGAGGCGTTGCGCGACGAGACAGGTGAGAGCGTGCAGCTGTACGTCAGAGAGGGCGACCGGCGGATCTGTGTCGAGGCGCTCGAGTCGCCCCACGGTCTGCGCACGATCGTGCCGCTCGGCGCCGCGCTGCCGCTCGACGCGGGTTCGGCGGGGAAGATCCTGCGAGGAGATCCGGAAGCGCTGAAGCGCGGGTGGGCCGAGAGCGTCGCCGAGCGCGAAGCAGGCGTCGCGTCGGTGAGCGCACCCGTGCGGGCGACCGACGGCGCGGTGATCGCGGCGGTGAGCGTGAGCGGCCCGATCGAGCGCACCAGTCGGCAGCCCGGCAAGCGTTACGCCGCAGCGGTGGCGGAAGCCGCGGCGCGGATCGAGCGCGGGCTCAGCATCGGGTGAGCCACCCCTACACTCCGCGGCGGGGGTCGCTCTTGTGGGTTTCGCAGCCGAAGAAGTCGCAGGAGCGGTCGTCACGAACATCGAGCGCGTGCTGCTCGGTAAGCACGCCGAGGTCCGACTCGTGGTGTCCAGCTTGCTGGCCCGGGGCCATGTGCTGATCGAGGACGCGCCCGGCGTAGGAAAGACACTGCTGGCCAAGGCGGTGGCGCGTTCCATCGGCGGCTCGGTCGGACGGGTGCAGGGCACCGCCGACCTGTTGCCCGCTGACCTCACCGGCGTGACCGTGTTCGACCAACAGCGCCGCGACTGGGAGTTTCGGCCCGGCCCGATCTTCCACAACGTGTTGCTGGTCGATGAGATCAACCGCGCGACTCCCCGAGCCCAGTCCGCGTTGCTCGAAGCCATGGCGGAGGGACATGTCACGGTCGACGGCGTGCAGCACGATCTACCGGAGCCTTTCCTCGTGCTTGCCACGCAGAACCCGTTGGGCGACGTCGGTACGTTTCCCTTGGTTGCCGGAGAGTATGACCGCTTCGCGGTGTCGGTCTCGCTTGGCATCCCGGCCCGCGAAACCGAGCGCGAGCTGTTGCTCGGAAGCGGCGGGACTGCGGCCCTCGACTCGCTGGAGCACGTCACCGAGCCCGCCGACTTCCATGCCGCGCAAGAGGAAGTGCTCGCCACCCACGTCGCGGACGGTGTCGTCGAGTACGTGTTGGACATTGCCGCGGCGACCCGTTCGAGCTCTTTCCCGGGCCGGGGCATCAGTGCTCGCGCGACGCAGGCCCTGCTCGCAGTCGCGAAGGGCCACGCGGCGGTCGCGGGCCGGACATTCGTGACGCCCGATGATGTGCAGGCAGTTGCCGGGGCGGTGCTGGCCCATCGAGTGCAAGGCGAGGTGCTCACCGGTGCCCACCGGTCGGAGGTCGCGGTGAAGGAGCTCTTGGCGTCGGTGCCCGTGCCGGCGGTCTGAGGCCATGGCGCGACGGACGACGGGACAGCGCGGTGGCATGGACATCAGATCTCCCCTCGTGGTCCTCGTGGTTGCGTGGATCGTCGTCTGGAGGGTCCTCCCGTCTACCGACCGCGTGGCCACGATCGCCGCGTTCGTGCTTGCCGCGGTGACACTGGGCAACCTCGCGTTTGCAGTTGTCTCGGTCCGACGCGTGACCTTGCAGGTCGTGCGTCATCCGATCGACGCGCTCGTCGACGACATGGTCACGGTCGAGCTCGAGGTTGGAGGCTCGCGGTTGCCTCTCCGCATGCGGATGCACACATCGCCCGACGCCCCGTGGGTTGTCGTCACCCCTCCCGGCATCGTCGGGCTTCCCGGCCCCGCCCACTTCCGCGGGGTGGCGCGAGAGGCCGGCGTGACGGTGCTGTCATCAGGACCGCTCGGCCTCCTCGGCTACACGAGGCCATACCTGCTGCCGCTGGGACAGCCGCTGTTCATCGGCCCCCGTGCCGTCGCGCCCGACGAAGCCGTCGAGATCTCACCTCACCCGGGAACGGCGGACGCGCTTTCGGAAATCGCGCGCGCCCGAGATGACGGATGGTTGGTGCGAGGGGTGCGCGAATACCGGCCTGGCGATCCGTTGCGCCGCGTCGCATGGTCGGTCACCGCTCGCACCGGCGAGCTCGCAACGAAGGAGCTCGAGGAGACAACGGCGCCGATCGTCGACCTCGTCGTCGACCTCGGTCCGGAGCCGGGCAACGACGGGGAGCACGCCGCGTCGGTGGCGGCCTGGGTCGGCCTTCAAGTGCTGGCGAGGGAATGGCAGCTCCGGGTGACGGTCCACACCGAAGACGGGCTCGTCGTGGCGATCGTGGACGCCCTCGGCCTTCAGCGTGCTCTTGCGGCGGCAACGTTCGGTCCGCCGCCACTCGTCTCGGTCGCGGGGAAGGTCAGAGTGAGTCCCGCGGGTGTGTCATGGGGCTGAGACTCCTCTGTCTCGCCGGCTTCGTGCTGCTCGTCGGCGCCGCGCAAGCTGCGGTCGGCCCCGGCCACCCGGAGCGCACCGCTTTCCTCGCGGCCGCGCTGGTCATCGCCGTCTCGGCGTGGCTCACCCGCGAGTTGCGTTGGCTGACCTACGCGGCGGGCGCGCTCGTCGCGCTCACGCTTTGGCTGACCGTGTCGTGGTCAGCCGACGACGAATCCGTGCTCGTGCGACTCGTGCCGTGGGTCGCCGGCGCGCTGATCACCTGGTTCGCGCTCGAGCGGATGGCATTGGCCGAGGGTGCCGCGGCGTCCGGTTCGCGACAAGTCCCCTCGTCGCCCACCAAAGCCGAGACTGTGGTCGGAGGCGTGCTGCTCGTGGCGGTGCTCGCTGCCGCCGCGATCGGGGCGACGTCGAGCCTCGAGTTTCCGCCCTCGTTTCAGCAGCAGTTCAACGGCGGTCAGGGTGCCCAGGAAGTCGCCGAAGGCCTTCGCCCGTACCTCGGGATGGCCGACGAGCTCGACACCGCCGCTCGCGGAGATCTCGGCGATGCACTGATGCTCCGGGTCAAAGCCAAGGCCCCCGACTTCTGGCGCGGCGGCGCGTTCGACGAGTACGACGGACGCGTCTGGCGGCGGTCGCCTGCTCTCGCGTCGGGCGACGTGCCACCCGAGGCCGTGGATCCCGGCGAGGGGGACGAATCCGAGCCCGTCGAGACCGACATCCTGGAGCAGACCGTGCGCGTCGAGGCGCCCGCGATTGGCGACGTGTTCGGGTCTCCAGAGGTGATCATCACGAATCTGCCTCCCGATCGCTACGAGGCACACGGTGACGGAGGCTTCGCGCTGACTCCTCCACTGGGTCGCGGCGCCGAGTACGCGGCGACGAGTCTCCGGTCTCTCGTCACCGCGGACTCGCTGCGCACCCACGACCCTCGGTCGGGCCAGCTGCCCCCCTCCGTCGACCAGCTGTATGTCCGAAATGGTGGGGCGACCCCAAGGGTCGCCGCGCTCGCCGAGGAGATCGCGGGCACCGCCCCGACGACCTACGACGCGATTCGGGCCCTCGAGGCCTGGCTCGGGGCGAACACGACTTACACCCGGGACATCCCGCCGCTGCCCGATGGAGCGGACACCGTCGAGCAGTACGTGTTCGTGGATCGTCGCGGATTCTGCATGCAGATCGCGAGCGCCCTGACCGTGATGCTTCGCTCGCTCGACGTCCCCGCTCGGCTGGCCGTCGGATTCACACCGGGAGACGAGTCGCTGCTCGGCGGAGAGTTCAAGGTCCACGCCGACGACGCCCACGCATGGGTGGAGGTGTGGTTTCCCGGTGTGGGATGGCAGGGCTTCGATCCGACCGCCGATGTTCCCCTGTCGGGCGAGTGGGATGACTCGCTGCTCGCGCGACTCGGTCGGCTGCTCGGTCGCCTGGCCCCGGCCCTGCTCGTGTGCGGTCTGGTCATCGCGGGCGCCGTGCTGCTCGTGCCCCGCCTTCGCAGGAGACGGCCCGCGGAGGACTGGGTCGCGCGCTTCTACTCCCACATCGAAGCGGAAGGAGCCGCCCGGGGTCGCCCTCGCCGGCCGGCCGAGACACCGCGCGCCTATGTAGACGCGCTCGGAGAGTCGACGCTGCCGCATCCTGACCTCGACGTCGTCGCCCAGGCGGTGACGACGGCTGCCTACTCGCCAGACGCCCCCACCGACGCGGAGAAGGAACGAGCCGAGGCCGTGCTCACGGACGCTCTGCGTTCGTCACCGCGCCCGAAGCGGCACAGGCGGCTCAGCCGACGCGACTGATCCGCCGCGACGCCACCGAGGCGCACGCGTCGAGCAGCGCCGGCACGAACCGGCCGGCGCCGAACACCGCCGCATCATGGCCACCGTCGACGCGATGCACCGTGGCGCCCGGGATCGCTTCGGCCAGCGCGAGCTGACGCCGCGGCGAGACGAGCTGATCCTGTGTCGTGACGACCACTGCCGTCGGGACGTCGACCTCGCCTATCCAGCGTGTCGACGAGAACTGACCCACAGCGCGCGAGGCCTCCAGCACGGCGGTGGGGTTGTGTCGGCGGATCTGGTCGCGGGCCCAGAGCTCCGGTCCGCTGGCGTCTCGTCGCACGACGAGCTCGTCGACGAGGCGACGTTGGACGACGCGCGGTGTCAAGCGCGATGCCAACGCCAGGCCGCTCAGCCCCGTGAAGACCATGCGCTGATCGCGCGACGACGAGAAGCGCATCGCCGTCGCGCAGAGCACCATTCCCTCGACTCGGGACGGGTGTCGCTTCCAGATGAGCTGTGCGATCGGTCCGCCCATCGAGTAGCCGACCGGGATGAAGCTGCGTACGCCGAGCTCGTCGGCGAGGGCGACGACGTCGTCAGCGCAATCCTCGAGTCGGAACATTCGGCGCGATCGGATGCCGCCACCGTGGCCTCGGTGGTCGAGAGCGAGCACTCGGTAGTGCGCGGCGAGGGGACGATACGACGGGTACCAGTTCAGGTCCGCCGTCGCGCCGAGACCGTGCAAGAGCACAACGGTCGGCGCGCCCGCGGGACCGGGCAGGTCGCGCACGAACGGGCCCGAGTCAGCCACCGCGTTACCGCTCCACTTTCAGCACGGTGACCTTGAGGCTCGCTCCGTTGGGCGCCTCGTAGGTCACGCTGTCCCCCTGCACGGCGCCGATCAGCGCCTCGCCGAGCGGTGACGCGGGGGAGATGACGTCGAGTCCCTCGACTCGCTCCTCGATGCTGCCCACGAGATAGCGCTCGGCGTCGTCGTCGGAGTCGCCTTCGTACACGATCGTGACGATGCAGCCCGGCTGCACCGCGCCCGTGCCGTCGTCTTCCGCGATGACCGCGTCGAGGAGCATCGACTCGATCTTGCGGATGCGGGCCTCCATCATCCCCTGCTTCTCTTTGGCGGCGTGGTAGTCGCCGTTCTCCGAGAGGTCGCCGTGGGCGCGAGCGACCTCGATCTCGCCGGCGACTTCCGTCCGCCCGCGCGTCGTCAGGTCCTCGAGCTCGGCCTTGAGGCGCTCGTAGGCAGACGACGACAGATGGTGCTGCTGGCTCACCTGGGTCAAGTTACCCGTGGTACCCTCAGTCGATGCACTCCTTCCCGGTGGTGATCATTCCGTAGCGCACGCCACCACTCGGCGTGCGCGTTGACCGTCCCCGAGGGGGCGGTTTTCTCGTTCTCGGGAGCAGTTTTCGCACATGAGCGCCACAACCCATCGCCTCGCCGTGATCGGCGGAGACGGCATCGGCCCCGACGTCGTGGCCGAGGCCATCAAGGTCGCCCGCGCCGCGGGTGTGCGTCTCGACACCGTCGAGTACGACCTGGGCGGCGCGCGTTACCTCCGCACCGGTGAAGTGCTGTCGGACGAGACCGTCGAGGAGCTGCGCGGGTTCGACGCGATCTTGCTCGGCGCGGTGGGCACCCCCGAGGTGCCCCCGGGGGTGCTCGAGCGCGGGCTGCTCCTCAAGCTGCGCTTCGAGCTCGACCTGTACGTGAATCTCCGACCGTTCCTGCTGCCGCCCAGCGTCGACTTCCTCGTCGTGCGTGAGAACACCGAGGGCACCTACGCGGGCGAGGGCGGCTTCCTCCGCAGGGGCACGCCGCACGAGATCGCGACGCAAGGATCGGTGAACACGCGGATGGGAGTGGAGCGGTGCATCCGCTTCGCGTTCGACCTGGCGCGAGGCCGCAGCCGCCGGCACCTCACCCTTGTGCACAAGACGAACGTGCTCACGTTCGCCGGCGACCTGTGGCAGCGCGTGTTCGACGAGGTCGCGGGCGAGTACTCCGACGTCGAGACCGCGTACAACCACGTCGACGCGGCGTGCATCTACTTCGTGCAGGACCCACAGCGCTACGACGTGATCGTCACCGACAACCTGTTCGGCGACATCCTCACCGACCTCGGGGGCGCGGTGTCCGGTGGCATCGGGTTCGCGGCCTCGGCGAACCTCAATCCGGCCCGCACCGGGCCGTCGTTGTTCGAGCCCGTGCACGGCTCGGCTCCCGACATCGCCGGCACCGGCAAGGCGAACCCGATCGCGGCGATCTTGTCGGGGGCGATGATGCTCGAGTTCCTGGGCGAGGCCGACGCCGCCGCCCGCGTCCGCAAGGCGTGTGCTGAGCCCGGCCTGGCCGGGTCGACCACCGAGATCGGCGACCTCGTCGCAGAAAGGGTCTGAGATGCCCATCACCCCGACCGAGAAGATCTGGATGAACGGCGAGATGGTCGACTGGGCCGACGCCAACATCCACATCCTCACGCACTCCCTGCACTACGGGATGGGCGTGTTCGAGGGCATGCGCGCCTACGAGACCGCCGATGGCCCGGCGATCTTCCGGCTCACCGACCACATCACCCGCATGCACGACTCGGCCCGCATCCTGCTGATGCCGATGCCGTACTCGGTGGAAGAGCTCGTCGAGGCCTCGAAAGCGGTCGTGCGCGCCTCGGGGCTCCCCGCTTGTTACGTGCGGCCGATCGCCTACTTCGGATACGGCGAGATGGGTCTCAACACCTTGCCGTGCTCGGTCGACGTGGCGATCGCATGCTGGCCGTGGGGCGCGTACCTGGGCGATGACGCTGCCACCAAGGGCGTGCGGATGAAGATCAGCTCGTGGGTGCGGCACGACCACAACACGATGCCGCCCGCGTCGAAGACGACCGGTAACTACGCGAACTCCTCGCTCGCGAAGGTCGAGGCGCTGAAGGCCGGCTACGACGAGGCACTCATGCTCAACTCCGCAAGGGCTCGTGAGCGAGTGCACGGGCGAGAACATCTTCGTGGCCCGCAAGGGCGTGATCGTCACGCCACCCTTGTCGGCCGGCGCCCTCGAGGGGATCACCCAGAGCAGCGTGATGACGATCGGTCGCGACTTCGGCTTCGAATGCCGCATCGGAGAGCTGACGCGGAGCGACCTCTACATCTGCGACGAGATGTTCGTGTGTGGCACGGCGGCGGAGGTGAGCGCGGTGAACGAGGTCGACGACCGGCCGATCCCATGCCCCGGTCCAATGACGACCGCCATCGCCGATGAGTACAAGAAGGCCGTGCGCGGCCAAGTGGACCGGTACAAGGAGTGGGTCGAACATGTCAGCTGACGTAGGCAGCCGCACCGTCGAGATCTTCGACACGACGCTGCGTGACGGCTCGCAGCTCGAGGGCATCTCGCTGACCGTCGACGACAAGCTGCGCATCGCCGAGCAGCTGGACCACCTCGGTGTCCATTGGATCGAGGGCGGGTGGCCCGGTGCCAACCCGAAGGACGAGGAGTTCTTCCGCCGCGCCAAGACCGAGCTCCACCTCACGACGTCGACGATGGTGGCGTTCGGTTCGACGAGGCGGGTGAAGGGCAAGGTCGACGACGACCCGACGCTCGCCAACCTCGTGGCTGCGGGCACCTCTGCGGTGTGCATCGTCGGCAAGTCGTGGGACTACCACGTCACCGAGGCGCTCGGAACGACGCTCGACGAAGGAGCGGCGATGGTCGGCGACTCCGTCGAGTACCTCCGCGGCCACGGACTCGGCGTGATGTTCGACGCCGAGCACTTCTTCGACGGTTACAAGCGCAACCCCGAGTTCGCGCTGCGGGTGCTCGAAGCCGCGGCCGTCAACGGCGCCTCGACCCTCGTGCTGTGCGACACGAACGGCGGATCGCTGCCGTTCGAGGTCGAGCAGATCGTCGGCGACGTCGTCCGTCATTTCCGCGACGACGTCACCATCGCGATCCACACCCACGACGACACCGGATGCGCTGTGGCGAACGCACTCGCCGCGGTGCGGGCGGGCGCCGGCCACGTGCAGGGGACGATCAACGGCATCGGCGAGCGCACCGGCAACTGCAACCTCACGACGGTGATCCCGAACCTGTCGCTGAAGATGGGCATCGAGACGATTCCGCCGGATCGCATGGAGCGCCTCACCTCCGTCGCCCACCACATCGCCGAGCTCGTCAACGTCGCGCCGAACCCCCAAGCGCCCTACGTCGGCGCGTCCGCGTTCGCCCACAAGGCCGGACTGCACGTGAGCGCGATCGTGAAGCGGTCCGACGCGTACGAACACATCGCACCCGACAGCGTCGGCAACGGAACTCGCTTCGTGGTCTCGGAGCTGGCGGGCAAGGCGACGCTCAAGATCAAGGCCGAGGAGCTCGGTCTCGATCTCGACGGGAAGGCGCTCGGCGACGTCGTCGACACGCTCAAGCGTCTCGAGCACGAGGGATACCACTTCGAGGCCGCAGATGGCTCGCTCGAGCTGTTGATGCGCCGCGCCGCCGGATGGGAGCAGGAGTACTTCGAGGTCGAGTCGTTCCGTGTCACCACCGACGAGATGCCCAACGGCTCGTTCATGACGGAAGCGACCGTGAAGGTCCACGTCGCGGGCGAGCGGGTGATCCGCACCGCCGAGGGCAACGGTCCGGTCAACGCGCTCGACCAGGCGCTGCGACTCGCGATCGCGTCGCGCTACCCGGCCCTCGAGCGGGTCCATCTCACGGACTACAAGGTGCGGGTGCTCGACACCGACAAGGGCACCGCGGCGGTGACGCGCGTGCTCATCGACTCGACGAACGGTGACGTGAGCTGGTCGACGATCGGCGTCTCCGAGAACATCATCGAAGCGTCGTGGACGGCTCTGTTCGACTCCATCGTCTTCGGGTTGCTCCACACGCAAGACTGAGGCCATGGCCGCCCCCGAGTACGTCCCGGTCAAGTCGACCGACCGCGCCCGCGCCTACGAGTCTCCTGACTACGTTCCCGGTCCGTGGCTCGCCGATCGCCCGGGCGACCTCGATGGGGTGCAGCCCGGCGGGCTCATGCTCGGCGACCCTGGTCCCGACCAGGGCTTCGCGCTTCTTCTCGCCCGGCGATTCGAAGACCGGCTGCAGCTCGCGGACGTCGAGCACGCGGACGATGCCGTCGCGGGGTGCGTCGCCGTCGCGACGCGGCGGGCGTCGCTGTTCCGGCGCGCCCCGGTGATCCACGATCTGGACATCGCGTTCACGGTGTGGGGCTTCCTCGATCCCGCTCCGCCCGCGGAACTCGTGGCTCTTCGGCGCTCGTTGTTCGCGGCGGTGTCGCATCCGATCCACTACCGGGAGCAGCGCGTCATCGCGCACCACGTGCCCGAGGCGACGTTGCGGATGAGCCCGCCCGCGGTGCGCGACGCCTATCCGGCGCGCTGGTCGGAGCTGGTCGGTCTCGCTGATTCCCACCACCCGTAGGCGCCCATGACCCCGAGGCCGAGCACGATCGCGAGATAGATCCACGCGTTCCTGCGATCCCAGTCCACGTCGTCGGTGAACCGCACCAACGCGAACAGCTCGAGCACCGCGAGCGCGAAGTTCGCAGCCATCGCCGGCTCGATCCGCTCCCAGTCGCCTTCGCGGGCCGCGTGCACCGACGCGACGCCGATGCCGATGAGCCACGCGGCGACGGCTTGGGCGGTGAGCGTCGTGAGCGCCCAGGGCCACGATTCCGCGATCGAACCCGGCCAGCAGAACAGCACGACTCCGTAGGCGATGAGCGCGATCCCGATCGCCGCGCCCAAGGCGCGGAACCACGGAGGGGTGGGGCGAAGTCGGGGTCCGTCGACGCCGGGAGCGCGGCTCTGGCGGACCCACACCACGACCATGATCCCCGGCACGACCGCGTAGACGACCAACCATCCCCACGTGATGATCGCGGTGACGAAGCCGGGGTCACCAAAGTGGAATTTCTCGAGGTTGTTGAGGGTCGCGACCAACGTGAGAACGGTGAAGACGAACACTGCCGGCACCGCGACGCGCACGCGATCCCACGTGCGACGGCGCGATCCTTCGAACTCGAGCAGGAAGCTCGCCCAGTAGGCAGAGCCGAGGAACGCCGCGGTGAGAGGCGGCTGGATCGTCCACGCGAAGTAGTCGGCCGTCTCCTCCGGCCGCAGCACGAGCGGGATGCCGACGAGCAGGACCAGGAGGCTCGCGACAAAAAGCAGTCGCCGCATCGCTGGCATCAGCAGGCGCTCCGGCATCAGTTCGTTCTAGCCCAGTGATCGGTCCGGCGGCGCGAGACTTGGGTCATGCAGCCCATCACGCTGACACCCGAGCAGCGTCAGTTCCGCGAGGTGCTCCGCCAGTTCTGTGAGGACAAGATCGCCCCGCGGGCCGCCGAGACCGATCATCTCGCTCGATACGACTGGGATGCTTTTCACGCGTTGGTCGCGATGGAGCTGCCGGCGCTGGGCATGCCCGTCGAGTACGGCGGAGCCGGCGCCGACCTCGTGACGCAGGCGATCGCCGCCGAGGAGCTTGCGCGCGTGTGCGCGTCGACGAGCCTGATGCTGCTCATCTCCAAGCTTTCGATGCTGCCGATCATGAACTTCGGCACGGACGAGCTGAAACGCACCTACCTGCCGCGAGTCGCGAGTGGTGAGTCGCAGGGGTCGTACTGCCTGTCGGAGGCGGACGCGGGCAGCGATGTCGCATCGATGACGACGCGCGCCGTGCGCGATGGTGACTCCTACCTCATCACCGGCACCAAAGTCTGGATCACGAACGCCGGCATCAGCGACATCTACATCGTGTTCGCGAGGACCGACCCGTCGTCGAAGCATCGGGGCATCTCGGCCTTCGTGGTGGAGAAGGACTGGGGGGTGCAGGTCACCAAGCTCGAAGAGAAGATGGGCGTGAAGGGCAGCCCCACTGGGCAGCTGCTCTTCGACGAAGTCCGGGTGCCGGCGACGAACCTGCTCGGGCAGGAGGGCGAGGGCTTCACGATCGCGATGCACACGCTCGATCGCTCGCGCCCCACGATCGGTGCGCAGGCGGTTGGCATCGCCCAGGGCGCGCTCGACTACGCAATCGGGTACATGAAGGAGCGCAAGGCGTTCGGTCGTCCGATCGCCGAGCTGCAAGGGCTGCAGTTCATGGTCGCCGACGCCGCGATGAAGGTCGAGGCGGCACGCGGCCTGGTGTACCAGGCATGTGCGGTCGTCGACGAGGACGACCCGCATGGCGATCTCTCGAAGCTCGGAGCGATGGCGAAGTGCTTCGCCGCCGACGTCGCGATGCAGGTCACGACCGATGCCGTCCAGCTGCTCGGCGGCTACGGCTACACCCGCGACTTCCCCGTCGAGCGCATGATGCGCGACGCGAAGATCACGCAGATCTACGAGGGGACCAATCAGATTCAGCGGGTCGTGATCGCGAAGCGGCTGTTGGGTTAGCTGTTGGGTCAGCTCACCACTGCTGAACGGGCGGTGTGCCGGCCAGCTCCTCGACGAGGCAAGTCGTCGCTGACTTCGCGTATTCAGGGTGCTGATGCAACCGCCGTGATCCGGGCCCGCAGGTCATCGAGCAGGGCCGGGTTCTGCTTGAGGCCCGTCCGCGTGGCGCCACTCAACGCCCAGGGCTTCAGCCGGTCGAGCGCCGTCGCCACGCCGGCGGGGCCGAGCGCGGCGTTCGCCGTGGACACGGCTCGCTCCGGTCCGACCTTGAGCGACGACGACGCGATGAACTCCGCGACGTCGTTCGCCAGCAGCAGGTCCGATGCGGCGAGCTCGCTGAAGCCGAAGTCGATCATCCAGACGTTGCCGTCGGCGGCGAGGAAGATGTTCGCGAGCCGCATGTCGCGGTGTGCGATGCGGCGCTCGCGCATCATGACGACCTGGTCCCAGACCGCACCGATCACCTCGTCGGTGACCTCGGCCTCGTCGACCCGGTCGAGTGACTTCCCCTCGACGGCCTCGTACGCGAGCACGAACCCATTGGGATCAGCACACGCGAACGCGGCGAGCCGCGGTGTGCGGATGCCGGCGTCGCGCGCCGCGAGCGCCACCATCGCCTCGTGCTCGACGGCGCGGCGCAGCGAGGAGAAGGGCCGCTCGTCTCCGAGCTCGCGGCGTCCCGCCATGCGGTACAGACGGAACATGAGATCGGCGCTGCGCTGGTCGTCACCGAGCGCCTTCACGAACAGCGCCTGGCCGTCGGTTCCCTTGCCGAAGTACGGCGTCGAGCCCCGAGCGTCGAGACTCGCCTGCGTCAGCTCGGCCAGCGGCTTCCCGACTGCGGCGAGGCCGTCGGCGATCGCCTGGCCCGTGGGCCGGCGCGACGGTCCACCGAACACGACCAACACCAGCGCCCCCGCCAACCACCCGCACAGGACGGCGCGCAGCGAGTCGAAGGAGACTTCTTCCGCCATGAAGTGGACGAGCGCCATTGCGAGCACCAGCACCCACCCGATGCGGCGAGCGCCGCGGCTCAGCCATGGTGCCGCTGCGGTCAGCGCGGCGGTGATGGCTGCGATGCCGAATGCCGTCGGAAAACCGTTCGTCAGGAGACCCAGTCCGTCGTGGATATCGAGGATCTGGGCGCCCGGTTCGGGGTCGAACAGCTCGAGCACCGAGGCGAGTCCATTCGCCACGATCGCGGCCGCCGCGATGGTGACGAGAAGGCGCCAGCCGCCGTCTCGTGCGACGACAACCAGGCCGCCGACGAGCACGACGGCGGCGAGCACTCGCGTGCCGACGACGATCGTCGTGAGGATCCAGCTCGGCAACGCGTTGAGGCCCGTGAGCAGCTCCTCACCGAAATGCACCAGGGTGTCGCCGAACAGCCATTGCACGATGCCGAGGACGACCAGCACGACGAACGCGACGATGAGCCGAAGGATGTCGGAGGGAGAGCGCTGCACCTTCGGGATCGGCGCTTCGACGATCTGGGTCACGAACGACACAGGGTACGCATCTCGGTGTCGCAGACAGCGCACCCCGCACTCTTGTAGACATCTCGGTCAACTGCGAGGAGACCCCGTGCCCCATACCCCGCCGACCCTCAGCGCCGAGCAGCTCGCGGAGCTCCTCGGTCTGCTGAAGAAGGCCGACACGGTCGAGCTCAAGCTCAGCTTGCCGGCGACGGACATTCGTCATTTGATGCGGACGCTCGAGGTCGATCCGCTGGACGCGCAGATGCGCCAAGTGGTCTTCTTCGACACACCCGATCTCGCGCTGCACGAGGCCGGCATCGTCGTTCGGGGCCGCCGGGTCCAGGGGTCGGCGACGACACCACCGTGAAGCTGCGGCCGGTGGCGCCAGAGCACCTCTCGCCGACGCTCCGCAGCAGCCCGAGCTTCGGCGTCGAGATCGACGCGATGCCGGGTGGCTTCGTCTGCTCGGGCTCGATGGTCAACGACATCGCCCCCACCGTGGTGCGTGAGGTGCTCCTCGGTGACAAGCAGATCAAGAAGCTCTACACGAAGGAACAGCGTGCGTTCTATTCGGCGCATGCGCCGGACGGCTTGGACATGAATCAGCTTTCGATGCTCGGCCCCATCATGGTGTTCAAGCTCAAGTGGAAGCCGAAGGACTTCACCCGTCGCGTCGTCGGGGAGGTGTGGCAGTTTCCCGACGGGTCGCGCATCCTCGAGCTCTCCACGAAATGCGCACCCTCCGAGATGTTTCAGGTCGCAGCGGAGAGTCGAGCGTTCCTCCACGCCAAGGGCATCGACGTGGACGGCGAGCAAGCCACGAAGACTCGCACCGCGCTCGAGTTCTTCTCGGGCGAGATCAGGTCACAGGATCGATTGGCGTAGGCAGTCCGAGTGCTGCTTCGACGACTTCGGCGGCATCGAGTGTCTTGTCGTCGGCGAACCGGTCGCCGGTGAGCAGCACGCCGACGGGCAACCCGTCGACGAGCCCAGCGGGAACGCATGCCGACGGCAGTCCGAGCACGTTCGCGGGGGTGACGCAGCGCATCATCTCGATGGTGGCCATCGGGTTGTCGGCGTCCCAACCGTGCTCGAACGGAAGCTGCGTCCACGCGGGCGTGAGCACGAGATCGGTGGCGGCGAACCACAACGCCCATTCGCGCATGAGCGCTTGGCGCGCCATGAGGATCTGGTTGTAGCCCGCGAGGTCGACGGCGGGACGCGATTCGAGGAGCGCTCTGAGGAAGGCGTTCGCGGTCTCGGACATGATCGGTTCGATCATCGGACCCATGAAGCGGATGTCCTCACCGATGAAGTCGAACCACGTCGTCACTACGTCCTCGAAGCGCGGCGGCCCGTCCTCGGTGACCTCGTAGCCCTCGTCGGACAGCGCCGTCGCGGCTGCTTGCACCCGAGCGCCGACGCGGGGATCGGTCGCTCCGCCCGGCGGATCGGCGAGCACCGCCACCCGTAACGGTCGCTCGTCGTTGCGCGGGGAGTCCATCGCAACCGGCACTGAGTACGGATCGCGCCGGTCACGACCGGCGAGCAACCCGAACGCGAGACGGACGTCAGCGACGCGGCGGGCCATCGGCCCTTCGACGGGCATCAGCTGGAACGACGCCGGTCCGTCGGCCATCGGGCCGAACATGAAGGACGGCACCATTCCGGCCGACGGTTTCAGCGACGCGATGCCGCAACACGACGCGGGGTTGCGCAACGAGCCGCCGATGTCGTTGCCGAGGCCGACGGGCGACATGCCCGACGCCAGCGCCGAGGCCTCACCGCCCGATGAGCCGCCCGCGGTCCTGGTCGGGTCCCACGGGTTGCGGGTGAGGCCGTGGAGCGAGGAGTCCGTGTGCACCCGCAGCGCCATGTCGGGGCAGTTGGTGCGACCGATCGGGATCGCGCCCGCAGCCTTCATCCGTTCGACGATCGGGGCGTCCACGGGCGAGATCGCCTGTGCCAAGGCGGGCACTCCGTTGTCGGTCGCGCAGCCGGCGAGATCGATGTTCTGCTTCACGGTGAACGGGACGCCGTGCAGCGGCCCGAGTGGCTCGCCCGCGCTCGAGCGCAGCGTCCGCGGCCTTCGCGGCCGCTCGGGCCTCGTCCGCGAGGACACGGGTGACCGCGTTCAGGTGCGGGTTGACAGCTGCGATCCGCGCCAGGTGCGCGTCGATCACCTCGACGGAGGATGCTTCCTTGCCCGCGATGATCGCGGCCAGCTCGGCGGGTCCCTGCTTCCAGAGCTCGGTCATGCCGGCGACCCTACGACGGTCGACCCGAGGCTGCTCAGACGAGCTGCTCAGACGAGCTGCTCAGACGACGACGACGCTCGTGATCGGCGCGACGGGCGGGGTCGAGCCGAGCGATCCGACGAACCCGAGATCGCTGAACGTGAAGATGCCGCCGTCCGATCCGACCATCAGGTACCCGTTGCCGTACCGCACCATGCCCACGACCGGACGGTTGAGGCGCGTCGCGCCCATCGAGCCGCGGAACGCGGCGTCGCCGAACGTGAAGATGCCGCCGTCGGACGCCACGAGCCAGTAGCCGTTGCCGGTTTCGGTCGGCACGAGGCCGCGCACGGGCTGCGTTCAGCCGCGTCGCGCCCATCGAGCCGCGGAACGCGGCGTCGCCGAACGTGAAGATGCCGCCGTCGGAGGCGACCATGTAGTAGCCGCGACCTGATGGCGTGACGATGCCGCCGAGGACCGGACCGTTCAAGGCGGTCGCGGTCGTGTCACCCACCGACGGCGCGTCGCCGAAGCTCACGGCTCGACCCCGGCTCGAGAAGACCACATACCCGTTGCCGGTCGGCGTCGCGGCGAGGCCGGTGACGAGCTCTCCCGGGGTGAGTGTCCCGCCCGGGACCGACCCGAGGGCAGGCGCACTTCCGAAGTTGAAGACCCGGCCGGTGGTGGTCACGATCCAATAGCCCTTGTCGTCGGGGGTCCCCGCCATCCCAACCGCCGCGCCGTCCAGCTGCCCGACCGGATCACCGAACCCGGCGGCGGCGCCGAACGAGAACACCTTGCCATCGGCGCCGAGCATCCAATATCCGGCGCCGGTGGAGTTCGGTGTGGGCGAGGGCGGCGTCGCGGTGGGCGGTGACGGACCGATCAGGCTCTGGATCCAGGCGACGTTCGCGGAAACTTGCGAGAAGCCCACGGGCGTCTGGTTGCACGGATCGCTGCCGTAGCTCACGACGCCGGCGATCCGCGTGATCCCGCGCGTGTCGGCGACGAGCAACGGACCACCGCTGTCACCTGGGCATGGCCCCACAGCGCTGTTGCCGGCGCAGATGTGGTTCTCGCTCAAGAACGAGGCGAGGACCGCGACGCACACGCTGTCGGCGAGCAGCGGGATCGGGGCGACGCGAAGGTCCGCAACGCCGGCGGTGCCGGTCGGTGTGTCCGCTCCCCAACCGGCAACGACTCCTGTCGAAAGTCCGTTGTAGGTGGGTTCGACGTCCGGGGTCATGAGCGGAGCCGCGGGCTGAGGCATCGGGGTGGCGAGGCGAAGGAGTGCGAGATCGTTGCGGCGGGCGCCGCGGTCGAACGCGGGATGGATGACGACCTCGAGCACAGGGATGACGGTGCCCACCTGCGTCCGGAGGTCGGCTCGGCCACCCACCACCTCGATCGTGCCGGGCTGGCTTCGGTAGCCGATCGCGCAGTGCCCGGCCGTGAGGATCCACTCGGCGGCGACGACGGTGCCACCACAGAACTGGTCGTTGAACCGGCGGTCGACGAGGGCCACGACCGAAGGCGCCACCGACGAGGGAACAGGGATCCCCCCCATGATCGCCCCCGCAGGGACAGGGGTGAGCACGCTTTGGGCGCAGAGGGGCACGATGAGCGCGGCGACGAGCGCGAGCGCCCGAATTCGAGACATTGCCGCACATGCTGCCAGTGCGCCGACATCGGGTGGTACCGCCCCATCGAATTGTTACTATCTAGGTAGTGCAATTTCCGATGTCCGCGCACCCCGATGGGAGTGATCCACGATGGCGGTGACCGACCTCGATCTCGGTCGTTACAAGCTCGGCTGGGCCGACGAGGAGGAGTACGTCTTCCGGCCCGAGAAGGGCCTCAACACCGACGTCGTGCGGGACATGTCGTGGTGGAAGGGCGAGCCCGACTGGATGGAGAAGTTCCGTCTGAAGTCGCTGCGCACGTTCGAGCGCAAGCCGATGCTGCCGTGGTTCGCGGCCAACATGCCCGAGCTCGACTTCGACGACATCTACTACTACATCAAGCCCACCGATCGTCAGGTCGACGAGTGGGACGACCTTCCCGAGCAGATGAAGGCGACCTACGAGAAGCTCGGCATTCCCGAGGCAGAGCGCAAGTACCTCGCCGGCGTGACCGCGCAATACGAGTCAGAAGTCGTCTACCACCGAAACCGTGACGATCTCGCGCAGCAGGGCATCCTGTTCTGCGACATGGACACCGCGGTACGCGAGTACCCCGATGTCGTGAAGCGCTACCTCGGCACGGTCATCCCACCGGGCGACAACAAGTTCTCCGCGCTCGACTCCGCGGTGTGGTCGGGTGGCTCGTTCATCTACGTGCCGCCGGGTGTCGAGTGCGAGATGCCGCTGCAGGCGTACTTCCGCATCAACAGCGAGAACGCCGGCCAGTTCGAGCGCACGCTGATCATCGCCGACGAAGGTGCCAAGGTGCACTACATCGAGGGGTGCTCGGCGCCTGTGTACACCTCCGACTCGCTGCACTCCGCCGTCGTCGAGATCATCGTCGGCCCGAGCGCACGCGTCACGTACACGACGATCCAGAACTGGTCGCCGAACGTCTACAACCTGGTGACCAAGCGGCGCGGGTCGAGACCGAGGGCCACATGGAGTGGATCGACGGCAACATCGGCAGCCGCCTCACCATGAAGTACCCATCCGTGTACATGGTCGGTCCGAAGGCATCCGGTGAAGTGCTCTCGGTCGCGTACGCCGGACCGGGCCAGCATCAGGACGCCGGCGCCAAGATGGTGCACGCCGCGCCCGAGACGACGTCGAAGATCGTGTCGAAGTCGATCTCGAAGGACGGCGGCATCACGACCTACCGCGGCCTGGTCCGAATCGAAGAGGGCGCGCACGGGTGCAAGAGCCATGTGCAGTGCGATGCGCTGATTCTCGATGAGGAGTCCGTGAGCCGCACGTTCCCCTACATGGAAGTAGGCGAGCGCGACGCCGAGGTCGGACACGAAGCCACGGTCTCCAAGATCGCGGACGAGCAGCTCTTCTACCTGATGAGCCGCGGCCTCTCGCAGGAGCAGGCGATGGGCATGATCGTGAACGGCTTCATCGAGCCCGTGACGCGCACCCTCCCGATGGAATACGCCGTGGAGTGGAGCCGTCTCATCGAGCTGCAGATGGACGGCAGCGTCGGCTGACGCTTCACGGCTGGGTCGTCGCGGACCCCTCCGCGGGTGGTGTCTGCTCTTTGTTCATCTGCTCGAGCCGCTGACGGACACGGGCCTCGACATCGACCGCTGACTCCAGCGTCCCGTCCGGCGCGATCGACGGCTCTGACCCGTCAGGCGTGACCGCGGCTTTCGAGCTCAGCATCGACGTGACGAACCACACGACGACGAAGCCGATGACCACGACGAGGAGACCTTCGACGAGGCCTGCGACGACCGCCACGAGGAATCCCCCCACGCGACGACGATGAGCGCGACCGTCAGGGCGCGGCGGGCGCCGGGTGACACGCCGGCCATGAGCCGCTCGAGCACACCGAAACGATAGCGACGCCAGCGCGCTCCGACCGGGAGCCTGACGCGGCAGACTTGTGCCGTGCCCATGCGCGTCGAGTGCAAGAACTTCGAGAGCCGCACCTATCCCAACGGCGAGACCGTCCGGAAGTGCAACCTCGACCTGGCTCCGGACGCGCCATGGCGCTGCCCGGACGACTGCCCCAAGTACGAGCGCCGCCTGGCCGACATGGCCTGGCAATACGGCACGCTCGTCGCGCCGGTCACGCCCGAGGAACCGCCGGGTCTCGACGACGGCAGTGCCGCGGCGCTTCTCGACGAGGCCGAGGACATCATCAACGCAGCGGGGCCGGGCATCCTCGCCGAAGTCCACGCGGAGCGGCAGCGCAAGCCCTTCTGGAAGCGGTTCGGCCGCAAGTAGCCTCGGGGGGTGAGCCCCTTCACCGCAGACGCTGCAGCCGCGCTGCCTGGTCCGCCCTGGCTGAAGGTGTTGCGCGCGAGCGCCGCCGAGAGGGCCACGGGCGCGGCGTTTCCCACCGAAGCCGAAGAGATCTGGCGCTACAGCCGCATAGGCGACCTCGATCTCGACGCGTACACGCTGGCCGGTCCCGCCACGCCGATCGGTGCTTCGGACGACACGCGATCGCGTCTGCCGTTGCGGGCACGAAAGCCACGATCCCTGAACGGGCCGGGCTGGTCATGGTGGTCGACGGGCAGGTGGTCCACCACGAGATCGATCCCGCACTTGCCGAGCAGGGCCTCCGGGTCACCGACGCGGAAGCGCCGGGATCGATGGGCGCCATCATGAACGAGGCTCCTGACGTCTACGCGGAGCTGAACACCGCGTTCGCGACGGCGCCGATCGTCATCGAGGTGCCCGACGGGCTTGCGGTCGGCATCCCTCTGGTGGTCGCGCACTTCACCGCGACGGAAGGACTTCTCACGATGCCGCGTGTCGTGGTGCGACTCGGCATCGACAGCGAGTTGACGGTGCTCGACCACCACAGCTCCCTTGATGTGCGAGCGCTCACGCTTCCGGTGGCCGAGCTCGAGGCCGGCCCCGGTGCCCGGCTGCGCTACCTCGCGGTGAACCTCCTCGGCCCTCGCGTCTGGCAGATCGCGTCGCAGGTCGCCGCGCGCCGGGACTTCCTCATCGACCCTCGTTGCCAACGTCGCGTTGGGCGGCGACTACGCCCGAGTACGCACCGACGCCCGCCTCGACGGCAAGGGCGCAACAGGAGACCAGCTCGCGGCGTACTTCGGGGAGGGCGACCAGATGCACGACTTCCGCACGCTTCAGGACCACGCCGCTCCGAAGACGACCTCCGACCTGCTGTTCAAAGGCGCCGTGGAAGGCCGCGCCCGGTCTGTGTACAGCGGCCTCATCCGGGTGCGCAAAGAGGCGCCCGGCACGTCGGCGTTCCAGACGAACCGCAACCTCAAGCTCAGCGACGCGGCCTGGGCCGACTCGGTGCCGAACCTCGAGATCGACACCAACGACGTGCGTTGCAGCCACGCGTCGACGGTGGGACCGATCGACGCCGAGCAGCGCTTCTACCTCGAAAGCCGTGGCGTGCCCCCCGATCGAGCCGAGGAGCTCATCGTGAACGGCTTCTTCAGCGAGGTGCTCGAGCGACTGCCGGTCAAGGCCATGGTCGAGCCGTTGCGCGCACACGTCGCGGCCAAGCTCGCCGCGGCGGTACGCGGCATGACGATCGAGCGACTTTGTTCGGTGCAGGACCTTCCCGATGGCCAAGCGCGGCTGTTCGTTCTGGGCGACACCCCCATCTGCGTCGTGCGCATCCTCGATCGCATCTTCGCGATCGGTGACACCTGCAGCCACGCCGAGATCTCCCTCTCGGAGGGTGAGGTGCTCGTGGACGAGTGCGAGATCGAGTGCTGGAAGCACGGCAGCTCGTTCTCGCTCGAGACGGGCGAGCCCCTCACGCTGCCCGCGACCAAGCCGGTGCCCACCTACCCCGTCCGCATCGACGACGGCGACGTCTATGTCGAGGTCGAGCTGTGACGGTCGAGCTGTGACGGTCGAGCTGTGACGGTTCTCGAGATCCGCGACCTGCACGCGGGCGTGTCGGGCAAGGAGATCCTGCGCGGCATCGACCTCACCATCGCGAGCGGCGAGGTGCACGCGGTCATGGGCCCCAACGGCTCGGGCAAGTCGACGCTCTCCCACGTGCTGATGGGCCGCCCCGGCTACGAGGTGCTCGCCGGCACGGTGACGCTCGATGGCGTGGACATCCTGGCCCTCGAGCCGTGGCAGCGGGCCGAGGCGGGTCTGTTCCTCGCGCTGCAGTACCCGACGGAGGTCCCCGGGGTCAGCCTCGAGGCGATGGTCGGCGCTGCCCTCGAGGCGAGCGGGCGCGACATCACCGACCTCGGGTCTCGCCTGCTGCGCGAGGCCGAGCGCATCGGCTTCGACGAGCGCTTCCTGGTCCGTCCGCTGAACGTCGACCTGTCGGGCGGCGAGAAGAAGCGCAACGAGACCGTCCAGCTCGCCGTGCTCGAGCCCACGATCGCGATCCTCGACGAGCTCGACTCCGGGCTCGACGTCGACGCCCTGCGCGCGTGTGCGCGACGGATCGAGGCGGCGACGAAGGAGCAGAACCTCGGTGTGCTCGCCATCACTCACTACGTGCGACTGCTCCACGAGCTCCACGCCGACCAGGTGCACATCCTCGTGCAGGGACGGATCGTGAAGTCAGGCGACGACACCCTCGCGGCCGAGCTCGAAGCGCACGGATACGCGCCCTACCTCGACTGACCATGGACTCGCCGATCGTCGCCATCGTGATGGGCTCGCGCTCGGATTGGGCGACGATGGAAGCGGCCGCGGACGTCCTGGCTGCCCTCGAGGTGGCCTTCGAGGTGAAGGTCGTCAGCGCTCATCGCACGCCCGCGCTCATGCAGGAGTTCGCAGTCGCGGCCGAAGAACGGGGCATCGAGGTCGTGATCGCGGGCGCGGGCGGCGCCGCGCATCTGCCGGGCATGATCGCCGCCAACACGATCCTTCCCGTCCTCGGTGTCCCCGTGATGTCGAAGGCGCTCAACGGGCTCGATTCGCTGCTGTCCATCGTCCAGATGCCCGCCGGCGTACCGGTGGGCACGCTTGCGATCGGTGTCCCCGGAGCGACGAACGCTGGCGTGCTCGCGGCCGCGATCGTGTCGCGCGGGCGACCGGAGCTGCGTGAGCGGCTGCGAGCGTGGCGCGACGCGAGGACCACCGACGTGCTCGCGCACCCGGACCCCCGCCTGCCTGAGTGACCCGAGCTCGCGTCGGCGTCGTCGGAGGAGGACAGCTCGGCGCGATGCTGGCCGAAGCCGCGGCGGCGATGGCGATCGACTGCGTGCTCGTCGACCCCGTCGCGGACGCGCCACTGGCACACGGTGAGCGGGTCGCCACCGCCTTCGACGACCCGCTCGCCCTCTCCGTATTGAGCGGCTGTGACGCGGTGACCGTCGAGCTCGAAGGCGTGCCCGTCGACGTCCTCGAGCGGTTGGCAAGG
The DNA here is from genome assembly GCA_963747215.1 of uncultured Acidimicrobiales bacterium. Taxonomy (GTDB): domain Bacteria; phylum Actinomycetota; class Acidimicrobiia; order Acidimicrobiales; family DATKAS01; genus DATKAS01. The sequence continues at coordinate 115,734 of CAVVET010000034.1, forward strand.
GCGACCGCGGTGCGACCACCTGCGCGCGCGGTCGCGGTGAGCCAGGACCGTCTCGCCGAGAAGGATCACTTCTCTGCGGTCGCGATCCCAACCGCGCCGTACACAGACTCGAAGCTGGCGTCGCCGCGTGCCGCCGCGGATGTGATCGTGAAGTCACGCCGCGGCGGCTATGACGGGCGGGGACAGATCCGAGTGCCCGAAGGCGGTGATGTCGACGCGGCAATCCGTGCCCTCGACCGTCCCGCGATCGTGGAGGAGGTGGTCGCGTTCGATCGGGAGCTCTCGATCGTCGCGGCGCCGCGCGGTGGATGGTGCGATGGCCTTCTATCCGCTCGTCGAGAACCATCACTCCGAGGGCATCCTGCGCACGACGATCGCGCCCGCTCCGAGCGTCGACTCGTCGTTGCAGGCACTCGCTCAGCAGCACGTCACCGCGCTCGCCGAATCTCTCGACGTACGTCGGCGTGCTCGCGCTCGAGCTCTTTCAGGTCGGCGATCGTCTGCTCGCCAACGAGATGGCTCCAAGGGTGCACAACTCCGGGCATTGGACGATCGAAGGCGCGGTGACGAGCCAGTTCACGCAGCACCTGCTCGCGATCACAGGGCAGCCGCTCGGCTCGTGCGACCTCGTCGGCGCGGCGACGATGGTGAACCTGATCGGCGAGCTGCCCGACTCAATGCCCGACGGGCCCGGAGTGCACGTCCATCTCTACGGAAAAGCGCCCCGGCCCGGCCGCAAGCTCGGTCACATCACCACGGTCACATCACCACGGTCGTGACGCCGCGGCGCTGACGCGAGCGTCGAGATCGACTACGCCGAGATCTCTTCGAGCCCCTGCGTGAGCGTGTTCCACGCCAGGGTGGCGCACTTGATCCGCACCGGGAACTTCACGACGCCCCGCAACGCCTCGAGGTCGCCGAGCTTCACGTCGGACTGCACTTCTTCGCCGTCGTCACTGTCGAGGACGTGCTCGTGGATCGACATCATCGCCTTGAACGCGCGAATGACCTCTCGGGCCTCCTGCACGGACTTGCCCTTGACGGCCGTCGACATCATCGAGGCCGATGACTGGCTGATCGAGCACCCCTGACCGCCGATGCGCAGATCGCGGACCACGCCGTCCTCGACGTCGAGGAACACGATGATCTCGTCGCCACACAGCGGGTTGAAGCCTTCGGTGCGATGCGCGGGCGGCATCGGGAGCTCGCCCCGGTTCCGCGGGTTGCGATAGTGGTCGAGGATGATCTCTCGGTAGAGGTCTTCGAGTCCTGGCATCGTGGTCCTCGGCTCGTGAAGTCAGGGGGTGAAGAAGTCTGTCGCCGCGTCGAGGCCCTCGGCGAGGGCGTGGACATCGGCCTCATCGTTGTACACGTAGAACGACGCTCTGGCGGTCGCATTGACCCCGAGCTCTCGCATCAACGGCTTCGCGCAGTGGTGCCCGGCGCGGACGCACACGTTCGTCTGGTCGAGGACCTGCGAGATGTCGTGCGGGTGAAGATCGCGGAACGCGATCGACAACGCGCCGCCCCGCACCTCGATGTTGCGGGGCCCGAAGATCGTGAGGTCGTCGCCGAACCGTTCGGTGAGGTGATCGATGGCGTATCCGGTCACGTCCATCTCGTGGCGGCGCACGTTCGTCATGCCGAGCTCGGTGAGGTAGTCGACCGCGGCGCCGAGCCCGATCGCTTCGGCGATCGGCGGGGTCCCGGCTTCGAACTTCACCGGCAGCTCGTTCGGCGTGTAGCCGTCGAGGCGCACGTCGCGGATCATGTCGCCACCGCCGAGGAAGGGCGGCATCGCGTCGAGCAGCTCCTCACGACCCCAGAGCACACCGATGCCCGTCGGGCCGCACATCTTGTGGGCTGAGAACGCGATGAAGTCGGCGCCCATCGCCTGCACGTCGGTGGGCACGTGAGGCACGTACTGACACGCATCGACGATCGCGACTGCGCCGTGTGCGTGGGCCGCATCGCTGAGCTGGCGGACCGGGTTGATCGTGCCGAGCACGTTGGACATCGCCGCAAACCCGAACGCCTTCGCTCCGTCGAGCAGCTCGTCGAGGTCGGTCAGGTCGAGCAGGCCCTCCGGCGTGAGCGGCACCCAGCGGAGCACGATGCCGCGTTCGGCGGCCAGGATGTGCCACGGCACGATGTTCGCGTGGTGCTCCATGTGTGTGAGCACGACGACGTCACCTTCGTGCAGGTTCGATCGGCCCCATGAGTGCGCGACGAGGTTGAGGCCCTCAGTCGCGTTCTTCGTGAAGACGATCTCGCGTTCGGTGGGTGCGTTGATGAAGCGCTGCACCTTGAGCCGCGCGGTCTCGTACGCCTCCGTCGCCTCCCCGGCGATGTGGTACACGCTGCGATGCACGTTGGCATTGCACGTTTCGTAGTAGCGCGCCATCGCGTCGAGGACCTGTCGTGGCTTCTGCGACGTCGCGGCCGAGTCGAGGTAGACGAGACGCCTCCCGTTGATCTCGCGATCGAGGATCGGGAAGTCCTTCTTGATGCGGGCGGTGTCGAGCGCTGCGTTCACCGCCATGCGTCGTACCCCTCTCGGTCGAGCCGCTCGGCCAGCTCGGGACCTCCGCTGTCGACGATGCGGCCCTCGATGAGGATGTGCACGCGGTCGGGCCGGAGGTAGTCGAGCAGGCGGCGGTAGTGGGTGATGAGCACGACGCCGAGGGAAGGCCGATCCGTGCGGACCTCTTGCACGCCACGGGCAACGACCTTCAGGGCGTCGATGTCGAGCCCCGAGTCCGTCTCGTCGAGGATCGCGAGGTCGGGCTCGAGGATCGCCATCTGCAGCACCTCGTTGCGCTTCTTCTCGCCGCCGGAGAAACCCTCGTTGAGATAGCGATCAGCGAACGCCGGATCCATCTCCAGGCGCTTCATCCAGTCCATGATCGCCAGACGGAGCTCGAGCACCGACAAGTCGATGCCCTTGCGGGCCGAGAGCGCTTGTCGAAGGAACTGGATCACGGAGACGCCGGCGATCTCCTGCGGGTACTGGAACGCCAAGAACATGCCGCTCTTTGCCCGCACATCGGTGGGCCAGTCGGTGATGTCGTCGCCCTTGAAGGTGATGCGCCCACCCGTGACCTCGTAGCCCGGGTCGGCCATGAGCGCATTGGCGAGCGTCGACTTGCCGGAGCCGTTCGGGCCCATGAGTGCGTGGATCTCGCCGGGCTGGACTCGGAGGTCGACGCCACGAAGAATCTCGGTCAGCGTGCCCTCGTCGCTGGTCGGCCGCACCTGCAGATCGTCGATCCGCAACAACTCGGAGCCGGAGGTCGCGACCACATCGCCAGTCTAATAACCACTATGGCGATAGGGGAAAATAGGGCCGCGAAAAGGGCCCGGAAAGGGGCCGGGCGGCCCACTCAGTCACCCCCTGACTCCGCCGATGGAGAGAGCATCGTGAAGCGCGCGCCCGCCAGCCCCCTCCACTCGGCTGGGCCTCCCGTCCGAGGCCTGGCCGCCCTCGCGTCGCTCGCCCGCGCCGTGGCCGCCGCCGACGACCTCACCCAGACCCTCGAGATGGCGGCCGAGGAAGCGAGGGCCGCGCTCGGCGCCTCGGCGGTCTCGATCGCCCGGGCGGACATGGAGCGACAGACCCTCCGGGTGCTCGTGAACGTGGGCGTCCTCGCCGCCGGCGAGGTGCGCTTCCCGACGCACGAGGAGTACCCCTTCGAAGCGTTTCCCGCTGTGGAGACGCTGCTGCTCAAGGGCGAGCCTTACCTCTCGTCCGCGGACGACCCGAACGAGGACCCGACGATCGCCGAATGGCTCCGGCATACGGGTCGAAACTCCGAGCTCGGAGTCCCCATCGTGGTCGACGGCGAGGTGTGGGGCGAGCTCTGGGCCGCCACCGCGCCGGGCGACGCACCGCTCAGCTCCGATGACACCGAGTTCCTCCAGGCGGCCGCGCTGTACGTCGCGGCCGCGCTCGGGCACGCGGAGCACCTGGCCCGGCTCGAGCGGCTGGCCTTCGAGGACTCGCTGACCGGCCTCGCCAACCGTCGCGCGCTCGACGAACGGCTCGAGGCGGCTCTCGAACGTGCGGGCATCACTGGCCGGCCGGTCTCGCTGCTCGTGTTCGACATCGACGGCATGAAGGAAGTCAACGACCGGTTCGGCCACGACACCGGCGACGACGCGCTCGTCGCGGTCGCCGGAGCGCTCCGCCACGCCGTGGTCGAGATCGAAGGCGCCGCCGCGTTCCGGCTGGGTGGCGACGAGTTCTGCATCCTGCTCGAAGGCCACGACGGCCCGAGCGCCGCACATGTGGCGCAAGAGGCTCTGACGTTGCTGCAGGCCTCGTCCGGGCGTCGATTGACGGCGTCATGTGGCGTGGCCACGACTGGTCGAGGGGTGAGCCGTCCGAAGGAGCTGTTCCGCTCGGCTGACGCGGCGCAGTACGCGGCGAAGCGCGCCGGTCGGGGCCGAGTCTCCGTCGCGCGTCCCGCGAGCGACGGGCTGGTCGAAGGGATCCGAGCACCGTGGCGGCTCTTCCGAGATCGCAGCCCCGCGTTGCAGGGACTGCTCGAGACCGCGCTCGAGCTGCTCGACGGTCCGCTGGTGGAAGCGGACGCGACGGAACGGCTCGAAGCAGTCGCGGCCGCCGCGGCCCGATCGCTCGACGTCGTGTCGTGGACGATCTCGGTTGCCGAGCCCGGAGGCGGGGCCGTGCGCGCCGTGCTCGTCGGCATGTCGCGGGCCGAAGGTGACAGCGGCACCCAGAGCTTCGTGTTCGACGACGCCACCAGCTACGTGGTCGCGGACTATCCGCTGACGGACTGGGCCCTGCGGGAAGAGTCGGCGTTCGTCGTAGCCGCAGAGGACTCCACCGCCGATCCGGGTGAAGTCGCGATCCTGCGCAAGCTACGGGCGTCGCACGTGCTCGGCGCGGGGGCGCGCAACGAGTCAGGGAGCTATTTGCTCGAGCTCTACGGCGACGCCCTCACGGCGCCGCTGGAGCAGGCCCGCTCCGAGATCCGGCTTCTCACGCTCGAGGCCGTGCACGGCGCCGCGCGCCGGCGCTAGGGAGCGGCTCTCAGAAGCAGCTCTACGAAGACGGCGTGTCGGACGGCTTGGTGTCGCTGGCCTTGCTGTCGGTGGCCTTGCTGTCGGCCTCGTCGATCTGAGCGCCTTCCTTCAACCCGTCCTTGAATTCCTTCTGCGCCTGACCGAGTGATCGGGCGAGCTTCGGCAGCTTGGTACTGCCGAACACCAGCAGGACGATCAGCAGGACGATGATCAGCTCAGGTGCCCCGAAATTCATCTCGTATCCCTTCGTGGGCGGTCTTTGGCGAGTCTACGCAGCACCCCCCGGTTCTGGATCATCACCCGAGGACAGACGCTCGTCACCAGCCGCGGTCGACCCACTCTTGGAGATGCGGGCGTTCGGTGCCGATCGTGGTGTCGTCCCCGTGACCCGGGAGCACGAGCGTGCCCTCGGGGAGCGTGAAGAGGCGTCGATCGATCGCCTCGATGATCGTGTCGAAGTCGCCTCCCGGGAACGTGGTGTTGCCGGGGCCGCCGGGGAAGAGCGTGTCGCCCGAGAACAGCACCGGTGACCCCTCGACCAGGAAGCACATCGAGCCGGGAGTGTGGCCGGGGGTGTGGATCGTGTGCAGCCTCACGTCGCCGATCTGGATCACCGAGGAGTCCTCGATGACCTCGTCGTACGAGGGCAGCATCGCCGCGTCCTGCGCAGCGACTCCGACGGAGTACCCGGCGTCACGGAGCTGCGGGACGGCCTGGATGTGATCCCAGTGGCCGTGGGTCTCGAGGACCCTGCGCACGTTGAGGCGCTGGCAGAGCTCGAGGAGCTTCTCGTGCTCGTTGGCCGCGTCGAGCAGCACCGCGTCGCCGGTGGCCTTGCAGCGCATGACGAAGACGTTGTTGTCAACGGGTCCCACGACGAGCTTGTGGATCTCGATCTGGTCGTCGCTGTAATGCATGGGAACCCTCCTTGGCGCCTTGACCCGCGGGTCTAGTAGAAAAGCCGGGCCGCTTGTACCCAGTCTCACCGCCTCACAGGGGGAAAACCACGTGAACTTCGCCTTCAGCGAGGAGCAGGAAGAGCTTCGCCGCACTGTCCGGGCCTTCCTCGACCAGAAGTCCCCGGAAGCCGAGGTCCGTCGCTTGATGGACACCGAGCAGGGCTACGACGAGGCCGTGTGGCGGCAGATGGGCGAGCAGATGGGGCTCCAGGGCCTCATCGTCCCCGAGGAGTTCGGTGGGTCGGGCTACAGCTACGTCGAGCTCATCGTCGTGCTCGAAGAGATGGGTCGCTCTCTGCTGTGCGCGCCGTACTTCGCCACTGTCGCGTTGGCCGCCAATGCGTTGATCCACTCCGGTGACGACCAGGCGAAGAAGGAGTTCCTGCCGGGCATCGCGTCGGGCGAGACGGTCGCGACCGTCGCGTTCACCGAGCCGTCGGGCAAGTGGGACGAGGCTGGCATCACGATGGCGGCAACCAAGTCAGGCGACGACTGGAAGCTCAGCGGTACGAAGATGTTCGTGCTCGACGGCCACACCGCGAACCTCATCATCGTCGCGGCCCGCACCTCGGCCGGCGTGTCGTTGTTCGCGGTGAGCGGCGACGCCGCGGGGCTCACCCGCACCGCGCTGTCGACGATGGATCAGACCCGCAAGCAGGCGAAGCTCGAGTTCTCCGACACCCCCGCGCGGCTCATCGGCAGCGACGGCGCCGGGTGGACCGTCCTGTCGACAGTGCTCGATCTCGCCGCTGTCGCGCTCGCGGCCGAGCAGGTGGGCGGCGCTCAGCGCTGCCTCGACATGGCGGTCGAGTACGCGAAGGTTCGCGTGCAGTTCGGCCGTCCGATCGGTTCGTTCCAGGCGATCAAGCACAAGTGCGCCGACATGCTGCTCGAGGTCGAGTCGGCGAAATCCGCCGCGTACTACGCGGGCTGGTGCGCCGCCGAGATGAACGAGGAGCTTCCCTCGGTCGCTTCGCTCGCCAAGGCGTACTGCTCCGAGGCCTACTTCCACGCCGCCGCCGAGAACATCCAGATCCACGGCGGCATCGGTTTCACGTGGGAGCACCCCGCGCACCTGTACTTCAAGCGGGCGAAGTCGTCCGAGCTGCTGTTCGGCGACCCCACTTACCACCGCGAGCTGCTCGCCCAGCGCATCGGCATCTAGCCCCGCGAGTCCCCGAGCGGGGGCGCTGTGACCGTTCTCATCGTGGTCGCCGCCGCGGCGCTCGTGTTCGTCATCGCGGCGGTCGTCATCGGCCGTGAAGCCCACCGGTTGGATGCGCGTTCCCCCGCGTCGTGTTCGACCTCGACGAGGCGGTCCTCACCGTGAGCGAACGCCTCCCCGCCGATGTCACCGCCGAGCTGAGCTACGCCGACGTGCGCGACATCGTCCGGTGGCACATGGCCGACCTGCGAGCCCAGGGCCTGCGCGCCGCCCACGGCTCTGGAGACACCCCAGGACCCCAGCCGGCTCATCGTCGTCGACGAGGAGGCCTCGATTGCCTCCCTCGTCGCGCGGAGCGCGTCGGAGGGACGCGCCTACCGGCCGACGGACATCGCCGCGGTCGTGGAGGCCCACTTCGAGCACCTCCGGGAGATCGGTGCGGTCGGGCCACCCGCCGGCGACGCGGAACTGTGAACCCAGTCTGTGAACCCCGGCTGTGACGGAATAGCACGCGCTGTTCCTCGTCGTGTGGTTTGCTGGTGTCACCGAGGAAAGGAGGTGGTCCAACTGCATAGTCAAAGTCTTGGGACCTCGGAGGTGGCTGGCCGCTAGGCGGCCCGCTGGACCACCCGGCGAATACCCGCCAGCAACCGTCGGCACGACGGCTGGGAAATGGTCCCGCCCAGTGGGCTCTCGCAGAGCCCGAACGTTGTCCGATCCTCAACTGTCGAACGTCATCAGGGGCGCCCACGGGCGCCCCTGATGCGCGTCGGCGGCCAGTAGCGTGCCCCTCGTGCAGCGTCCCGTGCGCTTCGAGGAGCATCGGTGGCTCGGGGACAAGCGCCGCCAGATCGTCCACGACGTCGACGCGTGCGATGCACCCGAGGTGATCGAGGAGCTGATGGCCTCCGAGCGGTTCATCTGCTTCGCTCCCGACGTGCTGTCCGAGGCCCGCAACCGTGGCTACCGCCGTTGCTCGCGGTGCCCCGGCGCCCAGGCGGCGGCCCGGGCTGAAGACTCGGTCTGACCGGGTCGACTACGTGAACGGGTGGTTCGACTCCGGCGGGCTCAAGGTGGCGCGTTACCTCGCGCTGCCCGGCAGTCGCGCCAACCCGGCGACCCCAGGGCTCGTGCTCTGTCACGGCTTCCCCGTCGGCCCGCTCGATGCGCGCCAGTCGGCGAGCACCTTTCCCGAGCTCATCGATCGCATCGCGAACGAGATGGGGTGGGCGGCGCTGACGTTCACCTTCCGCGGTTGTGGGCAGAGCGAAGGTGACTTTTCGTTGCTCGGCTGGCTCGAGGATCTGCGCGCTGCCGTCGATCACCTCGTCGACGAGACCGGCGTGAGCAACGTGTGGCTCGCCGGCACGAGCACCGGCGGGTCGCTGGTGATCTGTGAGGGCGCCGAGGACGCGAGAGTCCGTTGGGGTCGCAGCTCTCGCGGCGCGCGCCGACTTCGACGACTGGGCGGGCCAGCCTCGACGCTTCCTCGACCACGCCCGTGAGATCGGCGCCGTGCGCAGCTCGACGTTCCCGCCGTCGTTCGAGGCCTGGGCGCGCGAGTTCCGCGCACTGCGCCCCCTCGACGCGGCGCGGCGAATGTCGGCGAAGCCGCTGCTGATCGTGCACGGCGACGACGACGAGTCCGTTCCCACCGTCGACCCGCGTCTGCTCGCCGAGGCGCACGGCGCCGCGGAGCTGCGCATCGTCGCGGGCGCCGGCCACCGCCTTCGCCACGATCCCCGCGCGGTGGCCATTCTTCTCGGCTGGCTCGACCGCGAGCGCAACCGGGTGACCACGACTCGCTGAAGGAGAGCCCGTGAAGATCGGTCTGTTCCCGCCCTTCGCCAACCCGCTCTGCACGCCGGAGCACGTCGCCACGGTTGGGCGAGCGGCCGACGAGCGCGGGTTCTCGTCGCTCTGGGTCGCAGAGCACGTCGTGCTGTTCGAGGAGTACGCGTCGCGCTACCCGTATCTCGAGAGTGGGCGATTCCCCGCCGCGCCCGACCGTGGATTGACCGAGCCGTTCGCGACGATCGGCTTTCTCGCCGCAGTCACGACGAACATCCGGTTGGGCACCGGAGTGCTCCTCGTCCCGCAGCGCAACCCCGTGTACACCGCGAAGTCGGTGACGACGCTCGACTGGCTGTCGAACGGGCGCATGGACCTCGGCATCGGCGTCGGGTGGCTCGCCGAGGAGTTCGCGGCCCTGGGCGTGCCGTTCGGCCGGCGTGGTGAGCGGTGCGATGAGTACCTCGCAGTCATGCGCTCGCTCTGGACCGAGGAGGTGTCGTCGTTCAAGGGCGAGTTCTACGAACTGCCCGCCGCGCGGCAGTTCCCGAAGCCGGTGCAGCTGCCGCATCCGCCGATCCACGTCGGCGGCGAGAGCAACGCAGCGCTGCGACGGGCCGCTCGGTTGGCCGAGGGTTGGTACGGCTACAACCTCGATCCCGCTGGCTGCTGCCGAGCGGGTCGCGAAGCTGCGCACGCTGATCGCCGACGCGGGTCGTGCCCCCGGCGACGTCATGGTCAGCGTGTCGCCCTACATGCACGAGGTGACCGAGCGCGAGGTCGATGCGTACGCGGAAGCGGGCGTCGATCAGCTCGTGCTGTACGCGCCGATCCGCTCCACCGACGAGGCCGAGTCGGTGCTCGATCGCCTCGCCGGCTTCATCCCCGCCTCGGGGTGACGGCGATCAGTCCTGCTTGGTCTTGCCGGCTGCCTTCTTGGCTTTCTTCCACTGCCTGACCTTCTCGAGCGCCTCGGGGCTGTCGATGTCGGCGACCGACCGGGGCTCGGGGTCGGCGAAGGGTCCCGCGACCTCCTCCCAGCCGTTCGGTCGGACGCCCATGCGCTTGGCGAGGATCGCGACGAAGATCTTCGACTTCTCGTCGCCGTAGCCCGGAAGCGCGCGGAGCCGTGCGAACAGCTCGTCGCCGGACTTCGCTCTCGTCCAGACCTTCGCTGCGTCGCCGTCGTAGTCGTGCGCGATCGCGACGCACATCTCGTGCGCGCGGCGCGCCATGCTCGCCGGGAAGCGATGCAGCGCCGGCTTCTGGCAGAACAGCGCAACGAGCTCTTCCGAGTCCATCGCGGCGATCTTGTTCGCATCGAGCTCGCCGCCCAGTCGCTCCTTCAGCAGACGCGGGACCCTTGAACGCCCACTCCATGGGCACCTGCTGGTCGAGCATCATGCCGATGAAGGAGCGCGAGCGGGTCGGTGTTGAGCAGCCGGTCGGCGTCGGCATCGCCGGTGATGTGCAGGGTGCCGGTGGGCATCGGATGACTCCTGGATCAGACGCGGGCGGGATCGGCCGCGTCGGGGTCGATGTCGTAGTGCGCGATCGCGTCTCTCACCACTTCGGGCTTGACGTCGCCCGTCGCAGCGAGCGCGGACAGCACCGCTACGACGACATGTGGTGCGTCCACCTCGAAGTAGCGGCGGAGGGCGTCGCGAGTGTCGGAGCGGCCCACCCCGTCGGTGCCGAGCGGCACGAACGGACGAGCGACGAACCGCGCGATCTGCTCCGGCACCGCCTTCATGAAGTCGGTCACCGCGACGATGGGGCCTTCGGCGTCGGCGAGGAGCTGGGCCACGAGGGGCAGGCGGGCAGGCTCCGATGGGTGCAGGCGGCTCCAACGCTCGGTGCTCAGCGCCTCTTCGCGCAGCGCCTTGTACGAGGTCGCCGACCAGAGCTCGACGCCGACGTCCCACTCGTTCGCCAGCTCGTCGGCCGCCGCGCGTGCCGCCCCTTGCGCGGAGCCGGAAACAGAACGGTCGCCCGAGTCGCCGGGCCCTCCGGTGCATCGGCCCATTTGTAAAGGCCGGCCACGATGCCCTCTTCCACATCGCTCGGCATCGGCGGCATCGGGTAGTTCTCGTTGTAGAGGGTCAGGTAGTAGAAGACGTCTTCGGGCTGCGCGCCGTACATGCGCTTCAGACCGTGCTTCACGACCGTTGCCATCTCGTACGCGAACGCCGGGTCGTAGGCCTGACATGCGGGCACGGTCGACGCCAGCACCAGGCTGTGCCCATCCTGATGCTGCAGGCCCTCGCCGAGGAGCGTGGTACGGCCCGCGGTTGCGCCGAGCAGGAAGCCGCGTGTGCGGGCGTCGGCGGCCTGCCAGATGAGATCGCCGACCCGCTGAAAGCCGAACATCGAATAGAAGATGTAGAACGGCACCATCGGCACGCCGCGGTGTGCGTAGCTCGTACCGGCGGCGATGAAGCTCGACAGCGCGCCGGCCTCGGTGATGCCTTCCTCGAGGATCTGACCGTCCTGCGATTCGGTGTACGACAGCAGCAGCTCGGCGTCGACGGGCTCGTACCGCTGCCCCTGCGACGCGTAGATCTTGAGCTCCCGGAACAACGCGTCCATGCCGAACGTGCGCGCCTCGTCCGGGATGATCGGCACGACGCGTGCGCCGAAGCGCTCGTCGCGCGTGAGGTTGCGCATCAGCCGCGTGAACGCCATCGTCGTTGACACCGACTGGTTGCCGGAGCCCGCGGTGACCTCATTGAACGCGGCGTCGGTGGGCAGCTCGAGCGGGCGCCGGGCCCGGACCACGCGACGGGGGATCGCGCCGTCGAGCACGCGGCGCCGCTCCGCCATGTACTGGTACTCGATCGATTCGGACGGCGGCCGGTAGTAGGGCGGGTCGTCCCCTTCCATGGCGCTCTCGGGGATCTCGGCGTGGAGATAGAGCCGGTCGCGCATGCTGCGCAGCTGCTCGGTGGTCATCTTCTTGATCTGGTGCGTCGCGTTGCGACCTTCGACGTCGGGCCCGAGCGTCCAGCCCTTGATCGTCTTGGCCAGGATGACGGTCGGCGCGCCGGAGCCCTCGTTCTCGACCGCGGCCTTGTAGGCGGCGTACAGCTTGCGGTAGTCGTGGCCGCCGCGGGGAAGCAGCCGCAGCTCGTCGTCGGACAGGTGCTCGACGAGCCGGCGCAGCCGAGGGTCGGGCCCGAAGAAGTGCTCACGGATGTAGCTGCCCGACTCGACCGTGTAGCGCTGGAACTCACCGTCGACGGTGGTGTTCATCTTGTTCAGCAGCACCCCGTCGACGTCGCGAGCCAGAAGCGCGTCCCACTTCGATCCCCAGATCACCTTGATGACGTTCCAGCCCGCGCCCCGGAACGTGGCCTCGAGCTCCTGGATGATCTTGCCGTTGCCGCGCACGGGGCCGTCGAGGCGCTGCAGGTTGCAGTTGATGACGAAGATGAGGTTGTCGAGTCGCTCGCGCGCGGCAAGCGAGAGCGCGCCGAGCGTCTCGGGTTCGTCGCATTCGCCGTCGCCGACGAAGCACCACACGCGCGTATTTGACGTGTCGTCGAGCCGCCGGTTCAGCAAGTAGCGGTTGAACCTTGCGTGGTAGATCGCGCTGATCGGACCGAGGCCCATCGACACCGTGGGGTACTCCCAGAAGTCGGGCATCAACCGCGGGTGGGGATACGACGAAAGGCCGGTGCGGCCGATCTCACGGCGGAAGTGGTCGAGGTCGTCCTCGGACAGCCGGCCTTCGAGAAACGCGCGGGCGTAGATGCCCGGTGCGGCGTGCCCTTGGATGTAGATCGCGTCGCCGGGCTGACCGTCGTCCTTGCCGCGGAAGAAGTGATTGAAACCGACCTCGTAGAGGCTTGCGCTCGACGCGAACGTCGACAGGTGACCGCCGATGCCGTCGGCGTGCTTGTTCGCCCTGATGACCATCGCGGCGGCGTTCCAACGGATGAACGCGCGGATGCGCCGCTCGATCAGCTCGTCGCCAGGAAACCACGGCTCGCGCTCGGCCGGGATCGTGTTGACGTACGGCGTGCTCACCGTGGCGGGGAAGCCGACCTGCAGCTCGCGCGCCCGCTCGAGAAGCTTGCTGACCAGGAACCGGGCTCGGGTCTTGCCGTGGACCTCGACGACCCCGTCGAGGCTGTCGAGCCATTCCTGCGTCTCCTCGGGGTCGATGTCGGGCAGCTGGTTCACGAACCCGTCGAAGATCATGCGCCCATTCTCCACCCGCGGGTGACGGTTCGGGCGCCTCATGTGTGAACATTCCGGTCATGCGCCCCGAGCTCGTCGCCTCCTTGCGCGCCAACGGCGTCACCGACGACGAGATCGCCGAAGTGGGGGAGGGCCGCGAGCTCATCGACCTCGCCCTGAGCATGGCGATCCTGCCCGGCCGGCGGGCGTACGCGATCGAGGAGGCGGCTGAGAAGGTCGGGGCCGACCCCGAGCTGGCGGCGCGGCTGTGGCGGGCGATGGGGTTCGCGGATCCCGAGCCCGGCGAGCGGAACCTCACCGACATCGACCTGCTCGCGCTCGCCGGAGCGATCGAGCCGGTCGCCGAGCCGGAGGAAGTCGAGCGCGCCATCGAGCAGACCCGGGTGATCGCGGGAGCGATGGCGGTCGTCGCCGAAGTGTGGACCGACACCCTCACGCGCCTCGCCGAGGAGATGGCCGACGCGGGCGCCAGCGCTGACGAGGTCGCGCTCCGGTTGCTCGACACCCTGCAGCTCGAGCGCATCGGCTTCCTCATCGACTACCTCCATCGACGTCAGCTGATCGGCGCGCTCGAGCGTCGGCTCTACTGGAGCCCCGACAGCGCGTTCTCCGATCAGGTGCTGACCGTTGGGTTCGCCGATCTCACCGGGTACACCTCGCTGACGCAGCAGCTCACGGGCGACGAGCTCGATGCGCTCGTGCTGCGGTTCGAGTCGCTCACGCGCGACGTCATCGCGGAGTACGGCGGCCGGGTCGTGAAGACCATCGGCGACGAGGTGATGTTCCTCAGCGCGAACGCGGTAGCGGGCGCGGACCTCGCATTGCGCCTCGTCGAGGCGCACGCGGAGGACGACATCCTCCCGGCTGTGCGTGTCGGCCTCGACAGCGGACCGGTGCTGCTCCGCGACGGTGACGCGTTCGGCCCGACCGTGAACCGAGCGAGCCGCATCGTGGATCTCGCGAAGGCGGGCACGGTGGTCGTGCCGTCGGGCGTGCGCGACGTGCTCGACGCCGAACCGGGGTTCCGAGTGCGTCCGCTCGGCGTACGGAGACTGAAGGACATCGGCCGGACGTGGCTGTGGGCGGTCGGCCGGGACGTGCAGCCGAGTGAGTGACCTCGTCGTCTACACCGACGGCGCGTGCATCCGAAACCCCGGTCCGGGCGGATGGGCGTGGGCGGTCGACGGCGGACGTCCGCACGCGTCGGGCGCGGAGCCGATGACGACGAACCAGCGGATGGAGATCATGGCGGCGGCCAGGGCGGTCGAAGCGCTCGAAGGCCCGCTCCGGGTGGTATCGGACTCGACCTACGTCGTCAACTGCTTCCGCAAGAAGTGGTACGAGACCTGGCATCGAAACGGCTGGAAGAACAGCCAACGCAAGCCGGTCGCGAACCGCGAGCTGTGGGAGCCGTTCATCGACGCCGTGCTCGCTCGCGGCGACGTCACCTTCGATTGGGTGAAGGGGCACTCCGACCATCCGATGAACGACCTCGTCGACGCCATGGCCGTCGAAGCCGCCCAGACCCAACAGGGCCGCACCGGCTAACCGGCCCTCTGGTTTTCTTGGCGCAGACGGGGCTCTGGCACCCGCTGGCGCCAAGAGAATCGGCTCTGGCTCAGGAGTGGCGGGGGCCGATGGTGCCGGCGGCGCGGAGGGCGGCGACCTCGTCGGCGGTGAGGCCGAGCTCGCCGAGGATCTCGTCGGTGTGCTCGTCGAGCTTCGGGGCGTGCCGGCCGAGCGCGGCGGGGGTGCGCTCGAACCGCATCGCCGGGAGCGGCTCGCGCACCTTGCCGACCCAGGGGCGCTCGTGTTCGACGAGGCTTCCGTTGTGCACGACCTGGGGGTCGAGGTGGACGTCGCCGACCGGCGTGACCGCGGCGCATGGCACGTCCTCCGCTTGGAGCAGCTTCACCAGATCCGCAGTCGCGTACCGAGAGAACTCCTCGTCCATCAGCGGGCCGAGCGCGTCCATGTGCTGCTCGCGATCGGCCATCGTGGCGAACCGCGGGTCCTCGAGCCAGCGCTCGGTGCCGAGGGCGCGGCACATCGCGGGGAACTGACGGTCGGAGATCGCCATGCTCGCGAGATGGCCGTCCTTCGTCGAACGCACCATGTAGTTGTCGGCCATGTGCGCGCCCTGCGTCACGCCGTCGTCGAGGAACGAGTGCTGCATCATCCCATCGGGCCAGAAGAACGCGAGGGCTGTGTCCATCATCGACAGCCGCACGTGCTGCCCGCGACCGTCGTCGGATCGCTCCCGTCGCCAGCAGCGCCGCCGTGATCGCGTGCGCGGCGACGTACGCGGTCACCTTGTCGACCACGGCGTTGCGGATCAGGGCCGGGTCGCCGGTGATCGGGTCCGCTTGCAGCGCGGCCATGCCTGACAGCGCCTGCACGACGTAGTCGTAGGTCTTCTGCTCGACGTACGGACCGGCGTCACCGAACCCCGAGATGCTGACGTACACGAGGCGAGCGTTGCCCTCACGAAGAGTCGGCTCATCGATACCGAGGCGCTCGACGACACCCGGGCGGAAGTTCTGGACGAACACATCCGCCGATGCCACGAGCTTCTGCAGTAGCTCGACGCCCCGTTCGTGCGTGAGGTCGACCGCGATCGTGCGCTTGCCGCGGTTCACGTTCGCGAACAGCGCGCCGATGCTGCCGACGCGATGCCCGAGATAGCGCATGCGATCGCCGCCCGCGGGGTTCTCGATCTTGACGACATCGGCGCCGAGATCGGCGAGCACCATCGACGCGAGGGGACCGGCGATCATCTGGGTCGCGTCGATCACCGTGTATCCGGCGAGAGGTCCGGCCATCGCGCGCGGACGTTAGTAGGTTCGCCCTGATGGGCTCCGGAGGCGGTCGACGAGTCGGCGTCGACACGGGCGGAACGTTCACGGACGTGGTCGACGAGTCCGGCGCCCACGTGAAGGTGCTTTCGGATCGCGTCGATCCGGCGTCGGCAGTGCGCCGGGGCCTCGCGGATGTCGGCGCCGAGGTCGAGGTGCTCGCGCACGGCACGACCGTCGCGACGAACACGTTGCTCGAGCGGGTAGGCGAGCCGCGTCGCCCTGGTGACGAACGAGGGCTTCGAGGACCTCATCGAGATCGCTCGTCAGGATCGACCTTCGTTGTACGACCAATGGGCCGACCGTCCGGCGCCGCTCGTCCCGCGTGCATGGCGTTACGGCGTTCCCGGTCGTCTCGCCGTCGACGGCACCGAGCTCGTGCCTCTCGATGTCACCCGGCTCTCGATGCTCCCTCCCGAGATCGAGACCGTCGCCGTCTGTCTCCTGCACGCCGACCGTTGGCCCGCGCACGAGAGAGCAGTCGTCGCGGCGCTCGAAGCGATGGGCCACGACGCGGTCGCGTCACACGACATTTCGCCCGAGCATCGCGAGTACGAGCGACTCGTGACCACGGTCGTCAACGCCTACGTGCGACCGGCGTGCAGCAGTTACCTCGCCCGCCTTGCCGGGGTCGCCCCGACGGTGCTCGTCATGACCTCGGCCGGCGGCCTCGTGCCGCTCGCGCGGGCGGCGGACCAGCCCGTGTCGTTGCTGCTCTCAGGACCCGCCGCGGGCGTCAGCTGCGGCCGCGGCCGTCGCGGCCGCCAACGGACACCCGAACGCGGTGAGCTTCGACATGGGAGGCACATCGACCGACGTCTGCCTGATCGCGGGAGGAGTCCCCGCGCCGGCACCGTGGCGGGAGGTGGGCGGGTTCCCCGTGCGCATGCCGTCGCTCGACATCCACACAATCGGCGCCGGGGGAGGCTCCATCGCCCGACTCGACGCCGGTGGCGCGTTGCGTGTGGGACCCGAGTCCGCCGGGGCCGATCCGGGACCCGCGTGCTACGGACGGGGCGGCATTGCCGCGACGGTCACGGACGCCGATCTCGTGCTCGGCCACATCGCGCACGGGCGAGCGACCTTCCCGGTCTCGGCACGCTCGACGTCGAGGCCGCGCTCGCGGCGCTCGAGCGCGCCGACCTGACTGCCGAGGGTGTGGTGGAGGTTGTCGACGCGGCGATGGCGGGCGCGGTGCGGAAGGTGACCGTCGAGCGCGGCGTCGATCCCCGCGACCTCGCGTTGATCGCGTTCGGAGGCGCCGGTCCCATGCACGCGTGCGCGCTAGCGGATGTCGTCGGGATCACCACGGTGATCGTGCCTGCTCGGGCCGGGGTGTTCTGCGCTGTCGGGCTCGTGGGCGCTCCGGTGCAGCACGATGCCGTCAGGTCGTGGCTCGATGCGAGCGACCCTGCGTCGGCGTTGGTGCAGCTCGGCCGCGACGCCGAGGTCGCCCTTCGGCAGGAGTCCGCGCTCCGGCGCGGACTCAGCGGTCGATGTCAGAACGGCCGTGGACTGTCGCTACGCGGGCCAAAGCCACGAGATCACCGTTCCTTCGGTCGAGGAGTTCCACCCTGAGCACGAACGACGCAACGGCTACGCGCGAGCGGAAGCGCTCGTCGAGGTCGTGGCGCTGCGGGCGACGGCGCGTGCGTCGTCTTCGGTCGACGTCGAACGCCTGCCCTTCGCGTCACGTGACGCGGTGGTGGGACCGACAGTCGTGCGCGAGCCCGACTGCACGATCTGGGTGCCCGAGGGATGGCGGGGCGAGCCGGGCGCGATGGGCGCGCTGGTCCTGCGCCGGGCTTAGGTTGACGCCATGGACGCGAACGAACTCAAGGCGGTCCAAGCGCCGTTGAAGCAGCAATACCGCGATGATCCGGCAACGGCATCGATCACCCTTCACGCGCAGGGTTCGCTCACCGAGGGAATTTCGTGTTCGGTCGAGACCGGCAAGGCGCTCGTGCAATGCGGGCCTCCACCCGGCGACGGGAGGCGACGGCAGCCTTCGCGTGCTCCGGCGACATGTTGCTGCAGGCGCTCGCGGCGTGCGCCGGCGTCACGCTGCGGTCGGTCGCAACGGCGAGGGGGATCGAGGTGCGCGGCGGCACGGTCTACGCCGACGGTGATCTCGACTTCCGCGGCACGCTCGGTGTCGACAGGGACGCATCCGTGGGCTTCTCCGACATCAGACTTCGATTCGAGCTCGACACCGACGCGAGCGAAGAGCAGATCAGCGACTTGCTCGCGACGACCGAGCGCTACTGCGTGGTGTTGCAGACGCTGCGGAACGCGCCTCCTGTGGAGGCGTCGGCTGTGCGGGCGTAGCCGGTGCCGTTGGACGCGGCCGGCTTGGCGGTGTTGATCGGTCGTCTCGAAGGCATCGCCGACGAGATGGGCGCGGTGCTTCGGCGCGCCGCGTTCAGCCCGAACATCAAGGAGCGGGCCGACTGCTCGGCGGCGCTCTTCAACGCGGCCGGGGAAGAGCTCGTGCAGGCCGAGCACATCCCCGTGCACCTCGGCGCGATGCCGGCGTCGGTGCGTGCCGTCATTGACCGCTTCCCGGGAGGTGCTGGTCTGGCGCCCGGCGACCAGGTCGTGGTGAACGATCCGTTCGCGGGAGGTACGCACCTCAACGACGTCACGTTCGTCGCACCCGCGTTCCTCGATGGTGCCCTCGTTGGCTGGGCGGCGAATCGGGCGCATCATGCCGACCTCGGTGGCGCGGCACCGGGGTCGATGCCCGCAGACGCCACCGAGATCTTTCAAGAGGGGTTGCGCATCCCGCCGGTGCCGTACTCGGCCGCGATCCGGGCGCTCGTGCTCGCGAACTCGCGCACACCCGACGAGCGCGGCGGCGACCTCGACGCGCAGGTCGGCGCGAACGCGCTCGGCGTCGCCCGGCTGAAGGCGTTGGCTGAGCGGGGCGAACCCGTCGACGAGGTGCTGGCCTACGGCGAGCGCCGCATGCGCGCCGCTCTCGCGGCCATGGCCGACGGCAGCTGGACGTTCGAGGACGTCATCGATTCGACCGGCGAGGCCGCGGATCAACAGCGTCCGGCTCGCATCGTCGTCACCGTGACCTTGGCGGGTGACAGCATCACCTTCGACTTCACCGGCACCGACCCACAGCGGGCGGGCAACGTGAACGCGGTCGAATCGGTGACCGTCTCGTCGGTCGCGTTCGCGCTGCGCGTCGCCACCGATCCGACGATCCCCGCGAACGCGGGCGCGTTGCGTCCGCTGACGGTGATCGCGCCCGCCGGGACGCTGGTGGCGGCGCGTCCTCCCGCTGCTGTGGGCGCGGGCAACGTCGAGGTCAGCCAGCGCGTCGCGGACGTGTGTCTCGGTGCTCTCGCGCTTGCTCGCCCCGGCACGCTCGGCGGCGCCTCGCAAGGGACGATGAACAACCTCATCGTGGGAGGCGACGGGTGGGTGTACTACGAGACGCTCGCCGGCGGGCAGGGCGCGCGCCCGGGTCGCGACGGGATGAGCGGCGTGCACACGGGGATGACCAACACGCGCAACACGCCGATCGAAGCGCTCGAGCAAGAGTTCCCGATGCGCGTGCTGCGGTGCCGGCTGCGTCGCGACTCAGGCGGACAGGGGGCCGCGCACGGGGGCGACGGCATCGAGCGCGACCTCGAAGTGCTGGAAGATGCGACGGTCTCTCTCATCACCGAACGTCGCGTGTCGCAACCGTGGGGCGCCGAAGGCGGCGATGCCGGAGCGTGCGGCGAGAACTGGCTGCTGCCCGGCGGCGACGACTCACGAGCGATCCCCGTCGCCGACAAGTGCACGTTGCGGGTACGGGCCGGGGACGTGATCCGCGTGCTCACTCCGGGCGGCGGTGGCTGGGGTTCCCCGTCGGCCGGATCTGACCTGAAGAGCCGTTCGGCGTCGACCTACGAGGCCACGGCGGCGCACTTCGACGCTCCCGCACTGTCGTTCTGGGATCGTTTCGGCGCGCGAACCGTGGAGCGTGCGCGCGTCGCTCGTGGCGACCGAGTGCTCGACGTGTGCTGTGGAACCGGAGCGTCAGCGATACCTGCCGCGATCGCCGCGGGGCCGACCGGCAGTGTCCTCGGGATCGACCTGTCCGAACCGGCGCTCGCGTTGGGCCGCGCCAAAGCTGTGGCGCGCGGGCTCGGGAATGTGGAGCTGCGCGCCGGCGACATCGAGCGGATCGAACTCCCCGCTTGCCTCGTTCGATTGCGTGGTCTGCGTGTTCGGTGTCTTCTTTCTCCCAGACATCGCCGCCGCGACGCGTCGCCTCTGGGACCTCGTCGCTCCGGGTGGCCGTCTGGCCATCACCATCTGGGGGCCGAACCTGTTCGAGCCCGCGGTGTCCGCCCTCTGGACGGCTCTCGCGGCTGAGGACGCCGAGCCGGCGACGCGGTGGGAGCCCTGGTCGCGCGTCACGACCTCCTCGGAGCTGTCGGCGCTGCTTCGCGAAGCCGCGCCCGGCGCCGGCGACGTCACGGTCGAGGCAGAGACTCACCTTCATCCTCTGACTCAGCCCGAAGACTGGTGGGAGATCGTGCTCGGCACCGGATACCGCGTCGCCCTCGACCACCTGTCGGACGACCGGAAGGCCAGGGTGCGGCAGCGCACCCTGGCAACTGTGCGCACTCAGGCGATCGATCAGATCACGGCCGACGTCGTGTATTCCGTGGCCCACAAGCCACACGCTCGGTGAGCGCCTCCCTCAGCCTCTCGACCGAGCGGCTGCTTCTCCGCCAATGGCGCGACGAGGACCTCGAGCCGTTCGCCGCGCTGAACGCGGACCCGGTCGTGATGGAGCACTTCCCCAGCACGCTCACCCGCGGGGAGAGCGACGCGTTGGTCGCGCGCATCCGCACTGGCTTCGCTGAGCACGGCTACGGGCTGTGGGCCCTCGAGGTGCGAGCGACGGGCGAGTTCATCGGCTTCACAGGACTCGCGCTTCAGACGTTCCCCGCGCCGTTCAATCCCTCGGTCGAGGTCGGGTGGCGCCTCAAGCAGTCGGCATGGGGCCACGGCTACGCGTCCGAGGCCGCCCGCGTGGCGCTCGGCGTCGGGTTCCACGAGTTCGGCCTCGACGAGATCGTCTCGATGACCGCGGTGACGAACGTCCGGTCGCAGCGTGTGATGGAGCGCATCGGGATGACGCGCGATCCCGCGGATGACTTCCTCCATCCGAACGTGCCCGACGGTCATCGGGTGCAACCGCACGTGCTCTACCGCATCGCCCGGCCGTAGCTCGCCAGATCACGCCGGACGCGCACTCGCCCCGTGAAGCGAGATTGGACGGCGAGCGTAACAACGCCGGCAATGACGAGTCCGACGATGTTGATCGCCAGTTGCGTGGCCGCGCCGCGCACTTCGGCCCACTCCGCGTAGGCGGCAGCGACACCGATCGCCCCGACGGCGGGAATCGTGGTAACCGACACCAGCACGCCGATGAGGGTGCCGCCGCGCCCTTCCGTGAGGGCGAGCATCCCGACGATCCCGGCGAGGACTGCGACCACGGCGGCGAGGGCGTCGGGATGGGAGATGAACGCGGTGAGTTCTCGTTCGCCGAGTGCGTAGTTCTCCGGTGCGGCGTTTGTGACGCGTAGGACTGCCGTCGCGACAAGTGCGACGCCCGCGGCCACCGCGAGGCCGACGCCCAGCGTGACGGCAGCCTCGCCTGCAGGGCCACCCCGTTTGCGCACGACCGCTACGCACAGCGCTGAGAGCGGGCCGTATTCGGGACCGACCACCATCGCCCCGACGATGAGCACGGGGGAGTCGAGCAGGATGCCGATGCCGGCGATCACTGCCGCGATGCTCATGAACACGAGATAGGAGGCCGTGAGCGCCGCGTCGTCACGCGCGCGGGCCTCGATCTCCTCCCACACGAGAGCGTCGCCTGCATAGCCGGGTGCCTGTGCTTCCGCGGCCGCGGCTGCATCGGACACGACCGCGTCGATCGTTTCGACGGTGATCGCGCCGCGATGGTGGACGTTCATCTCCTGGAGCCACTCGATGACGCCGTTGCCCGCCTCCCGCACCACATCGCACAACACGAGCTCGCCGGTGGGCATCGACGCTGTGGTCGGGAGCCGTAGGAGGTGAGCGACCCCCTGGGTTGCTCGGAGCTCGTGGACGACTTGGTCGACAAGGTCGGTCGGGACGATCAGTCTCAGATGCAGCACGCCCCACAGCCTGCACCCTGGGTCAGAGGCCGAAGGCTCGACTCGCGACGAGGGCAGTTACGTCCGCCGCTGATCGTGCTGTCTGTGTCGATCACGAGGTCGCACCGGCGACCTGGCACGACGAAGTCCCGGAACGCTCGCCATATCGCGGCATTCGCAGTGAGGTCATCGCTGAGGTGTCGCCCCTGTTCCCGCAATCGAACGCGCCGGAGCGCTTCCTGTTCCGAGACGTCGAGACGCACGACGAAGCAATCGCCGGTTGCGTCGAGGTCGTCGAGGAACGCCGCGTCCGACAGCCCGGTCGACTCGACGACCGCAACGGGACCGTCCTCGTCGATCCACGAGCGGATCTCGCGATGAAGCAGGGGCAGTGCGTCGGCCTTCGCGGCGACGAATGCCTCGCGTGAGCCCCACCGTTCGAGGATGAGCGGTTCCCACTCGCGCCAGCGGAGGCCCGACGCGCCCAGCAGGGCACCGATCGTGCTCTTGCCGCTGCCGGGTGCACCGACGAGCACAACGACGCGAGCCACCCCGGGATCCTAGGAAGCCACGCCCCCTAGGCTGCCGCCCATGGACATCAAGGGAGCAGCAGCGATCGTCAGTGGCGGCGCGTCGGGCCTTGGCGAGGCGACCGCGCGCCGGTTGGCCGCGGGAGGGGCGGAGGTCACGATCCTCGACTTCAACGCCGAGCGCGGTGAGGCGCTGGCCAAAGAGCTCGGGGGCGCGACGAAGTTCTTCAAGGCCGACGTGACGAACGCGGAGCAAGTCGCCGAAGGCGTGGCCATGGCATCGGAGTCGGCTCCCTTGCGCATCGGCATCAACTGCGCGGGCACCGGCACCGCCGTTCGCACGATCAACAAGGACGGCACGCCGCACATGCGCAGCGAGTGGGACCGCGTCGTCGGCATCAACTTGATCGGCACGTTCTTGTGCCTCACCCACGAGGCTGCCGAAATCGCAAAGGCCGAGCCGCTCGCCGACGGTCTCCGCGGCGTCATCGTGAACACCGCGTCGGTCGCCGCGTTCGACGGTCAGATCGGCCAGCTCGCCTACAGCGCGTCGAAGGGCGGAGTGGTCGGGATGACGTTGCCCGCTGCCCGTGATCTCGCGGTCACCGGCATCCGCGTGTGCACGATCGCTCCCGGGCTGATGGACACGCCGCTGCTCGGCATGCTCCCCGACGCGGCGAAGGCGTCGCTCGGCGCGAGCGTCGTGTTCCCCCGGCGGCTCGGCTCGGCGGACGAGTTCGCGAAGATGGCCTTGCACATCGTCGAGAACGACTACCTCAACGGCGAGACGATCCGCCTCGACGGCGCGATCCGGATGGCTCCGAAGTAGTGAGTCCGGCGTAGGCAGTCAGGCCTCGACGACCGCGGCGAGGCGCACGAGCGTCGCCTCCATTGCCTTCCGGTTGCGCTCCGGCACGCGCATCAGCTCGAGTGCCCAGGGAGCGCGGGACGGTGCCCAGTCGAACGTTTCGGTGACGCGTGTTCCCGCGTCGATCAAGTCGAGCTCATACCGCCAGATGTGGTGCCCGGCGTGGCGCCACGCGATCTTCCGGTTTTCCTGGAACTCGACGACCTCGTTCTTGGTGCTGTACGGCATGCCGATCTTCATGTCCATGCCGAACTTCGCGCCGAGCGCGAGCCGTTGTGGGCTCCCGGACTTGGGCTTCTGCACCGAGCCCGAGCCGTCGATCTCGGCGTGACGGCTCGGGTCGGCGAGCACGTCGAAGATGGCGTCGGGCGACGCCGCGATCACCCTCTGCGCTTGGACTGACCGCTTCTTGTCGCTCATGTCTCTCCTCGCAGGTCACGAAGCAAGGCTTCTCCCGCGCGCCGGCCCGAGTACAACGCACCCTGGATCGACGCGGTGTCACGGTGGTCGCCCGCAACGTAACGGCCCTCACCGAGGCTGACCGGTTGCTTGGGATGAAACGGCGGGCGCTGATCGGGTTGCGCGTGTTCGATGAGGTACGTGCGCAGGTGCCGCCACCGCTCGACGACTGGGCCGAACCATCCGAGCATCTGGCTGCGCACCGCGACTTCGATTCCCATCGCCGCCGTGCCCGGGCACGCGGCAACGATGAGCGCCTGTCCGTCGGGGGCGTAGGTCGGTGCCACCGAGCTGAGCGACGGCGAGGTTTGCGACCGGACCGCTGGCCTCACCGTCGAGCACCACGATGCCCCCCTCGACGGGAGGGCTCGGCGCGGCGTACCAAACGCACGAGGCGGACTTCGATCGCACTATCGGCAGGCCGAGCAAGCGCGACGCTTCGGGTCCCTCAGTTGCGATGACGACGTTGCGCGCGTCGATGCGTCGACCGCCGTGCATCCAGAGCGCCGTGCCTTCGATCGCTCCGACTCGGCACCCGAGATGGATCGTTCCCGCTGGCAGCGGAGCGGCGAGCTGTTCAGAGATCGCCCCCATGCCTCGCGCGGGAACCGCAGCGTCCCCACTCGCAAGCGTGCGAAACACGACATCGAATACGCGGCTCGACGTCACGAGCGACTGGTCGAGCTGCATGCCGCCGAAGAGCGGCCGGAAGAACCGATCGATGATGGCGTCGGAGAACCCCCGGTTGCGCAGGGCCTGGCTCGTCGGCTCGTCGGGCCCGCGCAAGAGGTCGGGCGCTGAGGCCGCGAGCAGCGAACGGCGCATCCGCGCGATTCGGAGCTTGTCGGGGAGGGTGCCGATCGGCGCTCGAGCTGACTTCGCAGCATCGACCGCCGACGCACGCGTCGTCCCGGAGCGAAACGGGTCGCTCACTCGGTGAAACTGCCCGCCCACGTGCACCAGTGCCCCGCGGTCGAGGGGCTGCAGGTCGAGCGCGGCGTAGTCGAGCTGGCGTTTGGCCTCGGGGTACTCGGTGAGCAGGACCTGGAAGCCACGGTCGAGCTGGAAGCCGTCGACCACGTCGGTCCGGACGCGACCGCCGACGCCGTCGGATGCCTCGAGGACCACGACTTCAATACCCGCCCCGAACAGCACGCGGGCGCAGGCCAAGCCGGCGAGTCCCGCCCCGACGATCACCACCTCGGCCTGATCGGGCAGCGGGCGCTCGTCGGTCATGCGGCGATGGGCCTGCCGAGGACGTGCCGGAGCGCTCCCTCGAGATCGGGATGAGCGAACTCGAAGCCCGACGCTTCGAGTTGTTTGGGCACGACGCGCAGGCTCGCGTAGAGGAGGTTCTCCGCGAGGTCGCGGCCGAGCACCAGAGATGGGCCGAACTTCGGGACGGGCACGATCGTCGGGCGCCCGAGCACACTCCCGAGGGTCTTCGTGAACTCCGCGTTCCGCACTGGCTCGGGGCTCGTGAGGTTGACGGCCCCGCCGACGTCGGCAGTGAAGAGATGTTGCATCGCGCGCAGCACGTCGTCGATCGTGATCCAGCTCTGCCACTGGCGCCCCGATCCGAAACGACCGCCGAGTCCGACGTTGAACAGAGGAAGCTGCTTGTGGAGCGCGCCGCCACTCTTGCTGAGCACGATTCCGGTGCGCACGTGCACGACGCGCGTGCCGGCGTGTTCCGCCGGGGCGGTGGCCGACTCCCATGCGACGCAGAGGTCGGGCAGGAACCCGTTGCCCGGCGGACTCAGCTCGTCGAGGATCTCGTCGCCACGGTCCCCGTAGTACCCGATTGCCGACGCGCTCACGAGCACGGCAGGAGGTCGACTCAGCTCGGCGATCGCGCGGGCCAACAACCCGGTGCCCTGCACGCGGCTGTCGCGCAGCGCGCGCTTCTGCTCGTGCGACCACCGCTTCTCGGCGATGCCGACGCCAGCAAGGTGGACGGCCGCGCCGGCGCCTTCGATCGATGCGCGGTCGAGGCGGCCTGTCGGCGGGTCCCACATCACTTCGTCCGCGCCCCGCACCGGCCGCCGTACCAAGGCGATCATCCGGTGGCCGGCGGCAGCCAACGCCGGTCGCAACGCGGAGCCGATCAGGCCGCTCGCACCTGTGACGATGACGTCCATCGTCTCACCTTTCCCGAAGTCGCCGAGATCGAGTCACTCCACCAGCGTGGGAACTGACGTGACCACGGTGTTCGGGCGGAACAGCAGCCTCGCCTTGAGAGCCAATGCGCTTTGATTGTGCAGGGCCTGCGTGTACCAGTGCGTCACCACGACCTCGGGGATCACGACGGTGATGATCTCATCGGGGTTCTCCGCGTCGAGGTCATCGAGGAAGCTCAGCACGGGGCGAGTGAGCTCTCGATACGCTGAGAACAGCGTCACCAGCTCGATGGGCAACTCTTTCGTGTCCCACTCCCGCCGGAGCTCCGCCTCCTCGTCGGCGTTCTCGACGACGGAGAGCGCGATGAGGCGATCGGGCGCGAGCGAACGGGCGTAGGTGAGTGCCTGCAGGGTCGGCTTGTTGAGCGTCGCCACGAGCACGACGACGTTGTGGGTGTATCGACGAGGCTTCCAGGTGTCGTCCGTGGCCACCGCCTTCTTCACGTGCGCGTAGTGCCCGCCGATCGACTTCAACACCACCACGATGATCGGGATGAGCACAGCCGGGATCCACGCACCGATCGTGAACTTGGAGACGACCACAACGGTGAGGACGATGCCGGTGGCGATCGCGCCGACGAGGTTCACCACGAGCTTGCGCTGCCAGTGCAACGACCGCTCCTGCCAGTGGTGCACGCACATGCCCGTCTGGGAGAGCGTGAACCCGGTGAACACCCCGACGGCGTAAAGAGGGATCAACGCGGAGGTCTGCCCGCCGAAGATGACGACGAGGAGCCCTGCGATCCCGGCGAGGAACAGGATGCCGTTCGAGAACACGAGCCGGTCGCCTCGGTTCGCGAGCTGACGGGGGAGGAAACCGTCTCTCGCGATGATCGACGACAGCCGAGGGAAGTCCGCGTACGCGGTGTTCGCCGCGAGGATCAAGATCGCGAACGTCGAAAACTGCAGCACGTAGTAGAAGAGCGTGCCGTCGCCGAACACTGCGCTACCCATGATCGAGAGCAACGTCTCGCTCTCCGACACCGTCGGCTGGAGGCGGTGAGCCAGGACGGACACGCCGAAGAACGTGGCGCCGAGGATGCACGACATCCAGATCAGCGTGCGGGCGGCATTCCTCGGCTCGGGCGGGCGGAACGCGGGCACGCCGTTCGAGATCGCCTCGACGCCCGAGAGCGCGACGGCGCCCGATGAGAACGCGCGGAGCAAGGCGAACAGCGTGACACCAGTGATGAGAGAGCCGTTCTCAGTCAGCTCGTTCAGTGACTCCTCGTTGACGGGCAGCGGATCGAGGCCGCCGAAGTACGAGCGGTACAACCCGTAGAGGATCAGCGCGCTGAGCGCGAGCACGTAGAGGTAGGTGGGACCGGCGAAGAGGCGGCCGGACTCCTTGACCCCGCGCAGGTTGGCGACGGTCATCAGAGCGATGAATCCGAGACACATCGGCACGCGGAGGTCCTGAAGCGACGGAAAGGCCGACGTGATCGCCGCCACGCCGGCGGACACCGATACAGCGACGGTCAGCACATAGTCGACGAGCAGGGATGCTCCGGCTACGAGCGAGGGCGTCTCGCCGAGGTTCTCTCGCGAGACGATGTACGAGCCGCCTCCGCTCGGGTAGGCGAACAGGGTCTGGCGATAGCTCGTCGTCACGATCGCGAGAAGGATCACGACGACGATCGCGATGGGTACAAGGTCCTCGAGCGCGGCCATGGCGGCCACGGGCACGAGCACGAGCAGGATCTCCTCTGTGGCGTACGCCGTGGAGGAGATCGCGTCTGACGCGAACACGGCCAGCGCGATGACCTTGCTCAGACGCTGGTGATGCTCGTCTGTCGACGGAATCGGCCGTCCGACGAAGATCCGCTTGAGGGTCGAGTACATCGGGCGGCAAGCATTCCATGACGCCTGCCCTCGTCCCGAATCCCGCGTGGCTCAGTCGACGATGACAGGTACCGACGTGACGACGGTGTTGGGCCGGTACAGCAGGCGGGCCTTGAGCGCCAGTGCGCTCTGGTTGTGCAGCACGTTCGTGTACCAGTGGGTGACGACGAACTCGGGAATGATCACCGTGATGATGTCGTCCTGGCTCTCGCTGTCGAGCTCGTCGAGATATTTCAGCACTGGGCGGGTGAGCTCGCGGTAGGCGGAGTGGAGCGTGTGCAGCTCCACCAAGATCTCGTGCTCGGCCCACTGCTTCTGGATCGAGTCCTGCTCCTCTTGGTTCGTGACCACGCAGACCGCGATGAGCCGGTCGGGCGCGAGTGACCGTGCGTAAGCGAGGGCTTGGAGCACCCCCTTGTTGACGCTGCCGACGAGCACGACGACGTTGTGGGTGTGGCGCCGCGCGCGCCAACCGGGTGGCACCGAGATCGCCTCGCGCACGTGCGCGTAGTGACGTCCGATCTGCAGGAACAACACCACGATCGCCGGGATCACGACCGCGGGGATCCATGCGCCCTGCGTGAACTTCGAGACGACGACGACGAGCGCAACAACGAACGTCGCCGCCGCGCCGATCAGGCTGATCGTCGATCGGTGCTTCCATCCGGCGTCGCGATGCGTGCGTTGGAAGCGGAACATGCCGAACTGCGACAGCGTGAAGCTCGTGAACACTCCGACGGCATAGAGGGGGATGAGCGCCGCGGTGTTGCCGTCGAACACGACGATGAGCAGCGCGGCGAGCCCGGCGAGGAAGACGATGCCGTTCGAGAACACGAGGCGATCCCCGCGGTTGGCCATCTGCCTCGGGAGATAGCCGTCGCGCGAGATGATCGACGAGAGCCGGGGGAAGTCGGCGAACGCGGTGTTGGCAGCAAGGATCAAGATCGCGAACGTCGAGAACTGGAGGACGTAGTACATGGCGGAGCCATCGCCGAACACGGCCTTGCCGAGGATCGAGAGCAGTGTCTCCTCCTCGGAGACTGTGGGTTGCAGGCGGTGAGTGAGCACCGCGAGGCCGAAGAAGGCGGTCGCGAGGATGGTGGCCATCCACGTGAGCGTGATCGCCGCATTGCGTGCTTCGGGCCGCCGGAACGCGGGCACGCCATCGGCGATCGCCTCGACACCGGTGAGGGCGACGGCGCCCGAGGAGAAGGCCCGCAACATGATCAGCGCGGTTGTGCCGGTGAGCAGCGCGCCGTTCTCGGTGATCTGGTTGAGGGCCTCCTCGTTGACGGGCAGCACCCCGAGCTCGCCGAGGTACGAACGGAGGAGGCCGACGATGATGAGCGCGAAGAGCGCGAACACATAGATGTAGGTCGGGCCGGCGAACAGCCGCCCCGACTCCTTCAGCCCGCGCAGATTGGCCACCGTCATCAACGCGATGAAACCGATGCAGAGCACGACGCGGTACTCGAGCAGCTCGGGGAACGCAGAGTCGATGGCGGCAACGCCGGCTGACACCGACACGGCAACGGTGAGCACGTAGTCGACGAGAATCGAGGCGCCCGCGACGAGCGACGGCATCTTCCCGAGGTTCTCCCTCGAGACGACGTAGCTGCCGCCCCCTTGCGGATACGCCTTGATCGTCTGGCGGTAGCTCGTGACGACGATCGGCGAGCAGGACGCACACGACGAGAGCGAGAGGGACGATGTCGTTGAGGGCCGCCATGCCCGCGACGGGCACGAGCACGAGCAGGATCTCTTGCGTCGCATACGCCGTCGACGAGATCGCGTCGCTGGCGAACACGGCGAGCGCGACGGTCTTGGACAGCCGTTGGTGGTGTTCCTCGCTGCTCGCGATGGGGACACCGACGAGCACTCGTTTCAGGCGGCCCCACACGGCCGCTCATGCTGTCATGGCTCACTGCGGGGCTTCGGCAGGGTGGTGCCTAGGATGACCGCCCGTGCACGTCGTGGTGGTGGGTTGTGGTCGCGTGGGGTCGTCGTTGGGGGCGAGCCTCGTCGAAGCCGGTCATTCCGTCGCGATCATCGACAAGAAGCCCGAGGCGTTCGACCGGCTGGGCCCGTCGTTCGGCGGCCAGATGATCAGCGGCATCGGTTTCGACCGCGATCGCCTGCAAGAGGCGGGGATCGAGAAGGCGACAGCCCTCGCCGCGGTCACCAACGGTGACAACTCGAACATCATGATCGCTCGAGTCGCGCGCGAGACCTACAACGTCGAGCGGGTGGTCGCCCGCATCTACGACCCCCGACGGGCCGCGATCTACCAGCGCCTCGGCATCCCGACCGTCGCGACGGTGTCGTGGGCCTCCGAGCGCGTCATGCGCCACATCCTCCCCGAGCTGTCAGCGGTCGACTGGGTCGACCCCAGCGCCAAGGTGTGCCTCGTCGAACGGGCGATTCCGGCGCCCTGGGCGGGCCGGATGGTGTCCGAGCTCGAAGAGCCAGGGCGCGTGCGCATCGTGGCCGTCGGCCGCCTCGGCGTGGCGCAGATCCCCAAGCCCGACCTCGTGGTGCAGGAAGGCGACATCGCCTACGTCGCCCTGGCCGGCGACGCGATCGCCGCCTTCGATGCCCGGCTGGCCGAGGGCGGGGGACGGCACTGATGCGAGTCGTGATCGCGGGCGGAGGGAGTGTCGGCAAGTTCATCGCCGAGTCGTTGCACAACGGTGGTCACGAAGTGCTCATCGTCGACAACGACGCGGCCGTCGTCCGTCGCGCGGTTGCCGCCAACGAGCCGCCCGGTGTGCCGTGGATGAAGGCCGACGCGTGTGAGGTGAGTCGCTTGGCTGAGGCCGGTGTCGACAAGGCCGACGTGGTCGCGGCGGTCACGGGCGACGACGAGGACAACCTGGTGGTCTCGTTGCTCGCCAAACAGGAGTTCGGCGTGCCGCGGGTCGTCGCTCGTGTCAACAACCCGAAGAACGAGTGGATGTTCAACGAGAGCTGGGGCGTCGATGTCGCGGTGTCGACACCGCACCTCCTGACCGCCCTCGTGGAAGAGGCGGTCTCCGTCGGCTCGTTCGTGCGGATCCTGTCGTTCGAGGGAGGACGGGCGCGCCTCGCGGAAGTGACGCTGGCGGAGAATTCGCCGGCGAAGGACAAGGAGATCGTCGACCTCGACCTGCCCCGAGACTCGACGGTCGTCGCCGTCCTCCGTCACGACCGCCTGGTGGTGCCTCGAGGCGACACGATGCTGCGGGCAGGCGACGAGGTGCTCGTGCTCGTCACAGACGAGTCAGAAGAAGGCGTGCGCGCGATCTTGACCGGCGGCGGCCCCGACGGCAGCAAACCTCAAGCCAGCAACGTGTAGGCGGGGTTCAGGATCACGAGCCGGCCCCGCTCGTTGTGGGCGACCCCTTCGACGAGCACCCCCCGGCCCGGATGCAGCCCGCCGATCGCCCGCCGGCCCGTGAACACCACCATGACCTCGCCGGTGCCGTCGGAAAGGACGGCCTCGGTGGAGGGTGAGCCGGCACGCGGCACCACTCGGAGTCGCTGCACCTCACCACCGACCCGCACCGGCACCCGCGTCGGCATCTCGACGATCTCGGTGACGCCCAATCCGGAATAGCGATCGTGCAACCGGGCGGCGTCAAGTTCCTCGACAGACGCGGTGAGCCGGCGCCTCAGGTCCTTGAGTCCCACCGGGTCAGCCTGGCACACGCTTCGGATACACCGCCGGGGCCGGTACCCTTCGCCACCGTGGCGACGCGCAAGCTCATCTTCGCCGCGCTGGTGTGCGGCCTTGCGATCCTCCTCGCCGGCGGCGTCTGGTTGGTGTCGTCGAGCAGCTCCGACGACGACTCGGAGATCGACGACCTGCTCGAGATGGGGCAACCGGCCACCCTCGGCGGCGTGACGGCAACAGTGGCCGACGCCCAGACCGCGGGGGCTGATGCAGTGGTGATCGTCGACATGTCGATCGCGACAGGCGGCCCGAGCGAAGTCACCGACCTCTCGACGGGTTGGTCGCTGTTGAGCCCCACCGGTGCGGCAGTCACGCCGGCGCCCGACGCCCCACCACCCGCGACCATCGAGTCGTGCACCGGCGGCCACGACAACCCCAGGTGCGCCGACACGCTGTGCGGTGTCGTTCACCCTGAGCGAGCCGACGGGATCGTTGATCGGGTTCACGGCGGTGTGGGAGCGCGACGGCGAGCGCGCCGCCTGGCTGGTCCAATGACGGCCCTTCCCGTGACGTCCGCCCAGTGACGTTCGCCCAGTGACGCTGTTCGCCGGATACGAGCACGAGGGCTTCTTCGACGAGTTCGTCGACCAGGGCGGCGAGGTGCGGGCCCACTATCGCCAGCTCGCCCTCCGTCTCGGTGCGCTGAGCCCCGACGAGCTCAATCGGCGTGAACGCCTCCGCGACGCGGCCTTCCGATCGGCCGGCATCACGTTCACCGTCTACGGCGAGGACGCGGGCCTCGAGCGAACCTTCCCGATGGATCTCGTCCCCCGGATCATCCCGGCGGGCGAGTGGGCGCACATCGAGCAGGGATTGGGGCAACGGGTCACGGCGCTCAACATGTTCCTCGACGACCTCTACGTGGGAGAACGCGCCGCGGTGAAGGACCGCATCGTCCCGATCGGACTCGTCCGGTCGAGCGACGGCTTCGAACGCGAGGCCTTCGGCATCCCGGTGCCGCGTGGCGCCCGCTGCCTCGTCGCCGGCATCGACCTCGTTCGCGACGCAGAAGGCACCTATCTCGTGCTCGAGGACAACCTCCGCAACCCGAGCGGCATCTCGTACGTCCTGGAGAACCGCGCCGCGATGACCCGCGTGCTCCCGGGCGTGTTCGGCACTCATCGCGTGCAGGCGGTCGATCACTACGGATCGTCGCTTCTCGCCGCCCTGCGCCACGTCGCACCGGCGGCGGCGGGCGACCCCTGCATCGTCGTGCTCACCCCGGGCGTGTTCAACTCGGCGTACTTCGAGCACGCGTTCCTCGCGCGGCAGATGGGCGTGGAGCTCGTCGAAGGCCCCGATCTCGTCGTCGACGAGCACGTGGTCTTCATGCGCACGACCCGAGGGCTTCGAGCGCGTCGACGTCATCTACCGGCGCATCGACGACGCGTACCTCGACCCCGTGACGTTCCGGCGCGACTCGATGATCGGTGTGCCGGGGCTGCTCGCCGCAGCGAGGGCCGGCAACGTCACGATCGCGAACGCGGTTGGCAACGGAGTCGCCGACGACAAGGCGATGTACGCCTTCGTGCCGGATCTCATCCGGTACTACCTGAACGAGGAGCCGCTGCTCCCGAACGTCGACACGTACCTGCTCTGGGACCCGGACCAGCGAGAGATGGTGCTCGATCGGCTCGACGAGCTGGTCGTGAAGCCGGTGTCGGGCTCCGGCGGCTACGGGATGCTGATCGGGCCTCAAGCGACCGACGCCGACATCGCCCAGTTCCGCCAGCACATCGAGGACGACCCGCGGGGCTACATCGCGCAGGAGATCGTGCAGCTCTCCCGCCATCCGACGCTCGTCGGCGATCACCTCGAGGGCCGCCACGTCGACCTTCGGCCGTTCGTGCTCTCCGGAGAGCGCATCGAAGTGATCCCAGGCGGCCTCACGCGCGTCGCGTTGCGCAAGGGGTCGCTCGTCGTGAACTCCTCGCAGGGCGGCGGCTCGAAGGACACGTGGGTGCTGGCCGGGGAGAGCGACTGATGCTCGCCCGCCACGCCGAGTCGCTGTTCTGGATGGGGCGGTACATGGAGAGGGCGGAGGACACCGCCCGCATGCTCGACGTCACCTATCACGGCCTGCTCGAGTCGCCTCCCGAGGAGGCCTCCCGTTCCTGGCTCGACCTGCTCTCGGTTCTCAACGTCGACCAAGGGTTCGCGAAGCGCCACACGGAAGTGACAGCTGCCATCGTCAGCGAGTTCCTCGTGCTCGACGAGAAGAACCCTGGCGCCATCGTCAGCTCAGTGGGGCGCGCGCGCGAGAACGCCCGCAGCGTGCGCGAGCTCATCTCCACCGAGCTGTGGGAGGCGGTGAACATGTTCTGGCTCGAGCTGCTCGCCCGCAACCTGCGTGCAGATCTCGAGCAACAGCCCTACGAGCTCTACGGACTCGTCAAGCGGCGGTGCCAGACGGTGAACGGCGTGGCCGCCGAGACGATGCCGCGCGACGACGGGTGGCGCTTCCTGATGCTCGGCTGGATGCTCGAACGCACGGAGATGACGTGTCGGTTGCTGAACGTGCGCTACGGCGAGCTCGCCGGCGCCACCGACCTCGCCGGCTTCCACGTGCTGGTCGGCGACGCTGAAGTCGGCTTCGGCGTCCGAGGCATACCGAAAGGCGTACGGCGCGGCGATGGACCCGGCCCACGTCGTCGAATTCCTGCTGCTGTCCCGCACGTTCCCGCGCAGTGTGCTCTATTGCCTCCGCCAGACCGAGCGCGACTTGGGCCGGCTCACTCCAGGTGAGTCGCTCACCCGGCCCGAGCGGATCCTCGGTCGGATCCGAGCCGAGCTCGAGTTCTGTGACGTCCACGAGCTCCTGGCCGAAGGGCTCCAGCCGTACCTCGATCGAGTCCAGGAAGCGGTGCGCGAGGCCTCCGAGGCGATCGGCCAGCAGTACTTCCGCAACCTGCTCGTCGACCTCCATCCGATCGAGCTCCGACAGCCGGCGGAGGGGAGCTGACCGGTGCGACTCGACATCCGCTATCGCACGAGATTCGACTACGACGCCCCGGTGAGGGAGTCGCAGAACGAGCTGCGCGCGGCGCCGATGAGCGACCCACGCCAGCTGCTCATCTCGTATCGCGTGACGACCACTCCGGCATCACGGGTGTTCAGCTTCACGGACTACTGGGGGACCCGCGTCGACGCCTTCGGTGTGCGTGAGCCGCACGAGTCTCTCGAGGTCGTCGCCGAGGCTTCGGTCGAGACGCGCCGCGTTCCCATGTTCACCGCTTCTCCTCGCATCGACTCCGTGCAGGACGAGGCTTTCCGCGAGGAGCACCTCGAGTATCTGCAGCGCAGCCCGCACGCGGACTGGGGGCCGCACGTGACCGAGGAAGCGACGCGCGAGGCCGAGGCAGCCGGGCCGGACCTCGTCGGGGTCGTGCTCGCGCTCCATCGGCACGTGGGCGGGGCCATCCGGTACGAACCGGGGTCGACCTATGTGGGTGTCGAGGTGGACGAGGTCCTCGCACGGCGCGTGGGTGTCTGCCAGGACTTCGCGCACCTCGCGGTGGCGATGTGCCGCAGCATCGGCATCCCGGCGCGATACGTGTCCGGGTACCTGTTCACGACCAGTGACGCGACCGGCGAGAACCCCGAGGCCGACGTCGTGCGAGTGCAGACCCACGCGTGGTTCGAAGCGGCAGTCCCGGGCGTGCGGATGGCTCGCGCTCGATCCGACGAACTCCTCAGAGGTGGGTCTGCGCCACGTCACGATCGGGCACGGGCGGGACTACGCCGACGTGCCTCCGCTTCGGGGTGTCTTCGCAGGCAGGGCCACGCCGTCGCTCGGCGTCAGCGTCGACATCCGTCGCTTGGCGCCGAGGAGTGCCGCGGCGGACGCCGCCGCCGCGCAGGCGCGCGCAACCGCGGCGGCGCAGCACCGACTCGACGAAGCGCGTGCCCGACGCGCTCGCCTGGCCCAGCAAGCGCAACAGGCCCAGCAGCAGTGAGCTCGGCTGGATCCGCCGGCGGTAGCCTGCAGCCGTGACAGAGGAATTCGATCTCGTCGTCATCGGCGGAGGTCCGGGCGGGTACGCCGCAGCGCTCTACGGCTCCAGTGCCGGACTGTCGGTGGCGGTGGTCGAGAAGGAAAAGGTGGGAGGCACCTGCCTGCACCGTGGCTGCATCCCCGCCAAAGAGTTCCTCGAGACCGCGGCGACATTCCGCCATGTGGCCGGCGCGAAGGAGTTCGGCATCGACGCCGGCCAGCCCATCGTCGACTTCGCGGTGAGCCAGGCCCGCAAGCAGAAGGTCGTCGACACCCTCTACAAGGGGCTGTCGAGCCTGCTCAAGAGCCGCAAGGTCACCTCGTACTCGACGGTACCGGCGCGTTGGCCGCGGGACACGTCGTGCGCGTGACCGGCGACGACGGCTCCGTCGACGTCGAGCTGCACGGGCGCCACGTCGTGCTCGCCTCCGGGTCGGTGCCGCGCACGCATCCCCGGCTTCGACATCGACGGCCAGATCGTGTTGACGAGCGACGAAGTGCTGTCGCTCGACAAGCTGCCGTCCTCTGCGGTCGTGATCGGCGGCGGAGCGATCGGGTGCGAGTTCGCGTCGATGATGTCGGACCTCGGCGTGCAAGGTGACGATTCTCGAGGCGCTGCCCAAGATCCTGCCCGGATGCGACGCCGACGTCGCGAACGTGGTGGTGCGCTCGTTCACCAAGCGCGGCATCCAGATCAAGACCGGCGTCCCCGTCACGGGGCACGAGCCCCAGCCCGACGGCGGGACGATCGTGAACTTCGGCGACGGCGAGTCGGTGCGCACCGACCAGGTCGTGGTGTCGGTGGGTCGGCGACCCTACGCCGATCTCCTCGGGCTCGAGGGCACCGGCGTCGTCGTGCGACCGTGGCTTCGTGCAGGTCGACGAGCTCTGTCGCACCGGCGAGCCGGGCGTGTACGCGGTCGGCGATCTCATCGCGACGCCGCAGCTCGCGCACGTGGGGTTCGCCGAAGCGATCATGGTCGTGAAGGACATCCTCGGTGAGCAGCCGGTGCCCGTCGACTACGACAAGGTGCCGTGGGCGATCTACTGCCAACCCGAGGTCGCCTTCGCGGGGCACTCCGAACAGGCGGCGGTCGACGCGGGCTACGAGGTCGTCACGTCGAAGCACCAGTACCGGGGCAACAGCCGCGCGCAGATCGTCGGCGAGATCGAAGGTCTCGTGAAGATCATCGCGGCGAAGCGGCCCGACGGCACCGCCGGCACGATCCTCGGCGTCCACATGGTCGGCCCGTGGGTCACCGAGCAGCTCGGCCAGGGCTACCTCGCCGTGAACTGGGAGGCGACCGTCGATGAGGTCGCGCACTTCATCCAGCCGCACCCGACGTTGTCCGAGCTGTTCGGCGAGAGCGTGCTGGCCATGACCGGAAGGAGCCTGCACGGCTGATGGCCGACATCACGATGCCCCAACTCGGTGAGACGGTCACCGAAGGCACGATCACGAAGTGGTTCAAGAAGGTCGGCGATGCCGTGGCCGCTGACGAGCCGCTCTTCGAGGTCTCGACCGAGAAGGTCGACACCGAGGTGCCCGCGCCGGTGGCGGGCTATCTCGCCGAGATCAAGGTCCCCGAGGGCGACACGGTCGAGGTCGGTGCCGTGCTCGCCGTGATATCGCAAGAAGCGTCGGACGCCGCCCCGGCGCCTGCTGCCCCCGAGCCTGCAGCACCGGCGGCTGAGCCTGCAGCACCGGCGGCGGAGCCCGCTGCGGCGCCGACAGCACCGCCGGCTCCCCCGCCGGCCCCTGCTCCGGCTGCTGCGGCGTCGAGCGACGGCGGCGTCGAGCGACGGGGCGTCGAGCGACGGGGCGTCGAACAAGCTGTTGTCGCCGGTGGTGCGACGTCTCGTCGCCGAACACGGGCTCGACCCCGCCTCGATCACGGGCACCGGCGCGGGGGGACGCATCACGCGGGAGGACGTGCTCGACCACATCGACAAGCACGGCAGCGCACCCGCCCGCGCCCGCCGCGCCGGCGGCGCCCGCTGCACCCGCACCGGCGCCCGCACCGGCACCCGCACCGGCACCCGCCGCCGCCGCTTCGGCCGCTCGCGAGCCCGGCCAGCGCGATGAGGTCGTCGCGCTCCCGAAGATCCGCAAGCTGACGGGCGATCACATGGTGATGTCGCTCGCGACTTCGCCTCACTCGTTCAGCGTGGTCGAGGTCGACTACGAGAACGTCGACCGGGTGCGCCGCGCGCACATGAGCTCGTGGCGCGAGCAAGAGGGCTTCGTGCTCAGCTACATGCCGTTCGTGTCGCGGGCGATCATCGACGCGATCGCGGAGTTCCCCAGAATGAACGCCACCGTCGGCGAGGGCGAGCTGACCGTCCATCACTACGTGGACCTCGGGATCGCGGTCGACTTGAACTACGAGGGACTCCTTGTGCCAGTGATCCGCGAGGCGGACACGAAGCGTCTGCGGGCGATCGCCCGAGAGATCTACGACCTCGCGTCGCGCGCGCGGTCACGGAAGCTCTCGCCTGATGA
Source organism: uncultured Acidimicrobiales bacterium (assembly GCA_963747215.1). Classification (GTDB taxonomy): domain Bacteria; phylum Actinomycetota; class Acidimicrobiia; order Acidimicrobiales; family DATKAS01; genus DATKAS01. Next base: position 154,002 of record CAVVET010000034.1, read on the forward strand.
GATCCGCGGCGGCACGTTCACGATCTCGAACAACGGTTGGGCGGGCAGCGTGCTCACTGCTGCAATCATCAACCAACCCCAGGTCGCCATCATCTCGACCGACGCAGTGAAGCGGCGTCCAGTTGTCGCCGAGCTGCCCGATGGCGGCGAGGCCATCGTCATCCACTCCGTCGGCAACTTGGCGATGAGCTGGGACCATCGGGCCTTCGACGGCGTGTATGCCGCGCACTTCCTCGTGAAGGTCAAGGAGATCCTCGAGACGAGGGACTGGGAAGCCGAGCTGTGACCCTGAGGGTGCGGTGGCTGGGCCGGGTGGGCTACCGCGAAGCACTCGACCTGCAGCACGCGTTGTTCGAGTCGCACGCTCAAGACCACCTTCTGCTGCTCGAGCACTCTCACGTCTACACGCTCGGTGTCCGCGCCTCGATGGAGCACGTCCTCGTACCGCCGGCGAGCGTCGGGGCCGACCTCGTGCGTGTGGATCGCGGTGGCGACGTGACCTATCACGGTCCCGGCCAGCTCGTCGGGTATCCGATCCTCACGCTCTCGGGAAAGCAGGGGCACGCGAACGGCATGGCGGACACGGTCGCGTACGTCACCGGCGTCGAGCAGGTGCTGATCGACGCGCTGAGCGAGCTCGGCATCGACGCCGGCCGGCTCCGTGGCTTCCCCGGTGTGTGGGTCGATGCCAGCAGCGACGCGCCCCGCAAGATCGCGGCTGTCGGCGTGCGGCTGTCGCGGGGCCGCACGATGCACGGCTTCGCCCTGAACGTGCAGACCGACCTCTCCATGTTCGAGCACATCGTCCCGTGCGGCATCGCCGGCAAAGCGGTGACGTCGCTGCGGGCGGAAGGCGTCGCGGCGTCCATGGCCGACGTCGTCGATGTCGTGAGCCGTGTGGCGGGGGAGCGCTGGGGCACAGCGGGTGTCGAGCGACAAGACGTCGCCTGGCGCACGACACCGCAGGATCTCTCGCTGTTCAGCCGGGGTTACGGGAGCGGCGAGCCGGTGCGGCTCACGGGCCGTCTCGCGCAGGCGGGCGTCACCGACGGCATGCACATCTCGACGCGCAAGCCCGAGTGGCTGCGCGCCGCCGTGAGACACGGGCGGGAGGTCGTCGAGCTGCGGCGAACGATGCGCGATCTCAGCCTGACGACTGTGTGCGAGGAGGCGGGCTGTCCGAACCTGTCGGAGTGCTGGTCCGACGGCACCGCGACGTTCATGATCAACGGCGCGTCGTGCACGCGTGCGTGCGGCTTCTGTCTCGTCGACACCAGCCGGCCGAAGCCACTCGACGTCGATGAACCCGAGCGGGTGGCCGAGGCAGTCGCGCGCATGGCGCTGGCGCATGTCGTGGTGACCGCAGTCGCGCGCGACGACCTCGCCGACGGAGGCGCGGCGGCCTTCGCCGCGACGATCGCCGCGATTCGACGCCGCAACCCTGCCGCGGCCGTGGAGGTTTTGATCCCTGATTGCGCGGGGGATCCGAGCGCGCTCGACGTGGTGTTCGCCGCCGCGCCCGACGTCCTCAACCACAACCTCGAGACCGTGCCCCGGCTGCAGCGGGCGGTGCGCCCCTCGGCGGGATATGCCCGCAGCCTCGCGGTGCTCGCACGGGCGAAGCGGGCGGGCCTCACCACCAAGTCGGGCGTCATCGTGGGGATGGGCGAGACCGACGCGGAGGTGATCGGCGTGCTTGCCGACCTCTCGGCGGTCGAATGCGACATCGTGACGATCGGGCAGTACCTGCGCCCGACCAGCCACCACCTGCCGGTCGCCCGGTGGGTGCCGCCCGAGGTCTTCGCCGCCTACAAGACGGCCGGCGAGGCGATGGGCATCGCCCACGTCGAGGCCTCGCCCCTCACCCGATCGAGCTACCACGCCCGAACGGCCGCGGCTTCAGTCGCGCCGTCGAGCCGGCTCGAGCGCGCCACAACGGCCTGACCCCCTGCGAGACTTGCGTCATGGGAACCGTCGTGCCTTCGATCTCGCCGGCCTTGGCCGAGTGGATCACCCGACAGCACGTGTTCTTCGTCGGCACCGCGCCGAGCGGCGACGACGGGCACGTCAACGTGTCGCCCAAGGGCCTCGACACGTTCCGGGTGCTCGGTGAGAAACGAGTCGCCTACCTCGACCTCACCGGCAGCGGCGTCGAGACGATCGCTCACCTGCGCGACAACGGGCGGATCACCGTGATGTTCTGCTCCTTCGAAGGGCCGCCTCGCATTGTTCGTCTCTACGGTCGAGGCCACGCGATCGAGCCCGGTGATCCGCGCTTCGACGAGCTGGCAGGCAGGTTCGACATCTACCCCGGCGCTCGGTCTTGCGTGGTCGTCGACATCGACCGGGTGGCGGACTCGTGCGGCTATGCCGTCCCGCTGATGACCTTCGCCGGTGACCGCGATCGCCTGATCGAGTGGGCCGAGCGAAAAGGAGACGACGGCCTGGTCGCCTACCGCGCCGAGAAGAACGCCGCGTCGATCGACGGGCTTCCCGGGCTCCCCGGTGTCGCCGCCGAGGTCGCACCATGAGCGCGCCGAACTCCGACACGACCGCGTACGCCGACCGCCTTGCCCGCGTCAGGACGGCGATGGATGCGCAGGGGATCGACGTGCTTCTGCTGTCGGTCGGTGCGGACCTCCCGTGGCTCATCGGGTACGAGGCGATGCCCCTCGAACGCCTCACGATGCTCGTTGCCCACCGTGACGGCGACGCGACGCTCGTCGTGCCCCGGCTCGAGGCACCGCGGGTCGTCGAGCGTCCCGGCGTCTTCACCATCCGGGCGTGGGAAGAGACCGATGACCCGGTCGCGCTGGTCGCCGCGTTGACGGGCCGCGCCGAGACGGCGGCGATCGGTGACACCACCTGGGCCAGATTCGTCCTCGACCTGCAGCGCGAGCTGCCGTCGACGGCGTTCTCGCGCGCGACCGCCGTCACCGGTGCGCTTCGGGCGCACAAGGACGAAGCGGAGATCGAGGCGCTCCGTCGCGCCGGTGCCGCCGCGGACAGGGTCGCGGTGGCCTTGCAAAGCGGCGATATCGCCCTCGTCGGACGCACCGAAGCCGAAGTGTCGGCTGAGCTCTCCGCCCGCCTGCTTGCTGAGGGCCATCATCAGGTGAACTTCGCGATCGTCGCAGCCGGTGAAAACGCCGCGAGCCCCCACCACGACGCGAGCGCGCGCGTGATCCGGTCGGGGGAGGTCGTGCTGTGCGACTTCGGGGGCACGCTCGACGGCTATTGCAGCGACATCACTCGTTGCGTGTCCATCGGCGACCCGTCGCCGGAGGTCGCCGATGCGTACGCCGTGCTCTTCGAGGCACAGGCCGCAGCGGTGAAGGCCGCCACGGTCGGTACGCCATGCGAAGCAGTCGACCGCGCCGCGCGAGACATCATCGCCGGGGCGGGCTTCGGGGAGAACTTCATCCATCGCACCGGTCACGGCATCGGCGTCGAGGCGCACGAGGACCCCTACATCGTGAAGGGCAACGGCGCGCTTCTCGAGCACGGCCATGCGTTCTCGATCGAGCCCGGCATCTACCTTGCCGGACGTTTCGGGCTGCGCCTCGAGGACATCGTGGTCGCGACCTCAGGCGGCCCTGACGCCATGAACCGAGTCGATCATCAGCTGGTGGTCGTCGACGCCTGACCCGGTCGATCGAACGCTGAGGGATCGACCGCCGGCGTCAAAGACGTCAGCTCGATGTGCACCGCCGCCGTGTCGAGCAGCGCGATGAGACCGTTGCCGGTGACGCAGTAGGTCTCTACACCGCCGCCCACCGGCACGTGCAGGCACTCAGCGCCGATTCCCGCGACCTGTGTCGTGTCGAAGCTCGGCCTCGATGACTCGCGTGCAACCGCGACGCGCAGCTGCTGTGCGGGCGCCGGGCCGTAGAAGCGTGCGCTCACCCCGACATCGGAGATGCGCTGCTCGAGCAGACCGTCCTCGCAGATGCCCGCCTGCAGGTCGCACGTCTGGTCGGGGTTGTCGTCGTCGTAGAGCGCCACATCTCCCACTCGGACCGTCGTGCGCGGTGGCTGCGAGACCACCGTCGCGGCCCGCTCGACCGCGCCGAGCTTGCGCGTGATCCTGTAGTCCGCGGTGAACGTCTCGTTGCCCACGGCGTCGAGGCGAGCGAGCACGCGGTCGACATCGGCGATGCCCGTCGGCTCCCTCGACAGCGTGTCGACAGTGTCGGTGCCGAGCGTGGGCCGGCCATCCGCGGGCACACACGCCCCAGTGCCGACCACGAGCACGAGCATCAGCGCGCCGGCGCACGCCGACAGAGCTCGCGCGCGGGGCATGAGGTCGAAGGGTAGGGCAGTAGCCTCCCCCCAGTGGTAGGCGGCCTCCGGTGATCAGCCTCGACGCGGCCACGGTCCTTCTGCAATGGGCAGTCGGCGGACTGTTCTGGCTGTGGGTCACGACCCGACGGCGAGAGGTCGGGCTCGGGTACGGGTGGCTGTTGCGCAGCGTGTTTCTCGCCCTTGCGATCGGGTCGCTCGTCGTCGGCGTCGCGTTCGACACCGTGTTGGTGCGCGAGGCCGCGACCGTCGGCGTGATCATCGCGACCTCGATTGCCTTGGCCGTGTCGGTTGCCCGGAAGCGAGCAGGAGTATCAGGCCGCCGGGCCGAGCACGATCGTCGATCCGCTCGCGTCGCGGCGATGACGGGGATCGACCGCGAGGTCGACGAGGTGGGCTCTGCGGTGCACATCGGGCCCGAGTTCCCTCCCGCGCTCGATCTCGTGGCTCCGGTAATAGGCGTCGTCGGATTGATCGCGGCTGGCATCGCCGCGGGCGGGCCAGCCCCGCTCGCCGTCGCCCGCACGCTTGTCGGCGCGGTCTTCCTCGGCGTCGTCACCGACGCGATGCTCCTCGGCCATTGGTACCTGGTGCAGCCCGGTCTCTCGCGGGCGCCCCTCAACGAGCTCGTGCGGTGGCTGCAGTGGACCTGGCCGGCAGAGGTCGTCGTGCTCATCTGGCCGGTGGGGATGCTGTCAGTGCTCGCCGGCACCGTCGACGACGGCTGGAATGGCACCCTCGGATGGATGTGGGTCGCGTGTGCGGTGACCACGCTCGGTCTCGCGATCGCCACGAGCGCGGCGCTCCGCGAACGGCAGTACTCGGCCGTCATGGCCGCGACCGGGTTGCTGTACCTGGCGATCCTGACCGCCTTCGGCATGGACCTCGTCGCGCGGGCGGTGCTCGCCGGCTGACGGCGGCGGGCAGGGTCGAAACGGCCCGGCTTCCCATGGAACTGCATGTGGCATCCGGCTCGGACCCTTTCAACAAACCGCCGGCGCGGGCAGACTGGGGACATGGCGCGCCCGCTGTGGAACGGAAGCATCAGCTTTGGGCTGGTCACCATCCCCGTCAAGCTCTACAACGCGGTCTCCCGCAAGAACGTGTCGTTCAATCAGATCGACACGAGGACGGGGAGTCGCATCAAGATGAAGAAGGTCTCGTCGGTCGACGGCACCGATGTGCCCGACGACGCGATCGTCAAGGGCTACGAGCTGACCTCGGGCAACTACGTGCTGCTGACAGCCGAGGAGCTCGACGCGTTCGAGGCGCGTGCGTCGAAGGCGATCGAGATCGAGGAGTTCGTCGACCTCGACGAGATCGACCCGATCTTCTACGACAGTGCGTACTACCTGGCGCCCGACAAGGCGACCGTCAAGCCGTACGCGTTGCTGATGCGCGCGATGCAGGCGACGAACAAGGTGGGCATCGCTCGGTTCGTGATGCGCTCGAAGCAGTACGTCGCGGCGATCCGGCCTCGTGACGGACACCTCGTGCTCTCCACGATGGTGTACGCCGACGAAGTCGTGGACCCGGTGTCCATCGGTGAGATCGAGGAGGCGGCCGAGGTCGAGGTCTCCGAGCGCGAGCTCAGCATGGCGCAGCAGCTGATCGAGTCCCTCGCCGCTGCGTTCGATCCCGAGCAGTTCACCGACACCTACCGCGAGCAGGTGCTGGGGCTGATCGAGCGCAAGGCGGCGGGAGAAGAGGCGATCGAAGCGCCGGCGCCCGCGGCGTCCACGCCCAAGGTCGTCGACCTCCTCGCCGCGCTCGAGGCCAGCGTGCGTGAGGCGAAGGCCGCCCGGTCGCGCCATCCGGCCACCAGTGCCGACGGAGAAGGCGACGCGGCCGAACCGGACGAGAAGCCCGTGAAGGCGGTGCGGGCGGCCAAGTCGTCGAAGGCGGCGAAGGCTCCGTCGAAGGCGACGGCGACGGCGAAGGCCGCCGAGAAGCCGGCCGCGACGCGCAAGCGCAAGTCCGCCTGACTCCTCACCTCGCATGGCCTCTGCTGGCGTTGACGTCGAGATCGACGGGCGTCAGCTGCGTCTGAGCAACCTCGACAAGGTGTTGTATCCCGAGGCGGGGTTCACCAAAGGCGAGGTCATCGACTACTACACGCGGATCGCCCCGACGATGCTGCCGCACATCCGCGAGCGGGCGCTCACGTTCAAGCGATTCCCTGACGGCGTCGAGGGCGGATCGTTCTTCGAGAAGCGATGCCCGAAGCACCGCCCACCCTGGGTGCCCACGGCCGCGGGTCCCGGCGACAACAAGGGCACGATCCAGTACTGCGAGCTCGACGAGCGGCCGGCGCTCGTGTGGGCGGCGAACATGGCCGCGCTCGAGCTCCATGCTCCGATGGCACGGGCGAGCGACATCGAGACACCGCGCGCCGTGGTATTCGACCTGGACCCCGGCGCTCCCGCGACGATCGTCGAGTGTGCGCGCATCGGTCTGCTGATCCACGATGTGCTCGACAAGCTTTCACTCGAGGTGTGCGCCAAGACATCGGGAAGCAAGGGGATGCAGCTCTACGTCCCGTTGAACACGCCGGCCTCGCACGAGGGGGCAGGCGACTTCGCGCTCGCCGTCGGGCAGCTGATCGAGCGTGCCCATCCCAACGACGTCACGACGACGATGGCCAAGGCGGTGCGCGGCGGGAAGGTGTTCATCGACTGGAGTCAGAACACTCGTCACAAGACGACGATCGCCCCGTACAGCATGCGGGCCCGACCCCGCCCGACCGTTTCGACACCCATCTCGTGGGACGAGGTCGAGGAGTGCGCGAGCGGAAGGAACCCGTTGGTGTTCGAGGCCAGCGATGTCCTGGAGCGGGTCGAGGACGTGGGCGACCTGTTCGCTGCCGTGCTCGAGGTCGAGCAACAGCTGCCGACGCCGGGCTGAGTATCAGTGCACGACTCCCGCCGCGCGAAGGCCGGCGACGCGCTCCTCCGTCGAGCCCGAGCTCGGTGAGCACCGCGTCGGTGTGCTCGCCCGGCATCGGAGCGGGCGAGCTCACGCGTGCGGGCGTCGATCCGAACCGGGGCGCCGGGCGCACCTCGCGCAGGCGGCCGGCGTGGGGGTGGCTCGTCTCGACGAACAGCTCGTTGTGGGTGATCTGCGGATCACCGGGAAGGTCGTCGAGGCTCAGGATCGGCGCGGCCGGCACGTCGTGCTCGACGGCTCCTCGCAGGAAGTCCGCGACCGTCGTGCGGGTGGCGACCTCGACCATGGTGGGCGCGAGATCGGCGAGGTTCGCCATCCTCAGGGGGAGCGTGGCAAACCGCGGGTCGTCGGCGACCTCGGGACGGCCGAACGCCGCGCACAGACCCCGAAACTCTGAGTCCGACAGCGCCGTCGCCGTCATGTATCCATCGGCGAGAGGAGTGATGGAATACCCGCTCGCGATCGTGGGGCTGCGCATCGCGTCGTCCTCGAGCAGGGTGCGGTCCATCGCGGCGTCGGGCCAGAGGAACGCGATGGCCGCGTCCAACATCGCGAGCTCGATGTGCTGTCCGCCGGCGCCCCGCTCGCGGGCGAAGAGCGCCGCGGTGATCGCTTGGGCCGCGGTGTACGCGGTCACCTTGTCGCAGACGAGGTTGCGCAGCGCGGTCGGCCTGCCAGTGGCGGGGTCGGTCTGCACGCCCGCCATCCCCGAGTAGGCCTGGATGACGTTGTCGTAGACGCGTCGATTCGAGTACGGGCCAGTCTGGCCGAAGCCTGAGATCGACACGTAGACGAGGGCGGGGTTCTCTGCCCGCAGGTCGTCGGGCCCGATGCCGAGCCGGGCACAGGCTCCCGGCCGGAAGTTCTGGACGAACACGTCGGCGGTCGCTGCCATCGACCTGAGGAGCTCGACTCCTTCCGAACGTTTCAAGTCGAGCGTGATGCCGCGCTTGCCGCGATTGCATCCCGCGAACAGACCGGTCATGCCGCCACGAGACGAGCCGAGATAGCGCATCAGGTCGCCGAGCCCTGGCGACTCGACCTTGATCACGTCCGCACCTTGATCGGCGAGCACCATTGTCGCGAGCGGGCCCGAGATCATCACCGAGAGGTCGATGACCTTGATGCCGTCGAGCGGTCCGGTGCTCATCTGGGCGCAACCTCGATCATGGCCGGGAACCCTAGAGTGCGCCATGCCGCGGGCGAGCAGCCGTCGTTACGAGTTGCGGGGCGTCGTGTCGAGCGCGGGCTTCGAGTCCGGCGACCGATTCGTGATCGGCCACTGGGTTTCGTCGCCGATCGGACCGTTCACCGATCTGATGTGGGCGTCACCCGCGGACGAGCGCGTGTTGCGCGTGCCGTCCGAGCGAGCGTTGCAATTCGTTTCGGGCATCTACGCGTTCGACCAGGCCGAGATCACCTCGGTGACCGCAACCGTGACGAGCTCGTCGATCGAGATCTGCGCCGGCGACACCGAAGTCCGGCTCGCCGCCGGTCGCGCCCGCCCCATCCCGTTCAGCTCGGTGCCGGGGTTCACCCGATGGGTGCAGGACCCGATCGCGCGCCTCACCATGGGCGTTCGGACGTACGGAGTGAGCCCGACCGGCGTACGCGAGTGGTATCGGTCCTATGTCTACCGACGCGTGCTTTCCGCGACGGGACGGATGGACGGCACCGAGCTGGGCGCGCTCACGCCACGCGTCTACCCACCGGTCCACTTCGGCTTCAGCGAGCCCCCACGGGGGCCGTCGATGGTGTGGCTGCGGCCGCTGCTCGAATATCCGACCGGCCACCCAGGTCCGGCCTGAAGCGAAACAGGCGCAGGCTGTTCGACACGACGAACAGGCTCGACAGTGCCATCGCGGCGCTGGCGATCATCGGATCGAGCAGACCGGCGGCCGCGAGTGGGATAGCCAGCACGTTGTACGCGAACGCCCAGAACAGGTTTCCCTTGATCGTGGTCAGCGTGCGCCGTGACAAGCGAATCGAATCGGCGACGGCCGCGAGGTCGGGACGGACGATGGTGATGTCGCTCGCCTCGATCGCAACGTCGGTGCCAGTACCCATCGCGATGCCGAGGTCCGCCTGGGCGAGCGCGGCCGCGTCATTGACTCCGTCTCCGACCATGGCGACCACCCGGCCCTGCTGCTGGAGGCGCGCCACTGCGTCCACCTTGTCTTCGGGCAGCACTTCGGCGAAGACGTCGTCGGCCGAGAGGCCGAGCTGTGCCGCGACTGTCATCGCCGTGGCTTGGTTGTCCCCGGTGAGCAGCAAGACCGTCAGACCCATCGAGCGAAGGCGGGCGACCGCGTCGACGCTGGTCGGACGGATGACGTCGGCGACGACGAACGCCGCCCGCACCTCGTCGTCCCACGCGGCGACGACGACCGTGCGGCCGAGAGCCGCGGCGCCGCTCACGGCCTCATCGATGGTCGCGGGCAGGGTCAGTCCGCGCGCGGTCAACATCGCGGGCCGGCCGGCGACGACTCTCTGACCGTCCACGACGCCTTCGACCCCGAGGCCGGCATGGTTGACGAACGCCTCGACCTCAGGCAGCGACGACGACGCAGTCGCTGCGGCCGACGCGATCGCACGCGCGATGGGATGCTCGGACGCAGCCTCGAGCGCGCCGACGAGCCGAAGCGCGTCGCTCTTTGCGCCGTCGGTGGTGACGACGTCGGTGAGCGTCATGGCGCCGCTCGTCACCGTGCCGGTCTTGTCGAGCACCACGGTGTCGACACGGCGCGTCGACTCGAGCACCTCGGGGCCCTTGATCAAGATGCCGAGCTGCGCGCCACGGCCCGTGCCGACGAGCAGTGCCGTCGGTGTCGCCAGGCCGAGAGCGCACGGGCAGGCGACGATGAGCACCGCGACGGCAGCAGTGAGCGCGTCGTCCACGTCACCCGAGACCGCGAGCCACGCGACGAGCGTGACGGCGGCGACGACGATGACAACCGGTACGAAGATCGACGACACACGGTCGACGAGGCGTTGCATCGGCGCTTTGCCGGACTGTGCGCGCTCGACGAGTCGGCCGATCTGCGCGAGAGCGGTCTCCGATCCGACGCGCGTCGCCCGCACCACGAGCCGACCCCCTGCGTTGATCGTCGCGCCGGTCACATCCGAGCCCGGGCCGACCTCGACCGGCAGGCTCTCCCCGGTGAGGAGCGACGCGTCGACCGCCGAGGTTCCGGCGACCACGATGCCGTCCGTGGCGATCTTCTCGCCTGGGCGAACCACGAACTCGTCCCCGACGCGCAACTCGTCGATGGGAACCTCGCGCTCTTGCCCGTCAGCGTCGATGACCGACGCGGACTTCGCGCCGAGCTCGAGCAGTGCGCGCAGCGCCGAGCCCGCGCGCTGCTTCGCGCGCGCCTCGAGGAGTCGGCCGAGGAGCACGAGCACCGTGACCACCGCGGCGACCTCGAAGTACACGTCGCTGTCGGCGTCGGTGAGCAGGACCGTCAGGGACCAGAGGTAGGCGGCGGCTACGCCGAGCGAGATCAGAGTGTCCATCGTCGTGGCTCGGTGACGCAGGTTGGCCCACGTCGCACGGTGAATCGGCCACGCGCCCCAGGTGACGACCGGCGTGGCGAGGACGAGCGAGATCCATTCCCAGCTCCGTCCCTCGAACGCAGGAACCATCCCGAGCACGAGAACGGGCAGGGCGAGGAGCGCAGACACCACGACTCGGGTGCGAAGCGAGGCGACGCCGCGGTCGTCGAGCTCCTCGTGCTGATGACCGTGGGCAGGCGGCATCGACGCGCCGTAGCCGACCGATTCGACGGCGGCGACGAGCTCGCCGGGTGCGATCTCCGCGGGATCGAACTCCACCGCGGCGGTTTCGGTCGCGAAGTTGACCGTGGCGGAGACGCCGTGCAGCCCGTTGAGCTTCTTCTCGACCCGGGCCGCACACGACGCGCAGGTCATGCCGGTGATCGGCAGCTGGACCTGCTCCATGGTCAGGACCTCACGAGTCGCTCGATCGCGCGGCTCGCCTCGGTGACGATGCGCTCAGCTTCGGCGGCGTCGTCGGATCGAGTCGCGTCGGCGACGCAGTGTCTCAGGTGTGCATCGAGCAGCTCGACGGCCACGCTCTGCAGGGCGCGGGTGGTCGCGGAGACCTGAGTGAGGACATCGATGCAGTACACGTCCTCGTCCACCATCCGTTGGAGGCCGCGGACCTGACCCTCGATGCGCCGCAGCCGCTTGAGCACGTCGTCCTTCGCGTCCGAGTATCCAGCCATACACATACCCTACCGGGGTATCGTGCTGTCCGCGCCTCGGCGGCGCGGAAGCGGGCCGGCGCTACCCCGCGCTCTGCCAGAGGCCCATGAGGTTGCCCTCGCTGTCCTTGAAGTACGCCGCGAACCCCATGTCGCCCACGGGGAGCTTCTCGCCGACCGCGCTGCCACCGTTCTTTTCGATGGCGACGATGGAGGCGTCGATGTCGTCGACCCCGAGCGTGAGGACCGGCGTCGCGACGGGGGCCTCGCGCTGCATCATGCCGCCGCCGATGTAGCCAGGCTCGGTCGGCATCCCCTCATTGCTGGTCGGGCCGGTCGAGACCATGTTGTAGTTCATCTCCGGCATCGGAGTGATCTCCCAGTCGAACACATCGCGGTAGAAGTTTCGGGCGCGATCCGCGTCGTCGAACGGGATCTCGAAGTGCACTACTCGACCCATGGGGACCTCTTTCTGGTTCTCGTGGTGGAGCCTCGTGCCAGAGTCTCGTGCCAGAGCCTCTCGGCGGCACGATCGTACGGACTCGTACCCGATCGAGCCCCCGGCGATGCCCCGGGGCGATGCCCAGGCGGGCGAGTCTCGCTACATTTCTGCGGTGCTCGTTAGGCGCGCCTACCAACCTGTGATGGGCGTGCCGTCAGTGCGAGGCCCGATCGCCGCAAGCGTGGCCGGCAAGGCCGTCGAGATGGCGACCCTGATCCTGCTGGCCACCGTGGTGCCGCGAGCTCTCGGCCCGTCCGACTACGGCCGATTCGCCGTAGCCCTGACGATCGTCACGCTGGCTTCGCTGGCGCTCACCGTCGGGGGGCCGGCGCTGGTGACTCGCTTCGTGCCCGAGGCACCGCGTGACGAGCAGGCCCCGTTGGCCAGGGCCCTTGGCGGGCAGATGGCGCGAGAGGCCGGCGTCCAGCTCGGCGTGCTCGCCGGGATCGCCGCGCTCGTCATCGTCGTGTTCAGCGTCGACGTCGCGTGGCCGGAGACCATCGCCGTCGGGGCGGGGCTGTTCCTGAACGTCGTCGCGACCATCGCCTTGCTTCTGGTCCTCGGGCTCGGCCGAGCGGGCGTGTGGAGCGCTCGGTACCCGATCCAGAACACAGCGCTCATCGCTCTCGTGCTCGTTCTGTACCCGATCGCCGGATCTGCAGGCGCACTCGCGGCGATTCCCCTCTCCGCCGTGGTTGCGCTCGCGCTGGCCGCCGCGGTCTCTGTCCCGGCCCTGGCGGGCGCGGGCACCCCGCCGGCCCTTCCCGACGGCGCGGTGCGGTTCGGCCGGCTGCAGGCGGCGGGCGCCGCGCTGACGCAGGTGACCCATCGCGGCGGCGTCGTCGCTGTCGCGCTGCTTGCCGGTGCCGCGGTGGAGACGGGTTACGCCGCACTCGCGGTGGGCATCGCAGTGGGCCTCACCTACGCGATCGTCCAGATCTTCACGGTCTCGCTTCCGACCGTGCTCGCGGCGGCGACGGATGACCCCGAGACGGCCCTCACCCGCATCGCAGCAGGCGTCCTTGCCGTTGTCGCCCCCGTGTGTCTGATCGCCACGCTTCTGCTCGATCGCCTCGTGCCGGCGGTGTTCGGCTCGGACTACGCCGGCGCGTCGAGCGCGTTCGGTCCCGCACTCGCGCTGGTTGTCCTCGCCCCTGTCACCGCACTCGCGGCCAGCGTCGCATCGGTGCGCCTTCGGCCCGAAGTCGTGGCGGTGAGCGGAGGGGTCTCGGTGGCGGTCTTCACGATCGTCGCGCTCGCGGCGTCGGGGAAGTGGGGGGCGACGGGTGCGACCTCGGCCGCGCTTGCGGGCGTCGCGGCCGGCACGCTCGTTTCGGTTGCGATGCTTCGCCGCGGCATCTCGACCCGCGTGGTGCTGCCCTCGTTCGCCGCAGCCGGAGTCGTGCTCGTGCTCGCGGCGATCGCGTGACGGTGGATGCTCCCGCGGCGTCGGTTGTAGTCCCGACACGAGATCGTCTCGATCAGCTCGTGGAGTGTCTCACTGCGCTCGGCCTCCAAACGATGTCGTCGTTCGAGGTGATCGTCGTCGACGACGCGTCGCGCGATGAAGCGGCAGTGGCTACAGCTGTCGCTGCCTTCCCCCAGGCACGGTTGGTCCGAGGCGACGGCCGCGGTCCGGCTGCGGCGCGAAACCTCGGCGCGTCTAGTGCTCGGGCGGAGGTGGTCTGCTTCACCGACGACGACTGCCGACCGTCGATGCACTGGCTCCAGGCGATCCTGCGCGAGCTCGAGGCCGGAGCCGACGCTGTCGCCGGGCGCACGTTGAGCGCATCACGGGACGACCCCTTCGCCGAGGCATCACAGACGATCACGAACCATGTGATGGACGCCTCGGCCGATGGACGGGGGAGCGTGATGTTCGCTCCCAGTTGCAACGTCGCGTGCCGCACAGCGGTGTTCTCGGAAGCACCGTTCGACGAGACGTACCCGCTCGCCGGGGGCGAGGACCGCGAGTGGTGTGCGCGCCTACGAGACCGCGGCATCGCGCTGGTGTTTGCGCCCTCGGCGCGCGTGGTGCACGACCAGCATCTGTCTCTGCGGCGGTTCTGGAAGCAGCACGAGCGGTACGGCCGGGGTGCCTCACGATGGCATCGCTCTCGGCCGCGCGGCGAACGCTTGCAGCCGCTGCATTTCTACGCGGCGCTTCTCGCGAGGGGTTTCTCGAAGGGCCCGGCGATTGGCGGGCTCGTTGTGCTCGCCCAGCTCGCGACCCTCGTCGGGATGACGCGCGAGGTGCTCGAAGCTGGCTTCGCCTCGGCGTGTCGCGTCAGGCGTGTCGCGTCAGCGCGTGAGGAGCGGCTCACCCGCCATGTGACTGACGTCGATCCCTCCCACCGCCGCGACGGTCGCAGCGATGTCCTCGAGGCGCGGCGGACGACTCGTGGCCACAGGCCGCGACCGGCCCCGGAATGACCAGCGCCCAGGCATCACCTTCGGTGTGGTTGCCGGATCGCCCGCTCCCGACGCCCCGCCGCGACACGGTCCCGAACCGCTCGGACCGAAGGCCTTCGAGTCGGGTCGCCGGCGTGTTCGTCCAGCGGACGATGAGATCGGGGAGCTGTTCGGCGCGGGCGCCCGCGCCGAACATGTCGGCGACGCGATCGACGGACTGCACTGCGGGCGAGCCATCGAGCTCTCGAAACGTGTGGATGCCCGCGGCGATCTCGTCCATCAATGCCTTGGCGTCTTCGGGAGCGACGATGCCGTCGCGCTCTCGGCCTTGAAGGTTCAGGCGGATGTAGCCCTGGTTCTCCGCCGGGTGAGCGAATGCCCGCGTGGTGGTCCAGTCGACGCCGCGGAGCTCGAGCCGGGCGGTGAGGTCGAGCGCGGCGCGCTCGGGGAGCGCAGCCGCGACCTTGGCCCGCAAACCACTCGGCACCGCGGCGCGCAGCCACCACACCGACGAGCTGGCGGCGGGCGGCCGGGCCGGATTGAGGATCGCGTCGAGCATCTCGGGCAAGAGGTCGGCGCGGCTCGTGTTCACGTCCATGCCCACCGGCGACAGGATCAGCACATCGGCGTCCGCGGGGAGGGCTCTCGCGATCCGCCCGAGCGCGGTGTCGACGGCCTCGTAGACGTCCTCCAACGTGCTTGCCAGCGCGCGCTCCGCGTCGCGGTCGAGTTCCGCCGGATCGAGCTGCGACAGATCCCAGAACTGGTGACCGGCCACGTGCGCAGCGCAGAACGTCAGCCAGGCGAGATCGAACGGGCGCTCGCCGAGAAGCAGCGTCGCGGCGTCGGCGACGCGCGCCGGTGCGCCGAGCAGCCGGCGCCGGAGCCCGAGCATCTCGCGCACGCTGTGCCGGCCGAACACCTCGTCGACCGGGAGGGGCGCGCCGAAGAGCCGCTCGAGCCTCGCATGCGCCTGTCCCGGCTCGGACCACTTGCGAAGCACGACCCGATCGTGCAGCTGCCACCCGCACACCAGCGTGCCGGGAGGGGGCTCGGTGGGCGGGCGACTCTCGTAGGGGTCGATCGCAAGCGTGCGGCGCCCCTCGCGACCGAGGCGTTCCCAGACGGGGGCGGGTGCTTCGAACGCGTCCATGTAGTGCACGCGCTGGTCGGCGGCCGACCACTGGAACGGATAGAAGAGGCCGTGGTCGCCGAGTTCCACGCCGCTGTACAAAGTGTGCTGCGCGCCGGCGGCGAACTGGGTGGCGGGCGCGTCGAGGTCGTGCCACACCCCGCGCTCGCGGAGCGCAGCCAGTGAGGGGAGCCGGTCGTCCGCGAGCATGCGTCGAAGGACGCTCGCGCTCGCCGCGTCGAACTGCAGGACCGCGAGCACGACTAGCGCGATCCTCGCGCGGAGAGGGCAACGCTTCGTCGGGTCGCCGCGCTCGCTCGTGCTGCGTCGATGACCCGCATGACCTTCACGCCCTCCGCAGCAGTGGCGAGCTCGGTTGCAGTTCCGTCGATGACCGTGTCGGCGAACGCATCGAGCTGACGGGCGAGCGAGATCACGAGCGCGCTCGGGCGCCGGCGCGGATCGACGCGCGCTCGCACTGCGTCGATGTGCCCACCCAGGCGGTGGGAGCCGACTCGCTGTCCGGACGCGTCGAAGACCTCGAGGTGCTCGGAGTGCACCTTGTCGGTGGCCGCGCTGACCACGGCGTGTCCCCGCTCGAGCTGAAGCTCGACGGTCGCATGCTCCGGGCCGAGGTCCGCTCGCACCACCTCGACCACGTCGCTGCCGGTGATCCACGTCGCCCAGTCGACGAGATGAGGCCCGAGGTCGAGTAGCGCGTCGTCACGCACGTCGTGTGCACGCCAGCTCTGGCGTCGATAGCTGATGCCGATCCCAAGTTCGAGCTCGCCCGTCGGCGGCACCGCCCGGCGTACGGCCACGGCGCCGGGATCGAACCGGCGGTTGAAGCCGATCCACGGGGTGGGGGACAACGCGACGAGCTCGCTGGCGGCGTCGGCGTCCACCGCCGGTGGCTTCTCGACGAGCACGGCAACGCCGGCCGCGGCGGCGCGTCTTGCATCGCTCACGTGCGCATGCGCGGGCGTCGCGAGCACGACCGCGTCGAGGTGAGCGTCCTCGATCATGCGCTGCGCGTCGGGAAACGTCGCGATCCGGTCGATGCCGCGTCGCGCCGCCGACGCTGCGAGTTGGGAGCGACGCGTCGTGTCGGGATCAGCGGCGGCGACCAGGTGCACTCGCCGGCTCAGCGACACGGCCGGGAGGTAGCCGACTTCGGCGAGCCGTCCGCAGCCGACGAGGCCGAGGGCGAGCGGGCGGTCGGTCACGCGGCGGGCTTCTCGGCGGTGGCGAGCGGCACGATCGTCGGTGACGCGGTCATCGGCGTCGGACCGTTGGACCGCGTCAACAGCGCGACCACCAAACCGACGGGCACCGCCGCGATCGAGACCAGGTGATGCAGCCCGTGAAGCGCGACGCCAGCGATCGCGCGAGGCGGCCCGAGCCGCACCGCGAGGAGCAGGTAGAACCGTCGGTTCAGCCAGACGAGGGCGCTCAGCGCGGCGACGAGCAGCGCCGGCCACCACAGGATGAGCGCGCCGACAGCGGCGCTCGTCGCGATGGCGCTGACGCGGTGGCGCCACCCGCAGTTCAGCGACCTCGAGACCTGATGACGTCGAGCCTGCATCGCAACCCACGGGATGCCTCGCCGCAGGAAGTCCGTGGTGACCATGGACCGGAGCGTCCACACCTTCAAGTGGGTGCCCTGGATCGTCGGGTCGAGCGTGATCCGGCCACCCTGCGCGCGGAGGCGCTGGCCCAGATCGATGTCCTCGACGGAGGGGTGGGGATAACGGACGTCGTCGAACCCACCGATCGCCGCGAAGCTCGTCCGGCGGACGGCGCCGAGGCCAGTCCAGAACGTCTCGGCCGGGCCCGCTCCCGACACGTGCACGTGGTGATGCAGAAGGTTGCGGAACGCGGACACGGTGCCGTGATCATCGGGAGTGTCGTCATACGCGCCGAACACGGCCGTGAGCCGCGGGTCGCGATCGAACGTGGCCCGGATGCGCGTGAACGCATCAGGGTGCACCTCGACATCGGCATCGACGAAGACGATGACGTCCCCTCGGGCGCGTGCCGCACCGAGGTTGCGCGCCGCCGCTGCGGACAGCGTGGTCGGCGCGTCGATCACGATGACCTCGTCCGGAGGCTGCTCTGAAGCGGCTATCGCAGCACGGCACCGGGGCAACGTCGGTGGCTCGTCGGTCGCAGGCACCACCACCGAGAGCCGAATCACACGCCGGACTGTAGTCAGCGCGCCTTTCAGCGGCCAGTAAGCACCCTTATCCCGATGTAGGTAGCACGCTGACTACGCCCTCGACCGACACGGACACCTCGTCGCCCGGCTGCCACGGTGCCGACCCCGACGCCCGGCTGCGCACTTGCAGCCCGCTCGGGAGCGCGAGCTCGACGAGCACGTCGTGGCCGTAGAACGAGCGGCTCAGCACGCGTCCTCGCACATCGCTCTGCCCGTTCACCGCGGAGTGCCCGTTCACCGCGCTGAGCCGAAGCGCTTCGGGTCGCACGACGACATCGACATCACCGGCGAGCGCTCGATCGGCGGAGAAGCGGCCGAGCTCGCAGTCGACGACCCCGTCGCTCGCCCGGCCGGGAACGATGTCGGCGGCGCCGAGGAACTCCGCGACCCAACGACTCGCGGGGTGGCCATAGACCACTTCGGGCGGCCCGGCCTGTTGCACGCCACCGTCACGCATCACGGTGACAGAGTCGGCGAGCGAGAGCGCTTCTTCCTGATCGTGGGTGACGAGCAGCGCGCTCGGCTCCCGCACCGCGCAGGATCCCCATGATCTCCTCGCGGAGAGCGACGCGAAGCCCCGCGTCGAGCGACGCGAAGGGTTCGTCGAGCAGCACGACCGCGGGCTCAGGTGCCAAGGCGCGCGCGAGGGCGACTCGCTGACGCTCGCCACCGGACAGCTCGTGGGGATACGAGCGGGCCCGATCCGCGAGACCGACGAGCTCGAGGCACTGCTCGACGCGTCCCGCCGGGGGGTTTCCGAATCCGACGTTCTTGGCGACGGTCAGATGCGGAAACAGCGCCCCCTCCTGGAACACCATGCCCACCCTGCGGCGCTCGGGCTCGATCCAGATGCCTTTGCCGACGACCCGCTGACCGCCGATGTCGACCGTGCCTGCGTCGGGCACCTCGAATCCGGCCACGACCCGCAGCAGCGTGGTCTTCCCCGAGCCGCTCGGGCCGAGCAGCGCGACGACCTGGCCCTCGAGGAGCGACACCGACGCGCCGACGACGGCACGGGTCTCACCGAAGGCCTTGTCGATGCCGACGGCCTCGATCGCAAGCCGGCCCGTCACTGCCGAGAGCATATGACGCTGCCTTGTCAGTTGGGCATCGGCATGCTGGACTGAAAGAGTTCAGCCCTCCTAACAGCCGGTTCCGGCTGCAAGGCGAACAACCAGCCACGCCAGCTCACACCAGCACCCTCAAACCATCACCCTCACCCCATGGTCCTTCGATTCGTTCAGAGACTCGTCCGGCGGCCCTGGCTCGTCGCGCTCGGCGTGGTGGGCTGGTGCTGGTCATGGGCGCGGGCTCGGTGCTCGCCTTCGGGGGCGGTGGCAACAGTCTGGTCGTCTACAACGGCCGGTCCCACTATGGGGACGAGCAGGTCTTCGAGGACTTCGAGAAGGCGACGGGCATCGACGTGCAGCTCCGCGGCGGCACCGCTCCCGAGCTCTACGAGCGTCTGCGGAGTGAGGGTGAGGACACCCCGGCCGACGTGCTCATCACCACCGACCTGGCGAACCTCTGGCGCGCCAAGGAGTCGGGATTGCTGCAGCCCGTGTCGACTCCCACGCTCGAGGCACAGGTGCCGCCCGAGCTCCGCGACTCCGACGAGGAGTGGTGGGCGCTCAGCACCCGGCTGCGCATCCCTGTCGTGTCGACCGAACGGGTTCCCGAGGGCGCGGTCACGAGCTACGCCGACCTCGGCGACCCGAAGTACCACGGCCGCACGTGTCTGCGCACGTCGAACAGCGAGTACAACCAGTCTCTCGTCGCCGACATGATCGCCAAGCGGGGTCCCGAGGCGACGGAAGCCCTCCTGCGTTCGTGGATGGACAACGACCCCACGATCGTCAACTCCGACGGCGAGCTGCTCGCCGTGATCGCGGCGGGTGACTGCGACGTCGGTTTGAGCAACCACTACTACCTGGGTCGAGCACTCGCCGAGGACCCAGACTTCCCGGTCGCTCCTGCGTGGCCGGATCAGGACGGCGCGGGCGCACACGCGAACGTGTCCGGGGCTGGCGTCGTGCGGTGGTCGGACTCGAAGGAAGACGCGATTCGCCTCATCGAGTACCTCACATCGCCGCCCGGGCAAGAGGAGATCGTGGAGCGCAGCGAGTTCGCTGCGAACCCGAACGTTCCGCCGTCGGAGCACATCCGAGACTGGGCCGATGTCAAGACCGATCCCATCGACGTCGAGCGAGCCGGCCCGCTCCTCGCCGACGCGATAGCGCTCATGCTCGAGGTCGGTTGGAATTGACGGCCGCCACCGCCGACCTCGCTCCTGAGACGCAGTCGGCGCGCCGACGTCGAGTGCCGGGTTGGGCAGTGGTCGGTGTGCTCATCGCCGTCGTGGTCGCAGGCCCGCTGCTCGCGCTTCCCCTCAGCTTCGTCGGCGGCGGCGAGGCCTTCTCACAGATCGCGCGGACGCTGCTGCCGCGCGCGCTCACGAACAGCCTGCTCCTCGCGACCGGAGTCGGTGCGGGAACGCTGATCGTGGGCGGCGGGCTCGCGTTCGTCGTGTCGTTCTTCGACTTCCCGGGCCGGCGTTGGCTCGACTGGGCTCTCGTGCTCCCGATGGCGATCCCGGCGTACGTGCTCGTGTTCGTCCTTCTCGGTCAGTACGGGTTGGCGAGCCCCTTGCAGACGAACCTCCTCGGCGACGGACTGCAGCTGCCGTGGCTCCGCAGCCTTCCCGGCGCGATCCTCGTGCTCACCGCCGTGCTGTACCCGTACGTGTACATCCTCGGCCGCAGCGCGTTCCTCGGTCAGTCCCGCCAGACGCTCGAAGTCGCCCGCAGCCTCGGTCGCAGCTACCCGCGCGCCGTGTGGGAGGTGGCGATCCCCGCGGCGCGCCCGGCGCTCGCGGCCGGTGTGGCGCTCACGATCATGGAAGCACTCGCGGACTTCGGCACGGTCAACCTGCTCGGCGTCCAGGCGCTGACGAGCGCGATCTACCGCGGTGTGGTACGGCGCGTTCGACCAGGATGCCGCGCTGCAGCTCGCGACCGTGCTGTTCGGCCTCGCGCTCGTGATGCTCGCGA
The DNA here is from genome assembly GCA_963747215.1 of uncultured Acidimicrobiales bacterium. GTDB lineage: Bacteria > Actinomycetota > Acidimicrobiia > Acidimicrobiales > DATKAS01 > DATKAS01. Next base: position 174,790 of record CAVVET010000034.1, read on the forward strand.
TCGAGCGCCTGCTGAGAGGCCGAGCGCGCTACCACCAGGCGCTGAGCCGGGGTGACGCGGTGATCCCCGTGCGCTTGCGGGGTTGGAGGGCGTGGCTCGCCTGCGCGCCCGGCTGCGTGCTCCTCCTCCTGGTGTTCGTGCTCCCGGTGGCTCAGTTGGTGGCGTGGTCGGCGGAGACGATCGTCGACGGCAACGTGTACCCCGGCCTGGTCGACGCCGCCCTCACCAGCCTCACGCTCGCGCTGGTGACCGCGGTCATCGCGACCGTCATCGCGGTCGTCGTCGCCTACGGCCAGCGCGCCCGGCCGTCGCGCGTCGGGCACATCTCGTCTCGAGTGTCGACGATCGGCTACGCGGTGCCCGGCACGGTCGTCGCCGTCGTGGTCTACCTCCCGCTCGTGTGGTTCGACCGCCGACTGATCGACGTCGCCGATTCGGGGTTCGACACGAAGATCGGCTTGCTGTTCACGGGGTCGGTGATCGGACTCGTGATTGCGTACTTGGTCCGGTTCCACGCGCTCGCGTACTTCTCCATCGACGCCCGCATGGGCCGCATCGATCCGCACCTCGACGACGCCGCGCGATCGCTCGGCGCTGATCGCACGCGCGTGCTCGCCGACGTGCACTTGCCGTTGTTGTGGCCCGCGATCCTCACCGGCGCGCTGCTGGTCTTCGTCGAGGTGATGAAGGAGCTGCCCGCGACTGCGCTGTTGCGGCCGCTCGGCGGCGACACCCTCTCGATCACCGTGTGGGAAGCCACGAAGGACTCTCGATTCGAGACAGCGGCACTGCCCGCCTTGGTGATCGTCGCCCTCGGGCTGCTCCCCGTGATCCTGCTCGTGCGACTGGTGCGTACCAACGGGTGGACCTCCGCGGCCGAGCGGGTGTGACGTGACGGCCGCCGCGGTATCGGCCCCCGCGACGGCGCGCCGGTCACCACGATGGACTCCCGTCACCGTCGTCGGCACGTGCGTGGGACTCGCGGTCCTCTCCCTGCTGTTGCCCGTCGCGATGGGCTTCGACCCATGGACCTGGATCGTGTGGGGCCGCGAGGTCGCTCGGTTCGATCTCGACACGACGGGCGGGGCGTCGTGGAAGCCCCTGCCTGTCGTGGTGACCACCGTGCTCGCGCCGTTCGGGGACGCCGCCCCGCTTCTCTGGGCCGTGATCGCCCGCACCGGAGGACTGCTGCTCCTCGTGGGGGTGTTCCAGCTCGCACGCCGTTTCGCAGGCGCCGCGGCCGGGGTGATCGCGGCGGGGCTGGTGCTCCTCACCCCGGATCCCGATCCACGCTTCGTCCGCATCCTCGCCGAAGCGCACGGAGCGCCGATCGAAGCGGCGCTCGCCGTGTGGGCGATCGACCGGCACCTCGACGGGCAGCGCTCGACCGCGCTGGTGCTCGGCACCGGACTCGCGCTGATGCGACCGGAAGCCTGGCCCTTTCTGTGCCTGTATGCGCTGTGGCTGTGGTGGCGCGAGCCCCGACTGCGAACCGCATCCGTCGTCGCCGTGGCGCTCGTTCCCGTGCTCTGGTTCGGGGGCGATTGGTGGGGCTCGGGCGACCCCTGGCACGGCGCCGAAGCGGCGCAGGTCGGTGCCGGAAGCGCGATCGACCGCTTCGACGACGCCCTCACTCGGGTGTTCGAGGTCGTCGTGCTCCCGGCGTGGATCTTCGCGGGTGCCGCGCTCGTCGACGCGGCGCGCCGGCGTGAGCGCCCGCTGCTCGTGGTCGGCATCGGAACGTTTGCGTGGTGCGGACTCGTCGTCGTGATGGCCGTCGCGTTCAAGTACGCCGCGCTCAGCCGCTTCCTTCTTCCCGCAGGCGCCCTCGTGTGCGTTCTCGCCGGCATCGGCGTCGTGCGCATGTTCGCCGCGATCACGCGCGGCGGTGCACGGGTTGCCTTCGTCGGCGTGGCGCTCGTGCTCGCAGTCCCGATGATCGCTGGCGCGCGCGGTCGGGATCGAGGATGTCGTCGACTTGGTACGCAATCGAGGCGAGCTCGCGGCCGACCTCGATGACGCGATCCGCGACGCGGGTGGCGCTGACGCAGTCCTGGCGTGCGGCGGCGTTGCGATCGACGGAGCGAGCCTGCTGCGGCCTCAGCTGGCGTGGGAGCTCGACGTGCCGATCTCTCGGGTTGTCGTCACGGCGCTTCCGCAGCCCGGACCGGCGATGGTGTTCGCGATCGCGGGCGGCGCGGACGACCGGGCGCTGCGCGCGGCAGGGTCGGGCGCGCGCTTCGTCGTGCGGTCGGGAACCTGGTCGATCTATGACATCGGGTGTCCCGGCTAGACACTGGCGCGATGGACGCCCGCACGTTCCTCGGATTGCAGCCGAGCCACAACCCGTATCGCTGGCAGCTTCCGGTGTCGCCGGGGATCTCGACCGGCTCGCGGGTTCCTGTTCGGCGGATCGGGGCTCGGCGCCGCGATCGAGGCGATGGAAGGCACGACGGGCCGGCCCGTGGTGTGGGCGACCGCTCAGTACCTGTCGTACGCGCGGCCCGGCACCGTCATGGACATCGATGTCACCGTCGCCGTTGCAGGCCACCAGATCACGCAGGCACGCGCGGTGGGCCACGTGGGCAACGTCGAGATCCTGACGGTGAACGCCGCGTTGGGCGTCCGGCCCTTGGAGGCCGCCGGCCAGTGGGCGGTCATGCCCGACGATGTCCCTCCGCCCGAGGAATGTGGCCCGCGCCCGTTTCGACTGCTCGTCGAGGAGTCGATCAACACGCGGCTCGACCTGCGCATGGCGAAAGCCCGCGACTTCGCGGACCTCGACGGCACGCCCGGCGACGGCCGCACGGTGATGTGGGCCCGAATGCCCGAGGTGCTCGACATGTCGGGGGCGGCGCTCGCGATCCTCGGCGACTACGTGCCGATGGGAGTCGGGCAGGCGCTCGGCCTGCTCGCCGGTGGCAACAGCCTCGACAACACGCTCCGCGTCGCCCGACTCGTCCCGACCGATTGGGTCTTGCTCGACATCCGGGTGCACGCGGTCGCGAACGGCTTCGGGCACGGCCTCGTGCACCTGTGGGCCCAGGACGGCACCCTGCTCGGCACGGCGAGTCAGTCGTGCATCCTGCGCTTCTGGAAGGACCGCGAGCCGCCACCGACGCAATGACACCCCGCCGGCGCAGCGCCTAGCGTCCCGCGCCATGACACTGCCCAACCGCCCCGGCATGACGGTGCCCTTCGGTGGCCCGCTCCATCAGCAGCGTGCGAAGTTCGAGGAGCTCGCTGATCTCGGTTACACCGACGTGTGGTCGGCGGAGTCCGACGGGGTCGACGCGTTCACGCCGCTGATTCTCGCTTCGCAATGGGCGCCGTCGTTGCGCCTCGGGACGGCGATCGTGCCGGCGTTCACCCGCGCCCCGGCGGTGATGGCGCAGTCCGTGGCGGCCGCCGCGTCGGCTGCGCCGGGACGCTTCGCGTTCGGCATCGGCACGTCATCGAATGTGATCGTCGAGCGGTGGAACGGCGTGCCGTTCGTCGACCCCTACAAGCGCGTCGCGCGACATGGTGCGCTTCCTGCGGGTGGCGCTCACCGGTGAGAAGGTCACCGAGAAGTACGACACGTTCGAGGTGCAGGGGTTCAGGCTCGGCCTGGTGCCGGAGGTGCAGCCACCGATCCTCGTCGCCGCTCTGCGCGAGGGGATGCTGCGCCTCGCCGGGCGCGAGGGCGACGGCGCCATCATCAACTGGCTGTCGGCCGACGACGTGAAGCAGGTCGTCCCGCATGTGCACGCCGGGGGAGCCGACAAGGAGATCGTGTGCCGCATCTTCGTCGCGCCGTCGGAGGACACCGACGCGGTGCGAGCGGCGGCCAAGTTCGCGATCGCGGCGTACCTCAACGTGCCGGTGTACGCCGAGTTCCATCGGTGGCTGGGCCGCGGCGATGTGCTGACGCCGATGTGGGAGGCGTGGAAGGCGGGCGACCGCAAGCAAGCGATTGCGGAGATCCCCGACTCGCTCGTCGACGAGCTCGTCGTGCACGGCTCGCCCGAGCAGTGCCGCGCGCACATCCAGCGCTACTTCGACAACGGCGTCACGACCTCGAGCCTCGCCGTGATGCCGTTCCCCGGCGTCGACCACTGGGAAGCCGTCCGCGCCCTCAGCCCCTCCGCCGAGCTGACCCCCTAGCCGGTTTTCTTGGCGTCAGCGGGTGTCAGAGCCCCGGTGGCGCCAAGAGAACGCGTGCGGATGGCGTCGCGGATGCGCTGTGCACTCGCGGACGACTCGTGGCGGATGTGGCGCTTCGTGAAATGTTGGGTGAGCCAGCCACCGAGCTGCAGCAGGCCGTCACGCGTCGAGTCGGAATCGGTCGCGCTCGTGCCGAAGTGCGGCTCGTCGCCGTCGACCTCGAGCGCGATCTTGAGGTCGGGATAGGCGAAGTCGAGGCGGAACCGCCGCGACGCCACGACGACCTCGAGTTGGCGGATCGGTTCAGGAAGCCCCGCGCGACGGATCAGCTGCAGCATCTCCGTCTCGAGATCGCTCTCGGTTGGGGCGACCCTGCCGCGTTGCTCGAGCACGGAGCGAAGCGGCTGCACGCCGCGCCGGCCTTGCCGACCCACCTCGTCGATGTAGGCCCAAAGTGCGCCAGGGTTGGTGAGGCCGCGAAACAGCGCCCGCTCCACGGCCTTCTCGAGGCGATCCGGGGGCACGACCGAACCCAGGTCGAGCAGCGTTCGGCGCACTGAGGTGACCGGGATGCCTTCGACGTAGCGGGCGTCGACGTGCGGATCGTCCACACTGCGGTGCACGCTCGCCGCCGGGTTCCGGTAGTGGCGGTTCGACGCAACGGTCAGCTCGACGATCTCGCCCGGCCAGAGCCCGAGGCCCAGCAGCATCGCCGCCGTCCGGTGCGATGCCACGCCTTCGGACGACAGGCAGGCAGGCGAGCACCCGCTGGTACCAGGTCACGGGCGCACCTCCGATGCGGAACACGTCGTGGTCGCACTCGATCAGGCGGCCTTGCCGCCTCGCGGTATCTCCGCTGGTCGCGGTTGAGGCCCAGATCGAGCGACTGCCGCTCGGTGATCAGGGCGTGTTGGAGATTCGCCATCTCGGCGATCCGGCGGTCAATGTCATGAGTTTCATACCATTTGGTGTATCTCAGGGGTGGGACATTCCGGATCTCTTGGCGCAGACGGGGCTCTGTCACCCGCTGGCGCCAAGAAAACCAGCTCAGCTGGCGAGCACGGACCTCGCCCAGGCGACGCGGTCGGCGACGGAGTCGATCGAGAACGCGGGGACGGCCATGTCGGTGGCGCCGATCGAGCGGGCGCGGACTGCCAGCGCCTTCGGATCGGGGTCGGGGACGAGGATGTCGTCGAGCACGTGGTCAGGCACCAGCTCGACCGCCGACGACGCCCCGCCGCGGACAAGCGCGGCGCGCACCGCGGCGAAGTGCTCGTCGTCCACACCCCACGACTTGCGCAGCGCATTCGACGCGTTGAGCACGCCGTACGCCGCGATCACGCGGGCGCGCTCGCGGCCCTCGGGGCCGACGTCGACGAGCGGGGCCCAGATCAGCGGCGCGTCACCACCGGACCGTACGACGCCGACGATGCGATCGAGGTCAGAGTCGGGGATCGCCCACAGCAGCACGTGGTCGGCGACGCGGCCGCCGACACGCAGCACCTTGTTGCCGCGGCCGGCGACCGTGATCGACACCGGGCCGAACGGCACTTCGAGGCTGCGGCCACTCGCCTCGTCGAGCGGGCCGCCGGCGGCCAATCTGCGCAGCAGCGAGACCGTCTCGTCGATGCGCTCGGCGGCGTCGCGGCGGTCAACGGCAGCGGCGCCGCTCACCTCGGAGCCACCCGCCGCGAGCCCGACCATCACCCGTTCCGGGAAGCGCCCCTGCAACGTCGCGATCGCCGCGGCCGTGTGAAATGGATGCCGGAGGAACGGGTTCGTGACCATCGGACCGACCGGGATGCGATCGGTCGCCTCGAGCGCCGCGCTGACCAGCAGCCATGTGTCGCGCCACCAGAACGCATCCGGCAGCCCCAGCCAGTCCGCGCCCGCTGCTTCGCTCGCCCCGCGAGCTCGGCGACCTCGTCGAGCGTGGGATTGAGAAGGTGGCAGGTGACGCCAACTCCGTTCATCTTGGCCTGATTCATGCAGCGACCTCCGAGCCGAGCACCTTGAACGCTTCCGCCGCGCCGTCGATGGCCCGACTCATGTCTTGCGCGAGCAGTGCGAACCCCACGCTCTGCGGCCGGATGCGGCTCGCGTGAGCCGCGAGCACGCGGCCGACTTCCACTGGCGTGCCCCGCACGAGCACGTGGTCGAGTCGGGCGTCGGTCATCAGCACGCGCGCCGGCCCGTCATCGCCCGCGGCGAGCGCGATCGAAGCTTCCTGCAACGCCGCCGCTTCGAGTCCCGCTCTCGCGCGCAGGGTCTCGGGGCCATTGAGGAAGGCGTGGATCAGCAGGGGGCGGCTGCGCTCGACGTCCTCGTCGTCGAAGCACGCGCTGATGTAGAGCGCGATCGAGATCGGTCGCACCGACCGCGCCCAACCGACGAGCTCGTCGAACAGCGAAGGCGCAACGCCGGCGACGAACACGCCGTCGGCGGCCTCCGATGCGAACCGGTTGAATCGCTCACCGCGAGCACCGATGAACAGCGGCAGGTCGGGAGCAGTGAAGGCGTGTGCGGGCGGCTCGTACCCGTCGGTCGCCTCGCCTCGGCACACCGCCCGGATCACCCGCACGGCGCGGCGGCACTCGGACAGCGGCGCGCGCCGGTCGATCCCGAGCGGAGCCAGCGCCACGTCGCCTCCCGGGCCGAGCCCCAGCACCGCGCGGCCCTCCGAGAGCTCCTGGATCGTCATGGCGGCGACTGCGGTGATCGCGGGATGGCGCAGGTAGGGGTTCGTGACCCCGACGGCGAGGCGCAGCCGGGTTGTCACCGTCGCGGCAGCGGCGAGCAGCGCGAACGGGTCGCGCCCGGGGCCCTCGTCGCCCACCCACAGATCGTCGATTCCCGCCGCCTCGCAGTGTGCGGCGTGCGCGACGAACGTCGACGACGGGGTGTCGGGAAACAACCAGATGCCGGTGCGCAGCGGCGTCTCGCCGCTCACTTCGGAAGCGCGGACAACGCGTGCGCTTCGGGGATCTCGGTCGTGAGTCCCAACCCGTTCGCCACGCGGTTGATGTAGCAGTAGTACGCGACGATGTTGTTGAGGTCGAGGATGTCGAGATCGTCGAGCCCGACGTCTCGCAGTGCCTCGACGTCCTGTTCTCCGACGGCGATCGGTGTCGCCGTGAGTCGCGCCGCGTAGCTGAGAATCGCGTCGAGACGATCACTTCCGGTGCGCACACGAGCGGCGTCGCTCGTGACCGCGTCGATCGTGGCGCGGTCTACTCCGAGCGTGGGCAGCTTCACCCGTAGACCGGACGCGCAGTGCGCGGTGCCGTTGAGCGTGGATGCGACATACGCGGCCAGCTGACGCTCGGCCGGCGCCAACGACGACGGACAGCCCTCGACCGACCGGTACAGCTTCAATCGCTCCATCACGATCTCGGGATAGAGGCTGCCGAGCATCGTGAACTCGGTCGGCTCGCCCAGCCGCTCGGCCTGCCAGTCGTACGCCTCCTTCAGCAGTCCCGTCGCGTCGTCGGCGCTCACCGTCGTGATCCAAGGCATGCCACGAGTCTCGCACCGGTACGGTGAGCGCATGGCCACGCCGTTCGTCCCGCTGCTGCATCCGCCGGCGACGGCTGACGGCGAGGCGGCACCGGAGCAGCGCTGGTTCTACGTCCGCGGCGACGACGTGCTCGTGACCGACGGGCAGGTCGAGCTGCCCCTCAGGGGCCGGCACTTCCTCGGCCTGCTCGAGGGCCGTCCGTGCTGGGCCGGCGACGTCGAGCCCCCCGAGTCCGGCGAGGACGACGGATCGTTCATGCCGCTGCGCGCCCTCTGGGGTCGCCTCGACGAGGTGGAGTGGACCGTCGCGGGACGCGCCGTCCAGATCGTCGAGTGGGATCGCACCCACCGCTTCTGCGGCCGGTGTGGAGACGGGCACGATGCCCGCGGCCCACGAGCGGGCCCGCCGGTGCCCCCGCTGCGGCCTGCTGGCGTTCCCGCGGCTCGCTCCCGCGATCATCGTGCTCGTCGAGCGTGATGGCGACGACGGCCCCGAGGCACTGCTCGCTCGCGGCCGCCAATTTCCGATCCCCATGTACAGCTGCCTGGCTGGTTTCGTCGAGCCGGGCGAGACGATGGAGGAAGCCGTGCACCGCGAGGTGGGCGAGGAGGTCGGCGTCACGCTCACCGACGTCCGCTACGTCGCCAGCCAGCCGTGGCCCTTCCCGCATTCGCTGATGCTCGGGTTCACGGCGCGCTGGAGCGCGGGCGACATCGTCATCGACGAGAACGAGATCGCGGACGCGAACTGGTACCGCGCCGACGACCTCCCGATGATCCCTCCGGGCATGAGCATCGCCCGCCGTCTCATCGACGCGTGGGTGGAGAGGGCAACCGCCCGGTGATCGACCGAAGCACCGGCGAGGTCGTCGAGCTGCTGCAGACGCTCATCCGCAACGCGTGCGTGAACCTCGGCACCACCGAGTCCGGGGAGGAGCGCCGCAACGCCGAGACGCTCGCTGCCTACCTCGGTGACGGCGGACTCGACGTTGCGAGCTATCACCATCCGGACACGCCCGATCGCCCGTCGCTCGTCGTGCGGATCGACGGATCCGATCCGGACGCGCCGTCGATGGCGCTCGTGGGCCACACCGATGTCGTGCCCGTGTCGGAGGGGGGATGGAGCCGCGATCCGTTCGGCGGCGAGCTCGTCGACAACGAGGTCTGGGGACGAGGCGCGGTCGACATGCTCAACCAGACCGCGTCGATGGCCGTCGCGGTGCGACGGCTCGCGGCAACGGGCTTCCGGCCGAAGGGCACGCTCTACTACCTCGCGCTGCCCGACGAGGAAGCCGGCAGCATCTTCGGTGCGAAGCACCTCATCGACGAGCACGGTGACGACATTCGGATCGACTACGTGCTCACCGAGGTCGGCGGCATCGTCACTGAAGGGGCGACGGGAACGATCGTCGAAGCCGTCACCGGCGAAAAGGGAGGCGCGGTCGTCGACATCACGGTCCGCGGCACGCCGAGCCACGGATCGACGCCGTTCGGCTCCGACAACGCGGTGATCAAGGCGGCGGAGATCGTCCGGCGCCTCGCCGAGCACCGACCGCAGACCCGAATCACCGACTCGTGGCGCCGATGGGTCGAGGGGCAGGCATACGACCCCGAGCTCAAAGCCCTGCTCACTGATGCGGACCGTCTCTGGGACGCGCTCGGCACACTTCCACCCGGCCTCGCCGCACGAGCGCACGCGTGCACGCACTCGACCTACCCACCGACGGTGATCCACGGCGGACAGAAGCGCAACGTGATCCCCGACCGGGTCGTCGTGCAGCCCGACATTCGCATCGTGCACGGTGAGACGGTCGACGGAGTGCTCGCCGGACTCAACGCGCTGCTCGCTGATTTCGGCGACGACGTCGAGATCACCGTCGTGCGATCGGGCGAGCCGACCGAGTCGCCGACCGGCACTCCGATGTGGGCCGCGATGGAACGTGCTGCGCAGCGCGCCTATCCGGGGGCGCAGCTCCTCGGCTGCCCGCTCACCGGTGCGACCGACGCCCGGTGGTTCCGAAAGGCCGGCGTGCCGTCGTACGGATTCGGTCTGCTGAGCCGGTCGATCACGCCGACGGAGTACTGGTCGCGCTTCCATGGCAACGACGAGCGCGTCGACATCGAGTCGCTGCAGCTGTCGTCGGAGATGTGGGAGCAGCTCGCACGCGACTTCCTCAACGGCGAGCGCTGACGGATGCTCTCAGCGCAGAACGGCGAGTACCGGCCACTCGCCCGGCACACCCTTGAGGGCGTGACGGCCGCGATCCTCGAACTCGAAGTCGCCGCCGAGCACGAGGTCGCGCACGGTACCGGTCACGAGGATCTCTCCGGACCCTGCGAGCGAGGCGACGCGGGCTCCCACGTGGAGAGTCATGCCGGCGAGGTCGTCGTCGCGCACCTCGCACTCGCCCGCATGCAGCCCAGCACGAAGAGGTAGCCCGATTGCGTCGACTCGCTCGACGACGGCCTGTGCGCACTTGATCGCGCGGGCCGGTCCGTCGAACGCGGCGAGGAACCCGTCGCCGAGGCTCTTCACCGTCGTGCCCTTCGCCCGGCGGATCTCTTCGTCGCGAATCCTGTCGTGCCGGTCGAGCAGCTCGCGCCACTGTCGATCGCCCATCTCCGCGGCTCGTCTCGTGGAGAGTCATGCCGGCGAGGTCGTCGTCGCGCACCTCGCACTCGCCGATGCAGCCCAGCACGAAGCGGTAACGCGATTGCGTCGACTCGCTCGACGACAGCCTGCACGCACTGATGGCGCGGCCGGACCGTCGAATGCGGCGAAGAACCCGTCGCCGAGGCTCTGAGTCGACGTGCCACCCGAGCAGCATCTCCTCGTCGAACCCGTCGATCGCGAAGAAGGTCGTCACGGAGAACGAGCTGGAAGTCGCCCGGGGCGTCGAACCGGATCCACTCGTGACTGAGCGTGGGCTCGTCGAGGCGAAGGCGCGGTCCCAGGCGCGCGACCTCGGTCATCGCACGTTGAGGATCGGCGCGCGGAAGCCGCTCCCAGAGCCATTCCGGTAGCTCGAAGCGGGGCAGCCCGTAGTAGCCGTCAGCGCAGCTCGCGACAGGCGTCGCTGACGCTTCGCTCGCGAGGCGGCACGAGGATCATGTCCGTGTTCGTCGAGAGCAGCCAGCGGTTGGCGGGATTGGCGCGGCGCGCGCGCGGCGTTCCGGGCGACGGGCTCGACGACCGGAAGGTGCGTCAGCGCCGCGAAGCGCTCTCGGTGGAGTGCAGGCGGGCACGCGCAGCACGCGCAGCCGGTCGAGGCAGCGCGTCGGTGAGCGTGTCCGCGATCGCTTCGACGAACGTCGGAAGCTCGTCCGGCGTGTTGTAGTCGACGAAGACGATCTCGTCGTCGGGATCGGTGAGGACTTCGGCGAGGCAGTTGAGGCTCAGCGCCGCGCGCGCGATGGAGGTTGTAGCCGTGCGCGTCGTTGCGGCCGTACAGGACGACGGAGATCACGTTGGCGACCGGCGGGCGAGCACGGCGCCGCCGCTCGCGCATCAACCGGTCGCGACGGCCGATGCCGAGCCGGGCGTGGCGCACGCCGCCAGCTCGTCGTGGATCCAGGCGTACGTCCGCTCGAGCCCTGTCGGCGAGCGGCGTGCTCGGCTCCCAGCCGAGTCGGTCGACGAATCGCCGTGTTGTCGGAGTTGCGGCCGCGGACGCCCTTCGGCGCGTCGAGGTCGTAGCGGCGGGTCAGGCGCACGCCGGCGATCTCCTCGACGATGTCGACCAGCTGGTTGATCGTCACGAGCTCGGACGAGCCGAGGTTGATCGGGTCGCTGGACGTCGCTCTCCATGATCCGGGTCGTGCCGAGCAGGCAGTCGTCGATGTACATGAAGCTCCGCGTCTGCTCGCCGTCGCCCCAGATCTCGATCTCGTCGGTCGCCGGAGAGCTTCGCCTGCGCGACCTTGCGGCAGATCGCAGCGGGCGCCTTCTCGCGGCCACCGTCGTACGTGCCGTGCGGCCCGTAGACGTTGTGGTAGCGGGCGACGCGCGTCTCGATGCCGAAGTCGTCGAGGAAGTGCCGGCACATGCGCTCCGAGAACAGCTTCTCCCAGCCGTAGCCGTCCTCGGGCATCGCCGGGTAGGCGTCCTCCTCGCGGAGCGCCGTGACGTCGGCGTCCTGCTGGAGCGTCGACGTTGTAGACGCATGCGGACGAGGAGAAGAAGAACCGTTCGACGCCGTGCGTCCTTGCCGGCCATCAGCAGGTGGGTGTTGATGAGCACCGAGATCATGCACAGCGGCCTTGTTGGCCTCGATGAAGCCCATCCCGCCCATGTCGCAGGCGAGGTTGTAGACGTGCGCGACGCCGCGGACGGCCTCGCGGCACGCGTCGAGCGAGCGGAGATCCGAGACGCCGGTTGTCGACGCCGGGGATGCACCTGGTACCACTCGTCGAGCGGCTTGAGGTCGACGGCGCGGAGGTTGGCGAAGCCCTCCTTCCTGGAGGTGGCGAACGAGCCATCCGCCGATGAACCCGCCGGCGCCGGCGACGAGAATCGGGTCGGATCTGTGCGATCGTGGTCGACATCGTCTGTCCCTCCTAGGTGTTCAAGCGCGAGGCTTGCCTTCAACGGCACGGCCGAGCCGCACGATCTCGACGACGTCTCCGTGGGCTCGTCGGAGAGGAGCCGCCAGCAGTCGATCACGACCGGTGACGCTCTCGTGCCTGCCGAGCGACTCGACCGGCAGGTCGGGGAACTCCTCGACGGCGTCGCGATCACCACGACGTCGGATCGCTCGAGCAGCTCGCGCGCGGAGCTGCACGCACGCACGGCGTCGTCCGAGGACGACGCCGCGGCGGCGTCGGTCGCGACGGGGTCGAACACGTTGACGCTCGCGACCCGCCGCCTGTCCGAGCAGGACGGGCGAGCGCGACGTCCGGGACTCTCCTCGACCACACCGGTGTCGGGCTTGTACGTGAGACCGAGGATCCCGACGACGTCGCCGTCCTCCGAGGCGCGAGAGGACGATCCGCGCGAGTCGCCGCGTCTGGGCGATCGTTGACCGCGTCGGTCGCCTCGGCGAGCGGCGCCTCGGTGCCGAGGTCGCGGGCCAGCACGGCGAACGCCTTGTTGTCGCGCGGGAAGCAGGGGCCTGCCGTAGGCGATCGCGCCACGGAGGTACTTCCCGCCGATTCGCGTGTCGAGCCCGAGCGCGTCCGTCACGGTTTCGACGTCGGCGCCCGGGAAGTCGCTCGCACATGTCCGCGAGGGTGTTCGCGTACGAGATCTTCATGGTCACGTACGTGTTCACGGCGATCTTGGTCAGCTCGGCGTTGACGAGGCTCATGCGCCGGAACGGCGGATCGTTCTCGACACACGCCGGAGTAGAGCCGCTCGAGCAGCATCGCCGGCTCGAGAGTCGGACTCGCCGATCAGCACCATGTCGGGCTCGAGCATGTCGCGGATGACGTTGCCGAGGGCGATGAACTCGGGGCTGTAGCAGAGCCCGAGCGACTCGCCGACCCGTCGACCCGGAAGCTCGCTCGAGGGCGGGCCGAACTCTCGCTCGCACGATCCGGGCATCACGGTGCTCGCGACGACGACGACGTGGTACTCGTCGCGTCTCGACGAGGCCTGCCCGACCTTTTCGATGGCATCGCGGAGAAACGCGTTCGAGAACGCGCCACGCTCGTCGGACGGGGTCGGGACGAGCAGGATCGTCAGATCGGCGCTCGGCCGCCACGTCGAGGTCGGTCGTTGCGGTGAGGCGCTCCGCGGACGCGCTGACGAGATCCTGCAAGCCCGGCTCCTCCACAGGCGCGCGGCCGTCGTGCACGAGCCGCACGACGTCGGGGTTGATGTCGATGCCGATCACGTCGTTGCCCTTGCTGGCGAGCACCGCCGCGAGCGGCGCTCCGAGCTTCCCGAGTCCGACGACGGCGACCGCGCAGGTCGCTAAGCGGCCTCGGCCGTGATCAGGAGGTGCCAGCCGAACCCGCGCTCGAAGGCGCGGAAGAGGGGTTCCGGCATCCAGCGGAAGTACGGCTCCTTGACGTAGCGGTACTCGACGTAGTCGCGGATGCGATAGGGGAAGACGTGATCGACGCGTCAGCTCCCGTGACACGGAAGCCGGCCCGGTCGACGAGTTCGCGCGCCTCGCGGCGTGTGTAGCGTGAAGGCGACGGGACATCCGGTTTGTGCCTCGGCGTGCTTCGCGATGAGCTCGCTCGGCCTTCCAGAATCGCCCTCGCTCGTGCGTGGTGAGGATCCAGAAGACCTTCCACGAGCGGCGGTGGTAGACCATCAGCTTGAGTCGTGCCACCGGTGCGGCGAGCGCCCGCATCTCGGCCGAGCGCGCGATCCGGGTGCGGCGTGTGATGGACGACGCCGAACGAATAGATCGAGGTCGAACGCTCGCCGGCGAGCACCGACGCCAGCTCCTCGGCGTTCGCCTGCACGAACCGATCCGATCGGCGACGTCCATGACGCCGCGCGGATGTCGTCCATGCGAGGATTCGCCAAGGCGCTGCCGACCCCGACCGTTCGATCGGACAATCCCGTGCCTCGCTTGTCGAACGTGATGACCCTTCCGAACGACGCCAAGCGGGTCGCGATCTGGCGGAAGACCGGGATGTCCAGCAGAGGAGATCGGCGTGGGAGATGAATCCGGGCACATAGACGATGTCGAGAGGACCGTCGCCGGCAGTCAGGTAAGCGATGCTCAGGTCTCCGCTGCCGCGCGTACGCGCGGTTCAGGACGATCCACCGGCGGCGAGCGTACCGAGCACGCGGCGCACTGGCGTCGACAGGTCACCCTTGCGGCCGACAGTCACTCGCTCGAGCCCCAGCCAGCTCGCCATCGTGCTGAGCTCGCGGGCGAGCGCGTCCGCCACGGCCGCGGCATCGACTCCGGGCTCGGCAAACGCGCCCGGCACCACGAGCGTCTTTGCCTTGCGATCGGCCTTCACATCGACCCGACCCACGATCGTGTCTCCGTGGAGGAACGGCAGCACGTAGTACCCGTAGGTGCGCTTCGGCGCCGGCGTGTAGATCTCGATGCGGTAGTGGAAGTCGAACAGCCGCTCGTCGCGTTCCCGGAACCAGACGAGGTTGTCGAACGGGCTGAGCAACGCGGTGGCGTCGACACGCCGGGGCAGGCGAGCGTCTCGGTGCCGGTACGCGGGCTTGCTCCATCCCTCCACCTGCACCGGTATCAGCACGCTCTCCTCCACGAGCTCGGCCAGAGGGGTTCGGCTCGCGACGACTGCGAGCCGGAAGTAGTCCGTGAGGTCGCTCGCGGTGGCGACTCCCATCGCCCGCGCGCTGAGCTCGAGGAGGGCCTTGCGGGCGTCGTGCTCCGACGGTGTCGGTGTAGCCAAGACGTCTGCGGGCAGCAGCCGCTCCGGCACGTCGTACACGCGCTCGAAGTTCGGCCGGCGCGTTGCCGTGACCTCACCGGTCATGAACAGGTACTCGAGTGTCCGCTTGCCCTTCGCCCAACCCCACCACGGTCCGTCCTTCTGGCCCGGATCGCTCAGCTCACCCGCGCTCAACGGGCCGTTCCTCCGGACTTCGTCGAGCACCGCCTCGCGGTAGCCCGGGTGGGCCTCGTCGATCGCGTGCAACCAGTAGGTCATCCGGGGCGTCCGGTTCGGCTGCATCTTCCAGCGGAAGGAGGGCTGCAGCTCGGTCGGGAGCAACGACGCTTCGTGCCCCCAGTACTCGAACAAGTAGTGCGAGTTCCACGCCAGCTGCTGCAACGCCTCGACGGGATACGGACCGAGACGAGAGAAGAACGGCAAGTAGTGCGAGCGCACCAGGACGTTCACGGAGTCGAGCTGGATCACGCCGAGACGGTCGATGACTCGACGTACGTGCCGCCGATCGATCTTCCCCGATGGTCGCTTCTCCGCGAAGCCCTGGGCGGCGAGTGCGATGCGGCGCGCCTCACCGATCGACAGCTGATCCATGAAGTGTCGACCCTACGTGAAGCGGGAGGAACGTCCCGTCCGGGTCGCGTCGCACGTCTCGCACCTCGCGCACGGCGGCGATGTCGATCGGGCCGTACACGTGCGGGAACGATCCGGCCCGCGTCCTCGTACTTCACCTCGGACGACAACTCGTCCACGGCGATGGTCAGCACGACGTACGCGCGTGAGTCGTCGCGGTAGTAGCGGTTGGCCGTGTCGATCACCGCATCGTCACCGTCGGTGCAGTGCACGAACCCGTCGGCCGCGAATGCTTCGGGTACGTAGACGTCGCGGGCGCGTTGTGCTTCCCACACCTCGCGCGCCACCAGATGGAAGGTGAGCACGCGCTACTCGGCGAGGCCGACCGGTGCGCCGTCGATGATCTGGTCGAGGTACTCCGACAGGCCGTAGCCCACGCGGCCGTCGCCGAGCGTCCACTCGGTCATGCCCTCGCTGATGCGAGTGACGAGCATGTTGCCCTCGGGGTCGGGGCGACGGTTGCGCAGCGGGATGAGGTTCATCACCTCCCCGTGAATCCGCCACTCCTTGCTCCGAGCGCGACGAGCGCAGCACCGCGGTGATCTCCTCGTGGTAGCGGTCGTCGCCTTCGTACGTCGTCGATGAGCTCGAGCGTCGTCGCAGTAGTGGAGCTGGCCGTCCTCCCAGACGAAGCCGCCCCGGGTGCCCGGCCCGTCCGGCGGGCCACCCGGCTGCCCATGAAGCCGAAGTCCTGCCCGACGTTGGCGGTCAGCCAGCGGTAGTACCAGGGCGCCTGCCAGAAGCGCGGCCCCCACGAGTGGTCACGCAGGCCGAAGCCCATCGACCAGCCACTCCTCGCTCGCCGACGCGGATCCGTCCCGAGCCGGCGACGAGCTGCTCGTAGTGACCCTTGGCGAACTCCTCGCCGGGCGTCTCGTGCGGCTCGTCGGGCTCGCCGCCGAACATCGACGGGCGGCCCTGACCGGTGAACGTGATGTCGATCGTCGCACTCCGCGTACGGGTTGCTCGGTGAACGCCTTCTTCGGGTCGGCCATCTCGAGCGGGTCGTCGAGCAGCACGACCTTGCCCTCGTAGCTCGACGCGCAGCTCCTCGAACGGCGTGACCATCGTCCAGCGTCATGCCGCCGGCGTCGAACGCGTCGTTGTTCGATGATCTCGGCCCGCTTGAACATGAACCCCACCTGCCCGTCGGGGAGGTACAGGCAGACCGTCATCTCGGCGTAGCCCTCGTTCGCGCGGTTGCCGATGCGGAAGAAGCCGCCGATCTTGTTGTCGGGATCGAAGATGTTGATGTACATGCTCTCGTTGAAGTTCGGCTCGGGGCCCAGCTCGTGCATGTACTCGTCGGATGGTTCGAGTCGCACACCCATGGGCGCGGACCTCAGGTCACGCCGCTGGTCTCCGCCCACCCGCGCCTGCAGCCGGCGCATGCCCGTTCAGCCAGCGGTCGTAGTCGTCGGTCTTGCGTCGGAAGTAGGTGAGCACCTCGGGGTGGGGGAGGATCAGGAACTGCTCCGCGTCGGATCGCGGCGACGCACCGCGTCGGCGACGTCCTCGGGCTCGAGCACCGCGCCCGCCGCGCGCACCACGCGCCGCGCCGGCGTGCGTGCCGACATCGCCGGCGTTGAGCATGTTCGTGCGCACGCCCTGCGGGCACAGGCACGACACCTCGCACGCCCTGGTCGCCGTAGGTGACCGCGAGCCACTCGGCGAACGCGACCGCCGCGTGCTTGGTGACGGCGTACGGCGCCGAGCCGATCTGGGTGAGCAGCCCGGCGGCCGACGCCGTCGAGCAGGAAGTAGCCCTCGCCCCGCGCGAGCCAGCCGGGCAGCGAGCGCGCCGGGCCGCGTAGACGTGGGCCATCATGTTGACGTGCCAGATGCGGTCCCAGTCGTCGTCGGGGGTCTCCGGGCCGGCGCCCAGACCCGATGCCGGCGTTCGCGCAGAAGAGGTCGATCGGCCCGAAGGTGGCCTCGGCCCGCTCGCACGCAGACCGATCACGTCGGCCTCGATCGCCACGTTCGTCGGCACCGCCATCGAGACGCCGCCTGCGCCGCCGCGATCTCGGCGGCGACCGCCGCGGCACCGTCGCGCGTCGACGTCGGCCACGACGACACCCGCCGCGCCCTCGGCGGCGAAGCGCCGCGCGAGGCCCGACCGATGCCGCTCGCGCCCCCGGTGACGACGATGACCTTGCCCGCGAGCTCCATGGCCGGGACTGTCCGACGCGTCAGGCGGTTGCTGCGGCTCCATGGTGGCCATCGTGACCGCCATCCGGTCGGGGCCCCACGGCAGCGGCATGAGCACGGGCACGTCGACGCCCGCCGTCGACGTAGGCCTGCACGGTGTCGCGCACCGTGTCCGGCGTCGCCCATCACGTCGATGGCGTCGACCATGCGGTCGCAGACCGCGGCGAGGGCGCCCTCGCGGTCGCCCGCGGCGTGGCGCGCTCGGATCTCGGCGACCTCGTCGGCGAAGCCGGCCCGCTCGAAGTTGCGCGCGTACGCGTCGACGACGGCGTAGGAGAACAGGTCGCGGCGCGCCGCCTCGATGCCGTCGTCCCGCTCGGCACGAGCGCCGGCGTGGACGTAGGCGTAGATCGTTGCGGCGCCACCCTCGCGGACCTGCTCGACCGACCACGGCACGTGGGACGCCGGCAGGTAGTTGAGCAGCACGCCGTCGGCGAGCTCGCCGGCCAGCCGCAGCATGCCCGGGTTGAGCGCGCCGACGACGATCTTCGGTCGCCGCTCGCCGAGCCGCACGCCGAGCCGGAAGCGGTTGACCTCGTAGAAGTCGCCCTTGAACGACACCGTCTCGCCGGTGAGGCACTCCTGGAGCAGGGTGACGTACTCGCGGACCTGGGCCAGCGGCCGCGTCGCCGTAGGGCGCGCCGTGCCACCTGGACGTCACGACCGGCGACGAGATGCCGACGCCGAGGAGGATGTCGCGGTCGGGGTGCAGGGCCTGCAGCGTCGCCGCGCCATGGCCACCAGCGGCGGGGTGCGCAGCTGGAGGGCGAGCACGCCGGTGCCGAGGTCGAGGGACGGCGCGGCGGCGCCGGCCGCGGCGAGCAGGGAGAACGCCTCGGGGCCGGTCGTCTCGGCCGTCCAGAACGACCGGTAGCCGAGCTGCTTCGGCCGCCCGGGCGACCTCGACGCCGCCGGTCACTCCGAGCGCTGCGAGGCTCGCGTAGGTCACGCCGAGGGAGGGGTGGGGGGCCATCCGCGGGACGCTATCGGCCCGAAGTGTGCCGGTCCGGTGACGGAAATCTCCGAAGCCTTGAAACCGTCGCGTCACACTCGACCGGTACGGTGTCAGTACGGCTCGGGAATGCCGAGCCGTACCGGACGGTTGGGAGGGTTCGATGACGCAGACCCACGACAGCGAGCAGATCGACGAGGCCCTGGCCATCATCGATCGCGGTCTGCGTGAGATGGTCGCCCGCGAGCTCGTCTCCACCGCCGAAGTCGCTGACCTCTTGCTCGACGTGCGCACCCTCCTGACGAGCTCGATCGAGCCCGTCGGGGCCTCCGTCAACTAGTCGACGTCAACGAGTCCGTCAACGAGCTCGATCCGTCAGCTCTTCTTGCCGACTTCGCTTTCCTCGGCTTCTCCGCGTCCGCGGGCTTCTTCGACTTCGCGGTCTTCGCGGCCGCCCGGACTGGACGTCCCCGCTTCACCAGGTCCTCGAACGACTCGACCATCAGGTCGCGGAGCATCCCCGGTTCCGCGACGGCGGCCGCGTCGATGTTCAGCCCCATGTCGAGGCTGCCCGCGTACGAGAGCAGCGTGAGGTTGAACGCGGTGCCGCCTGTGGGTCCGAGCGGGTAGTTCGCCTCCACCCTCGACCCGGCGAGGTACAGGGGGACCGGTGAGCCCCGCACGTTCGATGTGCCGAAGTCGACGGTCTCGGTCTGCTGCCGGGCGATCCGCACGAGCAGCGAGGTGGGCAGCGCGGCGGTGACGCCGGCGAGCACGTTCAGACTCGCCTGACCGGACTCGGAGCGGGCGGTGTCGGTGGCTTCCTGGATGCGCTTGAAGCGCTCCTCGATGCTCATCTCGCCGGCGGGTACGAGCATGCGGGCCAGGGTGAACGCGTTGGCCTCGGTCGTGGCTCGTGTCCGGGTGCTGATCGCCATCGAGGCCCGCAGCTCGTCGATCGGCGCGCCCTGCGCGAGGTGATACCGACCGGCCGCCTCGGTCGCGGCCGTGATGAACGCCGTGTTGATCGAGCCGCCGAGCTCCTTGGCCGCGGTCTTCACGTCGTCGAACGGAACCCGCAGGGTCTCGAGCCGTCGCGACAGCGACCGCTGCGTCCACAGCGGCGAGAGGGCTCGCTTCGTGTCCGACAGCTGGCGCACGATCGCGCGCAACGAGGTCGCGGCCGCGGCGCTCACCTCAGGGATGCGGCGAGGGTCGGCGAGGAGATCGCTCCACTCACGTGCCAGGCCCATCGGAACGCGAAGCGTGCTTGTCATGACGTCGCGCGCGACCTCACCGGGGCTCGCTGCCGGCGGTGCCGCGACCGCTTCGATACTCCGGCGGCAGCGGCTGTTCGGGCGCATCGCGTTCGAAGTCGAGGAACTGCAGCGAGAGTCGCACGCCGCCCTCGCCGTCCATGAGCGTGTGGTGGAAGCGCATGAGCAGCGCGGCGCGGCCGCCACTCAGTCCTTCGATGATGACCATCTGCCACAACGGGCGGGTGCGGTCGAACGGGTCGGCCGTCAGCAGCGTGGCGAGGTCGTAGAGATCGCGCTCGTCGCCGGGAGGCGCGAGCGCGAGCCGGCGCAGGTGATAGCTGAGATCGAAGTCGTGATCGTCGACCCACGCGGGCGGCTGCAGGCCGAGCGCGGGCTTCACCCGCTGGCGCAGACGGGGCACGACGCGCGTCGCGCGGATCATCCGCTGCGCGAGCCGCTCCATGTCGGGCGCGCTGTCGAGGACGGTGAGGTTGGCGACCGTGGACGACAGATACGGGTCCTTCTCGAGCCGCCACATCAGGCTCTCGGCGTCGGACATCCGAGGGCTCATCTCGACGCGAGATTCGACCATGGGGGAAGGCTAGGTCGCGACGGGTCGCCGCGCTCCGGGGTCAAGCCGGTGTCGAGATCAGCGCGGGATCGAGGTGTGCTTGAACTCGTTGAGATTCGGCCACTCCGTCAGGTCGAGGACGCGGTCGACGGTGGCCGTCGCGAAGCCCTGATCCCCTTGGGGTCGGTCCATCAGGCGGACGAACACCGACTGTTCGGCGGCGATGAACGTGGGTACGCCCCAGACCCGGTGATCGTTCGCTGCGGCCTCGTGCTCCTTGCGGATGGTGTCGAGGACGCCTCCCGCGGCGATCTCCTCGAACACGGCGTCGGCGTCGACGCCGTTGGTCTTCAGCACCTCGTGGATCACCTCGGGGTCACGGAGGTGTCGGCCCTCGTCGTGCCGCGCGCCGAACAGGGCGATGTGGGTGGCGAAGAACTGGTCGGGATACTGATCACGAACGACGACGCCCGCTTGCAGCGCGAACAAGCCGGTGTCCTTCTCGGGCTCGTCCCACACGTCGGGGTCGCCCTCGGCCACGTGGACCTGGCCCAGCGAGAACGGCACGAACCGGACGTCCCAGTCGGCGCCTCCCCGCAGCCCCTCGACGACGTGCTCATGGGCGGTGCGGGCGAACGGGCAGCGGTAGTCGAAGGTGACAGCGAAGGCGCGCGAGGGCATGTCGTCGCCAACCCCCGGTTCGCCGAGAAGATTCCGCATCCTCGGTCTCCGTCAGCGTGGGGCGCCCAGCCGCCGCCACACCCCAGTGGCCACGGCGCCGAGCGCGAGCCCGATCGCGGCGCCCGCGACGACGTCGGACGCGTGGTGGACCTTCACGTACACGCGGCTCGTCGCCACCACTCCCGCGAGCCCGAACCACAGCGGCGCTTCGTATGGCCGGCCTTCGGAGAGCATCACCGCGGCGAGGAACGCCGACGAGGCGTGGCCGCTCGGGAAGCTGCTCGTGAGCGGCCGGCGCAACCCGTGTGGCCGCTCGCCTTCGTGCACCGGGCGGACCCGACTGAACAGCGACTTCACGCCGAGGTTCACGACCGCCGACTCGACGCCGAGGGTGAGGGACAGCCGGACGCCGTCGGCGGGGTCGCCACCCGGCACGGCCGCGCGAGCGAGACCGGCGATGTGCCAGAGGAGGCTGTGATCGGCGAGCGCGGATGCGAGGTAGAAGACCCGGTCAGCGGTGGGGTTGCCCCGGATCCGTTCGAACCACGCATCGACAGCCGCGTCGAAGCGGGCGACAGTCGGACCGAAGGGCTCGTCGGCCGGATCGTCGAGCGGGTCGTCGGTTGACTGCACGCCTCTACAAGAGCACGGGTTCGGGGACGCGGGTGGCGCCGACGAGGCTCGGATCGCCACCGAACGCCGGGCAGTACGGCCTTGAACCCGCAGAAGTCGCACAAGCGGCCCGCGGTTGGGTCGGAAGCTCTCGTTGGCGCACGCCTTCTCGACCGCCGTCCAGATGGCACCGACCTTCTTGTCGAGGAACGCCATCTTCTGGTCGGACGGTGTGGCCACGATCGCGAGCGGCTCCGCGAGGTAGAGGAGCTGCACGCGCGCTGGCCGCCGCCCGAGCACCCGCTCGCAGAGCAACGCGTAGAAGTTGACGCCGGAGAGCCTGCCCTGCTCATGGGTGACTCGGGGTGACTTGCCGGTCTTGTAGTCGGTGACCACGAGCTCGCCGTCGACATCGAGATCGAGACGGTCGATGACGCCCCGCATCACTGTGCCGCCGACCTCGGCCTCGAGGCGCAGCTCGAGCCCGATCGGGTGCACTGTCGTCGGATCTTCGAGGCGGAAGTACTGACGGACGAGCGCCTCGGCGTGGTCGATGAACGCTTGTTGCTGATCGTCGTCGAGGCCGAGCCCGGTGAAGTCGGGATCGTCGGCCATCTCGGTGACGGCGCGATCGAGCGCGGTGAGCGCCGCCTCGAGCGTGCGTCGGGCGGGCGGCTCCTCGAAGAGAAGCTCGAGCGCGCGGTGCACGAGCGTGCCCTTCGTCGCCCACGGCGAGGGCGGTTCGGGGAGGCGGTCGATCGCGCTGAATCGGAACGCCAATGCGCACGATTTGAACGATTCGACCTTCGATGGCGAGAGGCCATAGGGCACCGGGAGGGCCATGAGGCGACTGTACCGGGGGGGTGGGAAGTTCCCGGGGAGCCTCGGGCTAGCGTCCGAAGTCCGTGCCGCCGACGGACGCTCACGGCCTTGCTGTCGGCCAACCAAGCCTTCTACGACGCCTTCGAGGCTCGCGACATCGACGCCATGTCCGATCTCTGGGAGCACAGCGACCGGGTCGTGTGCACCCACCCCGCCTATGCCGATGCTCAGAGGATGGGGTGCGATCGCGGGGTCGTGGTACGAGCTCTTCGGTGGGAGCGAACGGCTGCAGTTCATCGTCACGAACGCGCACGCCGAGATCGTCGGCGACGTCGGGTGGGTGGTCTGCGACGAGAACATCCTCGGCGCCGCGACGAGCGCCACGGTCGCCGCGCTCAACCTGTTCGGCCGGCATGGAGGCGGTTGGCAGATGATCGCCCACCACGGCAGCCAGGTCGGCTGACCCCAGTCCTCACCCCTACCCACGCACGCGTTCTCAGGTAGATAACGGGCCATCAGTGGCCTGGTCGCTACCGAGGTTCGCTGGTCTCCCACCCCCCTATGAGGATCGGCTCCATGGCGGACATGGTGCAGCGCGACCTCGCGTGGCAACTCGGGCTGATCACGCTCGAACAGTCGGTTGAAGCAGGGATGAGCGAACGCACGCGGAAGCGCAGATGCGCGTCGGGCGAGTGGGTGCGTGCTCATCAGCGCGTCTATCGAGATACCGCGTTCCCGCAGTCGCACGAGCAGCGCCTGCTCGCCGCCGCGCTCTGCGCCGGGACCGGAGCGGCCGTGTCGCACTATGCGGCGGCATCGATGTGGGGATCGATCGCTTCACCTCGTCGGTGATCGAGGTCTCAATCGCTGACGACCGCAAGATCGTGATCGACGGGGCGCGGCTGCATCGCATCGCAGACCTCGTCCCCGAGCACATCACGACGATCGGCCCGATCCCGGTGACCACTCGCCTTCGCACCCTGGTGGACCTCGGCGCGGTCGGCGCGTCCGTTTCTGGTCTCTCGCAGCGCTCGAGCAGTGGGTCCGAGAGCGCCACGTCACCATCCCCGAAGTCCGCGCGACGCTCGACGAGGTCGCACGCCGCGGGCGCGCTGGCGCTGGCGTGTTGAGGGAGTTGCTCGACACGAGGGCTCTCCGGCTCGACGCGAGCGATTCCGATCCGGAAGTCGTGCTGGCGGAGGCGCTCCAGGCTTTCGGTGCTCCGCCTCCCGTGTACCACTACCTCGTCAAGGTCGGCCATGAGACGTTCGAGGTCGACTTCGCGTACCCCGAAGCGATGCTGCTCGTCGAGGTCGACGGCTTCGGACCTCACACCACGCCCGAGGCATTCGAGGAGGACCGTCGCCGCCAGAACCTGCTCGTCGACAAGGGGTACATGGTGCGGCGCTACACGCGGAATCGAGTCGATCCACCGCGCGGACACGGTCGCGGCGGAGATCGACTACTGGCGCCGGGCTGCGGACCGCTGCCGCCTCGTGAACCTCGGGACGCAACGGGCCAACTGTGGCCCGTTACTCTCCTGAGAACGCCGGGGGGGGCGGGGTACTTGGCTACTTGGGCTCGCGAGGGAGGCCGAGCAGTCGTTCCCCGATGATGTTGCGCTGCACCTGGCTCGTGCCGCCGGCGATGCGTCCGCCCGGCGCGCCGAGCATGCCCGCGGCGTCCGGTCCTTCGAGCATCGCGTCGGCGCCCGCGAGGTCGCCCCGCAACATCGTCGCTTCGAACATCAGCTCGGTGATGCCGAGCTTCATGAGCGAGCCGGCGGTGCTCGCGATCGGGCCCTGACGCAGGGCCATCGCCCGAAACGCGTTGCCCCGCGCCAGCAGATCGGCCAACCGATCCTGCTCGACCATGCCGAGATCGTCACCGCCCATCGCGCGAGATCTGCTCGAGCCGGCGCTCGAGCCCGATGATCGACGCGCCGATGTGGCCGCGCTCGCTCGTCAACGTCGCCATGCCGACCATCCAGCCTTCGTTCTCCGGCCCGATGAGCGCGTCGATCGGCATCTCGACGTCGGTGAAGAACACCTCGTCGAACTCCGCCTCGCCCGTCATCTGCCGGAGCGGTCGCACCTCGATGCCGGGAAGACCCATGTCCATCAGGAAGAACGAGATGCCCTTGTGCTTCGGCGCGTCGGGGTCGGTGCGAGCCATGAGGATCCCCCAGCCGGAGTACCGGCCTCCGCTGCACCAGACCTTTTGCCCGTTGACGACCCATCGTTCGCCGTCTCGTTCGGCGCGTGTGGTCAGGCCGCCGAGGTCGCTCCCGGCACCGGGCTCGGAGAAGAGCTGGCACCAGACCTGCTCGGCGGCGAGCGTCGCCCGGAGGTGGGCGCGCTTCTGCTCGTCGGTGCCGAACTTCTGGATCACGGTGCCGGCGAGCACGATCCCGACCATGTTGATGAACGCGGGCACACCCAGCCGCGCGCACTCCTCGATCCACGTCGCGTTGTGGTCCGGCGTCAGCCCTTGCCCGCCGTGCTCCTGCGGCCAGTGGATGCCGGCCCACCCCTCGGAGAAGAGCCGCTGCTGCCACGCGACCCCGTGATCGACGAGGTCGGGAGGAAGGATCGCGCCGTAGTCGCGGGCGCGGCGGCCCGGTTCTCATGGAGCCAGGCGCGCGCGTTCGATCGGAACTCCTCGACGTCGATCACGCACTCATCCTGCCGGGTTCGCAGTCACGATCAAGTTTCGCAGCTCCCGGACGGCCACCGAGAGCGACGTGAGGTCGTACACCCCCGCTGCCCTGATGCCCGCGACGACGGACTGGTACCGGTCGACCTGCGTCTGGTTCCGGGCGGTCCACCCGTCGACGAGCGCATAGGCGTCGTCGCCGGCAGTACGCGCGCGCAGCACCTCGGCGGTGAGCTCGCGTTGCTCGAGCTGAAGGTCGTCGCGGAATGCGGCTCGGGCGAGCGTCTGCCATTCGTTGTCGCGTGGGAGGTCGAGCACTCGATCACGGATCCAGTCGATGCCGAGTCGATCGGCGAGCGCGAAGAAGACCGCAGCGGCATCGGTCACCGAGACCCCACGCGCCCGCGAGACCTCGATGATGTCGAGCGAGGAGAACTGAGCGCCGAGCGCCGCGGCTGCTCGGGCCATCTCGCGGTCCACTCCGGCCGCCTCGTACGCGCGGGCAGCTTCCTCCAGCTGATCGCGGTCCGTGCCGAACAGCACCTGGGGGACGGCCGCGGCGAGCTCGGTGGCGCCCTCCTGGAAGGCTGCCACCGTCGCGGTGATGTCGAGGGGTGGTCGTCGGTGACGCAGCAGCCAGAGCGCGCCCCGTTCCACCATCCGGCGGAGCGCGAGCAGCATGCGGAGCTGGACATCCGGCCCGACGACACCGTCGAGCCCTTCGATCCTGGTCCACAGGTCCTGCATCGAGAAGATGGCCCGCGCGGCGATGTGGGCCCGGGTGCTGTCGACGACAGTGGCGCCCGTTTCCTCGGTCATCCGGAAGTCGTAGGAGATGCCGGCCTTGTTGACCGTGCCGTTCACGATGCGCATGGCGACGATCTCACGTCGCAGTCGGTGGCGCTCCATCTCGTTGCGGAAGCGCTCGCGAAGGAGGCTGGGGAAGTAGGTGGCGATCTCGTCCGCGACGAACGGATCGTCGGGCAGGTCCGACGCGAGGACCTCACGGACGTTCGTTGTCTTCGTGTACGCGAGCAGCACCGCGAACTCGGGCGGGGTGAGACCGACGCCGGTGGATTGACGCTCGGACAGCTGACGATCCGTCGGCAGGCACTCGAGGACGCGGTCGATGAGGTCCTCGTGCTCGAGTGAACGGATGTACCGCGCGTGGACGTCGACCATCGACTCCGCCTGCGCCCGAGCGTTGGCGAGCGCGCGGTTCTGCTCGTAGTTGTTGCGCAGCACCAAGCGGGCGACCTCGTCCTCCATGTCGGCGAGGATGGTGTTGCGCTGCTTCAGCGTGAGGTCGCCCGCCGCGACCACGCCGTCGAGCAGGATCTTGATGTTCACCTCGTGGTCGGAGCAGTCCACGCCCGCTGAGTTGTCGATCGCGTCGGTGTTGATCAAGCCGCCCGCGAGCGCGTATTCGATCCGGCCTTGCTGCGTGCAACCGAGGTTTCCCCCTTCCACCACCGCTCGGCAGCGCAGGTCGACGCCGTCGACGCGGACCGCGTCGTTGGCCCGATCGCCGACGTCGGCGTGCGACTCGGTGGAGGCCTTCACGTAGGTGCCGACGCCGCCGTTGAACAACAGGTCGACGGGTGCCTTCAACAGGCTCGAGATGACCTCGCTCGGGGTCAGCGCCTCCGCCTCGACGCAGAGCAGCGTGCGAGCCTCCGGCGAGAGCGGAATGGACTTCGCACCTCTCGGCCACACCCCTCCGCCTTGCGAGATGAGTGTGCGGTCGTAGTCGTCCCACGACGATCGCGGCAGGTCGAACAGCCGCTTGCGTTCGACGTACGAGCCCTCTGGGTCAGGGTGCGGATCGAGGAACACGTGCCGGTGGTCGAACGCGCCGACGAGCTGCATCGACCGGGAGAGCAGCATGCCGTTTCCGAACACGTCGCCCGACATGTCGCCGATGCCGGCGACCGTGAAGCGGTCGGTGTCCGGATCGAGGCCGAGGTGGAGGAAGTGGCGCCGCACCGACTCCCATGCCCCCCGGGCAGTGATCGCCATCTTCTTGTGGTCGTATCCCGCCGAGCCACCGGACGCGAACGCGTCGCCGAGCCAGAAGCCGTACTCGGCGGCGATCGAGTTCGCCAGGTCGGAGAACGTCGCCGTGCCCTTGTCGGCGGCGACGACGAGATACGGGTCGTCGCCGTCGTAGCGCACGACCCTCGGCGGCCCCTCGATCGTGTCGCCGACGATGTTGTCGGTCACGTCGAGCATCCCCCGAATGAGGATCTGGTAGCAGGCGACGACCTCGGCCTGCAGCTGCTCGCGGTCCGGCGTCGCGGGAGGGCGCTTCACGACGAAGCCGCCCTTCGCGCCCACGGGCACGATCACGGCGTTCTTGACCATCTGCGCTTTCATCAGGCCCAGGACTTCGGTGCGGAAGTCCTCTCTGCGATCCGACCACCGGATGCCCCCACGCGCGATGGGCCCGCCGCGCAGGTGCAGTCCCTCGCACCGCGGCGAGTACACCCACACCTCGAAGGCGGGACGCGGCAGAGGGAGGTCAGGTACCGCGCGGGATCGAGCTTGAAGGACGCGTAGTCGCGGTCCTGGTACCAGTTGGTCCGCGTCGTTGCCTGCACGAGATGGAGCAAGCTCGAGAGGATGCGGTCCTCGTCGAGGCTCGCGACATCGAACAACGCCTCCGAGATGTCGTCGGCCAGCCGGGGTTGGGCCTCCTGAGCGTCGTCGGAGCGGTCAGGGTCGAACCGGCTCTCGAACAGCTCGACCAACATCGCGGCGATGCGCGGGTTGCGCGACAGGGTGTCCTCGATGTAGCTCTGGCCGAACGTCGAGCCGATCTGTCGCATGTACTTCGCGTACCGCGCGGAGCAGCGCGACCTGACGGCTCGACAGCCCACCTCTCAGCACGAGCCGGTTGAAACCGTCACTCTCGGCTTCGCCGCGCCACAACCGCACGAACGCCTCGCAGAACCGGCTTCGGGCTGCGTCACCTTCGAGGTCCGCGAGATCGTCGCTGCTCAACCCGACGTCGTAGATCCAGACATCGGGTCCGCCGTGCGGATGCACGTCGTAGGGACGTTCGTCGATCACGCGCACCCCGAGGTGCTCGAGGAGCGGCAACACGTCCGAGAGTGCCATCGGCTCCCCGACGCGGAACAGCTTCAGTCGCACCGACCCCCGGGGGGCCTCGACGGAACGGGTGAGTGCCGAGCGCGAGGTCGGATCCGGTCGGTCCGACGAGCGTCTCGACGCGCTGGATGTCGCCGACCACGCTTCGAGGGTCGACGTCCTCCCGGTAGGCGGCGGGGAACGCATCGCCGTAGCGGCGGAGCAGCTCGACGCCACGCTCCTCGCCGTTGTGCTCGATGAGCTCCTCGGCCAGGTCGTCGGTCCAGGACCGCACGACGTCGGCCAACCGCCGCTCGACCTCGGAGATGTCGACGTCGCCGTTCGTCGCCGTCGGTTCGACGTACACGATGACGTGCAGGCGAGCCAGCACCGACTCAGAGATGCGGGTGGTGCTCTCGACGCTCGACCCGTCGAACGCCGAGAGCAGGATCGCCTGCACGCGACGCTCGACCTCGGTCGTCAAGCGCTCGCGAGGCACGAAGACGAGAGACGAGAAGAAGCGACCGAACACATCGCGACGCACGAACAGACGGACGCGCCGCCGCTCCTGAAGGTGGAGGATGCCCATCGCGGTGTCGTAGAGGTCCTCGACGTCCACTTGGAACAGCTCATCTCGGGGGTAGCTCTCGAGGATCGCGAGCAGGTCTTTGCCCGAATGCGATCCGCGTGGGAAGCCGGCCCGCTCGAGGACCGACTCGACTTTGCGGCGCAGGATCGGGATGTCGCCCGGCGACGAGCTGTACGCGGCGGAGGTCCAGAGCCCGAGGAACCGCCGCTCGCCGATGACACCGCCCGACGCGTCGAACCGCTTGATGCCGATGTACTCGGGGAAGACGGGCCGGTGGACGGTCGATCGGGTGTTGGCCTTGCTGAGCGTGAGCAGCACGGGCTCGCGCGCCCGTCGACGCATCTCCGGCGGCAGCTTCGCGAAGCTCTGCGACACCGGTTCACCGCCCGTGTCCCGCAGAATCCCGAGGCCCGAGCCGGGTACGGCGCGGAGCACGTCCTCGCCGTCCTCCTCGGTCAGCTCGTACTCGCGGTACCCCAGATAGGTGAAGTGGTCGTCGGCGATCCAGCCGAGGAGCGCCTGGGTCTCAGCGACGTCGGCGTCGGGCACGGGAAGGCGTGCGGTGGCGAGGTCGTCGACAGCTTCGATCGAACGGGCTCGCATCTCGTTCCAGTCCTCGACCGCGGCGCGGACATCATCGAGCACACGCCGGACGTCCGCGGCGAGGTCATCGAGGATCGCCTGATCAGTCTCGCGGTCGATCTCGAAGTGCATGAATGCTTCGGCGATGGTGCCGTCGCGGTGCTCGTCGTCGGCGATTTCGACCAGCGTCCCGTCCGACGCTCGGGTGACCGAGATGATCGGGTGGATCACGAGATGGAGGCCGACGCCGTGGCGGTCGAGCTCCATGCTCACCGAATCGACCAGGAACGGCATGTCGTCGGTGACGATCTGCAGCACGCTGTGCATCGACTCGTAGCCGTGCTCGTCGAACGTCGGCGTGCAGATGCGCGCGACCGGCGATCCGGGACTGCGCCGCTCGGCCAACCGGAGGTGTGCGAGCGCCGCGCCGTACAAGTCGGCCACGGATCGGGCAGCGGCCTCCTCGGGAGCCACGTGGGCGTAGTAGTGGCGCGCGAACCGGGCGAAATGGGCGTTGGTGGGTTCGCTGAGCCGCGCCGATCCGTAGGCGACGACCTTCTCGAGGAGATCGGCGCGCGCCTCTGTCTTGCCGTCCGCGGCTTTCGGCGACATCGTTGTCACCTCCTGCTACGTCCTGGACTGTAGGTCCGTCAGTCGCTCATGACGTTGCTCAGTCGCTCACGCTTTGAACGCCGCGAAGTACAGCGCGGTCTCCTCGCTGAGGTTCGCGGGCACCGAATAGCCCTTCTCGTCCCGAATCGTGTCCCAGTTGTCGCGGACGTCTTCCATCGTGTGCCCCAGCTTGTAGTACCCGGGCGACTCGGCGATGAACACTCGGGCAATTCGGCCACCTGCGACCGAGTAGAGCTCGCCCGAGACCGGGCAGTCCTCGTGGACGAGCCAGCCGACGACCGGTGACACGTGCTCGGGCGCGACCTTCGACGCCATGGGGCCCATGATGTCTTCGGTCATGCGGGTGTGCGCCAGCGGGGCGATCGCGTTGGCCTTGATGTTGTACTTCGCGCCTTCGACAGCCAGCACCCGCGTGAAGCCGACGAGGCCCATCTTCGCGGCGCCGTAGTTCGTCTGACCGAAGTTTCCGAACACGCCGGCGGCACTGGCGGTCGACACGATGCGTCCGTAGCCCTGCTCGCGCATCTTCACCCAGGCGGGCCTCGTCACGTTGAAGGCGCCCTTCAGGTGCACGTCGATCACGGGATCGAGCAGCTCGGCGTCCATGTTGTGGAACGCCTTGTCGCGCAGGATGCCGGCGTTGTTGATGACGATGTCGACCCGACCGAACGCGTCGAGCGCGGTCTGCACGATCGCCGCACCACCCTCGGGGGTGGCCACTGAGTTCGTGTCGGCGACCGCGACGCCTCCGAGCGATTCGAGCTCCTTCGCCGTTGCGTGAGCCGGACCTTCGGAGCCACCCGTGCCATCGATGCCGCCACCGAGGTCGTTCACGACCACCTGCGCGCCCCGGGACGCCAACAACAGCGCGTGCTGGCGACCGAGGCCTCCTCCGGCACCGGTGATGATCGCGACCTTGCCGTCGAATCCGAGATCTGCCACGTCACCCTCCGTCTGGGAAAGAACAGCGGGTGACGGTAGCCGGTCCGCCGAGTCGCTCAGCCCGACGGTCAGCCCGACGGTCAGCTCGAGCGGAGCTTGCTCAGCAGCCGCAGGATCTCGAGGTACAGCCACACGAGCGTGACCATGAGCCCGAACGCCGCGTACCACTCCATGTACTTCGGGAGCCCGGCGTTCGAGCCTCGCTCGATGAAGTCGAAGTCGAGCATGAGGTTGAACGCCGCGATGCCGACGATGAGCACGCTGAACCCGATCGAGAAGCCAGCTCGCCCCGTTGATGAAGGAGATCTCGGCTCCGAAGAGGCTGGCGATCAGCGAGACGCCGTAGACGACGACCACGCCGAACGTCGCCACGATGATCATGCGGCGCATCCGGTCGGTGACCTTGATGATCCGGGTGGCGTACATGAACAGCATGCCGGCGAACACGGCGGCGGTGAGCAGGATCGCTTGGACGACGATGCCGTTCCACTGCGCGTCGTAGACGCGCGAGATCGCTCCGAGCACGAGACCCTCGAGCGCCGCGTAGAGCAGACCCGTGAAGCGCGCCCACTTCGGCTTGAAGATCGTGAGGAAGGCCACGCCCAACGCGCCGAACAGCGGGAGCAGGAGCCAGCCGGGGAAGTCCTGAGCCCACCGAGCCCTCGACGCTCGTGTCGACGGAGTTCCAGCCGACGACGGCGGTCGCGAGCAGGACGACGAAGAGCACGCCGGTCGCGCTCATCGCGCCGCCCATCGTCATGACGCCGGTGCGAAGCGGCGAGATCGGCCCGTCGTCGATCGGCGGGTGATAGGTGGTTGCTGTCGCGTCGACCGCGGCGGTGCCGCCCGCGGCCCAGCCGACTTCGTCCTCGGACGCCGCCTTGTTCCAGTTCTTCTCGTTGAGTGCCGGGTTCGGCATCGTGTCTTTCGCCTCCGTGTGCGCCGCGACGCGGCGAATGCCCTGATCGTACGACGAACATCCCGAGAAGCGGACGTCGCGGCGGTCAGTCCGGGTTCGGGGAATCCCTCCTCGGGCAGCAGGCCGTGCTGCATGGCGAAGAGGCTGGCACCGGCCCGGTTGGTCGCCCCGGTCTTCGTGTAGATGTGCTCGATGTGGTTGCCGGCGGTCTTCGGCGTGATCACGAGGCGCCGCGCGATCTCCTTGTTGGAGAGTCCGCGGGCGAGGAGGCGGAGCACCTCGACTTCTCGGGCGGTGAGCCCCGCGGGCCCCTCCCGCCGGCGCAGGACCCGATGTCCGGCGGCCGCGAGCACCGCTTCCGTCGCGTCATGGTCGAGTCGGCCCCCGCGCACCTCCGCCCGCAGCTCGAACGCGGCGCCCGCTGCACTGAACGCCTCCCGATGAGGCCGGGGTTCGCACATCGCCTGGTAGCTGTCAGCCGCGGCGAGCACGCGTGCGAGAGGCGAGACCGCGCTGCCGGAGAGGCCGCGGGGATAGCCGGAGCCGTCGAGGCGCTCACAGTGCTGTGCCGCGATCCGTCCCAACGGAGCCAGAGCAAGTGGACGTTGGAGCATGCGCTCGGTGAAGTAGGGGTGGAGGCGCACCTTCTCCCAGTCGCTCCCGGTGAGCGGACCTCGCTTGTCCCAGATCGCGTTCGAGACGCCGAGGCGGCCGTAACCCTGGATCAGCCCCAGTCGGTACAACGCGTGCGACTTCGTCGTCGGGCAGGCCGAGCTGTCGACCGGCCGCAGATGCGAGCTCCGCGACGGCCAGCGAGTGCCCGATCCTCGACGGGGACTTCAGATCGACGAACCGTCCGATCGCCCGCAACGCGTCGTCGCACTCCTCGTCGGACAACGCACGTGCGAGCGACGGTTCGGCGTCGATGACGGTGTCCCACGAATCCGCTTCGTCGAGGAGGTCGAAGATCTTCGGCGCGTCGAGCCGAAGCGCGTCGACGAGCACCGGATCGAACTGCGTGCCCCTTCTCCGCTCGGCGAGAGCAGTCGCCGCGTCGACGCCACCCATGCGGTGGGCCACCTCCGCGAACTCCGCGAGGTGCACCACCCGCGCGGCGATCGGGATGTCTTCGCCGCTCGCCTCGCCCGGCCACCCGCGACCGTCCCACCGTTCGTACGAGCCCGCGAGTGCGTCGAGCACCTCGTTCGACAGTCCGAGCTCGGCGCCGAGCGTGCGGGCGAGGCTCGCGTGCCCGGCGATCATGTCGCTCACCTCGCGCCGACCGGAGATCGCGAATTCGAGCCCCGTGCGGAAGCGGTGCAGCGGTGTCGACCCGGACCCGAGCAGACGCACCATGGTGACGATGTCCGCCGCACTGAACGGCTCAGGCCCGTACTTGGTGGCCTTGAGCGCGATGTCGTCGCCGAACCACTTCGCTTGCTCGTACGCGTCGGAATGGCAGCCCACGTTCACGAGCAGTGCCGCGTAGTAGATCGTCGCCCGATCGTCCTCGTCGAGGCCCACCTGCTCGCCGAGGCGAAGCGCGATCACGCACTGGCGCAGCACGTGCTCCATCGGCTGTCCGAAGCCGAGGTCGATGCCGAGCGAGAGCGCGGCGACGAGCTCGGCGAGCCGCACCGGCGCGCTCTCTGCCCGCTGCACCATCGCGCGGAGCGTACAAGTGCGGGCTCGCGAAGATGAGGCGAACACCCCATGATCGCGACACCGTCCGAATTCGTACGGTCCTTCAGACGCTGCCGTCTCGGGCAGTGATGACCACGAAGGAGCGAGCCATGGCAAAGGGATCGAGGGCCTCCGCACGGACGACGATGGATTTCGAGGTGATCAAGGAGGAGACCTGCGAGCTCGACGGGTACACGGTGAACTTCCTGACCGTCCACCAGGACCAGGATCTCGCGCCGATGTTCGCGTCCCTGCCGGGCGGCATGTGTCAATGCCCGCATTGGGGGGTCGTGACCAAGGGCCGCATCACCGTGCGCTACGCCGATCGCGAGGAAGTGCTCGACGCCGGCGACGTGTTCTACATGTCGCCCGGTCACGCGCCTGCGGTCGACGCCGGATCCGAGTTCACGATCTTCAGCCCGACCGATCAGCTCGCGGAGACCGAGGCCGCGATCGCGAAGGGCATGCAGGCCTCGAACACCTGAGCGGGACCACCTGACCGGGACCACCTGACCCCTGGCTACGTTGTGGGTCGTGGACTTCGACCTGCCCTCCGACGACGCTCCCGAGCGGCTCGTGGTGCGCCGCTGGTTCGAAGCCAACCCGAAGCCGAGCGCTCGCCAGCTCGCGGAAGCGGGCTACGTCGCTCCCCACTGGCCCCGTCCGTGGGGGCTCGAGGCCAGCCCGATCCAGCAGCTCGTGATCGACGACGAGATGCGTCGGGCGCGCGTGAGCCGGCCCCAGAACCAGATCGGAATCGGGTGGGCCGGGCCGACGATCGTGTACGCGGGCACTGAGGAGCAGAAGCAGCGCTACCTGTTCCCGCTGCTCGCCGGCGAGGAGATCTGGTGCCAGCTCTTCAGCGAACCGGGCGCCGGGAGCGACCTGGCGTCACTCACCACGCGCGCGACCCGCGACGGCGACGAGTGGGTGGTGAACGGTCAGAAGGTGTGGACGTCGGGAGCGCAGTTCTCGAAGTTCGGCATTCTCATCGCACGTACCAACCCTGAGGTGCCGAAGCACAGCGGCATCTCGTACTTCATCTGCCCGATGGATGCGCCGGGCATCGACATCCGCCCGATCAAGGAGATGACCGGCACCGCGTTGTTCAACGAGGTGTTCTTCGACGATGTCCGGATCCCCGCGGAGAACCTCGTCGGCGACGTGAACGGTGGCTGGGCCCTCGCGAAGGTCACGCTGGCGAACGAGCGCGTGTCGCTGTCGGGCGGCGGCGCGCTCTGGGGGAGCGGACCGACCGCAGGCGATCTGCTGGATGAGGTGCGCGGACGCGGGCGCGTCGCCGATCCACTGATGCGCCAGCGGCTCGCCGACTTGTTCATCGAGTCGGAGGTGCTTCGCCTGATTCGTCTGCGCACCGTCAGCGCGGCGATCCAAGGGCGCCAACCCGGGCCCGAGGCGTCGGTGCGCAAGGTGCTGGCCGACGAGCACGGCCAGCACATCATGGAGCTCGCCAAGGATCTCGCTGGTACCGCTGGGATGCTCACCGACGATCAGATGTGGCATCACGGCTACCTGTTCGCGAGAGCGCTCACGATCGGTGGCGGCACCGGCGAGGTGCAGCGCAACATCCTGGCCGAGCGTGTGCTCGGCCTTCCCCACGATCCCGCGGCCTGACATGCCGGCATCCGCGCTGCTGGAGGCAGCGCGCGCTCTCGGGCCGCAGATACGCGCGTTCTCTGAGGAGGCCGAGTCGATGCGACGGCTCCCCCCGGAGCTCGTGCGCGTCCTGTCCGAAGCGGGGTTGATGCGGCTCGGCCTGCCGCAGCAGTACGGAGGTGCCGAGCTCGACCCGGTGTCGTTCCTCGAGGTGATCGAGGAGGTCGCGAGGTCACGACTCCGCCGCGGGCTGGTGCGTGATGATCGCGTCGACGACGGCGCCGCTGGCCGCGTACTTGCCCGAATCCGAAGCCAAGCGCATCTACGGCGGCGATCCGCTGACCGTCACGGGCGGCGCCATCGCGCCGAGCGGCACCGGACGCTCGGTGAAAGGCGGCTACGGGGTCTCGGGTCGCTGGCAATGGGGGAGCGGCACGCAGCACTGCTCCTGGATCGTCGGAGGGACGCTGACCGACGCCGGCGACTACCGCCTCATGTTCTTTCCTGCGGCCGACGTCGAGATCATCGACACCTGGTACTCGTCCGGACTACGGGGCACGGGTTCCAACGACTTCGCCGTCACCGACCTCTTCGTGCCCGAGAGTCGCGCGGTCGCGATCGTCGGTGCTCCCCCTCGCTTGCAGCGGCCGCTCTACGTGTTTCCGTTGTTCTCGTTGCTCTCGCTCGCGGTCGCGTCGGTGTGCCTCGGGGTGGCCCGCCGCGCGATCGACGAGCTCGTCGAGCTCGCGGAAACGAAGACGCCCGCGTTCGCAGGGAAACGCCTCGCGGCGTCGTCGATGACGCAGGTCGATGTGGCGAAGGCCGAGGCGGCGCTCGGCTCGGCGCGGGCCTTCCTCATCGACGAGATCGGCAAGTCCTGGGAGGCCGTGCTCACAGAGGGGGAGGTGAGCCTCGACCAGCGAGCACGCGTGCGCCTCGCGTCCGCGAACACGGGCGCGCGCTGCGTCGAAGCGGTCGACCTCGCCTACCACGCGGGCGGCGGTTCGTCGGTGTACGCGACGAGCCCGTTGCAGCGGTGCTTCCGAGACATCCACACCGCGTCGCAGCACATCATGGTGGCTCCCCGCACGTATGAGCTCTTCGGCCGGCTTCGTCTCGGCGCGCCCGCCGACACCTCGATGCTCTGAGGCGGGATGTTCTGAGGCGGGATGCGCCGTCGAAGCGTTCAGTCTCGATCGGCGGGCTGAAGCGACGCGGGCGAGAGGCCGGTCAGCCCCTCGGCTCTGGCCCACGCGGCGATCGCCTTGAGATCGGCAAGCTGTCGCTCGTCGATGGTGACCGGCGCCCGGCGAGGGGCTACGGCCGTCTCCCCGCCGGCAGCAACGAGTCGTGGTGCGTGTCCGCCGCGGGAGAGGTGCCCGGCCCGACCTTCCACGCGTCCTGAGGTCAAGGGATCGTCACGAAGGTCGTCGTAGTGGTCGGCGGCGGAGGCGGTACACATCGGACGAACGTCCCCGTCGCCACCGCTCGAGTGACGTTGCCGGCGTAGTCGGTCGCCGTGATGACCACGGTGATCACCGCGACGAGGTCGTTGTCGTTCGGACCGAACGCTCCCACGAACGGACCGACGGTGCCCGAGTACACCTCGTCCACGTTCGAGAGCGGCCCACCCTCGGAGTTGTTCTTGACCGAGGCCTGCGTAGGTCACGTCCCGGACCCCGCTCGGATCGGCAACGGCGACGCTCAGCTGCGAGATCGTCGGCAGGTTCGAGGCGCATGACCCTCCCGCCGGCGCCTGTTCGCGGAGCCGCGGGGGTGTGAGCGTGACCGTCCCCACGTCCGGACCGTCGGTGTCGCGGGTCGTCGTGGTGGTGGACGGCAACGTGGTGGTCGTGGTCGGTGCGGTGGTGGGCGGCGTCGGCGCCACGGTCGGGCGCGGGCGCCGCACCGTCGTGCGAGGACCGGTCGTGGGTGCCGTGGTGGCGACTGTCGTCGCGATGGCCGTCGTGGCCGGAACGGTCGTGGTCGTGCTCGTCGTCGTTGTGGTGGTGGTCGGCACTGTCGACGTGCAGTCGGGACCGTCGAACGCGGGGTCGGCGACGACGGGCAGTCCGAAGATGTCCTGCGAGTCCACGCCCGCGGCCTCGTCGACCGTGTCGGCCTCGGCCCAGCCTGTGACCGTCGTCACCGTCGGTCGTCGAGACTGTCGAGAGCTCGCGGAACTCGCCGAAGCTGCCCGAGTACACCGCGCTGAACCGGATCGTGCTGTCCGCGGGCACTTCCCCTGCGCTGGTTCCGCCGGGGCACAGCAGCAGCGGCACCGGGGCGCTCACCTTGTACGTGACCAGGCTGAAGTCGCACCAGCTGAGCGTGCCCGCGATCACCGCGATGATCGCGACCGCGACGGCGACGATGCCCAGATCGCCGAACCACCGAGGACGATGCGGCGCCGTGCCCTGGAGATAGGGCTCGGCCGGCAGCGCGAGGCCGTCGGAAGGGCTGCCGCTCACAACGATGGCATCGTATGGGTCGATCTGAGGGGGACGGCTTCATGCAGCTGTACGACGCGTTGATGACCACGCGCGCGATGCGCCGCTTCACGGATGAGCCCGTGACCGACGACGAGATCGTGCGTTGCCTCCAGGCCGCGCAACAGGCGCCGAGCGGCGGAAACGTGCAGCCCTGGCAGTACCTCGTCGTGACCGAGCCCGATCGGCGCGCGGCGGTGGGCGCGCTCTACCGAACGGCGTACGACCGCTACGAACGAACGCTGGCCGCGATCCCGCAACGCTTCCGCACACCGGAGGACGAAGCGTCGTGGAGCCGCACCTTCGCCGCGTCGCGCCACCTCGCCGACCACCTCGGCGAGGCACCCGCACTCGTGTTGTTCCTGCTCCCGATCATCGACTGGACGCCCAGCGACGACGAGGGGCCCATGGACATCGGGCCGCTGTACGCGTCGATCTATCCGGCCGTGCAGAACTTCATGCTGGCGGCCCGCGACCTCGGGATCGGCACGGCGCTCACGACGGTCATCCGGATCCACCACGACGATCTTCGGCGCCTGCTCGACATCCCTGAAGCGATGGAGGTCGCCGCGCTCGTTCCGATGGGACGTCCTGCCGGGAGCTTCGGCGTCGCCCGGCGCAAGCCGGCCGCGGCCGTGACGCACTGGGAGAGGTTCGGCAACAAACGTCCGGTCTGAGCAAGGATGGAGCGATGGCGATCAAGAGCATCTCCGATCTGGCCCGGGTCCATGGAGTCGAGCGGCGGGACAAGGTCGCGCTCCGGGCCGGCGACCGCACGTTCTCCTATGGCGAGCTGAACGAGCGCACGAGCCGGGTCGCCAACGGCCTGCGAGCCGAAGGTGTGGAGGAGCAGGACCGCGTCGCGTTCCTCGACAAGAACGGGCCGGAGTACTTCGACGTGCTGATCGGAGGCGCGAAGGCGAACGCGGTCGATGTCGCGGTGAACTGGCGGCTCGCGCCGCCCGAGGTCGCGTACATCGTCAACGACTCGCAGTCGAAGGTGTTCTTCGTCGGCGAGGAGTTCGTGCCGGTGCTCGAGGCGATCCAGGGTGACCTCACCACCGTCAAGAAGGTCATCGTGGTGGGTTCGCACTCAGAGCACGAGTCGTTCGAGGATTGGATCGCCCGCCACGACGCGACCGATCCCGGCGTGCAGGCTGGTCCCGACGACGTCGCGCTGCAGTTCTACTCATCGGGCACGACCGGGCTGCCCAAGGGCGTGATGCTCACGAACCCGAACCTGTTCACTGCGATGGATGCGCTTTCGTCGCAACTCGCGTTCACGCCCGACTCGGTGAACCTGGTCGCGATGCCGCTGTTCCACATCGGCGGAGGCGGATGGGCGTGCGTCGGCCTCACCGCGGGATGTGAAGACGTGATCGTGCGCGAGGTCGACCCGGTTGCGATCGCGAAGACGATCGCGGAGCGACGGGTGACGCATGCGTTCCTGGTGCCCGCGGTGCTCCAGTTCATGTGCATGATGCCCGACGCCGCCAACGCGGACTTCTCGACGCTCGAGATGATCGCCTACGGCGCGTCGCCGATCTCGACGCAGGTGCTCAAGGATTCGCTCAGGGTGTTCGGGTGTGGCTTCACGCAGCTGTACGGGTTGACCGAGACCACCGGCGCGGTCACTGGCTTGTTCCCCGACGAGCACGATCCCGACGGGCCCACCTCGCACCGGTTGCGCTCGGCGGGCAAGCCGCTCAGCGGCGTCGAGCTGCGCATCGTCGACTCGTCCACCGGCGCGGACTGCGACACGAACGAGGTCGGCGAGATCTGGATCCGCACGGTCCAGAACATGAAGGGGTATTGGAACCTGCCCGACGAGACGGCCAAGACGATCCTCGACGATGGCTGGCTGCGCAGCGGCGACGCGGGCTTCCTCGACGAGGAGGGATACCTCTACATCCACGATCGCGTGAAGGACATGATCGTGTCGGGCGGAGAGAACATCTACCCAGCCGAGA
Source organism: uncultured Acidimicrobiales bacterium (assembly GCA_963747215.1). Taxonomy (GTDB): domain Bacteria; phylum Actinomycetota; class Acidimicrobiia; order Acidimicrobiales; family DATKAS01; genus DATKAS01. The sequence goes on from CAVVET010000034.1 coordinate 214,697, forward strand.
TCGAGAACGTGCTGATGTCTCATTCGGCTGTCGCGGATGCCGCGGTGATCGGTGTGCCCTCCGACCGCTGGGGCGAGACGCCCAAGGCGCTCGTCGTGAAGGCCGCCGACGCGGACCCGACCGAGCAAGAGCTCATCGAGTACTGCCGCGAGCGCCTCGCCAAGTTCAAGTGCCCCACATCCGTGGAGTGGATCGACGCTCTGCCGCGCAACCCCTCCGGCAAGATCCTGAAGAAGGATCTGCGCGCGCCGTACTGGGAAGGCCGCAGCCGACTGGTGAACTGACCCGTTGGTGACGACGCCGGCCGCCCATCACGCAATCGGAGTGACCTCCGGGCTCGACGCCCACGTCGCTGCCGCGTTCGCCGCCCGGTGCGCCGAGCTCGGCTACGGCTCGCTGTGGGCGAACGACGACCCGACTGCACCCGGGCTCGAACAGCTCGCCCAGCTCGCGGTCGGAGCACCCGAGCACGATCTGGGAGTGGGCGTGCTCCCACTCGATCGGTACCCGCCGGCCACAATCGCGGCCGAGGTCGACCGCCTTGGCCTCGACCCGGCGAGGTTGTGGATCGGGATCGGATCGGGTCGCCTCCGTCCCGCGGTGGAACCGGTGCGCGACGCGGTCGCTGAGCTGCGCGCTCTCCTTCCGCCGACGACCCGCATCATGGTGGGCACGATGCGCCCGCAGCTCTCCCGCCTCGGCGGCGAGGTCGCCGACGGCGTGCTGCTGAATTGGATGCTCCCTGCGCACGCGGAGCGCGCCCGCCGTTGGGTGCAGGAGGGGGCGGCCGCTGCCGGTCGGCCGCCACCGACTGCTGCCCTCTACATCCGTGTCGCGGTGGGGCCCGGCGCGGAGCAGCAGCTGCAACATGAGGAGGGCCGGTACCGCGGCTTCGACGCGGCACACTTCGCGGCGATGGACGTCGCACTCGGATCCGTGGGCATCGCTGCAACGGGCAGGGACGGCGTCGTCGAGCAGCTGGCGCCGTACCGCCTCGCGGTCGACCTGCCGATCGTCCGCGTGCTCGGCGGCGCGCGATCTCGCGTCGCTGTGCGCAGTCGCCGGAGCCGCTGCGCCGTAGCGGAGCCAGCGGTAGGAGCTAGCGCAGCAGGCAGAACTCGTTGCCCTCGGGGTCGAAGAGCACGACGAGGCCGTCGTTCGGCTGGTCCGGTGCGACGGAGGCGCCGAGATCGAGCAGTCGTGCGAGCTCGGCATCGACGTGGTCGGCCTCGAGGTCGATGTGCACCCGGTTCTTCACGACCTTTTCCTCGGGCACCCGCTGAAACCACAGTCGGGGCGAGGCGCCGCTCGTGCGCTCGACGAGCACCGTGGGGTCGTCCTCAGGGTCGAGGATCCCCATCGACTGAAGCCGTTCGAGCTCCTCCTCGTCGTAGGGGGCGACCTGGTACTCGTCGAGGACCTCGGCCCAGAACCGCGCCAGCGACGCGGGATGACGACAGTCGAAGATGACATCGCGCAGGCGGGCCATGGGTCGTGTCGTAGCAGGTCAGCACCACTTCGCGTTGTGACTCCCCGTCACCTGTCCCGACCTGTGAAGCAAGGACTCGTGGCGTACGCTGCGAAGCGGATGAGCGCGGGGTCCACGGGAAACAAACAAACCAGAGTGCAAGTGCACTGCTCCAACGATCACGAGACCGTTTTGGGGATCGAGGATGTTGCGATCGTTCACTCGCAGGGAACCGTCACCGGTTACCGGTTTCCGTGTCCGACCTGTGGCACCACCAACGAGGTGCCCGCGGGACCCGAGACGCTGGCCGTCCTCCACGCGTTCGGCGTCTCGACAGTGCTTCCGGGCGCCGGCGACGCGCCGAGTCCCGTCGGTGCTCATCGCGAAGCCGTCAGCTTGCGGGTGCTTCTCGACCAGCCCGAGATCGCGGCTGAGCTGTTCAAAGAACCCGAGCCAGCTCCGCGGGTCCAAGAGCAATCGGGTTCGCCGAGCCCCTGAGTCGATTGGGCGAGAAGGGGCGTGGAGCCGCCGATGAGGGCTCGTCGGGCTCGCCTCCGGTTGCTCGTCGCGTCAATCCTGACTGCGGCCGCGACCTCCGCGTGCGCCGCAGCTCCGCAGACGACCGGCGCTCCGCCGCCCGAGGTCGCGCCGGCCGATGCCGCCCTCGCCGCGTCGGCGACGATCGATTTCGACAAGGTGCCCTCGATCCGCGCCGCGTTCTTCTATCCGTGGTTCCCCGAGACCTGGGCGGCGCCGAACGGAGGGACCTACACGAACTACACGCCGACCGCCGGCCTCTACGACAGCGGGTTGCTGTCGACGATGGCTCGCCAGGTCGACGAGCTCGTCTACGCGCGGGTCGACGTGGCGATCAGCTCGTGGTGGGGGCCCGGCACGCCCACCGCCACGCGCTTCGAGAAGATCCTCACGGCGACGACCACGAAGCGCATCCAGTGGGCGATCTACTACGAGCGAGAGGGCTACGGAAACCCGTCTGCCGCTGAGATCGTCAACGATCTCCGGCCGCTCGTCACCGCGCACGCCACGAACACACGCCTCTTCCGTCTCGGCGGACAGTTCGTCGTGTTCGTGTATGCCGGGGCGAACGACAACTGCGCGATGGCGAGTCGATGGGTCGACGCCTCGAACCAGCTCGGCATCTACATCGTCTTGAAGGTGTTCGGCGGGTACCGCCAGTGTGCGTCGCAGCCGGACGCGTGGCATCAGTACGCGCCTGCAGTGGCCACCGACGCGCAGTCGCCGTGGAGCTACTCGGTGTCGCCGGGCTTCTGGCTCTACGGCGAGGGTGTGCGTCTGGCCCGTGACCCGGCCGCCTTCCGTCGCAACGTCCAGTCGATGGTCGCCGCGAAACCGAAGTTCCAGCTGATCACGACGTTCAACGAATGGGGCGAGGGCACATCGGTCGAGCCGGCGCAGCAGTGGCCGAGCCCTTCCGGCAAGGGCATCTACCTCGACATCCTCCACGACATCCCGCCGCGCTGACTCAGCGCGCTGATCAGTCGTAGCTCAGCGCCTCGGCCATCGGCTGACCGCGCTCGTCGATGCGCACCGTGCCGTCGCTCGCCCGCAGCTCGAACCTCGCCGAATGGGCGTTGGTGTCGATCTCCGCGTAGCCGAACGTCGTCGTCGCGTTGAACTGCTCGGCAGCGTCATCGCGTCGAGCGCACTCGGACGGCTGCGGTAGCCGGCGAAGTCCGCCATCGCGGAGTCCTCGACGTCGGGAAGAGGAGCGGGCGGTCCCTCGGGGAACTCGGCCATCGCGGCCGCTCCCCACTCGACGACGTTCGGGGCGAGCCTCGCCCACCGGGCTCGGTGGAGGTCACCGCTGAGGAACCGCACCTGCGCCGGAGTGGCGGCGACTGCGGCCAGCACCTCGGCCCGCTCCTGCGGGTGGTTCGACCAGCTCGTCTTCGACTCGTGCGCGAACGTCGTCTCGCTGGCGATGATCACGAGCTTGCCGTCGGTCGACTCGAGGAGATCGAGCAGCCACGCCTTCTGCGCTGGCGCCGAGCTTGGTGTTCCCCGGTGCGGACGGGTCGTCGAGCGAGGAACGGTAGAGCACCCCCTCGGTCCAGATCGAGAAGGACTCTGCCGTCGTCCATGGTGATCGATCCGTACCGACCGTCAGGATCGACGGAGGTGTCGTTGGCGTTGAACCGCGCGAAGGCGTCGGCGGCGAACGGAGCAGCGGTGGCCGCCGACGATGTTGTTGCCGCCGAGATCGTGGTCGGAGCACATGAAGATCCAAGGCTTCTCGGCGAGGCGAGACATCGCGGCACCGGCGAGGAGGTCGCTCCAGCTCGCCAGGTAGCCGTTCACGGTCTGGGAGTAGGCCGCGCTGTCCAGGTAGCCGAAGTCGCCGAGATGGATCATGAAGTCCGCGTCGACGTCGGCGGCCGCGCCGAGCGCGCTGCCGGTCGCGGGCACGTGGTTCGAGTTCGTGCACGACCCGAACACGAAGCTGAACTTCGCCGGAAGCTCCTCGACAGCGAGGGCTCTCGGCTCGTGGCCGCTGCGCGAGCGTCGTCGGTGCGCAACCAGGGCAACCGCGTCTCGCCCGACGGCGACGTCGTCGATCCAGGCTTCGAAGGTGATGCCGAGGGTGGGGTGTGGTTGCCGATCGAGACACGGTTCTTGGTGCGGCCGACGAGCGCACTGCGGCCCGTGCCGACGAGCGTCTCTCGCGTGCCGTCGAACGCCCACAGCTCGACCCGGCCGTCGGCGTCGACGCCGAGCTGGAGCTGCACCCAAGCCTCGTTCGGCACCGGCACCTCCACCTTCACCGAGCTCGACGTGATGGCCTGCCCCGTGACCCACAGCAGCCGCTCCGACGCCTCTCTCGAGGCTGTCGTTGATCCGCGCGAGCTGGACGCGCGTGCCGTCGGCACTCGCGGTCGCGCGGCGAGAAGCTCAGTCGCACCCAACACTCCTCCACCGGGAAGGATGTCGTGGTTCTTGTAGGCCTTCGTGTCCGCGGGGTCGGTGCACTGCAACGAGACGTCCCTTGCCGCGGGCTCGCCAACGCGAACGGCGCGCCGACGAGAAGTGCGGTGCCCCCGCCCGTGGCCGGCTCACCGTTTCCGGTCGTGAGCGCGATCGGTCCGTCGTCCTCGGCGTCGAAGCCGCGGGATCGCACCACTCCCGTCGGGCCGAACAGTGAAGGTCTGCACGTCGCTCCACGGTCCCTCGAGCTCGCCCGGCTCGGCCTCGCACCCGCACGCTGTTGTCGCCGCCGGTCAACCCTGTGCGCCCGTCGCCCTTCGCGATGTCGAACTGGGTCGTGGTGTTGCTGCGGGCGACGACGATGCCGTTGAGCTCGACGTCGTAGCTCTGGGCGTCCGCGACGCCGACCCAGGTCACCTGCACCGCGCGGCGCGGAGGATTCGACGAGGTTCGGAGTCGCCGCGAGGCCGAGTCGGAGCGCCGAGCGTCGACGGACGGACGGCGCTGCCGGGCGCGCCGCCCTCCCGCTCGCTCGGCGAGCACCCCGGCACGAGCACACCTGCCGCGCCGGTGAGGGTGAGACCGATGAACGTGCGTCGGGAGAGATCCATCAGATCACCCGCCGTCGTTCTCGATGCCACGCCGCTCGAGCGACGATCGCGGCGGCGGTGAGGCCGATCGCGTAGAGGCGCGACCGTCTGCAGGTTCTGGGCGGTCGTGCCGACCGGGGTCGGGGCGAGCCCACCCCGGGTCGTGATGATCGGGGGCCGCGGGCCGGTCTCGACCGCGAACGCATCGTCGAATGCGGGCGCCGCGCTCGGTCTCGGTCCGAGGGAAGCGAGGTCGAACCGCGCTTCGACGAGATCGAGGAGTGAGAGGTGGTCGTGCTCGACATGCGACGTGTAGCCCTGCTTGGCGTAGGGCGAGATGAGAAGGAGCGGCACCCTCAAGCCGTTCCCGACCGGTGGGACCGCGCTGTCGAACTGACCGCCCCCGTCGTCCCATGTCACGAAGATCGCCGTCCGTTCCCACTGACTGCCCTTCTGCACCGCGTTGATGAGGCTCAGCAGCCGGATCTCACCCTCGGTACCGCCGAGACCCGGACGGTCCGACGGAGACGGCAGCACGAGGCTGAACGGAGGCAGGGTGCCCGCTCGCGGCGTCGTCGAAGAACTGTTGCTGGTCGACGAAGCGCGACGTCAGGTCCGGATCACGCCACGTCCGCTTCATGGCGAGGACCGGCGCGCGGTACAGCGACGCGGGAACCGCGGCACCTGGCGCGGCGTACGCGCCGTTCGTCACCTTCCGCTCGTCCACCTCCGACAGGCCGCCGTCGTAGAGCCGCCACTCGATGGACTGCTGGTTGAGCCGGTCGAAGACGCGTGGGAACGTCGAGGTCGGCGAGCGCGGCGAGCGACTCCTTCGAGCTGAACAGCAGCTCATGGGTGTCGCCTGTCGTGAGGTCCAACATGTTTCCGAGGGTGCCCCCTGGAGACGACGCGAAGTAGTTGTCGAACAGCACGTAGTTGTCGGCGAGCGACTGGACGCCGTCGTTGGCCGACGGTCCATCGGCCCGGCTCTCGGGTCGAGACGTACGAGCCGAAGTACGAGTCGTAGGTGTGGTCCTGCTCGACGATCACGACGATGTGGTCGAACGGCATCGACGGGTCGAGCTCCGCGGCGCCGGCCGGGGTTGGCCGAGCCGCCCCGAGCACGGACGCGATCGCGACGACGATGAGCACACGGACGCGGCTCACTGCGCCGCCTCCGTCTGGGTGGCGCCGTCTGGCGCTGTCGATGGGGAGCGGTCCGCCGTCGATCGAGTACACGACGAGGCGGGGACGGATGCCGTCGGGAGCCTCACCATGCTCGATCCGGAGCTTCCCGTCGTCGTCGCGTATAGGCCGAGAACACGACGACGCCGTCGAACTTGCGCGCGTACTCGAGTGTGCGTGCGCTGTAGAAGGTCGAGCGGTCCGCGGAGTAGGCGTCCCACACGACGTACTGCACGTGCAGCTGTCGAAGCGACAGGTCGGGATTGGGGATCGGGATGTATGCGGGGTTTCGCTTCAGCGGGTCGACGCTGACGCTCATGGCGACGCTGTCACGTTCGCCGTAGAAGCGAAGGATGTTGCCGAGCGAGGGACCGACAGTCAGGAACCGCGCGTTGCTCGGCGTCGATCGTGCCCATTCGGCGAACTCACGCGTCCCGGCGAAGCTCTGGACCTCGACGTCGAAGTCGGCCATGCCCGGAATGTCCTTCTCCGCGGTGGTTGCGACCGCTCGCCACGAGACGACCGTCAACGACGCCAGGACGGTTGCAAGGACGGCTCCGCCGAAGGCGCGGGCGGCGAGCCGGGTCGGTCGGTTCGCGCTCATCGCGCGTACCGCTGTCACGAGGGCGACGCCGGCGCAGGCGCACAACGGAGGCATGAGCAGGAAGAGGTACGGGAAGAGCTTCGTGGGCCAGACGGTGAAGAAGACGGCGAAGGTCGCGACGTACGCGATGACGACGCGATCGAGGGGCCGGCGGCGGACCACGAGGTGGATCACGCCGGCCGCCATGAGGATCATCAGCGCGGGAGTCACGTACTGCAGGAACACGCGTCCGAACCACTCGTATCCGTGGTTCGGATCGCGAGTGAACTGCCACACGAAGAACGAGGAGGCGTTACGCGATTGGCTGATCAGGCGAGTCAGCGGGAAGGGCAGCGCGATCAGCAGGTAGACGGCCCCCGCCCACAACGTTGATCGGCGCGCTCGAGTGCGCGCCAACGCCCTTCGGTCCAGATCGCGTAGAGCAGAACCGGGACGAGGAGGATCGCAACTTCTTTCGAGAGCGCAGCGAGACCCGCGGCCGCGAACGCGCCGAGCAGCACGAGAGGAGACAGGGTCTTCATCCAGCGCAGGATCAGGAACAGCGCGAGAGCGGCGAAGAAGCCCATCGCCCCGTCGACGAGCACCTGGCGCGAGACGATCACGTGATACGGCATCACCGCACACGTGGCTGCGGCGGCGAGCCCGGCGACCCGACCGCCGAGCGTCCGTCCGATCAAGTAGCTCAACACCACCGAGCCGACCCCGAAGAGCATCGCCACGACGAATCGCGCCGTGAAGTCGCTCTGGCCGAAGACTCGGAAGGTGGCGCCGACGATGGACTGGAGCAGAAGCGGATGGGCGCGGAACAGCGAGAAGTACTCGTCCGCTTGACCGACTCCGAACATCGCCGCGCCCTGACCTGAGTACACGGCCTCGTCACTGTTGAACCCGACGGCGGTGAGGTGGGCGACGCGGAGCACAGCGGCTGCGCTCACGCACACCACAACTGCCGCGAGGGCGGCCCACGGCATTCCGGGCTGTCGTCGCCACGTCGGGGTGACGGGAGCGCGGACTGGGAGCGGTCGCGGTGGCGGCAGCCTCATCTGCGCGGTGGCCCGCGCCGACACGTCCACGCCGCTGAATGGGGCCCCGACCGTGACGAGCACGGCGGGTCCCGACGGCGCCGTCGCCAGCACGGCGCTCTGAGGGGCGCGCCAGATGACCGAATCGGCGATGCCGAACCTGATGAGGGTCAGGACGACCAGCGATGTCAAGTTCGAGAGGGCGTAGTGCACGCTCAACCCTGAGGTCAGCATCCACATGATCGGACCCCGAAGGAGAAGCGCCACATTGTTCATCGCGAGGAACGCGAGATAGCGACCCGCCGCGGCCAGACGATCGACCTCCCGCTTCGAAGACCCACGACTCGGCGAGGACGAAGTTCACCGTCGACGAGATCTGCGTTGCGATGATCGCCGCGGCGAGGTAGTTGACCCCGAAGCCCTCGATGAGCACCGCTTGCGCACCGAGGTTGACGACGAGGCCGACCGCGCCGACCGCGCCGAACCTCGCGGCTCGACCGAGGCGAGCGGTGCCGGAGACCGTCAGCACCGGGAGATCACAATGCGATGCCGGTCGCCGCCCTGTTGTTCACGTCCGCCTCGCGCCAGCTCGCGACCACACCCGGTATGCGGTTGGCCCAGTCGAGCGACTCGCTCCGCAGAAGCCGCGCCTGCACACCCTCGAGCGCGCTCGCGATGATCTCGCGCTCCGCCGCGCGGAGGTCATCCTCGGCGACTGCCAGCAGCAGGCGCTCGAGCGACTCGTACGGAGGGAACCCGAACGCATCGTCGCAGTTGGAGAGGAGCATCGAGAGCGAGTCTTCGGGCTCGAGATGCTGTTCGCCCGTGCCGCCCCGCTGGATCACGAACATTCCCGCGACGTTCGCTGATGCTGTGCTCTCGACACCACGGACGAGTCGCTGCACGTGATACTTCGGCGGCGGGATCACGCGTTGGATGAGAGCGTTGATGCTCGCGACCGGAAGGCGGTACTTGGTCAGCAGGAAGGCGAGACGCCGACCTTCTCGACTGTGAATGCGACTCTGGGGTAGCAGGGCGAGACGCTCTCGTCTGGTGAGCATCGTGTCCGTCAGCGCGTGGACCGTGTGCGCGCTGATCGTCAGCGGCTTCGGGTAGGAGCGCACGACGCCGTCGGGCGACAGGATGACCAGGTCATCCGAGATGAAGCGAAGCTCGGAGCCGTCGAGCACCTTCAGCATCGTGGTCGTCTTGCCCGTGTCGGTGCGCGCGGTGACGAGGAAGGCGTCCTCGCCGTCGGCGAAGCACGCGGCGTGAACCAAGGCGTAGCCGAGCTCGACCAGGCGCCACCGCAGGATCGGCTCCACGACGTTCGTGTACAACACATGCGGGGAGCGCGCGACGAGCGGGGAGACGGTCACCTCGACATCCATGGGACCCACGCTCAAGGCCATCGCGAAGCCTGTGCGCTCCCGGTAGCTGACCGTCGGAACGTCGCGCATCAGGTTGACGGCTTCACCCAACGGAACTCTGTCCATGCGGGCGACGCGAACGGAAACCGACGGCGCCATGGGTGCCGACCGCACGAGGAAGCGTTCGAGCTCCGGCAACGCGCGATCTGACTCGACGCAGACAAGTCCATGGACGTCGTAGACCCACTTGCTGCGCCCGGTCGGCTTGAGCCGTAACGCAGCGAGCTGGCGGGCGAACTCGAAGCCCTGGAAGGCGTTGGCCTTGCTCTCGCCTGCGTGACGCGCCCCGAACGTGAACGGCCGCTCGACGACTCGAAGGTCGGGGTGGCTCACCATGATCTCGAGGAGCACCTTGAAGCCACGCGGCCGGAGGCGACCGAAGTCCAACGCCCGCTTGTCGACGAGGAAGAACCCCGTCATCGGATCGCTCACGCCCGCGAGGGGCCGAGAGAACAGGCGCCGAGCGACCGTCCCGCACAGCGCGGACACGAGCTTGCGGGACCGTCCGGAGAGCCCGGTGTTCGATCCCGACGGTTGGTAGCGCGATGCGATCACGAGGTCGACGTCGCCGGCGGTGGCCGCGTCGAGCAGGTCGAGGATCATGGCGGGCGGATGTTGCAGATCGCCGTCCATGACACACACCCACGACGATCTCGCGGCGGCGATGCCCTCGAGCACCGCACCGGAAAGCCCGCCTGTCCTTTGGAGTCCGCGGCGCTCGATCAGCCGGACGTCGAGACCATGCCGTGTCGAGACGAAAGCGACGTCTCGGACGCGGTCGCTGGTCTCGTCGTCGCTGTCGTCGACGAAGATGATCTCGGCGCTGATCGCGTCGAGCGCATGTGCGAGGGCTGCGACGAGCGGTTCGATGTTGGCGGCTTCGTTCTTGGTGGGAACGACGACGCTGACTGCTGGGGCGTCGAGACCTCTGCGGTCAGCAACGGGTACTTCGAGCATCTCGGTCATGTGCCTCCTCGGGATGAAGGACGGAAAGATGGTGCAAGCGTCGATGGAGCTCTTCGCCACTTGGGGCTGGGGCGCGGCACCACCGACCCGCCTATCGTTCACCGGATACACGCTTCGTATTCACTGAGTGTTTGGAATATCGCTGAGCGTGATGTCCGAGTCGGTTGCGCGCGTTTTCCCAGGTCAGCGGGCTACGGCGCGCACCAATGCCGTCCATATCGGATGCGGCGAGCTGGGCGACGAACTGCGTTGCGGCTGGTAGAGGGTGCCGATGAACGGCGCGTGACGATCTCGCTCGATCGCTCTTACTTCCCCGGTGTCGTCCACCGCTGAGATCCGCATGCCGCCGGACTCCGCGATGTATCCGAAGTCAGGCGAGAGGCCGTAGTTGCAGTGCGTTCGTTCGATGCGACGGCTCTCACCTGGGTGTATCTGAGCGAGCCGAGTCCCGGGCGTGATCGAGATCTCGATCGCGGATTCGACGAGAGAGCACGACAGCAGACTGACGACCGGTACCCCAGATCCGCCGTACTCCGCATGACTTGCCGCGTCGATCCCCATCACGTTGCGCGCATGCTCGACCAGCATGTGTTGGAACCCGCCTCAGGTGCCGACGAGCGGAACCCCTCGCTCACGCGCGGTGCGGATGACCTCTTCCGCCGCGGCGGCGTCTCGGTAGGGGCTTCCGGGGCCGATGACCACGCCCCGCCCGAGCGCGTCGATCTCGTCGGTGTGCACGATCCGCACCTCGACATCCGCGGCCGCGGCGGCGATCGCATGCTCGAGGGCGTCGACCGTGTAACGAAAGGAAGCGTCTTGCTCGGGGAGATCCATGAGGACCGTGATCACACGACTCATGGAAGGTCGAGCGTATTCCGTCAGCCGCCCGTCGTCGTCGGAGAACAGGTGAGCTCGGCGAGGACCGCGTCCCACGCCGCGCGCAAGTCGGTCCTCGCCGCCAGCAAGGAATCGGCCGCGTCACCCAGCGAGTCGGCCTCGGGGATCTCGGCGAGCGCGCTCTTGAAGTCGTCGACGGCGCTCTGCAGCTCGGCCTTCACGTTGTCGGACAGCTCCGCTCCCGAGCTCTGCAGGTCGTCGACCTCGGACTGGATCGTGTCGAGCGTGCCCTGCAGCTGCTCACTGGACGTGTCTGCGAGATCGATGTCACCGAGCGCGTCAGACGCCGTGGTCCGGAGCGACTCGAGGTCCGAGCACACATCTGCCGCGTCCTCACTGACGCTGTCATCACTGTCGTCACTGCACGCACCGAGAAAGAGCAGGCCGATCGCGAGCGAGGCCGGGAGAACCATGCGGAGCTTCATGCGGCGATCCTAGGTCGCTGACCACCCGGCGAGGTCCACGATCGTGAGGAGGATCACGGACTCGATGGTGCCCTCGGTGTACTGCGGGTACTTCTGTTCGAGCAGCGCCACGAACCGCTCGTGCGCCGGAGAATCCGTCGTGCGCTCGAGCGTCGTGTGCTCGAGCGAGGCCCGCACCCACCACAGCTGCGACCAGTCGTCGCGATCCCATTGCTCGACGAGCAGCGTCGCCCGCGGATCGCTGCTCGAGGTTGCGCAGCCGCCCCAGGTTCGTCGAGCGCTTCGCCTTCACGATGTCGATCGGGATGCCAACGAGGTCGCCGTCGATGGCGAAGCACACGGGCACGGCGTCCACTCCGCGCTCTGGATGCAACGTCGAGAGCACCCCGTGGTCCGCGGACTCGAGGCGACGTCGAAGGTCGCTCGTCATGGCACCATCGTCGCGTGCCTGCCCCGCAGTCTGTCTGGATCCCGATGCGGGACGGCCGCCGCCTCAGCGCTCGGATCTGGCTGCCCGACGACCGACGAGCGTGTCGGCGCGGTGCTCACCTATGAGCCCTATCCGCACGGATGGATCACGCGGGCGGTCGACCGCGCTCCGGCATCCGCGCTGACTGGGGGCGGCTTCGCGTTCGCCCGCGTCGATCTCGCTGGCAGCGGCGACTCCGACGGTCTGTTGCGCGACGAGTACCTCGCGTCCGAGCAGGACGACGCGATCGAGGTGATCGAGTGGCTCGCGGACCAACCATGGTGCAACGGCAACGTCGGGATGCGCGGACTCTCGTGGTCGGGCTTCAACTCGCTCCAGGTCGCCGCTCGGCGGCCGCCGGCGCTGCGCGCCGTGGTGAGCGCCTGTTCGACGGACGATCGCTACGTCGACGATGTGCACTACATGGGCAGCAGCGTGCTCGGGTACGACATGCAGCTCTGGGCGACATGGGCACACATGTTCTTCGTGACGCCACCCGATCCAGAGGTTGTGGGGGAGACGTGGAAGGACCAGTGGGTCGAGCGGCTCGAGAACGTGAGTCCCGTGATCGAGCCGTGGCTCAGCCACCAACGTCGGGACGAGTACTGGCGGCACGGGTCCGTCGGCGAGGACATGGACGCGATCGCGTGCCCGCTTCTCCTCGTTGGTGGATGGGAGGACGGCTACCGCGACGCCCTTCTGCGGATGCTCGCGGCGCGCCCCGAGCAGACGTGGGCCGTGATCGGACCGTGGGGACACGGCTGGCCGAGCTGGACCGCGCCCGGTCCGAACATCGACTGGTTCGACGTCGAGGTGCGCTGGTGGCGACGCTGGCTCCAAGGTGACGCGACCGCGCTGGACGAGATGCCGTCGGTGAGCGCGTACCTGCAGGACTCGCGCCGACCGACCGAGCACCTCCTCCATCGGCCGGGACGCTGGCTGTCGTGCGGGGCGCGAGCGCTCGAGGCCGCGACGATCACGTTGAGCGGAGCGACCTCGCGGCAAGCGGGAGAGACGTCCGCGGTCACGCGGCACCCCTCGCAAGGCATGCACGCACCGGTCTGGTGTCCGGAAGGAGCGCCCGACGACTTCGCCCTCGATCAGCGGCATGAGGACGCTCTCTCGGCGTGCATCGAGTGGGAGCTCGCGGAGGACGTCGCGCTGCTCGGCCGACCGGTCGCTCGCGTCACCCTTCGGGTCGACCAGCCGCACGTGCAGGTGATCGTCCGGCTGTGCGATGTCGCCCCGGACGGATCGTCGACCCTCGTCGCGACGGGTGCGCTCAACACCTCGACCGACAGCACATCGGTGACGGTGCCGATGCGGGCGACGGGCTACGTCGTGCCCGCCGGCCATCGACTGCGGCTCTCTGTCGCCCCCGGGTACTGGCCGATGTTGTGGCCGTTGCCGACGATCGCGACGATGCACCTGGACGTCGACGGCTGTGAGCTCGAGCTGCCCATTGCGCCATCGGTGTCGCCGACGTCGATCGTCGAAGCCCTGCCGCCCGCCCCCGCTCGCGAGCCGCGGCGCTGGGCCGAGCAGGTGTTCGGCACGAGCCAGGTCGTCATGCGCCGTGTGACCGATTCGGGCATCCAACACCTCGACGACGGCTCGACCTGGCGCGTGGGTGACCGCACTTCGTGGTCCACGAGTGACGATCCGCTGACGTCGTCGACGACAACGACGGTGGTCATGGAACGCTCACGCGGCGAGTGGCGCGCGCGGTGGGAGGCTACGAGCACGATGACGGCCGACGCCGAGAGCTTCCACGTCGAGATGGTCGTCACCGCGGAGGCCGGCGGACCGGTCTTCGATCGCAGCTACCGGTTCACGATCCCGAGGGACCACACATGAGCGATCTGACGGGCGAGACCGTCCAGCTGTTGCAGGCGATGATTCGCAACGCGTGCGTGAACGACGGCACCCCCGAGTCCGGGTTCGAGCGGCGGAACAGCGACACGCTCGAGGCCTACCTCGGTACGACGGGCCTCGACGTCCAGCGCTTCGAGCCCACGCCGGGACGAGCGTCGCTCGTCGTGCGCGTCGACGGCAGCGACTCGACCGCGCCGAGCCTCTGCCTCATGGGCCACACCGACGTGGTGCCGGTGAACCCGGACGGCTGGAGCCGCGATCCGTTCGGCGGCGAGCTCGTCGATGGCGAGGTTTGGGGGCGCGGCGCAATCGACATGTTGAACCTCACGGCGTCGATGGCCGTGGCGTTTCGTTCCCTTGCCGAGCGGGGCTTTCGCCCGCGGGGCGACCTCATCTTCTTCGCGGTGGCCGACGAGGAGTCGGGGAGCGCGCACGGCGCGCGATGGATGGCCGACCACGAGCCGGACGCGATCCGTGCCGACTATGTGCTCACGGAGAACGGCGGACTGCACTCCGGGCCGGCCGAGGCGCCCTACATCGGGGTCTCGGTGGGGGAGAAGGGCGTGGCGTGGCGCCGTCTTCGGGTTCGTGGCACGCCCGGACATGGGTCGATGCCGTTCCGGAGTGACAACGCGCTCGTGAAAGCCGCCGGCGTCATCCAACGACTCGCGGATTACTCCCCGGAGCCGAAGTTCCACGAGCTCTGGCGGACGCGCGTCGAGACGTTGGGTCTCGACGACGACACGGCACGGATGCTGCTCGACCCGAAGCAGATCGACGACGTGCTCGCCCAGATGCCGAGCGTCGGCGCGGCCGCGCACCTCCACGCGAGCACGCACACGACGTTCTCCGCGAACGTGACCGCCGGCCGTGGCAAGACCAATGTGATCCCCGACTGCGTCGACATCGAGGTCGACATCCGCACCCTGCCGGGTGAGCACGGCGACGACGTGCAGGCGCACCTCGACGCCGCGCTCGGCGACCTCGCGTCCGAGGTGGAGGTCGGCATCCTCATGAACGATCCCGCGAGCATCAGCCCGGTCGGCTCGCCGCTCTGGGACAGCCTGCAACGCGCGGTCGCCCGTCCGTTCCCCACGTCCCGCCTGACCCCCCAGCTCATCGTCGGGTTCACCGACGCTCGGGTGTACCGCCAGATGGGAGCCGTCGCCTACGGCGCGGGGCTGATGAGCCCGTCGATCGACGGCGGTGAGTTCGGTCGGCGCTTCCACGGCAACGACGAGCGCGTCGACGTCGAGTCGCTCGCACTCACCACGAACCTCTGGCTCGACGTGGTGCAGGATCTCCTTTCATGAGTGATGTCGAGCGGTACGTGCGGCCGCCGAGCGCGGAGTCGGCAGGCGAGGCGCCGGGACGTGGGCGCCTGGAGGGCCGCCGAGTGCTCGTCGTCGGCGGAGGACAGCGGGTCGTCGACGCGGCCACCGATCCGATCGGCAACGGCAGGGCGATGTGCCTGCTCTTCGCGCGCGAAGGCGCAACGGTCGCCGTGGCGGATCGCAACGCCGCCAGTGCCGAGGAGACCGTGGCACTCATCAGCGGTGAGCACGGCAATGCGTTCGCGATCGAGGCCGACATCACAGAGGAAGGTGATGTCGCGCGCATGGTCGCGGAGGCTGCGGGACTTCCTCGGCGGCCTCGACGGGCTGGTGCTCAACGTCGGCATCGGTGCCGGGCGCCTCGGCCTCGGCGGCGTCGCCGTCGAGGACTGGGACACGACGCTGGCGACGAACCTCCGCGGGCCGATGCTGTGCTGTCGCGAGGCGTTGCCCGTACTCGACGAGGGTGCGTCAGTCGTGTTCATCTCGTCGGTCGCGGGCATCACGTCCGGTTCGCAGCTCCCGGCGTACGACGCGTCGAAGGCCGCGCTCGGCGGCCTCATGCGTCACGTCGCTCGGGAAGGTGCGCGGCGTGGCATCCGGGCCAACGTCATCGCTCCTGGTCTCGTCGACACGCCGCTCGGCCGGCTCGCGAGCGCGGGCCGCCCGTCGCGGAACCGTGCCCCTGTGCCGTTCGGCCGACAGGCGACGGCGTGGGAGGTGGCCTACGCAGTGCTCTTCTTCATCTCCGACGAGAGCGTGTACGTGACGGGTCAGACCCTCGCGGTGGACAGCGGGCTCACTGGCCTCTGACGAGGTCGCTCGCGGGGATCACACCCATGCGGCCGGCTTGGTAGTCCTCGAGCGCCTCGACGATCTCCTGACGAGTGTTCATGAGGAACGGTCCGTAGTGCGCGATCGGCTCGCGGATCGGAATCCCACCGAGCAGCAGCACCTCGAGGTTCGGCGAATCGACGGGCTGCGTGTCCGCCGCGGCCAGGGTGACGACATCTCCGGGTCCGAACACCGCAAGGGTGTGCTCGTCGAGCGGTCGGCGGTCGCTGCCAACGTGACCGCGTCCACTCAGGACGTAGACCATCGCGCTGAACGTCGGATCCCAGGGCACCTCGAGCTGCGCGCCCGGGCTCACGGACGCGTGGGCGTACGCGATCGGCGTGTGGGTGACTCCGGGACCGGAGCGACCATCGATCTCGCCGGCGATGATGCGCACGAGTGCTCCCCCGTCGGGTGTCGTGAGCAGCGTGAGGTTGTCACCGGTGATCGCCTGGTAACGAGGTGGCGTCCGCTTGAGCGCGGCCGGCAGGTTGACCCACAGCTGTACGCCGTGGGTGCGGCCGCCGGAGCGCAGGAACGCTTCGGTGGGCACCTCGTCGTGGAGGATGCCGGCCCCTGCGGTCATCCATTGCGTGTCACCTTCGCTGATGATGCCGCCGCCACCGTTCGAGTCATGGTGCTGCACGACACCGTCGATCACGTAGGTGACGGTCTCGAAGCCACGATGCGGATGCCACGGTGCACCGACAGCTTCGTTCGGTGCGTATTCGACGGGTCCGAGCTGATCGAGCAGGAAGAAGGGGTCCGCCACGTGCGCGTCGATGCCGCCGGGGAACGGCCGCCACACGGGGAAGCCGGCGCCCTCAATGGTGTGGCGAGCAGGGACGACGCGAGTGACCGGACGGCGGCTCGCGGTGGGCGCCGGTTCGGTCAGTCGGGGAAGCAGGAGCGGGTTGGCGACGGTCACGGCAGGCATGCCGGCAGGAACATCGTTGACGTTTCAACTATTCCGGCGTGAGTAGCCTCGGGCGCACATGCACGATCACAAGCACGCAGTGGATTGGGCGGCGATCGTCCCCCACATGGTGGGACGCCAAGCGCTCGAGGCGCCACAGCAGCGCGAGCTGATCGCGTGGCTCGGCATCAAGCCGGGCATGGTCGTCGCCGATGTCGGCTGCGGAGCCGGCGGCATGGCATCGCTGCTCGCCGAGGCGGTCGGCGCGACCGGCATGGTGATCGCCGTCGATGGCGAACCCGCGATGCAGCAGGCGACTCGTGAGCTCGCGCAGTCGTGCGGCGTGTCGGAGTGGGTGAAGGTGCTCGGTGCCGACCTCGAACAGGCCGACCTCCGCGACGCCATCGGACGCGAGGTCGACCTCGTCCACGCAAGCGGGGTCGTGCACCATCTGGCCGACGAGGTCGACGGCCTCCGTCGCATCGCCACCGCGTTGCGGCCTGGGGGACGCGTGGTCGTCGTCGAGGGAGGCTTCGCCCACCGATATCTTCCGGCGGACTGCGGCCTCGGCCGGCCCGGGCTCGAAAGCAGGATCGCTCGCGCCCAAGAGGAGTGGTTCTGGTCGTCGGTCCGCCCCCCAGATCTCCAGGCCAAGCCGGGCGCCCCGACGGGGTGGAACGACAAGCTCGCCGCAGCCGGGCTGGTCGACGTCGTGGTGAAGTCGTTTGTGCTCGAAGTTCCCCCACCGTTACCAGCGCGGGTGCGGGAGACCGTGCGCGGTGGGCTCGTCGAGTGGCGCGAACGGTTCGGCCATCTCCTCGACCGGGAAGATCTGGACGCACTCGCGGTGTTGATCGACGAACACGATCCCCGCGGCGTGCTTCACCGCTCCGATGTGTTCGTCCTCGGTGTTCGCACGGCGTTCGTGGGAAGAAGGAGCGCCTGATGAGCGATCATCGCGGGCAAGTCCGAGTCGAGCAGAGCCCGAAGCGCGTGCGCGCCTATCTCGCGGGCGAGCTCGTGTTCGACACCATCCGTCCGTCGTTGGTGTGGGAGATCCCGCACTATCCCGCGTACTACATCCCGATCGGAGACGTCGTCGCCAAGCTCGAGCGCGACCGACACGGTGACGCACTCGCCGAGCCGCGGCGACGCGCAGCACTTCACGGTGAGGACATCCCGCGGCGAAGCGGTTGACGCCGCGTGGCAGATATCCCGACTCTCCGCTCGAAGCCATCCGCGATCTGGTCCGCTTCGACTGGCCGGCGATGGACGCGTGGTTCGAGGAGGACGAGGAGGTCATCGTCCACCCTCGCAGCCCGTATTCGCGCGTCGACACGCTCGCGAGCTCCCGCCACGTGCGTGTGCTCATCGACGGCGAGGTCGTGGCCGACTCCACACGGCCCGTGCTCCTGTTCGAAACCGGACTGCCCACCCGCTACTACCTGCCGCAGACCGATGTGCGCGTCGACCTGCTCACGCCGACCGACAAGGTGACGCAGTGCCCGTACAAGGGAACGGCGCGCTACTGGTCGGTCGCGGGTCGGTGATCACGAGCACGCGGACGCCATCTGGTCGTATCCGACGCCGCTGCCCGAGAGCATCAAGGTCGCCGGGTTGATGAGCTTCTACAACGAGCGCGTCGACATCGAGGTCGACGGCGTGTTGCAAGACCGTCCGCGCACGCCCTTCAGCTGACGTCTCCTCGGCGCGCGATCGCGCGCGGGAGAGTCGCTGTCGTCACCAGGCCGTCGGTTAGCGTCGTACTCGTGCCGCCGGCTCGAGCCTTCGCTGCCGCGCGACGAGGTGATCTACGAGGCCATCCGTCACCGAGGCGGCCGGGTGACCGCACCGACGCGGATGGTCGTCAGCGCCTTGCTCGAGACCGATGGTCATCTCACGGCCGATGACGTCATCGACGTCGTCGAACGACGCGCTCCGGGCGTGGCGCCGTCGACCGTGTACCGCGTGCTCCAACGCCTCGGCGAGCTCGGCGTCGTCGAGCACGTGCACGCAGGCGACGGACCGGCGTTCTACCACCTGCGCGAGCACGGCCACGCCCATCTCGTGTGCCATCAGTGCGGCGCGGTCATCGACATCGAGGACGGCGCCCTCGCCGGCCTCGCCCGCCGCGTCGACGAGGCGCACGGGTTCGCTCTGGACACCCATCACGCGGCACTCCTCGGTCTTTGCGCAGCGTGCCGGACCGGTCCCTGAGGGTCGGATGGCGGTCGATTCGGTAGACGCGGCCACAAGCGAGGACCAGCGAGGCTTCCTCTCGATCCCCGACGTCAAGGCGTGGCGGTCGATGTACTCGTCACGCGGCGACGAGCCCCGGCGCCGCCGGGCAGCCGACGCCATGCTCTTCTTGTTCGGGGCGGCGGGACTGCTGATCGCGAGCCTCATCGCGAGCAGCGACTCGGTCGGTGAGGCCGACGCTGCCGCAGACCTCGCCAATCTGCTCGACTGGCTCGACCCGATCTGGCGCATCGCCTACGTGATCGCGGCGATCCTGATCGTCGCGCTCGTCGTCGTCGCGTTCGCAACGAAGCGACGCGCGCTCGGTCTCACTCTCGTTGTCGCAGTCCTTCTCGTGATCTGTGTCAGCGAGGTCGTCGCTCGCATCGTCGAGGGGGAGTGGACCGACCTCGGTGCACTGTTCACTGCGGGCGACCCGACCTTCCCTGCGCTGCGCATCGCGGTCGCGACAGCAGTCGTTGCGGTGGCGCGTCCCGACCTGTCTCGGCCGATGCGCCGATTCGGAAGCGCGGTGGTCGTCGTCGGGACGCTCGCGGCGATCGTGCTCGGGGAGAGCTCGCTTTCGGGTGCCCTCGCGGCCGCGTCCGTCGGCGTGCTCGTCGCCGCGGCGATCTTCCTCGTCGTCGGGTCGCACGGGGGTTTCCCGCCTGAGCGTCGCGTCCGGGCGAGCCTCGCCGAGCTCGGGCTCGCGGTCGGCACCCTCGAGCCGACCGCCGAGCAGACGGCAGGCGTCGCCACCTACGCGACCACCGACACCGCAGGTCGGGAGCTCCTCGTCAAAGTGTACGGGCGGGACGCGCGCGACTCGCAGTTCCTCGCACGCGTGTGGCGCACCATGTGGTACCGCGATGCCGGGCGACAGATCGCCACGAGCCGCGTCCGCCAGGTCGAGCACGAGGCACTGTGCACGCTCGCCGCGCGTCGGGCGGGTGTGGCAACGCAGGACGTCGTCGCAGTCGGGCGCGTCAGCAGCGGCGACGCCGTGATCGTGCTCGAGAAGGTGGACGGTCCCACCCTTGCCGGCATGTCGGCCGACTCGATCACCGACGATGTGCTCGAGGAGGCGTGGATCGGCATCGCCCGTCTGCATCAGGCGCGCATCGCGCACGGGCGGATCGAGCTCGACCGCCTGGTGGCGAGCGACGGCCGGGTGGTCGATCCGCGATCTCGCCGCGGCCCGCCTGGGCGCCCGCGAGAGCGACTGCGCGGTGGACGTCGCCGAGCTCCTCGTGTCCACTGCTCTCGTCGTGGGCCCTGAGCGCGCGCTCGGCGCGGCGCGGTCGAGCATCGGCGACGAGGCCTTGGCCGATGCGCTTCCCTACGTCCAGCCCGCGGCGCTCACCCCCACTCTGCGCGATGAGGTGCACGACGGCGGGCTGAAGGTCGGTGAGCTGCGCACGCAGGTCGCGAGTGCGCTCGACGTCGAGCTCACTCCGATCGCTGAGCTGCGGCGGGTCACCGTCAAGCAACTCCTGTTCGTCGCGCTCACCGCATTCGCGGCGTATCTGATCATCGGCCAGGTCGCCGACATCGGTCTGTCGACGATCATCGACGAGCTCCAGGGGGCGAGCTGGGAGTGGCTCGTGCTCGTCCTCTTCCTCGCGCAGCTCCCTCTCGCCAGCCAAGCGCTGGCGCTCACCGGAGCGGTGCCCCTCCCGCTTCCCTATGCGCCAACAGTGGCGCTCGAGTCGGGCATCAAGTTCGTGAACCTGACGGTGCCGAGCTCGGCCGGCCGCATCGCAGTCAACATCCGCTACCTGCAGAAGCAGGGGCTCAGCGCGACCTCAGCGGCCGCGGCGGGTGGGCTCGACGGCGTGGCCGGCACCATCGTCCAGGTTCTGCTCCTGTTGCTGATCCTTCCGTTCATCAGCATGGATCTGGATGTCGACGCCGGCTCTGACTTGTCGGCCTTGATGTGGATCGTGATCGCTGGCCTGATCGCCGTCGTGGCGGCGGTGGTCGTGTTGATCGTGAAGAAGTCCTGGCGGGAGAAGGTCGTCTCGGCTCTGCGGGAAGCGTTCGGATGCCTGAAGTCCGTGCTCGTCGCGCCGGGCAAGCTCGTTCGTCTCTTCGGCGGCAACGTGCTCACCGAGATCGGCTGGGCGCTGTGCTTGGCCGCATCTGCTCATGCCTATGGCGCGGACCTCGGCCTCGCGCAGGCGCTCGTCGTCAACATGTGCGCCAGCGTCTTGGCGTCGGTGATTCCGGTGCCGGGCGGCATCGGCGTGGCCGAGGCGAGCCTCGCCGCCGGGATGATGGCGTTCGGCGTCCCCCAGAGCGAGGCCTACGCGGCCGCGCTCACGCATCGCATCGCCACGTTCTACCTGCCGCCGATCTGGGGCTGGTTCTCCTTGCGGTGGCTGACCCGCAAGGGCTACCTGTGACGCCGGTGGACGCACGGCTCAAGGGAATGGTGCGAGTGCCGGGCGGTGAGTTCGCCATGGGGTCCGATCGCTTCTATCCCGAAGAGCAACCCGTGCACCGCGTCAGCGTCGACGAGCTCTGGATCGACGAGCATCCCGTGACCGTTGCGCAGTTCCGCCGCTTCGTGAAGGACACCGGCTACGTCACGGACGCCGAGAAGGCTGCCATGCGGCCGAGGACTATCCGGACGCGGATCCGCAGCTGCTCGTCGCGGGTTCGCTTGTGTTCCGGGCGGCTTCGGGACCGGTGCCTTTGAACGACTGGACCCAATGGTGGGAATGGATGCCCGGTGCCGACTGGCGCCATCCCGAGGGTCCGGGCAGCAACCTGAACGGACGCGAGCGTCACCCCGTCGTGCACGTGACGCACGCCGATGCGTCGGCGTATGCGGAGTGGGCGGACAAGCGCTTGCCGACCGAAGCGGAGTGGGAGCACGCCGCACGCGGCGGACTCGACGGCGCGGTGTACCCATGGGGTGACGAGCCCACGCCGAAGGGCAAGCAGATGGCCAACACGTGGCAGGGCGAGTTCCCGTGGCAGAACCTCCTGCTCGACGGCTTCGCCGGCACGTCGCCGGTCAAGCAGTTCCCGCCCAACGGATACGGTCTCTACGACGTCGTCGGGAACGTGTGGGAGTGGACCGACGACTTCTTCACCCCACTGCACACGGCGGATGCAGACAAGCCCTGCTGCGTGCCGCACAACCCGCGCGTCGACTCGCCCGATGCGAGCTACGGGCACGGCCAGGTCGGCGAGCAGTTCGCCCGCCGCGTCATCAAAGGCGGCTCGCATCTCTGCGCGCCCAACTACTGCCTGCGCTACCGGCCCGCGGCACGTCAGGGGCAGACCGTTGACAGCTCCACCGCCCATCTCGGGTTTCGATGCGTCGTTCACCCCTGACGGGTGACGCGAAGGTCGCTCGGGAGGGCTAAGTTCCGCCCTTACCAGCGAACGAGGAGTGCGAAATGGGCAGCATGTCTCGGCCGGTCGGACCGGTTTCGTGCGCGGTCTTCGGCTTTCCCGGCAGCAACTTCAAGGGCGCGATCGCACCTGCCCTGGCCGACCTGGTCGACAAGGGCACCATCCGCGTCCTCGACCTCGTCTTCGCGATGAAGGACGAGCAGGGCGACGTCGCGGTGATCGAGCTCGAAGATCTCGACGACGAGCAGCGGTCCTTCTGGGCTGGCATCACCGACGAGCCCGTCCGGCTTGCTCACGGAGGAGGACGTCGATGCGATCGCCGACGCGCTCGAGCCCGGCGACGCGGCAGCGATGCTCATCTGGGAGGACGTGTGGGCGGGGCCTTTTGCCAAGGCTGTCCGCGACGCCGACGGCGAGCTGATCATGCTCGAGCGCATTCCCTTACGACCTGGTTGTGGCCGCCCTCGAGTCGGGCGAGTGACTCACCTTCCTTCACGAGAGAGGACGACAGCACATGATGAGACGAATGGGCCGACGAGTGTGGTCGGCACGGTGGCTCGCACGGCGGTGGTGGCCGGCACGGCGACGGCGGTCGTCGGTGGCGTGAGTCGCCACCAGGCCGGCAAGCAAGAACAGGCCGCCGACGCCGCGGCCTACCAGCAGGAGCAGCAAGAAGCGCAGATGCAGGCGATGGCGCAGCAGGCCGCCGCGCAGCAGGCCGCCGCGCAGGCTGCGGCAGCACCCCCGCCGGCCGCCGCGCCCGCTGGTGACGACCTGACGACGAAGCTGAAGGAGCTCGCCGCGCTGAAGGACCAGGGCATCCTCAGCGACGAGGAGTTCGCTGCTGCGAAGGCGAAGTTGCTCGCGGGCTGACGCCTCGCGACGCATCGAGACTGACCAGCGCGATGAGAGTCCGCCGAATCGCGACCATCGTGCTGGTCGTCCTCACGAGCATCATGGTGCTCCTGTCAGTGGTGGCGGTGTGGGCGACGCGCACAGTGTTCGACACCGATCGCTTCACCGCGGTCTTCGAAGACGTCATCTCCGATCCCGCGGTGACGAACGCCCTCGCCGAGCGGCTCACCGACGAGGTCGGCGACGCCGTGCAGGCGAGTGGGGTCATCGCGGACAACGTGCCCTCAGAGCTGCAGCCGCTCCTCCCCGTTCTGGGTGGTGCGGTACGGGGGTTCGTGTCGGGCGAGGTCGACAAGTTCCTGCAGTCCGACACCGGCCAGCAGCTCATGATCCGCTCAGTTCGGCGTACGCACTCCGCTGCGATTCGGGTGCTCGAGGGCAAGGACACCCCCGGAGATCTCGTGTCTGTCGAGACCGGCGCGGTGACGTTGAACCTCGTGCCTGCCGCCGTGGCCGTCCTGGGCCGCGTCCAGGAGCGGGGCTTGCTGACCGACATCGACCTCCCGGATCTCAACGACACGCAGTCTCCGTCGGAGCAGGTCGAGCTGCTCAGCGAGGCGATTGGTCGCGACCTCCGACCGACGTTCGGCCAGTTCACCGTGTACGAGAGCGACAAGATCGACGAAGCACAGAGCGCAGTGTCGGTCGCTCGCGACGTCGCCAAGCAGATCAAGCGCTTCACTGTGCTGCTCGTGGTCGTGTCGGTGCTGATGATCGCGCTCACGATCTTTGTCGCCCCAGTCCGCCGCCGGGCCATGATCCAGCTCGGCATCGGAGTTGCGGTCGCGGTGGTGCTCGCGGTGATCATCGAGCGCCGTGTGATCAAGTCGATTCCCCACGCGATCGCGAACCTGCAAGCGCGGGAGGCGTCGGAGAGCATCCTCTCGGCGTTCAGCAACAGCCTGAACAACGCGAACGGCAGCCTGCTTGTCGTGGCGCTGCTCGTGGCGCTCATCGGGTTCATCGCCCGACCGGGGGGCGGTGACCTGCGCGGCCATCCCGAGATCGCCCGAGTCATTGTCGGTGTCATCGCGTTGGCTGCGCTCTGGTTCCTCGGCCTGCACTGGTGGTCGCTGCTCGTGATCGGCGCCTTCGTCGCGGTCGGGCTGCTCGCGGCCAGCCGCGCCGGTGACGACACCGACGACAAGCCGCTCGAACCTCCGGCCGAACCGCCCCCGCCACCATCACCGGAGCCGGCGGCCACCACCTAGCCCGCCGCTCCGCCCCGATCGACCCGACCTCCCGGTTCTCGTGGCGATTTCGCGTCATCCGTGACGCGAAAGCTCGCACCGGAACGCCGGGGGTCAGTCCTTCGGCTTCGCTTGCTTCTTCGAGAACGGTGCGATCTGCTCGCCGTCGAGCTGGCCGAGGTCGACGCCGTTGGAGAAGTGCACCCAGTAGCGCAGCCGCTGGAAGCCGTTCACCAGCATGACCTTGCCCTGCGTGCCGGCAGGGACGCCGGGGAGGTCGATCGTCGCGGTCACCTTGCCGCCGACCTTCAGCTCGATCTGCCCGGTGAGCGGGTTCGCCAGCTTGTGCGGGGGCCAGGTCGACACGGGGGCGACGCTAGCCGCGCGCCAGCGCGTGCCTCGGCGGAGGACTGCATGCGCTTGGTCGCTTGTGCGGGCGTGAGCTCGCCCCGGAGTGCGGCGTTGATCGACGACCATGCCGCGTCTTCGACGGCGGGAAAGCGGGGGAGCGGGGGATAGGTGATGAGCCCGTCGCTGATCGTCGCACGGGTGATCTCGAGCCGCCGGGCGTCGGTCGCGTCGACGGGCTCGACCGCGGCGAACGCGTCCACACGGGCGCAGGCGGTGCCGGCGGCGCGCGTCGAGCGCGTGAGCGTCGAACGACGAAAGCCGCTCCAACAGCGCGAGCGCGGCCGGCACGTCACCGCAGGTCGTGGGGATCGCCCACCCGTGGCATCCGCCGTAGGAGCGGAGGCCGGCCGGGCCGCTGAGATAGGGGTGCGGGTCCAGGCGGTCGTACACGGGGGCGTCTCGGAGCGGGCCGAACCCGCCCGGCCACGTCGCGGACATCGCGAGGTCACCGCGTGCGAGGGCGGCGTCGACCTCGTCGTAGTGCCAAGTCGGCAGCGCATCCGGCGCTCGCGCCGCCAACCGGCACAGCGCGTCGATCGCCTCCTCACCGAGGGCGGTGTCGAGCGTGGGCCGCAGGTCGGCGTCGAAGACCGTGCCTTCGAAGAGCTGCCCACCGTGGGCCGAGACGTACTCGAAGTACGTGCCGAAGAGGCCTGACTCGCGTCCGGTGAAGCCGAAGACCGCGTCGCTGGCGAGCAGATCCGCCCACGTCGCGGGGGCTGGATCGACGACGTCGCGCCGCACCCACATCACCCTGACGTCGATGTTGCGAGGCACGCAGAGGAGTGTCTCCTCGAACGTGCACAGCTCGACCGCCTTCGTGGCCTGGCCGGCGGCGAGCGCCGGATCGAGGGGCCGTAGCCAGCTTGCTTGCGAGGGCGCGTACTTGGAGTGCGTCGAGAGCAGGTCGATGCGCTCGCCTGCCGCGAGCATCTCGGCGACGGTGCGGTTGAGCGTCGGGTGGTCGGCGTGGACGACGATCTCGGCGTCGGCGGGGAGCATCGAGTAGAGGCCGTCGTACATCGGACCGCCGACCACGGCCACACGCAGCGCCATCTTGTCGCTCCTTTCGTCGCGGATAGCCTCGCCGCAACCAGCATCGAGGGGGAGCCATGAAGCTCAGCATGCAGCTCAGCTATGCCGGCGGGTTCAAGGAGGCAGCCAAGCAGGTCGTCGACCTCGAGAAGGCCGGCCTCGACATCGTGTGGGTCGCGGAGGCGTACACGTTCGACGCGATCAGCCAGATGGGCTACCTCGCGGCGATCACCGACCGCGTCGAGATCGGGTCGGGCATCGTCAACGTGTACTCACGGACACCGACGCTGCTCGGCATGACGGCCGCCGGCCTCGACTACATCAGCGAGGGGCGCTGCATCCTGGGGCTGGGCGCGTCCGGACCGCAGGTCGTCGAGGGCTTCCACGGCGTCCCCTACGAGAAGCCGATGGCCCGCATCAAAGAGACGATCGAGGTCGTGCGGCGAGTCGTGCGCCGAGAGGTCATCGACTTCCACGGGCAGACGATCGACATCCCTCTGCCTGAGGGCGAGGGCACGGGTCTCGGCAAGCCGCTGAAGCTCATCAACCGCCCGGTGCGTGACGCGGTGCCGATCTGGTGGGCGTCGCTCATGGGCATGTCCGTCGCCGCCACCGCCGAGGTCGCGGACGGGTGGCTGCCGATCATGTTCATCCCCGAGCGGGCCGACCGGGTGTGGGGCGACGACCTCCGCCGCGGTCTCGCCAAGCGCTCGCCCGATCTCGGCCCGCTCGAGATCTCGGCTGGCGGCATGCTTGCGATCGGCGACGATCTGCCCGTCGAGAAGATCCGCGACATGGGGCGTCCCGGCACCGCGCTGTACGTCGGCGGGATGGGCGCTCGCGGCAAGAACTTCTACAACGACGTCGCGGTGCGCTACGGCTTCGAGCAAGCCGCCAAGGAGATCCAAGATCTCTATCTCGACGGCAAGAAGGAAGAAGCGGCCGCGAAGGTGCCGGAGGAATGGCTCGAGAAGACATCGCTCGTCGGTCCGGCCTCCTACATCAAGGACCGGATCGCCGCCTACAAGGAGGCAGGTGTGACTGTGCTCAACGTCAACCCGGTGGGCTCCGACCCGGTGAAGGCGATCGATCAGCTGCGCGAGATCGTGGGTGCGTCATGACCGACGTTGCGACTCCCACGATCGGCGGCACCGTCGAGCCCGGCTTCGAGGCGGTGCGCGAGGCGTTCGTGACGAGCTTCACCGACCACGGCGAAGTCGGTGCAGGCGTCGCGGTGCATGTGAACGGGCGCAAGGTCGTCGACCTGTGGGGCGGCGTCGCCGACCTGTCGACACAGAAGCCCTACGACGAGTCGACGTTGCAGCTCGTGTTCTCCACGACGAAGGGCGCCGCAGCGGTGTGCGGCGCGCTGCTCTTCCAACGGGGCTTGCTCGACTACGACGCGAAGGTCGTCGAGTACTGGCCCGAGTTCGCCGCGGCCGGCAAGGCGGGCATGCCGGTGAAGTACCTGTTCTGTCACCAGGCCGGCCTGCCGGTCATCGACGAGGTGCTCACCGCCGAGCAGGTCTACGCGTGGACGCCGCTCATCGACGCGCTCGCCGCACAGAAGCCGGTGTGGGAGCCGGGCTCGAAGCACGGCTACCACGCGCTGACCTACGGGCACCTCGTGGGTGAGCTCGTGCGCCGCATCTCCGGCAAGGACATCGGCACGTTCTTCGCCGAGGAGGTCGCCGGGCCGCTCGGCCTCGAGTTCTGGATCGGGCTGCCCGAGAGCGAGGAGTCGCGGGTGGCGCCGCTCATCCCGTCGCCGCCGCCTCCGCCGGAGATGGTCGAGATGATGGCCTCGTTCATGGGGCCCGACTCGCTCGGCGGCCGTGCGCTGTCGCTCGGCGGCGCCTTCGCGGTCGAGGGCGAGATGATCTTCAACACCCGCGGCATGCACGCGGCGCAGATCCCTGCGGCGAACGGCATCACGAACGCCCGGTCGCTGTCGCGCATGTACGCGGCGTGCGTGTCCGAGGTCGACGGCGTGCGGCTGCTCACGCCCGACACCGCTCGCGAAGGTCACCGAGACCCTGACGTCTGGTCCGGATCAGTGCCTCGTGTTCGAGTCGACGTTCGGCCTCGGTTTCATGACCCACGGCTCGTTCACGCCGATGCTGGGCCCGGGATCGTTCGGGCACGCGGGTGCCGGCGGCTCGCTGGGCTTCGCGCATCCCGACTCGGGCGTCGGGTTCGGCTACGTCATGAACCAGATGCAGATGAACCTCGCCGGCGACCCCCGCGCCGCCGGCCTCATCGAGGCCATCCAGTCCAGCCTCTAACCGGCTCGTGCTGGTCTGGCGCTGGGGCTCGGCGACTCGCTTGCGCCAAGAGAATCAGCGGGCTCGGACGCCTGACAGCCGGTCGATCACCTTCTCGGCTTCGTCGACGAACTGGCGCACGAGGTCGCCCGCCGGGATGAGCCCGTTGATCGCGCCCACGCCCTGACCGCACGGGAAGAACTCCTTGCTGGGGTCCACCTTCGTGTGCTCGTCGCCGCCGAGATGGGCCGCGCCGTGCTCGGCCGCGTAGAGCGACTGCTGGGGGAACGGCTTGAGCTCGTCGGGATGCTGCTCGAAGTAGTTCGTCCAGTCGTTGCGCACGACGCGGCAGGTCTTGCCGGTGAACGCGCGTGAGATCACGGTGCCGTCCTCGGGAAGGCCGATGAGGATGTCCTTGTAACCCGGAACGCTGCGCGCTTCGGGCGTCGCGATGAACCGAGTGCCGATCCACACGCCGTCGGCTCCGAGCGCGAGCGACGCGGCGAGGCCGCGTCCGTCGAACAGACCGCCCGCGGCGACGACCGGGACGCGGTCGCCGACTGCGTCGACGACCTGAGGGACGAGCGCCATCGTCGCGACCTGGCCGGTGTGGCCTCCCGCCTCCGTGCCCTGGGCGACGACCATGTCGCAGCCCGCCTCGACCGCTGCGGTCGCGTGCCGCACCTTGCCGCACATGCTCGCGACGAGGACGTTGTTGGCATGGCAGAGGTCGATCACGTCCCGGGGCACGCCGAGGCCGGCGACGAACACCCGAGCGCCGCCATCGATCACCGACTGCACCTGGTTCTCGACCTGCCCCGCGACCGCAGTGAGCAGGTCGACGCCGAACGGCTTGCTCGTGAGCTCGCGCGTCTTGCGGATCTCCTCGACCATCCCCTCGTGACCCATCGTCGAGGCGCCGAGGCAGCCGAAGCCGCCGGCCTCGGAGACCGCGGCGGCGAGACGGTGATACGAGACGCCTCCCATCCCGGCCAGCATCACGGGGTGTTCGACTTCGAGGATGTCGGTGAGGCGGGTGCGCATGGGGGCGCATGGTACGCGGCCGGGTGCGCGGCGAGGCCCGTCACCTCCCCGGGGGGACGAGAGAGGTGGCGGGCCTCGACTTGGGAGCTCACACCGCGCGACCGGTGCGGCTCGTTGTGAAGGGCAGGCTAGAGAGGCCGCGTTTCACGCCTGTGTCGTCGGAGTGAATGGCGCGGGTCGGTCGGCTGAGAGGTCGGCGAAGGCGCCGTCGCGATCGAGGAAGCGCCGGTGCCAGCGTCTCGGCGTGAGCACGATCGCCCTCGGCTCGTCCTCGAACAGCCAGCGGGCGAAGTTCTCCCTGGTCCACGCGGTCTTGCCGGCGATGCGGATCGCCGCTCGTGCTCCCTTCGGAGAGCTCAGGATCTTCCCGAGCGTGACCGACATGCGGTGGTCGGCGACGAGGTGGCGTCGCACGGCACGTTCGTATCGCTCGGCGGCGACCGTCGCGTCGAGGCCGTTCGTGTTCAGGATCGCGTCAGCCGCCAGCACCCCGGTCAGCAGCGCTTGCCCGATGCCTTCGCCCGTCAGCACGTCGGTGGCACCAGCGGCGTCGCCCACGAAGAGCGCCCGGCCACGGCTGAGCGGCAGCGAGCCGATGCGTGCCGGGATCGGCCACGCCTTGTGCGGGGCCTCGGCGATCGCGGCCTCGCCGAGCACCTCGCGCACGTGTGGGCGCGCCAGAAGCTCGGGCCACAGCTGCTTCATCGCTTGCGTCGAGATCGCTCCGCCTCTCGCGATGCCGAAGCCGACGTTCGCGCGACCATCCGCGAGGGGGAACGACCAGGCGTAGCCGGGCAGCAGGTCGGCGTCGAACCACACCCACAGCTGCGTGGCCGCCGCGTCCCCCACGTTGGCGAAGTACTGGCGGAACGCGTGCCATTCGCCGAGGTACCCGGGCGTGCTCGCGCCAAGCGCCTTGCGCAGGGGCGACCACATGCCGTCGGCGCCGATTGCCGTGCGCGCGGTGATCGTGCCGAGGTTCTCGACGTCGAGCTCGATCGCGTTCGCGGTCATGCGGGCATCGGTCATCGTGGCGCCCTCGTGGACAGTCGCACCCGCGTCGCGCGCCCGATCCAAGATCAGCGCGTCGAGCTCGGTGCGGCGAGCGACACCGGCGTAGATGCCGCGCCCATGGGGGAGGGGGAACTCGATGGTGCGGCCCGAGGGCGAACGCACCCATGCCGCGTCGACCTTCTGCCACGACGCGAGCGGGAGCGGTGACGCGCCGAGCTCCTCGAGGAGTCGCAGCGCGCCCGTCGTCAACCCGTCTCCGCAGCACTTGTCTCGGGGGAACGTCGCCTTGTCGATCAGGGCGACGCGCACGCCGGCTCGCGCCAGCACGATCGCCGCGGCACTCCCCGCTGGCCCCGCGCCGACGACGGCGACATCGACGTCGGTCGGGGACACGGCCACTCGCTGAGGCTAGGAGTTCGGCGGCGGGTCCTCGACGAGCACCTGCTTCGCGAGGCGGGCGGCGTCGGCTCGACGGTTCACGCCGAGCTTTCGCATGAGGCTGCTCACGTGCACGCTCGCGGTCTTCGGCGACATGAACAGTGTCTCTCCGATCTCCCGGTTGGTGCGAGCCTCGGCCACCAGACGCAGGACCTCGCGCTCCCGTGCGGTGAGCCCGGCGCCGGCGCCGTGCCTGCTGATGCCTGGGCGGCGACGCCCTCCGTGAGACGCAGCCGTGCCCTCCGGCCGATGCTCTCCGCGAGCGCCCGAATCGGCGAGCCCGGAGCCAGCGCGAACAGCACGGTGGCCTCGTTCAACAGCTGCCGTCGCCTGAGCGCGGTCGCTGCCCTCTGCGAGCAACGCCTCGGCGAGGCGAACGCGTGCATACGCGCGTTGGGCGACTGCTCCGAGGGCGTCGTTGGCGTCGAGCGCGTGACGCCACTCCTGGCTGGACGACGTGCCGGCGACGCGCCCTCGTTCTGCGCCGACAGAGCGCGACCAACGCCTGATGTCGCACCGGGCGTCGGTCCACCGACCGCTGGTGGCCCGCTTCGAGCAGGCGATCGATCTCCGCCAGGTGCGGGGTCAGCCAGGCCGACGCGCCATCGCCCCTCACTCGCACGATCTCGGCGGCTGCCCACAACCCCAGCCACGCGGCCGTGAGCGTCTCCCAATGAACCACGGGCTGCTCACCCTCGAGGGGAAGGGCGCGAACGGCATGCGACGCTGCTTCGACCGCGGTCTCCCAATGCTCGGTCTCGATGGCGACGGCCGCGACGGCCTGCGCCTGCGGGCTGATTTGCTGCGCCGCCTCGAGGTTCGGAGCGAGTCGCGCGATCGTCGCGAGATCGCGCTCGGCTGAGTCGATGTCTCCGGTCAGCCAGTTCAGCCAGACCCGCACCTGCAGCGGCATCGAGTGCGACCAGTCGGACGACGCGTACGCGATCTCCTCGTCGAGGATCGCCCGCGCTTCGTCCCAACGCCCGAGATCCACGAGGGGCAGTGCCTCGTTGGTAGCGGCGTGCGGCCCAGCGCTGCGTTGGAGACCGAGATCCCGCAACACCGCGCGCCCTTGCGGGACGGCTGCTGCCGCGGCCTCGAGCCGTCCCAGGCCGAACAGCACGTATGCCTGATTCACCCAGAGACGCCAGATGTTCTCGTCGTCGGCGGTTCCGCGGGTGAGGCGAGCTGCCTCGTCGAGCGCGGCGAGCGCTTCGCGCTCGTCCCCACGGTGCCCTTCCGCGACGGCGAGGGTGGTCAACGCGTGGGCCTGGACGGCGACGGCTCCGACGTCTCGTGCCACTGCGATCGCCTCTCGGGCGCGCGCCGATGCTCGGTCGTCGAGCCACATGAGGCATTCGACGAGTGCATGGCCGGCGAGGGCCCGCGCCCGCTCCGGAGTCCCAGGTTGCTCTGGCGCAAGCGCGACGGCGCGCTCGGCGTAGGTCAGCGCGTCGACTTCCCGACCCAGCAGCCACGAGTAGCGCCCCAGGCGCTCGACCAGCACCGCGGCTCTTCTCGGCTCGGCGCGAGGGTCGACGAGCGCGAGCGCGTGTTCGGCGAGGGTGAGCGCACGGGCGGAGTTGGCTGCCCAGTTCGCTGTTTCCGCCGCACGCCGAAGAAGTTCGACTTCGTCCAACCCGACGAGGGTCTCGGCGTTCGTCACCGCAGGCCACAGCTCGAGTGCGTGCTCGTACGCGACCAGCGCTTCGGGAAACGCGTGTACCCGTTCCGCGGCAATGGCCGCCTCGACCCACGCCGGCAGCTCCTCGACGCTGTTGCGCGCCCGGTGCCAGTGCCGCGCCTGCTCGAGCGCGGCGAGAGCGCCGCCCGCGTACGCGAAGTCGGGATGATCGGAAAGCGCCTGGGCGAACGCGCCATGGAGCCGCGTCCGCTCCCCCGGGAGCGAATCCTCGTACACCGCTTCCGCGGTGAGCGCGTGGCGAAAGGCGTAGCCGTCGTCCTCGGCATCACTGACGAGGATGTGGGAGTCGAGCAGCTCGCGCAGCGCTGCCGTCTACGCGCGAGCCGGGAAGCGTGCACACGGTGCGGAGCAGGCGGTCGTCGATGTGGATGCCGCCGACGGCTGCGACCCGTAGCACTTCTGTCGCGTCCGCACTCAGGGAGCTGGTGCGAGCGAGCAGGATCTCGTGCAAACGTTGGGGCACGCGCCGAGGCGAAGGGTCGAGCCTCGCGGCGACCACCTCCTCGGCCAGGAAGGGGTTGCCTCCGCATCGCGTGTGCACTTCGTCGACGTCCTGCAGGCTCGGTTCCATGCCCGACGATCTCGGTGAGGAGCTCGGCTACGTCGCCGCGCTCGAGGCGCGCCAGCTCGATGACTTCGGTGTGCGGCAGCCGTGTGATCTCCGCGAGGAAGGGACGCACGGGATGATGCCGCGTCAGCTCGTCGGTGCGGAACGTGCCGACGACGAGCAGGGGAACGTCGGTCGCGGCACGAATCACGTAGGTGAGGAGATTCCGGGTCGATGCATCGGACCAGTGCAAGTCCTCGATCACGAGGATCACCGGCCGGTTGGGTCCGAACGACTCGAGGAGGCGGAGGAAAGCGTGATGCAGGCGCCCGGGCGAGTCGTGGTCCGGCGGCGTCGCGTCGGTCCCGGCGAGCTCGGGAACGAGCACCGCGAGATCGCCCCACTGCACCGCTCGACGTCGGGCTGCCATCCGGAGCGATGGAGCGACCGAAGGCAGTCGGCGATCGGCAGGTAGGGGACGTGCTGGTTCACGCAGCCGCCGGCCAGCACGATGACGTCGTCCGGGGCACAGCGCAGCAACTCCGCGACGAGACGGGTCTTGCCGATGCCCGCTTCGCCGGTGACCAGGACCGTGACAGGTGATCCGTCCGCTGCGGCGCGAAGCGCAGCGTCGAGACGCGCCTGCTCGCGCGTCCGCCCGATCAACGTGCGACTCGTCGCCGCGCCCCACCACGGCCGCATCCTCCCATCGCGTGGCCGGCTCTGCGCCGGAACGCGACGAGCGCCCCCGACGGGTCGGAGGTCCATTCCTCCCGTCGGGGGCGCGCGTTCTGGCCGGCTCGTTCAGCACGGACCCGTTCGGCCACACGGCCATTCGGTGCCCGACGACGCGCGAGTCGGCGTCTCGCTGCCGCCGCTGTCGCCTGCTGGCCCACACGCTGATCGCCAGGACGATCACGAGCGACGAGCGCGGCGACGAGCGCCGCGGCCACGACGGAGAAGTGCTTCACCGTGGACTTGCTGGTGGTGGGGGTCACGATCGCGCTCATGGGTTCCTCTCCTTCTCGAGCGGCTCCCTCGAACCGCTGAACGAGTCCCATGGTCTGCTTCCGCGACCGTGTGCACATCGGGCGCCGCGCCCCATGTTCTTGCGCGACCGCCTTAGTTGTTCGGCCCGCGACCCCGACATCGCCGGGGTGGGCCTTAGGCGGCCTTCGGTCGGCGGGAGCGCTCGCGTTTCGCGAGCAGCGGGAGCTCCGCCAGCTCCGCGAACTCCGGATGCTCGGCGATGTAGTCGTGCACCTTGTCGCGCATGCGTTGCGCCCGCTTGCGCACGGCGTCAGGTGACAGCCCGTACCGCGGGGCGATCGTGTGGGACGGCGACGGATCGCCGGCGACCGACTGCTCGGCCAGGTCGAGCAGCAGGGCGATGTCGCGTGGCGCGGCGCTCGCGGCACCGAGCACGAACAGCAGGTCGGCGACCCGCTCGTCGACCGCGGCGAGTCGCGCCACGGTGTCGAGCAGATCCTGGTCGTCCATGACGGCGACGAGCGCCTCGGGCATTTCACCCTCGACCGGTTCGACCGCGGTGAGCGGCCAGAAGCCCTGGTTCTCGCGCACCAGTGCTTGGAGGTGGGCCGCTGCCCACCGCCACGGCAGCGCCCCGCCGGGGCGCCACGCGCCGGCGTGGGTCACGAGCCAGGTGCAGAAGTCGGTGGCCACGGCCTCGACCTCGTCGCTCGGCAGCTTGCGCCCGACCTCGGTCGCGGCCCGCCGCACGGCGTTCTTCAGCTCACGGTCGAAGTCGAGACGCAGCACGAATGCCGCGTTCCGATCGCCGCCCGCCACCAATGTCATGAGCTTCGTCAACTTGTCGTATCGTCCCGATTCCACCGAACCCCTCCTCCTACCTTCGAGGAACAGTGTGCGAGGGGGGTGGGACATTCCCGGGAGCCGGGTCCGACGACGAGGGGGAAAGCGCCATGGCTGGGCTGTGCGAGGGACGAGTCGCGATCGTGACGGGAGGGGCCCGGGGCATCGGCCGCGAGCACGCCCTGATGCTCGCGGAGCACGGCGCCAAGATCGTCGTGAACGACCTCGGCGGCGAGATGGACGGCACCGGCCAGTCGACCGGGCCCGGCCCAGGAGGTCGTCGACGAGATCAAGGCGATGGGCGGCGAGGCCGTCGCCAACGGCGACAGCGTCGCCGACTGGGAGGGCGCCCAGCGTCTCATCAACACCGCGGTCGAGTCGTTCGGTCGCCTCGACGTGCTGATCAACAACGCCGGCATCCTGCGCGACCGCATGCTCGTGAACATGACCGCCGAGGAGTGGGACGCGGTGATCAGCGTCCACCTGCGGGGCACGTTCGCGCCGGCGCGGTGGGCCGCTGCGTACTGGCGCGACCGGGCCAAGGCCGGCGAGTCGAACAACGCCCGCATCATCAACACGACCTCGGTCTCGGGCATCTACGGCAACCCCGGCCAGACCAACTACGGCGCCGCCAAGATGGGCATCGCCGCGTTCACGATCATCGCCGCCCGCGAGCTCGGCCGGTACGGCGTCACCGTCAACGCGATCGCGCCGGGCGCGCTCACCCGCATGACCGAAGGGCCTCGGCATGGGCTCGGGCAGCGACGAGCAACGCGAGCAGATGTCGCCGCGCTGGATCGCGCCGATCGCCACGTGGTTGGCGAGCGAGCAGTCGTCACACGTCACCGGCCGCGTGTTCGAAGCGTCGGGACGCGTGCTCGCGATCGCCGAGGGATGGCACCGCGGCCCTCGCGTCGATCCGATCGACGATCCCACCAAGCTCGGCCCGGTCGTCGCCGACCTGCTCGCCAAGGCACGACCGAACGCCGGCATGGACGGCGAAGACTCGAGCAACTGAGAATCGGGCAGCTGCCCGTCCCTTCACTGACACAGGAGCGCACGCACGATGCCGATCAATCCGGATGCCGTCGGGACCGAGTCGCCACCCGTCGAGACCTCGTGGTCCTCGAAGGACTGCTTGCTCTACGCCGTCGGTGTCGGCGCCGGCGTCGACGAGCTGGCGTTCACGACCGAGAACACCTCGGGAGTTCCGCAGCAGGTGCTGCCCACGTTCGCGGTCATCGTCGGGATGGGCGGCGGGGCGTTCGGCAGCATCGGCACGTTCAACCCGGCGATGCTCGTGCACGGGCAGGAGGCGATCGAGCTGCACCAGCCGATCCCGCCCGAGGGCACGATCCGCACGACGAGCAAGATCACCGGCATCTACGACAAGGGCAAGGCCGCGCTCGTCGTCAGCGAGTCGAAGTCCGTCGACGCGAAGACCGGCGAGCCGATGATGACGACGCGCATGTCCGCGTTCATCCGCGGTGAGGGCGGCTGGGGCGGCGACCGCGGTCCCGGCGGCGCGGTGAACGTGCCGCCCGAGCGCGCACCCGACCACAGCGTGACGATGCAGACCTCGCCGGACCAGGCGCTCGTCTACCGGCTGTCGGGCGACCGCAACCCGCTGCACTCCGATCCGTCGTTCGCGGCGATGGGCGGCTTCGACACGCCGATCCTCCACGGC
The DNA here is from genome assembly GCA_963747215.1 of uncultured Acidimicrobiales bacterium. Lineage (GTDB taxonomy): Bacteria > Actinomycetota > Acidimicrobiia > Acidimicrobiales > DATKAS01 > DATKAS01. The sequence continues at coordinate 251,363 of CAVVET010000034.1, forward strand.
CTCTGCACCTACGGCTTCACCGGCCGCGCGTTGCTGAAGTCGCTGTGCGACGGCGACCCGACGCGCTTCAAGGCGATGGAGGGCCGCTTCTCGTCGCCGGTGTTCCCGGGCGACAGCCTCACCGTCGACATCTGGACGATCGGCGACGGCCAGGCCGTCTACGAGACGAAGCGCAGCGGCTACGGCGGCGCGACCGACGTGAAGGTCATCGACCAGGGGTCGTGCACGTTCACGAAGTGAACTCCGGACCGGCGTCGAGCGTCAGAACAGCTTGAGGTCGCTCGGGCGCATGCCCCGCAGCACGTCGTAGTCGATCTCGACGCAACGAAAGCCCCGATCGCTCGCGAGCACGCGCGCCTGCGGGGTGATCGCCTGCGCGACGAACACGCCGCGGACTGGCCGTAGCCCGGGATCGAGCTCGAGCCGCGCGACGTACCGGGTCAGCTGCTCGACACCGTCGATCTCGCCGCGCCGCTTCACCTCGACCGCGACAGTCGCACCCTCGGCGTCTCGGCAGACGAGGTCGATCGGCCCGATGTCGGTCGGGTACTCCCGGCGCACGAGCACCAGGTCTTCGGCGATGACGTCGGGGCGAGCCGCCAGCAGCTCCTGCAGCTCGCGCCTCGACGCCGTCCTTCTCGAGCCCGGGATCGACACCGAGCTCGTGCGCCGAGTCCGAGAGCACCTCCTCGAAGCGGATGACCAGGCGCTCGCCCTTGGCGTTGGTGACGGTCCAGATCGTGATGTCCGTCGCCGTCGCCGTCGGCGTCCGACTCGACGAGCCGGTTCGGCGCGTTCATCCAGTTCAGCGGCTTGTAGGCGCCGCCGTCGGCGTGGATGGCGACGCAGCCGTCCGCCTTCACCATGACGAGCCGGACGGCTGGCCCGAGCCGGGCGTTGAGGCGGCCCTCGTAGTCGACCGAGCAGCGGGCGATCACGAGGCGCACAGACCGACGTTACGCGACCCTCACTTCCGTCCGGCAAGCGCCGATGGGTCAAGCGATGGGTTGGTCTTCGCGGGGGACTCTCGCACCGCTGCGACCTCGGGTCGGACGCCTCCTCATGCAGGCGCGCCTCGACGCGACCCTCACCCGACGCGACTTGGCGAAGGCCGTGGGCGTCTCGAGTGCCGATGTCCGAGCTTGGGAACGGGGCGACGAGGTTCCGGTTGTCGCGCCGATCGAAGCCATCGCCGACGTGTGCGGCGTGTCGGTCGCGGCGCTTGTCCCACCGCGCGAGGCTCTCTCGTTCGATCCGGTCACGGGTCGTCTCGTCGTCGGTCGCCAAGAGGTCCGACTCGACGTGTCGGTGCTCGGCAACGAAGGCGTGCTGCGCTCGTACCTCTCGCTCGTCCGATCCGAGCGCGCCCTCACCCCCGACGCACCGGTGTCGCTCCGCCTCGACGACCTCGAGGTGCTCGCAATCGCGCTCGATGTCACCGACGCGCGCCTCGAACAGCAGCTCGTCGAGCTCGCCGGCGTCTCAGAACGCGCCGCCGCCGACATCCGCCGTCGGCTCGTCCGTCGCCGCACGCCGACTCGCTTGGCGGCGCTCGCGGTCGGGATGCTCGCCGCGGTGCCTGTCGTGCACCTGAGGGGACAGCATCACAGCGACCCACTGCCGCCACCGACGCCCACGCTGGCGACGACGAATGGCAGCGAGTTTCCCGTGGAGATCGGCGAGGCGCTGGTCATCGAGCGCGACCCGCTACAACCCTGACGACTCGCGTCACCAGTCGCCGCGCGGCTGGACTCGCGCCTCGACGCTCCACCATGCTCTCGCCGTGCCCCGTCGCTTTGCTGATGTTCGCTCGTCGCCGTCACCACGCTCGGTGCTGTCCGCGTGTGGTGGGGATGACTCGTCCGCCGAGGACACGCTCCCGCAGCCGTCGGAAGCTGACCTGGCGAAGCCGCGCATGTCAGCGGACCGTGGACGGTGACGATCACGATCGACACGCAAGAGCCACCAGTGCTCGATGACTCGATCGCCGTCGGGCGACGTGCTCGAGCGCCAGTTCGTGCTCGGCAATGGCTGCAACGTCGACACGAGCGACTGCAGGGTGAATCGGGAGTCGGCCGCCGGCCAATCCTTCGGAGATCTGGACGCGCCAGGGCGACGGTGCTGACCTACCAGGTCGAAGCGCCGGTTTCTCTGCTGTGCGAGGTCGACGGCGAGGAGAAGGCAGACTGAGCACGCCGCTCGGGCCACGATCACGCTGACCGTCACCGACGCGATCCTGCTCGGCGACGACTGGACCGCCACGGAAATGACGTACGCGCGGGAAGCCGAGCTCGTTCCGATCACCGAGGGATGCCCGACCGGCGTCCCGACCCGGGCACCGCCGTCCCGACACGGCTGTCCCCGGCACTGCTGTCCCCGACACGGCTGTCCCCGACAGCGGCGGCTGATGTCAGCTCGATGAGCGGTCGCGGAGGCGCTTGCCGATCAGCTCGCGCCGCTTCTGCAGGTCGCGGTAGGTGAGGGTCTCGGTCGACGTGTCGACGCCGAACGAGGCTTTGACGCCGTCGAGGTCGAGCGGGACGTCCATCGGATGGACGCCCATGTCGGCGGCGAGCCGGTCGCCGTGGCGCGTCGCGAAGTAGGCAGAGATCGTCGTGATCTCGGCGAGCAGGTCGAGGTCGGGGGCGAGCCGGGCGATCGCGCCGTCGAGGAACACCATGTTCTTCACGTAGAGCATGAGCTCCTTCGGCATGCGAGCCCCGTAGCCGAGCAGCGCCTTCACGATTCGCTGGATCTCGTGGACGAGCTCCTCGCCCGACAGCGTCGTGGGGTCGACGGGCGGTTGATCGAGGTGCAGATCCCGGATGACCGCGTCGATGTCGGTGTCCGGGGGCAGCGCACCCAGGTCGCGGAGCGCGGCGAGCTGTCCCTTCACGTCGTTCGTGGTCGCGCCCATCATCAGCCGCAGGAACGCCAGCCGGCGGGGCTCGGTGAGCCGACCGACGATGCCGAAGTCGAGCAGTGCGGTGCGCCCATCGGGCAGCACGAACAGGTTTCCACCATGCAGGTCGCCGTGGAAGACGCCGTAGATCATCGCCCCTTCCATGAAGGCGATCATCCCGGTGCGGATCACCGCGGTCGTGTCGATGCCCGCGCGACGCATGCTCTCCACGTCGTCGAACGCGTAGCCGGACAGCCGCTCCATCACGAGCACACGTCGCGTCACGAGCCTGGGATGCGGTCGCGGCACGACGTAGCCGCGCTGGCCCAGGTCTGCGAGCACACGCGCGACGTCGAGCATGTTCTGCGCTTCGAGCCGGAAGTCGAGCTCCTCGGAGATCGTCTCCGCGAACAGCTCGACGAGCGCCGGCGGGTTCGCCGAGCGCGGCAATCGGGATGCGGCCCACGAGATGCGGCGCGAGCCACGACATCGCGGCGAGGTCCTGTCGCACCATCGTCGCGACCTGCGGACGTTGCACCTTCACGACCACCTGCTCGCCGGTTCGCAGCGTGGCGGCATGCACCTGTGCGATCGATGCCGCGGCAAGCGGCACGCGGTCGAACGACGTGAAGACCTGCTCGAGAGATCGACCGAGCTCGTCCTCGACCACCTGGCGCACGGTGTCGAAGCTCTCGGCCGGCACCCGGTCGCGACACAGCTTGAACTCGCTCACGAGCTCCTCGGGGAAGAGCCCCTCGCCCGCGGAGATGATCTGGCCCAGCTTGATGTAGGTCGATCCGAGGTCGGTGGCCGCGATCCGCAGGCGACGCGAGATGCCGGCTCGAGAGACGTGCTCGCCTCTTGCGGCGCTCCACGAGCGCCCAGGCGGCGACCGCGCGTCCGAGCCGGGCGGTCACCCGCGCGAAGCGCAACCCCGGGGGCAACCGACGGCGTTTCGTCAGCTTGGGCACCTCGGCGCGGCACCCAGCCCGAATCGCGTCGATGCCCGCGAGCCACGTGACCTCGTCGAGGTCGAGCACCCAGGGCGGATCGTCGCTGAAGGCGCCGAACGACAGGTCACTCGGAGCTTCAGTCTCGGTGCTCACAGGGTTGAGTCTCGCAGCCGCGCCCGCCCTCGCCGGCAACGGGGACGGCTACTCTGCGCCACGCGTCGCGGGGGCGCGAGCACGCTGACTCAGGGGGACTTCAACATGGTCGAACGCTGGATCGCGGACAGCGGCCTCAGCGAGCGCTTTCCGATCTACACGCGGGCGAACGTGGGTGAGGTCTTCCCCGACCCGGTGACGCCGCTCACGCGCGACACCGGCATCTGGCTCGCGGAGCTCGGGTGGCGCGATGCGTGGGAGCGCATGGGGGCGTTCGACCTCGACGAGTTCAATCCGGACGAGATCGAGCAGCTGGGCATCACCGGCGGCTACTGCTACCTGAACGCCTCGTTGATCCGGCTCTTCGGCGAGCGGGCGCCGGGGCTCTCCGCCCAGATGATGGACGAGCAGTTCTTCGGCGCGCAGCCCGGCATCCCGCCGTACGTCGAGCAGCCCGGCGACGTCGATCTCAACAAGACCGAGCGCATCGGTCAGACGTTCGGGTGGGTGCTGACCACCGAGGATCTCCCCGAGCTGATCGACGATCAGATCGCGACGAAGAAGCTGCGCGACGACCGCCCGGACCTGAGCGCGCTGACCGACCGCGAGCTCGTCGACCGTTACTTCCACTTGATGGACACCCACTTCCGCGATCTCTTCGCGCACCATCTCTTCATCACCTACATGGCGACTCTGCCGGTCGGCATCCTCACCGCCATGGCCGCCGCGGTGGGCGACCCTTCCCTGCGTGATGCGCCTCATCGCGGGGCTCGGTCAGGTCGATTCGGCCGCGCCGTCGATGTCGATGTGGGACATGGGACGCGGTCGTCGCGGATTCTCCGGTACTGATGGCTGAGTTCGACCGCGGCCTCGACGGCCTTTACGAGCGGCTCCGCGACTCCACGGACGAAGCCGCGGTGAAGCTGTGCACGATGCTCGACGAGTTCATCTACGAGTTCGGATTCGCGAGGCCCGAACGAATGGGAGATGCGCTCGCCGACGTGGGAGACGAGCCCGAACCTGGCGCTGGCGGCCGTCGACCGCATGCGGCTTTCCCCCGAGGCGGCGGCACCGATCGCGCAGAACTCGCGGATGGCGACCGACCGAGAGCAGCTCGTCGAGCAGCTCAGCGAGTCTCTCGCCGGCGACCCGGCGACGCAGGGCCAGTTCCTCGCGGCGTGCCGCGCTGGCGCAGGTGTTCCTGCCGGGGCGCGAGCGCACGAAGACGAACAACATCCGCATGCTCCACGAGGCTCGCATGCCCATGCGCGAGCTCGGACGGCGCATGGTCGAGCGGGGGGCGTTCGACGAGGTCGAGGACTTCGGCATGCTGCGCAAGGCCGAGTTCGACGACTTCCTCGCCGACCCGCACGCGTTCACCAACGCGATCCGATCGCGTCGGGCCCAGTACGACGAGCTTGCCGCGCTCGACCCGCCGTTCGTCTTCGTCGGCGAGGCCGACTTCCCCGCGGCCTGGACCCCGCGGTCGGCGAACAACGTGACGCGGCTCTCGTCGGGCGATGTGCTCGTCGGTCTCTCCGGATGTCCGGGTGTGGCGGAAGGGCGAGCGCGGGTGATCCTCGACTCGCACGACCCCACCGCGCTCGAACCCGGCGACGTGCTCGTCGCCCCGATCACCGACCCGTCGTGGACGCCGCTGTTCGTGCCTGCGTGTGCCGTCGTCGTCGACGTCGGCGCGCTGCAGAGCCACGCGGTGATCGTGAGCCGCGAGCTCGGCATCCCGTGTGTGGTCTCCGCCACGGGTGCCACTCGCGCGATCCCCGACGGCGCGCGGGTGAGAGTCGATGGCTCGGCCGGAACCGTGACGGTGCTGTGATGGGTGAAGAGCGCTGGATCGCGGACACCGTCCCCAGCGAGAAGTACCCGATCTACACCCGCGCGAACGCCGGCGAGGTCATGCCCGATCCGGTCACGCCGCTCTCGTCGACGCTCGCGATCCCGACGGCGGGTGAGCAAGGGTGGCGCGACGCGTACGTGAAGGCCGGGTCGTTCTTCTACGACGAGTTCGACCCAGACCGTCCCGACACCGTGGGCGTCTTCGGGGGATACCTGTACCTGAACATGTCGATGACGAGGCTCTACGGCCTGCGCACGCCGGGTCTCTCGCCAGAGATGGTCGACTTCCAGTACTTCGGCGACATGCCCGGCATCACGCCTTACTGCGGAGGAAGCGCGTCCCGACGACGAGAACGAGCTGGCGACGCAGCTGTTGCAGAAGTACCTCGACGAGCTGTTCACGCGCGACGACCTTCCCGAGCTGCGCGCCGATCGTGATCAGGTCGATCGCCTCATCGCGCGCCGGCCCGATCTCGCGGAGCTCACCGACCAGGAGCTCGTCGACTACGCCCGCAGCTTCCTGCCTCTGTACCGGCGGCTTTTCTGCCGGCACATCCTCACGTCGGGCGCGTCGGGCATCGGCATCGGCACAGTGGCGGGAGTGCTGGCTGCCATCGAGCAGCCCGAGCTGATCATGACGCTCGTGGCGGGGCTCGGCGATGTGGACTCCGCGGCGCCGTCGTGGGCCATGTGGGACATGTCGCGCATCGTCAAGGGCTCACCCGATCTCACCGCCGCGTTCGACGAGGGCGTCTCCGGCCTCGCCGCTCGCCTCGAGGCGATGGCCGAGGCGGGTAGCCCTTCCGCGGAGGACTTCGGAAAGCTGTTCGGCAGCTTCGTCGAGCGCTTCGGAGCGCGAGGCCCCAACGAGTGGGAGCTGCGCAGCAAGACGTGGGGGATCGATCTCGATGTTCCACTCGCCGCGATCGACCGCATGCGTTTCGCGCCGGACGATGAGTCGCCGCAAGCTCGCACCGATCTGCGCGTCATCGAGCGCGAGGCGGCCACCGACTTCGTGCGCGAGCTCGTCGCGGACGATCCCGAGGCGGCGGGCACCTTCGAGGTCGGTCTGCGCTGCGCGCACCTCTACAACGCGGGGCGGGAGCGCACGAAGACGAACAACATCAAGATCGTCCACGAGATGCGCCTCGCCTTGCGTGAGGTCGGCCGCCGGGCGGCCGACCGGGGCGACCTCGCGGACGCCGACCACATCTTCATGCTCGTCGACATCGAGCTCGACGACCTGTTGGACCGACCGGGCGAGTTCCGCGACCTCGCGGTGGAGCGCGAGCGCTACTACCTCTCGCTCTACGACGTGGAGCCTCCGTTCGTGACGCATGGACCACCCCCGCCGGTCTCGCAGTGGCGCCACCGGGCCGCCGCGAGCGGGGCCGATCACGCGATCGCTGGCGACGTGCTCACGGGAATCCCGGGGTGCCCAGGCGTCGCGCGCGGGCGTGCGCGTGTGGTGCTCGACCCTTCCGATCCCCGCGGGCTCGAGCCGGGCGACGTCCTCGTCGCGCCGCTCACCGATCCCTCCTGGACTCCGCTGTTCGTGCCGGCCTGCGCGGTCGTGGTCGATGTCGGCGCGCAGATCACGCATGCAGTGATCGTGAGCCGTGAGCTCGGCCTTCCGTGCGTCGTCTCGGTCACCGACGCGACACGCAAGATCGTGGACGGAGCGATGATCGAGGTCGATGGAAAGGCAGGGACGGTGACGATCCTCTGATGCTCGACCATCTGCGCGTCGTCGAGCTCTCGGTGTGGGTGGCCGGACCCGCGGCCGGCGGGGTGCTCGCGGACTGGGGCGCCGACGTGATCAAGGTCGAGCCGCCCGAGGGTGACCCGATGCGTCGGCTCTTCGGCGCGATCGGCGTGCAGCAGACCAAGGTGCCGCCGTTCGAGCTCGACAACCGTGGCAAGCGATCCGTCGTGCTCGACCTCCGGTCCGAGGACGGCATCGCGGCGATGTGGAAGCTGCTCGAGACCGCGGACGTGTTCCTCACGAACCTCCGCGCCGACGCCCTCGAGCGGCTCGGGCTCGATCCTGCCGCCGTGCGGGCGCGGCTGCCTCGCATCGTCTACGCGAGCGTGACCGGCTATGGGTTGACAGGCCCCGAACGCGGTCGCCCGGGTTACGACATCGGCGCGTTCTGGGCCCGCAGCGGCGCGGCCGCGACGTTCGTCCCGTCGTCCGAAGACCCGCCCACGATCCGAAGTGGGTACGGCGACCACACGACCGGCCTCACGGTGTTGGCAGGCTTACTCGGTGCGCTTGCTCGAACGAGAGCGCACCGGCGAGGGCCGACTCGTCGAGGTGTCGCTCCTCGGCACCGGCATCTACTGCATGGGCTGGGACCTCTCGATCCTGTCGGGCTTCGGCAAGATTTCGTCGACGAAGCCGCGGTCGCTCGCGCCCGCTCCGCTCGTCAACTGCTACAAGTCGGGCGACGACCGCTGGTTCTGGCTGCTCGGGCTCGAAGGCGATCGGCACTGGCCGGGCTTGATCCGGGCCATCGACCGGGTCGACCTCGGCGACGACGACCGCTTCGCCACCGCGGTCGGCCGCCGCGAGCACGGCGCCGCGCTCGTTGCTGAGCTCGACGAGACGTTCGCCGCCCGCAGCTACGACGAGTGGATCGCCCGATTCGACGAGCACGACGTGTGGTGGGCGCCCGTGCAGACGCTGCGCGAAGTGCTCGCCGATCCGCAGGCGAACGCGGCCGGCATGTTCGTCGAGATGGCCGGCATCGACGGCGAGCAATACCGGTCGGTCGCGACACCGGTGCGCTTCGAGCCGAGCACGGATCACGTCGCGCAACCCGGTCGCGTGCCGACGCTCGGTGAGCACACCGCCGAAGTCCTGGCCGAGCTCGACCTCTGACGGCGGCCGTCAGCCCCAGAGGGCGGTGAGCACGTCGTCGGCGAGCTCTTTGCGGCAGATCAGCAGGTCGGGGAGCCACGGGTCGGCGCGGTTGTAGACGAGCGGTGCGCCGTCGATGCGGCTCACGTGCAGGCCGGCGCTGATCGCAACCGCAGCCGGCGCGGCCGAGTCCCATTCGTACTGCCCGCCCGTGTGCGCGTAGATGTCGGCCTCGCCCGTCACGATCGCCATGGCCTTCGCGCCCGCTGAGCCGAGCGCGACGATGTCCGCGTCGAGGCGTTGCGCGACGACCATCGCCGCGTGCGACGACCGGCTGCGGCTCGTGATCACCCGAAGCCGCGCGTCCGTCCGGCGGTGGCGGATAGGGCGGCGGATTGCCGGTGTCGTAGACCGTGCCGACCGCGGGAAGGGCAACCGCGCCGACGAGCGGCTCGCCGCGCACCGCCAGGGCGATGTGCACCGCCCAGTCCGAGCGCCCGGGCTGTCCGTACTCATTCGTCCCGTCGAGCGGATCGACGACCCACACGCGCTCGGACGACAACCGTGCCGCACTGTCGCGTCCCTCCTCCGAGAGGATCGCGTCGTTCGGACGTGCTGCCGCGAGGCGTTCGACGATGAAGTGATGGGCCTGCATGTCGCCCTCGTCCATGACCCGCCAACCCGGTGCTCCGGCCGCGGTGAGCGACGCCCGCAGCTCGACGAGAAGCACGCCCGCGGCTTCCGCGATCGAAGCCGCGAGCTGATGGTCGTCCAGACCGGAGCCGCGGTCAACGCGGTTGCGGACGATCGAGCCAGGAACCGAAGGCGCGCGGCACGCGCGTCCCACGCGTAGACGACTGCCGTTCCGGCGATCAGGTCGTGGAGGGCACGGCGATCGCGCCGGAAGAGGACCAGCCAGAAGCCGAGGAAGAACAGCGGGAAGCTCAGTGGCGTCACGAGCACTCGGATGATCGCCTGCCGGGTCGTCAAGCGACGCCCGTCCTTCGCGACGGCGCGGAGGCCCACGATCGCCATGCCCAGCGTGCGTCCGTCGGCGGCGAGCGAGTACGCGCAGTACACGAACGCCCATCCGGCGAAGAGCGACGAGACGAGAGCCAAGGCGCATCGCGAAGCGCGACGTCGGCACCGAACACTGCCGACGCGAGGTAGTCGAACACGCTGCCCAGCGATCGCGAACACTACGAGGATCGATCAACGCGTCGATCGCGAAACCCGAGCAGCGCGTGATGATCCCGGCGTAGGTGCCCTGAAGGTCCTCTTCGCGTTGTGGAGTGTCGTCAGTGCTCATTGGGCGTGGCCTCCCCGGCCCTCGACGACCACCGCGGGGCCGACGGGCGCCGACGTCGCCTCGTCGGAGCACTCGATTCACCCAGCGGTGCACGAACGAGTCGAGACCGACGCCGGCGCTCCGCGGCCGCGTCCACGGCCTCACTCGCGACGCCGGCGCTCGCGCTCGCGATGATCGGCCCGAGCTCGGTGCGCTCCATGAGTCGGTCGACGTCGACACCTTCGAGCGCCTTGTTGAGGTCGACCTTCGCGATGATCGCGTCGAGGTCGAGCTTGTCGAGCACGGGGTTCAGGTCCATCTGAGGACGACACCGTTGATGATGGCGGCCAAGCACGACCGGATCGAGCCGGACCAGGATCCGCACGAGGTCGAGGCGGTCGAGGAGCCGATCGATGTCGACCCTGTCAAGCAGCTCGTTGAGGTCGACCCGGTCGAGCAACGCCTGCGATGTCGACCGGTCGAGCACGGCTTGGATGTCGACTCGCTCGACGACCTCGTCGACGTCGATCGCATTGACGACCGTCGGTGCGACCTCGTTGACGACCGACTGGAGGATCGCGGTCGCGTCCTCCCGCAGCGTGTCGAACAATGCGGCCCGCCGCGTCCGCGCCTCAGGGTGGCGGGCCGCGGGTTCGAGGGTCATACGGCTCGGACGCCCCCGTCAGCCAGACGTACGGGCGGCGCGTGCCTTCGGCGTAGACGATTCGGCCGGGTGCTCCGGTTCGTAGGCGCGAAACGCCGTCGCCATGCATTCGACGAACGCCTCGGGGTCGGCGATCGCGTTGGGGTCGAGCACGATGCCGATGTCGAGGCGATCACCGTTGCCGAACGCGCTGATGCTCGCGAGACAACCGAGGCGGGGGCCGAACGGGTAGCTCTCCTCGACCAGGGCGCCGCCGATGTGGCGGTCGGTGCGGAACCCGGGCAACGTCGTCGCAACGAAGTCGACCGAGTTGGCCTGCGAGTGCAGTGCCGGAGCGAGCACCCGCGTCGGCAGTCGACCGACAACCGATGCGACGCCGCTCGCGATCCGCACGACCGGCTCACGTCGGGCCCGCGCCAAGCGCTCGGCGACGACGCCGAAGTGGGGCCCGGGATGCTCGGCCGACGTCGGCACCTCCAGCCGAGCCGGTGCCACCCAGTTCCCCCCGACGCTGCCGGCGTCACGGTGCTGCGTGGTCGGGAGGGCAAGCCTCAGCTCGAAGCACGGCGCGCCGACGTGCTGGTGGTAGAGGCCGAGCCCCGCGCTGGCGCCCGCGACGAGCAGGTCGTTGCGACTGCCGCCCTGGGTGCGGGCGGCCTCGCGGGCATCGCGTATCGACAGCATCTCGAACCGGCTCGTCAACGCGCCCGAGGGCGGGATCGGCGAGAGTCGACCGCCCGTGACCACGAGCTGGTTGGACACCGAGGCCGCGACGTCGAGGCTCCGTTGGATGGCCCGTACGAAGATGTCGACGGGATTGATCGTGCGCGCGAACGACACGCCCGCGGCGACGCCGGCGGCGACCGGAGCGGCCGCGCTGGTCAGGTCGATGTTGATGTTGACCGTGCCCGGCTTGCGCTTCGGGTGGCCGCGGCCGCGACCTCGGGCGTCGCGGTGAGCGGCGTCGCTTCGACCGCTTCCTCAACCGCTTCTGGCGCGGACAGTGGCTGCGCCTCGTCGACGAGCAATCCCATGAGGGAGACGCCACCGAGGCCGTCGGTGAGCACATGGTGGGCACGGAGGTAGATCGCCGCCCGCCCGCCCTCGAGCCCTTCGATGAGAGTCACGTCCCACGGCGCTCGATCGGGATCGAACGGCGCCGGCTCGAGCAGCTGGACCAGATCCAGGAGCTGGCGTCGGGTGCCCGGGGATGCGACGGCCATCGTGCGCAGGTGGTGGGACGCGTTGAACTCCGCGTTCGGCACCCAACCGGGGCGCGTCCGGGTGCCATTCGGGTCGTCGAGGCGCCACCGCAGCCGCGGGCGCATGCTCGATCACCGCCTCCAACCGCTCGAGAAGCGCCTTCTCGGTCGGTGACTGATCCGTGATGATCAACGTGCCGACGATCATGCGCAGCGTGGCATCGTGACCGGTGCGCCACATGATCGCTTCGATCGAGCTCAGTCGTTCACTCATGGGGCCAACCGTACCCGGCAAGTCCGCCGCCCGTCCCAGGCCAGCGCGACGGCAGGGGTCCCACTTCGTGAAAGCATGCCGACATGGACCGCAAAGCAGTGAATCCCTGGCAGTGGTCGGTGAACTTCGGCTTCAACCAAGCCGAGCTCATCGAGGGCGGAAGCAAGGTGCTGTACTGCTCCGGACAGACCTCGGTCGACGGCGACGGGGCACCCCAGAATGCCGGCGACATGGCCGCCCAGATGGGCCTCGCTCTCGACAACCTCGAGGCGGTGCTGGCCGGGGCCGACATGACGCTCTCGAACCTCGTCCGCCTGAACTTCTACACGACTGACGTTGCCGCGTTCATGGGCGAGGCCGCTCCGGTGCTCGGCGCCCGCCTCGGCGCGGCGCAAGTCATGCCGGCCGGCACGCTGCTCGGAGTGGCGAGCCTCGCGTTCCCCGAGCTCATGGTCGAGATCGAGGGCACCGCGGTCGCGTAGAGCAGCGAATCAGGTGAGTGACGACGATGTTCTCGGGAAGGCGGGCGAGTGGGTGCCTCGCATGTACGCGCTCTCGACGGTCGTCTACGCGGAGCGTGACGGCGAGATCCTGCTGCTCAAGCGCGCGGCGGCAGCGCGATGGCGGGCCAGTGGTTCATGCCCGGCGGAGCGGTCGAGGACGACGAGCTGCCCGAGGACGCCGCCCGGCGCGAGCTGCTGGAGGAGAGCGGCTTGGAGATCGACGGCGAGCTCGAGATCGTCGGCGCGTACCCGATGTGGGTGTACGGCGGGCATTGCCTCCAGCTCTCCTATCGAGGACGTCTCCGAGACGGCGACGTCGTGGTGAGTGCTGAGCACGATGGCGCTCGCTGGGTCGACCCGGTCGAGTACCGCGCCGTGTTCACCGACGAAGTCATCGACGCGCTGGCCGCCGGCAACGAGCGGGTGGCGTCGCTCGTGCGGCACATCCGGACCGACTTCGATCGCTACCTCGCGCAGATCGGACGTAGGTCAGACCGCTAGGCGGGCGGGACGTACCCCGCCGCGATCTGTGCTCGATAGTCGAGCTCGATCCGAGCCGCTTGCAGCAAGTTGATCGCGTAGCGCATCGCGCCCGATGAGTAGGTCGGGCACTCGAGGCCGGTCGTGGAGGGCTCGGGGCAGAAGTGCCCATCGGAGCCGCGTACGGTGATCTCACCGTCGCCGCCACCGCACGCCTCACGCGCCACCGGGATGCGCAGCTCGAAGGGCAGGCATCGCTGCGTGGCGATGAACTCTCCGACCGGTGAGATGGCGACGCCCGCGTCCGCGTAGAGAACCGACGGGTGCTCGGCCGCGATCTCGCGGTAGACGGTGTCGAGCTGCTCCCACGGATCGCCCGGCAACGCCGGCGCGGGGGGCGAGGCGAGCACGAACGGCACGCCCGCCTCAGCGGCCGCCTCGATCGCCGTCGTCGTATCGGTGCGGTAGCGCTCCCACACGGCGTCGCCCGTGAGCACCGCACCCTCCTCGTCGACCATGCAGCTGCCGATGCTGTTGCCGCTGAACGCCCACACGACGAGATCCGCTCGGTCCGCCGCGAGGTCGTCGTTCAGCGGCGCGAGGAAGTCGCACGCCGCGGTGCCCCCGAGAGCGCGCGCTTCGACGTCGAGGCCGAGTGCCGGCGAGACCAACGTGAGATAGGGCTCGGCCTGCGTGACGAGCGAGTCGCCGTAGATGATCACGTGAGGCTTCGCGCCGCCCGCAACCGCAGGTGAGGTAGCTACCGTCGTGACCGAGGGAGTCGCGGCGCCAGCCTCATCGTCGGACGATGAGCTCCGGCCGACGAGCATGCCGCCGGTGAACGCGATGGCCGCGATGGCCACCACCGCGCCCGCGACGATTCCCCGGCTCCGGCCCTGCTGCACGAACAGTTTCTACCCGGCCCGCCGCCGCGTTCAGCCGCGGGCCGAAGCCTGCGGGGCGGCGTCTCGATGCGTGTCGGGCAGGATGGTCCGGGTGAGGACGCTGTACTTGCTGCGCCACGCGAAGTCGAGCTGGCAGGACGCGACGATCCGCGACCACGATCGACCTCTTGCTCCCCGCGGCGTGGGTGCTGCGCAGAGGATCGCGGTCCATCTTCCGTCCGCTGGTGTGCGCCCGGCGCTGGTGCTGTGCTCGTCGGCCCGTCGCACGCTCGAGACGCTCGACGCCATTCGACCCGCGCTCGGCGAGACGGCAGAGGTGTCGATCGAACCCGACCTGTACGGCGCCGATGCCGGGGAGATCCTGGAGCGGCTCCGCACCGTCGATCCGGCGGTGCCACAGGTCCTGGTGATCGGGCACAACCCCGGCCTCCAGGATCTCGCGATCGAGTTGTCAGGCGAGGGCGATCCCGCCCTGTTGACTCAGCTGCGCACGAAGTTCCCGACGGGGGCGCTCGCGACACTCGACCTACAGGTCAGCTGGGCCGAGCTCGGTCCCGGTCACGCGCACCTGACGCACCTCGTGACGCCGAAGGAGCTCTCGTGAGCGGACAGGTGCCGGAGTCGACCTTCGCCAGCGCAGGGCGCAGGCTGACCTACGCCACCTTGCCGTGGGGGTGGCCGGCTTCCTCGTAGCACTGGTAGTGGTAGTGCTCGACGCGATCCCACCGGTCACGCACGTAGACGTTGCAGATGACCTGCTGACCTCTGAACTTGGCCGAGAACTTCACGCGCTCGCCGCAGCCGGAGCACGCGACCTCGCTGCCGGGCTCGATCGATCTGATGACGGCTCGCGTCCTGAGGGCGGTCTTCGTCGCCATGCCTTACCTATCGGCGGCGCTTCGCCCGTGCTTAGCCCCAGGTCAGCGTCCTCTGCTGCGCCCCAAACGCACCGCTCGTCCGACAAGGTCTCGAACCGCTGCCTCGTCGGCGCCCGCGGCGACCATCGCCTGCACCCGGTCCTCCACTTCGGCCGCGAGCGACTCGTCGACTTCGCCTCGTCGGTTCTCCGCTGAGCGCGCGGTCGCCGCCACGGCCATCAGCACGATGATCGACACGGCGGTGATCAATCCGAAGGTCACCACGACCCCGTTGTTGTTGTCCGCGATCGAGCCGATGATCATCCCCGCGATCCCGACGACGCAGATCGCGATCACCGCCCACCGCAGGACTCGGAGGGTCATCGCGCCAGCGGCTTGTACCGGATGCGGTGCGGTGTGTCGGCGTCGGCGCCGAGCTGCTTGCGCCGGAACGCCTCGTACTCGGTGAAGTTGCCCTCGAACCACCGCACGTACGAGTCGCCCTCGAACGCCAATACGTGAGTGGCGATGCGATCGAGGAACCACCTGTCGTGGCTGATCACGACTGCGCATCCGGGGAACGCGTCGAGCGCATCCTCCAGGGCTCGCAGTGTGTCGACGTCGAGGTCGTTCGTCGGCTCGTCGAGCAGCAGCACGTTGCCGCCGGACTTCAGCACCTTGGCGAGGTGCACTCGGTTGCGCTCGCCGCCCGAGAGCTCGCCGACACTCTTCTGCTGGTCTGACCCCTTGAAGTTGAACGAGGCCACGTACGCGCGCCCGTGGATCTCGCGGTTGCCGACCTTCATGTGCTCGACGCCGTCGGTGATCTCCTCGTAGACCGTCTTGCCGGGGTCGAGCGTGTCGCGCGACTGGTCGACGTACGCGAGCTGGACGGTGTCACCGAGCTTGACCGAACCGCTGTCAGGCGACTCGGCACCGGTGAGCATGCGGAACAACGTCGTCTTGCCGGCGCCGTTCGGACCGATCACACCGACGATGCCGGCGGGCGGCAGTGAGAACGACAGATCATCGATGAGGAGGCGGTCGCCGTAGCCCTTGCTGATGCTCTCGACCTCGATCACCGTGTCGCCGAGGCGGTTGCCGGGCGGGATCGAGATCTCGAGCCGGTCGCCACCACCGGAGTCGGCCTGCGCCTCGGCGAGAAGCTTCTCGTAGGCGGTGAGACGCGCCTTGCCCTTCGCCTGTCGTGCCTTGGGCGCCATCCGCACCCACTCGAGCTCGTTCTGCAGGGTGCGTTGCCGTGCCGAGGTCTGCTTCTCCTCGGCCGCCAGGCGCGCCTGCTTCTGCTCGAGCCAGGACGAGTAGTTGCCCTCGAACGGAATGCCCCGCCCTCGGTCGAGCTCGAGGATCCAACGGGCGACGTTGTCGAGGAAGTACCGATCGTGGGTGACCGCGACGACCGTGCCCGGATACTCCTGCAGGAAGCGCTCGAGCCACGCCACCGACTCGGCGTCGAGATGGTTCGTGGGCTCGTCGAGGAGCAGCAGATCGGGCCGGGACAGCAGCAGCCGGCACAGCGCGACGCGCCGCCGCTCGCCGCCCGAAAGCACCGCGACCTCGGTGTCGCCTGGCGGACACCGCAGCGCGTCCATGGCGATCTCGACGTTGCGCTCGACGTCCCATGCACCGGCCGCGTTGATCTTGTCCTCGAGCTCGGCTTGCTCGGCGCCCACCTTCTCGAAGTCGGCGTCGGGGTCGCCCCACATCGCGAGGACCTCGTGGTACCGCTCGAGAAGCGCCCGGATCTCGCCGACGCCGTCCATCACGTTGCCGAGCACGTCCTTCGCCGCGTCGAGCGCCGGCTCTTGGGCCAAGTGGCCGACGGTGAACCCAGGCGTGAGCCGGGCCTCGCCGGAGAAGCCGTCGTCCTCGCCGGCCATGATCCGCAGCAGCGACGACTTGCCCGAGCCGTTGGCGCCGAGCACCCCGATCTTGGCGCCGGGATAGAAGGACAGGCTGATGTCGGCGAGGACCTGTCGGTCAGGCGGGTAGTAACGGCCGAGCTTGTAGGTCGTGTAGATGAACTGCGGGGCCATGACGGCGTCGACCCTACCGATACGTGGCTGCGAGCCGCACCAGTGCTACGTTCCGCCCGTTCGGATGCCCGCCGTGGGGGGATGCACACATGTACGCACTCGAGCTGCTCGATCGCACTGGCCTCGCGTTCACCTCGCGGTGGTTGCACATCATCGCCGGCGTCGCGTGGATCGGGTTGCTCTACTACTTCAACCTCGTGCAGGTGCCGTCGTTCGCGGCGATGAGTGCGAATGCCCGCACCGAGTCGATCGACATCCTCGCCCGTAAGGCCCTGTGGTGGTTCCGCTGGGCCGCGGTTGCGACGGTCGTCACCGGTCTCGCGATCACCGGCTTCGCGAAGGACTACTACGACAACTTCGGCAAGTCGCCCAATGGGCTGTCGATCTCCACGGGGATGCTCATCGCCCTCATCATGTTCGTGAACGTGTGGGGCGTGATCTGGCAAAAGCAGAAGATCGTCCTCGCGTCGGCGGTGCAGGTGCGAGGGGGAGGAGAGGCCCTGCCCGAGGCGGCGGCGGCCGGCCGTGCCGCCGGCATGGCGTCGCGTCAGAACGTCCTGTTGTCGTTCACGATGATCTGGTTCATGACGTTCACGAGCCATTACTCGTTCGCGTTCGACACCGCGAGCAGCAGCGGCTCGAGGATCACCTACTGGATCATCACCCTGATCATCCTCGCCGTGCTCGAGCTGAACTGCCTGGGCATCATCGGCGGCGGGTTCAAGCCGGCGGCCGAGTCACCGTTCAACTGGCCATACGAGAGCGTCCGGAACGTGCTCATCTCGGGCTTCGTGCTCTGGGGGATCTTCTGGCTGCTGTGGGAGATCCTCTTCGCGCCGTAGGTCGCTAGGCGAGGCTCTGGATGTACGCGGTGATCTGCGCGATCTCCTCGTCGGTGAAGTCGAACTTCGGCATCACGTTGCCGTAGCCGTCGACGATCTTCGCCCCAGGGTCGAGGATCGACTCTCGGATGTACGCGTCGTCGACCGTGACCGTCGTGCCATCGCTCAGTTCGACCTCGCTGCCGTACAGCCCCTTCCACGTCGGGCCCGTGCCCCGGTCGCCGTTGCTGCTGTGACAGCTCGGGCACCCGCGGTCCTGCGCGAGGTCACGTCCGGCCTCGGCCTCCGGAGCGACGCTGCCGGAGCTGCCGCCGCCGGAGTCGTCGCCTCCGCACGCCGCCAGCGCGCCCGCGAGAACGAGGACGGGGACGAGGCCGAGCAACGCACGTTTCATGGGCCGTCAACCTAACGCTCACCCAGCGCTCACCCGGGCGCTCACCCGAGGGCGCGCAGTACCCACCGGTAGCATCGAAGCGTGGCTGACGAGCAACAACAGAGCGACGAGCAGTTCGGACCGAACGCGTGGCTCGTCGACGAGATGTACGAGCAGTTCCGCGCGAATCCGTCGTCGGTGAGCGAGAGCTGGCGCGAGTTCTTCGCCGACTACAAGCCGGGTGCGGTCACTGTCGCGCCGGCTCCGGCGAAGGCTCCTGCTCCGGCCCCAGCCCCCGCTGCTGCGCCCCCCGCTTCGGCCGCGCCGCGCCCCCACGCCGTCTCCCGTCGCTGCGGCGACGACGGAGTCAGCCGCCGAGCCCGGCGACCCGATTCGCGGCGCGGGCGCCGCGATCGTCTCGAACATGCAGGCCAGCTTGGCCGTGCCCACCGCCACCAGCTTCCGCGTGGTGCCCGCCAAGCTGCTCGAAGTCAACCGCAGCGTGATCAACGGCTACCTGGCGCGCACGCGCGGGGGCAAGGTCAGCTTCACCCACCTGATCGGCTACGCGGTGGTGCGGGCGATCGCCGACGACGTCAAGGTCATGAACTCGACGTTCGTCGAGGGCGGCGACGGCAAACCACGAGTCGTCCACCACGAGCACGTCAGCCTCGGCTCTGGCCGTCGATGTCGAGAAGAGCGACGGCAGCCACTCCTCTGGTCGTCCCGGTTCTCCGCGACGCCGACACGCATGTCGTTCGCGGAGTTCGTCGCCGCCTACGAGGACCTCATCCGCAAGGTGCGCACCAACAAGCTCACCGTCGACGACTTCCAAGGGGCGACGATCACGCTCACGAACCCGGGCACGATCGGCACGGTGCAGTCGGTGCCGCGGCTCATGCCGGGCCAGGGCGTCATCGTCGGGGTGGGAGCGATCGACTTCCCGGCCGAGTACCAAGCCGCCGACGAGCGCACGCTCGCCGAGCTCGGCGTCTCCAAGATCGTCACGATCACCTCGACCTACGACCATCGCATCATCCAAGGTGCGGAGTCCGGGCTGTTCCTCAAGCGCGTGCACGAGCTGCTGCTCGGGGAGGACGGGTTCTACGACGACGCGTTCAGCTCGCTCGGCGTGCCGTACGAAGCGGTGCGGTGGCGTCGCGACGTGAACCCAGTCGACCGCGAGGAAGCGCGGCTGCACAAGCAGATGCAGGTCGCGACCCTCATCCGCGTGTATCGGGTGCGCGGACACCTGATCGCCGATCTCGATCCGCTGGCGTGGAAAGCGCCGCGGATGGAGCCCGAGCTCGACCCCGCGACCTATGGGCTCACGATCTGGGACTTCGAGCGCGAGTTCCTCACCGGCGGGCTCGGGGGAGTGGAGCAGCTCGAGCTCGGCGAGATCCTGCGCATCTTGCGCGATGCGTACTGCCGCACGATCGGCATCGAGTACATGCACATCCAGGACACCGCCGAGCAGCGGTGGATCCAGGAGCAGGTGGAGGGGGTGCGCTTCACGCTGTCTCGCGACGAGCAGCGCCATCTGCTCTCGAGATTGAACGCGGCCGAGGCGTTCGAGAAGTTCCTCGCCACCAAGTACGTGGGTCAGAAGCGGTTCGGGCTCGAGGGCGCGGAGTCGGCGATCGCGATCCTCGACGCGATCCTGTCGTCGGCCGCCGACGAGGGCCTCGACGGCGTCGTGCTCGGCATGCCCCACCGCGGCCGCCTGAACGTGCTCGCCAACATCGTCGGCAAGTCCTACGACCAGATCTTCAAGGAGTTCGAGGGCTACGTCGACCCGTCGTCCACGCAGGGCTCCGGCGACGTGAAGTACCACCTCGGCGCGTCGGGCAAGTTCGTCAGCCCGGCCGGCGCCGACATCGCGATCGAGCTGGCGGCGAATCCGTCGCACCTCGAGGCCGTCGATCCCGTCGTCGTCGGCATGGCCCGCGCCCGCCAGGACCTCATCGACCGCCCCGGGCTCGTACTCCGTCCTGCCGATCCTGATGCACGGCGACGCCGCCTTCGCGGGGCAGGGCGTGGTCGCCGAGAGCCTCAACATGAGCGACATCAAGGGCTACCGCGTCGGCGGCACCATCCACTCGTCGTCAACAACCAGCTCGGGTTCACGACCGCGCCCGAGCACGCGCGCAGCTCCACCTACGCCACCGACGTCGCCAAGATGATCCAGGCGCCGATCTTCCACGTGAACGGTGACGATCCCGAGGCGTGCGTCCGGGTGGCGCGCCTCGCGTTCGCGTTCCGGCAGACGTTCCACAAGGACGTCGTGATCGACATGGTCTGCTACCGGCGCCACGGCCACAACGAGGGCGACGACCCGAGCTACACGCAGCCGCTCATGTACAAGCTCATCGACGAACGCCGCTCGGTGCGCAAGCTCTACACCGAGGCGCTCGTGAAGCGGGGCGAGCTCACCCTCGAGGAGGCCGAGCAGTCGCTCGACGACTTCCAGCACCGGCTGCAGGCCGCGCTCGACGAGACCCGGCAGTCGGCGCCGCCGGCGCCGCCGAAGGCCGCCCGCCCGCCGGCACCGATCGGCGTGCTGCCCCACGTCGCGACCGGCGTCGACCGGGCCGTCGCTCGACCGCGTCTTCCACGCGCTCACCGACGCTGCCCGACGGCTTCACGATCCATCCGAAGCTCGCCAAGCAGTTCGAGACCCGCACCACGATGTACGAGGACGGCGAGGTCGACTGGGCGCCGCGCGAGGCGCTCGCCTCGGCTCGCTCCTGCTCGAGGGCACCGACATCCGCTTGACCGGTCAGGACACGCGGCGGGGCACGTTCAGCCACCGTCACGCGGTGCTCGTCGACTACCACACCGGGTGGGCCTTCGTGCCGCTGGCCGCGCTCGACGCGGAGCAGGGGAAGTTCTGGGTCTACGACTCGCTCCTGTCGGAGTACGCCGCCGTCGGCTTCGAGTACGGCTACTCGGTCGTGCACAAGGACGCGCTCGTCGTCTGGGAGGCGCAGTTCGGCGACTTCGTGAACGGCGCGCAGGTCATCATCGACCAGTTCCTCGTCGCCGCCGAGGACAAGTGGACCCAGACCTCGGGTCTCGTCTTGCTGTTGCCGCACGGCTACGAAGGCCAGGGACCGGAGCACTCGTCGGCGCGCATCGAGCGCTTCCTCACCCTGTGCGCCGAGGACAACATCCAGGTCGTGAACGCACGACTCCGGCGCAGTACTTCCACCTGCTGCGCCGCCAGGTGCGCCGCGAGATCCGCAAGCCGCTCGTGCTGTTCACGCCGAAGTCGCTGTTGCGGGCCAAGCAGGCGCGCTCTCCGATCGACGCGCTCGCGACGGGCTCGTTCGACGAGGTGCTCGACGATCCCGGCGTGGCCGATGCCGCGGCGGTGCGGCGCATCATCTTCTGCTCGGGCAAGGTCGCCTACGACGCGATGGCCCACCGCGACACGCTGGGAGCACCCGTCGCCGTCGTGCGGGTCGAGCAGCTCTACCCGTTCCCCGCGAGCAGCTCATCGAGATCCTGCGGCGCTACGAGGGCGCACGCGAGGTCGTGTGGCTGCAGGAGGAGCCCGAGAACATGGGTCCGTGGCGGTTCATGAACGACCGCATCCACGAGATCGAGAACGCGGGCTACAAGATCCACCAGGTCTGCCGCGTCGAGTCGGGCAGCCCCGCCACCGGCTCAGGCGTGATCCACGCCCAGGAGCTCACCGACCTCCTCGACGAATCCTTCGCCGGCCTCTGACCCCGTGCCCAGCGGTCACGTCGGTCGAGCGGGGAAGCCGACGACGGCTTCGAGGTCGGCGAGGGCTTGCTCGGGGGCGAGCACCTTGATCGTCGTCATGCCCATGGCGCGCGCCGGCTTGAGGTTGACGCCGAGGTCGTCGAGGAACACGCAGGCGCTCGGCTCGACGTCGAGCGAGCTCGCACGCCATCTCGTAGAAGCGAGGGTCGGGCTTGCGCACGCCGACCTTGCTCGACTCGACGACGACGTCGAACAGGGACATCACGTCGGCCATCTGCTGCTCGCGATCGACGTGGCCCGCTGTCGTGACGAAGTTGTTCGTGAGGCACGCGGTCTTCAGCTTCGCCGAGCACCGCCGCACGGCCTCGACCATCTCGGGACGCAGATCGCCAGCGAGGGCTTCGAGCACCTTGCGGGCGTCGATGCGATGGCCCGCCGCCTCGGCCTCCGCCTCGAAGAGCTGGCAGAACTCGTCGAGCGACACCTCGCTGCGCTCGAGCAGCGCCCACGCGTTCGTGTCGCGGTTCGTCGCGTTGAGGCCGCGGAGGAACCCTCGGGCAGCGCCGGCTTCGCGCTCGTACCGGTTGAACGCCTCGAACGGGCTCGTGAGGATGACGCCCCCGAAGTCGAAGAGCACCGCTTCGATCACACTGGTCTCGGTCACGGGGTCAGCCCAGGAAGTCGATCGCGAGGCGCGTGCCACATCTCGGTCGAGAGGCGAAGCGACTCTCGTCGACGCGCTCGTCGTCGCCGTGGAACATCGCGCCGTAGTCCTCGAAGGACATGTTGCGGCTGAAGAGCCCGAACCCGTAGCGGTCGATGCCGAGCGCGGCGGAAGAACCGCGCGTCGGTGGCGCCGACGGTCAGGAACGGCACGAGCTTGCCGTCGGGGTAGAAGCGCTTGCGTCACCCGTCCGATCGCGTCCCACAGCGGCGTGTCGATCGGCGACGCGGTCGGTCGGGTCGTCGTCGAACGACACGAGCTCGACCGAACCCGCCAGGTCGCCGAGCGCTTCGTCGAGCATCGCCCGCACCTCGCGCTCACCCTGCCCGGGAGCGTGCGGATGTCGATCTGTGAGGTCGACGTGTCGGGGATGACGTTGATCTTCGTGCCGCCGTGGACGATCGTCGGCGCGAACGTCGTGTGCGTGCACGCGTGGAACTGGCGGGCCATCGCCGAGCGGGAGCTCGTCGCACGAGTGCGACGAGGCGATCGGGATCGAGCAGATCGGCCGACGATCTCCTCGGGGCAGGCCGATGCCCTCGACGAACCGCCGCCAGATGTCGTGGATCTGCGTCTCGGGCTCGATACTCGGCGAGCCGCCGCACGACCTCGGCCGCCTTCACCAGCGCGTTGTCGGTTCGTACGGCTGCGAGCCGTGTCCGGGGGTGCCCGTGACGCGCAGCGTGCTCCAGAAGGTGCCCTTCTCCCCCACGATGACCGGCAGCTTCAGCCCGCGTCGGGCTCGGGATCGGGATGCCGCCCGACTCGGTGATCACGTAGTCGGCGCCGACGTGATCACGCTTCGTGCGTCGACCAGGTGGTCGGCGCCGAACGTGCCCAGCGCCTCCTCGTCGGCGACGCCGAGGTAGATGAGCGTGCCCTTCGGGCGGAAGCCCTGACGTGGCCAGGTGCTTGAACGCGACCGCCATCGAGGCGGTGAGGTTCAGCATGTCGACGGCGCCCCGCCCCCACACCTCGCCGTCGATGAGCTCGCCACCGAAGGGGTCGTGACGCCAGCCGTCGGGGTTCACGGGCACCACGTCGGTGTGGCCCATGAGCAGCAGCGTCGGTGCGGCGGGATCGGTGCCCTCGATGCGCGCGACGAGGCTGGCCCGGCCGGGCACGGCCTCGAAGCGCTCGAGGTCGAGCCCCGTGCCCTCGAGGTACGTCTCCAGCAGGTCGGCGCTACGGATCTCGCCGCCGGACTCCTCCGTGCCGTCGTTCACGCACGCGTTCGGATGAGGTGCTGCAGGAGATCGGTCACCTCGCCGGTCGGGTCATCCATGCCGGTGCACTGTACGGCGGACCGGTTCCCAGGACCTCCCGGCCGAGGATGGTTGACTGCGAGCCACCATGGCTCCGAATCTTCCCCGGCACGTCGTCGTCGACGGATCGAACATCGCGACCGAGGGACGCTACCTTGCCGAGCCTCAAGCAGCTCGACGAGGCTGTGCGTGCGTTCATGAGCGAGTCATGCCGACCACACGGTGACCGTGGTCGTCGATGCGAGCTTCGGGAATCGCATCGACAAGTCCGAGGTCGCCGCATTCGAGGAGGCCATCGACGCGAACGAGCTGGTCTCGCCCGCCCGCGGGCGTCATCGGCCGCGGCGACGCGTTCCTGCTGCAGATCGCGGACCAGGCCGACGCGATGGTCCTGTCGAACGACTCCTTCCAGGAGTTCCACGGCGAGTACGAGCTGGCTGTTCGACGAGGGTCGCCTGATGGGCGGCAAGCCGGTCCCCCACGTCGGCTGGGTGTTCGTGCTGCGGAGCCCAGTGCGGGGACCGACCAGCCGCCGCGCGCTGCGTGGGGTGAAGAAGTCAGGTGCGGCGGCGTCGAAGAAGCGCGCCGGACGCCCGTCCGCGGCAGCCTCACAGCCGTTGCCGGTTCCGAAGTCTCCTCCGCCCGGACGACGCAAGGCAGATGCGAGGCCGCCCGCCGCGCCGGCGAAGCCGGCGGCGTCTGTCGACCAGAAGCGCAAGAGTGCCGATGCGCTCAACCCGCTGCTCGCGTTCGTCGAGTTCGTCGCGCACCACCCCGTGGGCTCACCTGTTGACGCGTCCGTGGAGTCCTTCTCGTCCCACGGCGCGTACGTGGTCGCCGACGGAGTGAGGTGCTACGTGCCGCTGCGCTTTCTCGGGAAGCCGGCGCCGCGCGAGCGCGCGTGAGGTGCTCGCGCTCGGGGAGAACCGGTCGTTCACCGTCGTGTCGATCGCGGCAGGCCGTCGCGGCGTCGACTTGGCGCTGCCGGGCTTCGAGCCGGAGGGGGTGACCATCACCGACGCACCGCCGGCGAAGCGCAAGGCCGCGACCAAGAAGGCCAAGGCGACGGCGAAGCCGGAGAAAGTCGCCGACAAGGCGCCGGCGGCGACGAAGACGGTGGAAAAGAAGGCTGCGACCAAGAAGGTGGCCACGAAGAAGGTGGCTGCGAAGAAGGCCGCGCCGGCGAAGGAGGCCGCGCCGGCGAAGACGCCGGCCAAGAGGGCGGAGACGAAGAAGGCCGAGACGAAGAAGGCGCGAGCCGAAGAAGGCCGCCGTGAAGAAGGCCGCCGCAGCGAAGAAGCCCGCCGCGTCAGCCTGAGCGGTCAGTCGAGTCTCAGCCTGAGCGAGCCGGTCGCGTCCGCATCCGTTCGACCCAGATCTCCATCGACTGGTGGTCCTGGACGCCCGGGATCAGCAACCGGTCGTCGAGCAGCCACGCGGGCGCGCCCGACACGCCGGCGTCGTGCGCGGCGGCCATCGACGCCCGAAGCGCGTCGAGCCCTTCGCCGGCGTCGATCGCCGCGTGCACCGCTTCGCCGTCGATGCCCGCGCCGTTCATGAGCGTCGTGAGCTCATCGCGGTTGCCGATGTCGATGCCGTCGACGAAGACGGCGGCGAAGAGTGCATCGTCGAGCGGCCCGAACTTCTCGGGCCAGCGGTCGCGGACGACCTCCGCGGCAAGCAGCGCGCGTCGCGTGTTGGGAATGTGCTCAGGCGTGCGAAACGGCATGCCCACGGCCGCGCATTCGGCGCCGACGTAGCCGAACACATCCGCCAGGCGGCCCGTCGCCGACACGCGGCGGCCGACGGCAGGCAGCTCGGGATGCAAGTCATAAGGCCTGTGCGTCACCGAGACGTCGAGGCGTTCGAGCAGCGCCGTGCGATCACGGCCGAGGTAGCACCACGGGCACAAGTAATCGCTCCAGACCACCGCACGCACGTGGGGAGGCTACTGGTGCCCCAGGTAAGGTCGGCCCGATGCGTGTGGCGACCTGGAACGTGAACTCGCTGAAGGCACGACTGCCCCGCGTCGAAGAGTGGCTGGCGATCGCCAACCCCGATGTGCTGTGCATGCAGGAGACGAAGCTGGCGGACTCTGCGTTCCCCTCGATGACCTTCCAGGCGCTCGGGTACGAGTCCGTGCACGTCGGCGAGGGGCGTTGGAACGGGGTCGCGGTGCTCAGCCGCGTGGGCATCGATGACGTCCTTGCCGGCTTCCACGACGGCGAGCCGGCGGACGCCGAAGCGCGGCTCGTCACCGTGACGTGCGGCGGGGTTCGCGTCACGAGCGTCTACGTGCCGAACGGGCGCTCGCTCGATCACGACCAGTACGCGTACAAGCTCCACTGGCTGGGCCGGTTGCGGGCGCACATCGCCGCCACCGCGACTCCCAACGACGACGTGATCGTCTGCGGCGACTTCAACATCGCGCCGGACGATCGAGACGTGTACGACGCGGCCAAGTACGTCGACACGACCCACACCAGCCCAGCCGAACGAGCCGCGCTCGCCGAGCTGCTCGGGTGGGGCCTCGTCGACGTCTTCCGTGAGATCTACCAGGAGGATCATCTCTTCTCCTGGTGGGACTACCGGGCGGGCGACTTTCACCAGGGTCGAGGGATGCGCATCGATCTCATGCTGGCGAGCCCATCTCTGGCCAAGCGGACGCAGTGGGCGCTCATCGACCGCAATGCTCGCAAGGGCACGTTGCCCTCCGACCACGCCCCGCTTCTCGTGGACTTCGACGACCGTGGCTGACGCGCGTGGCTGACGAACCGTTCGACGCTGAGCCTTCCGAAACACGGCCGTTCTTCGAGCGGTGGCAGTCGTCGTGGGGCGCCGAGGTCAGCTCGCGCCGCGCTGAGCTGCATCGCCTCGCGGGCACGCTGCGCGTCGCGATCGACGCCATCATGGACACGCAGGCCGAAGAAGAGGCGATCACGGAAGCGGCGGAGCTCGCGGAGGCGCTCGCGGCGGTGCTGCAAGCGCAGCCCCGCGGACGCACGGTCCAGGGATGGGCCGAGGTCGCGAACTCGGGCGACGCTCACGGATTCTTCGACTTCTCGCCGGTGCTCGGTCGCGCCAACCCGCTGGCTCCGCCCGTCGACATGGATGTGTACGAGGACGAGGTGCGCGGCACGGTGGCGTGGGGCGCGGCGTATGAGGGACCACCCGGCTGCGTGCACGGGGGGCACATCGCCGCGGCATTCGACGAGGTGCTCGGGATGACGCAGTCGATCACGGGCACTCCCGGCATGACCGGGTACCTCACGATCCGCTACCGCAGTCCGACCCCTCTGCACACGCACCTCGCGTTCCGCGCGTGGGTCGAGCGAGTCGACGGTCGCAAGATCCTCACGAAGGGCACGCTGCACCACGGTGACGTGCTGTGCGCGGAAGCCGAGGGCCTGTTCATCTCGGTCGACTTCGCCAAATTCGAAGCGATGCGAGCTCAGGTGAACGACGACACGAGGTCGAGCACCTCGTCGCCATAGCGTTCGAGCTTCACCGGTCCGATGCCGGGCACGCTCCGCAACGCGGTCTTGGTGCGCGGTCGGTGCTCCACGATCGCGTTGAGCGTCTTGTCGTCGAAGATGGTGTAGGCGGGCGTCGCCGCGGCCCGGGCACGGGTCAGGCGCCACTGCTTGAGCGCTACCAGCAGTGGATCGTTGCTTTCCTGCGCCGTTCGCTTGTGCGCATCGAGCTTGTGGCGAGCCGAGCGCAACGCAGCCCGGTTGTCGTGCAGCGGGACGCCCGTCGCGCATGGCCTCGCAGACGTCGTCGATGGCGCCGAGAAGGGGAGACGGCGAGCGGGTCATCGCCCGGGTGCCGAACGTACGCTGCTCGGCCCACGTGAGGTGTAGCTCGCGCTCGGCCCTGGTGAGCGCGACGTACAGCAGACGAGTCTCCTCGTCGATCTGCTCTGCCGTCGTGGCTTGGCCGATCGGGACAAACCCTCGCTCGACCCCGGTGACGACCACCACCGGCCATTCGAGCCCCTTCGCGCGATGGAAGGTGACGAGAGCGACCTCGTCGGCGTCGGCCGCGACGTCGTCGTTGCGGAGGGTGGCAGCCAGCCAGTCGGCGAACCCTTGGGTTGTGCCTGCGGGGTCGAGCGTGAGGTACTCGTGCCCGAGCCGGACAAGCACCTCGAGGTTGGCGCGCCGCTCATCGGTGAGTCCGGTCGCACCGAGCTCATCGGAAGGCTCGTCTCCCACCTCATCGATCAGAGCTTCGAGGTCGGCGAGGCGGGGGGCGAGCGGCCCGGCGCCGCGGTGGCGCGGGTCGCGGAGCCACGATCGCACCTCGGGTTGCTCGAGCAAGTTGCCGCCGCGCACTCGACACGGCACACGCGCGGCGCGCATCGCCTCTTCGAGCACGGTCAGCTGTGCGTTGGTGCGCGCGAGCACGCCGATGTGACGCCACGACGTCGTGGGGCCGCGGCTGTCGCGTACGCGGCGCGCGACCGCGGCTGCTTCGGCGGAGTCGGTGGGATACGAGCTGATCGAAGGGATGGGGCCGTCGGGTTGGATCGTCTGACGCAGCTCGAGGTCGGGCAGCACCGCGGAGGCGGCGCGCACGATCTGGGGGGTGGAGCGGTAGTTCGTCGCGAGCCGAACGATCGTCGACCCGGGGAAGCGGTCGGCAAAGCGCGCGAGCGCGGCTGAGTCCGCGCCGTTCCAGCCGTAGATCGCCTGGTCGGGGTCGCCCACGACGCACAGGTCCGGCCGGCCGGCGCGCCACGCCTCGAGCAGGTGCAGCTGCAGGGGGTTGATGTCCTGGAACTCGTCGACGAAGAGATGGCGGAACTTCCAGTGCTGCACTTCCGCGACTCGCGGGTCTTCGAGGATCGCTCGCGCGCACAGGATGAGCACGTCGTCGAAGTCGATGAGGGCGCGCTCACGCTTGATGCGCTCGTAGCGCTCGTAGATGGAAGCAATGGCGGCGGGAGGCAGGGGCGGTCGGCGAGCCGCGCGTTCGGCTTCGGCCGCGTAGTGAGAAGGGTTGATCATGCGTGCCTTCGCCCACTCGATCTCCGCGGCGACATCCGCGGGCTGCGCGGGGGCACCGGCTCCGGCGCGCCGGGACGACTGGGTGACGAGCGGCGCGAGGATCGGTGCCTTGCGATCGAGCAGCGACGGTGGGGTCTTGCCTTCGTCGCTCCAGCGCTGACGCAGCTGGGCGAGGGCGACGGCATGGAACGTGCCGGCGAGGGCCTGCCCGCGCAGACCCAACCGGCTGAGGCGCGTGCTGAGCTCGCTGGCTGCTTTGCGGGTGAACGTGATGACGAGGACGTGGCCGGGATCGGCGGTCTCGGTGGCCAAGCGGTACGCCACCCGCCGGGTGAGCACCCGGGTCTTTCCGGCTCCCGGGCCCGCCAGGATGCACAGCGGGGCGCCCACGCTCGTGACTGCCTCGCGCTGGGTGGGGTCGAGATCGTCGAGCAGCGAGCCGTCGAGCAGCGAGCCGTCGAGCCGCGAGCCGGAGTCCATCGGCGTCACCTTAGGAAGGGGGTGGGGCACTGGCGGGTGGGCACTGGCGGGAGGGCGCCGGGGGAAGGTGCAAAAGTCGGGCGCGCGCTTGTCCCCAGGGGCTGTGGAAAAGCCGAGTGACAAGGGCGTTGCCTGGGTAAAACGCGGCTCGGCCCCGAGTAGCCTTCCGGCCGAAGCCGTCCGTACTTCTCGGGGCCGTTCCCCGTTCCACGCCTCGCAGCTTCCCTCGCACCTTGCGGCGCTCCGGCGCTCCGGACGCCCCCTGCCTCCGACCAGACCCACTCGCGTGGGCCCACCCGGCGGTGGACAACGCCTTCGGCGTGACTCGTCCCGCATACCCTCCGCACCACCCCACCCAGCTTCCCGGTCTCCTTGCGGCTCCCGTGACTCCGGGCCGGGCGCTCACCTCTCGGTGTGCTGCTCGCCTTGCGGCGTGCGGTGCATTGCGCATCCGGTGGCGTCACTTTGCCGTTTCGCAACACAACCGTCAAGAGAATTTCGACAACTTTCGACATCTCTGGATAACTTGTGGACACTCCTGTGGAGACACTGTGGACGAGGTGTGCGTGACGGGCGTCACGCTGTGGACAGTGCGTCACAAACTCCGTTTCGCGGGCCGTTCGTCGGACAACGGCGTCGGTAGCGTGCCGGCGTGCTGGTGTCGCCGGAACGCTTCGAGGAGCTCGTGGCCGAGGCGCTCGACGGCATCCCGCCCGAGCTCGGCGACCGCATGGACAACGTGGCCGTGTTCGTGGAGGACCGATCCCGTCAGGCCAACCTGCTCGGGCGCTACGAGGGCGTGCCGCTCACGGCGCGAGATGCCGGGTACGCCGGGATGGTGATGCCGGACCGCATCACGATCTACCGACTGCCGATCTGCGCGATGTGCAGGACCGAGACCGAGGTCGTCCACCAGGTCCGCGTGACCGTGATTCACGAGGTCGCGCACCACTTCGGCATCGACGACGAACGCCTGGACGAGCTCGGCTGGGCGTGAGGTACCGGGGGTAAGGTCCGCGACGTGCCGTACCCGACGAACCTGCTGAACGACGGTGAGGAGATCGTCCTCGACCTGAAGCCGCATTGGATGTACGTCGTCCCGACGATTGTGGTGGCGGTCGCGGCGACGATCGCGATGCTCGTGCTGTGGGCGATGACCGGCTGGGGCTGGATGGGCATCGCGACCCTCGTCGTCGCGCTGCTGCTCGGGGTCAACGCGTCGCAGCGGTGGGCACGGTGGGCCACTACGAGCTTCACGATCACCACCGACCGCGTGATCTTCCGTCAGGGCCTGGTGTCGAAGAACGGTGTGGAGATCCCGCTCGAGCGCGTGATGAACGTGAACTTCAACCAGTCGATCTGGGAACGAATGATCGGCGCCGGCGACCTGCTCATCGAGTCGGGCGGGCGCGACGGGCAGAGCCGCTTCAGCGACGTGCGCAAGCCTGAGCTGGTCGCGAAGGAGCTGCACAACCAGACGAACCGCTACACCCGCGAGCCGCGCGCGGTCATCCCGCAGAGCGGCTCGGATCTCCCGCCGCCGCCGCCGGCACCTGCCGCCGACCACGCCGACCAGCTCGCGAAGCTTCACGACCTGCTCACTCGGGGCGCGATCACTCAGGCGGAGTACGACACGAAGAAGGCCGAGCTGCTCAACCGGCTGTAGTGCGCGTCGTCAGCCTCGTCCCGTCGGTGACGGAGACGTTGCTCGCATGGGGTGTCACGCCTGTCGCGGTCACGCGGTTCTGCGAACACCCTGAGCTCGTGCACGTCGGCGGCACGAAGGATCCGGACATCGCCGCGATCGCGGCGCTCGCTCCCGATCTCGTCGTCGTCAACGACGAGGAGAACCGCAAGGAGGATTTCGACGCGCTCGAACGCGCCGGCCTCGCGGTCCACGTCGTGCGGGTCGCCACCGTCGACGACGTCGCACCCGCGATGGAGGCGCTCGCGAGTGCGGTCGGCACGTCGGCGGCGGCGCCTCGCCGTGCTGCCCCGCGCCGTGCCACGGCCGTGCCTTCGGCTCCGCGCGTTCGTGCCGATCTGGCGTCGCCCGTGGATGACGATGAACGCAGAGACCTACGGGTCGTCGGTGCTCGCTCACCTCGGCGTGACCAACGTCTTCGCCGACGCGCCGAGTCGGTATCCGACGGTGACACTCGACGACGTGGCTCGTGCGCGGCGTCGACGTCGTGCTGGCCCCGAGCGAGCCGTACCCGTTCTCGGCGCGGCACGAAGCCGAGCTCGGCGCGATCGCACCGGTCACGTTCGTCGACGGCCAGGACCTCTTCTGGTGGGGCGTCCGCACCGCCCGACGCGCTCGACCGGCTCGGCGCTCAGCTCGCATCGCTCGGTGAGGTTCCGGGTTAGGTTCCGGCCATGGACTACCGACCACTCGGACGCACGGGGATGATGGTCAGCCCCTTCTGCCTCGGCGCGATGATGTTCGGCCGCTTTGGCAACCGCGATCACGACGCGGGCGTGGCGATCATCCACCGCGCGCTCGACGCGGGCATCAACTTCATCGACACCGCCGACGTGTACTCGGCCGGGGAGTCCGAGGAGATCGTCGGGAAGGCCCTCGCGGGCGGTCGCCGCGACGAGGTGATCCTGGCGACGAAGTGCCATTTCCCTCTGAGCGGCCCTGGCTCGGACGCACCGCCGAACCGATCGGGCAGCTCGCGACGCTGGATCGTCAAAGCGTGCGACGACAGCCTCCGTCGCCTGGGCACTGACTGGATCGATCTCTACCAGCTTCATCGCTACGACCCCGCCGTCGACATCGACGAGACGCTCGGCGCGTTGAGCGACCTCGTGCACCAAGGCAAGATCCGCGCGTTCGGCTCGTCGACGTTCCCGGCGGAGCGCATCGTCGAGGCGCAATGGGTCGCCGAGCGCCGCGGCCGCGAGAAGTTCAGCTGCGAGCAGCCGCCGTATTCGATCTTCGTGCGCTGGATCGAGCGCGATCTGCTCCCCACCTGCGCGCGGTACGACATGGGAACGCTCGTGTGGAGCCCGTTGAACGGCGGTTGGCTCGCGGGCCGCTACCGCAAGGGCGAGCCGATCGATCCCGAGAGCCGGGCGGGGCGAATGGCCGCCCGCTACAACATGGAGTCACCGTCGAGTCAACGCAAGCTCGAGCTGGTGGACGAGCTCGATCGGTTGGCGAATGAGTCCGGCATGAGCCTGACCCACCTCGCGCTCGCCTGGTGCCTCGAGCACCCGGCGGTGACTTCGGCGATCATCGGCCCCCGCACGATGGAGCAGCTCGAGCAGCAGCTCGGTGCGGACGAGATCCGGCTGTCCGTCGAGGCGCTCGACCGCATCGACGAGCTCGTACCTGCGGGCACGACCGTCGACCCGAACGAGACGGGCTGGCGTCCGCCCGAGCTGTCGCGCCGCAAGCGCCGCCGTCCCCGCTAGGCGTTGCTCGTCACCGACGCACCGATCGTCGGCCGCACGACCCAGCCGATGTCGCGGACCGCTCCGACCTCGCAGAGCGCGACCACACACCCGCCGAACCCGGCACCGGTGAGCCGAGCCCCGCAGACGCCGGGACGCGCCCGCAACGCTTCGATGAGCGCGTCGAGCGCGGGCGTGGACACTTCGTAGTCGTCGCGCAGGCTGGCGTGGCTCGCGTCCATGATCCGCCCCGCGTCGTCGAGATCGGCCGCGGCGAGGGCAGCGGCGAAATCACGCACTCGAGCGTTCTCGGTCACCACGTGGCGCGCTCGAGCGCGCACCACGGGCTCGTCGATGCGGGCGAGGTCGCCGACCGTCGCCGAGCGCAGTGGGCCGATCAAGCTCTCTGCTGCCGCGCACTCACCCACGCGGTCCGCGTACGCGCGAGCCCGCCAGCGACCGAGACTCGCCCGAGTGCACGACGACGATCTCGGCATTGGGCGGGAGCGGCACGATCAGACGCGAGCTCGTGACCTCGCCGCAGTCGATCAGCAGCGCACCACCCGGGCTGCCCTCGGCGCAGATGAGCTGGTCCATGATCCCGCACGGCACCCCCGACGCCCGCTGTTCGGCCCGCTGACACAGCTGCGCGAGGTCGAGCGAGTCGCCGGTCCAGCCGAGCGCGACGGCGGTCGCCACCTCCAGCGCCGCGCTCGACGACAAGCCGGCGCCGATGGGGATCGTCGTCGTGACGTCTCCCACGAACCCCACCGACGGATGCAGCTCGGCGATGACCCCCGCGACATATCGGGCCCAACCGGGCGTGACCGACTGCGGATCGGCGACCTCGAGCGGAAGCCTCGCGATCTCGGTCTCGCTCTCCGAGCGCAGCACCACCTCGTCGCCACCGCGCTCGCCGCGGATCGCGGTCCAACGATCGATCGCCATCGGGAGCACGAGCCCGCCGGTGTAGTCGGTGTGGTCGCCGATCAGGTTCACGCGGCCAGGCGCCCGCGCCGTGATCACACCGCCGCGGATCACGGCGCCGCGGCCCTCAACCGGCGCGCGATCGCCTCTGGGCTCACAGGGTTGAAGTACACGCCGGAGCCGAGCTCGCCCGCCGCGATGAAGCGGGGGAGTGCCGCGTCGCGCCATGGAGAGACGATGTGGACATGGACGGGGCTCGGCGGCGAGGCTCCGCGGTCGAACGGGCGCTGGTGGATCCAGAGCATGTACGGGAGCGGCGTGGCGAAGAGCCGGTCGAGCCGGGCGAGGACGTCGACGAGGATCGAGGCGAGCCCGTCGCGTCCGCGATCGTCGAGGGACGGCAAGTCGGGAATCGCGTCGTCCGGCGCGGCCCGCAGCTCGATCGGCCACGCCGGGGCATGGGGCACCCACGCCTGCCATCCCGGTGCCGCGGCGACGAAGCGGTCGTCGTGGGCAGCCGGGCGATCGGCCAACACGTCCCCCTCGGTCGCCGGCGTGAGCGGCAGGTGATCGAACGCGTAGATCTGACCGTGCGGGTGCGCGATCGTCGCGCCCACTTCCGCCCCGCGGTTCTCGAACACGAGGACGTACGCGACGTCAGAGCGTGCGCCGAGCGCGGCGGTGCGCTCGGCCCAGAGGTCCACGACCTTGCGGGCCCCGGCGAGACCGAGCGACGCGAACGACGCCTCGTGCTCGGGCGTGTAGAGCACGACCTCGCATCGCGTCGTCTGGCATCGGGGGATAGCGGTTGACGAACCAGCGCACGTCGTACGCGTCGGGCGCCTCGAGGCCACCGGGGCAGAACGGGCACGCGCCGTCCGGAAGGTTCGGTCGGGACTGGCGATCGCCGACGATGACGACTGTCGCTCCCGACGATGCGTCGGTGCGGACGTCGCTCACCTCGCGGCGCTCACGGTGGCGGTCAGCGAAGCCCGAGTGCGGCGGCGAGACGCGCGACTGCGTCGCTGTCGAACGGCGCTCTCAACGCGATGTTGACCTGATCGGCGCCGGCGTCCACGTACTCACCGATCCGGTCCATCACCTCGGCCTCGCTGCCCGACAGCACGCCCGGGCGCACATAGTCGGCGAGGCCACCGAACTGTGCGCGCAGGCTCTCCTCCGTCCACGCGAGACCGACGTTCACCGCGGTGCGCAGCTCGGAGGGGTCTCGACCGACGGTGTCGCAGTGCTGGTGCAGCACTGATCGCTTGTGCGCGAAGGTCTCCGGAGCCACGAACGGCACGTTCCAGGCGTCGGCCCACTGGGCGGCGATCCGCAGGGTGCGCTTCTCGCCGGAACCGCCGACCCAGATGGGCAGCGCGGCCTGCACCGGCTTGGGCTCGCATTGCGCGTTCTGCATCTCGAACCACTCGCCCTTGAAGTCGGTGGTCTCGTTGCGCAGCAGGCTGCGCACGCACTGGATCGCCTCTTCGAGCTGGTCCATCCGCACCTTCACGGGCGGGAACGGGATGCCGTAGCGCGCGGTACTCGATCTCGCTCCAGCCCGCCCCGAGGCCGATCTCGGCGCGGCCGCCACTGAGGTGGTCGATCGTGGCGATCGCGTTCGCGAGGACCGCCGGGTGTCGGTATCCGATCGAATACACGAGCGACCCGCACCGCACCCGCGAGGTGTCGCACGCGAGCGCCGCGTGCGTCGCCACCGCCTCGTGGCACTCAGCGCCTTCGGTGAGCGTCGCCGAGTAGAAGTGGTCCCAGACGGAGATCCACCCGAAGCCGAGCGCCTCGACCTGCTTCCACAGCGCACGCAACGAGGCCATCGACGTGTTCTGCAGTCCGGCGTGGACGCCGAAGACGGTCATGACGCGACCGTAGTCACACCGCCGATCTCGAGAGTGCCTCGAGCAAGTTGGCAGGTTGATCGACGTGGAGCGAGTGACGTCCTGGAAGCACGAGGCCGCGTGCGATCGCAGCCGCTTGATCGCACTCGCTCGTCGCCTCGGGATCGGCTCGCAGCAGCGTCGAGAGCTCGCCCTGGGTCACGTCGAGCATGCACGATCGTGCCCTCGGGCGTGCCGCGCGTCCGCGCAAGCTCGCACAACGTGGCGGCGAGGCGCCGGTCGAGGTCCTGGGGCATGTGCTCGACCGCGACGTGGGTGGTGTCCCGCAACCGGCTCGCGAGGATGCGCAGGAGGGCGAGGGTGAATGTGGCTTGCTCGGTCAGCAGCCGATTGAAGGCGGGAGCTTCGATGGCGACCGCACGTCGTGGGCTCCATGGCGATCGCACTTGCAGAGCGCGGCCGCGCGTCGATGGCCGCGAGCTCGCCGAACAGGGTACGCGGACTGAAGAACCCGAGTTCGACCGGAAAGCGTTCCGCGGCGGCCTCGACGCGCACGAGCCCCTCGATCACTGCGTAGGCCGGCCCGGGCGGATCGCCTTCGACAAAGATCCATGCGCCCGGCGCGTAGTCCCGCCGCTCGCCGGCCGCGACGAGCACATCCCACACCTCCGGTGCGAGCTCGGTCGCCATCTCGGGACCTGCACCGTCAGCCTCGCTCGAGCCGTGGCTGCTCATTGCCGAACCTCCTCAGCTCGCGCCCGCGCCGAGGCGCACGACGAGACCGCCGCCGGGGACGACCCCCGCGCTCTGGGGCACTGCGTTGACGGTGGCCACGAAGCGGGCTCCACTGATGCGCAACAGCTTCGACGGCTCCGCCGCGACTACCGAAGCCGTTCTCGGCACGTGGTGCAGCAGGCCCCTCTCGCCGAAGCCTGCGCCGGCCGTGAGTGTGGCCACGAGCTCGTCGCCGGCGTCGGATCGAGCGCGACGGCGCACCTCTGCCGTCCCGGACACGAGCACGAAGAAGTCGTCGGGCGTTGCCCCTTCCTGGATGATGCGTGTGCCGGCGGGGGCGGTCTCGACCGTCGCCGTCGCGGCGAGCGCTTCGAGCGCCGGCAGCGGCGCGCGCCCGAGCGACGGGAGCTGTCCGAGCAGCGTCACCCGCTGCGCGAGCGAGGCGTTGACGTGCGCCGCGCGCTCAGCGGTGGACTGCAGCCAGGCGGCCGCCAACACGGCCGTCGTGGGAACGACCGCTCCGACGAGGATCAAGGACTCTTCCAGACCGAGAGCATGGATCAAGGCGGGCGCCACGAGCGTCCCGACGAGAATGGCGCACACGATCAGCGAGTCGAGGATGCCGAACACGCGCGCGATCACCCCGCGGGGAGTGGCCCGCTGAAGCAGGGTCACCGCGAGCACCTCCGTCAGCACCGACCCCATCCCCGACGCGACCATCAAGAGAGCCGCCGCCTCGGGCACGTGGACGACCGCGAGAAGTGAAAGCGGAATGCCGGTGAGCAGCGTCGTGAGCCCGAGCACCGCGATCGGGCGGTGCGCACGCGCGAGTCGGTTCGTCAGGAGGACCCCTGCGAACGCACCGATGCCGAACGCGGCGGTCAACGTGGCGAAGCCGGACTCTCCGGTGCCGAGCAGGTCGTCGGCAACGAACACCAGGCCGACGAGAGAGCCGCCGTAGACGAGGTTCACGACGACGACGAGAAGCAGGGGAGCTGCCACCTCGCCCGAGGCGATCGCGCGAATGCCCGCAGTGAGCGTGTGCCCGTGCACGAAATCGTCGGAGGCGCCTGATCGATCGGGCTCTCCCCGTTGCCGCAGCTGCGCTACCGCCAGGAGACCGACCCCGAAGATCAGCGCGTTGGCAGCCAGTGCAGCCTCGGGAGAGCCGAGCACGAGCGACGCCGCGCCCGCCGCTGGCCCGGCGACGAAGGCCACCGCCTCGAGGCCGGTGAGGATGCCGTTCGCCGGTACGAGGTCCTGCGGGGGCACGACAGCGGGAATCGCGGCCGCGAGGCTCGGGTACACCGGCGTGCCGCACGCCGTGAAGAAGAACGCGAGCGCGACGATGACCGCGGGTGGAGCGCCGACCCCGACCGCGACGGCGAGGGCGGCCGCGAGCACCGCGCGTAGCCCGACGGAGAGGGCGATCAGTGGCTTGCGGGCGACGCGATCAGCGAGGACGCCGGCGAGGCCCGACAGCGCGACGTAGGGTACGAGGCGCGCCGCCGCGGCGATCGCGACCCAGGTCGCCGACCCGGTCTCGTCGAAGATCGCGACGGTCACGGCGACCGTGCCGAACGTCTGGCCCACGGCCTGGACCCCGTAGGTGATCATGAGCCACCGGAACTCGCGTGCCGCGAAGCGCGTCGCGGAAGGTGGGGTGCGTGACCCTCGCCCCGACGACCCTCCCGTCGACCGCGGTCATTCGATCGGGAGGTAATAGGCGTCGAGCGGCGCGAACCCGTTGAAGCCGACGGTGGAATACGTCGTCGTGTACGCGCCTGCGGAGAGGATGTCGATTCGGTCGCCCGCGGTGAGGTTCAACGGAAGTTGGTACGAGTAGCGCTGGTAGAGGATGTCGGCGCTGTCGCACGTCGGTCCGGCGAGCACGACCGGCCCCGTGTCTCCGTCTCCGGGCGTGCGCAGGCGATAGCGGATGGCCTCTCCCATCGTCTCGGTGAGGCCGCCGAACATGCCGACGTCGAGGAACACCCACCGCTGGTGGTCGTAGTCGGACTTCTGCGCGACGAGCACCACCTCGGTCTGCAAGACGCCCGCATCGGCCACGAGGTAGCGGCCCGGTTCGGCGATGATCGTGGGGAGATCGGGACCGAGCCGGCGACGGAGCGCCGTGGTGATCGCCGCGCCGTAGTCCAGGGTCGGCGCGACCGGGTCGACATACGTTGCGGGGAACCCTCCGCCGATGTTGACGACGGCCGGTTCGACTCCGGCCGCCCGCAGCATCGCGAACATGTCGGCGACGACCGCGAGCTGTCGATCCCACGCGTTGACATCGCGCTGTTGCGATCCGACATGGAACGAGATCCCGACGGGCGCGCCCTGGCGAGCGGCCTTGAGCAGGAGCCGCGCCACGACCTCGCGCTCACATCCGAACTTCCGACAGAGCGGCCAGTCGGCGCCGGCACCGTCGCAGAGCAGGCGGCACAACACTGTGGATCCGGGCGCGGCTCGCAGCACCTTGTCGAGCTCGGGATCGCTGTCGATGGCGAAGATGCGCACGCCTTTCGCGTACGCGTGGGCGATCGCCGACTCCTTCTTCGCGGTGTTCCCATAGGAGATCGCGCGAGGGATCGGCGCCCGCCGCCAGACAGGCGTCGACCTCGGCGGGGCTGGCGACGTCGAACGATGAGCCCAGGTCGGTGAGCAGCTCGAGGATCCCGGCCGCGGGGTTGGCCTTCACCGCGTAGAAGATCGAGACGTCCGGCAGCGCTGCCACGAGTGCGAGGTAGCGATCTCGGACCACTTCGAGATCGACGACGACGAACGGCGTGGGTGGTGGCTCGGCCGCGAGAAACCTCTCGAGACGCGTACTGGGGATTG
The DNA here is from genome assembly GCA_963747215.1 of uncultured Acidimicrobiales bacterium. Classification (GTDB taxonomy): domain Bacteria; phylum Actinomycetota; class Acidimicrobiia; order Acidimicrobiales; family DATKAS01; genus DATKAS01. The sequence goes on from CAVVET010000034.1 coordinate 290,519, forward strand.
CGGAGCGCAGCTGCGAGTCCACGCGCACGGGAGCCCCCCTCGGTTGTCGTTTCGCTCCAGCATGGGACAGGGCGCGAGCGGCGTAAAGTCGCACAGATCACACAAAGCCGACGTCGTTCGACACACGTCGAGCGCGGGAGGAGCGCCACATGGCCGGACCGTTGACGGGGTACCGCATCATCGAGATCGCGGGCATCGGCCCGGGCCCGTTCTGCGCGATGTTGCTCTCCGACATGGGCGCCGATGTCGTGCGAGTCGATCGGGCCGAGCGACGCCGGCGGCCAGTCCGCTCGACGCCGTACGCGGACGTGATGGGCCGCGGCCGGCGTTCGATCGCGGTCGATCTGAAGAACCCCGATGGCGTCGAGACGGTGCTCAAGCTGGTCGAGTCGGCCGACGCGCTCATCGAGGGATTCCGGCCCGGCGTGATGGAGCGGCTCGGCATCGGCCCCGAGCAGTGCCACGCCCGAAACCCGAAGCTCGTGTTCGGACGGATGACCGGTTGGGGCCAGGACGGGCCCTACGCCGCATGGTCGGGTCACGACATCAACTACATCGCCCTCGCCGGATGCCTCGCTCACATCGGCAACGCCGACGGTCCGCCCGTGCCGCCGCTCAACCTCGTCGGTGACTTCGGCGGCGGGGGCATGTTCCTGGCCTTCGGTGTCGCGTGCGCGCTCCTCGAGGCGCAGAAGTCCGGCAAGGGTCAGGTCGTCGACGCCGCGATGGTCGACGGCGCGGCGGTCTTGATGTCGATGTTCCATGGGTTCCAGGCGATGGGCATGTGGAACGACGAGCGGGGTACGAACCTGCTCGACACGGGCGCGCACTTCTACGACGCGTACGAATGCGCCGACGGCAAGCACGTGTCGATCGGGTCGATCGAGCCGCAGTTCTACGCGGAGCTGCTGCGCATCACCGGTCTGTCCGACGACCCGGGGTTCGCCAAGCAGATGGACCGCAGCGCCTGGCCCGAGCTCAAGGCTCGCCTGCGCGAGGTCTTCCTGCACCAAGACCCGCGATGAGTGGTGCGCGCTCATGGAGCACACCGATGTGTGCTTCGCTCCGGTGCTGACCATCGGCGAGGCCGCCGCCCACCCGCACAACGTGGCGCGGTCGACGTTCGTCGAGGTCGGCGGCATCTCCCAGCCGGCGCCCGCGCCGAGGTTCTCCCGCACCGAAGCCGAGCTCGCGCGGCCGCCGTCGTACGTCGGTCAGCACTCGGACGAAGTGCTGGGTGACTGGCTGTCGATGAACGCCGACGAGGTCGCGAAGCTGCACGACTCCGGCGCGGTGCGCTAGCGCCGCGTGATGGCCACCCTCGTCTGTTTCCACGCGCATCCCGATGACGAATCCATCACGACCGGAGGCACCATCGCGCGTGTGTCGGCGAGCGGCCATCGTGTCGTGCTCGTCATCGCCACTGGCGGCGAGCTCGGCGAGGTGCCGGAGGACTTGGAGCCCGGCGAGACCCTCGCCGATCGCCGCGTCACCGAGACCATGCGTTCCGCCGAGGTCTTGGGGATCGATCGTGTGGAGTTTCTGGGCTATCGCGACTCGGGGATGGACGGCTGGGAGCAGAACCACGATCCGGGCAGCTTCTGGCAGGCAGACACCGAGGAGGCGGCGGAGCGTCTCGCGGTGATCTTGCGTGACGAGTCGGCCGACGTGGTGACGGTGTACGACCCGCACGGCAACTACGGCCACCCGGATCACGTGCAGGTCCATCGAGTCGGGCACCGCGCGGCGGAGCTCGCGGCGACGCCGTTCGTCTACGAGGCCACGATGAACCGCGACGCGGTCCGCCGCATGGTGGAGCTCGCGCAGGAGATGGGCATCGAGCTCGATGCGCCCGACCTTCCCGAGGACCAGCCGTTCGGCATGCCCGAAGCCGAGATCACGACGGCCGTCGATGTGTCGGGTTTCATCGATCGCAAGCGCGCGTCGATCACTGCCCACGCGAGTCAGGTGACCGACTCCGGGTTCTTCCTTCGCATGCCGCCCGAGGTGTTCGCGCGGGCGTTCTCCACGGAGTGGTTCATCCGGAAGGGCGCGCCGCCGGGCATCCACGAAGACATGCTCGCCGGCCTGTGACGCGCCTGACCTTGGTGCGGCATGGCCGCGCCGCGGGTGGTTGGGACGACGATCTCGATCCTGGACTCGACGAGGTGGGCCACGCGCAAGCGGAGGCAATGGCCGACCTGGTCGCTCCGCTCGGTCCGCTTCCGATCCTCGTGAGCCCGATGCGCCGCACGCGAGAGACGGCGGCGCCGCTCGAGCGGCGATGGGGAAGCCCGGCGAGCGTCGACGAGGCGGTCGGCGAGGTGCCGTCGCCGCCCGATGTGCCCATGAGCGAGCGGACGACGTGGCTCCGCGAGGCGATGGGCGGAACGTGGGCCGACATCGGTGACGACTACATGAGGTGGCGCGACCGCGTCGTCGCCCGCCTACTCGCCGTCGACGTCGACACCGTCGTGGTGAGCCACTTCATCGCGATCAACGCGGCGATCGGCGCAGCGGTTCGCTCCGACCAGATCGTCGTGGCCGCGCTCGACAACTGCTCGCGCACGGTCATCGACGTCCTCGACGGTCGTTTGTTCCTCATCGAGCAGGGCTCCGAGGCGCCTGACACGCTGGTGCGGTGAGCGACCTCCTTCCCGAGACCTGGACGCACACGGGGTTCGCGCAGCGGCTGCACTTCGGCGCCGGGGCCGTCGCCCAGCTTCCGGACATCGTGAAGGCGCTCGGCGTTCGGCGCGTACTGCTCGTGATGACCGCTCGCGGCGGGCAATCCGACGACGGGTTGCGGATCGCGAAGCTGCTCGGGCGCACCGTCGCCTCGACGTTCGCTGACGCCCGCTCGCACGTGCCCACGACCACGGTGGAGGCGGCCGTGCAGCAGGCGCGTCGCGATGCCGTCGACGGCGTCGTCTCGTTCGGCGGCGGCTCGTGTGCCGACCTCGGCAAGGCGATCAGCTTCTTCGTGGAGCAGGAGGCGGGCACGCCGGGCGCGTCGTACGCCGATCGTCCCGCGCTCCGTCATATCGCCATCCCCACCACATACTCCGGCGCAGAGCTCACGCCGTTCTTCGGCATGACCGACGAGCGCGACGCGCACGAAAGGCGGAGGAGGAGGGCCGACCTCGGCACCGATCGCGGTCGTCTATGACCCGCTGCTCACACTGAGCACTCCGGTGCGGGTCAGCGCGGAGACGGGGATGAACGCGCTCGCGCACTGTGTCGAGGCCGCCTACTCACCGCGGCGCACGCCCGAGGCCGAGGCGATCGCCCTGGCCGGTGCGCGCCGGCTGGCGAGTGCGCTGCCCGCGGTGGTCGACGATCCCGACGACGTCGAGGCCCGCACTGATGCACTCGCGGGCGCCGCCCTCGCCGGGCGCTGTCTCCAGAACTCCTCCATGGGCGTCCACCACGGGCTCGCCCAGCTCGTCGGGGGTCGCACTGGCATCGCCCACGGGCTCGCCAACGCAGTGATCCTCCCGCACGCGATGCGGTTCAACGCGGACGTCGCGCCCAACGAGATGTTGATGATCGGTGAGGCGCTCGGTGATCCGGATGACGCGCCGGGTGCCGTCGCCCGTCTCGTCGAGCGGCTCGGGCTGCCGACACGGTTACGCGATTGCGGCGTCGACGAGGAAGATCTCGACGCGGTCGCCCGCATGTCGCAGGCGAGCCATGCCGTGCAGGCGAACCTGCGGCCGGTGGGGGAGAGCGACGCTCGGGCGATCTTGGCCGACGCGTACTGAGTCTTCGTCGCCGCTCTCCGCTCCGCTTCGATCGGCTCCGGCTCGCTGCGCTCGACAATCGGTGCTTCGCGCACCCAGCGGCGCACTGCGCCGCTGGCCTGGCGACGCGTAGCCTGTACCGATGGCCGCGGTCGTGTTGGAGGATCGGAGTACTGGCGGGCTGCCGCCGCGTCGCGAGATGAAGCCGCTCGGCAGCGTCGCGGCTCCGGTGCTCGCGGCACTCTCGGGCGCAGCGGCAGCGATCCATTTCACCGTCGTTCCTGAGCACCTCGCCGAGTCCCGGCGGATCGGCACGTTCTTCCTCGTCATCGCGGCGGCGCAAGCGGCCTGGGCGCTCGCGGTGTTGCTGCGTCCGTCGACGCGTCGACTCCTGATCACGGGCGCGGCGCTCAACGGGTTCGTCGCGCTGGTGTGGGTCGTGCACCACACCGTTGGCATCCCGTTCGACCTTGCGGGCGATCACGGCCACGGTGCGGCCGCGGTCGATGTCACGTGCACGGTGCTCGAAGGACTTGCTCGTTGCGGCGGTGATCGCGATCCTGGCGGTGGGCGCGGATCGGCGAGTGCCGACGGCGAGCCTGGCGGGCATCGCAGGAGTGCTTGCCGCCGGAGCGTTGTTCGCCTCTGCCACTGCCGTGCTGTACGGCACGAGCCATGAGAGCGGCGTTGCCGGGCACAGCCACGATGCGGCGACCGCTGAGGAGACGGTTGCGCCGACGGCCGCCGAGCGTCGCGTCCTCGCCCAAGAGCTTGTCGAAGCGCGCGAGGTTGCGTTGCGCTATCCCACGGTCGTCGACGCCGAAGCCGCGGGCTACCGGCGCGCCGGGCCGTTCAGTCCGGGCGCGGGCGCGCACTACGTGCTGATGGACGGCACGGGGACGAACCTCGACGGCAACATCGACCTGCAGCGCCCGCTGTCGTACCTCTACGACGGCACCAGCCCGACGAGCGAGGTCGTGGGTGTCATGTACTACACGCTCGCGCCCGACGCGCCAGAGGGCTTCGCAGGCACGACCGACATCTGGCACAAGCACTCCGGTGCGTGTCTCGTGACCAATGCGGACGGGTCCGTCGAGTCGCCCCTCCCGGTCGATCAGGACACGACCCCGGCCATGTGCGACGAGGCCGGCGGCGAGTTCCTCGACACGACCGGGTGGATGCTGCACGTCTGGGCGGTGCCCGGCTACGACGCGCCCGACGGCGTCTTCGCCCACGACAACACGCTCGTGCGGTGCGCGGATGGCCGCATCACCCTCGAGCCGGCCGTGCTCAACCTGGGGTGTCCCGGCACCTGACGTTGCCCCTGTGACGGGGCGAGCGGGGTACGCTGGCCCGAATCCCGTGACGACGCCATTTCGACGAGAAGGTAGGGGTTCGATGAGGAAGCTGATGCCGGCGGGTGAGCTCGCCCGTGACGACCGGTTCGAGCGCATCACGATCGAGGACGCGATCTTCGATCCCCGTAACGCCTTCGTGGCGAGTCGGCGCCGTGAGAACGGCTTCGACCCTCGGGTCGCCGAGGCTCCCGACAGCGCTCGCGGCCTGATGCACGGCATCTTCGTCGGTGAGATCCAGGCCCTCGAGGGCGCGGGCCGCACGTGCTGGGACTTCGAGACAGGATCGGCCGAGGGCGACGTGCCCTTCGAGCTCAAGCTCGACATGGCGCGTCAGTGTTGGGACGAAGCTCGCCACGTCGAGATCTCCGTGCAAGCTCTCCGACCACATGGGCACCGAGCTCGGCGAGTTCGCGGAGCAGACGCTGCTCTTCGAGGCTTCGTGCAACGAAGACCCAGTGCTGCGTCTCGCGGGCGTGAACCGCGCCCTCGAGGGGCTCGCGATCGACGTGTTCACCGCGATGCGTGACTTCGGGGGTGCGTTCGCCGACCCTGTCCTCTGGTTCTGCGAGGACTGGATGCTCGCCGACGAGGTCACCCACGTGAAGATGGGCTCAGACTGGCTCCGTCGCATCACCGCGAAAGATCCTGATCGCCAGAAGCGGGCCCTCGAGTTCCAGCGCACCGTCGACAAGGTCTTCTCGTTCGGTGGCTTCCGCGGCGAAGAGGAAGAGAACCCCGTCCACCTCGCCGCGCAAGTTCCGTGGGCTCGCCGGCTTCACCGAAGAGGAGATCGCCGACCTCGTCGACGTCGGTGCCGAGGCCTACGCCGAGGCGATGGTGCAAGCCGAGGCGGCGGCCGCCTCGCTCAGCAACGCCTGATCTCCCTGTACGCGCTCGTCCTGCTCGACCTCCACACCGGTTGGGCGTGGATGGTCATCATCGGCAACGGGCTTGCCGGCGTGTGGGCGCTGGCGGCGAACTGGCTGATCTGGCTGCGTACTCGCGCGCTGTGGTGGTTCACGGCGTTCGTCGAGCTGGCGATCTTCGTGCAGGTTGCGTTCGGCGTCGCGCTCGTCTCCGGTGAAGGCATGGTCGCGCCGCAGTTCCACATGTTCTACGGCTTCGTCGCGATCATCGCCGTCGGCATCTTGTACTCGTACCGCGCGCAGCTGCGCAGCCGCCTCTACCTGCTGTACGGGTTCGGCGGCCTGTTCCTGATGGGTCTCGGGATCCGCGCCCTGCTCGTCGGCCAGACCTGATCGCGGCCTGGGCTGGTTCTCTTGGCGCAAATGGGGCTCTGGCACCCTCTGGCGCCAAGAGATCCGGCTAGAGGTTGACGACCGGACAGGTGAGGGTGCGGGTGATGCCGTCGATCATCTGGATGCGGCTCACGACGAGCCGGCCCAGGTCGTCGACCGTGCCGGCTTCCGCCTTCGCGATGACGTCGTAGGGGCCGGTCACGTCGTCGGCTGCGACGACACCGTCGACCGCTGCGACCTCCTGTGCCACCTTCGCGGCCTTGCCGACCTCGGTCTGGATGAGGATGTACGCGCTCACGGCCATGCCGCGCAGCGTAGCCCTTGGTCCCCGTCAGCCCGCCAGGCGCTTTTCGAGCTCGTCGAGCTCAGCCCGCAGCTCGGCGGGGATGTGCTCGCCGAACTGCGCGTAGTGCTTCTGGATGAGCGGGACCTCCGCGCGCCAGCCGTCGAGGTCGACCGACAGCAGCAGCTCCATGTCGGCTTCGGTGACCTCGAGACCATTCGTGTCGATCGCGTCGAGCGTGGGCAGCAGACCGATCGGTGTCTTCACCGCTTCGGCTTCACCGGTGACCCGCTCGAAGACCCACTTGAGCACGCGGCTGTTCTCGCCGAAACCGGGCCACAGCCACTTGCCGTCCTCGTCCTTGCGGAACCAGTTGACCATGAACAGGCTCGGGAGCTTGTCCGGGTCGCTGGCGCGCCCGATCGACAGCCAGTGGGCGAAGTAGTCGGCCATGTTGTAGCCGCAGAACGGCAGCATCGCGAACGGGTCGCGGCGCAGGTTGCCGACCGCGCCGGTGGCGGCGGCGGTGGTCTCGGATCCCATGATCGAGCCGAGGAACACACCGTGTGACCACGACGTCGCCTCGTTGATCAGCGGCACGACCGACGCGCGCCGACCGCCGAACAGGATCGCCGAGATCGGCACGCCCTTCGGGTCCTGCCACTCGGGCGCGATCGACGGGCACTGCGACGCCGGCGCCGTGAACCGCGCGTTCGGATGCGCGGCGGGCGTGTCGGACTCGGGCGTCCAGGGGTTGCCTTTCCAGTCCGTCAGTCGCGGCGGCTTGTCCGGCGTCATCCCCTCCCACCACACGTCGCCCTCGGGCGTGAGCGCGGTGTTGGTGAAGACGCAGTTCTCCTCGAGCGTCATCATCGCGTTCGGGTTCGTGTCCATGCCGGTGCCGGGCGCGACACCGAAGAATCCCGCTTCGGGGTTGATCGCGTAGAGCTGGCCGTCCTCGCCGAACTTCATCCAACAGATGTCGTCGCCGACGGTCTCGACCTTCCAGCCCGGGATCGTGGGCACGAGCATCGCCAGGTTCGTCTTGCCGCACGCCGAGGGGAACGCGGCCGCGAGGTACTTGGTGACACCCTTCGGCGAGGTCAGCTTGAGGATCAGCATGTGCTCGGCCAGCCAGCCGTCGTCGCGCGCCATCACCGAGGCGATGCGCAGCGCGAAGCACTTCTTGCCGAGAAGGGCGTTGCCGCCGTATCCCGAGCCGTACGACCAGATCTCGCGGCTCTCCGGGAAGTGGACGATGTACTTGTTGTCGGGATTGCACGGCCACGCCACGTCGGCCTCGCCCTCACCGAGCGGCGCGCCCACCGAGTGCACGCAGGGCACGAACTCGCCGTCAGGGCCGAGCACGTCGAGCGCGGCCTGACCCATGCGAGTCATCGTGCGCATGCTCACCGCGACGTACGCCGAGTCCGTGAGCTGCACGCCGATGTGCGCGATCTTCGAGCCGAGCGGCCCCATCGAGAAGGGCACCACGTACATCGTGCGGCCGCGCATCGATCCGGTGAAGAGCTCGAGCAGCTCGGCCCGCATCTCCTCGGGCGCGCGCCAGTTGTTGTTCGGTCCGGCGTTCTCTTCGAGCGCCGAGCAGATGAACGTGCGGTCCTCGACGCGAGCCACGTCGCCGGGATCGGAGTGCGCCCAGAAGCTGTTGGGCCGGCGTTCGAGCGGTGTGAACGTGCCGGCCTCGACGAGCTCCTGACAGAGACGAGCGTGCTCTTCTACGGATCCGTCGCACCACTCGATCCGTGCGGGCTCGAGGATCGCAGCCCAATGGTCGACCCAGCCGCGCAGTGCCTCGTTCGTCGTGGTGGCGCTCATGTGTGCTCCGGAAGGACTCGGGTGGGGGTGCCCTACCCGCGGCTGGATGGGGGGAAACCGGGAGTGCCCATGTCGACTTCGGAACCCAACCGCAAGCGGGTGGCGAAGCCCTTGTCGTCGAGCTCGAAGATCACCCGCTGGCCTTGGCGGAGCATGCGGAAGATCGAGCCGGCCAGCGCATCGGAGGCCAGGTCGACCTCGGACAGATCGGTGTCGCGCAGGATCACGCCGTCACCGGTGCCGGGGTCATAGGACTTGATCACGCCCTGCATGCCCACCGAAGGATACCTGCGCCCTTTCACCTGGACCAACCAACGCACGTGCCGAGTCAACGGGGAATCCACGGGGCCGCCGATACGATCGCCGTCGCATGTCCGCCCCATCGGTCGTGGCCCCGCTCACCTTGAGCGACCTGCACGCGATCCCTGTCACGACGCTGAAGGGAGTCGGCCCGAAGAAGGCGGAAGGGCTCGCCGACCTCGGCGTCGAGACTGTCCTCGACCTGCTCACCTACTACCCGCGCCGCTGGGTCGATCGCACGAACGAGGCGCGCGTCGGCGATCTTCGCCCCGGCGAGGAAGCGCTCGTGCTCGTGACCGTGCGCTCGTGCCACAAGACCACGACCCGCACCCGCAAGGTGATGGTCACCGTCGAGACCGGCGACGAGTCGGGTCGGCTCCGGATCGTCTTCTTCAACCAGGCCTGGCGCGAGCGCCAGCTCCAGCCCGGCCTCCAGGTGGCGCTGTTCGGCAAGGCCGAGGCCTACAAGGGCCGCCTCACGATGACCAACCCGGTCGTCGACCTGATCGGCGACCGCACGGGGCGGATCGTCGCCGTGTACCCGCAGTCCGAGAAGTCGGGGCTGACGACGTGGGAGATCGCCGGCTGGGTCGAGACGGCCTTGGCGCGCTGTCGACCGCGGGGGATCGCGGACCCTGTGCCCGCGGGAGTGGTGCGGCGTTTGCAGCTCGAGAGCCGCGAGTGGGCGCTGCGCTCGATCCACGCGCCCGACTCGATGGACGCGCAACGCATCGCCCGCCGGCGTCTCGTGTTCGACGAGCTGTTGCGCGTGCAGCTCGCGCTCGTGCTCCGCAAGCGCGCGCTCGAGCAGGAATCCGTCGGCATCCGCCATGTGGTCGACGGCAAGCTCGTCGCACGCTTTCACGAGCGACTCCCGTTCCCGCTGACGGGTGCTCAGCACCGAGTCATCGAACAGATCGAGCACGACCTCGCAGGCGAGCAGCCGATGCACCGGTTGCTCCAAGGCGATGTGGGTGCCGGCAAGACGGTCGTCGCGGTGTCCGCGCTGCTCGTCGCGGTGCAAGGCGGCCACCAAGGCGCGCTGATGGCGCCGACCGAAGTGCTCGCCGAGCAACACGCGCTCGGTGTCCGCGCGCTGCTCGCCGATCTCGAGGTGCCGGATCCTGGGACCCTGATGGGAGATCGGCCGCTGCGCGTCGAGCTCTTGACGAATCGCACGAGCGCGGCAGAACGACGGCGGATCGCGGCAGGGCTGGCAGACGGCACCGTCGACGTCCTCATCGGGACCCATGCGCTGATCCAGGAGGGGGTCGAGCTGCGATCACTCGGTGTCGTCGTGATCGACGAGCAGCATCGGTTCGGCGTCGAGCAGCGCGCGATGTTGCGAGCCAAGGGCCGCGAGGGTGCGGTGCCCGACGTGCTCGTGATGACAGCGACGCCGATCCCTCGCACCGCCGCGATGACGGTCTACGGCGACCTCGACGTGAGCGTGCTCGACGAGATGCCACCCGGGCGCACGCCGATCGTCACCCATTGGGCGCGCGGTCCGATCGAGGAGGACAGTGTGTGGGCCAACGTGCGGTCGGAGGTGGCTGCCGGCCACCAGGCCTATGTGGTGTGCCCGCTCATCGAGGAGTCGGAGAAGCTCGAGGTCGCGTCGGCGTCAGACACGTTCGAGCGACTGCGCTCCGGCGAGCTGGAGGGGCTACGGCTCGCGTTGCTGCATGGTCGACTGCCTGCGGCGGAGAAGGGCGAGATCTTCGACGCGTTCCGCCGAGGTGAGATCGACGTGCTCGTCGCGACGACCGTCATCGAGGTGGGGGTCGACGTCGCGAACGCGACCGTGATGGTGATCCTCGACGCGAGCCGCTTCGGCATCGCCCAGCTGCATCAGCTCCGCGGCCGGGTGGGCCGCGGGAAGGCGGCGTCGGTGTGCTGGCTCATCGACGAGGGCGCCGCGGAGGGGGCCGAGGCCCGCCTCACCGCTCTTGTGCAATCGACCGACGGGTTCGAGCTCGCCGAGGTCGACCTCGACCTGCGCGGTGAGGGCACGATCATGGGCGAGCGTCAGAAGGGCCGGAGCGACCTGCGGCTCGCGTCGCTGCGCCGCGACCGCGAGATGGTCGGCCTCGCGCGGGAGGTCGCGTTCGAGCTGGTCGACGCCGACGGCGGCATCACGTCGTTGCCCGGCTTGGCCGACGAGCTGCGCCTGTTCGTCGGCGACGAAGAAGCCGACTTCCTGCTGAAGGGCTGAACCCCGCCGGGAAACGGTGTGGAGGGCTCAGGCGAGGACGGCGTCGAGCTTCTTCTCGACTGCTTCTTCGCTGGTGTTCAGCGAGAAGCTGAGCTCGGAGACGAGCACGCGCCGCGCGTTCATCAGCATCGTCTTCTCGCCGCTCGACAGCCCGCTGTCGCGATTGCGCAACGACAGGTTCCGCACGACTTCGGCTACCTGGTACACGTCGCCGGACTTCAGCTTCTCGAGATGGTTCTTGAACCGTCGCGACCAGTTCGACGGCATGCGCGCGTCTTTCTTCGCGAGCACGTCGAGGATGTCTTCGACTTCGTCCTTGCTGACCGGGGGTCGGATGCCGACCTCTTCGGCCTTCTCGACCGGCACCATCAGGGTGAGATCACCGTGGGTGACTCGCAGCACCAGGTACTCGACCTTCTCGCCGAACATCTCGCGCTTCTCTTTGCGCTCGATGACGGCGGCCCCGTGATGGGGATACACCACGCGGTCTCCGACCTTGAAACCCACTCGCTCAACCCCTCCGCAACTTGCCGCTCGGTCATCAAGGATGCCAGATCCGACCCCGTTTCCCCCATTCACGGGTCTGCGTCGTCTGGCACAACGAGATCCCATCGATCGCGACAGTCGCTGCAGCGATAGGTGATCAGGTCACCAGGGTGCCACACACCATCCTCCGGTGGGTACGAGATGAGGTGCGCGCGACCTCCGCAGTCGATGCACGTGATGACTTCATCGACGTGCATCTGTCACCTGCGCTCGCGGTCGGCGAACTTCGCGACACCAGCGGCAAACTCCGGATCGAAGATCACCGAGTCGCCGTGCACCGCCTCGTTCGCGAGGGCGGCGTCCAGGTCGAGACCGATGCTCTCGTAGACAGAGAGTCGGTCATGAACGACGGCCGGCCACGGCGATGCGGCGATCTGCTCCGCGATCTCGATCGCGGCGTCGAGCGCGCCGCCCGCCGGCACGACGCGGTTGACGAGGCCCATCGCGAGCGCTTCGTCGGCACTGATCTCGCGCCCGGTCAGGATCAGGTCGAGCGCGCGGCCGAGTCCGACGATGCGGGGGAGGCGGACGGTGCCCCCGTCGACGAGCGGCACTCCGAATCGCCGCTCGAGACACCCCAGACGCGCGGTCGCTCCCGCGACCGCGCAGGTCGCACCAACACGCCAGCTCGAGACCCCCGGCGACGCACCAACCCTCGATCGCGGCGATCACCGGCTTCGAGAGCTGGAGGCGGGTCGGGCCGAGCGGGCCGCTCGGGCGCAGCTTGGGAAGGTCACGCAGGTTCGCTCCCGCACAGAACGCAGCGTCGTCCCCGGTGAGGATCGCGACCTTCGCTTCCGCGTCTGCCTCGAAGGCGAGGAACGCGTCCAGCAGCCGTTGCGCAGTCTCGGTGTTGACCGCGTTGCGCACCGCGGGCTGGTCGATCCGCACGATGGTCACCATGTGAGTGAGGCTACGGTGCCCCGTCGATGCGCGTGGTGGCCGGCACGGCGCGGGGACGTCGGCTCGAGGCGCCGCCGGGTAGCGACACTCGTCCGACGAGTGACCGGGCCCGCGAAGCGATCTTCAACGCGTTGCACTCGCTCGCAGCGGTCGTCGACAAGCGGGTGGCGGATCTGTTCGCGGGCAGCGGTGCCCTCGGCATCGAGGCGCTCTCTCGCGGGGCGGCCTCATGCACGTTCGTCGAACACGACCGCACCGCGGCTGGAGTGATCGAGGCCAATCTGGCTCACTGTGGCCTGGACGGCGGCACGGTCGTACGGGCCGATGTGATGCGGTGGCTCGAGGCCACGCGAGGACCGTTCGACCTCGTGCTGGCGGATCCGCCCTACGCCTTCGACGCCTGGCCGGCCCTCCTCGCGACCCTCGACACTGGCCTCGCCGTGCTCGAGTCCAACCGACCGATCGAGCCCGGTCCGGGCTGGGTGGTCACGAGATCGAGGCGTTACGGCGGTACCGTTGTGACGTTCGTGGCGCGGGCGGCCCAGCTCTGAACCCTTCCTGTCCGCCCACCGAACTGCTGATCCAACGGAGCGACCGTGGCAAAGGTGTTGTATCCGGGGTCCTTCGATCCCATCCACAACGGACACATCGAGATCATCGAGACGGCGGCGCGTCTGTTCGACGAGGTCGTCGTCGCCGCCATGCGCAACCTCCAGAAGGGTGAGCCCGCCTTCACGCTCGAGGAGCGCGAGGCGATGATCAACGAATCATTGGCCCATCTCGACAACGTGTCGGTCCTGGTGTTCTCGGGGCTGGTCGTCGACGTGGCGAAGGAGTTCGACATCGACTTCATCGTGAAGGGGCTTCGGGCGTCGTCCGACTTCGAAGTCGAGCTGCAGATGGCCCAGATGAACTTCGCGGTCGCCGGCGTGCACACCGTTTTTCTGCCGTCGGCTTCGTCGTACTCCTTCATCGCGTCGAAATTCATCCGCGACATGGCGCAGTTCGGGCGCGACGTCAGCTCAATGGTGCCACCGGCTGTGTCGAAACGGTTGCAGGAGAGGTACGGCCGATGACCGATCACGACGACGAAGAGACCGGTGAGCACCCCGTTCCTCGTCTGAGCGACTCCGAGGCTCTGCTGCGCCGCGTCGCGGACATGATCTCGTCCGCCAAGACCATGCCGCTGTCGTCGTCGGCGATGATCAACCGCGACGAGATCCTCGAGCTGCTCGAGGACGCGAACAACCGCTTGCCCGAGGAGCTGCGCGCGGCACGCTGGCTGCTCCGCGAGCGCGACGAGTTCCTCGCGAAGACCCGCCGGGAGGGCGACGACATCCTCGACGCCGCCCGCGCCCAGGCCGAGCGGATGGTGCAACGCACCGAGGTCGTGCGGGCCGCGCAACAGCGCGCGAGGCAGATCGTGACGACGTCCGAAGACGAAGCCCGGCGCTTGCGCCACGAGGTCGAGGATTACTGCGATCAGCGCCTCGGGCAGTTCGAGGTGATCCTCGACAAGGTGCTGAAGACCGTGCAGGCGGGCCGTGACCGACTGATCCCCACTGGGCTCCCCGAGCCCGACGCCGACGAAGCCGAGGCCGCCGCCGAGCACGAGGCGGTGTTCTTCGACCAGGACGACTGATGTCGACGCTGCCCGGTCTCGTGATCGGTGTCGCTGACCTCTTGCGTCATCCCGCGTCGCGACGTCACGTGACGCTCGAGGTCCGCGCTCCGGCGATCGATGTCGGCGACGCGCGCGTGCCCGACGGCGCGACAGTCGTCGTCGACGGGGATCTCGAGTCGCTCTCGGACACGATCGTCGTGCACACGACGGCGCGGGCGCCGTGGCGGTCGGTGTGCCGGCGGTGCCTCGGGCCTGCCGACGGAGAGCTCCTTGCATCTCTCACCGAGGTCTTCTCCGGCCGGGGCTATGAGGGCGACGACGGCGAGGAGGTGCACCCGATCAAGGGTGACGCCATCGACCTCGGCCCGTCCGTCCACGACGCCCTCGCCCTCGAGCTGCCACTGGCGCCGCTCTGCCGCGAGGACTGCGCGGGCCTGTGCCCCACCTGCGGCGCCGATCTCAACACCGGGACTTGCGAGTGCCGGACCGAGTCGATCGACCCCCGCTGGGCCGCGCTCGACGTGCTCCGCGAGCCTCCAGCGACGATCGGCGAACCGGGGCGGTTCGACCCTGGCCCCGCTGCTCGCTAGCCTGCTCCGGCCCCATCGCGCGAAGGACCATTGATGGCAGTCCCCAAGAAAAAGACGTCCAAGGCCAAGAGCCGCAGCCGCCGTGCCTCTGCCTGGACGCTCGACGCCCCTGCCCGCAGCACCTGCCCGCGCTGCGGCGCCGCCAAGCGTCCGCACACGGTGTGCGGCACCTGTGGCTGGTACAAGGGCCGTCAAGCCGTCGACGTCGGCTGATCGTCCGGCCCGGGCGCGCTGACCCGACGTGCTGCCCATCGCGGTCGACGCGGTCGGAGGTGACCATGCGCCCGGCGAGGTGCTCGTCGGTGCCCGCGTCGCCGCGGAGAAGCTCGGTATCCCCGTCCTCCTGGTAGGCCCCGAAGACGTCGTCGCGCCGAGCGGCCTGCCCCACGTGGTCGCGTCCGAGATCATCGCCATGGGTGACGACGGCGCGCAGGGAGTGCGGCGCAAGAAGGACTCGTCGCTCGTGCGGGCGGCCGAGGCCGTCCGCGATGGTCGAGCGTCCGGCATGGTGAGCGCGGGGAACACCGGCGCCACGATGGCGAGCGCGCTGCTGCGGATGGGGCGCATCCGCGGCGTGTCGCGCCCGGCGATCGCCGCTCCGTTGCCCGTTCCCGGAGAGACGCCGACCGTGCTGCTGGATGCCGGCGCGAACGCGGAGTGCCAGCCCGAGTGGCTCGTGCAGTTCGCGCAGATGGGCACCGTCTTCTCACGTCAGCGCTTCGGCGTCGCGAGCCCCCGTGTCGGGCTGCTCTCGATCGGCGAGGAGGCGTCGAAGGGCTCCTCGTTCGTGAAGGAGGTGCACCACCTCCTCGACGGTGCGCCTGGCGTCAACTTCATCGGGAACATCGAAGGGCACGACGTGGCGACCGACTTGGTCGACGTCGTGGTCACGGACGGCTTCAGCGGCAACGTCGTGTTGAAGACGTTGGAAGGTGGGCTGGAAGTGATCGTCGGCGTGATCCGCGCGGGGCTCGCTTCCACCGCGGAGACGCGCGCCGCTGGCGACGTGCTCGCACCGGTGCTCGAGCCGCTCTTCGACTACATGGGGCCCGAGACGACCGGGGGAGCGGTGCTGCTCGGCGTCGAAGGGGTGTGCATCATCAGCCACGGTCGGTCCTCGGCGCGCGCCGTGACGAACGCGATCGCACTCGCAGCGGAGATGGTCAGAGGCGACATCGTCGGGGGATTGCGGACCGCGATCGCGACGCCCGGATGACGCGGCCATCTGCGGTTGTCAAGCACGAGAGCAACCAGAAGGGCATGAAACACGCCGGACGTCGCTGACAGCATCCCGGCGGGCCCGCAAGATGGCCGGTAGAATCCCGTCTGCTGCGCCCCCCGCGAAGCCCGACTCAGGACGCCCACGCAGGACGGAGGAGAGCGTGCCCGCCGAGACTCACGTAGAACGAGCCCCGCTCGATCGCCAGGCAGTCTTCGAACTGATCCGCGACCGGCTCGCCGACATCCTCGAGATCGATCCCTCCGCGATCAGCGAGGCCAATTCCTTCGCCGACGATCTCGACGCTGATTCTCTCGCGCTGATCGAGCTCGTCGAAGCCCTCGAGGAGGAGCTGAGCGAGCGCACCGTCGGGTTCCGCATCGAGGACGAGGACCTCGAGGATCTGAAGACCGTGCGCGATGCGGTGGACTACGTCTTTGGTCGGGTGGGCGAAGGCCCTGACTGACCGGCCCGAGGTCGAGGTGCTGCGGCACCGGATCGGGCATGAGTTCACGAACCCTGCCCTCCTGGTGCAAGCACTCGCCCACCGTTCGTGGTGCGCCGAGCAGGCCACTCTCGACCAACCGGCTCCGCCGTCGAACGAGCGTCTCGAATACCTCGGTGACGCAGTGCTGGGCGCGATCGTCGCCGACCACGTCTATCGGTCCTATCCCGATCTGCCCGAGGGCCAGCTGACCGACGCGCGCAAGTCGGTCGTCAACGCGATGGCACTGGCGGGCGTCGCCGCCCGCCTCGGTGTTGGCCCCGCACTGCTGCTCGGTCGCGGCGAGACGGCTGCGGGCGGTCGCGAGAAGACGTCGATCCTGTCGGACGCGCTCGAGGCCGTCATCGCCGCGGTCTACCTCGACGGCGGATGGGAAGCCGCGCGCCGTTTCGTGCTCGACGAGATGCGTGACGACATCTCCGCGTCGGTCTCGGGCTTCGGCGGGAGCGACTTCAAGAGCGTGCTCCAGGAGCTCGCGGGCCGGCGGGGTCTCGGTCCGCCTCGGTACGACGTGAGCGAGACCGGTCCCGACCACGCCAAGGTCTTCACCGCGCGGGTCGTCATCGGGCCGGCCGAGCTCGGGGAGGGCGAAGGACGCTCGAAGAAGCAGGCGGAACAGGCCGCGGCCCGCATCGCCGTCGATCGGCTGCGCGCCCACGCGGAAGAGCAGCTCGCCGACCATGCCTGAGCTCCCGGAGGTCGAGACGATCAAGCGCGATCTCGAGCGAGAGATCGTCGGCAAGCGCATCAAGACCGTCGAGGTGTCGGGCACCCGCTCGATCCGGCGGGGCACGAAGAAGCAGTTCATCGGCCGTCTCGAGGGCGCCAAGGTGACGGGCGTCCAGCGCAAGGGCAAGTACCTGCTGCTCAAGCTCGACACCGGCGACCTGCTCGTCGTCCACCTCCGCATGAGTGGCCAGCTGCTGAAGGCAGTCGCCAAGGACCCGGTGGCGAAACACACGCACGTCACGCTGACGCTGCAGCCGGCGGGTCAGCTGCGCTTCGTCGACCCGCGCACGTTCGGCGAGATGTTCGTGAGCGATCCCGAACACCTCGCGGAGGACGCCCCGGAGCTCGCGACGTTGGGTTTCGACCCGCTCGACGAGCCGATCTCGTGGATCGACTTCGGCCGGATGCTCATCGCCAAGCCGGTGCAGCTCAAGGCGTTCCTGATGGATCAGCACCTGATCGCCGGGATCGGCAACATCTACAGCGACGAGATCCTTTACGCCGCCGGCCTGCGCTACGACCGCATGAGCGACACCCTCACGACCCAGGACATCCGCCGGCTCTATCGCGCGGTCGTCGAGGTGATGCACGAAGCCGTGAAGCACCGCGGTTCGTCGCTCGCGGACGAGCAGTACCGCGACCTGTTCGGACGCGTCGGCGGCTACCAGAACGAACACCAGGCGTATGGCCGCGAGGGCCTCGCCTGCCGTCGGTGTCGAAACACGATCGAACGCGCGAAGTACCAGGGACGCTCCACCTTCTTCTGCCCCAGCTGCCAGGTCTGTCGGCGCCGTTGTACGGCGGCGCAGTGCTCCGCCGGGTGCGCGAAGCACCGATTGTCGAGCGCAGCGAGCAGGAGCCGATCGAAGCGCAGCGGAGAGCGGCGACGACGTGCGCACGCGCCGCGACAGGGATGCACCGAGCGCCGCGACCCGCGGTTAGTTTCGATACCCAGCCATGTTCTTGCGGTCGCTGACCCTCAAGGGATTCAAGTCCTTCGCCGACACGACCTCGCTCGATCTCGAGCCCGGGGTCACCGTCGTCGTCGGGCCGAACGGCAGCGGCAAGTCGAACGTCGTCGATGCGATCGCCTGGGTCCTCGGCGCGCAGGCGCCCAGCGCCGTACGAAGCCAGAAGATGGACGACGTGATCTTCGCGGGCACCGCGAAGCGCCCCGCGCTCGGCCGCGCCGAAGTCACGCTGACCATCGACAACTCCGCGGGCCTCCTGCCGATCGCGTTCACCGAGGTGACGATCAGCCGCACGCTCTTCCGCACCGGCGACAGCGAGTACGCGATCAACGGGGTGCCGTGCCGACTGCTCGACGTGCAGGAGCTGCTGTCCGACACCGGCGTGGGCCGGCAGCAGCACGTGATCGTGTCGCAGGGCCAGATCGACGCCGTGCTGAACGCCCGGCCCGAGGACCGCCGGGCGATCATCGAGGAAGCCGCGGGAGTCTTGAAGTACCGGCGGCGCAAGGAGAAGGCCGAGCGGCGCCTCGAAGCGACCGAGGCGAGCCTGCTGCGGCTGCAGGATCTTCTGCGTGAGGTGCGGCGACAGCTGAAGCCGCTCGAACGGCAGGCCGACGCGGCCCGACGCCACGGGGACCTGGTGGCCGAGCTGGCGGCACTCCGACTGCACCTCGCCGGTCGTGAGATCACCGCACTGCGCACGCGGCTCGAGAACACCGCGCGGGATCGCGCGTCGTTCGAACAGCAGTCGACGTCGATCAAGGACGAGCTCGCTGCGCTCGATGTCGAGGTGCTCACCACGCAAGCCCGACTCGCTGCACTCGGCGGGTCGGACCTCAGTGACAGCCTGGTGCGGTTCGAGTCGATGCGCGAGCGAGCGCGTGGGCTCGCCGCGCTGCTGGCTGAGCGGCGGCGCGGCGTCGAGCGCGATCGCGGAGGGCTGCTCGACGCTGATCTCGTCGCCTCGCTCGAGGCCGAGGCGGCGAGTGTCGCGAGCGAGCTCGTCGAGGTCGAGGCCAAGGCCCGAGAGCTCGCGCCCGAGGCCCAGAGAGTCAGCGAAGCCGAGGCTGCCCTCGTCGCCGAGCGCGCATCGTTCTCGGAGGTGCAGCCGCTCGACCTCGAGCTTCCTCCCCAGCGCGCCGGCGAGGTTCGAGGCGAGCTGGCCGCGCGGCGCGCGGCGATCGAGCGTGCGGTCGGTGAGCTCGCTCGCGTCGAGGCCCGACTCGCCGCGATCGAGGAACGTGCGGTTCGACTCGCCGGTGAGACCGATGTGCATCGCGCCGCGTGCGAGCGGGCTGAGGAAGCCGAGCGGCCGTTGGTCGGTCAGCTGCAGCGAGCCGAGGAGATGCAGCAGCAGGCCGAGGCGGAGCTCGAGTCGTCGGTCGAGGCGCATCGATCCGCCGACGCCGATCGCCATGTCTGGGCGGCGCGCGCGGAGGCGCTCGCGCTCGCGCTCGACGACCGGGGCACCACCGAAGCCCGGTGGCGAGACGTCGAGGGCGCCATCGGACTGCTGAATGAGCTCGTCGAGGTCGACGACGGATGGCAGGACGCGTTCGAAGCTGCGGTCGGGGAGTCGCTCACCGCGGTTGTCGTCGACGGCACCGTTGCCGCGCGACGAGCGCTCGCCGCGCTGACGGCGGGCGGCGAGTCTGGCGCGGTGCTCGCGATGAGCCTCGTGCCCCAGTCGCAAGATCAGCCGCTCTCGACGCTCCGTGCCCACGTGCGCACCCGGCACGACGCGCTGGAGCCTCTCCTCGACGCGTTGCTCGCCGGCATCGTCGTCGTCGACGGCGGCTGGGAGCGTGCCGCGGACAGCGCTCTCCAGCATCCGAACGCAGTCGTCGTCACGTCGCGAAGGCGATCGGTTCTCCTCCGCCGGCTGGCGCGTGGGCGCCGCGCGGTCGCAGCTCACGGTCGCCGCGCTCGACGAGGCCCGCAGTCGTGCAGCGGCCGCGGGAGAGCGGGCGAGTGCAGCCGCGACCCGGGTCGCCGCAAACACGCTCACCGTCGAAAGCGCGCAGCGCGCGCGGGCCGAGATCGAGCAGAAGCTCGAGGACAACGACTCCCTGGTCAACGCGGCCGCGGACGGATTGGCGCGAGTGCAGGCCGGGCAGCGCGAGGTCGAGACCGAGGCGGAGGCGCTGCGGACGCATCACGCCGGCGCTGGCCGAATCGTTGGCCGCGGAGCGCGCCCGGACGTCCGAGCTCGAGCAGATCCTCCCGGCCCTCGAGGCCGACGAAGAGGCGGACGTGAGCAAGGCGCGGTCGGCACACGCCGCGCGGGCACGGCTCGACGAGCGAGCTCGGGCGGTGGCTGCGCTGCGCACCCACCTCGAGGTCCAGGTCGCGGGACTCGACGAACGCCGGCAGATGCTGAAGCGACGTCGCGACGAGGTGGAGCACCGCTTGAAGGCCGACGTGGCCGAGCGGGAACGAGCGGCCGCCCGGCGCACCGAGCTCGAGCGCGCGCTGGCCACACTCGATCGCTTGGCCGCCGTCGTCACCGGCGCCGCGGCGCAGGTGGACGAGGAGCTTGCCTCGCTGCATGAGGAGCGGCGGCGCCAGTCGGAGGAGTCGCGGCAGATCGCAGAGGCACTCGACAATCAGCGCCAGCGCCGCACCGCGGGTGAGCGTCAGCTCGAGGAGGTGCGCGAGCGGTCGCGTCGCGCCGAGCTCGACGAGGCAGAGATCACACTCCGGCTCGAGTCCGCGGTCGAGGCGGTCCGGCACGACCTCGACCGCGAGCCCGAGGCCGCCGTTGCCGCGCCGTGTCCTCCGCTGTCGGAGGGTGTGACGGCTCATGCTCGGGTGCGCGAGCTCGAGCGCGAGCTGCGGTTGATGGGCCCGATCAACCCGCTCGCGTTGGAGGAGTTCGAGGCGCTCGAAGAACGGCATCGCTTCCTCGAGTCGCAGCTCGAAGATGTGCGCTCGACGAGACGCGACCTCTCCCGGGTCATCAAGGCGATCGACAACGAGATCGTGTCGGTCTTCGTTTCGGCGTTCGCCGATGTCGCGTCGAACTTCGAGTCGCTCTTCTCGACGCTGTTTCCCGGCGGCCAGGGCGGTCTGCGCCTCACCGACGCGGAGAACCTGCTCGACACCGGCATCGAGGTCGAGGCCCGGCCTTCGGGCAAGAACGTGCGCAAGCTCTCACTGCTGTCCGGTGGCGAGCGTTCACTGACCGCGCTGGCGTTCCTGTTCGCGGTGTTCCGCAGCCGACCGTCGCCGTTCTATGTGATGGACGAGGTCGAGGCCGCCCTCGATGACGTCAATCTCCATCGCTTCCTCGATCTCGTGCGCGAGTTCCGCGAGGAGGCACAGCTGCTGATCGTGAGTCATCAGAAGCGCACGATGGAGGCCGCCGACTGCCTCTTCGGCGTGACCATGCAGCCCGGGGGCTCCTCCAAGGTCGTCAGCGAGAAGGCGTCCCTGCACACCGGATAGTCCGCCGCTCCGCCCGGGTAACTTGGCCCGGCCATGGTGTTTCTGATCCTCGCGATCATCGTCGTCCTCTTCGGACTCGGCGTCGTCGTAGTCAACCGTCGTCGCGAGCGCCGCCTCAGCCTCGAACGAGCGCGACCACCATCTCCGGCGCGGCCGCCGCTGCCGACCGCAGTCGAGGCGCCTGAAGCCGAGGTGGAGATCGGCGAGGCCCCGGTCGAAGAGCTCGAGGTCGACGAGCTCGACGTAGTCGAAGAGCTCGAGGTTGCCGAGGAGCTCGAGGTTGCCGAGGAGCTCGAGGTCGGTGCACCTCCGCGGTTCCGCGATCGTCTCGGCAAAGCCCGTGCCGCACTCGCGGGAGCGTTCGCGTCGGTACGCGCACGCGGCGGCATCACCGACGACACCTGGGACGATCTCGAGGAGGCGTTGATACGCGCCGATGTCGGTGTCGGGCTCACCACCGAGCTGATCGACGACCTGCGCGCGCAAGTGAAGACCGAGAGCCTCACCACGCCCGATGAGGTGCTCGACGCGCTGAAGGGTGAGCTGCTGCAGCGGCTCGAAGGTGTCGATCGGTCGCTCGTGCTCGATCCCCGACCCGGCGAACCGTGCGTGTGGCTGTTCGTCGGCGTCAATGGTGTGGGGAAGACCACGACCATCGGCAAGGTCGGCGCGCGCCAGATCGCGGAAGGTCACTCGGTCGTGATGGCGGCGGGTGACACGTTCCGCGCCGCGGCCGCCGAGCAGCTCGAGCACTGGGCCGACCGCGTCGGGGCCGACATCGTGCGAGGGGCCGAAGGCGGTGACCCGAGCTCGGTCATCTTCGACGCCGTGCAGCGCGCCGCGGCGCGCGGAGCCGACCTGGTGCTCGCTGACACGGCGGGGCGCCTGCACACGAAGGTGAACCTCATGGAGGAGCTGCAGCAAGGTGCGACGGGTCGCCGATCGCCCGCCGGGCCACGTGAGCGAGGTGCTGCTCGTGATCGACGCGACCACCGGCCAGAACGGCCTCGCTCAGGCGCGGCAGTTCACCGAAGCGGTCGAGGTGACCGGCGTGGTGCTGACGAAGCTGGACGGCTCGGCGAAGGGCGGCATCGTCCTCGCGATCCAGAACGATCTCGGCTTGCCCGTGAAGCTCGTTGGCCTCGGTGAGACAGCGGCCGACCTCGTCGACTTCGACGCGGAGGAGTTCGTCGAGGCTCTGTTCGAATGAGGACCGTGTTCGAATGAAGACCGCCCTGAGCATCCTCCTGCTCCCGCTTCGCTTCATTGCCGTCGTCACCCGCAAGATCGGGTTGAAGCGCATGAGCCTGTTGGCGGCGGGTGCGGCCGCGGCCGCGTTGTCGACACCCACGACTGGCTCTGAGATGCGCCGCCGTATCGGGCGGCTCGCGGATCGGCGAGTTCCGGACGCTGACCTCGCTGCTCGCGTGCGCCACGAGCTCTCGCACTCGCCCCGCACCTGGCACCTCCCCCAACCCACGATCTCGGTCTTGCGAGGGCGCGTCGTGCTGTCGGGCGAAGCGCCGCATGCCACGGGCCGCGCCGATCTCGAGCGGGTTGTGGCCGCGGTGCCCGGTGTCTTGGCGGTCGAGAACGAGATCGTCATCGCCGGACCGGTCGTCTGACCGGTCGTCTGACCTGCGTGGGGCCGTCGAGACGCCTCCGGTAGCCTGACGAACCACATGTTCGACTCGCTGTCCGATCGTTTCGACGGCATCTTCAAGCGGCTTCGGGGCAAGGGGCGTCTCAGCGACGCCGACGTCGACGAGGTGCTGCGCGAGATCCGCGTCGCCCTGCTCGAGGCCGACGTCAACTTCACGGTCGTCCGCACGGTCGTCGCGCGCATCCGCGAGCGGTGCCTCGGCGCGGAGCTGGCGGCGAGCCTCAGCCCGGCGCAGCAGGTCATCAAGATCGTCAACGAGGAGCTCGTCGCCGCGCTCGGCGGCGAGACGTTCAAGCTCACCTACGCGTCGAAGCCGCCCACGGTCGTGCTCATGGCCGGTCTGCAGGGCTCGGGCAAGACCACCAACTCCGCCAAGCTCGCCCGCTGGTTCAAGGCGCAGGGACGCAACCCGCTGCTCGTCGGTGCCGACCTGCAGCGTCCCGCCGCGGTCGAGCAGCTGCGCACGCTCGGCCGTCAGATCGACGTGCCGGTGTTCTCGCGAGCCGACCGACCCGGTCGCGGTCGCCGACAAGGGAGTGGCCGAGGCCCGCCGCCTCGGTCGCGACGTGGTGATCGTCGACACCGCCGGCCGGCTCGCCATCGACGCCGAGATGATGGAGCAGGTTCGGCAGATCTCCGAGACCGTGCAAGCCGAACTACACGTTCCTCGTCGTCGACGCGATGACCGGCCAGGACGCGGTCACGATCGCCGAGGCCTTCCACGAGACGCTCGCGCTCGACGGCGTGATCCTCGACCAAGCTCGACGGCGACGCGCGCGGCGGCGCGGCGCTCTCGGTCAAGGAGGTCGTCGGGCGTCCGATCGCGTTCGCGTCGACGGGCGAGAAGCTCGCCGACTTCGAGCTGTTCCACCCCGATCGCCTGGCGAGCCGCATCCTCGGCATGGGCGACGTGCTCACGCCTCATCGAGAAGGCCGAGGAGGTCTACGAGAAGGACGAGGCCGAGGCAGGCCGCGGCCAAGCTCCTCGAAGGCCAGTTCACCCTCGACGACTTCCTCGACCAGATGCAGCAGCTCAAGAAGATGGGGCCGCTGTCGAGCATCGTCGGTATGATCCCGGGGCTGCCCAAGGAGGCCCGCAGACGCCGAGATCGACGATCGACCAGCTCGAAACGGGTCGAGGCGATCATCCGGTCGATGACGCTCGACGAGCGCCGCAAGCCCGACCTGATCGAACGGATCGCGGCGCCTCCGCATCGCCAACGGCAGCGGCACGACCACCGCCGAGGTCAATGCGCTGCTCAAGCAGTTCAAGGACGTCCAGAAGATGATGAAGCGCATGGGCGGCCTTGGCACCAAGAAGGGGAAGCGGGGCCTACGGATGCCCGACATGCCCTCGCTCAACTAGAGAAACCCGAACAAAGGAAGAACCAGTGGCAGTGAAGCTCCGCCTGATGCGGATGGGAAAGAAGAAGCAGCCGACCTATCGCGTCGTGGCTGCCGACGGGCGGGCGCCGCGCGACGGCCGGTTCATCGAGATCGTCGGCACCTACGAGCCGCGGGCCGAGCCGTCAGTCGTGAAGATCGACAACGACAAGGCCGTCGCCTGGCTGCGCAAGGGTGCGCAACCCACCGAGCGGGTCGAGAAGCTGCTCAAGATCTCAGGCGCATGGGATGAGTTCCAGGCCGCCAAGGCCTCGAAGTGAGCTACGAGTGAGCGAAGCGGACAACGTCCTCGACGACGACGAGATCGAAGAGCTCGACGACGGGTTCGACGACGACACCGAGGATGACGACGACGATGGTGCGAACCGCATCCCGGCCGCGACGGCACGCGCCGTCCTCGATTACCTCGTGCGGGCGCTCGTCGACGACCCGGACTCGGTCGAGATCGACGCGGTCGAGGGCCGGCGGGGCGTCAGCCTGCGCGTGAGCGTCGCTCCGGGCGACATGGGTCGCGTGATCGGCAAGCGCGGTCGTACCGCGAACGCCGTCCGCACGCGGTGACCCGCGCTGCTGCAGTGCGCGACGGTGTCGAGGTCGACGTCGACTTCGTGGACTGACGCGGACTGAGAGACGCGGTCTGAGCGGTGGCCGGCGCCCTGCTCGAAGTCGGCACGATCGGACGGGCCCATGGGCTCCGCGGTGATGTGGTCGTCCACCTCGTGACGAACCGGCTCGAGCGAGTCGAGCCCGGCGCGGTGCTGACGACCGATCGCGGTGACCTGCGGATCGCATCGTCGCGTCCGCAACAAGGCGGGTTCGTCGTGCACTTCGAGGGCGTCGACGACCGCACGAGCGCCGAGCGCCTGAACGGCGTGGTGCTGCGGGCCGAGCCGATCGATGACCCCGACGCGCTGTGGGTGCACGATCTCGTGGGCGCGACCGCGGTCGACCTCGCCGGGCAGCCTCTCGGGATCGTGACTGCGGTCGTCGCGAATCCCGCGAGTGACTTGCTCGAGCTCGACAGCTCCGCCCTCGTGCCCGTGCGCTTCGTGGTGTCGATGGCCGATGGAGTCGTGGTGGTCGACCCGCCTATCGGGTTGCTGGACTGAGCGAGACGACTGAGCGAGACGACTGAGCGATGCGCATCGAGGTCTTCACGATCTTCCCGTCGCTCGTCGACGGCTTCCTCGGCGAGAGCTTGCTCGGTCGCGGGCGAGACATCGGGCTCCTCGACTTGCGCGTGCACGACCTGCGGTCGGCCGCAACCGATCCGCACCGCTCGGTGGACGATTCGCCGTTCGGCGGCGGGCCCGGCATGGTGCTGATGGCCGAGCCGATCTTCGGCGCGGTCGAGTCGGTCGACCCCATCCGGCCGCTGTACCTGCTCGGGCCCGGGGGGCGAGCGCTTCGATCAAACCCGCGCACGCGAGCTCGCCGCCACCGACGGGTTCTCGTTGCTGTGTGGTCGCTACGAGGGCGTCGACGAACGAGTGCGAACCCACCTCGTCGACGGCGAGCTGTCGGTCGGTGACTTCGTGCTCGCGGGCGGCGAGGTGGCTGCTCTCGTCGTCATCGAGGCAGTGGCGCGACTCGTGCCCGGGGTGATGGGCAACGACGAGTCGGCCTCGGACGAGTCGTTCGCGGACGACTTGCTCGAGTACCCGCAGTACACGCGACCGGCCGACTTCCGAGGCTGGACGGTGCCCGCGATCCTCCGGTCCGGTGACCACGGGCGGATCGCCCGATGGAGGCGCGCCCAGGCGATCGTCCGGACGAGCGCGGAGCGTCCCGATCTGATCGCTCGCCGTGGAGGCCTCAGCGACGAGGAGAAGCGCCTGGTGGACGAGCTCGGCGCGTTGGAGCCGAGGGGGCCGGACGGATATCCTGGCGAGTCCCCTCCCGGCCAGCGCCCCCAGGATTCGGAGTCGAGCGCGCCATGAAGCCCACCGATCTCGTCGATCAGCAGTATCTCCGCTCTGACGTGCCCGATTTCGCCCCCGGTGACAACCTCAAGGTCCACGTCCGAGTGGTCGAGGGCAGCCGCGAGCGCATCCAGGTCTTCCAGGGTCACGTCACGCGCCGGCAGGGCTCGGGGCTCCAGGAGACCTTCACCGTGCGCAAGGTGAGCTTCGGCGTCGGCGTCGAGCGCACCTTTCCCGTGCACACGCCGATCATCGCCAAGATCGAAGTCGTGACCCGCGGCGATGTGCGTCGGGCCAAGCTCTATTACCTCCGCGACCGGGTCGGTAAGGCCGCCAAGGTCAAGGAGAAGAGGGTCTGAGCCCCGAAGACCTCGAGGCTTACGAGGCCGAGCGCGAGCTCGCCCTCGCGCGAGGAGTATCGCGACGTCAGTGCCATGTTCGATTACGCGATCGAAACCGAACGGCGCTTCTACCTCGCCAACGAAGTCAACGTGCGCGTGCAGGGCGATGGTCCCAGACCGTTGATCGAGGTCGAGCTCCGCGATGCCTGGGTGTGGGACATGTACCGGCAGACCCGGTTCGTCCCCGCAGTGCGCGTCCTGACGTTCAAGGACGTGAATGTCGAAGAGCTCCCCAAGCGCGAAGTCTGAAGACCCGCGGCGCGGCGCTCGGCGCGCAGGGCGAAGCCCTCACTGCGAAGTGGTACGAGGCGCAGGGCTACACGGTGGTCGATCGCAACTGGCGTTGTCGCGAGGGCGAGATCGACGTGATCGTCGCGCGCGACTCCACCATCGTGTTCTGCGAGGTCAAGACGCGGACGTCGGATCGGTTCGGTGCGCCCGTCGAGGCGGTGACGCGGACCAAGCAGGTGCGCTTGCGCCGGCTCGCCGCCACATGGTTGTCGGCGCGCGGTGTGCATGGCGTCGACTTGCGCTTCGACGTGGCGTCGGTGATGGGGGAGCGCGTCGAGGTGATCGAGGCCGCGTTCTGATCAGCGGCGATTGTGGCGGTGCTCCCAGCAGGCGTGGTGCCAGTGACGGCGAAGGTCGGGAGCAAGCTTGGGCACAACTACGAGATGTCCCTCGCCGACGGGGATGACGCCGTGGCATCCGGGGCACACGTACTCCTTCGTCGCCTGGTAGGGCTGCACTCTCTGGGTGTCGACGTCGTCGTCGGGCCACGCGACATCGCTCATGCGGTCACAGGACCGCCCACAGGACGAGCGCCAGGCAGGCGATGAGGGCGAGCCCCACCATGGTGTATTCGAAGACACCGGGAGCGCGTCGCGGACGGTAGGGATCGAGGCCCATAGAGGGCGTTATCTTCGCGCCCATGGAGACCCTCGAAGTCGCACGCCAGTCCGGCATCGTCACGATCACGCTGAACCGGCCGGAGAAGAAGAACGCCGCGAACGGCGCCATGTGGGACGAGCTGCTCGCGACCTTCCTCGAGATCGGCGGGCGCGACGAGGATCGAGTCGTCGTGGTCACCGGAGCGGGGGGCAACTTCTGCTCGGGTGCCGACCTGACCGGTGGGGGAGCGAACGCCCCTCAACGCCATCAGCTCGCGGTCATGCGCCACATCGGCGACGCCGCGCTCGCACTGCACCGGCTGCCGCAGCCGACGATCGCGAAGGTCGACGGGGTCGCGGTCGGGGCGGGGTGCAACCTCGCGCTCGGGTGTGATCTCGTCGTGGCGTCGGACGAAGCGCGGTTCTCCGAGATCTTCGCCCGGCGCGGTCTGACGATCGACTTTGGCGGGTCGTGGCTGTTGCCCCGGCGTGTGGGCCTGCATCGCGCGAAAGAGCTGGCCCTGCTCGCGGAGATCATCTCGGCGAAGGAGGCGGAGGCGATGGGTCTCGTCAACCGCGTGGTGCCCGTGGGCGAGCTCGACGCGTTCGTCGACGACTGGGCGACGAAGCTGGCCGCCGGTCCGCCGATCGCCCTCGCGCAGACGAAGCGGCTGCTGAACAACGTGTTCGCCGTGACGCTCGAGCAGGCGCTCGAGGACGAGGGCGCCGCGCAGACCGTCAACTTCGGCACGAAGGACACGCTCGAGGCGATGTCGGCGTTCGTCGAGAAGCGTCAGCCCAACTTCAAGGGCAACTAGCCCGAGCCCTCCGGCCTTCTCGCGCGAGTAACCGGCCATCCTTGGCCGGATACTGAAACGAGAAAGCGAGCAGCGTCAGGCGCTCGGCGCCGGTGAAGCAGCTGAGCACTCCCGGCCACCCGAGCGAGTAGCCCCGCCGAGCCCCCGCCGCGATCGCGCCCAGTCGTTCCCAGTGTCGGTGGGTGAGGGTGACGCGGGTGTGACGCGGCGTCGATGGGGGCGAACACGACCTCGACCTCTGTCATCGCGATCGGCTCGGGGTTGGGATGCCAGGTGATGACGACCCGCGTCGGCGGCTCCCAGATCAGCACCTCTCCCCACGCGTACTCAGTGCCGTCGTCGAGCCGTTCGAGCAGACGTCCGCCGACACGCGGCTCGAACACGAGCTCGGCGACGCGGTCCTCGCCGATCGAGTGTGTCTTCGTCGGCCACCAGGTGCCGATCTTCTCGGTGAAGAGCGTGAAGGCCGCGCTCGATGGGCTGCTCCACTTCGACGGTGAACTCGAGCGGTGAGATGTCGACGTCGGTCGCTTCGCTCATCGCGGCTTCCTCCTCGGTGGTGACGGCGGCTTGGCCGCCTGTTGATACGCACGCAGCGCGTCGGTCCAGAAGTCCTCGAGCCAGGCGCGGAGCGCATTGAGCCCCTCGGGACGAACGGCGTAGAGCCGGCGGGTGCCATCAGCGCGGTCGGTCACGAGCCCGGCTCCCTTCAGCACCTTGAGGTGTTGCGACACGGCGGGTCGGCTCACGGGGAGATGCGCCGCGAGCTCACCGACGGCCTGGGGACCGCGGCGCAGCTGTTCGAGGACCGCGCGCCGAGTCGGGTCGGCCAACGCCTCGATCGTCGATCCGTAAGTTACCACTAACCGTAAGGTAGCACTTACCAATGCAACTTGTGAAGGAGGAAATGAGCGCTTCGCTAGGGTGAACCGCCTTCGGGCGGCGTGGCCGAGTGGTTTAGGCAAGGGCCTGCAAAGCCCTGTACACCGGTTCGATTCCGGTCGCCGCCTCTAGAGCGATGGTTGCAGGCGACGCCGGATGTCGTCAGCCACCGCCAGCACCCATCGCCTCGCTTCGGGCTGCGGCGGCGAACTCGTGCCGTGCGCTCGAGCTGCGAGCGCAGCCGCGACGAGCCTTGTTTCGATGCCGCGTGCGAGCGCCCACTCACCGCCATGCGACTTCGAACAGAACCCGCCCTCGAGCAAGAAGTACAGCGCCCGGCAGGCGTTCAGCACGGCATAGGAGGCAGACGCGTTGCTCGCCGCCCATCGGAGCTCGTCCGCGATCTGCGCGAGCACGGTGCCCGTCGCGAGCGATCCAAACAACTCGGTGGGTGGGGGACCCGTCGCGCTCCAGCCCCGGGCGCGGGCGACGGCGTAGTGAAGGACCAGATCGGGATCGCCTGACTGGGTGCGCCCCGAGACGACCTTTCGATCCTCGGGTGCGGTCGTGACGTGAACGAGGAAGGGCCACGGTGTTGCAGGACGGACGGCAGCCGATCGGGCGACGACGGATGCCTCCAAGCCGGTTGCGACGCATGGGCCGGTCGCTCGCGAGCGCGGCGGTGATCCGTTCGAGGACCGTGTCGTCGACATCATCTTCGACGACGGCAAGGACGTCGAGATCACTCGAGCCCGGAATGAAGTCTCCGAGCACCGCGGAACCGTGGACGCAGACACCGACGAGAGACCCGCCCGCAGCGAGCCCCAGATCTTCGACCAGCGTTCTCGCCGCCGGCTCGAGGCGTGGATCGATGCTCGTGCTCACGAGCTGATTCTGACGTGGGCGCGGGCCGGACCCGTATCCTCCTGGCCGTGACCCAGGAGGTCGACGCACTGCTGGCGGCGCTCGATGACCAGCGGGCCGGTGTGCTCAAGAAGCTGGCCGGGCTGAGCGATGCCGATGCTCGGCGCAGCACCGTGCCGTCGGGCACGAACCTGGCCGGGCTGTTGCAGCACCTCACGTTCGTCGAGTCGAAGTGGTTCGAGGGAGTCGTCGCGGGCCGAGTTGCGAGCCGAGGGCAACGTTCGATGGACGTGGATCCCTCGGTGACGCTGCGAGCATTGCGCGCCGATTACCGCGCCGCGTGCGAGGCGAGCAACGAGATCATCCGCTCCTTGGGCGACGCCGATGCGCCGGTGACCTACGACGGCAAGACGCGCGATCTGCGCTGGGCGATCCTCGCAGTCATCGGGGAGACCGCCCGCCACGCGGGACACGCGGACATCCTCCGCGAGCAGATCGACGGCAAGACCGGCCGCTGAGAGAATCGGGCATGGCCACCTACGTGCTCGTGCACGGGGGATGGAGCGGAGCCCACGGATTTCGCCACGTCCGCCGGATGCTCCACGCCGCCGGCCATGAGGTGTTCACGCCGAGCCTCACTGGCATCGGCGAGCGCGTGCATCTCGTCAGCCCGCAGGTCGACCTGTCGACCCACATCGCCGATGTCGTCAACGCGGTGCTCTACGAAGACCTCGACCCGATCGTGCTGCTCGGCTACTCGTACGGAGGCGCGGTCGTGACCGGCGCGCTGCGACACATCGCCGATCGGGTACGCGAGCTCGTGTACCTCGACGCGTTCGTGCCGGAGGACGGCGACATCGGTGTGGGGACTCGCCGGCCGAGAGGCCGACCCGACGATCACGCTCGGCGAGGAGTGGTTCGTGCCGCCGCTGCCGCAGGGAGTACGACGACCCGATCGAGGGCGCCTGGCAGCAAGCACGCCGCGTCGCCCATCCCGTGCGGTGCTTCACCGAGCCGGTCCGACTGGACAAGCCGCTCGAGGAGCACCCGTTCGGGCTGACCTACATCAAGGCGACGAACGATCCCGAGCGAGTCACCGGACAGCGCGTTCTGGCGCGCGGGGCGACACGCGAAGTCGTCGCCGCGCTGGACGTATCACGAGATCGCGACCAACCACATGATCCTGAGCAATCGTCCCGCCGAGCTGACGGAGATCCTCGAGGAGCTGGCCGAGGCGCTGGCCTGAGCTGCCTAGGTCGGCATCCGCTCCTTCGCCGACAGCTCGTCGAGTCGTCCCTCGATCCGATTGAGCTGTGCGGCGACCTCGTCGTCGTTGTCACGCGACTCGTGGCTGCCACGGAAGATGAGAAAGGTCGTGATCACGACGAACGTGAACACCTGCAGAAACTCTGACTGCCAGTTCTCGAACGTCGACTGCCCGAAGTGGGGCCAGAACTGTGACCAACTGAAGGGCTGACCCAAGTCGTGGGCCTCGTTGCGCACGACCATCAGCTCGAAGACGAATTGCCCGATCCAGCTGAACAGGAACATGCCGGCGAGCACATACGCCAAACCATGATCTCCGAGGGGATACCGCTTCTTGGTAGCCATCAGGGACCCGGTTCCCAGGTCCGGCCGTGCTCATACGTGACCGTCACTTCGATAGGTTCGCTCAAAACGTCGAGAGGTGACTCATGGCTGTGTTGATGATCGGTGAAGTGCCGAACCTGACCGCCGAGATCTACGGCGGCATGCTCGAAGAGATGAAGCCCAAGTTCCTCGCTGCGAAGGGGTTCATCGCACACTCTGGTGGGCCGAGCCCGAACGGCGGGTGGCGGGTCGTCGAGATGTGGGACTCCGAAGAGGACGGCCAGGCATGGTTCGACGAGAACGTCAAGCCGAACCTCCCGCCCGACATCGTCCCGACTCGCACCTACTTCCCACTGCACACCGCGTTCAGCAAGTAGTACGGCGAAGCCCTTCGTCAGAGCGTCGGGAGACGCTGCTGCATCCCGATGAGCGGAGCGAGCGGGTCGCCGACCTCCGCGAGTCGGGCGCCGACGCTCTCGATCGTCCACTGGTCGGACTCGAGGTCTGAGTCGTCGAGCTCCTCCCAGGTGACCGGCACCGATACCGGGGCACCGTGCGCGGGGCGAGGACTGAACGGCGCGACGAGCGTCTTGTTGATCGCGTTCTGGGTGAAGTCGAGTCGTGCCAGCCCGCCGCGTTTGGAGACCCCCCACTCCCAGCTCACGAGCTCGGGAACGGACTGGCCGATCGTGCGCGACAGCGCCTCGACCCACGCCCGGGTCTCGTCGAACGTGTAGGTGTCCGCGACCGGAATCCAGATCTGGATGCCGCGCTGTCCGCTGACCTTCGGCATCCCTTTCACGCCGAGGTGGTCGAGCGCGGTCCGGTGGAGACGCGCGAGGACGAGGAGATCGTCGTGGGTGGTCTTCGGGCCGGGGTCGAGGTCGACGAGCGCCCACGTGGGGTTGTGGGGGTGCGTCGTCGTCGAGGTCCAGGGGTGCACCTCGATGGCGCCGTAGTTGGCGACCCATGCCAGCGCGGCGGCGGAGTCGAGGACGAAGTACTCCTCCGTCTCGCCCGGGCGAGCGTCGTCGTAGTGCCAGCGCTCGAGCCACTCGGGCGCGTATGCCGGCGCGGCCTTGTGCCAGAACCCGGGCTTGTCGATGCCGTTCGGAAAGCGCCGCAGGTTCACGGGCCGCCCCGCGAGATAGGGAAGCATCGCCGGCGCGACCGACGCGTAGTGCCGGATGAGGTCGCGTTCGGTGAGCGCGCGGTGCGGCTTCTTCGCGGGAAACAGCACCTTGTCGAGGTTCGTCAGCTTCAACGTGCGCGCGCCGACCGTCCACTCGCCGGCCTTCCCGAGCGCGTCGAGGGCGGCGAGCTCGTCGGGCGTGGCGCCCGCCCAGATCGCGTGACTCGACCACGTCGCGGCCGGGGCGTCCTTCACCTCGTCGTTCGTCCGGCCGGATCTTGACGGAGCGCAGATGATCCTCCGCGTCCCATCCCTTGATCGCCGCGTCGTCGTGCTTGTGCAGCAGCAGCCATTGCTTGTCGGCATCACGGTCACGGCGAACGAGCACGAAGCGGCCCTTGAGCTTTTCGCCGTTGAGCTCGAAATGGAGGTCGCCCTTCTCGATCTCTTTGATCGGGTCGGTGCCCTTCATCAGCTCCCAGGTGCCCCAGTCCCACACGATCACGTCGCCGCCGCCGTACTCGCCCGACGGGATGACCCCCTCGAAGTCGAAGTAGTCGAGCGGATGGTCCTCGACGTGCACCGCCATCCGCTTCGCGTCCGGATCGAGCGTCGGACCCTTCGGCACGGCCCAGCTCACGAGGACGCCATCGGCCTCGAGGCGCAAGTCGTAGTGCAGTCGCCGGGCGCGGTGACGCTGGACGACGAATCGGTTGCCGAGTGAGGCGGGGGCGCCGACGCCCGAGGGCTCGGGGGTGACGGCGAAGTCGCGCTTCTTCTTGTAGGTCGTGAGACGCGCCTCGGCACCGGTCTTCTTGGCGGGCGCCTGCTTCTTGGCTGCGGCCTTCTTGGTCGCCATGCCCGCGGACTACGCGCTTTTCTTCGTCTTGCCCGCGCTGGTCTTCGTGCCGCCAGCCTTTCGGGCGGCCGCGGCTTCTTCGTCGTCTTGGACGCCTGAAGGCTCGCTTCGAGCGCCGCCATCAGATCGAGCACCTTGCCGTTGGACTCCGCCGCCGCGGTCTCCTGCACCAGCTCCTTGCCCGCCTGCCTGGCCTTGATGCGCTTCCGGAGCTCGTCGACATAGGTGTCGCGATACTTGGTCGGATCCCACTCGGCCGCCAGTCCGTCGACGAGCTGCATCGCCATCTTCAGCGCGGCCTGCTCTGGCTTGGATGGTCGAGTGGGGATCCCGTCACTGGCGCTGCGCGGCACGATTTCGTCCGCGAACCGCATCGTCGACATCGCCAGCGCGCCATCGAGCGGGCGCACCGCGGTCAGGTACTGCTTGTTGCGCATGACGACCGTGCCGATCGCCACTCGCTGGCGTTCTTCCATCGCGGACAGCAGCAGGCCGTACGCCTTCTTCCCGGCGTCGCCATCAGGGCCGAGCCAGTAGGTGCGTTCGTAGTAGATCGGATCGATCTCCTCGAGCAGCACGAACTCGTCCACTTCGATCGCGCGTGTCGACGGCGGGCGCAGCTCCTTCAGCTCTTGCTTGTCGAACGTGACGTAGTGACCCTTCGACACCTCGAAGCCCATCTTCACGTCGTCGGCCTCGACTTCACGGCCCGACTTCTCCGACACCTTGCGGTGCCGGACCCGTGATCCCCGGCTCGTCGACCTCGTGGAAGTGCACGTCGTGGTCACGTACGGCGGTGTACGCCTTCACGGGGACGTTGACGAGGCCGAAGCTGATGGAACCGGTCCAGACAGGGCGTGCCATCGTCAGATCCTCCGTGTCCGACCGCGTGCGTCGACGTCGAGCAGGCCGTCCCATGTGTTCGTCGCGAGCCGGTCACGCGGCGAGGTCGGCTTCCTTGCGATCGTTCGTGTGCAACGAGACCAAGCAGATCTGTGAAGTCGATGGAGGAAGGAATGTCTGCCGGTACGCGTCGCTGCCGCCCATGCCGGCGAAGACCGTGGCGATCGCGCCGAGGACCGAACCCGCGAACGCACCGACGATCGCGCCAGCGAGGCCGGTTCCGCCGCCGCCCAGGAGGGCCGCGGCGAGCCCGATGACGAGGGCGCCGATGATCGCCCCGAACACCGCGCCGACCGCCGCGCGCGTCGCGACCATCCGCGTCGCGCCCTCGGAGTCCGTGCGCCCATCGCCCTGCTCGTGGTGTTCCCAAGACGACGAGAACGGCCCGTCGAGCACGGCGAACCCGAGATGCGCATCGTCGATCTCGAGGTCTTCGAGGGTGAGCACGGCTTGGCGCGCCTGATCGAGATCGTCGGTGACCGCGACGACGTTGCGGTCGAGCAACGTGGGCTCGGGCTGCGACACCGAGACGATCTCCAGCCCGGCGAACTGGCGATGGATGAACTCGCGGAGCGTCATTCTCTGTGACTCAGGCGGCGGCATGGGCGTGACGTACCCGCCGGATCGTGCCCTCCAACCACCCTCGAGGCTATTGACAAATAAAGTTGTCAGGAACACACTGGGCGAGTGGTGACAGCAGCGCAGACAGTCGACATCCCGGCTGACATCACGGTGATCGAGGATCCGGCGGCGGCCGCGATCGCACTCGATCCGATGCGATCCCGCCTGCTCGGCGAGCTCGTGGAGCCCAGCGTCGGCCGGTGCGCTCGCGCTCCGGCTCGGCATCCCGCGGCAGAAGCTGAACTACCACCTCCGCGCGCTCGAGGCCCACGGACTGGTCGAGCTCGCGGAGGAGCGCAAGCGCGGCGGCATCACGGAGCGGGTGCTCCGCGCCACCGCGGTCAGCTACGTCGTGTCGCCCGCCGCGCTCGCCGAGAGCGCCGCGGATCCCGACCTCACCGCCGACCACCTCTCTGCTCGCTACATGGTCGCCCTGGGCGGCCGGCTCGTGCGTGAAGTCGCGAGCCTGGCCCGCCGCGCCGGCGAGGCCGGCAAGCGACTGCCGACGATGGCCATCGACACCGACGATCGGCTTCCGCTCGGCGGAAGATCGTGCTGCCTTCGCCGACGAGCTCACCGCTGCGGTGCTCGAGCTCGTCGCCCGCTACCACCACGACGACGGACGTCCTCATCGGCTCGTCGTCGCCGCCCACCCCCGACCCGAGGAGATGCCATGACCACCACCCCCAATGTCCCGCTGCGCGGCGAGCTGACCTTCACCCTTCCCGCCTCGGCGGAGCGTGTCTGGGAAGCGATCGCCACCGCTCAAGGAATCAGCTCGTGGTTCCTGCCGACAGAGACGATCGAGACGCGAGACGGCGTCGTCGGGAGCGTCCTGCGCATGCACATGGGCGAGGGCTCCTTCTCCGACGCCACGATCACGGGATGGGATGCGCCACGGCGGCTCGTCTACAGCGAACCCGGCTGGGCTTCACTCACCGGCCACGACGACGCGGCCGTCACGCCGATGGTCACCGAGTTTCTGGTCGAAGCGCAGTCAGGCGGCACGTGCGTCTTCCGCGTCGTCACCAGTGCATTCGGCACCGGAGCGGAGTGGGAGCACGAGTTCTTCGATCACATGATGGATCAGCTGGGCGCCGTTCTTCGACAACTTGCGCCTGTACCTCACGCACTTTCCCGGCCAGCACGCCACGTCGTTGTCGGTGGCCGGGGTTGTGCCCGGAGAGGTCAGCAAGGTCTATGACGCCCTGCTGCGGGGCCTCGGGGCGGTGACGTGGGCCAAGCCATTCGACGCCCGAGGTCTGAGCGGCGTGGTCGAGCGAGTCGCGGAGCCCGATGGCCCACAGGGAGGAGAAGGATTCGGATGCTGTGCTCGTGCGTACGACCGAGCCGATGCCGTCGATGCTCGGCTTCCTCGTGCACGACAAGGGCGACGGTCTCGCCGACGTGTGGCTCGAGGGCTACCTGTTCGGAGCCGATGCTACGAAGATGGTCGACCGTGAGAAGTCGGCGTGGACGGCTTGGATCGAGAGCCTGGCGGTCTCTGCCTGAGGGGCGGTATGCCTTACTCCGTGCCGCAGTCCTGGCGTGAGATTGTCGACTCGTTCTACAGCGACGAGATCGAGCAGTTCTACGAAAACGACATCGG
Organism: uncultured Acidimicrobiales bacterium; assembly: GCA_963747215.1. Classification (GTDB taxonomy): domain Bacteria; phylum Actinomycetota; class Acidimicrobiia; order Acidimicrobiales; family DATKAS01; genus DATKAS01. The sequence continues at coordinate 327,608 of CAVVET010000034.1, forward strand.
CGAAGTTGCTCGACGAGAGCTTGCATCCGCGTGGACCGGACATGCTCTTCGACCTCGCCGCCGAGCTCGGCGTCACCTCGTCGTCGAAGGTGCTCGATCTCGGCTCGCGCGACGGCCGCCATCTCGTCGCGCTGCGCGAGCGCTTCGGGTGCACGCCTGTGGGCGTCGAGCCGGCCGACGCGAACTTCCGACGGATGCGTCGTACTTACCCCGGGGATTGCGCTCGTGGTTGCGCGCGGCGATCGCGGAGGCGCTGCCGTTCGCCGAGGAGTCATTCGACTTCGTGTGGATTCGCGACGTGCTCGTGCACATCGAGTCGCTGCGTCCCTGCGTTCGCGGAGATCCAGCGCGTGCTTGCGACCCGGCGGCGCGGCCCTCGTGTTCCACGTCTTCGCGACACCGCTCCTCGAACCCCGGGAAGCGGAGCGGCTGTGGACCGCGACCGCGGTGATGCCGACAAGTGCCGATCCCGAGGTGTTCCGGCGCGCCGTCGCCGATGCCGGTCTCGAGATCGAACGGTGGGAGGAGCTACGGGGCGAGTGGCGCGAGCACCTGGAGGAGATCGGCGACGGCAAGACGTCACGACAGCTGCTTCGGGTCGGTCGCATGCTCCGAGACCCCGAGCGGTACAAGACGGCGATCGGGGAGCGCGAGTACGAGGTCGAGCTCGGCGACTGCCTGTACGGCATCTACCAGCTGCTCGGCAAGCTCAGCGCAACCGTCTCAGTCCTGCGCCGACCGTGACTCGAGATCACTCTTGACACCCGAGCTCTGTCGTGGCTTAATCAACCAATCAGTTGAACAACTGACTGGTTGAATACAGCAATGGTGACGATGACAGACGACCCGCTCAGCAGCACGTTCGCTGCCCTCGCCGACCCGACCCGCCGGGCGATCCTCGCCCGGCTCGCAGAAGGGGAGGCCACCGTCAGCGAGCTGGCGGAGCCGTTTGCCATGAGCCTCCAGGCGATCTCGAAGCACCTCAAAGTGCTCGAGCGAGCCGGTCTCGTGTCCCGCGGCAAGGACGCCCAGTGGCGACCCTGCCGGCTCGAGTCCGCTCCGCTCGAGAGCGCCTCGGCGTGGATCGAAGACCACCGACGCATCTGGAACGACCGCCTCGACCAGCTCGGCCGCCACCTCCAACACATCCAACGTTCACAGCAGCGCACACGGAAGACGAGGACCTGACATGACCGAATCCACAACGACAGTCGCCCCCGAGCTCGGCGAGGTGACGATCACCCGCGAGTACGACGCGCCCCGAGACCTGGTGTTCCGAGCGATGCTCGACCCCGAGCAGCTCACCCACTTCTGGGGCCCGACCGGCATGCACACGCCGCTCGACAGGATCGTCGTCGAGCCGTGGGCGGGTGGCCGCTTCGAGACGACGATGGTGCCCGACGACGACCCTGACGCAGCGGGCTATCCCATGCGGGCGGTGTTCGTCGAGATCGTCGAGCCGGAGCGCATCGTGTGGTCCGAGCCCGACTTCGGCATGACCACGACATCGACCTACACCGATCTCGGCGACGGCCGCACCCGCGTGGTGATCCACCAGACCAACGTGCCCGAGATGTTCCGCACGCCCGAAGCGCTCGCAGGCTTCAACACGAGCCTCGACAAGTTCGCCGCCTACATCGCGTCGCGCTGACCGTTGTCGTCTCGAGGAAGCTCGAGCGCACGCCACAGGTACCAGCTGGCGACAGTTCGGTAGGGCGCCCACCTCGCCCCGTGCGCTGCGAGCTCCTTGGGCGTCGGCGTGTCCTGTGAGTACACCAGCCCGAACGCGCGGCGTACGCCGTAGTCGTCGACCGGGAGCACATCGGGGCGGCCGAGCCGGAAGATGAGGAACATCTCGACGGTCCATCGCCCGATGCCCCGCACGACCGTCAACCGCTCGACGATCGCATCGTCGCTCATCCGGCGGATCCTCGCGAGGTTGGGAAGATCGCCGGCCTCCTCGTGCGCGGCGAGATCCTTCAGTGCCGCGGTCTTCGCTCCGGACAGCCCGGCCGCCCGCAGCGCTGAGTCCGATGTCGCGAGGATGCCCTCGGCGGTGAGCGGTCCACCGCCGGCGGCCGCGTCGCGCACACGCGCGTAGATCGTGTCCGCCGTCTTCGCGCTGAGCTGCTGCGACACGATCGCCTCCGAGAGCACCTGGAACACGCTCGCAGTCCGCTGCACGTTCAGCGTGAAGGGCCCGACGAGGCGCATCAGCTGACCGAGGACCGGATCCGCGCGCCGCAGCAGACGCGACCGCCACCTTGCTCGTCAATCGCTGCTCTGGGCACGACCCTCCTCGAACAGGCTCGCCTGCTCGGCGCGGGCTGCCCTCGATGGCGAGCATCCGCATCTTTGTGTTGACACCGCCTCCCGCCGAGAAGCCGCCGACTTCGCCACCCGCACCCACCACGCGGTGACACGGCACGACGACCGCGAACGGGTTGCGGGCGAGCGCCTTGCCGACCGACCGCGAGGCGTGGGGTGACCCGAGCAGCGCCGCGACGTCGCCGTACGTCGCCGTGCTGCCCGACGGGGATCGTGCGGGCGGCCTCGTACACACGGCGGTTGAACTCGGGCACTCCGCTCATGTCGACCGGCACCCACGTCAGGTCGACCGGCTCGCCCTCGAGCAGCGAGACGATCGCGTCGATCACCCGTTGCACGGCTGCGGGCGGATCGCTCGTCGGCCTCGCCTTCGTGCCCGGGAGACGCACCGCCACGACGGTGTCGCCCTGCCACGCGATGCTGCACCGACCGATCGCCGTGTCGAACTCGGTGGAACCCGCGCCCGTCATGGCATGCATCTTCTCGCGTGGCCGCGCCGATTCCACCGTCCGCACGGTGGGAGACTCGTCACATGCGCCCACTCGATCTGGGCCCGCGATCCAGCGACGAGTACGAGGCGATCCCGCCGTCACCGGTCGTGGTCGAAGCCGCCCGGCGAGCTCGCGAGGCCATGAGCCAGCTGGTGCGCAGCGGTGCGGTGTCGCGGCGCGAGCTGTTCATGTCGGCGGCCGCTTCCGCCGCGGTCCTCTCGGCGCTCAGCGCGTGTTCGAGCGAGGAGCGCGCGGCCAGCGGCACCTCAGCCCCCGGCGGCACCTTCGACGTCGCCGGCACGACCACAACGACGAGTGGCGCGACGACGATCGACCCGGCCGCGGCATCGAGCGTCCTCGATCGCGACGACTTCGTGATGGACGTGCAGCTCCACTTCCTCGACCCGGCCCGCAACTGGGGCGATTTCGGGCGGAACTTCCCCCAGGCGGCGTGCGGCGCCGCCGACCCGAAGCTCTGCTTCTCGCAGGACACGTTCCTCGACCTCATCTTCGGGCAGAGCGAGACGCGCGTCGGCGTGCTCTCGGGATTGCCCTTCGCGGGTCGTGATTCGCCGCTCGCGGTCGATGTGATGCAGCACGCGAGCGAAAGCCTCGCCGCACAGGGCTCGGATCGACGCCTGCTGCTGCAAGCACCCGCATTTCCCGCGACGGGCGACCTGCAGGCCGCGCTCGACGGGATGGCCTCGGACGCGGCGACCTACCCCGTCGCGGCGTGGAAGACATACACCCACGCGCCGACCCCGTTTCGACTCGATGACGATCGCGGCGACGCGCTGCTGTCGCAAGCCGTCGCGCTCGGCATCCCGATCCTCGCGGTGCACAAGGGCATCGCGGGCGAAGCGCGCGCCGCGTCGCCGGCCGATGTCGGCCCGGCGGCCGCGGCGCATCCCGACGCCACGATCGTCGTGTACCACTCGGGCTGGGAACCGAACGCGCCTGAAGGCCCGTACCTGCCCGAGATCCCGGCCGACCAGCAACGCGGCGTCGACCGGTTGCTCGCGAGCCTGCAGGGCGCCGGGATCGAACCGAACGGCAACGTGTACGCGGAGCTGGGCAGCACCTGGTTCAACCTGACGCGCAACCTCGACGCCGCGGCGCATGTGCTCGGCAAGCTGCTGTTGCATCTCGGCCCCGAGCGCATCCTGTGGGGCACCGACAGCATCTGGTACGGCACCCCGCAGGGTCAGATCGACGCGTTCCGCGCGTTCACGATCAGTGAGCAGTTCCAGGAGCAGTTCGGCTACCCGGCGCTCACCGAGGAGTCGAAGGCGCTCATCCTCGGCGGCAACGCGGCCCGGCTGTACAACGTGGCTTGATCGTCGATCACGATCGTCGATGACGCTCCTCGATCACGCCGCCTGGTCGACGACGAACGTCTCGTAGCCGAGAGCGAGCGCCCGCAGCTGGGCGGCACCGTCACCGTGGTACGACGCGCCGTGCATCGTCGCGAGCGTCGTCGGTTCGAGGGCGGCGAGACGGGCCAGCGTCGCGGGGACGTTCGGTCCGAGCGAAGTGGCATGGAAGATCTCCTCAGCGACGAGGCTGGCCTCGACGATGTCGTCGCTCGTGATCGCGGGGCCGTCGCCGACCTGCGTGAAGAGATCGCCGGCAAGAAGCGTGCGCGTCGTCTGGTCGAACCAGAGACCGCTCTCCCAGTTGTGCGGAACATGGGGCGTCGGCACGAACTGCATGCGGTGTCCGCCGATGTCGAGCACATCGTCCATCGGGACGGGCGGTCGGTCGCACATGTCGTTGAGCGAAAGCATGCACGCCAGCCCGCCGTGGACGACCTGTGCGTTCGGTGCGGCCTCGAGGAACAGGTTCATCGCGCCGCACTCATCGGCCTCGACGTGCGCGAAGGAGATCCAGCGGAGATCCTGCACGGGCACGATCCGGTTGACGGCCTCGGACACGAGTGGGAAGAGCTGGCGCATCCCGGTGTGGAACAGGAACGGCTCGTCGCCGCGGATGAGGAACTGATTGAAGGTGAAGCCCGCGGGCGGCGCGACTTCGTCGATCTTGGTCGACAGGCGGAAGATGTCAGGGGCGATCTCGTCGATTGCGGTGAACATCGGATCTCCTTGCGTCTGCCTCACGACCGGTGTCGAAAGCGCCCTCGCACTGTCGCGTCGAGGCCACCCTTGCCACATCGGGGGATCGCCCCTGATCCACCCCTATTGGGGTTCGAGGATGAGCGTCAGGGGGAGGACGGGCGAGCGGCGGCGAGGGCGGCCGCTTCGGCTCTCGTGCGCACGCCGAGCTTGGAGAGAACCCTGCTCACGTGGTGTTCCGCGGTCTTTGGGGAGATGTAGAGGCGCTTCGCGATCTCGGCGTTCGTGTGGCCGGCCTGGATCAGCGAGAGCACTTCCGCCTCCCGGACGCTGAGCGATGCGCACCGCCCGGTCTTGACCGTCGCGCGAGCGTGCCGGTGCGGTCGCGCCGAGGCTGCGGAGCAGCGCCGCAACCCGGTCGGTACCAGCGCGGGCGCCGAGCCGCTCGAAGATCGCCGCCGCCGCGCGGGCTTCGCCGATCGCCGCGGGAGTGTCGCCCTGCGCGGCAAGCGCCTCGGCGAGCTCGGTCCGGGCGGTGCCCATCAGCAGCGGCCACGTTCCGCTCGAGAGCAGCGCGCACACGGCCTCGAGCTCGGCGACCGCGCCGGCGTGGTCGCCGCGGGCCATCGCCACGCGGCCGTGACAGAGTCCGGCTTGTGCGGCGATCGGCACGCTCTCCGCCGCGGTCGCGAGCGCAGACAACGAGCTCGCCGACGCGGCGGCCGCGTCCAGGTCTCCGAGCGCGATCTCGGCCTCGACGAGGCGAGTGAGGAGCGCTCCTCCCCGCAATGCGTCGCCGGCGAGCTCTTTCAGCCCGCGCCGGGCGATCGCCGCAGCCAACGCCGCATCGCCGTTCCGCAGGTGCACGAGAGCGGCGGGCTCGCACGCCGACTACCTGGTCTTCGTACGGCGCGAGCAAGTGCGGCGGCCTCCTCGAGCCGACCCTGCTCGGCACGAATGCGGGCCAGGTTGCAGGTGATCTCGATGCGGTGCCCGAGGCTCTTGGACGCGGTCGGGCCGAGCGCCGTCGTCATGACCGCTGTCCGCCTCGTCCCATCGTCCTGCGGCGGCGAGCACCGAGCCGTACGCCAGAAGGCAGTGGGTCACGAGCACGACCGGACGCCCTCCGGTGGGCCCCGTGACCATCTCGCCGATGATGCGGGTCCACTCCTCGGCGCGGGCGATGTCGCCGGCACGGTCGCAGCCGGAGAGCAGCGAGCAGAAGGACTGGCCGGCGATGCCGGGGTCTTGCACCTCGCCGGCGGTGAGCGCGGTCATCGCCTCGTCGAGGCGCTCGAATCCCTCCTGCACTCTGCCCTGCGTGATCAACGCGAGCCCGCCGTCGGCCAGGGCGCAGACCTCGAGGTCGTGATCACCGAACTCCAGAGCGATGTCGAGCGCCCGCTCGGCGCTGCGCTCGAGCTCGATCGCGTCCGGTCGGTCGCACGCCATCAGCGCCAGCTCGAGGTAGCCCCACTCGACGCACGGGCCCGACCTTCTCGAGCGTGCGCCGGGCCCGCTCGAGCCATCCCTGCGCCGCCGCTCGGTTTCCGAGTGAGCCCCCGTGGAGGGTGGCGAGGACGATCGCCATGCGAGCGGCGGACGGCAGATCACCGCGATCTCGATAGCCGCGGAAGGCTGCTTCGGCATGCCGGCGACCAGCCGTGGAGATCGTCGTCGGCGAACGCCTGCCCGGCGAGCATTCGGCTGGTGTCCGGGTCGCCCGTCTCGACCATCGCCATTCAGACGATGCTAGGGGCCGGCATGCGAGGGATCGCCGGTTCGCGCGGTAAAGAGCGGTGAGCTCGGCCGCGAGCCGGGCGAGCTCGGTGATCACCTCGGGTGGTCCGAGCACCTCTACCAGGCCGCCGAATGCGGCGATCTCTCCCGCGACGGAGCACGCGGTGTGGCCGCGGATCTCGACTTCGACACGGCCGTCCGGCACGGTCGGTCCGATCCGGACGCGGCTGCCGAATGTGCCGCGGCACTCCCACACGATCTCCGGATCGACGAGCGCCTGCGCGTGCACGGGCGCGCGGAGCTCTTCGACCTTGCCGGTGATGAGCTTCCACGCCTCGGCGAGGTCGAAGCCGTCGGGGCGCACCACGGGTTCGCCCGTGAGCTCGACCGAGGTGACTCGGTCGACGCGGAATGTCCGCAGTCCGGCCTCGGTGTCGGCGACGAGATACCACGCGGTGCCCTTCGCCGCGAGGCCAAGCGGATGCACGACGCGCGTCGAGCTCGCCTGGTCGCGGGCGACGTAGCCGAGCGTGACCTGCACGCCTTCGATGACGGCGCGTTGCACCGCGTCGAGGTGTGTCGGCACTCGGCGCGGCGGACCAGTGTGATCCCAGCCCAGTGGATCGACGATCAATGCGGTGGACGCCGCCTCGGCGCTCGGCCGCATCGGCTCCGGCAGGGCACGAGTGAGCTTGCGCAGCGCGGCCTTCACCTCTGGCGTCGCTGACGAGGAGGGGCCGGCGACGAGGAACAGCGCGCGGGCCTCGGCCGCGGTGAGACCGCTCAGATCGGTGCGCCCGCCCCCGATGAGCTGCCAACCGCCGTTGCGCCCCTGCCGGGAGTAGATCGGCAACCCGGCCATCCCGAGGGCCTCGAGGTCACGCCGGGCCGTGCGCTCCGAGACCTCGAGCTCGCCCGCGACCTCGGCGGCCGTGACCTGCCCGCGGGACTGCAGGAGCAGCAGGATCGCCACCAACCGGTCGGCTCGCATCCGTCCATTGTTCACGACAAACCGGTCACATGGTGTCCGGTTCCGAGGCGCATCCTTGACCCATGGCACCCAAGCGAAACCCCCAACCCACCGACCCCCGAAGCCTGTTCTCGAGCGCCATGGCCACCGCGGCCGAGGTCATCAGCGGCGTGCGCGAGGACCAGCTCGACCTCTCCACGCCGTGCCCCGAGTTCGACGTGACCGCCCTCGCCAACCATCTGCTCAACGGCCCGTACGCCGTCGCGGCCCTCGGCAGCGGCGCGGAGTTCAGCGAGCGGTCCGAGGCGATCCCCCACGACAAGTGGCGTGCAGACTGGGACACCAGCGCCGCCGCCGTCCGCGAGGTGTGGGCCGACGACGCATTGCTGTCGAAGACGATCTCGCTCCCGTGGAACCCGCAGGCAGTCGGAGAGGACGTGCTCGCCGACTTCACGTGTGAGGTCGTGCTTCACACTTGGGATCTCGCCCAGGCGACCGGTCAGTGGGCTGACTGGAAGCCCGAGGTCGTCGAGTACGCGTTCCGGGCGATGCGCGACGGACTCCCCGAGGAGCGCAGCGAGATCCCGGCCTTCGGCGAGGTCGTGCCCGTCCCGGAGGACGCTCCGTACATCGACCAGCTCGTCGGCTGGTCGGGCCGGCAGCCCTGAGGCTCAGGCCTTCCTGTGCATCCCGAATGCGAAGCAGTCGTCAGCGCCGCGCCAGCCGAGCGTGCCTCGGTCAGCGCGCAGTTGCGGCGCGCGGTGCAAGCCATTCGGGGAGGCGAGGAGCCGCGTGTCGTGCAGCACGAGTACACGGTCGCGTACCACGCGTCCCGGTTCAGGGAGCCGGGACATGGCCGCGAGTGCTGCGATTGAGCACGACGTCGCTGGCTATGACGTCGCTGGCTACGATGAGATGAGCGCGGCCGTCGTTTCCAGCTGCTCGGGCACGTCGTCGCGGTGGTACACGCGTTCCGTCTCCTCGATGCCGTCGAGGAACCCCCGGTAGACGATCGCCCGTCGCAACGCGGCGATCGGAGCGATGACCTCGGCCGCACGCCGCGGGTCGCTGCCGGGATAGGCGACGGCCCATCGGTCGAGCCACCGGGCCTCGAGCTCGGCGGTGTGAGGCCCGGCGCGGTCGAGGAAGGCGGGCAGATCGAGCAGCGGGTGGCCAACCCCGACGTCGCCCCAGTCGAGGACGACCGGTCCGTCACTCGTCCACCTGACGTTGCCGGGATGAAAGTCGCCGTGGACGAACGTGTCGGGGAGCCCGCACGAGTCGAGATCGGCGAACGCCTGCGGCAACCGTTCGACAAACGGGTCGAGCACAGTGCGCAGCTCCGCAGTGGCGTCGCGTTCCACGACGGCCTGAGCGAGAGGGATGAACGCTGACGACCGCCAGTCGGGTGCTCCGAGCGCGAGCACGTCGTCGACACGCCCCGCCCACGCGCCCTGAAGGTCGACGAGCGTGTCCACCATCGCCTCGAGCTCCGGGAGCGTCGCGTCGTAGCAGTCGCGGCCCGGGACATCGGCGAGCAACATGCGACCCGGCTCCCCGGCGATGAGATGCGGCACTGGTGCCGCGCTGTGCGGGGCGTGACCGTCCAGCGCGTCGCAGCATCGCCGGCTCGTGAGCGAAGAATGGTGGCACGTGCTTCAGCCACACCAGACCGGTCGTCGTGGGGATCCGCCAGATCGAGGAGAGGTTCCACGTCCGCACCTGCACCGGTGGTCCGGTGAACGTGACGTGGCGCGCCGCCCAGTCGAGGTCGGCCTGCGGTCCGCCGGGCGCGCGGTACGCGGCGCGGAGCGGGTCGTCGGCGATCGGCTTCGTCCACGGTTCGAGCAGCGGTGCCGGGTCGCCCGAGGTGACCTCGGCGAGATAGGTGACCACCGGCGACGTGTACGGCGCGTCTCCCTCGAGCACGCGCAGCACGATGATCTCGAGTCCGAACTGCTCGCGGACCGCGGTGACGACAGATTCGACCTCCTGCCACCACGGCGTGTCGAGCGTGAACGTCGGCAGGGTGCCCCGAGGCCGATCGAGTACGACCGTGACCACTCGCGATGTCGATGTCGGCGCCGGCACGGTCAGCCGCGCTCCTTGGTCGCCCGCCAGAGGCGCACGGGCTCGGGGATGCCCTTCATGACGACCGGTCCGAGCTCGTCGAAGCACACGCCGGGCACGTGGCCCTCGACCGACAGGCGGGTCGGCTCGGACGCGAGGACTTCGCCCGGCCCCGCGATGTCGAGGATGCGCGACGCGACGTTGACGTCGTGTCCGACGAGGTCCGTGCCCTTCATGAGCGCGGTGCCGCAGTGGACACCGATGCGCACCCAGAGGGGGAGCTCGACCTCGTTCTCGAACCGGTCCTGAAGGTCGAGACTCGTCGTGACCGCGCTCGGGCCGTCGGGAAACCACAGCAGCAAGCCGTCGCCGAGCTCCTTCACGACTCGTGCGCCCAACGGCAGCGATTCGGTGACCACGCGCGCCTGGGTGTTGAGCACGTCGAGCGCCTGGTCGTCACCCTCGAGCGCGGTGAACTCGGTGAAGCCGCTGATGTCCGTGAAGACGATCGCGCCTGACACTGACGTCGCGGTGGAAGCCGTGGTCGTGCGGCTCGACGCAGGACCCATCAGCGCGCGGCGATCTCGATCTTGCCGCTCACCGTTCTGACGTCGACGTCCACGTCGTTGCCTTCTTCGCACTCGCACCGAACCTTGCCGCGCCCCTTGGCCCGGACGTTCGGCCGCACCCCGTGCGGCAGCGTGACGTCGATCGAGCCGGAGATCGTCTTCGCGCGGACAGGCCCCTGCGCGCCGGACTGGATGTCGACCTTGCCGCTGACGGTGCGCACCTCGACTCCGCTCGTCGCGGCGACGCGCACGTCGCCCGACACGGTGGCGAGGTCGCCACCGTCGGCCTCCCCCACGGCGATCTTGCCGCTCTTGGTCGACGCGCGGCAGAACCCGGTGCACTGCTCGACGGTCGCGCGGCCGGACACGGTACGGAGGTCAGCGCTCTCCACGGTGTCGACCGTGATCGATCCGCTCGTCGACGTCACTCGGACTGCACCGAGGTTGCCTTGGAGGTCGACGTTCCCTGACACGGTGCCGACCATCACCTCGCTGCCCTCGGGGCAGCGCACCTGCACCGACGACGACCGCCTCCGGGGCTTGACCTCGATGGAGCCGTCTTCCTGGAGCTCCTGCGTGCCCTCCGAGTCGATCGACACGTCGTGGCGGTCTTCGCCGACCACGATCACCCGGCCGGAGACGGCCGAGACGCGGAGGCGAGGCGGAGGCACCGGCCCATTGTCGCATCGGGCGCTCTCGTGGCCGTTGAGTCGTTGGTCACCCTCGGCTGCGCTGTTGGTCACCTTCGGTGATGAGCAGCGCCTAGCGTCACCGCAGGGGAGGTCGGATGCGGGAGCGTCGCCGCACGTCCACATCGAACTTCGGAGTCGGACGGCGCGAGAGCCACGACGCGTCCGCCTTCTACGGACGGTTCCAGGCGCCTGAGCTGACGGACGCCGACGAGGTCGCGCCGCCGAAGCCCGTCGCCGATCCGTTCGTCTGTGGCGACGCTCGGTCGATGGACGCGATCGACGACGGGTCGGTCGCGCTGGTCGTCACCTCGCCGCCGTACTTCGCGGGGAAGCACTACGAGGAGGAGCTCGAGAAGGAAGGGGTGCCGAGCTCATACCTCGAGTACCTCGAGCTGCTCACCGCCGTGTTCGCCGACTGTGTGCGCACGCTCGAGCCCGGCGGACGGATCGCCGTGAACGTGGCCAACCTCGGCCGCAAGCCGTATCGGAGCCTGTCCGCCGACGTCATCACGATCCTGCAGGATCGCCTCGGGCTGCTCCTGCGGGGTGAGGTCATCTGGCAGAAGGGCGAGGGTGCGAGCGGCTCGTGTGCGTGGGGCTCGTATCGCAGCCCTGCCAACCCGGTGCTGCGCGACCTCACCGAGCGCGTCGTCATCGCAAGCAAGGGTCGGTTCGACCGGGCCCGAACCGCGGAGTCCGGCGAATCGAGGGGCTGCCCCACGAGGTGACGCTCACGAGCGACGACTTCATGTCCCTCACGCTCGACGTGTGGGAGATCCCGCCGGAGAGCGCGCGCCGCGTCGGCCATCCCGCGCCATTCCCGGTCGAGCTGCCGGAGAAGCTCATCGCGCTCTACACCTACGCCGACGACCTCGTGCTCGACCCGTTCATGGGGAGTGGGTCGGCGCTCGTCGCCGCGGCGCGTCTCGGTCGGCGGTACATCGGCTACGACCTCGATCCCGAGTACGTCGAGATCGCTCGCCACCGCGTGGCGTCGGAGCTCGCCGCGCCCGCGGCGTCGACCGTGCTCGACTCCGTGCCGTCCACGAAGAAGCTCGCGGAGGCCGCGCTCGTCGATGCCGGCTTCACGATCGTCGCCCGCAACCGGCGCATCCGACGCACCGGTGTCGCGCTCACGTTCGTGGCCGAGGACACGGCGAAGGTTCCGTGGTTCGTGGATGTCGCCGGTCCCGCGACATCACACCGCGGAGGGCTGACGCGCACCGATGTGGTGTGGCGCACACTCGGTCGTGCCGCGGCCGTTCGCGATCACCTTCCCGGACCGCTCTTGGTGCTCACCTCGCAGCTGCCGCGCAAAGGCAGCGAGGGCGATCTCGCGCTGCGTGCCGCCGGACCGCGCGCGCTGTTCGACGTGATCGACCTGCAGTCCGACGGCGGACGCTCCCGCCTCGCGGCGTACGCCGGCGGCGGTCATGACGTCGAGCCCGCCGTGGGCTTCTGGACCTCGCAGGACCTCGCCCCACCCCTCCGGAAAGCTGATTTCCTTGGCGCGAACGGGGCTCTGACACCCGCTGGCGCCAAGAGATTCGGCTCAGGCCAGGGGAGTGGGGGAGCCGAGGGTGCCGAGCTGGGCGATGTCGCGGGGGAAGAGCAGGCCGATCGTCCAGTCCGTCACCACTCGCGCCTTGCGACCGAAGCCCGGGATCATCAGCAGGTGATAGCTGCGCCCCATCCACCATGCGACGAACCCGCTGAAGGTGAGCCCGCGCACCTGGGCCACCCCCTGTCGCTTTCCGAGCGTGACGGCGAGACCACGATCGCGGTAGCGAAACGGAGCCTTCTCACCGTGGCCGAGCCACGCGGCGACGTTTCGCCCGGCGAGGATCCCCTCACGGAATGCGTGCTGCGCGGTCTGCGGGGAGGCACCGCCGTCGGGGTCAGGGACCGCGGCCGCGTCGCCGATCGCGAACACTCCGTCGTGGCCAGGGACCGCGAGGAACTCGTCGACGATCACGCGCCCGCGTTCGTCGGTGGCGAGGCCGAGCGACATGACGAACGGCGACGGTCGCTGTCCCGTGGTCCAGACGAGGGTGCCGGTGCGGTAGGGCTCGATTGCCGTCGGGCTGTCGACCTCGACCACCTTGTCGACGCAGGAGCGCAGCCGAGTATCGAGCAGCACCTGCACCCCGCGGCTGCGGAGGTGTCGCAGCGCGTACTGGGCGAGTTTCGGGCTCAGGCTCGGAAGCAACGTGCCCTGCGCCTCGATCAACACCCAGCGGAGATCGACGGGACGCAGCCGCGGGTACAGATGCAACGCGTCGCGTGTCAACGACTCGAGCTCGGCGAGGGCTTCGACGCCGGCGTAGCCGCCGCCCACGAACGTGAACGTGAGCAGCTCGCCGCGAAGGTCGCCCTCGGGGAGGTCGTGTGCGGCCTCGAGCTGTGCGAGCACCCGATTGCGCAACCAGATCGCGTCCGGAAGGGTCTTGAAGCCGACGGCCTCGTCCGCGAGGCCGGGAATCGGCAGTGTCGCCGGGACCGATCCCGGTGCGAGCACGAGCGCCTGAAAGCGCAGCCCGTGGCGAACGCCCGCATGATCGATCGCCGTCGCCGTGCGCGCCTTGACGTCGAGCTCGGAGACGGCGCCGGTGATCACGTGCACACGGCGCAACATCGGACGGAGCGGGATGACGGCATGGCGAGGTTCGATCGTGCCGGACGCGGCCTCGGCCAGGAGCGGGGAGAACAGCAAGAAGTTCTCCGGCGTGACGACGACGACCCGGTCGGCGCGATAGCCGAGCCGCCTCCCGAGCTCTCGCGCCGTGTACGCACCCCCGAAGCCCCCGCCGACGATCAACACATCGCAGTCGAACACGGCCCGATGTTATGCTGACCATATGGCAGAACAGTCGTCTCAAATAGTGAGCAAAGCTGAGGTGTGGCTGCCGGAATGGGACGGCACCGCCTACGCCGCCAACACTGGCCATCACCGTGTGTTCGACGCTGCGTTCCTGGCGACGCTGCCCCTCGACGGCGACGAGCGGATCCTCGACCTGTGCTGCGGATCCGGCGACTTCACCCGTGCGCTCGCCGACTTGGTGCCCGACGGGGAGGTCGTCGGGGTCGACGCGCAGCCATCGATGATCGAGCTGGCTCGGGGATGCGCGGGACCCAACCAGAGCTTCGTCCTGGGTGCCGTGCAGCATCTCGGCGCCCTCCTGCCCGAACCGGGCGACTTCGACGTCGTGATGAGCCGCTCTGCGCTGCATTGGGTGCCCGAAGCCGACCACCGACCGCTGCTCGCCGAGTGCCTACGGCAGCTGCGACCGGGCGGCCGCCTTCGACTGGAGTTCGGGGGCGGCGACAACGTGCGGGCCATGCTCGCCCTCTTCGATGACTGCTCCGCCGAGCTCGGCGGTCCCCGATGCCCCTGGACCTACCTCGGGGCGGGTCACTACCTCGAGCTGCTCGAGGGCGCGGGGTTCTCGGCGGCCGAGGGTTGGGTGCGCACCGTCGCGCAGCGGCGAGCCTTCGACCGAGCATCGCTCGTCGGGTGGCTCGAGAGCCAGTGCTTCCAGGCCTACGAGGCGTTGCTCGCTCCCGAGCTGCATCCGGAGCTGCGCCGCCGGGTGCTCGGGCGTGTCGACGAGATGCGTCGCGCGGACGGCACCTACGACCAGACGTTCGTGCGGCTCGACGTCCTCGCGCACCGGCCCTGAGCCGCCGCCGGCTGAGCGCGAGCCGCCGCTCAACCGGCCCGGCCGGCATGGGTCGTTCGACTCATCCGCGCTTCGGGCCGGAACTGTCGCCAAGGCTGAGGCGTTCCTTCCTCTGGCAATCGAGCAGGAGGAATGATGACCGGGCCGGTGGACGACGTGTTGGAGAAGATCGTCGAGGAGTACCTCGCTCGACGGACGGCGTTCGTCCGTGACAAGGCCTACGCGCTCGCGTATGAAGTGCACTTCGACGTGACCGTGCAGGTGGATGCCACCGCCGGCGACCCGGAGGTGCTCGTGGAGCAGCGGGGGATCATCCCGCTCGCGATGACCGATCTCGCCGACATCGAGGACGACGGGTGGCGCGACCAGTGCCGCGAGATCGAGCTGCAGCTGTGCCCCGAGGGCTGGCCCGAAGTCGCGGAGTGGAAGGATGCGCACCCGCTCGGCTTCTCACCGCCGGAGTGGGAAGACGGCCAGCTCGTCTTCCGCTACAACGCGTGGTCCATCGCCACGTGCACGCTCGCGCTCGACGATGCGCAGTTCGAGCACTACGTGACGGCGCTGTTCCGGTGGCTCGGGCGAGCCCGCGAGCTCTGGATCGAGCAGATCACGTCCGGTGTCTACGGCGGCCTCGACGCGGTGACACAGCTCGTCGATCCCGACGCCTACGACACGCTGACGATGGCGCACCCGAACCTCAAGCCGAGCGAGATCTTCGGCAGTTGAACATGAAGGGCAAGATCGTCGCGCTGGCGATCGGCGCGATGGTCCTCGTCGGATCCGGCTGCGCCTCCAAGCAGGACGAGGAGGGCGCGCGGAGCGACGCCTCGCAGGGGAGCGCGTCGACGATTGGCGACGCGGGGCGCGAGGTCGACGTGGCGAGCGAGATGGCACGAAACCTGGTGTGGACCGAGGTTGCGATGGAGGACTCCCAGAGGCTCGAAAGCCTGTTCGGGGAGATCAGCACGGCGGGGGGCGCGGGCGATGTCGCCCGCGTCCTGTCCGCGTGCGCACAGCTCGTCCCCGCGGCCGAGTCGATGGCCGATCACGCGCCCGACACGCAAGCCGGTCGTCACGCCCGGAGCGCCGCCAACCTGTTCCGCGAGGCGGCTCACGCCTGCCTTGACCTCGAGGCGGACGAGACGGCGGAGCTGATCAGCGCGGGGAGCGTCGAGATCGCGAAGGCCACGGAGCTGATCGCCGCGAGCACCAGCGGCGTCGCCGGCTGAACCAGCGCCGAACACGCCGAGCCGGCACGGCTGCCTAGCGTGGCGCCAATGGCGGCGCGAACGGTGGTGGCAGCGAGCGACGCCAGGTCCGACGGGCGAGCCCGGTAAGGGCGTCTCGTCGTTTCACCTCTGGTGGCTCGACGCGCCGCGCGAGGCGGTGACCGCGGTCTCGGTGACACTCGAAGTGCTCGAGCCGCCAAGCGTGTCCCGTCTCTACTTCTGGGCGCTCCAGGCGACGTTTCACGACGGCGCCCGCGCGTTACGGCGGCGCTCACCTCGGGCTGCAGTGGAATCCTCGCTTTCCCAACGCGTGTGCCGCGAACTGGGGTGGCTACGCCGACGTCGGCAACGTCACGTCGGTCCTCGAAGGGACGCCGTCGCCGGTGCCGAGCACGCCGAACGACCCCAACACGCGCGACTACGCGTGGCAGCCGCGGAGTGCCTTACCGGCTCCGCATCTCCCACGCCGACGAAGGCTGGCGCGGTGAGATCACCGACCTCGGCTCGGGCGCGACGCAGCTGATCCGCCACCTGCTCGCGCCCGGCGACCGGCTGACGTCGGCGGTCATGTGGTCGGAGGTGTTCGCGCGCTGCGATCATCCGAGTGTGACGGTGCGCTGGTCGACGCCGGAGTGGACGTTCGCCGACGGCCAGACGCTCTCGCCCACCCGGGTACGGGCGACGTTTCCGTCCGGGGGCGACTGCCCGAACACCTCGATCGGCGTCGATGCCCAGGGCATCTTCCAGCGCACGAACGCGGAGCGCACGAATCGTGACGGCGACGTGCTCGTCCTCCCGGCATGATCGTGGCGTGGACATCGACGAACATCCGAGCAAGGCCGACATCGGCGAGCTCGAAGACCTCCTCAACGAGTTCAACTTCGCCACGACGGGCATCCGCGACGGGCTCGAGATCGCGATCTTCGAGCGCGACGAGCACGGTCGCATGGTGGCCGGGCTCTACGGGTGGACGTGGGGCGGCCACTGCGAGATCGACATGCTGTGGCTCGACGAGTCGCTCCGAAAGCAGGGCAAGGGAACGTTGATGCTGCGCGCCGCCGAAGAGGAGGCGCGCCGGCGGGGGTGCACCCAGATCTCGCTCGGGAGCCACGGCTTCCAGGCGCCCGACTTCTACCTCCGCCAGGGCTACACGCTGCTCGCGACCGTCGCCGACTACCCGAAGGGCAGCAGCGACAACTGGTTCCTCAAGCGCCTCTGATCCCCAGCCGAACAACCGTTTGCGTCGCCAGCCGGACGCATGGTCCCGCTGGCGCGCACTCGCTGGTGGGTGGGGCTAGGACGCGCAGACGGCGGCCAGGCTGGCGAGGGCGGTGCCGCGCCGGGGTTCGCGGATGACGTTGAGGTCGACGCCGTTCGTGCAGTAGCCGAACGACAGACCCGTCGCCGGATCGGCCCACGCGATCTGCCCGGCGGCGCCGTTGTGCCCGAACGTGCCGGGCGAGACCGTGCGGCCCATGCCGCGGAGGTTGGAGCGACCGTCGTCGCCCGCGAGGATCAGGCCGAGGCTGCGGTTCGCCGGCGTGTTGCTGAGCGGGTCGGGCAAGGAGTTGCGCACGTTCGTCGTGACGTCGGCGAGGACGTCGGGCTTCCACACGCCTTCCTTGTTGTGGAGGAGCGCCTGGTAGAAGAGCGCGAGATCAGCCGCGCGCATCGCGGCGCCGCCGCCGGGCACTCCGAGCGCGCGCACGTCGGGATGGTTGAAGCCGAGCAGTGCCTCAGTGGTCACCTCGGTGACCGGCAGCTCGCTGATGCCGAACACGGCCTTGATCTCGTCGGGGGTGGCGAGCTCACCGACGGGCACGAGATCGGCGATGCCGTCCTGCTTGTCCTTCGCGAGGCCGAGGACGCGCGGCAAGCCCAAGGGACCGGTGACGCGGCGCTCGAGCTCGTCGCAGAAGTTGCTGCCGGTGACCCGGTCGATGATCTCGCCGAGGACCCAGTGGGCGGACGTCGCGTGGTACTCGTACCGCGTGCCGGGCTCCCAGTTGAGGCGCCATTCGGCGAACCGCTGCACTCGACCTTCGCGCGTCCACCACTGCGGCGCGCCGAGCGGGGCGTGCGGGAAGCCGGCGGTGTGCAGCATCACCTGCTCGACCGTGATGACGTCTTTGCCGTTCGTGCCGAACTCGGGGATGTAGTCGATCACGAGCTTCGACGGATCGATCTGCCCCTCGCCGATCAGTGTCCACACTGTCGACGCGACGAACGCCTTCGTGCAGGAGAACACGGCGTAGCGCGTGTCGAGGGTGGCATCGCCGAATGCTTCGAAGGCGACGAGCTCACCGTCGTACGCGAGCGCGAACTTGTGTGGAGGGCAGCAGCCCTTCGTCCACTTCGCGAACGAGCGTGGGCCAGCAGTGCGTCAACTTTGCTCTTGTCGATCCCCATGAGGGCGGACGATAGCCTCCGCCGATGACTGGTGACTTGGCGTGGATCGATGCTGTGGGTCAAGCAGATCTGGTGCGCGCGAAGGAGGCCACGCCGGTCGAGCTCGTCGACGCCGCGATCGAGCGCATCGAGCGTGTGAACCCCGAGCTGAATGCGGTGATCCATCCTCTGTTCGAGAAGGCGAGGGCGGCCGCCGAGTCCGACGCGCTCCCGGACGGGCCGTTTCGCGGCGTGCCGTTCCTCATGAAGGATGGTGTCGCCCACACGGCCGGTGATCCGTTCCATTGCGGCATGGCGTTCCTGAAGGCGCGCGGGCACACCGAGGAACACGACAGCTACTTCGCGGCGAAGCTGCGTGGTGCCGGCCTCGTGTTCGTCGGAAAGACGAACCTTCCCGAGCTCGCCGCGTCGTTCTTGACCGAGCCGGTCGCCTACGGCCCTACGCGCAACCCGTGGGCGCTGGACCGGTCCACGGGTGGTTCGAGCGGTGGTTCGGCGGCCGCGGTTGCCGCGGGTCTCGTGCCTGCCGCGCACGCGAACGACATGGGCGGATCGATTCGCGTGCCCGCAAGCGCCTGCGGCCTCGTCGGGCTCAAGCCCACACGGGCGCGTACCTCGCTCGGACCGTCGTTCGGCGAGTACTGGGCGATGCTCACCCACGAGCACGTCGTCACCCGTTCCGTACGCGACTGTGCCGCGATTCTCGATTGCACTGCGGGAGCCATGCCCGGCGACCCGTACACGGCGCCGCCTCCCGCTCGGCCGTTCGCGGATGAGGTCGGTGCCGACCCCGGCCGGCTGCGCATCGGTTGGCGCACGGCTCTGCCCGCCGGCAACGGGGCGACGCGTGGTGCGGCCGACGCTGAGTGCGTCGGTGCCGTCGAAGCCACCCTCGCGTTGCTCGAGTCGCTCGGACACCAGGTCGAGAGCTCCAGCCCGGCCGCGTTGGACCGGTGGCCCGACTCGTCGCTCATGATCTTTGGCGCCGTCGTCGCGCGCGATCTCGACCGGTGGGGCGAGCGTTTCGGCGTGACGATCGCCGAGGAGGATGTGGAGCCCTCCAATTGGTTCCTGGCGCAGATCGGGCGCAGCATGAGCGCGGCCTCGCTGCTCGCTGCGATCGAGACCATCCAACGCTGGAGTCGTGACGCGGCGCAGTGGTGGGCGGACGGCTACGACGTGTTGGTCACCCCTACCCTGCCGAGGCTCCCGCCGCCGCTCGGTGCCGATGAGGACGTGATCGACCTCGGACCGTTCACGATGCCGTGGAACCTCACGGGCCAGCCGGCGATCTCGGTGCCGTTGCACATGAGCAACGACGGTCTGCCCGTCGGTGTGCAGTTCGTCGGGCCCTATGGCCGCGAGGACGTGCTGATCCGCCTGGCGTCGCAGCTCGAGCAGGCCGCGCCCTGGGCGGGCCGGCGGCCGCCGGTGCACGCGTAGCCCTCAGCCTTCGAGCTTCACCCTGCGGGTAGCTCGGCGGCCTGCGCGGCCGCGACGAGCGCGGTGGGCTTCGACTCGCGAGCCGGCGCGGGTGCCGAGCGCCCACATCCCCCACAGCCCGGCGAGGACGGTGGCGACGCCGCCCACGACCATTCCCCATCGAGGCCCCACGTTCTCGCCGATCCAGCCGATGATCGGGCCGCCGATCGGCGTCGTGCCCGAGGAACGCGACGGCCCACAACGCCATCACCCGACCGCGGAACGCCTCGTCGGCGCGCAGTTGCATCGTGGAGTTCGCCACCGTCAGGAAGGTGACGCTCCCCGCGCCGACCACGACCAGCAACGCGATCATCGAGGGCAACGTCGGCATCAACGCGGCGGTGACGATGACTGCGCCGAAGACCAACGTGGATCTGATGAGCGGGCCGTCGCCCGTTCGTGACCGTGAGGCAGTGAACAGCCCGCCTATCACCGCGCCGACTCCCATCGCGCCGGTCATGATCCCGTAGGTCGCGGCGTCGCCACCGAACGTGTCTCTCGCGATCAGCGGCAGGTTCACCTGGAACTCGTAGGCGAGCGTGCCGACGACAGCCATGATCACGAGAGGTGTGCGCAGCCTCGGGTCCGACCATACGTACCGGAAGCCCTCGCGCACCTGACCCTTGGCCCGAGGCTGTGCCGGCGCGATGTGCAGCAACGCGACGTCCATCATGAGCAGGGCGACGATCACGGCCACATAGGACGCCGCGTTCACGAAGAAGCACGGCGCGATGCCG
Source organism: uncultured Acidimicrobiales bacterium (assembly GCA_963747215.1). Classification (GTDB taxonomy): domain Bacteria; phylum Actinomycetota; class Acidimicrobiia; order Acidimicrobiales; family DATKAS01; genus DATKAS01. The sequence goes on from CAVVET010000034.1 coordinate 348,077, forward strand.
ATGAGACCGATCACGAGGCCAGCGACAGCCGGACCGATCACCCGCGCCATGTTGATGTTGACGGTGTTGAGCGTGACTGCGTTGTGGAGGTGCTCGCGACCGACCATCTCCATGACGAACGTCTGGCGGGCCGGGTTGTCGAGCGCGGTGATGCACCCGAACACGAGGGCGCACAGGTACACCATCCAGAGCTGAACGACGTCGGTCGCGGTGAGAAGGCCCAGCGTGAGCGCCACGAGCCCGAAGGAGACCTGCGTGATCAGCAGCACCCGCCGCTTCGGGAACCGGTCGGCCATGAGCCCGCCGAAGGGGCCGAGCAGGAGCACGGGCAGGAACTGCAGAGCGATGACGAGGCCGAGCGAGGTGCCGCTGCCGGTCAGCTCGAGAACGAGCCATGCCTGAGCCACGGTCTGCATCCAGGTGCCGGTCAGCGAGATCGACTGGCCGATCATGTAGAGCCGGTAGTTCCGACTGCTGTGCAGGGCGCTGAAGGTCTGGCGGGTCTTGGGGGAGCGGGCTCGCATATCTGTTAGAGAGTCTAACAACTATGCGATCGAACCTCTCACCGGTTCGTGGCCCGTCGGGGCTGCTGCCGGTGTGCGGCGCGAGTGCAGCACCCACGCGATCGCTCCCAGACCGAGGGTGAGCGCAGCGGCGCCGATGAACAGCGCCGCCGAGCCGATCGCCTCGTACACCGGGGCGGCGCCGAGGGCCATCAGGCCCGCGCCGAGCTGTCCTGCTGCCCCTGCGAGCCCCTGTCCGGCGGCGAGCCGCTCGGGCGGACATGCCTGAGCCATCGCGGCCTGTGATGCCGGGACGGCGACCGCCTGGATGACGGCTTCGATGATCGCGAAGGAGACGATCACGAGGGGAGCGGTGAACACGCCGTAGACCGCGATCACCGGAGCGATGAGCACGAGGCAGACGAACGCGGCACGGAACGGGCCGGTGCGGTCGGCCAACCGGCCGCCGCGCGACGCCAGCAGGATGAACGGGACGCCGTAGAGCGCAAGCGTCACGCCGATGAACAGCGTGCTCGCGCCGCGGTCTTGCAGGTAGCGCGACCACAGCGAGTCGTAGATGCCGACAGGCATGAAGAGCGCGAGGGCCAAGATGCTCGCCACGACCACCTCGCGATAGCGCAGGAGGTCGAGCGAAACGCTGCTTCGAGGCGCGGCCGGGTCGAAGCCGGGCGCCGCACCGGGAACGGGCCGGCGCGCGAGCGCCACCAGCGCGACGAGCATCACCCCAGCGAGCAGCCAGAACGGCGCGTCGAGCCCGAACGCCTTGGCGACCGCGGCGCCGAGAACCGGCGCGGTGATGAACCCGCCGAGCTCCATGCTCGCCAGGCGGCCGAGGTTGCGCCCGACGTGCTCCGCGTCGAGCCGGGCGATGATCGACCGAGTGGCGGGCCACATGCACCCGATCGTGAGGCCCGACATCGCCCTTGCGAATGTGAACTGCCACAGCTCGGTCGAGATCGCGAACATCACGAGCGACACGAAGCTCAGCGCGAGCCCGGCGACGAGCAGGGTCTTGGCACGGCCGCGATCAGCTTGTCCCGCCAGCGCGAGCTGGGCGAACAGCGCGGTGAGAAACGACGCCGCGGAGATGACGCCGAGGCCATAGGTCGGGAGGTCGTGCGCGTCCTGCAGATCGGCGAGGAGCGGGAACACCACACCGTTCGCCGCCGCGGCGAGGAACGTCACGATGTACAACGGGGCTATGTCGTGACCCGAGCGGTCGTGACCCGAGCGGTCGTGACCCGAGCGGTCGTGAGCCGGCGCGAGCGTGCACGGCGGATCTCGACCATCAGCCCACGCTACTGGCGTGTGCAACGATCGCCCCATGGTTCAGTCGAGTGCAGGTACGCCGTTTCGAATCGATGTGCCCGACGACGTGCTCGCCGATCTCCATGATCGGCTGTCACGCACCCGCTGGCCCGCGCAGCTCGACGACGCGGGGTGGGACTACGGCACCGAGCTCTCCTACCTGCAGGAGCTGTGCGCGTACTGGCAGAACGACTTCGACTGGCGTGTGGCCGAGGCTCGTCTCAACTCGTGGCCCCAGTTCGAGACGGAGGTCGATGGCGAACACCTCCATTACATCCACGCCCGCTCACCCCACGCCGACGCGTTGCCGCTGATCATCACGCACGGGTGGCCCGGCTCGGTCGTGGAGTTCCTCGACATCCTCGGCCCGCTCACCGACCCCGTCGCCCATGGCGGTGATGCGGCGGACGCGTTCCACGTCGTGTGTCCGTCCATGCCGGGCTACGGATGGTCCGGTCCCACCCATCAACAAGGGTGGGACATCCGCCGCATCGCCGAGGCGAACGCGACGCTGATGGCTCAGCTCGGCTACGAGCGCTACGGCGCGGCAAGGCGGCGACTGGGGAGCGATCGCGACGACGTTGCTCGGGCTGGCCGATCCCGGTCATCTGATCGGCCTCCACGTGAACATGGTCGTGGCGGGGCCGCCGACCGGTTCGTCGAACCCCATGCAGGGGCTCACTGAGGCCGAGGTCCAAGCTGTCGGGGAGATGACGCACTTCCAGCAGCACGAGACCGGGTACCAGGCGATTCAGGGCACGAAGCCGCAGACCCTCGGCTACGGGCTCACCGACTCACCCGCGGGCTTGGCCGGATGGATCGTCGAGAAGTTCCGGACCTGGAGCGACTGCAACGGCGACGTGGAGACGAGCTTCACGAAGGATCAGCTCCTCACGAACATCACCGCGTATTGGGTCACCAACACGATCTCGTCGTCGGTGCGGTTGTACTGCGAGTCACAGCGCGCCCGCGCGAACGGGCCGGCGCCCGACTTCGTCGAGGTGCCGACCGGTGTGGCGATCTTCCCGAAGGAGCTCTACCGCGCGCCGCGCTCGTGGGCCGAGGCCGCCTACAACATCAAACACTGGACCGTCATGCCGCGGGGCGGGCACTTCGCGGCGATGGAAGAACCGGAGCTGCTCGTCGACGACATCCGGGCGTTCTTCCACCTCGTTCGGTGACGTCGGACCCGGCGCCGTACGATTTGGCCTCGTGACCACGATCCCGACTCGCCACCGACTGAACACCTCGTTCGAGTGGAGAGATCATGAGGGCCCCCTCGATTTCGTGAGCAACGCGCAGATGCAGTCGTTCGACGAGCACGGGTACTTCTTGTTGGAGGGCGCGTTCGATTCCGACGAAGTCGCGCGCGTCGTCGCCGCGATCGACCCGTTCCACGACAAGAGCGTCGAGTTCCTGCGCACGAAGAAAGACGAGAAGCTGTTCATCGCGGAGGCCGGGAACCTCGTGTTCTCCACGCACCTCGTCCTGCGGTCGGCATTCCTGCGTGACTGGGTCGCCGGTCCCGTCTTCACGGCGCTGGTGCGTGACCTGATCGGTCCCGATGTGCGCCTGTACTGGGACCAGGCGGTCTACAAGGAGCCCGAGAAGCCGCGGGCGTTCCCGTGGCATCAGGACAACGGGTACACGTTCATCGAGCCGCAGCAGTACCTCACGTGCTGGGTCGCGCTCACCGACGCGACGACCGAGAACGGGTGTCCGTGGGTCGTGCCGGGCTTGCATCGCCTCGGGACGCTCGAGCACTGGATGACCGACTATGGCTGGGAGTGCCTCCACGATCCGCAAGGAGCGGTCGCGGTGCCCGCGCGCGCGGGCGACATCGTGGTGTTCTCTTCGCTCACGCCGCATCTCACCGGTCCGAACACGAGTGGAGCGGTGCGCAAGGCCTACATCGTGCAGTACGCGCCGGACGGCGCGGCGGTGAGTGGTCCTGGCCCGGCGACGGAGGGGCTGCAGAACGATCCGGATCGTCAGTACGTCGTGCTGCGCGAGGGTGAGCCCGTCAGCGCGCCGCCGCTTCGAGCACCGAGTCGCTGAGCGCCGGCCACGCGGCCTCGGCCCACCGGCCGAAGCCCGCGTCGGTGAGGCACACGCACGCGATCTGGGCGTCTGGATCGACCCAGAGGAAGCGTGCCTGTGCGACCGAAGTGGCCGAAGGTACGCGGCGAGTTGCGTGAGCCCGTCCAGTGGGGATGCTTCTCGTCGCGGATCTCGAAACCCAGGCCCCAGTCGTTCGGTGACTGTCGCCCGAACCCGGGGAGCACGCCATCGAGGCCGGAGCACTGGACGCTCGTCGCGTCGGCCAGCGTGGACGGAGCGACGAGCGTGGGGTCGAGCAGCTCGCGGGCAAACCGACTGAGGTCGACTGTCGTGCTCACTGCACCCGATGCGGGGGAGCCGTCGAGTGTGGTTGCCGCCATCGCGAGCGGGTCCAGGACCGCCTCACGCAAGTAGGTGGCCGTCGGGATGGCCGTCGCCGCCTCGAGCGCGCGGCCGAGCACTTCGAATCCCGCGTTCGAGTAGATGCGTCGCGACGCCGGTGCCGCGATGGACGTCTCGTCATCGGGTGCCAGGCCTGATGCATGGGCGAGCAGGTGCCGCACCGATGTGCCCGGTTCGATGGGCGCGTCGAGGTCGAGGGAGCCCTCCTCGACGGCGACGAGCACCGCGTACGCGACGAGTGGCTTCGTGACGCTCGCGAGCGCCAGGCGTTGCTCGACCGGTCCGCGGCTCGCGAGGGTGCCACCTCGGTCGACGATCGCGACCGCGCGGTCCTGACCCGGCCACGCGTCGATCGCGGTCAGCGCAGCAGCAAGCGTCAATCGAGTCCGGCGAGGAACTCGAGCATCGCGGCGTTGGTCTCGTCGGGACGCTCCTGTTGCGTCCAGTGACCGCAGCCTTCGAGCATGACGGTGCGCCGGAGGTTCGGCACGAGCGTCGGCAGATTCTCCACTGCCCCCGGGTTCATCGCGATCACCCCGTCGCGGTCGCCCGCGATGAACAGGGCGGGGGGTGTGATCACCGCGCCCGCCCAACCCGCGGTGAGCTCCCACGTGCGGTCGATGTTGCGGTACCAGTTGAGACCGCCCCGGAAGCCCACGCGCTCGAACTCGCCGACGTAGAAGTCGATGTCCGCATCGGTGAGCCACGCCGGAAACGTCGTCGGGTCGACGAAGTGGTCGGTCATCGTCGCGTCACGACCATGCTGCCCCCACTGGATCTCGCTCAGGTCGACGTCGCCCGACGCCACGTACATGAAGCCGCGGATGCTGAAGCGGACGTCCTTCCCCAGGTTCTCCTCGGCCACGCCGGGCTCTTGGAAGTAGAGGATGTACATGAAGTTCTCGCCGGCGATCATGTCGAGGAGAACGGTCGGCCGGCCTGGCGCGCGCGCCGTGAACGGCACCGACAGCCCGACGACGCCGCGAATGCGATCGGGCCGCCAGAGCGCGGTGTTCCATGCCACGGGCGCGCCCCAGTCGTGGCCGGCGATGACGGCGGTGGGCGCGTCGAGTGCATCGAGCAGTCCGATGATGTCGCCGACCAGGTGGAGCTGGGTGTATGCCTCGATCTCCTCAGGGGCAGTGGTCTGTCCGTAGCCGCGCTGGTCAGGCGCGACGACGTGATAGCCGGCGTCGCCCAGCGCCTTCAGCTGATGCCGCCACGAGTACCAGCTCTCGGGGAAGCCGTGGCAGAGCACGACGAGCGGCCCGTCGGCCGGTCCGGTCTCGGCGACGTGCATGCGAATGCCATTCGTCTCGACGAAACGGTGCTCGATCTCGGTCATCGAGCGATGGTAGGTGGCCGGCGGTACGGTCATCGACGTGAAGTTCGGCTTGTTCTTCGAGCTCTCCGTGCCCCTGCCGCTGACGCGTCAGGCCGAGCAGCAGGCCTACGCGAACGCGCTGGAGCAGGCGGTGCTCGCAGATGCACTCGGCTTCGACTGGGTGTGGGCGGTCGAACACCACTTCCTCGAGGGCTACTCCCACTGCTCGTCGCCGGAGGTCTTCCTCACCGCGGTCGCGTCGCGAACCGAACGCATTCGGGTCGGGCATGGTGCGGTCGTGTGCGTGCCGGAGATGAACCATCCCGTGCGGGTCGCCGAGCGCGCGGCGGCACTCGACATCGTGAGCGGCGGGCGCCTGGAGCTCGGCACCGCGCGGTCGTCGACCTGGACCGAGCTCGGCGGGTTCGGCACCGATCCCGACCTCACGAAGAAGACCTGGGACGAGTACGTACGGATCATCCCGAAGATGTGGATGCAGGATCGCTTCTCGTTCGAGGGCATCTCCTGCCACGTCCCCGAACGCAACGTGCTCCCGAAGCCGCTCCAAGACCCCCATCCGCCGATGTGGGTCACGGTCACGACCCCCGGCACCGAGCTCGACGCCGCCGATCGCGGTCTGGGGTGCCTCGGGGTGGCAGCGGTGACCTTCGCCGAGCAGCAGCGCCGCACCGCCGAGTACCGGCGGCGCATCGAGATGTGTGAGCCCGTCGGTGCGGTGGTGACCTCGGCGGTGACGACCCAGAACTTCCTGTACTGCCACGAGGACATCGACGTGGCCGCCGATCGGGGTGGACGCATGGCTGCCGCGTTCAACTTCCTGAACTCCCACCTGCTCTGGACGCGCGAGGCGTACCCGACGAGCGCCTATCAATCGCTCGGGAACCAGGCGACGCGAGCGATGAAGGAGACCGGCGCGCCCGGCGACCGGCGCCCGCTGCCCGAAGGAATTGCGATCGGCGACCCGGCCCGCATCGTGGACGTGATCCGCGAGTGGGAGTCGGTCGGCATCGACGGCATCAACTTCATCGTGAACACCGCCGAGGTCATCGATCAGGCGGACGTGCTCGCGAGCCTGCGACTCTTCGCGACCGAAGTCATGGCGAAGTTCCGACCGCGATGAGCCTCGCGGTCGAACCGCTCGACTTCGGCGAGACCGAAGTCGTGCTGATCTCCTACGAGCTCGCGGGTGTGCGCGGCGGTGACCTCCTGCCCAAGGGTCTTCACGAGACGATTCCGACGTTGCTCACGATCACGGCGTGGCGGGCCCTCGACATCGAGATGGTGCAGCTGCGTCTCTCGTGCCGAGCCGGCTTCCGGGCGCGGGCAATGCTCGTCGGCGGCGCCGCGCAGGGCTCGCTCGCCGAGGCGCTCGCGAAGGGGTGGGCCTATCCGGCGATGACTTCGGCCTCGGTGAGGGTCGAGCGACGCTACGACCGTGTCGCCGTGTCGGTGGTGGACGCCGGGGTCACGGTGCTCGATGTGTCCGTCGAGGACCCGCGGCCGATCGCAGCTGACGACATCCAGTACGTCGTCGGTTTGAACCGTGGCGAGGTCGAAGGACGCGGCGAACGCCTGATCCAGGTCGAACCGCACTTCGAGCCTCTCCGTGCCGAGCGCGGCCGCCCCCAGGTGAAGGCGTTCGATGCTGCGTGGTTCGGTGATCCGCGCGTCGCGCCCGCTCACCCCGTCGCGGCAACGATCTCGGTTGGTCGCCTCACGTTGCCACCGCCCCGGTTCGCGCAGCGTCCCGACCTCCCCGCTTGGGAAGGCACCGAGACACTTGCCGCGCGGGTGCCGGACTGCAAGCAGGCCCATTGCGCTCACTTCGGTCGAGGCCCAGAGTGATGAGGTGGATCTTCCGCTCTATGTCTCCGAGACGGAGCGAGAGCCCGAGGCTCTGCACCACGTCCCCACTTGGTTGCGGGCATCTACGAACGCCGTGGAGGTCGTCGTTCAGGGCATCGGCCGGCGAGCTCCCGCGGTTGACCGGCTCGTGCTGCTGCCGACGTCTCCGGCCGAGCCTCCGCTCATGCTCGTCATCGGTCGGCTCGTGCTGCTCCGCCCGCGCGAAGCGTCGTTCGCGTTCGACGCCTGGAGGTCGACGACCGAGCAGGTTGTCCCCGACAAGTTGAGTCGGCTCGCGCTCGAGATCGGGGTGGCAGAGACGAACCCGCCTCGGATGCGCGCGGTCCCGGCGCACCTCTTCTTCTCTCGATTCTCCGCGCCTGTGCGCGTCGAGCTCGAGCTCAGCGCGTGGGACCCGTGGCACACGATTCTGAGCCTGAGGCTGACTGGGCGGATCGGCCGTATGGCGGGCTTGCGCCGCTCTCGCTACTTCCGCAGCGGCCACGCCGTGCTCGACGACATCCGCGATCGGCTCGAGGGTCGCGTCGCCGCGGATCTGGCGGCGAGAGCGAGCTCAGAGTGAGTCGAGCGCCTGACTGAGGTCGGCGACGAGGTCGGACGCCGACTCGATGCCGATGGAGAGCCGGACGAGGGCGGGATCGACTTCGAGTGGCGAGTCCGCGGCGGACGCGTGCGTCATGCGTCCGGGATGCTCGATGAGCGACTCGACGGCGCCGAGCGACTCCGCCAGCGTGAACAGCGAGGTTCGACTCACGACGCTCAGTGCGGCGTCCTCGCCTCCGGCGCATGTGAACGACACCATGCCGCCGAAATCGCGCATCTGCTTCGCGGCGGCGGCGTGACCGGGATGGTCGGGAAGCTGCGGGTACAGGACGCGGTCGACCGCCGGGTGGCCCACCAGGAGATCGACGATCGCCCGGGCGTTCGCGCAGTGCCGGTCCATGCGGATGGCCAACGTCTTCAGACCGCGCAACACGAGGTAGCAGTCGAACGGCGCGGGCACCGCGCCCGCGGCGTTCTGGATGAACCGCAGGCGTTCCGCGATCTGGTCGTCGTCGAGCGCGGCGAACCCGCCGACGACGTCGGAGTGACCACCGAGATACTTCGTCGTCGAGTGCACGACCACATCGGCGCCGAACTCGAGCGGGCGCTGGAGATACGGCGTCGCAAAGGTGTTGTCGACGACGCATCGAGCGCCGTGGTCGTGGGCGACCGATCGCGATCGCCTCGATGTCGATGCACGTGAGCAACGGGTTCGTCGGTGTCTCGAGCCACACGAGCACGACGTCGTCGAGCCATGCGGCAGACAGCGCCGCGGCATCCGTGAGATCGACCGCGCTCCACGAGCAGCCCGCCGGCCCGTACACCTGGGAGATCAAGCGGAACGTTCCCCCGTACGCGTCGCTGCCCAGGAGGATGCGATCACCCGGTTGCACGAGCGTGCGCAGCACCGCGTCCTCCGCCGAGAGGCCGCTGGCGAACGCGAGCCCGTGCTCCGCGCCTTCGAGCGAAGCCAGGCACGTCTCGAGCGATGTCCGTGTCGGGTTGCCGGACCGGGCGTACTCGTAGCCCTTGTGGTCGCCGACCGCTCGCTGCGCGAACGTCGTCGAAAGCGAGACCGGAGGGATGACGGCGCCACTGGCTTCGTCGGGCGCTTGACCGGCGTGGATGGCGCGGGTCTCGAAGCCGAGCCCTTCGAGCCCGAACTCACCCATCGAGCTGCACCTCACCCATCGAGCTGCTCGCTGGGCGAGAGAAACGTGAGCACGTCGGTGCGCGTGAGCACGGCGAGGGGCCGGCCTCCGGACAGCACGAGCAGCGCGGGTGCCTGGTCGAGCTTGCGCACGACCAGGTCGAGCGACTGACCGATGCCGACCGTCGGCAGCTTCGGTCCCATCACGTCTCCGACGGGAAGGTCGAGCACCTCTGGATCATGGAATGCCTTGTCCATCAGCTCGAGCTCGTCGACCGAGCCCTGCACCTCGGCCGCCGCGAACGGCGGCTCGTTCTTGATGACGGGCAGCTGCGAGAGTCCGTGCTTTCTCATCAACGCCACTGCCTCGCGTGCTGAGTCCTCCGGGTTCACGTAGATGAGCGGGGGCAGCGACTCGCTGCGGGCATCCAGCACCTCGGCGACGCAAAGGTCGCATGTGCGGAGGAACCCGTAGTCCGCCATCCACTCGTCGTTGAACACGCGGGACAGGTAGCCGCGGCCCGAGTCGGGGACGAGCACGACGACGATGTCGGACGGATTCGCCGCCTTCGCCACCCGCACCGCCGCCGCGACAGCGGTGCCGCCCGACCCGCCGATCAGCAAGCCCTCCTCGCGGGCGACACGGCGTGCCATGAGAAACGAGTCCTCGTCGCTCACCGCGATCACGTCGTCGATCACCGACGGGTCGTACGTCTCGGGCCAGAAGTCTTCGCCGACGCCCTCGACCATGTAGGGGCGGCCCGATCCCCCCGAGTACACCGATCCCTCCGGGTCGGCCCCGATGATTCGCACGGCCGGGTTCTGCTCCTTGAGATACCGGCCGATGCCGGTGATGGTGCCGCCCGTGCCCAAGCCGGCGACGAAGTGCGTGACGCGGCCTGCGGTCTGCCTCCAGATCTCCGGACCAGTGGTGTCGTAGTGGGACTGCGGGTTGGCGGGGTTCGCGTACTGGTTGGGTCGGAACGCACCGGGGATCTCGCGCACGAGGCGCTCCGCGGTCGAGTAGTACGACTGCGGATCCTCAGGGAGCACCGCGACCGGGCACACGACGACTTCGGCTCCGTACGCGCGGAGAAAGGCGACCTTCTCGGGCGCGACCTTGTCGGTCATGACGAAGACGCACCGGTACCCGCGCTGGGCCGCCACGATGGCGAGCCCGACTCCGGTGTTGCCCGACGTGGGCTCGACGATCGTGCCGCCCGGCTTCAGAAGGCCGTCTCGCTCCGCCGCGTCGATCATCGCGATCGCGGGCCGATCCTTCACGCTGCCGCCCGGGTTCGTCGTCTCGAGCTTGACGGCGAGCGTCGAAGTGATGTGCTCGATCGCGGACAAGCGTGGCAGCCGCACCATCGGCGTGTTGCCGACGAGGTCGAGGATGGAAGCGGCGATCTCAGGTTCGCCGGTCATGGCTGCACGCTACGCCGCGGACCTGCGGAAGCGGTCGGCCTCGCGTCAGAGGCGGCCGGCCGCGGCCGCGGCGTCCTCGGCCAGGTCGACCTGCGCTTCGAGCAGCGCGAGGCCGCCGTCCCAGAACCCGGGATCGGCGAGGTCACAGCCGACGATACGACCGAGATCCTCGGGCGCCATCGACCCGCCCGCCCGCAGGAGGTGGAGGTAGCGGGGGACGAAGTCGGAGCCCTGCGTCTCGTACTGGTGGTACACCGACATCGCGAGCAGCTGTCCGTACGCGTACGCGTAGACGTAGCCGGGGGTTCCGATGAAGTGCGGGATGTAGCTCCACCAGCTGCGGTAGTTGTCGGTGATCTCGACGGAGTCGCCGAGCATCTCGGACTGCGTCTCGGCCCACAACTCGCCGAGCCGGTCCACCGACAGCTCGCCTTCCTCGCGGCGCGCGGTGTGCATCGCTTGCTCGAAGCGGTTCATCGCCGTCTGGCGGAACACCGTGGCGATGCCACCCTCGATCGACTCGGCCAGCAGCGCGAGACGGTCCTGCGGATCGGTCGTCGCCGCAAGCAGCCGACCGAACGTCACGGTCTCGCCGAACACCGACGCGGTCTCGGCCAGCGTGAGGGGAGTCGTCTGGTGGAACACGCCCTGTTCACGCGCCAGGTGCCCGTGCAGGCCGTGACCGAGCTCGTGCGCGAGCGTCAGGACGTCGTTGCGCTTCGCAGTCCAGTTGAGGAACACGTACGGATGATGTGAGGGCACGGTGTAGGCGCAGAACGCACCGGGGCGCTTGCCGGGGCGAACGGGTGCGTCGATCCACCGCTCGTCGAAGAAGCGACGCGCCAGCGCAGCGAGCTCGGGCGAGAACGACGCGTAGGAGTCGAGCACCATGTCGCGCGCCTCGGGCCAATCGATGAGCGTCTCGCTCGCGGCCACCGATGCGTACCGGTCATAGTCGGCAAGGCGGGGAAGGCCGAGGATCTGACGCTTCATCGTGTACCAGCGCTGGGGGATGTCGTAGCGGCGCTTCACCGCGTCGACGAGTGCTTCGACGCTCTCGTCGGTCGCCTGGTTGGCGAGGTTGCGGCTCGTGATCCAGGTCGGGTACTGACGGAGCCGATCATCGGTGGCCTTGTCCGCGAGGAGGGTGTTGAAGATGAACGCGCGTGTGCGCAGCCCTGGAGCGAGGCCCGCGGTGATCGCTTCGGCCGCGTGCTGTCGCGTCTCGCGGTCGGGATGCATCATGAGGGCGAGGCCGCGCTCGAGGGGCGCCTCGACGCCGTCGGGCAACGTGACGGTGATCTCGGCGGAGAGCTCGCTGAAGAGGCGGACCCACGCGGAGCGACCCGTCACGCTCTTCTCCGCGTCGATCTTCTCCTCGGGCTCGGTGAGAAGGTGAGGCCGGTAGCGCCGCTCTGACTCGAGGTGGTACCGGTAGGGAGCAACGCGCTCGTCGGCGAGGATCGCGTCAGCGGACTCGTCGGGAATCGCCGCCCACTCGAGCTCGAACCAGATCAGCTGGGTGCCGATCGCGGTCGCCCGCTCCTGCACCCGCTGCATGAGCGCACCGTTCGCGGGGTCGCTCGTGTCGACGGAGAACCGAAGTCCGGCGTACGAGGCCGCCCTGCCGATGAGCTCCTGCAGGTCGCTCAACGACGCCATGAAGTCCGCGAGGGTCGCCGCGTCCATGGCGGCGACCCGCCCGCGATGTTCGAGAAGGGCGGGCAGCATCGCCTCGGCCCGGTCGAGCAGCTCGTCGACGCCCGCGGCGCCCTTTCCATCGACGAGCGAATCGAGATCCCACGCCACTTCCTCGACATCGTCCGGCGCGGGAGAGACGGCTTCGTCCGTGAGGGCCATGGGCCCGAGCCTACGGCTCGTCGTTGTCCGCGCCGACCACCTGGGGAACGTCGCGTCCGCTCTGCGTGGTCGCGTCCGCTGTGCTGATGGTCGCGTGCGCTCTTGCGCACGACGACGACCCAGCCCACGACGGCCAGCGTGGCGAAGGTGAACCACTGGATCGCGTAGCTCAGGTGCGGGCCGGAGTCGAGGTCAGGGAGGGGGATCGGCGTCGGTCCGCCGGGATCACTGGGGGATGACGACTCCAGCTCGACGTAGAACGGCAGCAGCGGATATGCCGTCTGTTGCTGCAGCCGCGCGATGTCGGCCCGTGCCATGGCCGTGAGCGTGCCCTCTTCCGGATCGCGGGGCCCGAAGCGCCCCCTCGTCTGCGACTCCCGGACTCGACCGTCGACCGTGACCGACCCCGCGGGAGGCTCGGGGACCATCGGCGAGTCGCCGGTCGTCTCGAGCGGGATGAAGCCCCGGTTGACGACGAGCGCCTCGCCCGTGGAAAGCACCAAGGGCGTGAGCACGTGGTAGCCGGGCGATCCGTGCAGCGAGCGGTTGCGCACGAGCACCTGCGCGTCCACGTCGTACTCGCCGGTCGCCTGCACGGGCTGCCACTCGCCGCCATCGGCCTGCGCGACCGGCACCGCCGGTTGGGTTTCGCGTGCACGCACCGCGTCGTTCCGCGCCTCGCGCTCGTCGAGCCGTCGGAGCTGCCAGAGACCGAGGTTCACCATCACGATGACGAGCACGAGGATGCCGAGCGTGAATGCGATCCACTTCGGGCGGCGGAGGAACGCATACACGGTCAGGAAGGTACCGGCGCGCTAGCCCGGAGCCAGGTCGACTCTCGCCGCACCGGTGCGAGCGTCGTACGCGATCAGCGCGGGCATCGCCACGGCGAGGACGGCGATGCCGCCGATGCACGCGAGACCGCCGATCACGATGGACGTGTCGACTGTCGTCACCGCCGCGACCGCACCGGCCTCGAGGTCGCCGAGGGCCGGGCCTGTCGTCCACACCGCCATGCCCACGCCTTCGATCCGGCCGAGCATCTGCGGCGGTGTCGCCATCCGCAGGATCGACTGGCGGAAGACGCCGCTCACCATGTCTGATCCTCCGGCGACGGCGAGGAGCGTGAGTGAGATCGCGAGGCCCTCGACCAGACCGAACACCGTGATCGCGACGCCCCACGCGACGATGGCGAGGCACAGCGCGACGCCGTGACGGTGCACCCGGCGCGCCCATCCGCTCGAGGCGCTCGCGATGAGCGAACCCGCGAACGGCGCCGCGTAGAGCAGACCGAGCACCTTCGGGTCACCGTCGAAGCGTTGATCGACGAGCGCGGGGAAGAGCGCGACGGGCATGCCGAAGATCATGGCGATGAGGTCGGCGATGAACGACCCTTTGAGCGCAGCGCGACTGCGGAGGTAGCGGAGCCCTTCCGCGATCGCGTGGAGGCTCACGCCTTCGCCGCCGGTGATGGCGATCCGCCGCATCGCGACGAGCAGCGTGATCGAGAGGACGAATGTGGCGACGTCGACGAGGTAGGTCCAGGCGAGACCGACCTGCGCGATGAGCACGCCGGCGATGACCGGACCGATGAGGCGGGCGGTGCTGCCGAGCACGGCCTCGAGCGCGGTGGCCGACGGGATCTGCTCGCGCTCGACCAGCATCTGCACCGCGGAACGGCTCGCCGGGACGCCGATCGAGTAGCAGGCGGTCGTGAGGAAGAACACGACGTAGATGACCCAAGCCTGCGGGTTCGACGATGCCGCGTTGGCGGCGAGCGCGAGTGCGCAGAGCAGTCCGCCGAGCTCGGTGAGCAGCAGGATCCGCCGGCGCTCGAAGTGGTCCGCGACTGCGCCCCCGATGATCGAGCCGAAGAACAGCGGGAACATCGCAACGAGCCCGAGCAGACCGACGGCGAGCGTCGACCCGGTCAGGTCGTAGATCTGGAACGCGGCGGCGACGCGCGTGAGCTGCGAACCCGCGGCGGTGATGCCGTCGGCACCCCACAAGAGGCGGAACTCCCGCGACGCGCGCAGCGGCGTGACGTCGAGCGCGAGGTCGCGCAGCTTGCCCATCAGACCTGCAGGTCCATCCACACCATGTCGACCGCCGGCAGACCGTTCAGCACGAAGTCAGCCGGATACCCGCGTGCCGGCGAGAAGTAGTCCCGCTCGATCGAGTGCAGCCGAAAGCCGCACCGCTGGTAGAAGTCGAGGTTTCCGGTGTCGGCCGAGCTCGTGCCCACGAGGATCGCGCTTGATGCCCGCGGAGCGGCTGGCGTCGACGACGTGGGCGAGCATCGCCTTGCCGATGCCTTTGCGCTGGTGGGCTTCCGCCACCGCGACATAGCGCAGCTCGACCTCGTCGGGCGCGTGCGCCGAGCGCGAGGACGACGCCGAGGTCCTCGCCGCTCTCGTCGAGCGCGACGTACATCACGCCCTCGTCGATCGCGGCCTCGAGCTGTGTCTCGGAGTCCTCGGCGAGATGGAGCAGCGGGAGCAGGCGCCGGCGCACCGGCCCGCGGGGCATCTCCTCGACCTTCACAGACGAGCCCACACCATCGGGTCGGAGGATCCCGTCGAGTCGTCGAGCAGCTCCGCCGGGTCGTGCTTGTCGATGTGGCCGATGAGCCCGCGGTAGATGCCGTAGCCGCACAGCTCGCGCAGGCGGGGCGATGAAGCGCGCGGCGATCTCGCGGGGGATCCCGAGCTGCTGGTTCTCTTGCTGACGGATCCAGCCCGCGCAGTAGTTCATCGCGATGCCGACGCGCCGTTGGTCAGTCGTGTTCGCTCCGCCGCCGTGCCAGAGCGATCCGTGCCACACGAGCACGCTGCCGGCGCTCATCTCCGCGGGAACGGTGTCGTAGTGCTCGCCATAGGCGGGCGAGTGGTCGGCGATGTGGCTGCCGGGGACGAGGCGCGTCGCGCCGTTCGCGTCGGTGAAGTCGGTGAGCGCCCACATCGTGTTGCACACGGTCGCGACGTGAGGCTTCGGGATCGGGATCAGCTGATCGTCGGCGTGGATCGGCTGCGCGATCTCGCCCGGACCGATCGCGATCGATGACAGCGACGAGACGAGGCATCCGGCGTCGAGCACGCCTTCGACAACCGGAAGCACGTGCGGATGCACGGGGATCTGCTCGTAGACCGGCCCGTGGACGAGCAGGTTGTAGATGCGCCATGTGGCGGCGCCCTCGAAGCTGTTGCCGGCCGGCTGCACGTCGAGCTCGTGCTCGAGCCGCGCGAGGTCGTCGCGCAGCTCGTCGATGAGTTCCGGCTCGATCGCATTCGGAATCACCGTGTATCCGACCCGCGCGACCTCACCGATGTGCTGTTCGACCTGCGTCCCGTCCACGACTCGACGCTAGCGAGGCGTCTGTCGCTGACGGGCGAGATACGGTCGCCGCCGCATGAGCCACACCGAGCGTCGCCCTTCGATCCCCACTGCCCGCACCGACATCACCGACGAGTGGATGTCGCAGGCGCTCGGCGCCGACGTCGCGATCGTGGAGGAACAGCGGGTGGGCACCGGCCAAGTCGGCATGTGCGTGCGGTACCGGCTCGAGGGCTCGGACGACGCTCCCGGTCGCGTCGTCGCGAAGCTGCCGTCGGACGACGATGCCAGCCGAGCGACCGGTGTCGCGATGCGCAACTACGAGCGCGAGGTGCGCTTCTACAACGAGATCGCTCCGACCGTGGGCATCCGCACGCCCCGCTGCTACCACGCGGACTGGAGCGCGGAGTCGGGTCTGTTCGTCCTCCTGCTCGAGGATCTCGCGCCGGCCGTGCAGGGCGACCAGATCGACGGGTGCACCGTCGACCAGGCTGCGCTCGCGCTCGACGAGCTCGCGAAGCTGCATGCCCCGCGCTGGGCCGACCCGGCGCTCGCCGACATCGCGTGGCTCCGCGATCGGGACGCAGAGGGTGTGGCCGCACTCGTCTCCCTCTACCGCACGCTGTGGCCCGGCTTCCTCGAGATCTACTCCGGTGTCATGACCCCGAGCCAGATCGCGCTCGGGGAGCGCTTCGGCGAGTCGATCGAGTCGTGGGTTGCCGGTGACCACGCCCCGCGCACGGTGATCCACGGCGACTACCGGCTCGACAACATGCTGTTCGGCACCGACGAAGGGGGGTACCCGCTTTCCGTCGTCGACTGGCAGACGCCGGGCGCGGCGCCGCGCTCGGCGATGCCTCGTACTTCTTGGGCGCGGGGCTGTTGCCGGATGAACGCCGTGCGCACGAGGTCGATCTTCTCCGTCGGTATCACGAGCAGCTCGAGGCCGGCGGGGTGCGCGACTTCTCGTGGGACGACTGCTGGGAGGACTACCGGCGGTGGGCGTTCGCCGGC
This sequence comes from uncultured Acidimicrobiales bacterium, assembly GCA_963747215.1. Lineage (GTDB taxonomy): Bacteria > Actinomycetota > Acidimicrobiia > Acidimicrobiales > DATKAS01 > DATKAS01. The sequence continues at coordinate 364,911 of CAVVET010000034.1, forward strand.
TGCGTCATGTCCGTCATCGCCTCGATGATCGTGGGCTCGAGCGAGCGCGGCATCGCGATGTTCTCCGCCATGACGGAACGGCACTTCACGCATGCCGAGGACGTCGACGCGGCCGAGTTCCTACGCTGAGACGATGGCGATCGGACCGATCTGGGAGCTCGTCATCGACTGCCGCGAGCCGTTGCCGCTCGCGCAGTTCTACGCGTCGTTGGTCGGCGGTGAGGCCGTCGACCGCGATCCCGACTGGGCGCTCGTCGAGCCTGCCGACGACACGGGCCTGCGGATCGGGTTCCAGCGCGTGCCAGAGTCCAAGCAGGTGAAGAACCGCGTCCACCTCGACGTCCTGGCCCCCGACCTCGAAGCGAGCACGGCCGCCGCCATCGCCATCGGCGCGCGCCGGCAGGGCGGGGTGGTGCTCGAAGAAGACGGCGCGTTCCAGATCCTCCTCGACCCCGAGGGCAACGAGTTCTGCCTCGTGACCGGTCCGTGATCGTCGAGGAGCTGACCCTCCAGGTCGATGCGCCCGACATCGAGGGCTTCCTCGAGGCCGACGCGCGCATCTGGACTGAGTTCCTCGCCGCGCAGCCCGGGTTCGTACGCAAGGAGGTGTGGGTTCCCGGTGATCGACCGAACACCGTCGTGATCATGGTGTGGTGGGCGAGCTCGCGAGCAGTGGAAGGCGATCAGCGACGAGACCGTGGCGGACGTGGACCGGGAGATGGGGGAGTGGTTCCGCGAGCCGGTCGTGCGCGAGTACGTCGTGCTGGGTGAGCTCGACTAGGTGAGCTCGACCAGTGCCGTGCGGCCGACGCCGTGGCGCCGTACTCGGCGAGCTTCTCGAGGAACGGCACCGCGTCGAACGCTTCGGGGCCGAGGACACCGACGCCCTGCCAGCGCTCCTCCGCGATCAGCTCCATCGCCACGACGGGGTTGATGGCCGTCTGCCAGACGACGGCTTGGTGGCCGTACTCGGCCATCGAGAACTCGTTGTCGACGACGTTGTAGAGGTACACCTCCCGACGCTGGCCATCGAGGCCGGTTCCCTTCACCCATGTGCCCGCGCACGTCTTGCCGTGCATCCGCTCACCGAGCTCCGCGGGGTTCGGCAGGCAGGCGGCGACCACATCGCGCGGCGCGACGTCGACGTCGAGCACGCGGATCTTGTCCTTGCTGTCGAGCCCGAGCCGATGCAGCGTGCGCAGCATCTGGATGAACTCGTCGCCGAGGCCGTACTTGAAGGTGACGCGGTTGCAGTCGACCCAACGGGGGATCAGCAGAACTTCCTCGTGCTCGACGTTCACGCACTCGACCGCGCCGATGCCTTCGGGGAACACGAACGTCTCGGGCTCGGAGAACGGCTCGGTCGTGAACCAGCCGCGGGCGCGCTCCCACACGATCGGGGGGTTGAGGCACTCCTCGATCGTCGTCCAGATCGAGAACGTCGGGGCGAAGTCGTAGCCGTCGATCGTGAGATCGGCGCCGTCACGCACGCCGATCTCGTCGATCTCCGCGAACAGATGGTCGGCGGCGTACCGCGCGAAGACGTCGGAGAGCCCCGGTTCGACTCCGATGCCCACGAGCGCGAGCAGTCCCGCGTCCTCCCACTGCGGAGACGCGGTGAATTGCTCGTCGCCGAGCATCACGCCGGTCTGCGAGTACGGCTCTTTGGGGTGCGGCTGCGAGAGGGTCATCGCCATGTCGAAGTAGGTGCACCGGGCCTCGAACGCGGCCCCGAAGATCGGGGGGTTGAACCGCGGATCGCACGCGTTGACGATGACATCGGCCCGATGGTGCTGCGCCAGCGCGGCGACGGCGGATTGATCGCTCGCGTCGACCCGTTGCCGCGGTCAGCCGATCGTCACCGAGCGTCGACACCGCTCGTTCGGCCCGCCCCACATCGACGATCGGCCACCACCATCGCGTCGAAGAACGAGCGGCGACTGGCGATCGCAGCGATGGCGGCGCCGACGCCGCCGGCTCCCACCACCAGGATGCGCATGGCGGCACGCTAGGCACCCCGGTACGCGCCGTGGGTGATCGTTACGGCGTGATCGTCAGGCGGCGAAGACTCGGCGACTCGCGCCGACCGCGGGCAACGCCGCGATGCGCCGTGCCAGGTACGAGGAGAACCATCCGGCGTAGCGCTGCTGCAGCTCGAGCCGGGTCCAGTCGTCGCCGGTCACCCGCTTGCGACAGTGCGGTGTGCCGCACGAGCAGTCGAACTCGTCGTAGTCGGTCGAGTCGCTCATCGCGTAGTCGAACGTGATCTCCTCGCCCGGTTCGATGTCACGCATCGCGACGACGAGCACCGCGCCGACGAGCCCACAGTTCGGATCGCACGAGTGGTTGACGAGGTCGCCCGGCTCGGCCGGATCGGGCCCGACCAAGAACAGGTGGTCGTCGATCTGGATGGCGTGGATGCGACGCTCCGACGGCAGCGACTCGAGTGTCGGGCGATCGATCGCATAGCCACCGAACGCAACGACGGTCTCGCCGGCGCGGATCGGCTTGACCGCGTAGAGGCCTTCGCCCTTCGCACCGGCCGAGCTCGCCGCCACCTTCTCGTCGATGTGGTTCATCAGCACATCGATCAGGCTTGTCGCCACTCGGCGCGATGTCTACTAACTGACGGACCAGTTTGGACTGATCGGCGCGTCAGCGAAGCACGTGGAAGAACGTGAGCGGCAATCCGTCGGGATCGTCGATCGTGAAGCTGCGATGCCCCCACGCGCGATCACCGATGGCTTCGACGATCGCGACGCCGTGTTGCACGACGCGATCGTGCAGCGCCTGCGCGTCGTCGACCTGGATGCCGAGCCGCACGCCCTCGGGCCGATGCGCCGGATGATGTGCGTTCGCCTCGAACACCTCGATCATCCCGCCCGCGGCGCGAAACAACGTGCCGCGACCGTCGGGATCGTCCCACGACTCGTGGATCGACAGGCCGAGCACGTCGCCGTAGAACTCGAGCGTGCGGAAGTAGTCGCTCGCGGTGATGATCACCCGCAGGTCAGCCACGCGCCCGAGCGTACGCCCGCCCCGCGCCGGCCTTGCCTCGCGACCGTTTCGTCACCAGAGCGCGGCATTGGGCCGCTGGTGACGAAACCCGAGCCCGGGTGGGGTCAGAGCTGGATGGCGGGGGCGATGCCGACGGGGCGGCGGCCGGAGCCGGCGAGGCTGCCGTGGAACGGGACGTTGCCGAAGCTGAACACGCCGCCGTCGTTCGCCATCACGTGGTACCCGCCGCCGTCGAACGCGGCCATGATCGCCCGGGCCGGTCGGGCCCAGTTGATCTTGAGGCCGGGGACCGACCCGTGGAAGTAGGCGTCGCCGAACGAGAAGACGCCGCCGTCCTCGCCGAGCACCCAGTAGCCACGACCCGAGGGTGTCGAGGTCATGTCGACCGCGGCCGTCGTCGCACCCACACCGGGCACCGAGCCGAAGAACGCCGCGTCGCCGAAGCTGAAGATGCCGCCGTCGGCGCCGAGGATCCAGTACCCGTTGCCGGTCGGTGTCGGGCGCAGCTTGCGGGCGGTTGTGGCGATGCCGAGGGCGGGCAGGCCGCCGAGGTCGGTCGCGTTGCCGAACGGAGACGACGGCGCCGTCGCTGAGCAGGACCCAGTAGCCCGCGCCGCCGGGACGACCGGCGATGTCGGCGGCCCGGGCCTGGATGCCCTTCTCGGCCAGGCCGCCGAAGTACGGCGCGTTGCCGAACGAGAAGACGTTGCCGGCCTCGTTGACGATCCAGTAGCTGTCTGCGTCGCCCGCGGCAGCGATCGCCACTCCCGCTCCCACACCGAGACGAGCGGTGTCGCCGAGATCGAAGGCTCCGCCGAACGCGCGCACGCGGCCCTCGTTCGACAGCACGCGGTATCCGATGAGGCCCCGCTGCGTCCGTGCTCCCACTCCGGCACGAAGGTCGTTGAGCTTCGAGTAGAACGCGACACCCGGACACTCGGTGATACCGAGGTCGCGGTGACCCGTGATGTTCGGAAACGTCGACGTCTGGCCGATGAAGTTCGTGAACGGCTCGGAGACCCCGACGTCGATGCCCTTCTGCCCTGCCTTCCACGCGAGCACACGCATCACCGAGACCATCGCTGCATCGGTCGGCTGGCTGGCCCGGTAGTCGCCGAGCACCATGACCCCGCAGCTGCCGGTGTTGAAGTTCAGCGTGTGCGCGCCGACCACCCCCAGCCCGTCGACGTTTTCGCCGGTCGGCACCTCCGGCGGCGGATAGTCACGCGCCCAACGGCCTTCCCAGATGCGGCCGTTCGGGTCGACGATGAAGTTGTACGCGATGTCGGCCCAACCGCGTCCCTCGAGGTGGAACTTGTAGATCGCGCGGATGTCCGCGGCGATGTCACCGCTCAGGGCAGTCGCGGAGTGGTGGACGATGAGCTTCTGGATCGGCGCGTACGTCGGGTCAGGCAGCCGCTTCGTCTCGTCGGCACCCCAAACCGATCGCGGAAGGATGATCGGCGGCGGCACGTTGATCGGGGCGCGTTGGAACTCGCGCGTCGCGACAGGAGCCGTGCCACTCGTCGCGGGGTCTTCGCCGGTCCCGCCGCCCTCTTGCGCGCCCGCGATGCTGATCGGATTGACGAACCGGCCGCCGAGAAGCACCGCTGCGCCGGCGCCCGCTGCTTGTAGCACCCGTCGCCGATGGAAATGCCCGTGCGACCGGGGAGCGTCATCGCATTCGCACACGAAAAGACCTCGAATGTGGTGGTAGGCGTCGCCCCGCCTCTGCCCCGAGCGGTCACCCTAGCCGTCGCTTCCTGGGGCACCGTGGCACCCCCCGGACACGGTGCCGACACCAGAGATCGACCGGCTAGCCTTTCGGCCGAAAGAGGGTTTGGTGGTCAGAACCGACCCGCAGAAACAGAAAGAAGGGCTCGGTCTTGGCTACCGGCACCGTCAAGTGGTTCAACAATGAGAAGGGGTATGGGTTCATCGCGCGCGATGGTGGCCCCGACGTCTTCGTGCACTTCAGCGCCATCCAGGGCAACGGTTACCGTTCGCTGGAAGAGGGTCAGCGCGTCGAGTTCGACGTGACCCAGGGCCGCAAGGGCGATCAGGCGGAGAACGTCCGAGTCGTCTGAGCGATCACGTGCGATCACCGAATCGCTGTTGTCGAGCCGCCGGTCTGACCGGCGGCTCGATGCGTTCTCGCCCTGCATGCTGCGGGTTCGCGCGACGACACTGGTAGCCTGACCAGGTCGAGCGCCGCCAGGGTGGCGGGCTCGCGGGTCAACCTTTCACTCCGAGTGTCACGGTGTGCTCAGGCCGGCCCACCTCGATGACAACGGAGAGAACCTACAAATGACCTCGTTCGCCGCGCTCGGCGTCGACCCCCGCCTCGTCGACGCGCTCGATGCAGCCGGCATCACCGACCCCTTCCCCATTCAGGCGCTCACGATCCCCGACGCCGTCACCGGCCGTGACGTGTGCGGTAAAGCCAAGACCGGCTCAGGCAAGACGCTCGCGTTCGGGCTGCCGTTGCTCGCCATCGCGGGCCAGGCCGCAACCGAACCGTCCCCACGCTGTCGTGCTCGTCCCCACCCGTGAGCTCGCGCTCCAGGTCACCGAGGTGCTCGCGCCGCTCGGCGCTTCGGTCGGTTGCCGCGTCGAGGCCGTCTACGGCGGCGCGTCGATGGAGCGCCAGCGGGTCGCTCTCGCGCGCGGCGCCGACGTGCTCATCGCGACCCCAGGTCGCCTCATCGACTTCATCGACAACGGCGCAGTGCGACTCGACGATGTGCGCGCGGTCGTGCTCGACGAGGCCGACCGCATGGCCGACATGGGCTTCCTGCCGCAGGTCGAGTGGCTGCTTCGCCGCATCACCGCCCCGCACCAGACGCTGCTTGTTCTCCGCGACGCTCGACGGTGCGGTCGATCATGTCGTGCGCCGGCACCTGAAGGATCCGGTCTTCCACGAGGTCGTCTCGACCACGGTCACCGTCGAGGAGATGTCGCACCGCTTCCTGCTCGTGCACCAGCTCGACAAGGTGAAGGTTGCCGCCGCCATCAGCCGAGGCGCGGAGCGCTCCCTGGTCTTCGTGCGGACCAAGCGTGGTGCCGATCGCCTCGTCGAGCAGCTGCTGAAGGAGGGCGTCCGCGCTGCGGCCATCCACGGCGACCTGCGCCAGCAGATGCGCGAGAAGTCATTGGCTCAGTTCACCGAGGGCAAGCTGCCGGTGCTCGTCGCGACCGACGTCGCGGCGCGGGGCATCCACGTCGACGACATCGACATCGTCATCCACTACGACCCGCCCGAGGACGCGAAGACCTATCTGCATCGTTCCGGTCGCACGGCGCGGGCGGGGAGTCCGGCCTCGTGGTCACGATGGTGCTCTGGGATCAGGAGCTCGAGGTACGGCGGATGCAGCGTCGCCTCGCCCTCGACCTTCCCATCGTCGAGATGCTCTCGAACGATGTCCGCTTGGGCGACCTCCAGGCGTGGGATCCGATCGCGGAGCCGGCTCCGAAGGCAGCCCGCCGCGTCGCTCGATAGCGCGCGCACTAGGCGCCCTCACACCCTGACCGGTACGTTCGGGCGGTGCCCGTAGCAGTCGCGATCGAAGGGCTGATCAAGGAGTACGCGGGCCCGCCCTCTGTGCGCGCCGTCGACGGCATCGATCTCGCGGTGAGCGAGGGCGAGATCTTCGGTCTGCTCGGCCCGAACGGTGCCGGCAAGACCACGACAGTCGGGATGTGCACGACCCGCGTGCTTCCGACCGCTGGGCGTGTGAAGGTCGCGGGGATCGACGTGCGGCGTGACCCGCCCGGGGTGCGGCGGCGGATCGGTGTCGTGACGCAGTTCAACACGCTCGACCGCTCGTGCACCGTTGTCGAGAACCTCGTCTTCCACTGCCGGTACTTCGGGTGGAGTGCACGGGCGGCCAAGGTGCGGGCCTACGAACTGCTCGAGCAGTTCCAGCTCGCCGACCGCGCGCAAGCCACGCCGTACGCGCTCTCGGGTGGCATGGCTCAGCGGTTGCAGGTCGCGCGGGCGATCGCCCACCGTCCGGAAGTGCTGTTCCTCGACGAGCCGACCGCAGGGCTCGACCCGCAGAGCCGGCTGGCGCTGTGGGAGGCGATCGACGAGCTGCACAGCGCGGGGTCGACGATCGTGATGACGACGCACTACATGGAGGAGGCCGACCAGCTCTGCGCCCGCCTGGCGATCGTCGACCACGGCAAGGTGCTCGTCTGCGACACGCCCGCGGCACTGAAGCAATCCGTGGGCGCCGAGACGATGGTGACCGTGCACCTCGAAGGCGACGTCCCCGAAGCAGCCGGCGCGCTCGCTCAGGTCGAGGGCGTCACGAGAGTCGAACCGGGACCCGGCTTGGTCATGCTCTACACGCGAGGCACCGACGGGCTGCTGCCTCGGGTCGTGGCCGCGGCGCAGCCGTACGAGCTCCGCGACTTGTCCGCGACGGAACCCACGCTCGAGACCGTGTTCATCAACTTGACGGGGCGAGACCTTCGTGACTGACACGGTGCTCGCGGGGCCACCCGTCCTCACGTCAACGTCGGGACGCGGGTACGCAGCCGCGTTCTGGGGACTCGTCGTGCGCGACCTCGTCGTGCTGCGACGGCAAGGCGGGATGTTCTTTGCTCGCACGGTCATGCAACCGTTCCTGATCGCGTTCGTCTTCGCGTACGTGTTCCCGCGGATCGGCCAGAGCTTTGGTGGCGATGTCGCCGCCGAGTCGGGCTACGGCACGATTCTGCTGCCGGGGCTCATCGTGTTCACGACGATGTTCCAGGGCGTCTCGTCAGTCGCCCTCCCGCTCGTGGACGAGTTCAACACCAGTCATGAGATCGAGGATCGCGCGATGGCGCCCCTGCCGACGAGCTTCCTCGCGCTACAGAAGATTTTGTTCGGTGCGTTCCAGGCGCTGCTCGCAGCGGTCGTCGTCTTCCCGTGTGTCTGGCTCGTGGCGCGCGACGTCACTTCGCTGCACGTGAACAACTGGCTGCAGCTCGCCGCGATACTGCTGCTCGCCTGCTTCGGATCGGCCGCGCTCGGCCTGCTGCTCGGCACCGTGTTCGTGCCCCGCACCGTGCCTCTCGTGTTCTCGCTGATCGTCGTGCCGGTGATGTTCCTCGGGTGCACCTACTACCCGTGGAAGAGCCTCGAGGTGATCCGGTGGCTGCAGCTGCTCGTGCTGATCAACCCTCTCGTGTATGTGAGCGAAGGGCTGCGGGGCGCGCTCACGCCACAGGTGCCCCACATGTCGCCATGGGTGACGTTCGGCGCCCTGCTGGCGGCGACCCTCGCACTCGCGATCGCGGGAACGCTCTCCTTCCGGAGGCGGCTGCTCTCGTAGGACAGGTGGCTGCCGGGACCGAGGGCGCACACGGCCCGCTACCGTCTCGCGTCACCGACCAGCCACGGGGGGATACGTGACCGACTGGAACTTCGCCGACATCTACGAGGCGATCGCCGCCAGCGATCCCCGACCGCACCGTGCCAGATCCAGGGCGACCGGGTGATCACGTGGGGCGACTTCGACCGGCGCGCCAACGCCCTCGCCGCCGACCTGCTCGACGCCGGGCTCGACCACCAGATCAAGGTGGCGGCCTACCTGTACAACGGCCCCGAGTACCTCGAGACCTACGTCGCCGCGTTCAAGGGCGGCTTCGCGCCGGTCAACACGAACTACCGGTACGGACCCGAGGAGATCGTCTACCTGTTCGACAACGCCGACGCCGAGGCCGTCGTGTTCCACGCCACGTTCACCGACGCTGCTCGAAGGCATCCGCGACCGGCTCCCGAAGGTGCGCCGCTGGTACGTGCGTCGCCGACGAAGCCGGCGCCGGCCCGGACTGGGCGGTGCCCTACGAGATCGGTGGTGTCGGGCGGCGCCGACCGAGTCGTCGCGCCGTGGGGCCGCTCGCGGCGACGACCTCCTGCTCCTCTACACCGGCGGCACGACGGGCATGCCGAAGGGCGTGATGTGGCGCCAGGACGATCTGTTCAACGTGCTCGGCGCCGGCGGCAACCCGCTGCTCGGCCTCGCGCCCGACCGCGTCGGTGCAGGAAGCGGGCGAGCGTGTCGCCGCGACCCGCACGAGTCCCTGCCCGGTGATGCTGCTCGGCGTGCCCCTTGATGCACGGCACGGGCCAGTTCTCCGTCGTTGATCACGATGGGTCTCGGCGGCACCGTCGTCACGCTCCCCGATCGCAAGTTCGACGCGGGCGAGCTGTGGCGTGTCGTGCGCGGAGCGCCACGGTCAACGTCGCTCGTCATCGTCGGCCAGGCGTTCGCCGGCCGATGCTGGAGGCGCTCGACGGCCAATCCCGGCAAGTACGACCTGTCGAGCGTCGTCGCTCATCTCCTCGTCGGGCGTGATGTGGAGCCAGGAGAACAAGGAACGGCCTGCTGCGGCACATGCCCGAAGGTGATGCTGTTCGACTCGTTCGGCTCGTCGGAGGCCGTCGGGCTGGGCGGCATCGGTGTCGCGCGAAGGGCGCCGCCAGGAGACGGCCAAGTTCATGCTCGGCGAGCGCGTCGCGGTGTTCACCGACGACGGCCGCCGAGTCGAGCCGGGCAGCGACGAGACCGGGCATGGTCGCCGTCAGCGGCTTCATCCCCGTCGGCTACTACAAGGACGAGGTCAAGTCGGCGCCAGACCTTCCGCACGTTCGAGGATCGGCGCTGGAGCGATCCCGGGCGACTGGGCCGAGGTCAACCCCGACGGCACGCTGCACCTGCTCGGCCGCGGGTCGGTGTGCATCAACACCGGCGGCGAGAAGGTCTTCCCCGAGGAGGTCGAGGAGGCGCTCAAGACGCATCCGGCGGTGCGCGACGCGGTGTGCGTCGGCATCCCCGACGAGCGCTTCGGCGAGACGATCTGCGCGGTGGTCGAGCCGGCCGGTGCGCTCGGCGACGTCGATTCCGAATCGGTCATCGCACACGTGAAGACATCGCTCGCGCCGTACAAGGCGCCGCGGCAACGTCGTCGTCGTCGACACGATCGGGCGCAGCCCCGAACGGCAAGGTCGACTACAAGGGTCTGAAGGCGCTCGCGATCGAACGCCTCGGGCGCTGAGGCGACGTGCGCGGCGACGACCTGCGCGCCCGTCTCGCGACGGGTGAACCGGTGCTCATGCCGGGCGTGTGGGACGCGCTGTCGGTGCGCCTCGCCGCCGAGGCGGGCTTCGACACGCGTGTTCCTCTCGGGCTACTGCGTGTCGGGCACCCAGCTCGGGCTGCCCGACTTCGGCTACCTCACCCAGCCCGAGATGGCCGAGGTGGCGCGCCGGGTGTGCGCGGCGAGCACCGAGACGATGGTCATCGTCGACGGCGACACCGGCTACGGCAACCCGTTGAACGTCATCCGCACCGTCGCGATGTGGGAAGCCGCCGGCGCCGCGGGCATCTTCCTCGAGGATCAGGTCTGGCCGAAGCGGTGCGGGCACATGGCGGGCAAGCAGGTCGTGCCCGTGGACGAGTGGCTCGCGAAGCTGCGCGCCGCCGTCGACCACCGGTCGCACCTCCACGTGACCGCCCGCACCGACGCGCGGGCGGCGATCGGACTCGACGAGGCGATCAGCCGGGCCCGCGCCGCGGTGGACGTCGGTGTCGACGCGGTGTTCGTCGAGGCGCCCGAGTCGATCGACGAGCTCGAGCAGATCGCCCGCGCCCTTCCGGGAGTGGTGCTGGTCGCCAACATGGTCGAGACGGGCAAGACGCCGTTGCTCACCCCAGCGGAGCTCCACGATCTCGGGTTCGACCTGATCGTCTCGCCGTTGTCCGGGCTGTTCTCGGCGACGAAAGCGCTCCGAGACACGCTCGCCACCCTGCGGGCCAAAGGGACGTTGCGTGACGACCTCGATCGGCTCGTCGAGTTCGACGCGTTCGGGGCGATCGTCGAGCTCGACCGCCACTTCTCGCTCGACGAGAAGTACCGGGCGTAGCACCTCACTGGTTCTCTTGGCGCAGGCGGGTCTCTGACACCCATCCGCGCCAAGAGAACCGGCTGGCCTGAATCCTTGGCCGGCTCGCCGGGCGGCCGATAGTCTTTGCGGACTGCATCAGGAGTGGCCCTGACCGGGGGAAACCTCGGGCGGAGGGTCCGGCAACCTGGGACGGACAACCCAAGGTGCCATCCGCAGCGCTGTTGGTATTGCTGCGGTGGGATGTGGCCGATCCGGCTTGCCGGCGGCAACGAAGTGTCCGGGCTCACGCCTGATGCGCACCGATCGTGCGCGAGGGGTGAGATGACAAACGGTGGTGAGATGACAGACGGCGAGCGGATCGAGCGGCCGCCCCTTCCCGCGTCGGGAGCGTGGCGCCCCGGCGACCCCGTGGGTCGCCGTCAGTTCTTCACCCTGCCGCGGGATCGCCCCTTCGCGCTCGAGGGTGGCGGTGCGCTCGACGAGATCGTCGTCGCCTACGAGACGTGGGGATCGCTCGACGACGACGCGTCGAACGCGATCCTCGTCTGCCACGCCTGGACAGGCGACAGCCACGTGACCGGCGAGGTCGGTCCCGGCCACGTCGCCCCGGGTGGTGGGAGGGCATGGTCGGCCCCGGACTTCCCATCGACACCGAGAAGTACTTCGTGGTGTGTCCCAACACGCTCGGCGGCTGCCAGGGATCGACCGGACCATCCTCGATCGAGCCGTCGACCGGTCGGCCCTACGGATCGCGATTCCCCGTGGTCACGATCCGCGACATGGTCCGCGTGCAGGCTGCGCTGGCGACCCATCTCGGCATCGCGAGGTGGCTCAGCGTCATCGGCGGATCCATGGGCGGCATGCAGGTGCTCGAGTGGGGCGTCACCTACCCGGCCGGTGTGCGGTCGCTCCTGCCGATCGCGGCGTGCGCGCAGGCCACTGCCCAGCAGATCGCGTTGGGAAGCGTGGGCCGGCGCGCGATCAAGCTGGATCCGAAGTGGCGGGGTGGCGACTACTACGACGCCGCTCCCGGCGACGGTCCGCACCAGGGACTCGCGCTCGCGCGCGAGCTCGCGCAGATCACGTTCCGGTCGGACGACGTCTTCACCGATCGGTTCGGCCGCGAGATGGCCGATGTGCAGGACGGCTTCTCGTTGTGGCAGCGCTTCGAGGTCGAGCGCTACCTCGACTACCACGGCGACAAGCTGGTCCGCCGCTTCGACGCGAACTCCTATCTCGTCATCGGCAAGGCCATGGACCTCCAGGACATCGGGCGCGGACGCGGAGGGTTGGAGGCGGCGATGGAGCGCATCCGCGTGCCCGTCCGCACGATCGGCATCCGCTCCGATGTGCTCTACCCCAACTACCAGCAGAAGCAGATCCGCGACGTGCTGCAGTCGACGGGCGGGCGCTGCCGACTACGTGGAGATCGACAGCGACCACGGCCATGACTCGTTCCTCATCGACCTCGATCAGGTCGGTGGGGCAGTCGAGGGGTTCCTCGACGACGTGAAGAAGGAGCACTGGGACCAGCCATGACGTCCCCTGACCATCCCGATCAAGCCGACCATCCGGACCAGCCCGTGCGGCCCGACACGATCGCGATCCGCGCGGGACGCGACGACAACGCGACGTCGCTCGCCCCTGCGCTGTGGGCGACGAGCGCGTTCGTCACCCCGAGCCTCGACGAGGCCCAGCGCATGTCGACGGTGCCCCGGTCGGAGCGCTTCTACTCCCGATACTCGAACCCGACGGTGAAGTCGTTCGAGGACGCCGTCGCCGCGCTCGAGGGCGCGGAGGCCGGGCTCGCGTTCTCGTCGGGTATGGGCGCAGTCGCCACCTCGATCATGGCGCTGTGCTCGTCGGGCGATCACATCGTCGCTCAGCGGCACATCTACTCGGGCACGCAGCTGTTCCTGCAGGGGGCGTGTCCGCGCTTCGGCATCGACGTGACGTTCGTCGACGGCACGGAGCCGGGCGCCTTCGCGGCGGCCATCATCCCGGGCCGGACGATGCTCGTGGTGACCGAGAGCCCCGCGAACCCGCAGATGGCGCTGGTCGACCTCGATGAGATCGGCGCGATCCGGGGGCCCATCACCGTGGTCGACTCCACGTTCGCCACGCCGATCGGCCAGCGCCCGCTCGAGCACGGCGTTGATCTGGTGCTGCACTCCGCGACGAAGGGGATCGCCGGCCACAACGACGCGACGCTCGGCGTCGTCGCGGGCTCGAAGGACCTCCTCGACTCGATCTGGTCGTACTCGGTGCTTCACGGCGCGTGTGCATCGCCGTTCGACGCACTCAACGGCCTACGCGGCATTCGCACGCTCCCCGTGCGCTTCGCCCGCCAGAGCGACACCGCGCTCCGGCTGTCCGGATGGCTCGAGACGCATCCGGCCGTCGCACAGGTGCGCTACCCCGGTCTCGACTCCCATCCGCAGCGTGAGCTCGCCAAGCGACAGATGACATCCGGCGGGTCGATGCTCGCGGTCGAGCTGCGCGACGGACTCGAGGCCGGACGCCGGTTCGTCGAGGGCGTGCAGCTCGCACAGCTCGCCTCCACTCTGGGTGGGCCCGAGACGTTGGTGACGCATCCGGCGTCGTCGACGCACGTCGGGCTGACACCGCAGGAGCGGGCCGACCGCGGCATCACGGACGGGCTCGTGCGCGTCTCCGTCGGCCTCGAACACGCCGACGACCTGCTGGCCGACTTCGCGCGGGCGCTCGCCGCTCTGACCTGACGCCATCGACTCTGCTGTGTGGGTCAGCTGAGGAGCCCGGCGAGGCGTTCGTCGGCAGGTGACTCGCGGGCGACCGCGACGGCGACATAGGTGCTGCCCTCGCCGGCGAGGTACACCGAGGTCTTGCGGGGAGGGTTCGGGCTGCGCCCGATGATCGGGAGCGGCGCGCCGTAGGGACTGCCCCTTGTGAACGGGCCGCCCATCACCAGGACCCGGTCGTCGATGAGCTCGCCTCGGCCGCGCCGCCACCGCGCGCGGTCACTCGCTGGAGCCTTGCCTTCCATCGGGAAGTCGACGTCGTGGTACTTGCAGTCGAAGACGCTGCCGTCGGGCGAGGACCGCAGCTCCGGCTCGGCCGCCTTCGCCAGCCAGAACAACCCGACCAAGATCCCGATCGACACGACCCACCAGAAGAGGTTCACGCGCTTCCAGCATCGCTCACGCGACCGGCGATGATGGTCCGCCATGCCCGAGATGCTCGAGATCGAGTTCTACCGCCGCGCCGCGGAGCGCACGGTCGGCCGGACGATCTCCCGAGTCGGGGCTCCCGACGCCTGGTACCTGAAGGCGGGGCTCACGCCGCCGGCGTTGCGTCGCGCGGTGACGGGCCGCACGATCACTGCGATCCGCCGGCGCGGCAAGCTCCTGCTGATCGACACCGGAGACGGCCCCACGGTGGGACTGCGCTTCGGGATGACAGGCCGGCTCCTCGTGGACGGCGTCCCCGGCATGGAGCACCTCGAGTACGGCAGCGACCGGGAGGAGCCCGCCTGGGACCGCCTGATCCTCTTCTTCACCGAGGGGGGTGAGCTGCGCATCAGAGATCCGCGACGGCTCGGCGGCGTGGAGCTCGACCCCGACGAGGACCGGCTCGGCCCCGACGCGCTCGACATCACTCCCGCCCAGCTCCGCGACATCATCGGGTCGAGTCGAGCGCCGCTGAAGGCGCGCCTGATGGACCAACACGCGCTCGCGGGTGTCGGCAACCTCCTCGTCGACGAAGCGTTGTGGCGCGCGGGCCTCGATCCGGCACGGCCCGCGAGCTCGCTCTCGCCCGCCGAGCTGCGCCGCCTGCACCGCCACCTTCGAGCCACGCTCGTCGAGCTCGGGGAGCGCGGCGGCTCCCACACCGGCGACCTCCAAGAGGAGCGACGCCGCGACGGCATCTGCCCGAAGGACGGCACACCCCTCCAGCGACGCACCGTGGGAGGGCGCACGACGTACTCGTGCCCGCTCCACCAGCACTGAGCGGCTGTACTGACTACACGCGGGCCTCGTTAGCATCCCCGCCGTGTCGGCCGAGGAGAAGGTGAGAGTCGTACTGCTCGCGCTCGCGGCGATCGTCCTGCTCATCCTCCTCGTCACGGTGCGCTTCGTGCGGTGGACCAAGCCCATCCACCCGTCGCTCGAGCGGCTCGACGCCATGAAGGTGCGCCGGCGAAAATCGGAGAGCGCCAAATAGGCGAATTGGGTGCCGCCGGCGCGGCGATACCGTAAGGCGATGGCCGACTCGTTGGATCTCGACGCGATGGTGCAACGCTTCCGGGATCGGGCGGCCGCCGTCCGCCAGCGTCCCCTTCCGCCCGTTGCGGGCGCGGAGCGCCAGCAGTTCATCGCGCAGGCCCAGACCGACTTCCAGGACTTCGCGATCATCGGTGATGCGAAGGGCTCGATCGAAGACGGCGTCTTGGTGTTGCGCGTCGACCTCCGGCCCTCGCAGGAGCGTGGCGAGGGAGCGCAGTCCTGACGACATCGGTTCCGGCGCCCCCCACCCCGTCCCGGCTCGAGGAGCACGCGTGGCTCCCGATCTCCGCGGTCGCGTTCGCGGTCGTCGCATGGGGGCTCGGAGGCGTCGCGGTGAAGTCGATCGACGCTTCCGCCGTCACGATCGCCTGCTGGCGCATGTGGATCGCCGCTCCGATGATGGTCGTGGTCCTCTACGCGACGGGTGGCCGGCTGACACGGGTCGGGTTGCGGCGATCGGTGCTCGGCGGCGTGCTCTTCGCCGGCCAGATCGGGCTCTTCTTCGCCGCTGTGCAGCACACGAGTGTCGTCAACGCGCAGCTCATCAACTCGATCCAGCCCGCGCTCGTGCTGCTGATCGCGGGGAAGATGTTCGGCGAGCGGGTCACTCGCCACGACATCGGATGGATGGTCGTCGCCTTCGCCGGCGTGGCCATGGTGCTCATCGCGGTCGTCAGGGCAGCCCGAAGTGAGTGGCTTCGGTGATCTCCTCGCGTTCGCGAACGTCTTTCTCTGGACGATCTACTTCGTCGAGGTGAAGCGGGTGCGGGAGCTCGGGATGGGAGCCATCGAGTACATGACCGGCGTGATGGTCATCGCCGCGGTTGTCTTCACGCCCTACGCCCTGCTCACGTCTGACGACCTCGGGTCGCTGCACGGCACCGACTGGTGGTGGATTCTGTTCATCGTGCTCGTGCCCGGCGCCGGCGGCCACGTGGTCATGGGTTGGGCGCACAAGTACGTCGATGTGTCGGTCTCGTCACTGATGACGCTCGGCGTTCCCGTCGTCTCGGCGATCGCCGCGTGGTGGTGGCTCGGCGAGGGAATGTCGGCAGGGCAGCTGGTCGGTGGCGCGATCGTGCTCGGCGCACTCGGTGCCATCGTGAGCCATCACCGCGGACTCGAACGGGCAGAGGACGTTCCCGAGCCGATCTGAGAGGCTGTCGTCGGTTCGCGACACCGTCACGCGAGATCGTCACGGAAACCAGCGAGGAAATGGGGGGAGTCATGCAACGACTGTCCGGCCTCGACGCCAGCTTCCTGTATCTGGAGACGCCGTCGTCCTACATGCACGTCGCCGGGCTGATGGTGCTCGACCCGACGACCGCGCCGCGCCGATGGAGCTTCGAGGAGGTGCGCGACATGATGGCGGCGCGGCTGCATCTCGCTCCGCCGTTCCGCCGCCGTCTCGTCGAGGTGCCCTTCGGGCTCCATCACCCGGTGTGGATCGAAGACCCCGACTTCGATCTCGACTTCCACCTGCATCACATCGCGGTGCCACCGCCCGGAGCTTCGAAGCAGGTCGCCGCGCTCGCGGAGGAGATCGTCGCTCGGCCCCTCGATCGCCGGAAGCCGCTGTGGGAGGCCTGGATCATCGAGGGTCTCGAGCACGGCTACATCGCGGTGCTGACGAAGACCCACCACGCCGCGATCGACGGAGTGTCGGGAAACGAGATGACGCTCGCCATGCTCGACACCGAGCCGGAAGGGCGCCCCGTCGAACCCGACCCGTGGAAGCCCGACCACGTCCCCAACGACTTCGAGCTCGTCGGCTACGCGATGTCGTCGCTCGCTCGTCAGCCGGTGAGGCTCGTCTCGTCGGTCGGGCGCAGCACGGCAATCGCGTTCAACCTGACCCGCCGGAACCGCGACTCGGACATCGCGCCCCCGCCGGCGCCGTTCACCGCACCTCGCGCGTCGTGGAACCACGCGGTGTCTCCGCCATCGCTCGTACGCGATGACCACGCTGTCGCTCGACGACGCGAAGGTCGTGAAGAACGCGTTCGGCACGACGCTCAACGACGTCGTGATGGCGATGTGCGCCTCGTCACTTCGGTCGTACCTGGACGAGCGGGGTGAGAAGCTCGAACAGGCTCTGGTTGCGATGGTTCCGATGTCGGTGCGCACCAACGATCAGAGCGGCGAAGGCGGCAATCGCATCTCGTCGATGCTCGCGTCGCTCGCCACCACCATCGACGATCCCGTCGAACGGCTGCTCGCCATCAGCGCGGGCATGCGGCAGGCCAAGGACCAACAGAACGCCATTGGCGCGTCGACGCTGCAGGACTGGGCCGAGTTCGCGGCGCCCGCCGTCGCCGGACGCGCCGCGCGTGCCTACGCGCGTTACCGCCTCGCGGACCGCCACCGCCCGATCTTCAACCTCACGATCTCGAACGTGCCGGGACCGCCGTTCCCCCTCTACTCGGCGGGCGCGCGCGTCGTCGCGAACTACCCGATGGGGCCGATCAACGATGGCGCGGGCCTCAACATCACCGTGCTCAGCTACATGAACCAGCTCGACTTCGGTGTCGTCACCTGCCGGGAGCTGATCCAAGACGCCTGGGTGATCGCCGACGGACTCGGCGACGCGCTCGCCGAGCTCCACAAACGGGCGGAATCACCGGCCAAGAAAGCCCCCGGCGCGAAGAAGGCCACGAAGCGCACGACGAAGGGAGCGTGATGGCCAGAGTGGTGCTCGTGCACGGCGCCTGGCACGGTCCCTGGTGCTGGGAGGGCGTGGTCGACGCGCTCGAGGCGAAGGGCATCGACGTCGACGCGATCGAACTGCCGCTGACCTCGCACGACGCCGACATCGAGACGGCGCGCAAGGCGATCGAGACGGCGGGGGAGGGCGCCGTGGTGTGCGGCCACTCCTACGGCGGAGTCGTGATCACCAACGCCGCGAGCGGCCTGCCGGTGGGTCGGCTCGTCTACCTCGCCGCGTTCATGACCGACCAGGGCGAGGATCCGATGGCACCGATGCAGGCGCACCCCTCGCCGATGATGACGGCCATGCGGTTCGACACCGGCATGCTGACGATCGAGGAGTCTCGGCTCCACGAGTGCTTCTACGAAGACAGCTCGGCCGAGCGCGTCGCGGAGATCATCCCGCTGCTGCGGCCGATGCCGCTCGGTGCCAAGTGGGGAGTGTCCGTCGAGCCCGCGTGGAAGCAAGCGCCCTCGACGTACGTGATGTGCACGAACGACAAGGCGATCGACGTGGGTGCGCAGCGGGCGATGGCGGTGCACGCGGACGAGGTGATCGAGTGGCCCGCCGACCATTCGCCGTTCCTCACCCGGCCGCAGGAGATCGCCGACCTCCTCGCCTCCTACGTCTGAAGGTGGTGGCGCAGGCGTTCGAGGCGGCGGTCCCACTGCGCGCCGGCCTGCATCATCCAGGCGATCGCGTCACTGAGCGGCTCGGGTCGCACCGCGTAGCGCACCTCGCGACCCTGCGCGCGCGGCGTCGACGAGCCCGGCGTCGCTGAGCGATTGCAGGTGCTTCACGACCGCTTGGCGCGAGATCGGCAGATCGCGTGCGAGCGCGGTCGCCGTTTCGGGACCGCCCGCGACGAGGCGCTCCACGACGTGACGCCGGGTCGGGTCGGCGAGCGCGCCGAACACGTCGTCGAGGCGGTCCTTCACTTCGAGAAGGTTCAGGCGACGAGCGCGGCGGCCGACACTCGCAGCCACAAGTTGTCGAGCCGGGCTTCCCAGTAGGAGGCCTTGGCCGCGCTCGCCTGGGCCGGGCACGCCTGCGCGGTCGTGGGCTCGAGCGGCGTCTCGGTCACGACGAGGCGGGTGCCCGCCTCGGTGGGGCACAGCTCGAAGGTGACTTCGGAGATCGCGCCGTCGTCGGGCCACCAACGCAGCGAGAGCCGATGCTCGGGATCGACCGTGCCCACTCGCGCGTGCCGCACGGTGCCGTCATCGTCGACGAAGCACCCGACGCCGCCCGGGCGCACGTCGAGGTCGACCGGTCCGCCCATCCAGCTGGCCAGCTCATCCGGATCCGTGAGCGCGGCCCACACCTGCTCGAGATCGGCGTCGAGCTGGATCTCCCTGCGCACCCGCATGGTGGCCTCCCTGCAGTCTCGTGTTGTGCAGTCTCGTGTTGTGCAACTCAGGAGTTGCACTTATGATGTGCAACAACCTGGTTGCAGTATAGGCGCTGGAGGTCTCGCATGCTCGTCCCCACCGTGATCGAACAGACCAACCGAGGGGAGCGGGCGTTCGACATCTACTCCCGGCTGCTCTCCGAGCGGATCGTGTTCCTCGGCAGCGCGATCGACGACGCCGTCGCCAACCTGGTGATCGCCCAGCTGCTGCACCTCGAGAGCGACAACCCCGACCAGGACGTCTCGCTCTACATCAACTCGCCCGGCGGCGACATGACGGCACTGTTCGCCATCTACGACACGATGCAGTTCATGCGGCCCGACGTGGCGACGATCTGCGTCGGGCAGGCCGCGTCGGCCGCGGCGGTGCTGCTCGCGTCGGGCGCGACGGGCAAGCGGGCGGTGCTGCCGAACGCACGAGTCCTCATCCACCAGCCGCACGGTGGCGCCCAGGGCCAGTCGACCGACCTCGAGCTCGCTGTCGCGGAGATGGTGGAGATGCGCAGGCGCATGGTGCAGATCCTGGCCGAGTCGACTGGGCAGACGCCGGAGCGCATCACGGCCGACATCGACCGGGACTACATCTTGAGGGGCGACGCGGCCGTGGCCTACGGCCTCGTCGACCACGTGATCGAGAAGCGCGGCATCGTCGGCGCGGTGGAGATCGCCGCCTCGGCGTGAAGGTCAGTTGATCGCGTTGGTCGCGACGAGGATCAGGACGAGTCCGCCCAGCACGAAGCGGTAGATGATGAAGATCCCGAGCGACGCGTGGCTCAGGTACTTGAGGAGGAACGAGATCGACCAGTAGCCCGCGACGAACGCCGAGATCGTGGCGATGAGCGTCGGCCAGAAGCTGGCGCCACCGGGGTCGCCGATCTTGGGCAGCTCGAACAGACCGCTGAGCACGACCGCCGGCACGGACAGCAGGAACGAGTACCGGGCCGCGGAGACGCGATCGAAGTTGACGAACAGGCCGGCCCCGATCGTGGCGCCCGACCGCGAGACGCCCGGGATGAGCGCGAGCGCTTGCGCGCCACCGATGACGGCAGCGTCGCCCGCCTTCAGGTTGTCGAGCGGCCGGTTGCGCTTGCTGACCCGCTCGGCCATCAAGAGGAAGACGCCGCCGAGTATCAGCGCGATGCCGATGAGCGTGAGGTTGCGCGCTTCGTCCTCGATCTGGTCACGGAAGGCGAATCCCACGATCGCGATCGGGATCGTGCCGAGGCCGATGTACCAACCCATCCGCGCGTCGAAGTCATCGCGGGCGGAACGATCGGTGAGCGAGTGCAGCCAGGCGCGGGCGATCCGCCACAGGTCCGACCAGAAGTGCAGGACGACGGCGGCCATCGTGCCGAGTTGCACAACCGCGGTGAACGCGGCGCCCGGGTCCTCCCACCCCAAGAACGACGGAATGATCCGCAGGTGCGCGGTCGAGGAGATGGGGAGGAACTCGGTGAGTCCTTGGACGATCCCGAGGACGATGGCCTGGAACGCGTCCACTGCGCCGTCACGGTAACCGGGAGCACCTTGGCCCCTTGAGCATCAGCCTTTGGGCATCGGCCCTTTGGGGGCGGAGGGTCGGTTGCTAGAGTGAGTCGCTCACGCGGACGTGGCTCAGCTGGTAGAGCATCACCTTGCCAAGGTGAGGGTCGCGGGTTCGAATCCCGTCGTCCGCTCCAGTGTGTGTGTCGCCCCAGTCACGCCAACGGCGGATGGGGCACCTGCCCTCGAGCAACTCGCCAGACGTTGCCGAGCGTCTGCGCCGCGGATTGTCCTGCGATGGCAGCGGGGGCATAGCCGAGCGCTTTCTCCGGCAGACGCACGCGCAACGCACCCGGAAGGATGCGGAATCGGAGCGGTGATTCGAGCTCCAACGCTTCGCCGTCGACGCCGGCCGCGACGGGTGCGCCGGACGTGACCTCGAACGTCGGTGACGTCCAGTCCTCGAGGGCGCGTGCACCGTCGGGCCGTCGCAATGCGACGAGTGCGGCGAGCTGCACCGCAGACGTGGTGCCCGACACCTCGACGGCGAGGATGCCGAGCTTGCCGTCGTCGAGGCAGTCACGCGTCCCCGCGCCGCCGCCGACGCGCAAGCTGTACCGGTTGTTGGAGACCTGGATGAGATGGGCCGAGTCATGGTGCACGCCGTCAGGCCCCGTCCAGCCGAGGTCCATGGGCTTGCCGCCCGGGCCGAGCAGTGTCGGCAGCTGGTCGAGCGTCGTTTCCACCTTGGCGTCGCGGTACTCCTCGGACTGCGTGATCTGCCCGTAGACGCCGAGCGACACGTTGTTGACGAACACACGGCCGTTGACCTCGGCCAGGTCGATGCGCCGCTCGACGGCGGGACCGAAGGCGTCGAGAGCGCCGACGACGTCGTCACGGTCGAGGCCCAGGTCGAGTGCGAAGTGATTGCGCGTGCCGGCGGGTATGACGACGTGCGCGACGCCCCGCCGCGCCGCGACGGACGCGACCAGGGCCTGCGACCCGTCCCCGCCCGCCATCCCGATCACGTCGGCTCCCCGCTCGATCGCCGCTTCCGCGAGCTGCAGCAGGTCGTCACCGCGCTGGAGGACCACCGGCTCGATGCCCCGGGCCCGGCACTCGTCCGCCAGCTTGAACTGCTCGGCCTTCCCGCCGCCCGACTTCAAGTTCATGATCAGCACCGGCTGGGTGGCGGCGGGCACCGGAGTCCCGGGGGTCGGTGCGGAGATCAGGGAAGCTCGGTCACGCTCGAGCGAGTATCGGGCGAGGGCAACCGCGGCGACTGCCAATCCGAGGCTCGCGAACAACGCCAACAGGTTGTTCGCCGCGACGAGCACGACGACCCACACGACGAGGGCGACCACCGCGAGTCCGGCGCTGACGAGACGCGCCGCACCCCGACGAGTGATCGCGTTCCACGCTGCGGCCACCGCCACCGCGAGCGACGCGCCCGCAGCGATCATCGTCAACGGGTCGCTGAGCAGCAGAAGCACGATCACCAGCGCGGCCAGCAGCAACACGACGAACGACGCAATCGCCGCGATGCGTCGTGAGGCCTTTGGCGAGGGGATCGGGTCCATGGTCACCGCTCGGGCACCGTAATGCGCCCGTGCAGTCGCTGACGTCTACGTTCGCGTCGACCACGACGAAGACGGATGGATTCGTGCAGGCAGACGAACGCGGGTCAACTCCAACAAAGCTGGAACGTCATCTGCCGGGAGTGGCAGCGCTGCGGACCTACAAGCCCGCGTGGCTGCGCTCCGATCTCGTTGCCGGGGTCGTGCTGGCGGCCATCCTGGTGCCACAGGGGATGGCCTACGCCGAGCTCGCGGGCCTTCCTCCGGTCAACGGCTTGTACACCACGATCGCCTGCCTCGTGGGGTACGCGCTCACGGGTCCGTCCAAGATCCTCGTGCTCGGCCCCGACTCCTCACTCGGACCACTGATCTTCGCCGCCATCACTCCGCTGGTGGTCGCCGGCGACGACCCGTCGAAGGCGATCGCACTTGCGGGCATGCTGGCTGTGCTCGTGGGTCTGATCGAGATCGGGCTCGGGGTCGGCAAGCTGGGTTTCGTCGCGGACCTGCTGTCCAGCGAGGTGCAGGTCGGCTACATGAACGGCCTCGCCATCACGATCGTCGTAGGACAGCTCCCGAAGCTCTGCGGGTTCTCGACTGACGCCGACACCTTCGTGGAGGAGGTACGTGAGTTCGGCGCGAACTTCGACCAGCGCAACTCCACGGCTCTCGTCATGGGGCTCGCGACTCTGGCGGTTCTGCTCGTCCTGCCGCGCATCACCCGCAAGATCCCGGCCGTGCTCGTCGCCGTCGTCGGCGCGACGCTTCTGACCGCACTCTTCGACTTCGACCTCAGCACGGTCGGCGGGCTGCCCGAAGGCCTCCCGACGCCGGAAGTGCCGTGGACAGAGGTGAATGACGTCTGGCCGTTGCTCGTCGCCGCGGTCGGCATCGTGCTGGTGTCGCTGACCGACACGATCGCTCTGTCCACCTCGTTCAACGCCCGACGCGGTGAACAGGTGAAGCCGAACCAGGAGATGATCGGGGTCGGTACCGCGAACATCGCGGCCGGCTTCTTCCAGGGCTTCGCCGTCTCGTCGAGCAGCTCACGCACCGCGGTGGCCGAACAGTCCGGTGCGAAGACCCAGCTCACCGGGATCGTGGGCGCCGGCGTCGTCGTGTTGCTGCTCGTGTTCTTCAACGACCTGCTCGCCGACCTTCCGAACTCGGCGCTGGCCGCGGTGGTCATTGCGGCCGCGTTCAGCCTGGCGAACGTCGGCGCGCTGATCCGCGTCTGGAAGGTACGACCGTCGGCTGTGGTGCTCTCGCTCACGGCAACGGCAGGCGTCATCTTCCTCGGCGTGCTCGAGGGCATCCTCGTCGCGATCGGGCTGTCGATCCTTCTGTTCTTCCACCGGAACTGGTGGCCGCGCGGCGAGGTGCTCGGCCAAGTGGCGGGACGTGAGGGGTGGCACAGCGACACTCGTGGCGACGGGCTGGTCGAACAGCCCGGCATCCTGGTGTTCCGGTGGGAGGCGCCCCTGTTCTTCGCCAACGCCGGCATCTTCAGCCAGCACGTGCGTGAGCTGGTCGAGGAACGCAATCCGAGCTGGGTGATCCTGCAGTGCGAGGCCATCACCGACATCGACGTGACCGCGGCCGGAATGCTCGAGCGACTCGACAACGAGCTCAACGGCCGAGGCGTCCACATGGCCTTTGTGGAGCTTCGCAGCCGCTTGCACGACCTCGTGCGCGACTACGGGCTCCACAAAACCCTCGACTCCGAACACTTCTACGCCTCGATCGAGGAAGCTCTCGCCGACATCGCGGCAAACCCGGGCGAAGGGCAGCCCGGCTAGTTCGCGCTACAACGCGATGCGTGCGGGCACGGTCAACCGTCGGTGTGTACGCGCAGCACGACGTTGCCGGTCTTCTGTTCGGTCTCGACGTAGCGGGTGGCCTCGACGACCTCGTCCAGTGGGTAGGTCCGGTCGATCACTGCCCGATAGCCGCCCGATTCGAACAGGTCGCGCAGCAACAGGACCTCGTCCTTCCGATACCGAGGGATCGGCAGCAGGACACGCTTCTTGCCGAAGAAGCGCGTCCACAGGGCCAATACCGGCACCTGCCACAAGTACCCGAGGTCCGTGTCGACGTAGAACCCGCCCGGCTTCAATGACGCCTTGCAGCGTCCGAACGAGATCTTGCCGACCGCGTCGAAGATCACGTCGTAGCGCTCGTCGTCGGTCAGGAACGGCGCGCGGGTGTAGTCGATCACGACATCCGCGCCGAGCGACGTGACGACCTCGACGTTCGCCGTGTTGCACACAGCGGTCACTTCGGCGCCCACGTGTTTCGCGAGCTGCACGGCGGCAGTTCCGATGGAGCCTGACGCGCCGTAGATCAGGACGCGCTGGCCCGCTTCCAACTTCCCCGCTCGCAGGCACTTCCGCGCGATCACGAAACCATCGCAGATCGCCGCGCCCTCGTCGAAGGTCATGCTCTTGGGCATCGTGGCGACCGGACCCCGTTCACGCACCCGGAGGTACTCAGCGTGCGCTCCGAATCGATCAGCGTTGACGCCGAACACTCGATCGCCGCGCTCGAAGTCCGGTGACGGCCGCGCCGACGGCCTCGATTTCGCCGGCGAACTCGGTGCCGAGCACGGGCCTCCTCGGTCGCAGCAGTCCGCTGAACAGGCGCACGAACCACGGTCGGGGATCGCGGAACCCGCAGTCCGTGCGATTCACTGTCGTCGCGTGCACCCTGACGAGGACCTCGTCCGCTTTGGGCGCCGGGCGCTCGATCTCGGCGACGCGGAGCACCTCGGGAGGCCCGTATCTCTCGTAGACAACCGCCTTCACGAGGGAGCGGGGATGTTCGACACCGAGCGGTGAGCGCGCACCCGCAGGACCACTCTGTGCTCGCGCTCCGCGCGGGCGCGGAGCTTCTCCTTCCCTTCGTCGTCGAGTTGGCGGCCCAGTGACTCGACGACGCCCGCCATCACTTCGAACGCGCGCTCCTGCTCGATCGTCGCGGTGCCGAAGAGCGTGACGTAAGGGAACGGCATTTCCTCGCCGAGCACGCACACGCTGATCGCCGGATCTCGGCGCAGCGCGGCAGTCTTGGCGCGGTCCTCGGTGATGGAGATCAGCACGTCGTCGCCGTCGGCGAGGTAGAAGACCGGCGTCAGCGGCGGACCATCGGTCGCGCCGGGTGCGCGGTTCCAGCTCAGCACACACAGCCGGTTGGCACGCACGAACGCACGGTGATGCTCAGGGATCATTGCTCCCACTCCCGTCCGAACCAGCGGCGGACGCGCGTGGTTCCGAAGTCGACCTTGTCGGCCGCGAGCACCGTGGACGGCCCCTCGAGTGAGCCGTGAGGCGCTTGTCCGCTGAGGAACGTGACATCGACCTTCGCGACGCTCCCATGGCCGAACTCGAGATAGCAGATGCCGTGCCCGTCGTACTGGGACGATGGTGCGTCGCCGCGGACGCGTGCGGCAATCCTCTCGGCGACGACGGCCGCTTGCCCTTCGGCGAACACGCCTGCCTTCGGCGTGCCGACGCTGGTCACATCGCCGACGGCGTACACGTCGGGGAACGACGTCTCGAGCGTGAGGGAATCCACGGGAACCCAGCCATCGACCGTCATGCCGGCCGACTCCACGACCGGAGGCGCGCAGTGCTTCGGGACACCGAGGAACAGTTCGTAGGGCATCTCCGACCCGTCGCCGAGCAGGGCCACGCTGCGGGCCGGGTCGAGCGAGCGCACAAGTGTCTGCGGATGCCACGAGATCCCGCGCTCCGCGAACGCGCCCAGGAGCGCTTCCGACGCGGCAGGGGAGGGCGGGATCGGCACGGGCAACGGCATGACCAGCGCGATCTCGGACTGTTGCCGCACTCCGAGGCTGAGGAGGTGGTCGTGCATCAGCAGCGCGGTCTCGCTCGGCGCCGGCGGACACTTGAACGGCGTGGATGTGACGGCGACGATCACCCGTCCCCCGGCGAAGCCCGCGAGGACGTCACGCAAGGCGAACGCCCCCTCCTCTGTGTAGAACTCGTACCCGCCCTCGAGGAGACCCGGTGTCGCGCTCGGCTCGAGGTCGGCGCCGAGCGCAACCACGAGGATGTCTGCCTCGAACGCACCGTTCTCCGTCTCGACTCGCTTCGCGACCGGATCGATCGACTCGATGTTCGCCTGTACGAAGCGCACGCCCGGCTTGACGAGGTCGCGGTACCGATGACGGACTCCCGACGGCACCGCTCGCCCGAACATCACTTCGAGCTTCGAGAAGCCGAACACGAACGAGTCGGTGCGGTCGATCAACACGACGTCGATGTCCGTGCCGAACTCGTCGGAAAGTCGCGTCGTGAGCTCCAAGCCCCCGAACCCGGCCCCCAGCACCACGACCCGCATCGGCGGGACTCTACGGGACGCCCACGCGGGCACTACTCGTCATCTCCGCGTGGGGCCGCAAGCCTTTAGGGCTTCAGCGACCGGGGTTCGAGTAGACGCGCTCGGGCGGCATCAATACGACCGTGCGCCGCTCGCGGACCATCGCGCGGTCGTACTCGTCCCAATCGTCGTGGGTGCCGCCCGCCGCGATGAAGACCTCGCGGAGGAGAAGTCGCAGCCGTTCCGCGTCGATCGCCGCGTGTGGGTCGTCGGGTCCGATCAGCTCGGCGACGCCTTCGGCTGTCATCCACTCCCACCCCGATCGCGCGGTGACCGTGAGCTGCGGACGTTCGCGGAGGTTGTGGAGCTTGGCCGGTCCGTAGGTCACGAACGCGAGCACCGGCGCGCCGGTGATCGGGTGCGGCATCACCGCGGCGTTCACGAGGGAGGACTGGATGGTGCCGCCTTCTCGGATCGTGGACACGACCACGAGGTGCGACTCGCGCGCCGCGATTGCAATCAGGTCATCGATCGTCGCCATCTCACGAGTCTGCCTCCATTGTCCAGGTGAGGGGAGCGAGGGAGACGCCGCCTTGGCCCCAGCCGCAGTGGCTGACCCACCAGCCGCCCGTCTCGTCGCGGACGACCTCGGCTGCGTGCGCGTCGATCGTGGCGACCTGATCGGCGAGATCGAAGGACAGCGGATCGTCGCTCGCGATCACCCGGGTGCGGCGGTAGGCGGCGAGGTCGTAGTGCCCGGTCTCCCGCTTCGATCGAACGAGCGCCTCGTAGTCGGGACCGATCAGCAGGTAGTACGTGCCGTCGTGCTCGCACACGAACGGCGACTCGGTCGGACCGGCCATCGTGCCGGTCATGGGATCGCGGTACACCTGCCGGCGTCCGCTCCAATGGGTCAGGTCGGACGACTCGGCGGCCGCGACGATGTGGTTGCCACCGTGGGGCTCACTCGTCGCCGTGTAGTACATGACCCACCGGTCGCCGACTCGCAGCACCATCGGGTCGCGCGCCTCGAAGCCGTCGATCACCATCGGGTTGTCCGGGTGTCGCGTCCACGACGTGCAGTCCGCGGATGTCGCAAGGTGGATGCGGTACTCCGACTTCGACGAACCGCCCGCGCAATAGAACATCCAGTAGGTCTCGTCGTGGAAGATGACGTGCGGCGCCCAGAGGTGCGTCTCGAGTGACTCGGGGTCAGCAGAGAGCGCGTACGGCTGTCGGGTCCACGGACCGTGGAGCGACGGCGCCGTCGCATGCGCCAGATCGAGCTCGTCGAACGGCGCCAGCGGCTCCGGGTGGGTGATGCCCACGAGGTGCCAGGTCCCGAGTTGGTCAGAGATCAACGTGTGGTCATTGATGTACCAACGCTCGGCCATGCCGTACGAGGGGTCGTAGATGCGGGAGAAGGCACCCGCGACGGGCCGCGTAGAGGTCACGAGATCGTCACCGTAGAACCTCCCCCTTCAGCGTCACACTTGCTACGGTCCGTCTCAGCAGTGCACACACCCAGGCATCACGCCGGCTTGTTCGGGGGGACGAGACGTGGCCTTGCTGGAAGTGGAAGAGATTTCCGTCCGCTTCGGGGGGATCGTCGCCCTCGACGATCTGTCTTTCGCGATCGAGACCGGGCAGATCTGTGGCCTGATCGGACCGAACGGAGCGGGAAAGACGACGCTGTTCAACGTCATCAGCCGGATCTACGACCCGACCTGGGGAATGGTCCGCTTCGAAGGCGAGAACCTCCTCGACGTGTCGGCTTCCGGCATCGCGGGGCGAGGGGTGGCGCGCACGTTCCAGAACCTCGCGCTCTTCCCGACGATGACCGTCCTCGAGAACGTCATGGTCGGCGCGACATCTCGAGGGAAGACGAACTGGATCACCGCCGCGTTTCGCATCGGGGCCGAGCGTGAGGATCGACAGCTGCGATATGACGCGATGGAGATTCTCGCCGAGCTCGACCTCACCCGGTACGCCTTGCATCCCGCGACGGGTCTGCCGTACGGCACCCTCAAGCGGATCGAGATCGCCCGCGCGATGGCGGCCCGCCCGCGGCTGCTGCTCCTCGACGAGCCCGCGAGCGGACTCACCCACAGCGAGGTCGACGAGCTCGCGGAGACGATCCGCGAGCTCCGCGATCGCCATCAGCTGACGATCCTGCTCGTCGAGCATCACATGCAGATGGTGATGGGGATCTCCGACCAGGTCGTGGTCTTGAACTTCGGTCGGAAGATCGCCGAGGGCTCACCGGCCGAGGTGTCGAACGACCCGGTCGTGATCGAGGCCTACCTCGGAGCTCCCGCATGAGCGAGCCCGTGCTCACGGTCAGCGACCTCAACGCGTCGTACGGCCCCGTTGCTGTGCTGCACGGCGTCGACTTCGTGGTCCACGAGGGCGAGATCGTCGTGTTGCTGGGCGCGAACGGGGCGGGGAAGACGACCACACTGCGAGCGCTGTGCGGCATGGTCGACACGAAAGGCTCTGTGCGGTTCCAAGGGACCGAGCTCGTTGGCAAAGCGCCGGACTGGATCGTGCGGCGCGGCATCGCGCACGTGCCTCAGGGCCGAGGCACGTTCCCCGAGCTCACGGTGGAGGAGAACCTCCAGGCCGGTGCGTACATCCGCAAGGACCACGATGAGGTCTGGAACGACGTGCAGCGATGGCTCGAGGTGTTTCCGCGACTCGGTGACCGTCGCGGCGTCGCGGCTGGCAGCTTGAGCGGGGGCGAGCAGCAGATGCTCGCCGTGGCGCGAGCGCTGATGTCACGCCCGAAGATGCTGTTGCTCGACGAGCCGTCGCTCGGGCTCGCGCCAATGGTGACGCAGGAGCTCTTCAAGCGGTTCTCTGACTTGAATAGCGACTTCGGAACGACCATGTTCCTCGTCGAGCAGAATGCCGGCCTCGCACTCTCGATCGCAGCGCGGGCCTACGTGCTCGAGGCCGGTCACATCGTGCTCTCGGGCTCGAGTGACGAGCTACGTGACCATGACGACGTCCGCAAGGCATACCTGGGGTTCTGACGATGCCGCTCGCGTTTCTCATCAACGAGAACTTCTTCAACTGGACCCTGATCGGCCAGCTCTTCGTGAACGGGATGAAGAACGGGGCGATCTACGCGCTCATGGCGCTCACCGTCGTCATCATCTACAAGACGACCGGCCACCTGAACTTCGCACAGGGCGAGATGGGCACGATGGGGGCGTTCATCGTGTTTGTGCTCGTCCTCGAGCACGGCTGGGGGTACTGGATCGCGATCGCGGTCGCGCTCGCGTTCTCCTTCGTCTTGGGCGCGGTGCTCGAGCGCACGCTCATCAGACCGATCGAACGGCGCAGCGCCCTCGGCGTCGTGATCGTGACGCTCGGCATCTTCCTGATCATCAACGCGTTGAACGCGGCGATCTGGGGGACCCAGCAGCTCTCGCCCCTCGCGCCCTTCCCGAACCTCCCTGACGATCAGTTCGTCATCGCGGAGGGTCCCCCCCGTTTCGCCGTCCGCTATGGAGCGATCGGGACGTGGGTCACGTTGTCCATCGTCGTCGCCGTTCTGTGGTTCTTCTTCCAGAAGACGAAGCTGGGCCTCGGCTATCGCGCCGTCGCGTCGAATCGTGAGTCGAGCCAGCTCGTCGGGGTGCCGGTGGGACGCATGCTCATGCTCGGGTGGGCGATCTCGGCGGTGCTCGGCACGATCGCCGCGATCATGGTCTCGCAGTCCGCGAGCACGCTCGACTTCAACCTCATGGCGACGGTCTTGCTGTATGGCTTCGCGGCAGCGGCGCTCGGTGGGTTCGACAGCATCCCGGGTGCGGTCGTCGGTGGACTCATCGTCGGCATGGCCGAGGCATACATCCCGTCGTTCTTCAGCTTCGTCGGGTCGGAGCTGAGCCTTGCTGTCGCACTCGGGGTCATCGTCGTCGTCCTGCTCGTCAAACCTGAAGGCCTGTTCGGCACCAAGAGGATCGAGCGTGTATGAGCTGGCCGATCGTCATCGACAAGGGCTCGCCGAAGCACCGGCTCTGGCAGGTCGTCGGGTACGCCGCCGTCGCCGGTGTCATCTTCTGGATCGCCTTCCGGTTCGAGAACTACCAGATCCTGAACTTTGCGCGTGTCGTGGCCGACGCCGTCGCGATCCTCGGGCTGATGATCATCATCGGCTACAGCGGCCAGGTGTCGATCGGGCAGAGTTTCTTCTTCGGGCTCGGCGCCTATGTCACCGCGTGGCTCGGCGTCGACCACGGCTGGAACTTCCTCCTCACCTTGCCGGTCTCGGCGGCGATCGGCTTCCTCATCGGCTTTCTCGTTGGCATCCCGGCTCTGCGCATCAGGGGCCTCTACCTCGCGCTCGTCACCCTCGCGCTCGCCGCCGTCTTTCCCGTGCTCGCCAAGCTCCAGGTGCTCGAAAGCATCACAGGCGGCGCGAACGGGAAGCCGGCTGGCGACATCATCTGGAAGGCACCGGGATGGGTGCCCGGGACGCCATCGGACCAGGGCTGGCAATTTCTCGTGCTGAGTGCGGTGGGAGCGGTCGTGTTCTTGCTCGCCTCGAACATGATGAAGAGCAGGCCGGGCCGGTCGCTGATCGCCCTCCGCGACAGCGAGGTGGGCGCCGCGGTGAGTGGAGTGTGGCCGGCTGGCTGGAAGGTGGGCGCGTTCGCGATCAGTGCCGCCTATGGCGCCGTCGGAGGATCGATGCTCGTCTTCGTCACTCGCATCGCCGCCCCGGAGACGGGTGGCTTCGCGACGGCGATCGCGCTCCTCACCGGGGCCGTGCTGGGTGGCCTCGGCACGATCTCCGGCGCGCTGATCGGCGCTCTCGCGGTCACGTTCGTGCCCTACTACACGTCGGACTTCATGTCAGGAGGCGGGTTCCTGTTCATCCCGTCGTCGGACGCGCCGCGGCACTTCTGGTTCTTCTCGCAGGGCGACGGGCCGATCCTCGCCGGCGCTCTCTATGGCGTGTTGCTCATCGCCGTCGTCTTCGTGATGCCCGGTGGCATCGCGTACTTCGTTCGGCTTGTGCGCTCGAAGTTCATTCGCTTCGTGCCCAAGCTGCCCGACGTCCCCACCATGAGTGGAGGCGAATCCATTCCCGCGGAGCTCGCACCCGCGGGAGCGACCCATCAGCCCACGGGGGGAGAACCCACATGAGAAGAGCCACCTTGGTCCGTGCGGCCAGTGCCGCGTTGGCGCTGACCCTTGTCGCAGCGGCATGCGGCGACGACAGCGACTCGGACAGCGCTGCGACGACTGGCGCGGCGACTACCGCGGCTGCGGCCGCGACAACTGCCGCTGGCGCCGGTACGACCGCCGCGGCCAGCAGCGAGACGTTTACGGTGCCGACGGAGGGTTGTCCCGCCGACGTCAGCACACCCCTAGCGGATGGGGCCGACATCGTGCTCGGCATGACGGTGCCGTTGACCGGCCCGCTCGCCGCGTTCGGTGCGATCCCGGAGGGCATGAACGCGGTGTTCGCGAAGGTGAACGAAGCGGGTGGCATCGACGGTCACAAGGTCACCCTCGTCGCGAAGGACGACGCCTACGACCCGAACAAGACGCCGCCTCTCGCAACCGAGCTGGTCGAGAAGGACCACGTGCTCGCGTCGGTGTTCCAGGTCGGCACACCGAACGTCGCCGCGACCCAAGCCATCTTCGAGGCTGCGTGCACGCCTCAGCTCTTCGTCGCGACGGGCTTCCCGAACTGGGGTGACCCGACGGGTCACCCGTGGACCATCGGCGGCATCATGCCCTACAACGCCGAAGCGATCATGTGGGGCGAGTTCATCGCCGAGAAGAAGCCCGGAGCCAAGATCGCCGAGCTCACGTTCAACAACGACTTCGGCAAGGTCTACTCGACGACCATGCAGGAGGTGGCGGCTGACAAGGGCTTCACGATCGTCGACAGCGAGCTGCACGAGGGCACGGCGACGTCGATCGACAACGAGATCACCGCGATCTTGGCCTCCAACCCAGACGTCGTGCTGGGCGAGACGACGGGCGCGTTCTGTCCGAAGCTCATGGCCGGCTTGGCCGCGGGCGGCTACAAGGGCATCACGATCATCTCGCTACACGTGCGCGTCGGTGGCGTCGTTCTTCAAGCCGGTCGACCCCGCCGGGAACGGTGTCTACCTCCTCCTCCAGCAGAAGGACCCGAGCGACCCGCAGTACGCGGACGACCCGGCCGTGGTCGAGTACAAGGCGGACATCGCCAAGTACGCGCCTGGGGCTGACCCGAACAACGGCCAGATCCTGACTGGCTACGACGTGGGTCTTCAGGTGGTCGACACGCTCACGAACGCTGCGGCGATGGACGGAGGTCTCACCCACGAGAACGTGATGAACGCGGCGTGGGCGACCAACTTCACGCTCCCGCTGCTTCTGGGCGGCACGTTCCACGTCGATGGCGTCACGGACGCCTACGGCATCGAATACGCCGAGATGGGCCAGTACGACGCGGCGAAGGGCTCCCAGGTCCGGACGGGTGACGTCTTCGACATCGAAGGCCAAAGCGGCGTCTTCGGGGGCTGACGCTTCAGCACGGTGACAGGACCACCAGTCCCGCGCGCTGAGCGCGCGGGCTGGTGGTCTCGTCTCGCTGCATCGACGAGCATTCTCAGATCAGCCGTAGCCTGCAGCCATGCCTGATCCGGTGCTGCAGACGATCCCGCTCGGCTTCCAGTGGGCCACGGTCGACCCGTTCCTCTTCTGTGTGCACCACCTCGACCGCTACCCCGAGGCGAACGAGCACATGGGCCCGAACGCGTCGCTCGCGGCGCGCGACATCGGGATGGACTTCGCGGGCGCCGACGGCTGGCGCATGTACCACGGCAGCACCGTGCCCGGCTTCCCCCAGCATCCTCACCGCGGCTTCGAGACGGTGACGTTCGTGCGCCAGGGCTTCATCGACCACTCGGACTCGCTCGGCGCGACGGCGCGGTTCGGTCGCGGCGATGTGCAGTGGCTCACTGCGGGCGAAGGAATCGTGCACTGCGAGATGTTCCCGTTGCTCGATCGCGACGGGCCGAACCCGTGCGAGCTGTTCCAGATCTGGTTGAACCTTCCCGCGGCCGACAAGATGGTGCCGCCGTACTTCACGATGTTCTGGGACCAGGACATCCCGCGCCTGTGCGTCACCGACGACGAGGGACGCGCCACGGAGGTGACGGTGATCGCCGGTGCGCTCGCGGGCCTCGACCCGCCGGCGCCGCCGCCGAGCTCGTGGGCGTCACGCGCCGAGGCCGACCTCGGCATCTGGCACATCGTCGCCGAACCGAACGCGCGGCTGGTCCCTGCCGCCGGCGTTGGGACCGGACACCGTGCGCACGCTCTACGTGTTCGAAGGTTCGTTGCACATCGGCGAGCACGACCTCGAAGCATCCACCGGGGCCGTGCTCCGAGCGCAGGACGAGGTCGAGATCAGCGGCGGCGCGTACGGCGCCGAGGCGTTGGTCTTGCAGGGCCGCCCGATCGGCGAACCGGTTGCCCAGTACGGCCCGTTCGTGATGAACGACCGGCGCGGGCATCGAGCAGGCGTTCACGGACTACCGGCGTACCGGCTTCGGCGGATGGCCGTGGCCGACCGACGACCCCGTGCATCCGCGCGACGCCGGCCGCTTCGCTCGGCACGCCGATGGCCGAGTCGAACGCCCCGACGAGGTCGAAGCCGACTCCGCCGAGGAGTCGGTCAGCTCGACAGCAGGCGGCTGAGCGCGTCGCGTCGGTACGCGCGGATGCGTCGCGAGCGTGGGCGTGTCCGGTACCGACATCTCCGAACCATGGAACGCGCCGGGAGTCACGTGCAGCTCGCACGGCACGCCGGCGGCGAGCAGCCGCGTGGCGTAGGCGATGTCCTCGTCGCGGAACGGGTCGAGCTCACCCACGTCGATGTAGGCCGGCGGCAGGCCTCGTAGATCGTCGACCTCCGCGCGTGCCGGCGCGGCGTAGATCGGGACCTCGGCTCCGCCGACACGATCGCCCAGGTACGCCTTCCAGCCGTGCTGGTTGGACACCCGGTTCCAGACCTTCGGGAACGTGATCGCACGGGTCGACGGGGTCTCGTCGCGGTCGTCGATCATCGGGTACACGAGGTATTGGAAGCACAGTGGAACCTCTCCGCGATCGTGCGCCAGCAGGGCGGTGCCCGCGGCGAGACCGCCTCCGGCGCTGGCCCCGCCGATCGCGACGCGCCTCGAGTCGATGCCCAGCTCGTCGACGTGCGCGCCGAGCCACTGCAACCCTGCGTAGCAATCCTCGACGTGGGCGGGGTACTGGTGTTCGGGGGCGAGGCGGTAGTCGACCGACGCGACCACACAGCCGAAGTCGCGCGCCCAGGTCTTGCACATGAAGTCATCGCCGTCGATCGTGCCGAGGACCATGCCGCCGCCGTGGATCCAGAGGAGCGCGGTGGTGTCGACGCGGCGGTCGGGACGGGCGTACACCCTGACCCGGACGTCCGTGCCGTCCGCGCTCGGCGCGAGGTGGTCGGTGACCTCGACCTCGGGGACGGAGGGGAGGGCAGCCCGCAACGGCGCCTCGAACCGCTCGATCAGCATGCGCAGCTTCGGGATGTTGCGGCCGAGGTCGATCTCCGGTGCGGCTTCGAGTGCGCCCGCCAGCTCGGGGTCGAGCTGTTCGACGAAGGTCATCGGCGCAACGTACTTCGCGGCGCTACATGGCACGGCTGACGAAGCGCCAGATCTCGGTGAAGTCGCTCCCGGGAAGCGCGGCATCAGCGCGTTGCCACACCTCCGACACGGAGCTTCCGACCTCATCAGCGGTACCCGCGGCGCGCACGGTGTCGACATAGAGCCGCAAGTCCTTTGCCATGAGCCGTGTGTGGAACCCGGCGTCGTAGGAGCCGGTCATGACGCGGTGGGGGAACTTGTCGACCGTCGCCGAGTTGCGGCCGGTCGACGCGTTCAGCACGTCGACCATCACCGCCATGTCGAGGCCATGGGCCTCACCGAACGCGAGCGCCTCGGACGTCGAGGCGAGCGCGGTCGCCGAGAGGAAGTTGTTGAGCAGCTTCATCGCCTGCCCCTGGCCCGCGGTGGAGCCCACCGGGAACACCTTCGCAAAGGCCTCGAAGAGCGCGCGGTGATCGTCGAGCACCGACGCGGGCCCCGCGAACATGAGCGACACCGTGCCGGCGCGGGCGCCCGCGACACCGCCCGACACCGGCCCATCCACGTAGCTCACGCCGAGCGGCTCCAGCACCCGGGCGGCCTCAGACGCGGCTCTCGGACCGACCGTGGAGAGGTCCACCACGGTCGTGACTCGACGATCGGGAGCTGACGCGATCACGTCGATGATCGCGGCCGTCGCCGCGCCATCGGGGACGCTGAGCAGCATCGTGTCGGCCCGCGCCGCGACGTCCGCGACGTCGAGCCCCGCGACAGCGCCCGCCGGGAGGCGATCTGCGGTGCCGGCGGCGTCGAACGCGACGAGCTCGAACCCGGCCGTCGCGATGCGTGACGCCATCGGGTGGCCCATGTTGCCGAGCCCCACGAAGCCGACGACCGACGGCATCACGGTGCGGGCTCCGGCGTGATGCCCTCGGCCTCGAGCACTTGGCGCCCGAGACGGAACGCCTCGACGCCGGCGGGGATGCCTGCGTAGATCGTGATCTGGATCAGGGTGTCGCGCAGCTCGTCGAGGGTGCACCCGTTGCGAAGCGCCCCCCGAAAGTGCGTCTTGAACTCCTCGGGCCGATTGAGCGCGGCGAGAAGGCAGAGGTTGTTGAGGCTGCGCTGGCGATCGGTCAGCGTCGGTCGGCCCCACACCTCGCCCCAGCAGTACTCGGTCACGAGCTTCTGAAACTCGATGTTGAAGCTGTCGGCGTTCGCGAAGGCGCGCTCCACGTACTCGTCGCCGAGCACCCGCTTGCGCGCCTCCAGTCCGACCTCGAAGAGCTCTTCGTCCATCGTTCCCCCTCAGGCTCGATCGCGGCGGGCCTACAGTACGGCTCGGTGCATCGGGTCTACGCGGTGAAGTACGCGGAACGAGACGCACGGCGGCCCGACCACTTCCTCGGCGGCGATCCGCTCGACGCGCCGATGCCGATGGACTACTTCGTCTGGGCGGTCGTGGGGGACGGCGGAACATGGGTCGTCGACACAGGCTTCGGCACCGCCGATGCCACGGCGCGCGGTCGCAATCTCCTGCGCACTGCGGCCGAGGCTCTCACGACAGTCGATGTCGATGCTGCGTCAGTCACCGACGTGATCCTCACCCACCTCCACTACGACCACGCCGGCGGCCTCGACCAGTTCCCGAATGCACGCTTCCACGTGCAAGAGCGCGAGATGGCCTTCGCAACCGGCCGCAACATGACCGACCCCCGCTCAGGGGCACGGCTTCACCGCAGACCATGTCGCCGCGCTCGTGCACCACGTGCACAACGGACGAGTTGTGTTCCACCACGGCGACGAAGCGCTCGCGGCCGGACTGTCGCTGCACCTGTTGGGGGGGCACACCGACGGGATGCAGGTGGTGCGAGTCGAGACCACGCATGGCGCGCTCGTGCTCGCATCCGACGCCACCCACTACTACGAGAACTTCGAGTCGGCGCGTCCGTTTCCGATCGTCTACGACGTCGACGCGATGGTCGCGGGCTGGGACACGCTGCGTCGCCTGGCTTCGTCGCCGGATGCGATCATCCCCGGGCACGACCCGCTCGTGCTCGAGCGCTACCCGGCATCGGCGCGGGGTTGCGAGGGCGTCGCCGCTCGCCTCGACCTCGGCCGCCTCTGACCGCCGCGACGGCTCGCGTCAGATGTGGTGGCGCTCGTAGTGCTGCCGCAGGAGATCGATGCCGTAGTCGTTGCCGTTCGGCGTCCGCACGATCGTGTGGACGTGATGGCGCGTCGGCTCCTCGTTCGCGAACACGACACCCGGCTCGTGATCGAACTCGATGAGCACGACCGGGCTCTGGACCTTGTAATAGAAGGGGCTGACGTCGTCGGTGCCGCCCATCCAGGTGAAGTGGGTCTCGTCGAGATGGTCGACGATGTCGTTCATCGTGAGGGTGGCGTGGCCGTCACGGATGCGGCCGACGTAGGTCTCGACGAGGTCCCGCAGCAGGCGCCGCTGTCCGTCTGACATCGCGTCGGCGCGTAGGCCCTCATACGACAGCCTGCGATTGTCCTGGAACGCGCCCGCTTGCATCTGCCCGTCGATCGGGACGTCGCGGTCGGGCGGGACGTCGCCGTGATGAATCGACGAGTACAAGATCGCCTTCTTCGCTTGGTCGCTCGACAGCGACCTCACCATCGCGAGCCCGTTTCGCTCCTCAGCCTCGAAGACGCGGAGGCCCGCGAACGGCCCGGATTTGATGTGACACGGCTCGGCACCGAGGAACGCGGGCGTGAGCACCACCTGGTCGCCCAACACGAAGCAATGCAGGTTGATGTGGTGGCCGTCGAGCTGCCATCCCCAAGGCTCGTCGGTTGAAGGCGTTCCGAAGATCGTGAGGAAGTAGGCCCACTCGCCGTACTCGTCAGGGCTGTTCGTG
Organism: uncultured Acidimicrobiales bacterium; assembly: GCA_963747215.1. GTDB lineage: Bacteria > Actinomycetota > Acidimicrobiia > Acidimicrobiales > DATKAS01 > DATKAS01. The sequence goes on from CAVVET010000034.1 coordinate 403,133, forward strand.
ATCTCGGCGAGGAACTCGTTGCAGCGCATGAGGTCGCGCACATCGTCGAACCCTCTCGCACTCAGGCTCGCGCGGACGAGGCCGAGGGCCGCGGCGCGCTGCTCGGCGTCGAGGTCTTCGAGCAGCAGACCGTGACGCCACATGTAGATGTGGACGTTGCACCATGTTCGCCAGTGGTCGGAATCGACGGGCAGTGTCGCGGCGCCGGCCTGCTCGTCGTCGAGAGACTGCAGGTAGGCGTGGGCGGCGTCGACGATCGCCGACGTGGAGATGCCCGTCTTCTGGATCGGGAAGAGCCCGGGTACCACGATGCCGTCGGTCGTGATGCCGACGAACGGCTTCGCCACCGCGTCGTCACCAAACCGCTCGAGGTCGAGTAGCAGCCCCGGCAGCGCGGGCTTGTCGCGCGCCGACAGCGGCGGCATCCCTCTCAGGCCGAGCTGCTCATAGTCGATCAGGGTCACGGTGCCCCCTCCTTTGCATCGCCGGGCTCGGCATTTCGAGGCCAAAGCGCGGTCCCGAGGTCAGCTGCAGCGTGTCCGAACATCGTCGCGTCGTTGCTCACCATCACGAACGAGAACCCGCGTTCCGCCGCTGCGTGCGCGGCGGACGCGTCACCGACCGCGGTCCCGCACGGCAACCCTCGGGCTGCGGTCGCTGCGAGCAGCTTGTCGGTCAAATCCTGCAGCTCGGGAGCACTCGGCGACAGCCCGCTCGAGAGCGACAGGTCACCGGTGCCGAGGAAGACCGCGGTGAGGTTGGGCACGTCGAGGATTTCATCCATCTGGGCGAGCGCCTCGACGTCCTCGAGCTGTACGCCGCGGACGGTCTGCTGCCCGCGAGCGAGGTAGTCGGCTTGGCCGGTCAGGCCCCAGCGCCCGGCGCGGGAAGTGCCGCCCGACCCTCGCGTGCCTTGTGGCGGATGCACCATCAAGTCGACGCATCGCTTGGCCTCCACGGCGTCGCAGACCTGTGGCACGAGGAGCCCGTCGGCACCAGCGTCGAGCAGGCGTTGCGTGTGGCTGCCGCTGCGATCGGGCACCCGCACGAGCGCGGTCATGTCCATCGACTGCGCGACCACGATCGCGCTGTACGCGAAGTCCAACGTGAGCGGGCTGTGCTCCATGTCGATGACGACGAACTCGAAGCCGGCCGACGCCAGCATCTCGAGCGTCTCGAGGCTCGGGAGCTTCACCCACGTGCCGAACGTCGTGGGCCCTGGCCGGTGAAGGCCTTCGGGGACAGATCTCACGGCTCTGCGCTCACGGCTCTGCCATTCACGGTACGGGGTACTCGTCGTGGTTCACGACCCAGCCGGGCCGCTCCGAGAAGTCGACGCGTGGCGGACAGAAGATGTCGATCAGATGGTGGCGCATCTTCTCGACGCCCTGACTCGTGTGGATGGTCGGCGGCGGGATGATCGTCACCGCGGGGCTGGTGCAGCGCTGGTGGTCGTCTTCTCTCCATGCGTCCAGGTCGACCGTCCACGGCGTGCGGATGTGGTGGACGTACTCACCCGCGAGCTGCAGTGAGATCTGCTCGAAGTCGTCGTGGTGATGGGGCGACAGCTTGTGTGGATCGCGTGGCCCGTCGTCGGGATAGAAGTAGTTGACCATGATCGTGCTGCAACGCAGCAGGCGCCCGAACCGACCGCTGTCCTGCGGGATCGCCGCGAGTGGGTAGACGCGGATGGCGTGCCCGGCCGGCGGATCCGGCCACGGCACGAACGGCGGGACATTGGGATCGGAGGTCGTGAACGCCTCCGCGTTGCGGCACCTGTCCGCGAGGTCACGCGCCTGCGTGGAGAACAGGCGGATCACCGTTCCCGAGGTGCCGAGCGTGATCGTGCTCGGTCCCGGGGGTACGACCACCACGCTCTCGCCAGTGACTTCGGCCTGCTCGGTGCCCGCCGAGACCGTGGCTCTCGCGTCGCCGGGGAAGAGCACCATGTACTCGTCGGGCTGGTCGGCGCGCTCGAGCATGTCGCCCTCCACGCCGTCGGAGAAGACCACGCAGCAGTTCTGGCTGCGCACGTACCACGACCTCGTGCCCGCGTCCGAGACATCGTCGGGTTCGAGCTTGCCGAACTCGAAGTACTGCGGAGCAAAGCAGGCCGCGGCCGGCCGCTCCTTGGTCTGGGTTCCGCCGAGCTGCGATCGCGGGTCTTTCGCGTCGTAGGGCATCAGCGCGCTCCTTTGTCGGGCTCGTCTGGATCAGTGGGCGTATTCGGCCCGAACGGCAGGACACCCGGCTCGTCGCCGAGGAAGGCCGGCGTGAGGTGGCGGTGACGGATGCGCCACTGCCCGTCATCTTCCTTCACGTACTCATCTTGGACGTCGGTGACCGACACGGGAAGTGTGAGCTTCAAGCGGCGCCTCGCCGTCGCGCGCCCAGAGCGTCAGCATCGACGTCCCGCGCGCGCTCGGTGGGCGACTCGATGGTGAGGCGCAGGTTGCTGTGCGCGTGCCGTGACAGCCGCGGTCCCCGGGCGGCGCGCTTCACGTACGACTCGGCGATCGCCGCTCGTCCCGCGTTTCGACCCGTCGGCCACCGAGTACACGCCGTCCTCGGTGAACAGATCCGCGACGCCCTCGCCGTTCTGATGATCGACCCGATACCAGAACTCGACGCACAGCGCCTCGATCTCGGCGCGAATCTGAAGGTCGTCGGTCATCGCGCGACTTCGTCGGCACGCATCGCGTTCACGATCGGTTCGAGCTCAGCGGGCGCGGCTCCGTGCAGGATCACGCCGTCGGCGCCCAGATCGAACTGCTCCTGCACCTTGGCCGCGCAGTGCGACGGCGACCCGATCGCGGCGGGAGCGAGCCACTCGTCAGGGATGAGCGTGGCGACGTGCTGCAGCTCCTCGGTCGTCGCCTTGTCGTCGAGCGCACCGCGAAAGCCAGCGACGAACGGGTCGGCGCGGAACCGAGCGAGCACCTCCGGGTCCCAGCCGGTTCGTCGTCACCATGAGGTCGCCGTAGGCCTGCAAGTACGTCGCCAGACGCCCGACTGTCTTCTTGAGGCGGACGCCCTCGGGGAGGTGGTCACCGATCGCGGCGAGACACCGACCACACCTCACACCGTCGGGATCGCGGCCCGCCGGCTCGGCCGCTTCCTTCACCGTGCGCACACAGCGCACGAGGGTCTCGTCCGTGAAGAACGTGTGCAGCACCACGTGATCGAAGGCACGGCCCGCGAGCGCGAGCGTGTTCGGGCCGAACGCCATGATCGCGACCGGGATGTGCTCGTCGAAGTCGGGATCGAGTCGGAGGAACGGATAGCGGCCGGCGGGTCCGTCGTGACCGAGGATCGTCTCGCCGCGCCAGAGCCGGCGCATGAGCCCGACGAAGTCCTCCATCTGAGCCGTCGTGACCGGGGGAAGGCCGAGCGCGTCCCATCATCGGGCCGATTCCGCGACCGAGCCCGAGCGTGAACCGACCATCGGTGAGGCGGTGCATCGTCGTCGCGTACGACGCGGTGACCATCGGGTGGCGCGTGTTGTGGTTCGTGGCCCCGGTGGCGATCTGCAGGGTGGTCGAGACCGCCCCGACCGCGCCGGACAGCGTGGCCGCTTCCTTGATGTTGAACCGCTCGGAGATGAAGACCCAGTCGAGGCCGAGCCGCTCGCCGTCGTGCACCTCGTCGATGAGGTCGCGCGGCGACCGAGGAGCACCGGCCAGCGTGTAGAAGCCGAGCGGCCCGCTCCCGGCGCTCACCCTGTTGCTCACCCTGTTGCCCACCCTGCTACTCACCATGCGTAGGCCTCGGGCGCCGTGCCACCCGGACCGGGGAACAACTCGTCGAGGCGGCTTAAGGCATCGTCGTCGAGCGTGATCTCCAGGGAGCGCAGGCCGCCTTCGAGATGAGCCATCGTGCGCGGGCCGATGATCGGAGCCGTCACGGCCGGTTGGTGCAGCAGCCACGCGACCGCGACATCCGCCGGCTCGTGGCCGAGCTCATCGCAGAGCGTCTCGAATTTCTCGATGCGGTCGCGGTGCTTCTCGACACCCGCGGCGGCGCGCCCACCCTTCGAGCGGCCGAGGTCCTGCTTGCGCAAGATGCCGCCGAGCAGACCACCATGCACAGGCGACCACGGCAGGATTCCGATGCCGTAGTCGACCGCAGCGGGAAGCACTTCGAGCTCGACCGTGCGCTCCATCAGGTTGTAGAGCGATTGCTCACTCGCGAGGCCTGAGAAGTGACGGCGGTCGGCGGCTTCCTGGGCCTTCACGAGGTGCCAGCCTGCGAAGTTCGACGAACCCACGTACAAGACCTTCCCCTGCTGGACGAGCGTCTCCATCGCCTGCCAGATCTCATCCCATGGCGTCTTCCGGTCGACGTGGTGCATCTGGTACAGGTCGATGTAGTCGGTCTGGAGGCGACGCAGCGACGCCTCGCACGCGAAGCGGATGTTGCGAGCCGAGAGGAAGGTGTCGTTCGGCCAGTCCGACATGCTGCCGTACAGCTTCGTGGCAATGACCGTCTTCTCACGGCGGCCGCCACCCTGCGCGAACCAGCGTCCGACGATCTCCTCCGTCCATCCCTTGCGGTCGCCGAACCCATAGACGTTCGCGGTGTCGAAGAAGTTGATGCCTTCGTCGATCGCGCGATCCATGATCAGGTCGGAGTCGGCTTCGTCGGTCTGCGGACCGAAGTTCATCGTGCCGAGGCAGATGCGGCTCACCGAGAGACCAGTGCGCCCGAGGTGCGTGTACTTCATCGGATGGAGCTCCTTCGGGTCAGGGGGTGTCGAGAAGGGCGGGAGCGAGCGTGCGCCACTCTTCACGGGGGAACGAAGCGGGATCGGCGACGAGCACCTGGACGCACACGTGGTCCGCGCCGGCATCGTGGTGCGCGCGCACCCGCTCGACGATCGCTTCCGCGTCGCCCCACGCGACGATCGCGTCGATCAGCCGGTCACTGCCCGGCGCCGCGAAGTCGTCGTCGCCGAAACCGAGCTTGCGGAGGTTGTTCGTGTAGTTGGGCAGGACGAGGTACCGCGACGCATGCTCGCGCGCGACGGCGCGTGCCGAGGCCGGGTCAGTGTCCAGCACCACCATCTGCTCGGTCGCGAGCAGCGGCCCGGCACCCAGCACCCCACGCGCGACGGCCGTGTGCTCCGGAGGCACGAAGTAGGGGTGCGCACCCGCGGTGCGCTGCGCTGCCAGCTCGAGCATGCGAGGGCCCAACGCGGCGAGCACCTCTTCCTCGTGCGGAACTGTGGGAACGGCCGCGTCGAGCGCGTCGAGGTACTCCACCATCTTCGTGAAGGGTCGGCGGTACTCCTGATCGGTGCGTTCCACGGCCGGCGCGTGGCTCACCCCGAGACCCAGCAAGAAGCGGCCGGGGTGCGCGCTCGTCAGCTGAGCGTGCCCGGCCGCGACATCCCCGGGCTCGTGCATCCACACGTTGAGGATGCCGGTGGCAACAACCGTGCGCGTCGTCGCGTCGAGGAGCCGACGAGAGTCGCCGAGCACGTCTCCGCCCGCGCCGCCCGGAATCCACAAGGCGCCGTAGCCCAGCTCATCGAGCTCCGCCGCGGCGTCAGCCGCCTCCGCCGGATCGCCCCGTCGCAGGACCCCGCTCCAGATACCGACGCGACCGAGGGCTGCACGTTGAAGGGAAGTGGGTGCAGGGTCCACGCGCCGCAGATTGCCACTCACGAGAGCCAGGCGCGGGCGAGACGCTCGAGGCTGTCGACGCGCTCGGGCAGCGCGTAGGCGACGGTGCTGACCATGACCTCCGCCGCGTGGGTCAGCGCGGCCAGCTCCTCGAGGCGCTCGACCGCCTCGTCGGGGGTTCCCACGATGCGGTGCGTCGGCAGCGCCCGAGCTTCATCGATCGACGGATGGGTGGCAGCGATCTCGGGCGGCTTCAGCGGCTCGAAGCGCCCGCTGTGGCGGGCCAGCAGCACGAGCCTCCCCGGCAGTGCGAACCACTCGGCCTCCTCGCGGGTCGCGGCCGTCAGGACGTTCGCGGAGACGATTGCGTAGGGCTCGTCGAGCACCGGGGAGGGACGGAACGCGTGGCGATAGAGCTCGAACGCCCGAGACGTCTCTGCCAGCGACGATCGGTCGAAGTGGTGTGCGAAGGAGAACGGGAGTCCGAGGTAGCCCGCGAGCTCCGCGCTGTAGCCACTCGAGCCGAGCAGGGCGATCCACGGAGTCGAGGTCGACACCGGGGTCGCCGCAAACTGGCTCCAGAGCCCTTCGTCGGTGCGGACGTCGCCGAGCAACCCCATGAGATCGAGAAGGTGGAGCGGGAAGTCCTCGGCACCGAGCGCGGCCGGCGAGCGCCGGAGGGCCGCCGCGGTGGCATGGTCGGTGCCCGGGGCGCGTCCGATGCCGAGATCGATCCGCCCCGGGTGGAGGGCCTCGAGCATGGCGAACTGCTCGGCCACGACGAGCGGCGGATGGTTCGGGAGCATCACCCCGCCCGACCCGACGCGGATGAGGTTCGTGCTCGCGGCCAGGTGGGCGATGAGCACCGCGGGGCTGGTGCTCGCCACGGTGCGCATGTTGTGGTGCTCGGCCACCCAGAAGCGGGTGAGGCCCAATGCGTCAGCGTGCTGCGCGAATGCGGTCGTCTCGAGCAGCGCGTCGCCGCTCGTCCTGCCCTCGCTCACGATCGCGAGGTCGAGCGCCGACAGCCGAGGTCTCATCGCGGGTCACGGTACATTCGCCCGCGATGAATGCCTCCTGCCGAAACGGAAACCGGCTGTGTCAGTCGTCACGGGCGCGAACTCGGGGATCGGTCGTGCCACCGCGATCCACCTCGCCGAGCAGGGTCAGACGGTGTACGGCACCGTCCGTGACACGGCCAAGGCGACCAAGCTGCTCGCGATGGCAGGCGACCACGGAGTCGAGGTGAAGCTCGTCGAGCTCGATGTCGCCGATGACGCGTCGGTGCGCGACGGCCTTGCCTCGGTGGTCGCCGAGGCGGGTCGCGTCGACGTGATGGTGAACAACGCGGGCATCGCGGTCGCCGGAGTCGCGGAGGAGACCGACCCGTCCGTGTACCTCGAGCACATCAACGTGAACGTCTGCGGGGCGGTGCGTTGCATCCAGGCTGTGCTGCCGGGGATGCGCGAGCGGGGGAGCGGGGTGATCGTGAACGTGACGTCCATCGCGGGCCGGATCGCCGCGCTCGCTCAGTCCCCGTACGTCGCCTCGAAGTGGGCGTTCGAAGGCATGAGCGAGGGTCTCGCGCAGGAGGTCGCGCCGTTCGGTGTCCGCGTCGCGATCGTCGAACCGGGTGTGACGAAGTCGGCGATCTTCGCGAAGAGCGTCGACGTGCCCCACGAGACCGGTGCCTACGACGCGCAGTACCGGCGGCTGTTTCAGTTCTACACGGCGGGTCTCAGCGCGGCGACCGATCCGTTCGAGGTCGCGCGCGTGATCCATCACGCGATCACGACCGACGACCCCCAGCTTCGCTACCAGGTGTCGTGGGGTGCGCATGAGATCGTCGAGGGCCGGCAGCGCATGAGCGACAACGATTGGGTCGCGCTCGGCACCGCGGAAGACGACGACGCGTACTACGACCGGTTTCGCGAGCTCTTCGGCTTGGAGCTTCGTACGGGCTGAGGAATCGTCCAGTAGGGATGATGACTTCGGGACGTGCCAGACTCACGATGGCCGGATCGTCCGGTGTACGAGGAGGGTGTTGTGTCGGTATTGGCAGCGGAATGGGGAACCGGTCAGGTCTTCTGGTCGATGATGTGGTTCTTCTTGTTCTTCATCTGGATCTATTTGTTGATCATGGTGTTCGCGGACATCTTCCGCAGCCACGATCTCTCGGGCATCGTGAAGGCGATCTGGATCATCTTCGTGATCTTCGTGCCCTATCTGGGTGTCTTCGTGTACCTCATCGCTCGCGGTCACAAGATGCAGGAGCACGCGATGGAGTCAGCGCAGGCCCAGGACCAGGCGATGCGTCAGTACGTGCAGAGCGTGGCGCCGGCGGCGAGTCCCGCCGACGAGCTCGCGAAGCTCGCCGACCTCAAAGCAAAGGGCGTGATCAGCGACGCGGAGTACGAGGCGGCGAAGGCCAAGGCACTCGCCTAGCTCGGGACGGCTTCACGATCACGTCTCGCGATCTGAACGAAGGCGGCGGGCATGTGCCCGCCGCCTTCCGCGCGTACCGCCTCACAGGAAGCCGGCGATGATGTTGATCGTGGTCGCCACGATCACGACTCCGAAGATGTAGGCGATGATGCCCTGGCGCAGCGCGGTGCGTCGCATGTGGCGGGTCGAGAGGGCGGTGTCCGACACCTGGTAGCACATCCCGATGGTGAACGCGAGGTAGGCGAACTCGCGGTAGTCGGGCGGGCCCTCGTCGTCCTCGAACAACACGCCGCCGTGCGGATCTGTGTAGTACATGTGCGCGTAGTGGAGGGTGAACACGGTGTTCACGAGCGTCCATGAGAGCACCACGGTGAGGAGCGCGATGCCTACGAGCAGCAGCTCCCCGCCGCCGCTGCGCTCATTCGCCCGATGCAGCGCGAACGCGACGCCGCCGAGGCTTCCGACGCAAGCGAGGTTGATCAGCAGCCTGGCTGAGGTGCGCGTCTCGTCCTCTCGGGTGGCGAGATGCTTCGTCCGTTCCGCATCGGCGTTGTAGATCTCGTGCCACACGACGGCGAGGATGACCGCGGTCATGGTGTCCCACGCGCCGAGCAGCGCGAGCTCCCACGCCACGAAGAACGCAAGGACGAGCGCGACGACGGCTCCGAGGGCGAAACCGACGATGAGCCGGTTGAGCGCGGGTGCGTGCGCGCCGATCAAGCGGTGATAGGCGTTCGCCGGCGGGGCGCCGTCAGGCTGCATCCGCATTGGCTAGCCCACCGCGGCTCGGGCCGTCGACCACCGACGTGATGGACTGGCGGGCACCGGCGAGAGGAGAGCGATGCCCGAGCTCCGACGAGAGGACGCGCTGATCCACTACGACGTGTGCGGCGACGGCCCGGTCGTCCTTCTCACGCACGGCTTCTCCTCGAGCGGCGATGCGTTCTCCGGCAATGCCGACGCGATCGTGAGCGCCGGTTGTCGTCTCGTCACTTGGGATCTGCGGGGCCACGGGCGCACGGCGACCGGCACCGACCCCGAGTCGTACACCGTCCCTCGCGTACTCGGGGACATGGCCGCGCTCCTCGACCACGTCGGTGCCGATCGCGCCGTCGTCGGCGGCCACTCGCTCGGCGGCTTCCTGTCGCTCGCGTTTCGCATCGCCCACCCCGAGCGCGTCGAGGCGCTCATCCTGCTCGACACCGGTCCTGGCTACCGGGACGACACGGCCACGCGCGGGCTGGAACCGGTTCGTCGACAAGGAGGTGCGGCGACTGGCCGAGCAGCAGCCCGGCCATGAGTCGGAGGGATGGACGCGGACCGCCGAACGCATCCTGAAGCAGCACGACGGCTCGGTGATCGAGTCGCTGCCGGAGATCGACGTGCCTGTGCTGGTGATCGTCGGAGAGAGGGACAAGCCGTTCCGCGGTGGCTCTGCGTACATGGCGGACAAGATCGCCGATGCCGAGCTCGTCGTCATCGACGGTGCGGGCCATTCGCCGAACGTGACCCACCGGGAGGAGTTCGACCGCTGTGTCACGAAGTTCCTGGCCCGTGTGGTGACGCCGTGAGCCGCGTGATCACGGTGTCCGCCACGTACGGCGCCGGTGGCAGCGTCGTGGCGCCCGGCCTCGCGGAGCGGTTCGGCTTGCCCTATTACGACCGTCTCACCCACGGACCGGACACTCGGACTCCGGAGCACATCGCCGAGCGTCTCACCGAGGAGGAGCGCGCCCAAGCCCCACCCGGTCGTGTCGTCGCGAGCCTCACCCACCTCGGCAGCGCGCTCGGCATGCCCGTCGGCGACGCAGCCGAGCTCGATCCGAATTCCGATCTCCGACGCCAGGTGGCCGAGAGCGTGGCCCGTATCGCGGCCGGCCCCGGCGGAGTGGTGCTCGGCCGGGGAGCGGCGGTGCTGCTGGCGGGGCACGCGACGACGTTTCATCTGCGTCTCGACGGCCCCGTCGACCGTCGAGTCGCGCAGGCCATGAGGATCGAGGGCGTGACCGAAGACGTCGCCGGCGCGCACCAGGCCGACGCCGACAAGGCGCGAAGCCGATTCGTCCAGCGCCTGTTCGAGCGCGACCCGGCCGATCCGCGCCTCTATCACCTCGTCGTGGACTCGACCGCTCTTCCGTTGCGCGACGTGATCGAGACCGTCGTCGTGGCCGCGACGGCCTTCTGGAACTCCGAGCGCTGAGCCGTGCGCGTCGCGCTGCGCGGCGGCTCGATCGACGTCGTCCGTCTCGACGGCGATCCCGACCGGCCGCCGCTCGTCTTTCTCCACGAGGGGCTCGGCTCGATCGGGTTGTGGAGGACGTTCCCGCGCGGTCGTGGACGCGACGGGTCGGCGGGGCGTCGTGTACTCCCGGTTCGGCCATGGACGGAGCGACCCGTGGGTGGGGCCGACGAACTCCGAGTACATGCACCACGAGGCGCTCGTCGTGCTTCCCGAGCTGCTCGGAGTGCTCGAGATCGAGGGCCCGGTGCTCATCGGGCACAGCGACGGAGCGTCGATCGCGCTCATCTTTGCCGGCGCGGGAGGCGACGCGCGCGGGCTCGCGCTGTTGGCGCCGCACGTGTTCGTCGAAGATCGATCGATCGCAGGCGTCGAGGCCGCGCGAGACACCTTTCTGACGACCGATCTCGCCGAGCGGATGGCCAAGCATCACGACGCGGCCACGGCCACGTTCTGGCGGTGGAATGAGATCTGGCTCGCGCCCGAGTTCCGATCATGGAACATCGAGGACTCGCTCGCGGGTGTGACGGCGCCCGTGCTCCTCGTGCAGGGGAGCGACGACGCGTACGGCACGCTGCGCCAGCTCGACGCGATCGAGGCCGGAGTGCCGGGCTCCGTCGAACGTCTGGTGCTGCAGGGATGCGGCCACGCGCCCCATCTCGAACGGCCGTCGGAGACCCTCCGCGCGGTGGCACACTTCGTGGCCTCGCTTGACGAAGTCCTCGACGGACTTGACTGAAGGAAGGGTGCAGCCATGAGCGTGCTGGACGGCCCCCGACAGGAGCAGCGCCGCGTCCTCCATGCCGGACGCGTGCACTCATGCCGGCCCGACGGCGAAGTCCTCGTCCTCGACGAAGGCACCGTCATTCCCGAGGCGATCGCGATCTACCTCGCGCCCGTCGACCCACGGACGATCGTGTGCGTCCACCTCAACTACCTGTCGCGAGCGGTCGAGTTCGGCCGCGACCTCGAAGGGGACCACCCCACGTACTTCCTCAAGCCCGCCTCGGCGGTGAACGCGCACCGCGGTGACCTCGTGCGGCCCGCCGACTGCGAGCTGCTCAACTACGAAGGCGAGATCGCCGCGGTTGTCGGCAAGCCGATGCGGCGAGTCCGCGCCGCGGACGTCTGGGACCATCTCCAAGGCTTCTGCGCTGCGAACGACGCGGGGCTGCACGACTTCCGTGACACCGACGCCGGCTCGATGTTGCGGGTCAAGGGACAAGACGGCTTCTGCCCCCTCGGCCCCGGCCTCGTCAGCGGCGTCGACGTGCGCGAAGCAACGATCCGGACGTATGTGAACGGAGTCGTCGTGCAGCGCGCGCCAGTGTCGGAGATGGTGTGGGGCATCGACGCGCTCCTCGAGGACATCACCCGTCACCTCACGCTGCTCCCCGGCGACGTCGTGCTCACGGGCACGCCGGCGAACTCCCGGCCCGTGTTCCCAGGCGACGTGGTGGAGGTCGAGGTGGAGGGGATCGGGCGGCTCACGAACCGTGTCGTCGACGGCCCCGCGGTACCGCCGGGTCAGGGCTTTCCCGCCACCGTCTCGAAGAACTGCCTCGGCGTCGCGCTCGGGGGCGACTACCGGCGCCTCAAGGAAGCGGGCGTCGAGCCGTCGGGCAAGGCATACCTCGAGCGGCGCGACGAGCTCATCGCACACAACGTGCAATGAACACCACGATCGCAGCGGCGTTGGCGCGGACGCGACGCACCGCGTCTTCCCGCACGGCGCTCGTCTGTGGCGATCACGCGATCAGCTACGCCGAGCTCGCTGATCGGTGCGACCGAGTGGGTCCGGCGATGGCAGCGCTCGGGTTGCAGCGCGGTGATCGGGTCGCGATCCTTGCCAGCAACTGCCATCACTATGTGGAGGCCTACGTCGGTGTGCCCGCGGCGGGGATGGTCTTGCTGCCGCTGAACACGCGTCTGGCGTCTGCCGAGCTCGTCGCGATCGCTGACGCCGCCCGCCCGCGCCTGCTCGTGACGGACCGCGATCCCGGTCCTCTCGGCGACGCGGTGCCAAGAGTCGTGACCTTCGAGGAGTGGGAGGCGCTGCTCGACGGCGTGGAGCCCACCGAGATGGCCGCCCATGGTGACGAGGACGAGCTGGCGCTTCTGTACTTCACCGGTGGGACGACCGGCCGGCCCAAGGGAGTGATGCTGACGCACCGCAACCTGGTCGCGAATTCCTTCCACAAGACCCTCGCGTGTCGGTTCCAGCCCGACGACGTGTACCTCGCGGTGGCGCCCTTCTTCCATGTCGCGGGCACGGCTCCGCTCGTGTCGATCCTCTGGCTCGGTGGTTCGCTCGTGCTGCTCCCCGCGTTCGACCCCCGTGAGAGCCTCGACCAGATCGAGCGCTACCGCGCCACTGTCGCGATTCCCGTCCCCACGATGGTGGGCGCCCTCGTGGAGGAGCAGGCCGCCCGGCCGCGCGACGTGTCGTCGTTGCGCCTGCTCGGCCATGCGGGGTCTCCGATCACGACCGAGCTCTTGCGTCGGGCGCACGCGACGTTCCCGACCGCGGAGCTGGCTCAGTTCTACGGCGCGACCGAGACGGCGTCGATCGTCACCTGCCTCCCTCACGAGGAGCGTCATCTCGAGGGGGGAAGGCTCGGGTCCGTCGGTCAGCCCGCGGTGGGGGTCGAGCTCGCCGTGGTCGACCCGGCGGGAGCGCGGTGTGCCGTCGGTGGGGCGGGCGAGGTCGTCGTGCGTGGCCCGAACGTGATGGTCGGGTACTGGGAGAACCAAGAGGCGACCCAAGCCGCGCTCATCGACGGGTGGTACCGCACCGGCGACATCGGCTACGTCGACGACGAGCACTACCTGTACTTGCTCGATCGCGCGAAGGACATGATCGTCTCGGGTGGCGAGAACGTGTACTCACTCGAAGTCGAGGACGCGCTGCAGCTCTCACCCCGCAGTGCTCGAAGCCGCGGTGTTCGGTGTGCCCGATGAACGTTGGGTCGAGGCCGTCCACGCGGTCGTCGTGGTGCGCGACGCGTCGCTGATGTCCGAGACGCTTTCCGACGAGCTCCGCGACCACTGCCGACTGACGATCGCTGGGTTCAAGGTTCCGAAGCGCATCGACGTGCAGGCAGCGCCGCTTCCCAAGTCGGGGCCCGGGAAGATCCTCAAGCGCGAGCTCCGCGCGCCGTACTGGGAGACAGGGGATCGGTGATCGACTCCGACGATCCGCTGGTCGTCACGCACGACGGTGCGGTGGCGACGCTCTGGTTGAACCGGCCCGCGAAGCGGAACGCGGTGACACGCGCGATGTGGGTCGGGATCAGTGAGATGTGCGCGGTGCTCGCCGCCGACTCGACGGTGCGCGTGCTCGTCGTGAGAGGTGCGGGCGGGCACTTCTGTGGGGGCGCCGACATCGGCGATCTCGACGCGGCGGACGCGTCCTACGGGCGTGCGAACGCCGACGCCGAAGCGGCACTCGCGACATTTCCCAAACCCACGATCGCGTTCGTGAACGGTGCGTGTGTGGGGGGCGGGGCGGAGATCGCGATCGTGTGTGACCGGAGGATCGCCGACACCTCGGCGACGTTCGGCATCACGCCGGCCCGGCTCGGCATCGTCTACCCGGCGTTCGCGGTCGAGCGGGCGGTGCGATTGATCGGTCCGGCCGCGGCGAAGCACCTGCTGTTCACGGGAGACCTGATCGATGGCGACGCGGCGCTCGCGATGGGTCTCATCGACGAGCTGCACGCACCCGACGCTGCGCTGAGTCGGCTGCAAGCGCTCACGACGGTGCTCTCCTCCGAGCGTTCGCTCCTGACCCAGATGGCGGCGAAGGCCATGATCGACGAGCTCTCGCGCCTCGGAAGCGTGTCCCGTGAGACCGAGACGCGATGGGCCGCCGAGCTGAGGGCGAGCTCCGACCCTGCGGAAGGGGTGGCCGCGTTCTTCGAACGCCGCGCGCCCCGGTTCACGTGGTCCGGTCCGCTCGACTCCTGAGTTACGTTTCCGAGATGGACGTCGCGAAGCGCCTCGAAGAGCTCGGCATCACGCTCCCGCCCGTGCAGAAGCCTGCCGGCGCCTACGTCGGCTGCAGCCTCGTCGGGAACGTGCTCTACGTGAGCGGACACGGCCCCAGCCAGGGCAACGCGTACATCAGGGGCAAAGTCGGGCACGACCTCACGGTCGAAGAAGGCGTCGAGGCGGCGCGGGTGACCGGGCTGTCGATCCTCGCGACGATCGACGACGCGATCGGGCTCGACCGGGTACGCCGCATCGTCAAGACCCTGGGGATGGTCAACACCGCGCCGGGCTTCAACAACACCCCGGCGATCATCGACGGCTGCTCGAAGCTGTTCATCGACATCTGGGGCGACGCGGGACGGGGGCGCGGTCGGCGGTGGGCATGGCCGAGCTCCCCTTCGACATCGCCGTCGAGGTCGAGCTCATCGTCGAGGTGGACTGAGGTCATGTCCTCGATCGAGCGGGCGTGGTCGGCGACCCGAGCCCGCATCAGCTCGATCGACCCTCAGCATGCGAAGAAGCTGATCGACGACGGCGCGTTCCTGGTCGACACCCGCCCTGCGGCCCAGCGATCGGCGTTCGGCACGATTCCGGGAGCGGTTGCGATCGAGCGGACCGTGCTCGAGTGGCGTCTCGATCCGTCCTCACCTGATCGCCATCCGCGCGCCGACTACGGGGAGACAATCGTCGTCTTCTGCCAGGAGGGGTACTCCTCGGTGCTGGCCGTGGACTCGCTCACGAACCTCGGCTTGCGCGCGGTGCACGACCTCGCCGGCGGTTTCGACGCGTGGATGACGGCGGGACTTCCTGTCACGAGCGCCGACGCGCTCGTCGCGCACAACGTCGAGTACGCGTCGCGGTTCGAGCAGGGTGCCTTGGCGCGGCGGCCCACTCGCCGGCTCGCGGTCATCGCGTGCATGGACAGCCGGATGGACCTCTTCGCGATGCTCGGCTTGGGAGGAGGCGAGGCCCACATCATCCGCAACGCCGGCGGCATCGTCACGGACCATGAGATCCGTTCGCTCGCCGTCTCGCAGCGGCTGCTCGGCACCGAGGAGATCATCCTCATCCACCACACCGACTGCGGCGCCCACGGCCTCGACGACGCGATCTGGGTCGACGCGATCGCGGCCGAGGTCGGTGTTCGTCCCGACTGGGCGCCTGGCGGCTTCGGTGACATCGACGACGACGTCCGACGCTCGATGGAACGGTTGCGCGCGAGTCCCTTCCTTCCCCACACCGACCGCATCCGCGGCTTCGTCTACGACGTCACCACCGGCCTCCTCCGCGAAGTCAGGTAGCCGTCGTCCGCTGCGCTTCCTCCGGCTCCGCTCGCTGCGCTCGACAATCGGCTTCGCGCACCCGCCGGCGCGTTGCGCCGCCCGTCGACCGGAGAGTGGATCGGGCCAGGGCGCGGGGAGGATCGTGCCGGTCGCTTCGCCGAAGCCGATCCGCGGACGGCCGTCGCCGCCGGCCCAGCCCCGCAGCGTGACGGTGTCGCCGTCTTCGAGGAACGTGCGGGTGCTCCCGTCGGGCAGTGTGATCGGTTCGGCGCCGCGCCAGGTCGTCTCGATGAGGCTGCCCCGCTCGCCCGGGTTCGGCCCGGACACCGTGCCCGAGCCGATCAGGTCACCGGTCCGCGCGGCTGCGCCGTTGATCGTCATGTGCGCGACCTGCTGCGCGAACGTCCAGTACATGTCGGCGAACTCAGTTCGGCAGATGCGGTGTCCGTTGAGCAACACCTCGAGGTGCAGGTCGAGGCCCCAGGGCTCGGTGGCGCGCAGGTAGGCATCCGGCTCCGGATCTTGCAGCGGGGGGGCGACGAGGTACGGACGAAGCGCATCGAGCGTCACGACCCAGGGCGAGATCGTGGTCGCGAAGCTCTTGCCGAGGTTCGGTCCGAGCGGCTGGTACTCGTAGGCCTGGATGTCGCGTGCCGACCAGTCGTTCAGCAGCACGAGACCGAACACGATCGAGGCCGCATCGTCGGGCGCGAGCCGCGTCCCCGGCCGTCCGATCACGGTGCCGACTTCGAGCTCGATGTCGAGCGCTCTGCTCGGCGCCGCGGCAGGCGTCGCGTCGCCGCCACTCGCGATCATCCCTGTCGGCCGGGGGATCGGAGTGCCCGAGACGACGACGCTGCCGGCGCGCCCGTGATACGCGACCGGGATGTGCCGCCAGTTCGGCATGAGCGGCTCGGTACCGGGCCGCAGGATCTGCCCGAGGTTCGTCGCGTGGTGCAGCGACGAGTACGAGTCGACATAGTCGGCGACCTCGAACGGGAGCACACACTCGCAGTCGGCGACGAGATGGACCACGTCGTCGCGCGGCGGAGCAACCAGCAGCTCGGCGACCGCATCTCGCACCTCGGCGCCCCGACCCGAAGCCATCAGCGCGTTGAGCGACGGTCGCGCCGTGAGGTCGCGGAGCGATCCCCGCGCCGCCAGGTCCACGACGTGGTCGCCGATGCGTACGACCACGCGCGGGCTCGCGACCGTGCACTCGGGCGACGCCGAACGGCAAATTCTCGATCGGAAAGTCGGACCCGTCAGGGACCGGCACCCATGGTTCAGGCACGTCCCGCCCAGGACCAGGGGTACGAGGCGTCGCTGACCGAGCGCGCCACGTCGGTGAGGCCGAGCGGGCGGAACGTGTCCATCATCACGGCGAGCTCACTCGTGCGGTCGACGCCTTCGCTGCGTTCGCGGCTGCCCGGTTGCGGCCCGTGCACGAACCCGGCGGGATGGAGGCTGATCGATCCCTTGCCGATGCCGGAGCCGGCGCGGCTCATGAAGTCGCCGTCGGCGTAGAACAGCACCTCGTCGGAGTCCACGTTGGAGTGGTGGTACGGCACCTTCACCGCGTTGGGGTCGAAGTCGTAGAGGCGGGGCACGAAGCTGCAGATCACCACGCCCGGTCCCGCGAACGTCTGGTGCACGGGCGGGGGCTGATGCACGCGACCGACGATCGGCTCGAAGTCGTGGATCGACAGTGCGAACGGGTAGAGGCAGCCGTCCCAACCGACGACGTCGAACGGATGGTTGACGTGGACGTGGCGCGAAAGGCCGCCTCGCGTGCGCACGACCACGGGGACGTCCTCCCCGTCGTCGACCAGCGGCTCGGGCTCGGGCGCCCGCAGGTCGCGCTCGCTGAACGGCGCGCCCTCCGCGAGCTGCCCGCGGTCGGTGAGGTACTTGCCGGGCACGTCGACGTGGCCACGGGCCTCGAACACGAGCAGGTCGACGGAGTCCGTCGACGACATACCGATGCGTCGTGCCACTCGGCACGACGAGATAGTCGCCTTCCGTGGCAGCGAGCCGACCGAACACCGACTCGAGCACCGAGGCTGCCTCGGTGCACGTACACGAGCTCGTCGCCCGTCGCGTTGCGATAGAGCGGGGAGGTCTCGGTCGACGGTCGTCGAACGCGAGCGAGATCTGGTCGTTGCCGAGCAGGTAACGACGTCCGAGCACGGCGTCGGCGTGCGCCGCGGGCGACAGCTCGCCGGTCCGCAGGTGGTGAGGCTTCAGGGGCATGTTCGCCGTGAACACGGGCTCCGGTGCTTCGATGCTCTCGATCGTCCGGAGAGCCGATGGCGAGTGGCGGTGATAGAGGAGCGACGACGCGGCCGAGAAGCCCTCCTCGCCCATGAGCTCCTCCGCCGCGACCTTGCCGTCGACGCGGTGGAGCGTGTGGCGCTTGCGGGGGATGTCGCCGACCCGGCGGTACGGAGGCACGACTACAGGTTTCCGCGTCTCGCCTGGTCGCGCTCGATCGCTTCGAAGAGCGCCTTGAAGTTGCCCTCGCCGAAGCCCTTCGCGCCCTCACGCTCGATGATCTCGAAGAAGACGGCCGGACGGTCGGTGATGGTCTCGGTGAAGATCTGCAGCAGATGCCCGTCGTGGTCGCGGTCGACGAGGATGTTCAGTCGCTCGATCTCGTCCCACGGAAGGTCGATGCCGGAGAGCCGATCGCGCGCCTCGACGTAGTAGGTGGACGGCACCCGCATGAACCGCACGCCCCGGTCGCGCAAGCGCCTGGACCGTCGTGATGATGTCGTCGGTGCGCAATGCGATGTGCTGCACGCCCGGACCGTCGTAGTGCTCGATGTATTCCTGGATCTGGCTCTTCTTCAGCCCATCGGCCGGCTCGTTGATCGGCATCACGATCTTCGAGCCGTCCCACACGACCGTCGACATCAGCGCGGAGTACTCCGTGCGGATCTGGTCGTCGTCGAAGTGCTGCAGCTGGCTGAAGCCCATGACCTCCGCGTAGAACCGCACCCAGTCGTCGAGGCGCCCCTGCTCGACGTTGCCGACGACGTGGTCGATGCGGGCGAGACCGACGGGAGGGCCCACCACGGGGTTCGGGAGGTTCTCGTCCGTGTACCCCGGCTCGAGCAGCTCGCTGCGATAGCGGCTGCGGTCGACGAACGTATGGACCGTGTCGCCGTATGCGGCGACTTGCCCGAGCCGCAGCTCGCCGTGCTCGTCTCGCTCGGACCAAGGCGTGCGAACGGGATGCGCGCCCCGCCGCACCGCCGCGGCGAACGCTGCGTCCGCGTCGTTCACGAGCCACGCGAGGTCGTGCACGCCATCACCGTGACGACGCACGTGGTCGGCGATCGGTGACGCTGCGTCGAGAGCGCCGGAGACCACGAGGCGGATGTCGCCCTGCTCGAGCACGTAGCTGGCCTTGGTGTGCACGCCCGTCTCGGGACCGGCGTAGGCGGTGCAGTGGAAGCCGAATGCCGACATCAAGAAGCCGGCCGTCGTGCGGGCGTTGCCGACCCAGAACTCGATGCAGTCCCACCCCAGCAGGTGCGCCGCCGGACTCTCGGTGACCGTCATGGTTCGATCAAACCCCGCCCCGCCCGTGACCGCAACCAGGGGCAGGGACTAGACAGGGATCACCGCCGACAGACCCCGCCGGGAGGGCCGATGAAGCAGCTGAGTGGGCTCGATGCGTCCTTCCTCTACATGGAGACCGGCTCGCAGTTCGGCCACGTGTCGAGCCTGTCGGTGTACGAGCGGCCCGACGACCCTGACTACGACCCGTACACGGCCTGGCGGGGGCAGATCGAGCGTCGCCTCCACCTGCTCGAGCCATTGCGGCGCCGCCTGAGGACCGTGCCGTTCTCCCTCGACCATCCGTTCTGGATCGAGGACCCCGACTTCGACCTCGACTTCCACGTGCGGCACAACGCGCTGCCCGCCGCCGGGCGCCGACGAACAGCTCGCCGAGCTGATCGCGCGGATCATCGGTCGGCCGCTCGACCGGAGCCGGCCGCTCTGGGAGAGCTACGTCATCGAGGGACTTCCCGACGACCGGTTCGCGATCCTGACGAAGCTCCACCACGCCACCATCGACGGGGCGTCGGGCGCCGAGCTGCTCGACGATGATGCTCGACAGCGACCCGGAAGGTGACGACATCGCCCCGCCCGACGACCGCGTGGCACGGCGAGCGGGTGCCGAGCGATGGCGAGATGATCGCGAGAGCCTCGACGTCGCTCGCCCGCAAGCCCGGCCGCGCGTTCCTCCTCAGCGGCGCGCACGACGCGAGAGCTCGGAAAGGCGACCCGCAACCCCGCGCTCGTCGAGGCCGCGAACCAGGCCCGGGCCAGCTTGCGTGGACCCGTCGGCGCGTTCCTGAACGTCGGGGCGACCGCGTGCCCAGGAAGGGGAGCAGCTCGGCTCGGCTCCGTCGCTGCACCGCGCCGCAAGACACCGTTCAACGCGACGATCACCGCCGCACCGCCGCTTCGCGTTCCGGTCGGTGCCGCTCGACGCCGATCAAGGCCATCAAGACCTCGCTCGGCGCGACGGTCAACGACGTCGTGATGGCCGTGTGCGCCGGCGGACTGCGCACCTGGCTCGAGCGCCACGACGCACTTCCCGACGGCCCGCTCGTGGCGATGATCCCGGTCTCGATCCGCACCGGCGAGGAGACCGAGAAGTGGACGAACCGGGTGTCGGCGATCTTCGCGTCGCTGCCGACCGACGAGGCCGACCCGGTCGAGCGCGTCGCGCGTGTGCACGACGCGATGGCCGATGCGAAGCGAGCTCTTCGATGCCGTGCCCGCCGACGCGCTGACCGACTTCGCGCAGTTCCCGCCGCCCGCGGTGTTCGCCCGGGCGATGCGCACGGCGACGCGGCTCAGCGGACGGTTCGGCACTGCCGGTGAACCTCGTGATCTCGAACGTCCCCGGTCCCCGGGAGCCGCTCTACACCGCCGGGCGCCAAGCTGCTGCACTACTACCCGGTGTCGACGATCGTCGACGGCCAGGGTCTCAACATCACCGTGCAGAGCTACCTCGACACGCTCGACTTCGGGCTGGTGAGCTGCCGCGAGCTCGTGCCCGATCTGTGGGAGCTGCTCGACGACATCATCGACGACGTCGTCACGCTCGGGAAGGCCGCCGGCGTCGACGTCGACCTCTCGGCCACCGGCTGATGACCGATCGCGCCGTCCTGACGACCGGTGCGAACTCTGGCATCGGGCTCGCGACGGTCGTCGAGGTCGCCAAGCGCGGCTTTCGTTCGATCGGCTCGGTGCGTTCGCCCAAGAAGGCCGAGGTCGTCCACGCCGCCGCGACCGATGCGGGTGTCGAGGTCGAGACGATCCTGCTCGACGTCACCGACGCCGAGCAGTGCGAGAAGGTACTCGTCGGGCTGGGCGGCCTCGACCTCTACGGGCTCGTCAACAACGCCGGCTACGGCCTGACGGGAGCCGTCGAGGATGTCGGTGACGACGAAGCCCGCGCGCTGTTCGAGACGATGGTGCACGCACCGATGCGCTTGGCGCGCCTCGCCCTGCCGGCGATGCGGGCGAGGGGTGCGGGTCGCATCGTGAACGTCTCGTCGATCGCGGGGCTCACGACGATGCCGTTCGCGGGCCACTACACGGGCGCCAAGCACGCGCTCGAGGCGCTGTCCGATGCCCTCCGGGTCGAAGTCGCGCGTGACGGGGTGAAGGTCGTGCTCGTCGAGCCCGGCGGCTTCAAGACCGGGATCTGGGAGGAGTTCGAGCGCGACATCACCAAGCGCGAGGCCGAGGGGAGCCGGCATGTGCCCGCCTACCGACGCTCCTTGCAGGGGCAACGCCTGATGGAGCCGATCATGGGGAACCCGCAAGCGTGTGCCCGCGTGATCGGCGCCGCGCTGACATCGGGTCAGCCCCGCAGTCGCTACCTGGTTGGTTTCGACGCGCAAGCACTTCTGCTCGCCGAGCGGCTCACGCCCACATTTGTGAAAGATCGGGTGATGCGTCTCGGGCTCGGCCTTTGAGTCGATCGCCCGGTAGCACCGTGACGCGGCAAGCCCTCTATATTTCTCCGACACATACGATCGGGGGGATCGAGTGGGGGACACGGGGGTGGGTCACCCGGCGCACACCGGAGTGACGCGGCGGGCATGAGCTCCACGGACGCGAGCGTCGCCACGAGACGCGTCCCGCGCGTCACGTTCGACCTCGACCGCGCGATGCCCTACCTGCTCGCGCTGGGAATCCTCGTCGTCCAGCAGATCTTCTTCGGCGTCCCGATCGGCATCTTCGTCCGGGGCATCGTCGTCGGCCTTCTGACCGCGCTCATTGCACTGGGCATGGCCCTGACCTACCGGTCGAACCGCTTCATCAACTTCGCGCAGGGCGACCTCGGCACGCTGCCGGTCGTGCTGGTCGTCATGCTCATGACGGCGTGGTCGTGGCCGTATCTGCTCGCGGTCCCTGTCGGGATCGTCGCGGCGCTCGCGCTCGGCGCGGTCGTCGAGCTGTTCATCATCCGGCGGTTCTTCAATGCGCCACGCCTGATGATCACCGTCGCTTCGCTCGGGCTCGCTCAGCTCCTCGGTGGGCTGGCGATCCTGTTGCCCCGCGCTTGGGGTCAGGACTTCCCACTCCTCGGACAGCGCCTCGCGCCGCCGTTCGACATGGAGCTCACGATCGGAACAGTCGTCTTCGACGCGAATGACGTGATCGCCATGATCGTGGCGCCGTTGACGCTGGTCGGCCTCGCGATGTTCCTGCGGATGAGCAGTGTCGGCATGGCGATCCGCGCGAGCGCCGACAGCGCGGACCGCGCCGCGCTCCTCGGCGTGCCGGTCAAGCGGCTGCAGACGCTCGTGTGGTCCGTTGCGGCGTTGATGGCGTTCATCGCGATCTTCCTGCGAGCCGGCATCATCGGCCTGCCCGTCTTCGGTGCGCTGTCCATCGGCGTGCTCCTGCGAGCGCTCGCCGCGCTCGTGCTCGGGCGGATGACGAACCTGCTGGCCATCGGCGTGAACGCGGTGGTGCTCGGCATCCTCGAGATCTCGATCGGCTTCAGCGCCTCCAGTCCGTTCCTGATCGACCCGATCCTCGCCGTCATCATCATCGTGGCGTTGATGCTCAGCCGTTCGTCCTCGACGCGTGTGGACGAAGCCGACGCGTCGACGTGGCGAGCGGCCGACGACGTGCGCCCGATCCCGGAGAACGTCAGTCAGATCCCGGTCGTGCGCCTCGCGAAGTGGGGAGGTGTCGCGCTCGTCACGGCATTCGCTGCTGATCCTTCCCGCAGGTGCTCTCGGTCGATCGCACCTACAAGGCGTCGGTGATCGGCGTGTACGCGGTGCTCGGTCTCTCGGTGGTGGTGCTCACCGGCTGGGCCGGTCAGGTGTCGCTCGGGCAGATCGCGTTCTTCGCGATCGGCGCCGCGGTCGGAGCGAAGGCGACGCTCGACTGGGGCCTCGACCTGAGCCTCGCGCTCGTCATCAGCTTCGTGATCGGCGCCGTCGTCGCGGCTGCGGTCGGGCTGCCCGCGCTACGAAGGCGCGGGTTCTACCTCGCGGTGGCGACCCTCGCGTTCTCGCTCGCGACGACGTCGTACCTGCTCAATCCGAAGTACTTCGGCTGGGTGCCCGAGGGTCGCATCCCCCGCCCCCCGCTCTTCGGCAGGATCGACATCGAGTCGACCTCCGGCATGTACTACGTGATCCTCGGCGTGCTCGTCATCTGCTTCTTCTTGGTGAAAGGCATCCACGAGAGCCGCACGGGGCGGGCGTTCATGGCACTCCGCGACAACGAGCGAGCGGCCGAGGCGTACGGCCTCCACGCGATCCGGGTGCGCGTCGTCGCGTTCGCGCTCTCGGGCGGCCTCGCCGGCGTCGCCGGGTGTCTTCTCGCGCACCAGCAGCAGGGCCTCGATCCGGAGTCGTTCGGCGCGTTCGCCAACCTGTACATCCTCACGATGGTGATCATCGGCGGCGTCACGACACCGATCGGTGCGCTCATCGGCGCGATGTACCTCGTCGGCACCGAGTCGTTCCTGCCGGTGCGGTGGCAGTTCCTTGCCAGCGCGATCGGCGTCCTGCTGATCCTGCTGATCCTGCCGAGCGGCATCGGCGGGCTGCTGTACCGCCTGCGCGACCGATGGCTGGCCCGGGTCGCGAAGCAACACGGTGTCGATGCGCCCGGCCTGGCGACCTCGGACCCGCGCGCGGCCGAGTCGGTGCTCGCGGCCGCGCCGCTCGCACAGAGCTCCGGCCCGGAGCCTGAGCCCGAACCGGCCCCGGTGCCTGCAGGGGAGCGCTCATGATCAAGCGCTGGATGTACGGCATCACCGGCGGCGCCGCGATCTATCCGCTGCTGGTCCTGTTCGGCCTGAACGCGGTCGACGAGCTCGACCGCACCGCATTCGCGGTGCTGCTGCCCAACATCCGCGACGAGTTCGGCCTCGACCTCACCGGTCTCCTCGCGCTGATCGCGGCCGTCAGCTTCGTCGCCCTCGTCCTCCAGATCCCGATCGCGTCGTACTCCGACCGCCACAACCGGGTGCGCATCACCTGGATCGGTGCGCTCGCGTGGGCGTTCTTCTCGTTGCTCACCGGCCTCGCCTGGTCGATCATCGTGCTCGGCATCGCGCGGGCGGGTTCGGGCATCGGCAAGGCCGTCGTCGACCCGACGCACAACTCGCTCATCGCCGACTGGTACGACATCCCGAGCCGCCCGCGCGTCTACTCGTTCCACCGAGCCGCCAACGCGGTCGGCGCGATCATCGGCCCCCTCGTCGCCGGACTGCTCGCGGCCGCGTACGGATGGCGGTGGCCGTTCATCATCTTCACGATCCCCACGCTCGTGTTCGTCGTCTTGGCTTGGCGGCTGCATGAGCCCAAACGCGGGGTGTTCGAGCGTCGAGCGGCGGGCGCATCCGAAGAGGCCGCGCAGACCGAGGAAGCAAGGCCGAGCTTCGCCGAGTCATGGCGGATCGTGTGGAAGGTCGAGACCCTCAGGCGGATCTGGTACTCGCTGCCGTTCCTCGCGGTCTCGTTGATCGGTTTCTCGGTGCTCGCGAGCCTGCTCTACGAGGAGGTCTACGACCTCGACGAGCGGGCCCGCGGCATCATCGCCGCGTGCGTCGAACCGGCGCAGCTGCTCGGGCTGATCCTCGGCGCCCGGATCGCCACCCGCCTGATGGTCCGCGGTGCGGCGGAGGTGATCAAGTTCCTCACCTACGTCATCTACGCGGTCGCCGTGGGCTTGGCGGTGATCGCGGTGGTGCCCAGCCTCGCCGTCACCATCGCGGTGAACTTCGTGATCACGGGACTCGGCGGCCATCCTCGCACCCGGCATCTTCGCCGCGCTCAGCCTCGCCATCCCTCCTCGTGCCCGTTCGTTGGGGTTCTCGGTGGCGTCGCTCTGGATCATTCCGGGCCTCCTCGTCCTGCCGATCATCGGGGCGATCGGCGACAAGTGGGGGCTGCGCACCGGCATGTTGCTCATGACGCCGTTGTTCCTCGTCGGCGGCCTCGTCCTGGCCACCACGAGGAGGACGATCAACGGCGACATCGCGGACGTGTGGCGCGCCACCGCGGCACGCTCCGAGGTGACCTACGAGCGCGCACAGGGCCGCGCCAAGCTGCTGCTGGTCCGTGGTCTCGACGTGAGGTACGGCAGCGTGCAGGTGCTGTTCGACGTGAACATGGAGATCGACGAGGGCAGCTGCGTCGCGCTGCTCGGCACGAACGGTGCGGGCAAGTCCACGCTCCTCAAGGCGATCTCGGGCATCGTCGAGGCCGACCGCGGCGCGGTGATCTTCGACGGCCGCGAGATGACGCACGCGCCGCCGAACGAGATCGCCGGGTTCGGCATCCGCCAGGTGCCGGGCGGCCAAGGCGTGTTCCTCAACCTGACCGTCGAGGAGAACCTGCAGACGGCCTCGTGGCTCCATCGTCGCGACAAGGCCGCGACCGAGGAAGGCATGCAGCGCGTCATGGAGCTGTTCCCGGTGCTCGGCGAACGTCGGGAGGATCCGGCCGGCAACCTGTCGGGCGGTCAGCAGCAGATGCTGGCGCTCGGCATGGCGTTCCTCTCCAAGCCGCGACTGCTGATGATCGACGAGCTGTCGCTCGGGCTCGCTCCCGTCGTGGTCGCCCAGCTGCTTCCGCTCATCGACCACCTCCGCGAGGAGGGCACGACGATCATCCTCGTCGAGCAGTCGGTGAACCTCGCCCTGGCGGTGGCCGACACCGCCTACTTCATGGAGCGGGGCCAGATTCGCTTCCACGGCCCCACCCGCGACCTGCTCGAACGCCCCGACCTCATGCGCTCGGTGTTCATCGAAGGTGCGTCAGAGAAGCTGCACGCGAACGGGGACGAGGCTCCGGCGACCGAGGCCGCCCGAGACGATGGCGGTCACCAAGTACGCCCCCGACGGGCCGGCGCTGCTCGAGTCGTGCGGCGTCTCCGTCGCGTTCGGAGGCAACCGCGCCGTCGACGACGTGAGCTTCGAGGTCCTCCAGGGCGAGGTGCTCGGCATCATCGGACCGAACGGTGCCGGCAAGACGACGCTCTTCGACCTGCTTTCGGGCTACTTGAGGCTCGACTCCGGCGCGATCCATCTGAACGGACGCGACATCACCTCCATGGGGCCCGCGTCTCGCGCCGAGCACGGCCTCGGCCGCTCGTTCCAGGACGCCGCCCTGTTCTCGTCGCTCACGGTGGAGCAGACGATCGCCGTCGCGTGTGAGCGATGGATCAAGGTCCGCGACCCCATATCGGCCGCCTTCCACCTGCCGAACGCGTACGACTCCGAACGCCAGACCATGGCGCGCGTCGGTGAGCTGGTCGAGCTGCTCGGCCTGGGGGTGCACCGCACGAAGTTCACCCGCGAGCTGTCGACGGGGACAAAGCGCGTCGTCGGCCTCGCCTGCTTGCTCGCGCACCGTCCGTCCGTGATCTTGCTGGACGAACCGTCGAGCGGCATCGCCCAGAAGGAAGTCGAGGCGCTCGTTCCAGTTCTGTTGCGCATTCGTGACGAGACCGGAGCCAGCCTCGTCGTGATCGAGCACGACATGCCCCTCCTGAGGTCGGTCGCCGACCGGATGATTGCGATGGACCAGGGCGCGGTGATCGCGACCGGTGCACCGGCTGAAGTGTTGGCGTCGCCGCAAGTCGTCGAGTCGTACCTCGGCACGACCGCCGACGCCATCGAACGTTCGGGAGCCTTCGGCTCTCGCAACTGACCCCCACCGCCCATCCCCGACGAGAAAGGCACACTCATGCAACCGAGCAGCGCCGATACCCCGAGCAAGTCCGGCAGCCCGATGCGCCGCTACGGACCGCTCATCGCGATCGTCGCGGTGATCGCCGTGGTCGCCGGCATCTTGATCTTCGCCAGCGGTGGGGACGACGACGACGACAGCGCGGCGGCGACGACTGCCGCGGTGGGCGCGGGGACAACCGCAGCCGCCGGTGCAGGTACGACAGCCGCCGGCGGAACCGGCACTCGGCCCGAGGGCGCGATCACGTTCGCCCAGGCCCAGGAGCAGGGGCTCGACCTGACGTTCGGAGACTCGTGCGACCCCGAGACCGGACGGCTCATGATCCCGGACTACTTCGCGCCCGAGTGCTACGCGGACGTCGACGACAACGGCGGCGCGACCGCGCCCGGCGTCACTGCCGACACCATCACCGTCGTCGCGTACGTCGCGCCCGACAGCGACCCGGTGCTCGACTTCATCACCGCGGCGATCAGCAACGACGACACCGCCGCGCAGGTCGCCGAGACCTACCAGAACTACACGACGATGATGAACGACCTCTACCAGACCTACGGACGCCAGGTGGAGCTCAAGATCCTCAACGGCTCGGGAACGTCTGAGAACGGCGTCGCCGCACGCGCCGACGCAGTCAAGGCCGTGGAGGAGATGGGTGCCTTTGCAGTGTGGGGCGGTCCCGCACTCGCGCCGTCGTGGACCGAGGAGATCAAGGCTCGCGGCGTCATCTGTCTCGGCTGCCCGGCCATCGCAGACCCCGAGCCGTACGTCTTCCCGATCACGGCCAGCGGTGACCAGACCCGACTGCAGCTCGCGGAGTGGATCACGAAGAAGCTGAAGGACGGCAACGCGGAGCACGCCGGCGATCCGGCGATGACCTCGCAACCGCGGGTGTTCGGTCACGTCTACCTGGAGACCGTGGGCGGTCCGCAGCCACAGGAGGCGGCGGAGTTCAAGGCAAATCTTTCGGAAGGGGGCGTGGAGCTCGCCGAGCAGATCTCCTACGCGCTCGATCCGGCGACGCTGCAGGAGCAGGGCGCCGGCATGATCCAGCGCCTGAAGGCGGCCGGCGTCACGACGATCATCTTCAACGGTGACCCGATCGCCCCGAAGATCTTCACCGAGGAAGCGACGAAGCAGAACTACTTCCCGGAGTGGCTCTACGGCGGCTCGGTGCTCGTCGACACCAACGCGTTCGGCCGCACCTTCGATCAGCAGCAGTGGGCCCACGCGTTCGGCATCACCTCGCTGTCGACTCGGGTCGCACCCGACATCGTCGCCGACTACGACCTGCACACCTGGTACTTCGGTGGCCTGGCGCCGGCCGACGACAGCTACGGCGTCATCTACCCGCAGCCGGCGTTGTTCTTCGCCGGCTTGCAGGCGGCCGGGCCGAACCTCACCGCCGAAACCTTCCGCGACGGTTTGTTCGGATTTTCCGGCACGGAGCTGCCGGAACCCGCGCTCACCCAGCCACTGATCACGTACGGAGACCACGGGCTCTGGCCCGAGGCGCCCGACTACTTCGGGATCGACGATTTCACCGAGATCTGGTGGGATCCGACCGCGACCGGTGAGGACGAGATCCGTCGCGAGGGCACCGGCATGATGCGCTTCGTCGACGAGGGCAAGCGCTACCGCCTCGGCGAGTGGACGAGCGAGCTCAAGGCGTTCGACCCGACGAACGCGCCCGCCGTCTTCGACGACGCTCCCCGAATCCGAGACGCCACCCGCAGTATCCACCGCCTCCGGGGTCACCCGCGGCTGGCGCTGACCGTCACCAAACCCAGCGCGTCGCTCGCCGCGCGAAGTCCTCTTCGCGTTCGATGACGGCGAAGGCGCGCTGGGGCACGACCTCCCAGACCGTCGTGCGACTTCACGAACGTGGCCAACTCGGATTGCTTGTCGGGGTCGGGCTCGTACTTCGTCGCATAGGTCTCGGCCATCGGGTCGACCAGATACTGCGGCGAGGGTGCGAGCCCGACCTTCGACCGAGATGCACTCGACGGTGTCGTCGACCGTGAACGCGACCTGCGGGTTCGCGTGCATGTTGCGGGCCTTTCGCGACGTCGGCGCGCACGAGAACGCGAACGACGACGAGTCGGGGAGCCACACCCCCCACACCGGCATGGCGTGCGGACGACCATTCGCCGAAGCGGTGACGACCCAATAGTTGCGGTTGCGCAGCAGGCGCTCCTCGGCCCACGACCACGGCAACAGGCCGTCGGGCTCGTCGGGCACCCCGTACGCCTTCATCGTGGGCCGCTCGGCACGCGGGTCAGCCACTGTGCGGCTCCTTGCGTCGTTCCGCGACGCGGATGAGCTCGTCGAACAGCCGTTGCTGATGCGGATCCTCAGCGGCGGTGTCCTCGGGATGCCACTGGACCGCGACGACCCATGTCGCGTCTTCGACTTCGACCGCCTCGATCGTGCCGTCGTCGGCCCAGCCGGTCTCGACGAGGCCGGGCGCGAGCGCGTTGATCGCCTGGTGATGGAACGACGAGCACTGAGGCCGCTCGGTGCCCATCGCCTTCGCCGCTCGCGAGAACGGAGCGAGGCCGACCTCGTGCAGAACACCGTCGCGATGCTCGTGGGCACCGTCCCGATCGGGGAGGTGCTGGATCAAGGTGCCGCCGAGCGCGACGTTCAGCACCTGGAGACCCCGACAGATCGCCAGAGTCGGGATGTCGTTGCGCACCGCCGCCCGCGCGAGAGCGAGGTCGAACGCGTCGACGTCGGCGTTCACCCCTGACACGGTCTCGTGCCGCTGTTCGCCGTACTCCGCGGGGTCGACGTCGCCGCCGCCGATGAGCACGAGCGCGTCGAAGCGGCTGAGGAGCTCGTCAGCCTCGACATCGGTGAGCGGCACCGCGAGCAGCGCTGCTTCTTGACCACCCGCGCGTCGAATCGCATCGAGGTATCTCCGTGAGCACGAGAGCACGTCGGCGCGCGCTCCCGTGACGCTGTCGCGACTGATCAGTCGTGTGCTCACCGCGATCAGAGGGCGCATGGCTCCTGTCTACCCGCTCTCGCTACTGGCGCTCGAAGCCCCGTCGCCGCTCCCAGTCGGTGACGTGCTTGTTGAACGCGTTCCACTCCTGGCGGGCGGTGTTGAGCAGGTGGCGGTGGACGCTGTCGCCGAACGCCTTGCGAGCGATCTCCGAGGTCTCGAACAGCTCGATCGAATCGACGAGCGTGTGGGGGACTCGGGGGAGATCATCGGCGGTGTAGCCGTTGCCGACGAACGGGTCGCCGGGCTCGATGCGGTGCTCGATGCCGTGCAGCCCGCACGCGATCGTGGCCGCGAACGTGTAGTAGGGGTTCGCGTCGGCTCCGGGGATTCGGCACTCGACTCGTCGGTTGCGCCCGTGTCCGACGATGCGGAAGCCGAGCGTGCGGTTGTCGAGCCCCCAGGCCACGGCGGTCGGTGCCCACGAACCGGGCTGGTAGCGCTTGTAGGAGTTGACGTACGGCGCGTAGCACCACGCCATCTCGCGGGCACCGGCCATCAGGCCGCCCAGCCACCACCGTCCTAGGTCGCTCAGCCCGTGAGCGGCGTCGGGATCCGCCATGAGCGCCTCGTTGCCGTCGACCGACCACAGCGACGAATGGATGTGGCAGGACGACCCGACACGGTCGATGTCGAACTTCGCCATGAACGAGATCGACTGCCCGTGGGCCGCGGCGATCTCCTTCGCGCCGTTCTTGTAGATCACATGGCGGTCGGCCATGGTGAGCGCGTCGGCGTACCGCAGGTTGATCTCGTGCTGGCCGGCTTCGGCTTCGCCCTTCGAGAACTCGACCGGGATCCCGGCTCCGTCGAGGCCGTTGCGGATCTCGCGGATGAGGTACTCGTCCTTCGTCGTCTGGAGGATGTGGTAGTCGAGGATGTAGTCGTTCTGCGGTGTGAGACCGGTGTATCCCTTCGCCGCGGCCTGCTCGTAGCTCTCGCGGAACACGAAGAACTCGAGCTCCGATGCCGTCATCACCTCGACTCCCGCGGCGCGGGCGCGCTCGATCTGGCGGCGCAGGATCTGACGCGGAGACACCTCGATGGGATCGCCGCCGTCGACGTCGACCAGGTCGCACACGACGAGCGCAGTCCGCTCGATCCACGGGATCATCCGCAGCGTTGCCATGTCGGGCCGGCACGCGAAGTCGCCGTAGCCCTTGTCCCAGTTGGCGAATTCGTATCCGGGCAGGACGGTCATGTCGACATCGACGGCGAGGAGGTAATTGCAGCACTCGATGCCGCCGTCGTCGCTGGCCACCTCGTCGAGGAAGTAGTGCCCCGTCACCCGCTTGCCCATCAGCCGGCCCTGCTGGTCGGGGAAGACCACCAAGACGGTGTCGACCTCGCCGGAGACGACCAGGTCGCGGAGGGCCGCGATGTCGAGCATCCCCCGGAGCATCGGCGAAGCCTATGAGCGGGCCGCTTGACGTGGAGGCTCCTTCGCAGTGCAAGGATGGGGCTCCCCCCGGTGAAGGAGGTCGGTAGATGAACACCGACGAGGCCAAGGCGCAGGCGGAGAAGGCATTCGAGAAGGTCAAGGAGATCGTCGAAGCCGCGTTGAAGCGCGGGCAGGAGATCACGAACGACCTCATCGACAAGGCCAAGGAGTACACGAACAAGTCGAAGGACCAGGCCGGCGACACTGCCGACAAGACGAAGGACATGGCCGACGATGCAGCCGCCAAAGCGTCGGCTGCTGCCGACGCGGCAGCGAGCAAAGCGTCGGCTGCTGCCGACGCGGCAGCGGCCAAGGCGAAGGACGTCGCTGCCGACGTCACCGACAAGGCCGACAAAGCAGCGGCGAAGGCAAAGGACATCGCCGTCGACGTGACCGAGAAGGCGTCCGATCTCGCCGACTCGGCAGCGAGCAAAGCGTCGGCCGCTGCCGACGCGGCGACGAGCAAGGCCAAGGAGCTCTGAACCAGCTCCCCGCGCCGTCGTCCGCGCCCTTGCGGCCGGCGTCGTTTCGGATGCGACATCGCCGGCTCGTCATCGGCGCTGCGGTTGTTGCCGCGATCGGACTCGCCCTCGCCGGATACAACGCCGCGTTCGCCATCGCAGGATTGTTCGTGGTCGCAGTGCCGTTCGAGAAGCTCTGGCCGCGGCACCGTCAGCGGTTGCGCAGGCCCGAGCTCACCACCGACCTGCTGTACGCGATGCTCGCCCCGATCACGCAGGTCGTCGGGGCGATCGCGGCGGTCGCGATCGGTCTCGTCAGCCTGGCGTGGGTCCCCGCGCTCCCGCTCCGGCCGATCGTCGGCTCGCTTCCGAGTCCGGTGCGGGGAGTCATCGCCATCGTGCTGTTCGACTTCCTCGTCTACGCGACCCACCGCGCATCGCACGAGGTTCCCTTCCTCTGGCGATTCCACTCGGTGCACCACTCGACGAAGACTCTCGACTGGGTGTCCGGGTTCCGGGCCCATCCGTTCGACGGGGTGTTCGCAGCCCCGGCGTTCGCCGTGCTCCTCGGCGCCGGGTTCTCGCTGCGGATCGCCGGCGCGCTCGCGGTGGTGCAGGCCGTGCTCGGCATCACGGCTCACCTCAACGTGAGCTGGCGGCTACGCCCCCTCCAGAAGCTGGTCTTCACCCCGGAGTTCCACCACTGGCACCACAGCAACGAACCCGAGGCGTGGAACCACAACTACGGGGTGCTCCTGCCTCTGTGGGACATCGTCTTCGGGACGTGCTACTTGCCCCCCGACCGCCGACCCGAGCGGTACGGCATCGACACGCCCATGCCCTCCGGCGTCGTCGCCCAGCTCACGCATCCGTTCCGCCGTCACCTGCCGCTTGAGTCCCTGCCCCTGGAGTCAAGGGCTCGGCCGGTAGTTTGAACATCCGATGACGGCGATCGACACGGACGGCAGCGAGCATCTCGACGCCAACGGCGCCTTCGACGAAGAGGTCGAGGATCGTCCGCGGTTCGAGTGGACCTGGCCGAAGGTGCTGCTGTTGGTGGGCGCCGTCGCGTTCCTGGCCGCCGCCGCGACCTACTTCCTCACCAACCGCGCCGAGGAAGATCCCGGAACCGTCGACGTCGGGTTCCTGCAGGACATGATCGACCATCACGATCAGGCAGTCGCGATGGCACTCAACGTGATCGGGCGAGACTCGGACACGACGACGCAGAGCTTCGCCCGCGAGGTCGTGATCTACCAGCGGTGGGAGACCGGCGTCATGGACACGCTCCTGGCGGGTTGGGGCGAGGATCGCGGCGCGGTCGATCGCCTCGCGATGGGATGGATGGGCATGCCCTCGCCCGTCGGGGCCATGCCAGGTATGCAGTCGGCCGAGACCATCGAACAGCTG
The DNA here is from genome assembly GCA_963747215.1 of uncultured Acidimicrobiales bacterium. Classification (GTDB taxonomy): domain Bacteria; phylum Actinomycetota; class Acidimicrobiia; order Acidimicrobiales; family DATKAS01; genus DATKAS01. The sequence continues at coordinate 436,288 of CAVVET010000034.1, forward strand.
GGCGAGCTGACGGGGAGCGACCTCGACGAGGCCTTCTTCACCGCGATGCGCGCCGCATCACCTCGGCGCGGTGCACATGGCCTCCTACGCGGCCGAGCATGCCGAGACCGCTGAGGTGCGAGAGCTCGCCACCCGTATGGCGCAGTATCAGCAGCTCGAGGCGAACGAGTACACCGAAGCACTGAAGCGGCTCGGGCTCGAATCCTGATGGGTCCCGTCGTCCTGGGCGGCGGCGGTCTGACCATTGACGACGTTGTGGCGGTTGCGCGCGACGGTCGCAACGCCGTGCTCGGTGACGATGCCCGCGTCGCGATGGAGCGCTCGCGCGAGATCGTCGATCGCCTCGCCGGCTCAGGCGAACCGGTCTATGGCGTCTCGACCGGCTTCGGTTCGCTCGCCGATGTGTACATCGATCCTGACGACCGGGAGCGCCTTCAGGCCGCGTTGATCCGCTCCCACGCGGCCGGCATCGGCGCACCCGTCGAGGACGAAGTCGTGCGGGCCATGATGCTGCTCCGCGCGCGGACACTGGCGATGGCCCACAGTGGCGTCCGACCGCTGCTCGTCGAGCGCCTGCTCGCACTCCTCACCGCGGGCATCACGCCGCGGGTGCCCGAGCACGGATCCTTGGGATGCAGCGGCGATCTCGCGCCCCTCGCGCACGTCGCGCTCGTCCTCCTCGGTGAGGGCCATGTCGTGGTCGATGGTGTGTGTGTCGACGCGGCGCCGATGCTCGCGACGGCGGGCATCGATCCGGTGGTGCTCGAAGCCAAGGAGGGCCTGGCCCTGGTCAACGGCACCGACGGGATGCTCGGCATGCTCGCCCTGGCCTGCCACGACGCGGCTCGTCTCGTCACCGTCGCGGACATCACCGCGGCGGTGAGCATCGAGGCGCTGCTCGGCACCGACGCAGTGTTCGACGCCGACCTCGTGGGCCTGCGGCCCCACCCCGGCCAAGCGCGGAGCGCCGCCAACCTGCGTCGGATGCTCGAAGGATCGCCGATCGTGGCGTCACACCGTGTCGGTGACTCGCGGGTGCAGGACGCATACTCGCTGCGATGCGCGCCGCAGGTGCACGGCGCGGTGCGGGACGCGCTGGCGCACGTGCAAGCGGTCTGCGGGGCAGAGCTCGAATCGGCGATCGACAACCCGGTCGTGCTCCCCGACGGCCGCGTGAGCTCGAACGGCAACTTTCACGGCGCGCCGCTGGCATACGCCGCGGACTACCTCGCGATCGTGCTGGCCGATCTGTCGTCGATGGCCGAGCGACGTGTCGACCGGATGCTCGACCCCGCGCGCTCCCACGGCCTTCCGCCCTTCCTCGCCGACACGCCGGGAGTGGACTCCGGGCTCATGATCGCCCAGTACACCGCGGCGGCCCTGGTGGACGAGAATCGGCGGCTGGCGACGCCGGCAAGCGTCGCGTCCATCCCGACGTCGGCGATGCAGGAGGATCACGTCTCGATGGGATGGGCGGCGGCGCGCAAGCTGCGCACCGTGATCGAGAACCTCGGACGCGTGCTCGCGATCGAGCTGGTGGCCGGAGCGCGCGCCATCGAGCTGCGGAGCCCGTTGTCGCCGGGTGCCGGCACCGCAGCCGCCGTGCGCGCGTTGCGCGAGGTGGTCGCCGGTCCAGGTCCCGACCGATGGGTCACGCCCGACCTCGACGCGGCGGTCGCGCTCGTTCGCGACGACGCATTGCGCCGCGCGGTCGAAGCCGTGACAGGACCGCTCGAGTGACGTCGGGGCCTCGGGTCGTCCGCGCGCCGAGAGGCAGCACGATCACTTGTCGCGGCTGGCCACAAGAGGCCGCGATGCGCATGCTCATGAACAACCTCGACCCTGAGGTGGCTGAGCGTCCCGACGACCTCGTTGTGTACGGCGGCACGGGCCGCGCCGCGCGCTCGTGGGCTGCGTTCGACGCGCTCGTGGCGACACTCGGCACGCTGGGCGACGACGAGACGATGTTGGTGCAATCGGGCAAGCCCGTCGGTGTGTTCCGTACGCACGAATGGGCGCCGCGCGTGCTGATCGCGAACTCGAACCTCGTGCCCGAGTGGGCGACGTGGGAGGAGTTCCGCCGGCTCGAAGCGCTCGGCCTCACGATGTACGGGCAGATGACCGCGGGGTCGTGGATCTACATCGGCACGCAGGGAATCCTCCAGGGCACCTACGAATGCTTCGCGGAGATCGCGCGCCGCCGGTTCGGCGGTTCGCTCAGCGGCACGATCACCCTGACTGCCGGCCTGGGTGGCATGGGTGGCGCGCAACCGCTCGCCATCACGATGAACGGAGGCGTCGCGCTCTGCGTCGAAGTCGACGGTCACCGCATCAACCGACGGCTCGAGACCGCGCTATCTCGACGAGGTCGCGGACTCGCTCGAGGACGCGATCGCGCGCTGCGGTGCCGCGAAGGCGCAAGGCCGGGCGGTGTCCGTGGGCCTGCTCGGCAACGCCGCGGACGTGGTGCCGCGACTGCTCGATCTCGGGTTCGACGCCGACATCGTCACGGATCAGACGAGTGCGCACGATCCCCTGAGCTACGTCCCGAACGACGTCAGCGAGGAGGCGGCGGAGGCGCTGCGGCGGGATGACCCCGACGAGTACGTGCGGCGGTCGCGTGCCGCGATGGCCGCGCACTGCGCAGCGATGGTCGGCTTCCTCGACGCGGGCGCCGAGGTCTTCGACTACGGCAACAGCCTGCGCGCCGAAGCACTGCTGGGCGGCTTCGAGCGAGCGTTCGACTACCCGGGCTTCCTGCCCGCGTACATCCGACCGCTGTTCTGCGAGGGGAAGGGCCCGTTTCGCTGGGTCGCGCTCTCGGGCGATCCCGAGGACATCGCGGCCACCGACGCCGCGGTGCGAGAGGTGCTTCCTGACGACGAGGGCCTGGCCCGCTGGCTCGACCTCGCGGCGGAACGGGTCGCGTTCCAGGGACTGCCCGCTCGCATCTGCTGGCTCGGATACGGCGAGCGGGCGCGGGTGGGACTGCGGTTCAACGAGATGGTGCGAACCGGTGAGGTGTCGGCGCCGATCGTGATCGGACGGGATCACCTCGACTCGGGTTCGGTCGCGTCGCCCTACCGCGAAACGGAAGCAATGGCCGACGGCAGCGACGCCATCGCCGACTGGCCCCTGTTGAATGCGCTCGTGAACACCGCCTCGGGAGCGTCGTGGGTGAGCATCCACCACGGGGGTGGAGTGGGCATCGGTCGGTCGATCCATGCGGGCATGGTGTGTGTCGCCGATGGATCGGAGCTCGCCGCGCAGAAGCTCGAACGGGTGCTCACCACCGATCCGGGGATGGGCGTGATCCGACACGTCGACGCGGGCTGACGAGCGCGCGGCGGCCGTGGCGGACGAGCGTGACATCCGGGTGCCGATGCCGCCGCAATGACGCAGTCGCTCTGGTGCGAGTGGGCATGGCTCGGCGGCGAGGCGGCCGAGCCGGGCGTCGTGATCGAGCTCGACGGTGACCGGATCACGTCGGTCACCCCGGGGACACGGTCGTGCCCGCCGGGCGCGGTGCGGCGAGACGGGCTCACGTTGCCGGGGCTCGTCAACGCGCACTCGCACGTCTTCCACCGTGCCCTCCGCGGGCGCACGAACCGAGCGGCGGGCTCGTTCTGGACGTGGCGCGAGCAGATGTACGAGCTCGCTGCGCTCCTCGATCCCGACACGATGTACGCGCTGGCCCGGGCGACGTACGGGGAGATGGCGCTCGCGGGCATCACGACGGTCGGCGAGTTCAACTACGTCCACCACGATGCCGACGGCCGGCGCTACGCCGACCCGAACGCGATGAGCCGCGCGATCGCGGCGGCCGCGCGTGGTGCCGGTGTGCGCGTGACCGTGATCGATGCGTGCTACCTCGAAGGGGGCATCGGCCGGCCGGTCGAAGGGGTGCAGCGCCGGTTCAGCGACGGGAGCGTGGACGCGTGGGCGGACCGCGTCGCTGCGCTCGATGCGTCGGACGAGGTGCGCGTCGCTGCCGCGATCCACAGCGTTCGAGCGGTCCCACCGCTCGGCGATGGAGGAGGTCGCTCGGTGGGCGCAGGAGCGCTGGCTGCCGTTGCACGCGCACGTGAGCGAGCAGCCCGCAGAGAACGCCGCGTGCCTCGAGGCGTACGGGAAGACCCCCACGCGGCTGTTGCACGATGCCGGCGCGTGCGGCTCGTCGTTCACTGCGGTGCACGCGGTGCACGTCACGGACGAGGACTTGGCGGACTTGCGAGGGGCGACTGCGTGTGTGTGCCCCACGACCGAGCGCGACCTCGCGGACGGCATCGCTCCGAGCGGGCGGCTGCGCGATGCCGGGTTGGAGCTGGCGCTCGGGTCGGACTCGAACGCGGTCATCGATCTGTTCGAAGAGGCGCGTGCAGTCGAGCTCGACGCTCGCTCGGCGACCGGCTCGCGGGGCACGCACACCGCGGCAGCGCTGCTTCACGCGGCCACGGCTGGTGGCGCGAGGTCGCTCGGCTGGGACGATGCCGGCATGATCGCGACGGGAGCACTGGCTGATCTGGTCACCGTCGGCCTCGACTCTGTTCGCTTGGCGGGCGTGCCCGGAGCCGACGATCGTCAACGGTGTCGTGTTCGCCGGCGCGGCCGGCGATGTGACCCACGTGATCGTCGGAGGGAAGGAGATCGTCGGCGGCGGCGAACACGTGACGATCGATGTCGCCACGGAGCTTCGGCAGGCCGTGCGCGACGCGTGGCGGGAGTCGTGACGCTCGTCGTCGACCGGAATCGGTCTGCTCGTGACGAACGATCCGACTCGCGGCGACGGCCCGCTCGGCGTCGTCCGCGGACGCGGCGGTCGTCATCGACGACGGGAGTTGTCGTCGCGATCGAGCGGAGCGGTGTCGCCGCCGACCAGCGCGTCGACGCCGGTGGACGTTGCGTGATCCCGGGATACGTCGACAGTCACACGCACCTCGTCTTCGCCGGTGACCGCTCGGAGGAGTTCGCGGCGCGGATGGCGGGGGAGCCGTACTCCGCAGGCGGCATCCTCTCGACGGTCGCGGCGACGAGGGCCACGTCCGACGCGGAGCTCTCGGCGTTGGCTACCGATCGCCGCCGCGAGGCCCTGCGGGACGGCACGACCCATGTGGAAGTGAAGTCGGGCTATGGCCTCAGCACGGCGGAAGAACGTCGACTCGTCGAGCTCGCTGCGACGCTCACCGACGACGTGACCTTCCTCGGCGCCCACACCGTGCCCGCCGAGTTCGAGCGCCGGGCGGACGACTACGTCGACCTGGTCTGCGGCGAGATGCTGTCGGCCTGCGCGCCGCACGCGCGGTGGATCGACGTGTTCTGCGAAGTCGGCGCCTTCGACGAGGATCAGTCGCGCGCCGTCCTTCGGGCGGGGAAGGCAGCGGGACTCGGCCTTCGAGTCCATGCGAACCAGCTCGGCCCGGGACCGGGTGCGCGGCTCGCGGTCGAGGAGGGCGCCGCCTCGGCCGACCACTGCACCCACCTGACCGACGAGGACGTCGAGCTCCTCGCCGCGAGCGACACGGTCGTCACGTTCCTTCCCGCCGCCGACTTCTGCACCCGTCAGCCCTACGCGGACGCGCGACGGGTGCTCGACGCCGGCGCCACGGTCGCCCTGGCGAGCAACTGCAACCCAGGGTCGAGTCCGACGAGCTCGATGCCGTTCTGCATCGCGCTCGCCGTGCGTGAGATGCGCATGACCGTCGAGGAGGCGCTGCTCGCCGCGACGCTCGGCGGCGCCAAGGCCCTGCGCCGCGACGACCTCGGCCGGCTGACTCCATCGTCGAGAGCCGACCTCGTGGTGCTCGACGCTCCTACCTATCTGCACCTCGCGTCGCGCCCAGGAATGGCTCTCGCTCATCGTGTCGTCGCGGGCGGCGAGCTCGTCGACTGAGCAGCGCGGGCGAGCGCTTGGGATACTCGCGGCCATGGCCTTCGACCCGCTCGAGCCCTACGGGCCCCTCATCGAGACCCGCGCGCGCATCGTGACCTGGAACGTGTGGGCCAACTCGGGACCGTGGGAGCAGCGCTTCGCCCGCATCGAGCAGCTCCTGAGGGGGATGGATCCCGACATCATCGCCATGCAGGAGGTGTGGAAGGCCGACGGCCAGGAACCCCTCGCCGACATCGCGCGCAACCTCGGCTTGCAGTACAGCCCGTGCACGGAATGGTTCGAGCCCGCCCAGCTCGACAGCGGCACCGCGGTGCTGTCGCGGTGGCCCGTGAGCGAGACCCATCACCGCCGTCTCCAAGGGTTCGACGGAGGCGACGGCGGCCTCGTGCAGTTCGCGCGCATCGACGGACCTCGAGGGCAGATCGAGGTGTTCGTCGTGATGCTCGACTGGCGTCCCGACCTCAGCCACGTACGTCAGGCGCAGGTCCGCGAGCTCGCCGGGTACGTCGCCGAGACCAGCAACGCCGCGCATCCCGTCGTGCTGTGCGGCGACTTCAACGCCGGCCCCGACAGTGACGAGGTCAGGATGCTCACCGGCCTCGCGCAGCCGGCCTCACCCGGTCTCGTGTTCTACGACTCCTGGGAGGTGGCCGGCGAAGGCGGCAACGGGCACACCTGGGCGAAGCGCAACAAGTGGGCCGCCGCGGCCCTGCTGCCCGACCGGCGCATCGACTACGTGTTCTCGGCGTGGCCGCGTGCGCGCGGGGCCGGACATCCGGTGCGGTGCGAAGTGCTCGGTGCGCCCGGCCTCGACGGCGTCGATCCGTCCGACCACTTCGCGGTGATGGCCGAGATCCGCTACTGACGCGAGCCCCAGCGAACTGCGGTAGGTAACGCGTCAATTGTGACGCGCCATCGACCGCGGTATCTGTCCTCCAATGAAGCACTGAACGAAGCGGGAGTTCACAGTGGATGATCCGCAGTCGGTCGACCGGTACTGCCGAGAGGCCGTCGAACTGATGGCCACCCGATCGGGGACCATCCAGGAACGCGTGTACTACTCCTGGGTCGACCGGCTGTCGAAGCTCGAGCCCAATGAGTTTCCGGCGTCGGTACAGGACCAGTTCGACATGCTTCGGCTTCTGGTGACGCATGAGTCGGACCAAAAGGGTGGGGCTCTCTACGCGACCATCACGGCGATGTCGGAGCAGGAGGCCGTTGAAACTGCCGCGCTGATGGTCTCACTCGCCAGCGCGGTGCACGCCGAACGCTGCAGCGGCTGACCGTGAGGATGCCGCGTCCGGCGAAGTGGCCATGACGCCGGCGACTTCCTCTGCTTCGAGCGCTTCACACATCCGCTGCCATTGCTCGAGCGACCGAAGCCTCTCGGTTTCGTCAAGCCGTCGCGCGATCGGTCGGGCGATCACCCAGAGAACGGCGCAGACGGCGACAATGAGCGTCCAGGTCCAGAACAAGGACATGAGGCTCACGACGATTCCTCTGTCGCGACCTCGACCCACTGGTCGTCACACCACACCGCCGATCAGACTCTCACGTCAGGTGTCATCCTTCGCGGATGCTCGTCACATCTGTTCACCGGGGAGCCGGCTGGCCTGCTTCACCCACTTCGCGAGCTGAGCTTCGTCGAGCTCGCCCTCGTGGATGTCGACGTAGCGCACTTCGTCGTGCTTCGACGCACCAGGGGGGACGGGACGTAGTGACGTGCCGCGGAAGAACGCGACTTTGACGTACTTCGTGAAGCAGTGAACGTTGAGGAACCAGCCGTCGCCCTCGACGCCGTAGAACGGTGAGTTCCATTTGACGGCCTTGTGCACGTCGGGGACCGTGCGCACGATGAGCGCGTCGAGCGCTGCGCCCACGTCGCGCTTCCAGCCTGGCATGGCCGCGATGTAGGCCTGCACCGGGGCGTCGCCCTCGCCCTTCGCGATCTGAGGGTTGCCGCCTGAGAGAAGGACCGGCTCGGTCTTCTTCGCAGTCTTCGCGGTGGTCTTCTTTGTGGCCTTTGCCGGCTTCTTGGACGCACTGTTGGCCATTGCGATGTCATCCCCCGATTTCGTTTTGCCCCGACGCGACGCTACGCAAACCCCGCGCGGGCTAGCCGTCGTAGAAGTACGGGTCGTGCAGGCCGACGAGGTCGCGTTGGCGCTGGGTCTGTGCGCGCTCGATCGCCTCGGGCGAGAGCTGGTTGACCTGGTCGGTGGTGCGGATGCGCTGGGCGATGTCTCGCCGGCCGTAGTGCGACCTGCAGGAAGTACCGGCCGTCGCCGCCGTCAGCCGGCGTGCCCCGGTGCCACACGTCGGACACGAACAACGCCACGTCGCCCGCATCCGCGGTGAGCAGGACGGGCGGCCGCCCGTCGTAGGTGAGATCGGGGTCGGTGAGCCGGTCGAACGGCGCGAGCCGTCCGGAGCGGTGGCTGCCGGGCACCACGGCCGTCGGCCCGCACGACACGGGGCAGTCCTGCAAGCAGGATGTGCGCGCCGATCGCGAACACCGGATACGGGATGCGATCGTCCCAGTCGACGCCTTCGGGGCGGGGAACGTGCGGTCCGGCGTCGCAGTGCCACGGACCACCGCCGAAGTCGGGGAAGTTGCGCCACGCCGTGTTCGCGATCACGTGGCAGTCGTCGCCGAGCAACGGCTCGATGACTTCGAGGATGCGCTCGTGGCCGATCGCCGCCTGACTCAGCGGCGCCCCGGTTGACCATCTCGTAGCGGAACTCGTCGCGGTCGGTGCGGTTGCGCTCCGGCGGGTACGCCTCGAACGTCGCGTCGATCTCGGCGCGAAGCTCCGCGACCTCCTCGTCGGTCAGCACGTCGCGCAGCACCGCGTAGCCGTCGCGCTCGAGCTGCACGCTCGCGGCCGGCACCTCGGCAGTGAGCACCGACAGGTTCTTGCCCACTCGCTTGATCACTGGGCGTCCTCCCTCGGTGGTGCCTCGCCGCCGACGAACCGCATGTCGGCGTAGCGAGCGCCGGCCGCCGCGCCCGGCGGCATGATCGCGTCGAGCGCGGCGAGATCCTCAGCCGTGAGCGTGACCTCGACGGCGCCAGCGTTCTCCTCCAGGTACTGCCGTCGCTTCGTGCCGGGGATCGGCGCGACGTCGTCGCCCTGCGCCATCACCCACGCAAGGGCGAGCTGGCCCGCCGTCACGCCGCGCTGGTCGGCGAGCTGTCGCACCTTCTCCACGAGCTCGAGGTTCTTGTCGAAGTTCTCGCCCTGGAACTTGGGCAACGCGCGACGGAAGTCGTCCTCGTCGAAGTCGTCGGGTGACTTGATCTGCCCGGTGAGAAAGCCCCGACCGAGCGGGCTGTACGGCACGATGCCGATGCCCAGCTCACGCGCGACCGGAAGCAGACCCGACTCGATGTCGCGCGCCCAGAGCGACCACTCGTTCTGCAACGCACTGATGGGAAAGGTCGCGTGCGCCCGCCGCAGGGTCTCGGGGCCGGGCTCGGACAGGCCGAGGTAGCGCACCTTCCCGGCTCCGACGAGCTCGCCCATCGCTCCGACCGTGTCCTCGATCGGCACCTTCCGGTCGACGCGATGTTGGTAGTAGAGGTCGATGTGATCGACACCCAGGCGCCGCAGCGACGCGTCGCACGCGCTGCGCACGTAGTCGGGTTGCCCGTTGATCGTGCGCACCGACGCATCGGCCGGATCGCCCACGATGCCGAACTTGGTCGCGAGTACGACCTCATCGCGCCGCTGCTTGATCGCCGCGCCCACCAGCTCTTCGTTGGTGTTCTGGCCGTACACATCGGCGGTGTCCAGGAAGGTCACGCCCAGGTCGAGGGCGCGGTGGATGGTCGCGATCGACTCGTCGCGGTCACCCTCGCCGTAGGACTGGCTCATGCCCATGCAGCCGAGGCCGAGCGCGGAGACCTCGAGTCCCTGACCGCCGAGCTCGCGAGTCGGGATCGTCATGGCGTGCCCCCGTCGATGCGCAGGATCGCGCCGGTTGTGAAGCTCGACGCGGCGCTCGCGAAGTACAGCGCGGCGCCCACGACCTCGTCGGGCTGACCTCCGCGCCGCATCGCCATCGTCACCTCGGCCCGCTTCTGGAACATCTCGAGATCCCAGGCCTTCGAGATGTCGGTGAGGAACGGTCCGGCCTGGATGCAGTTCACTCTCACGGTCGGGCCGAAGGCGTGGGCGAACGCGACGGTCATCGCGTTGAGACCGGCCTTTGCCGCGGCGTACGGGATGACGTCGGGGGAGGGGCGGATCGACGCGATGCTCGACACGTTGATGATCGAGCCTCCGTCTCCCTCGGCCATCCGGGTGCCGACGACGGCGCTCAGCCGGAATGGGCCCTTGAGGTTCACGTCGAGGACCTTGTCGTACAGCGACTCGGTGACGTTCGCGACGGCGTCGTACAGCGGCGACATGCCCGCGTTGTTCACGAGCACGTCGACCTTGCCGAACCGCTCGTACGCGGCGTCGGCGAGCGCGTCGACCTGCCCCCACTCGCCCACGTGGCACGCGAAGGGCAGCGCCTTGCGACCGGTCGTGCGCTCGACTTCCTCCGCGAGCTCCTCACACGACGCGAGCTTGCGGCTCGCGATCACCACGTCCGCTCCGCACGCCGCGAACGCCAGCACCATCGAGCGGCCGAGGCCACGGCTTCCGCCCGTCACGACGGCCACCTTGTCGCTGAGATCGAACTGCTCCAGAGGGTTGCTCATGCCGATGGTGTAGCGCGTCTACTGAGCGGCGACGACCGCGACTTCGACCAACCACTGCGGCCGGGCGAGCGCGGGGACGTACACGAGGGTCGACGCCGGTCGATGGCCCTTCATCACGGTGTCGCGGGCTTCCATCACCAACGCCACGTTCGCGCCCGCCACGACGTAGGTGGTCATCGAGACGATGTCGTCGATGACGAACCCCGCCTCGGTGAGGATCACCTCGATGTTGCTCCAGACGAGCTTGGCCTGTTCGCCGAGGCCCTCGGGGACCGATCCGTCGGGCGCCACGGGGACGACCCCTGCGGTGTGCAGCATCGCCTTCACGCCGCTCGAAACCACGCCGTGCGAATAGGCCGCGGCAGGAGGCGCGATCGACCCGGGGTTCACAGCGCGGTTCACCGCGCGGTTCACGCTGTCGTTCACGGCGACACCGCCACTCGTGCAGCGACTGCGGTCATGCGATCGACAGCTGCCCTCAACTCGTCGTCGCCGATGCGCTCGAACTTTCCCGTGTAGAGGTAGTCACTGACGGCCAGCACCGCGACCGACGAGACCTTGCGCAGCGCGGCGATCGTGTACAGCACCGACGCCTCCATCTCGACCGCGTAGTGGCCGCGCTCGGCCCAGCGCGTGTGCTTGGTCGTGTCGTGGTCGTAGAAGACGTCGCTCGACACGATCGGGCCGACGTGGAACCGCAGCCCTTCCTCCCGGACGGCGGCGAGGGCCTTTTCGACGAGCTGCCAGTCGGCCGTGGGCGCATGAGGATCGCCGTCCACGTAGCTGAGCGCGGTTCGATCTTGAGGCGTCGAGGACACTGCGATGACCACGTCGCCCATCTGCATCGTTGGCTGGAGGGCGCCGGCGGTGCCGACGCGGATCAGGCGCTGTGCGCCGAGCATGATCAGCTCCTCGTAGACGATCGCCGCACTCGGACACCCCATGCCGCTCGCCTGTACCGAGATGGGCTTGCCTTCGAACGTGCCTGTGAAGCCGAGCATGCCTCGCTCCTCGTTCACACAGCGGGGCGAGTCGAAGAAGGTCTTCGCGATGTACTCCGCCCGGCGCGGGTCGCCGGGGCAGAGCACGGCGGGCGCGAAGTCGCCGGGATTCGCACGGATGTGGATCGGGGTCGGCATGGTGGGCGACGGTACCCCCGCTGGTGCCGGTCGGCGCGACGGTGATTGTCCGGAGCATCGCCACGCGGCAAGGTAGAGAGATGTCGGTCTCGGAGAGTGCTGAGTGGCCAGAGACCGGAACACCGATCCGCGTGCTCGTACGCGAAGATCCGCGGGAGTACCCCTCGCGCATCCACGAGGGGGGCGGGCCGCTGCTTCTCGTTGCCGCACCACGCAAGCTCGCCGTGTCGCAGCCTTCACCGGGTGACCAGATCATGCTCTCGTGGGGTGCGAAATACGGCGCCCGCACCTGCCGCACGCGCCTTGTGGGCATCGAGGTTCGGCCCACTCCCGGCTGGCGGCTCCAGGCGATCGAGGCACCGGTCGAGGTGCAAAGGCGCCGTCACGCGCGTATCCCAGTCGACCGGCGGGTCGTGATCCACTTGGGCGATCGTTCCGTGCCCGCCCGCATGGTCGATAGGAGCCTCCACGGTGCCCGCTGCTTCGTGCCCGTCTCCACGCGGCTCGAAGTGGGTGATGTGGTGGACATCGAGATCGAGCCCGACGACATGGTGCGTGGCGCGACGGTGCTGCGAGCCGATGCCGTCGAGGGTCAGCTGCAGATCGCGTTCAACTGGTAGCCCGCACTCTCAGCGCGTTTCATTCGCGGGCACCGTCAGGCCGGCGGCAGGTCGAGGCCGCCCGCCGAGATCTGCTGCTCACCCTCCGGAGTGAAGAGAAACTCGATGAACGCGTCGGCCGCACCGGGGTTGGTCGACGCGTTGAGCTTCGCGACGATGCCGGGCACGGTCGCCCGCAGGTCGACGTCGAGCGCGAGCGACGAGACCGCCGCGGTTGCGTCGGTGCGGTAGGCGAGGCCCGCGCTCGCTCGCCCGGTCGCGATGGCCTCGACGACGGTTTCGCCGTCGGTCGCGAGCACTTCGGGGCTCACGGTGAGGCCCGCCCGCATCAGCGCGCTGTCGGCCGCCTTCCCGCACGCCGAATCGAGGCTGCAGAGTGCGACGGCGCGATTGGGGTCCGCCAAGTCGGCGAGACCCGCGACGGCCTCGGGATTGCCGGGAGGGACGACGAGCACGAGGGGGTCGCTTCCGAAGACGAGGGGCTCGGCGGCGAGGTGGCCGTTGGTGGCGAGAAGGTCGACCGCGTCGCGTCCGATGCTGACGAACACGTCTCCCATCAGCCCGCCCGCAACCTGATTGACCAGCCCGTTTGCGCCGCCCGTGGTCACCACCACCTCGACGCCGGGATTGAGCTGTGTGAACGCGGTCGCCACGCGCTCCACGGCCGGGGCGATCGGTGTGGCCGCGAGCACCACGATGCGCCCGGTGGGAGGGCCCGGGATCGTCGTCGGCGTGGTGGTGGCCACGACGACCGGCGGCACTTCGGTCGCGCACCCGGTCAACACTGCCGCGGCGGCGAACGCCGCGCACGAGAGCCGGCGTCTCACGTCTCGTACACCGTGAGGATGCGCCGCGCGACGTCGGCGCGGCGGACCTGGAGCGCGGGATCGTCCCACTCGGCCTCGGCCCCGAGGCGCACGAGCAGGTAGTCGAGGCGTTCGTCACCCATCACGCCGAGCTGCACCGAGAGCCAGCCTTCGCCGTCGGGCTCGACGCCGTACACCGTGTAGTCGTCCTCGAGGAGGTTGCGGAAGCGCTCAGGCACGCGCACCGAGACGCGAGTGAGCTGCTCGGCGTAGGAGAACTCAGCGGGTACTTCGATCTCGTCGGACGGAGGCGCGAAGCGAGTGCGAGTCATCGCGGCGTCGGCCATGAGGTCGATGCGGAAGTACTTCAGGCGGTCGTCTCGATCGCGGCCGTACACGTACCACGAGCCGAACTTTCGAAAGACCTTGTACGGCTCGATCTCCCTGTCCGTGGGCTCCATGGCGCCCGGCTTCAGGTAGCCGAAGCTCACCGTGGTCTCCTCCTCGACGCCGTCGCGCACCGCCTCCAGGCACGGCGGTTCAGGGAGGTGGACCACGACGACCCCGACGAGCGGCTCGAGCTTGTTGAGCGCGGCGTCGAGCGCGGCGTCGGGCCGGACCGAGCTCTGGCTGATGACGAGGCCGGCGAGATCGAGCTCGAGGGCACTGATCGCGCTCGGCGGCAGCGAGCGCATGTCGCGCAGCCAATGGGCGCCATCCACCGACAGGGTCTCGGTCTCCTCGTCGTAGGAGAACGCGTCCGCCTCGTCGATCAGCTCGCCGTCGCTCTGTGAGCGAAACGAGAGGTACAGCACGGGGTCGAGCACGGAGCGCAGCGTCGCGACGTCGACGCCGAGCCGCGACGCCGCATCGGGCAAGCTGACCGACCCCTGCTCCTCGGCCATGCCGAGGAGCGCCTTCAACATCTCGAACCGGCGTCGCGCGGAGAGCGCCATCAGCGGAGCGCGGACAGCGCCATCAGGGGAGCTCCGCCATCTGCCGGAGTCGCTCGCACATGGCGGCGACGACCGCGTCGGGGGACACGATCCGGACTTGCGTGCCGAGCTCCAGGAGCCTGTCGATCAGCGCCTCGTGGTTCTTCGACTCGGTTTCGACCGTCGCGCGGTCCTCGTCCCGGGCGGTGATCTCGCCGCCGACGAGATGGGCCAACCGGGGCGCGAACGCGACGTTCACGTCGAGCTCGATGCGCAGAGGCGGGTCGGTTCCCCAGCGGTTCGGGTCCATGTCGAGGGCCGTCTCCCGATCGAAGTCGGCGGGGACGTCGAACTCGTCTTCGAGGAGGCCGACATCGCGGATGCGCTCGATGCGGAAGGTGCGCCGATCGCTGACGTCACGGTCGTGGCCGACGACGTACCAGTGCCGGCGCCACATGCCGACGGCCCACGGCTGGAGGCGGCGGGGCTTGCCCTCGTAGACGAAATGGACGCCACGTCGTCGGTGGGCGGCTTCGATCAGCAGGCGGATCGTGTCGGTGACCTCGAGGAACACCTCCGCCTCGTCATCGCCGACGGCGGCGCCCAAGCGCTCGGGATCGTGATCGCGGTCGGCCTCGATGCTCACCTCGACCGCGGCCGACGCCGCGATCAACGCCCGCCGCTCGGCGCGGCTGAAGAACGGCGGCTGCAGCTCGTACCGGCCTTCCTGCGCGTCGTATCTCGCTTCGATGCCGAACGCCGTCTTCAGCGCCTCGAGATCGCGCCGGAAGGTGCTGCGGAGCGCCTCGTGGGCGGGAGTGCTCGTGTCGAGGATCTCGCCGTGGGCGCCGCGCGGCACCTCGCTGTACCCAGGAACGTCAAGCGTCGCTCGGTCGAGCGTGAAGGTTCGCTCGTGGCCGATGTACGCCGCGAGATCGAGGACTCTCTGGG
This sequence comes from uncultured Acidimicrobiales bacterium, assembly GCA_963747215.1. Taxonomy (GTDB): domain Bacteria; phylum Actinomycetota; class Acidimicrobiia; order Acidimicrobiales; family DATKAS01; genus DATKAS01. The sequence goes on from CAVVET010000034.1 coordinate 451,340, forward strand.
TGACATCAGCGCTCGCTGGCATCGGGGCGAGACGGTAGTCACGCGCCAGGCGGAATCAGCGCTGGGCGAAGACCATGGTCACCCAGACGCGCCCGTCCGCGCCCTGGAAGATGCCGACGCCCACTCGGTTGAAGGAGCCGTCGACCATGTTCGCGTAGTGCGGCGGCGAGTCGACGAGGGCCTGGAAGGCACGATCGATGGAGCCGGCCACGGCGACGTTCTCGCCCATCCTGCGGGGAGCGCCGGTCACTCCGTCACGGAGCGTGCTGTGGAACAGGGTGCCCTGCCCCGCCATCACCTGGCTTTGGGCCTGGGCCTTGGCGACGAGCTCCTCGTCGGGCAGAAGGGCCGGCTGACCGGTCTGGGCCCGCAACGCGTTCAGGCGAGTGAACACCCCGGCCTCGTCGGTCGTCATGCACGCCGACAGGCCGACGATCAACAGCCCAGCCCCGAGCAAGGCGAGGATCTTCCTGGTCACAGGCCCCCCGCCTCGACGCGGACGCACGAGAACAGCCGCAAACTCCACGACTTCCCGGTCGGCGCGACCACGGCCGGCTTGAGGAACATCGGGGCAGAATGGTCGATCGGCCCAGTCTTGTTGGGGGATGGTCACGATGGCAATCCCTTCCCCGCTGACGCTGGGGCCAGCCCCAATTCATCGCTTCTTGACCAGGAGGGCACATGAGCGAGGTCGCTGATCGGTACGACCGGGTCGCCACAGGGTTCACGGACCGCGCGAACGTGGTGCCCGACGGGGCGTGGGACCGCCCCGCTCCGTGTGAGGGGTGGGTCGCCCGCGACGTCGTGCGTCACCTCGTCGAGTGGATGCCGGGCATGTTCTTCGGCAGCGTCGGGCTGCCCCTCCCCGAAGGACCGTCGGTCGACGACGACCCCGCGGGTGCGTGGCGAGCGCTCGATGCCGCGTTCCGGTCGGGTCTCGGCGATGCAGAGGTGTGCGCCCGCGAGCTCGAGTTCGGTCCCGCCGGGCGCCACACCTGGGAGGGCGCCGTGGCGACGTTTTGCATCGGCGACGTGCTGGTGCACACGTGGGACCTGGCGCGAGCCACCGGACTCGACGAGACGCTCGACGCCGAAGAGGTGCACCTCCAGTATGAAGGGATGTTGCCGGCCGACGAGCTGCTGAGGTCGAGCGGGCACTACGGCCCGCGGGTCGAGGTGCCCGACGACGCCGACGAGCAGACCAAGCTGATCGCGTTCACCGGCCGACATCCGTAGGCAGGAGCGCACGGGTCACAGCTCTCGCGCAGTTGTGGCGCGGAGGTGTCGGTGGGAGTCGTGGGTCATACCTACTTCGAGCGGGGTGAGCCCGTCGTCGTGCTCGCGCAGTGGCGCACCGGGGAGCGATGCCGCAGGACGCCATTGATCTCGCGGGGCGCTCCTCGACGACGGCGCGGGCATGGCGATCGAGGGCGTGATCCGCCGCCCCATGCGAAACGTGCTGATCCGCCGGGCCAACGGCGAGCTCGTCGTGCGTCCGTTCCGGGGCCTGCGCGTCGGCTGGTCCTCGCTGAGCGGCGCGAGGGCGCGGCCCAGTGCGCCGCTCAGTAACCGGCCACGGATGGCCGGTTTCGGAAACGGGAACCTGAAGCAGCGGCGCAGTGCGCCGCTGGCGCGAAGCCGATTGTCGAGCGCAGCGAGCAGGAGCCGATCGAAGCGCAGCGGAGGAGGTCGAAGCAGCGGCGCAGTGCGCCGCTGGGGTGCGCGAAGTACCGATTGTCGAGCGCAGCGAGCAGGAGCCGATCGAAGCGCAGCGGAGAGCGGCGACGAGGAAAGGCGAAATCTCCCACCCTCGTCGTAACGTCCGAACGTGCACTTCCCCTCTCGTCGGCAGGCGCACGCGCGCCGTTGCGAGGGAGGGCCTCGTGCTCGCCATCATTCCGTCCGCCACGCTGCTCGGCGTCGAAGGTCGCCCCGTCACCGTCGAGGTGCACGTCTCGAACGGGCTTCCCGCCTTCACGATCGTCGGACTGCCCGACACCGCGTGTCGGGAGTCGCGTGATCGTGTGCGCTCCGCGCTGCTGTCCGCAGGCTTCGGTTGGCCGCTCAAGCGGATCACGGTCAACCTGGCGCCGTCGGGCGTGCGCAAGGGAGGGTCGGGCCTCGACCTCGCGATCGCGATCGGCGTCCTCGTCGCGAACGGCGATCTCGATGTGGGTGCCGTCAACGATCTGGCGTTCGTCGCCGAGCTCGGTCTCGATGGGCGACTGCGGCGGGTGCCCGGCATCGTCCCGCTCACGGCGGTCATCGATTCGCCCGTCGTCGTGGTCCCGCCTGACTGCGCGACCGAAGCCCGCCTCGCCCACGACGGAGCAGTGCGCGTCGCGACCACGCTGAAAGCGCTCGTCGAGATCTTGAAGGGCGACGGGTCGTGGCCCGATGTCGTACATCCGCCCGACGACGCCAGCCCGCCGCCACTCGCCGATCTCGCGGACGTCCGCGGTCACGAGCTCGGGCGACTCGCGGTCGAGGTCGCCGCGGCCGGTAACCACCATCTCCTCATGGTCGGCCCCCCGGGCTCGGGCAAGACGATGTTGGCGACGCGGCTACCCGGGCTGCTCCCACCGCTCACGAGTGCGCAGGCACTCGAGGTGACGATCGTCCACTCGGCGGCCGGCGTTCCGCTTGCCGCGCGGCGGGCTCGTGCGGCATCCCCCGTTCCGCGCACCCGCATCACAGCTCGTCGATGGTGTCGCTCGTCGGCGGGGGCGGCGCGTACATGCGTCCCGGCGAGCTCAGCCTCGCGACGCACGGCGTGCTTTTTCTCGACGAGCTCGCCGAGTTCGTCGCGCCGGTGATCGACGGGTTACGCCAGCCGCTCGAGGAAGGGGTCGTGCGGGTGAGTCGGGCTCGCGCGAGCGTGACCTTCCCCGCGAAGGTGCTGCTCGTCGCGGCGATGAACCCGTGTCCGTGCGGCGAGGGCGGCCCGCCCGGCGCGTGTCCTTGCAACGAGGCGGTGCGCCACCGCTACGTGCGGCGCGTGTCGGGCCCGCTCGTCGATCGATTCGACCTGCGCGTCCCCGTGATGCGGCCGAACGTCGACGACCTGCTCGGCGCTGCCGGCGGTGAGTCCACGGTCTGCGTCGCCGCCCGAGTCGCGGCCGCCCGTGCGCGGGCCCGTGAGCGGGGTGTCGAGTCCAACAGCGAGATTCCGTCGACCCTGCTCGACGAGGTCGCGCCGCTCACGCGCGCGGCATCGGCACTGCTTGCGGCGGGAGCTCGAGGCCGGTCGGCTGTCCGGACGCGGGTTGCATCGCGTGCGTCGGGTGGCACGCACGTTGTGCGATCTCCACGGCGGCGATGAGGTCATCGCGGACGGGCACGTCGCGGTCGCGTTGCAGCTGCGGGTCGAGCCCGTCGCGATCGATCGCTTCGTCGCATGAGCGCCGCGGGTCCTGAGGAGGGCTACGGCATCGCGCTCGCCGCTCTCCCGATGATGGGTCCGGCGCGACTCCGCGCGCGTCCTCGCGCGCTGGACGCCCGCGGCGGCGTGGGCCGCGGTGCTCGCAGGCCGAGCGGTCGACGCCTCGACCGTCGCGGCGGCGTGCGGCCGTGATCGTCAGAAGGTCGGGGAGGTCTGGGCTCGAGCCGCCAAGCGCATCGAGCCCGCAGATGAGCTGGAGCGGTCCGAGCGAGCGGGCATCGCGGTGCACCTCCTCGGGCGCACTGGCTATCCGCCCGAGCTCGCGACCGACGCCGAAGCGCCGGCGGTGTGCTTCGTGAAGGGCGATGCCACACACCTCAGTGCACCAGCACGGGTCGCGATCGTCGGCACCCGGTCGGCCACTGCGCCCGGCCTCGAGCTCGCCCGCCGGCTCGGGCACGATCTCGCCGCAGCCGGTGTGTCGATCGTGTCGGGATTGGCGCGCGGCATCGACGCCGCGGCGCATCGAGGCGCGCTCGCCGCCACCGCGGCCCCTCCGATCGGCGTGGTGGGCAGTGGGCTCGACGTCGTGTATCCGTCGAACAACGCGAAGATCTGGGCGGCGGTCGCCGCGTCCGGAGTGCTGTTCTCCGAGGCCCCACCGGGCGCGCCGCCGTCGGCCTGGCGGTTTCCCGCGCGCAACCGCCTCATCGTGTGCCTCGCCGACATCGTCGTGGTCGTCGAGTCGCGCGCGTCTGGCGGCTCGATGCTCACGGTCAAGGAGGCGATTCTGCGCGGGCGACAGGTGATGGCGGTGCCCGGAGCAGTCAGCAGTGTTGCGTCCGACGGCACCAACCAGCTGATCTACGACGGCTGCTGCCCGGTGCGCGACGCGCTCGACGTGCTCGTGGCGCTGGGGCTCACCACGGCGTCGCGCGGTCGCGGTCGGGTGGGCCGAACGCGCCCGAGCGGCGACGATGGCGTGCTGTTGTCACTGATCGACTCGGGCACGCCGCTCGACCTCGAGACGCTCGCTCGCAACTTCGAGCGCTCGCTCGCCGAGACCGCGCTCGCACTCGATCGACTCGAGGCACACGGCTGGGTCGAGCGCAACGGCGGCTGGTGGCAGGCGACATGATCGGGCAAGACGGGTGCGCGCCGGTACCGTGCCCTCATGGCCTGGGAGCGAGACGCGTTCCTGCAGTCGCTCACGTCTGTCGCTCCGGCCACGCGCGAGGCGTACGGGCGCGACATCGAAGCGTTCGTCATCTGGGCCGAGCGCGCCGACGTCGAGGGACCGGCTTCTGTCGACCGAATGATGCTTCGCCGCTACCTCGCGTACCTCGCCACGCGGCGCTACGCGCCCCGCACCGTGGCGCGTCGCGCGTCCGCTCTCCGGCGCTACTTCGGGTGGTTGGCGCGGACGCGGCGCATCGAGATCAACCCGTCGTCGGGGCTCCGGGCGCCGAAGGGGGAGTCTCGGCTGCCGCGAGTGCTCCGCGGCGACGAGCTCCGGGTGCTGCTCGACGACCCGCCCGCCATCGTCGACGACGACGACGAATCGGTGCGGCTCCGCGACGACGCGGTGCTCGAGCTGCTCTACGGCAGCGGCTTGCGCGTCGCGGAGCTGTGCGGCCTGAGGATCGGCGATGTCGACGCCCGCCACCGGGCAGTGACGGTGTGGGGAAAGGGCTCGAAGCAGCGGAAAGTGCCGATGAGTGAGCCGAGCGCCGAAGCGGTGGCGGCGTGGCTGACGCGAGGGCGCGAGGGGCTCGTCACCAGCGAAACGCCGCCAGATGCCACCTTTCTGAACCGCCGGGGACGGCAGCTCACGCCCCGTGACGTGCGGCGGATCATCGACCGTCGGGCCGTGTCGCCGACGCACCCCCATGCGCTGCGGCACAGCTTCGCGACTCATCTTCTCGACGGTGGTGCCGATCTAAGAGCGGTCCAAGAGCTGCTCGGCCACGCCAACCTAGGGACCACACAGAGATATACGCATGTCAGCAAAGAGCGTCTCCGTGTTGTCCACGGAGCCACCCACCCCAGAGCTTGACGAGCCGTCGCACGCGACGGTCGAGATCGATCGGCTCTGGAACGAGTTCAAGCGCACCGGGTCCCGTGCGCTGCGCGACAAGCTGATCCTGCACTACTCGCCGCTCGCGAAGTACGTGGGCGCCCGCGTTGCCGCCGGCCTTCCGCAGAGCGTCGATCAGTCCGACCTCGTGAGCTACGGCATCTTCGGGTTGATCGACGCGATCGAGAAGTTCGACCTGTCGCGTGGCTACAAGTTCGAGACGTACGCGATCTCGCGGATCAAGGGCGCGATCCTCGACGAGCTCCGCTCGATCGACTGGGTGCCCCGTTCGGTGCGGGCCAAGTCACGCTCGCTCGAGAAGGCGTACATGAAGCTCGAGGCCACGCTGCAGCGCAGCCCGACCGACGACGAGCTCGCGGCCGAGATGAGACTCACACCTGAGCAGCTCCAGGCGCTGCTCACGCAGATCTCCTCGCTCGGTCTCGTCGCGCTCGACGAGACGCTGTCGTCGGGCGAGCGGGGCGAGTCCGTCGACACTCGGCGACACCATCCCCGACCGCTCGGACGGCCCTGTCTCCACTTATGAGACCGAGGAGATGCGTCACATCCTCGCGACGGCGATCAACACGATGCCCGAGCGCGAGAAGATCGTGCTCACGCTCTATTACTACGAGAGCCTCACGTTGGCGGAGATCGGTCTCGTTCTCGGTGTGACGGAGAGTCGGGTCTGCCAGATCCACACGAAGGCGGTGTTGCACCTGCGCGCGCGGCTGTCGGCCACCGAGCGCGAGCTGGGCTGATACCTTCGGCGTCTCTCGCTTCCCCCGCGATCACTCGCGTGATGGGGGGAGCTCATGCTCCGTCACCTTTGGGTGTGCACGGCGTGCGTCAGCGTGTCGGTGCTGGTCACCAGTCCGGCGCTCGCCGACGAGGACGCTCCCGGTGCGGTTCAGGGTGCGATGCAGGTGCAGTACGCGCCGCCCGTCGAAGGTCCGATCATCGACCACTTCCGCGCTCCGGCGGCGAGGTGGGCAGCGGGCAACCGAGGCATCGACTACGAGACGGTCCCAGGCGCTCCGGTGCTCGCGGCAGCGGACGGCACGGTCGAGTTCTCAGGCCAAGTCGGCGGCACGCTCCACGTCGTCGTCACGCACGCGGACGGCCTTCGCACGAGCTACTCGTTCCTCGCCTCGATCTCGGTGATCGAGGGGCAGCAGCTCGCGCGCGGCGCGCCGGTCGGCACCGCGGGCCGTTCGGTGCACTTCGGTGTGCGGCTCGGCGACACTTATCTCGATCCCGAGCTCGTGCTCGACGGCCGCGTGTTCGGCGTGCGCCTCGTGCCGGTCGAGGGCGTGACCGAAGCAGAACGGCGGCTCGGTGAGATGGTGCGCGACGCCGTGATTGGTCGATGGCGCGAGGGTGGCGGTGGCCTCCCCGCCGCCGCCGTCGGGTGGTTGCGCCGCACCGCGGATCCGGCCGAGCTGTTGCGTCTCGCCATCCACTACACGGAGGCGGTCTCGGTGCCGGCGCACCTCGCGTCGGCGGGTGGTGCGGTGGCGCGGTGGTATCGGCAACGGACGAAGTGCACGGCGGGCGACGCGGTCGAGGTGATCGCCGAGCAACCCGTCGACGATCACATCGTCGTGCTCGTCGCGGGGTTCGGGTCGTCGAGCGAGTCGGGCGCGGGCATCGATGGCGTCGACTTCGCGACGATCGGCATCCCCGTCGACCGGGTGATGCGGTTCTCGTACAACGGCGGACGCGTGCCCGGTTCATCGGATGTCGCGGGCGGGCCGTTCGCCGCCCTCCAGACGACGACCTACACGACCTTCGACAGCCAGCGGCCGCTCGACGAGGCCGCGGAGCGCCTCAGTCAGGCCCTCGCCCAGGTGGCCGCCGCGAACCCGGCCGCGCCGATCGACGTCATCGGTCACTCGCAAGGCGGCATCGTCGCGCTCCGGGCCCTTCAGCTCGGGGAGGCAGCGGGCTCCCTACCGGCGGGTGTCCGTCTCGTGACGATTGCCTCGCCGCACCGCGGAGACACGCTCGCGACCGGTGCCGACTTGCTGTCACGGAGTCCCCTCCACGAGCTCGCACTCGACGGCGCGGAGCTGGCGATGCCGCAGTTCGCCGACGACGTGCACGACGACGGGTCCGCCAACGATCTCTCGGCCGCGTCGGCGTTCATGGAGGACTACCAATCGCGCGGGTTGCCACCCGGAGTGTTCGCGGTGTCGATCGGCGGGCGCTGGGATCCGGTGGTGCCCGCGCGCGACGCGCGTCTCGACGGTGCCGCGCACATCACTGTCGACGTCGGGGGACTGGCCGCCCACGGACAGCTGCCATCCGCCGGAGCGGTCACGACACAGGTCGCGCTGGCCGTGCGCGGCGCCCGTCCGACCTGCGAGGGCTTGCTCGACGCGCTCGGCGACCACCTTGCTTCCGACGCCGTCGCCACCGCTGAGGACCTGGTTGCCCTCGGGTTGGGATGAGCTCCTGCGATGGAGGCGCACAGGGGGCGACCGTCTACACTGACTCGGCTCCGAGGATCCCCTCGAGCACCACCTACACCATCACCCGTGCCCACCCGCGGTCGCCAGCAGGCGAAGGGTGCGGGCTTCGTCGAACCGCCGGGAGGAGACCACCATGGCGCCTGTCGTCACCATGAAGCAGCTGCTCGAGGCCGGAGTCCATTTCGGACATCAGACTCGCCGCTGGAACCCCAAGATGCAGCGCTTCATCTTCGGGGAGCGCAACGGCATCTACATCATCGATCTCCAGCAGACGCTGGCGCGGATCGAGACGGCCTACTCGTTCGTCCGCGATCTCGTCGCTGACGGCGGCTCCGTGCTCTTCATCGGCACGAAGAAGCAGGCTCAGGACCCGATCCAGTCCTACGCCGAGCGCTGCGGCATGCCGTACGTCAACGAGCGGTGGTTGGGCGGGATGCTCACGAACTTCGAGACGATCGCGAAGCGCGTCGAGAAGATGCAGGAGTACGAGCGCATGCGTGCGACCGGCGAGTTCGATGCGATGCCGAAGAAGGAGGCGCTGATCCTGGGCCGCGAGCTGGTGAAGCTGCAGCGCAACCTCGGCGGATTGCGCAGCATGACCAAGCTTCCGGAAGCCGTGTTCATCCTCGACACGAAGAAGGAGCACATCGCCGTCACCGAGGCGAACAAGCTCCACTTGCCCATCGTGGCGGTCGTGGACACGAACTGCGATCCCGACGTCATCCAATACGTGATCCCGGGCAACGACGACGCGATCCGCTCGGGCACCCTGATGTGCCGGATCCTCGCCGACGCGGTCGACGAGGGCCGGTTCATCGCCGCCCGGCGCAACCCGCGTGCCGCCGGCGGGCCGCCGCCCCGCGACGCCGCCGACGACGCTCGCATCGCCGCCGAGCAGGCTGAGGCCCGCAAGCAGGCAGCGGCCGCCGCCGCCGACCGCGAAGCCCGTGTCCTGGCCGCTCGACAGAAGGCGCTCGAAGAAGAAGAGCAGCCGGTCGACGCCGAGGCCGTGACTGCCGAGCCTGCGACTGCCGAGCCTGCGACCGCGGAGCCTGCGACTGCGGAGCCTGCGACTGCGGAGCCCGCGACCGCGGAGCCTGCGACTGCGGAGCCTGCGACTGCGGAGCCTGCGACCGCGGAGCCTGCGACTGCGGAGCCTGCGACCGCGGAGCCGGGCATCGCGGTGGCCGACGCCACCTCCGCCGACGCGCCGGCGGCATCCGTCACCGAATCCACCGAGGAGTGAGAAGACCCTGATGGCTGAGTTCACCGCCAAGGACGTCCAAGAGGTTCGTCAGGCCACGGGCGCCGGCATGCTCGACTGCAAGAAGGCGCTCGAAGAGACGAACGGCGACAAGGAAGCGGCCATGCAGCTGCTGCGCGAGCGCGGCTTGGCTGCGTCCGCGAAGCGCGCCGATCGTGAGAACACGCAGGGCGCGGTCGCCCTCGTGCTCTCGGGAGACGCAGCGGCGATGGTCGAGCTGAAGTGCGAGACCGACTTCGTCGCGAAGTCAGAGCAGTTCAACGGTGTCGCAACCGAGCTCGCTCAAGCGGTGCTCACGGGTGGCCCCGACGCCGCCAGTCAGCGCTCAGAAGATCTCGACGAGCTGAAGATCTCGCTCAAGGAGAACATCGAGCTCGGCCGCGTCGTGCAGTTCGTGAAGGGCGACGGGAACATCCTCGACAGCTACCTGCACGTGCAGAGTGAGCGCGGCGTGAACGGCGTGCTCGTCGAGACGTCGGGGACTTCGCAGGAAGTCGCGCACGACATCGCCGTGCACATCGCGTTCGCTCGCCCGAAGTACCTCACGCGCGACGACGTGCCCGCCGAGGACGTCGAGAAGGAGCGCGCGACGCTCGAGGCGATCACGCGCAACGAGGGCAAGCCCGAGCAGGCGATCGAAAAGATCGTCGAGGGGCGCCTCAACGGCTACTTCAAGGATCTGGTTCTGCTCGACCAGCCGTTCGCCAAGGACGACAAGAAGTCGGTGCGCGACGTGATCGGGTCGGGCTCGATCATCCGGTTCGCCCAGATCGAGATCGGCGCCTGAGTCGACAGTGAACGACAACGGCGAAAGCAACCCGCAGGCCCGTTGGAAGCGGGTCGTGCTGAAGCTCTCGGGTGAAGCATTCGCCGAATCGAGTGGGTACAACATCGACGGCAACGTCGTCGCGCAGATCGCGAGCGAGATCGTCGATGTCCGGACCAACCTCGGCGTCGACATGGCGGTCGTGGTCGGGGGCGGCAACATCTGGCGGGGCATGCGGGGCGCCGGAAGCGGCATGGACCGCGCCCAGTCGGACTACATGGGCATGCTGGCCACGCTGATCAACGCGCTCGCACTCCAGGACGCACTCGAGCGGCTCAACCAGGAGACGCGCGTGCAGACCGCGATCGAGATGGCGAAGGTCGCGGAGCCCTACATCCGACGACGCGCCATCCGCCACCTCGAAAAGGGCCGTGTCGTGATCTTCGCCGGCGGCACGGGCAACCCCTACTTCACCACCGACACCACCGCCGCCTTGAGGGCGGCCGAGATCGAGGCCGAGGCGATCCTGAAGGGCACGCATTCGGGTGTCGACGGCGTGTACACCGCGGATCCCAAGCTCGACTCGACGGCGACGCGCTTCGACCGCGTGTCGTACATCGAGGTGCTCAACCGTGGTCTGAAAGTCATGGACTCCACGGCGATCACGTTCTGCATGGACAACAAGCTTCCGATCGTGGTGTTCGACCTCATGGAGCCCGGCAACATCCGATCGGTGCTCGAGGGTGCGCACATCGGTACGCTGGTCTCTTAGATCGGTCCGTCACCCCGTCCAGCACGTGACGGCGTAGGGTCGTACGCCATGATCGACGAGACGTTGCTCGACACGATGGAGAAGATGGAGAAGGCCGTCGAGCACGCTCGTTCCCACTTCGGAACCGTTCGCACCGGCCGCGCGTCGCCGGCACTCGTCGAGAAGCTGATGGTCTCGTACTACGGCTCCGACGTTCCGTTGCAGCAGCTCGCCGGCTTCAGCGTCCCCGAAGCGCGCCTGCTCGTCGTGCAGCCCTACGACAAAGGCAAAGACGTGATGGCCGCGATCGAGAAGGCGATCCGCAACTCCGATCTCGGCATCAACCCGAGCACCGACGGCGTCGTGATCCGACTCGCCTTCCCGCCGCTCACCGAGGAGCGACGCAAGGAGTTCGTGAAGGTCGTGAAGCACATGGCCGAAGAGGGTCGAGTCGCAGTCCGCAACATCCGGCGCGACGCGCGCAAGCATCTCGAGTCGGCCGAGAAGGCGGGCGACATCTCGCACGACGAGCTCGACCGTGCCGAGAAGGAGCTCGACAAGCTCACACATGAGCACGTCGAGGAGATCGACAAGGCTCTCCAACACAAAGAGCACGAATTGCTCGAGGTGTGAGCGCGTTGTCCCGATCCCAGGAGGCAATCCATGGCTGAGGACGAGAGCGGCTTTCGACCGCCCGACGACGAGCCCGAAGGCATCCGGCTCGTCGGGCCGACTGACCCGCCCTTGAAGTTCCCCGAGCGCGGCACCGACGACACGACGGCGCTCCCGCACTGGTCGGAGCCCGCGACCGGAGAGATGCCCCGGATGCTCTTCGACGAGGAGCCCACCGAGCCCGATCAGGAGCTCGAGGCGTGGTCGTCGTTCGCGGCGACTCCGCGCTGGCGCAGCTCGGCGGACGACTGGGACGACGACACCGACCTTTCCGAGCTCGGCGACTCCGAGACCCGCGTGGGCGCGCTCGACTCGAGCCGCGACGACCGGGCCGATGTCTTCGTGTTCGACGACACGACCGAGCCGCCCACCGATCCCGCGCCCGCGGTGACCCCGATCCGGACGGGGACGCGCCCCTCACCACCGGCCGCGCCGCCGCGGCCGCGGCCAAGACGACGACCGCGCGCGCAAGCAGTCGGCGTCCCCGCCTCGTCCCGGCGGCGGTCCGGGAGGAGGCACCGGCGGGCCGGCCGCCGACCGCGACCTCCCCGTGGCGATCGGCGTGGGCGTTGCGCTCGCGGTGGTCGCGCTCGTGCTGTTCTCGATCGGGCCGGGTGCGGCCATGGGGCTCGTCACGCTGGTGATCGCCGCCGCCGCGGCGGAGTTCTACGCGGCGATGCAGAAGGTCGCGTACCGCCCCGCCACCCTGCTCGGCATCGTCGCGTGTGCCGGCTTGCCGCTCGCGACGTACTGGAGAGGCGAAGCCGCGATCCCACTCGTGCTCATGCTGAGCGTCGTGTTCGGCTTGCTCTGGTTCTTGCTGGCCGCCGAGGACGTCCGCCCCGTCCCGAACCTCGCGGTCACGCTGCTGGGTGTCGTCTACGTCGGATTGCTCGGGTCGTTCGCCGCGCTGCTGCTGAAGTTCCCGAACGGCGTCGGCATGTTGCTCGGAGCGATCATCGCCACGGTCGCGTACGACGTCGGCGGCCTGTTCGTCGGGTCGAGCGCAGGACGCTCACACCTTTCGCCGAACGTCAGCCCGAACAAGACCTACGAAGGCCTCGCCGGCGGCATGCTCATGGCGATCCTCGCGGCGGTCGTCATCTGCGGCCGGTTCGTGCCGTGGGACAACCTGGGCGACTCCATCAAGCTCGGCATCGTCGTCGCGATCGCGGCACCGCTCGGCGACTTGTGCGAGTCGATGATCAAGCGCGACCTCGGCATCAAGGACATGGGGACGATCCTCCCCGGCCACGGCGGCATCCTCGACCGGTTCGACGCGCTGCTCTTCGTCTTGCCGTCCGTCTACTACCTCGCGTTGGTCACCGACATCTTCTAGCCGCGCTGGTTTTCTTGGCGCAGCGGGGTCACAGAGCCCCGTCGCCAGAGAAGCGGCCAGGGTCGGCGTGTGGCCAGCCGCGTAGGCTGGGTTGGTGGGCACGCGGGTGGCCGTTGCCGGGTCGACCGGCTCGATCGGAGTGCAAACGCTCGAGGTCGTGGCGGCCGAGCCCGACCGCTTCGAGGTGTGGGGCCTCGGCGCGTCGACGTCGGTCGACCGACTCGTCGAGCAGGCGCGGCGAGTACGTCCGCAGGTGGTCGCGATCGCCGACCCCGAGCTCGAACGCACGCTGCCGCGCACAGTTGCCCGACTGCGATGTCCGGGCGGGGAGCGATGCGCTCGCCTCGCTCGCGGAGGGCGCTGATGTCGTGGTCAACGGGGTCGTTGGCTTTGCCGGCCTTTCCGTCACCATGGCGACGCTGCTCGCCGGCAAGCGCCTCGCTCTCGCGAACAAGGAGTCGTTGATCGCCGCGGGCCCCGTGGTCGCCTCGCGCTCGGCGCACCCCTGGCGCCGAGCTCGTGCCCGTCGATTCCGAGCACTGCGCGGTGCACCAGTGCCTGCGCGCGAGTGCGACCGGGGGAGGCGCGGATCTGGCCCGCATCGTGCTCACTGCGAGCGGCGGTCCGTTCCGGGGTCGCAGCCGGTCCGACCTCGCCCAGGTGACCGTCAGCGACGCGCTCGCCCATCCGACTTGGAGCATGGGGCCGAAGATCACGGTGGATTCGTCGACGCTCATGAACAAGGGCCTCGAGGTGATCGAAGCCCACGAGCTGTTCGACGCGCCCTACGACCGGATCGAGGTGGTCGTCCACCCGCAGTCGATCGTGCACTCGATGGTCGAGTTCACCGACGGAGCGACCGTCGCCCAGCTCTCAATGCCCGACATGCGCCTGCCGATTGGCTACGCGTTGGCCTACCCCGAACGCATCTCGACGCCCTTCGGGCGGATGGACTGGGCGGCCACCGGCCGGCTCGACTTCGAGGCGCCCGACCTCGACACGTTCGGCTGCCTGCGCCTGGCCTATGAGGCGGGCCGGCTCGGCGGCAGCGCCCCGGCCTGGCTGAACGCCGCGAACGAGGTTGCCGTCGCCGCCTTCCTCGACGGACGCATACCGTGGATTGCCATCTCCGACGTCCTCAGCGAGGTGCTTTCAAGGCATGATGGGAACTCGGCCGACTCCATCGACGCTGTGATCGAAGCCGACCGCACTGCCCGGGCCACGGCCGCCCAGGTGATCGAGCGGCGGCAGGCGGCCTAGGGACAAGCGGCCTTAGGGACAAAGGGAGCAGATCACACGATGACCGACACCCAGATACCGGGAGCACAGACCCCCGGGGCCGAGCAGCCGCCCGAGCAGCCTCGGTCGGTCGTCGGCTTGGTGCTCCTCGTCGCGGGCATCGTCGCTCTGGGCGTGCTCGGCTCGGTGTCGGCCGTGATCGTCGTGATCGCACTGCTCGTGATGATCTTCATGCACGAGCTGGGCCACTACATGACCGCTCGGGCGTCGGGCATGAAGGTCACCGAGTTCTTCCTCGGCTTCGGCCCGCGCATCTGGTCGTTCAATCGGGGCGAGACCGAGTACGGCCTCAAGGCCGTGCCCGCCGGCGCCTACGTCCGCATCATCGGGATGCACAACCTCGACCCCGTCGAGCCCGAAGACGAGCCCCGCGCCTACAAGAACAAGCCCTACTGGCGGAAGATGAGCGTCGCGTCGGCGGGCTCGATGATGCACTTCATCATGGCCGCAGTCCTGATGTTCGGGCTCTTCGCGACCTACGGGCAGCGGGATCCCGACCACGTGTGGACGGTCGGGTCGCTCTCGCGTCTCGGCGACGCCGAGACGAGCCCGGCGATCGAGGCCGGGCATCGAAGTCGGCGACCGGATCGTCGCGGTCGATGGCATCCCGGTGACCACGTTCGAGTCTGCGGTCAACCTCATCAAAGCGCGACCCGGCCAGCAGGTCGTGCTCGAGGTCGAGCGCGACGGCGAGACCTTCGAGACGACGACGACGCTGAACGATCACAACCCCGACGGTGACGCGGTGGGCTTCCTCGGTGTCGGCGCGCGCTATCCGTATGTGAGACAGACCATTCCCGAGGCGGCGCAGGACACTGCGGTGGCCTTCAAGGACCTCACGTGGGGCACGATCCGCGCGCTCGGCGCGTTCTTCTCTCCGAGTGGCCTGTCCGACTACATCGACACCCTGCGCGGGGAACCGTCAGGCAGCGACTCGGCCGGGAGTGGCGGAGACAATCAGGGTGATCGGGCACTGTCGCCGGTGGGAGCCGTGCGCCTCGCTTCCCAGGCCGCGGACGCCGGTCTTCCCGAGCTGCTCTGGTTCCTCGTCGTGATCAACATGTTCGTGGGCATCTTCAACCTCATCCCGCTGCTTCCGCTCGACGGTGGCCACATCGCGATCGGCACCTACGAGAAGATCCGCTCGCGCAAGGGCAGGCGGTACGAGGCCGACATCGCCAAGCTGATGCCGCTCACGTACGCGGTGGTCCTGTTCATGGGGTTCGTGTTCCTGTCGTCTCTGTGGCTCGACCTCGCTGATCCGCTCGGCAACCCGTTCGGGCAGTGACGGCGCGGTGAGCGCCACCTATCCCCGCCGCCACACCCGTCAGATCCAGGTCGGCACCGTCCCCGTCGGCGGTGACGCCCCGATCAGCATCCAGTCGATGACGATCACCAAGACGGCCGACGTCGACGGCACGCTCGCCCAGATCTACGCGCTCGCCGGCGCCGGATGCGACATCGTTCGTTGCACCTGCAACGAACCCGAGGCGGCGGAGGGTTTGGCCCGCATCGTGCCCCGGTCACCGCTGCCGGTCGTCGCCGACATCCACTTCCAGTACAAGCTCGCCCTCGCCGCGCTCGACGCGGGAGTGCATCAGCTGCGGCTGAACCCCGGCAACATCCGCAAGCCCGAGCACATCAA
The DNA here is from genome assembly GCA_963747215.1 of uncultured Acidimicrobiales bacterium. Classification (GTDB taxonomy): domain Bacteria; phylum Actinomycetota; class Acidimicrobiia; order Acidimicrobiales; family DATKAS01; genus DATKAS01. The sequence goes on from CAVVET010000034.1 coordinate 467,009, forward strand.
GCTCGTCGCGTCCGAGGCGCGCGACCGCGGCATCTCGTGCCGCATCGGCGTCAACGCCGGCTCCCTCGACCCCGAGCTGTACGAGCGCTTCGGGGGGCCGACGGCCGCGGCGATGGTCGAGTCGGCCAAGAAGGAGATCGGGTACTTCGAGGAGGTCGGCTACGACCTCATCGAGATCTCGGTCAAGTCGTCGAACGTGGCGGTGATGATCGAGGCCTACCGTCAGCTGGCCGACGTCACCGACCATCCGCTCCACCTCGGCGTCACCGAGGCCGGTCCGATCCCGCAGGGGCTCGTGAAGGCCACGGCGGGCATCGCGACCCTGCTCGCGGAGGGCATCGGCGACACGATCCGGTACTCGCTCACGGCCGATCCGGTCGAAGAGGCGAAGGCGGGCCGCGTGCTGCTCGAGTCGATGGGCCTGCGCGAGCGCCGAGGCCTCGATCTCATCGTGTGCCCGTCGTGCGGGCGAGCCGAGATCGACGTGATCGCCGTCGCGGACGCCGCGCAGCGCGCGCTCGAGGGCCTGAACCTTCCGATCCAGGTCGCGGTCATGGGGTGCGTCGTGAACGGACCCGGCGAGGCGCGCTCGGCCGACATCGGCATCGCGGCGGGACGCAAGCGTGGGCATCTCTTCATCAAGGGCGAGGTGGTCAAGGTCGTGGCCGAGGACGCGATGGTCGACGAGCTCGTTCGTCTCGCCGAGGTGTACGTGAAGGACGGCCCCGAGGCCGCCCTCGCGCAGGCCGATCCCGACGGCCGCGGCCGAGGCGGAAGCCGACCGTGCCGCGTTGCTCGATGACCGGGGCGCTGATGCGAACGCGAGCGAAGAGCGCGTCGAGCTGATCCGCAAGCGCGTCGAGACGTAAATCGCGCGGAGCCCGGCCGCTGCTTTGGGACCATGGGCGATGAGCTGGGACGAGCGGTTCTCGGAGGACTACGACGTGTGGTCGGCGCAGATGACGGCCGACGTCCCGTTCTACGTCGAGCTCGCACGCGAGGCGCAAGGGCCGCTGGTCGAGCTGGCCGTCGGCACGGGCCGCGTCGCCATCCCGGTCGCGCAGGCGACTGGACGGCGAGTCCTGGGCTTCGACTCGTCACCGACGATGCTCGCGCTCGCCCGCACCGCGGTGGCGGAGGCGGGCGTCGACGTCGTCCTTCGCGAGTGCGACATGCGCGACTTCACGGTCGACGAGCCCGCCGCGCTCATCTACTGCCCCTACCGCGCGTTGCTGCACCTTCCGACGTGGGCCGATCGACGCCGGACGTTCGAGCGGGTCGCGGCCTCGCTCCGACCCGGTGGTCGGTTCGCGTGGAACGTGATCGCGTTCGACCATCAGTACGCCGCTCAGCACGAGGGCGTGCCCCAGACCGAACCCGTGCCTCACACTGTCCGGTACTCGGTGGGAGACAACCGGATCGACATCGTGCGGGCCGACGGCGCGACCAGCTTGCTCTGGTGGGCGACGAAGAACGAGTGGCTGGGGCTGATCGACGTCGCCGGGCTCGAGGTCGAGGCGCTCTACGGCGGCTTCGCGGCGAGCCCTTCACCTCCGACAGCCGTGAGTACGTCTTCGTGGCTCGCCTACCCTGACCCGATGGCCAAGGGCAGCGTGCTCACCGCGCAGGCCGAGGACTTTCCTCGGTGGTATCAGGATGTCGTCGCGAAAGCCGAGCTGGCCGACAACGGGCCGGTCCGCGGCACGATGGTCATCCGCCCCTACGGCTACTCGCTGTGGGAGCGGATGCAGGCCGAGATGGATGCCCGCATCAAGGCGGCCGGCGCCGCGAACGCCTACTTCCCGCTCTTCATCCCCGAGAGCTACCTGAAGCGCGAGGCCGAGCACGTCGAGGGCTTCGCGCCCGAGCTGGCGGTCGTCACCCACGCGGGCGGCGAGGAGCTCGCCGAGCCCGTCGTCGTGCGGCCCGACGAGCGAGACGATCATCAACACCTACTTCTCGAAGTGGGTGCAGAGCTACCGAGACCTGCCCGCTGCTGATCAACCAGTGGGCCAACGTCGTGCGGTGGGAGCTGCGCCCCCGCCTGTTTCTGCGCACGACCGAGTTCCTCTGGCAGGAGGGCCACACCTGCCACGCCACGCAAGAGGACGCGCGCGACTACGCCGACGAAGATCCTCGAAGAGGTCTACGCGGACTTCATGGTGAACGTGCTCGCCATCCCGGTGCTGCCCGGGCGCAAGACCGCGCGTGAGCGCTTCCCCGGCGCGATCAACACGCTCACGGTCGAGGCGATGATGGGCGACGGCAAGGCGCTCCAGATGGGCACGAGCCACGAGCTCGGCCAGAACTTCGCCAAGGTGTTCGAGACCCAGTACACGTCGGAGACGGGCGGGCTCGAGTACGTCTGGCAGACGTCGTGGGGTGCGTCCACGCGCCTCGTCGGCGGCTTGATCATGGCCCACGGCGACGACGCCGGACTGCGCGATCCCTCCTCGGCTCGCGCCGATCCAGGTCGTCGTGCTTGCTCGTCCGCGGTGAGGAGGGGGCCGGTGAGGCTGCCGACCGTCTCGCACGCGAGCTCCGGGGCGTCGACATCCACACCGAGGTCGACGCTCGCACCGACATCTCGTTCGGCCGCCGGGTCGTCGACTGGGAGCTGAAGGGCGTGCCCGTACGCGTCGAGGTCGGCCCGCGCGACCTCGCCTCCGGAGTCGTCACCCTCGCCCGGCGCGATTCCGGGGCCAAGATCACCGTGCCCGTGGCCGAGGCCGCGCCGCGGGTGCTCTCCCTGCTCGAGCACATCCAGGGCGAGCTCCTCGCCGAGGCCACCGCCCGCCTCCAGTCGCGGACGGTGTCGGTGAAGACCGTCGAGGAGGCGGCCGAGGCGGCCGCGACCGGCTTCGCCGAGCTGCCGTGGGCCGCGGTCGGGACCGAGGGCGAGGACCGGCTCCGCGCCGATGGCGTGACCGTGCGGTGCCTTCGTCGCGAGGACGGCTCACTGCCCCTCGCCGACGACGAACCGGGCCTCTTGGCCACCGTAGGCCGGGCCTACTGACCGCCCCGCCGGTATACTCGGCGGGTTCGTTTCAGTTCGATCAGGCGTCGACTGAAGGCGTGGGCGCTGCCCACGCCTTCTGTTTCGTCGGCGCCCAGTCGGTTGACAGCCTGACTCGGAGAGGAGGCGACGGCGATGAGTGCAACGTCCACGGCCGACAAGGTCCATCGGCTCGTCGCGCCCCTGCTTGCGGACCTGAGCATCGAGGTGTCCGACGTCGAGCTCGCCGGGGGCCTCTTGCGGCTCACGGTCGAGCGGGCCGACGGCGCCTCGATCGACCTCGCGGCGATCGCCGAGGCGACCCGCATCGTCTCTCGTGAGCTCGACCTCCACGACCCTGTCCCCGGTCGCTACACCCTCGAGGTCTCGAGCCCCGGCCTCGAGCGGCCCTTGCGCACCCCCGCGCACTTCGCGAGGGCGGTGGGCCAGCAGGTCTCGGTGCGGACACAGCCGGGCGTCGACGGCGAGCGCCGGGTCGCCGGCTTGCTCACGTCGGCCGACAGCGCGGGCATCGTCGTGACCTCCGAAGGCAGCGACGGCCCCGTCCGTCGCGCGCTCGCCTACGACGACATCGAGCGGGCACGGACCGTGTTCGAGTGGGGACCGCCGCCGAAGGCTCCCAAACCGAATCGCGCGGCGTGGCGCGAGTCAGCATCTGCGAAGGAGACCGCGCGATGAGCACTGGCAACCCCGACATGATGGACGCCCTCAAGCTTCTCGCCGCCGAGAAGGGCATCTCGGTCGACGTCCTGCTCCAGGCACTCGCCGACGCGCTCGCATCCGCCTACAAGCGCATGCCGGGCGCGGCTGACGAGGCCGAGGTCGAGATCGACGCCTTCACCGGCGACATCCGGGTGATGGCGTACGACATCGACGAAGAGGGCAACTGGGTCAACGCACGCGACGACACGCCAGACGACTTCGGCCGCATCGCCGCCCAGACCGCCAAGCAGGTGATGGGCCAGCGCATCCGCGAGGCCGAGCGCGAGCGCAAGTACGAGGAGTACGCGGGCCGCGAGGGCGACATCGTCACCGGCATCATCCAGCAGAGCGACCAGCGCTACACGCTGCTCGACCTCGGCAAGGTCGAGGCGTTGCTCCCGCAGGCCGAGCAGGTGCCCTACGAACGGCCCGAGCCCGAGCACCCGGCTCAAGGCCTACATCGTCGAGGTTCGGCGCACGTCGAAGGGCCCCCAGATCGTCGTCAGCCGCACGCATCCGGGTCTCATCAAGCGTCTCTTCGAGCTCGAGGTGCCCGAGATCGCCGACGGCGTCGTCGAGATCAAGGCGTGCGCACGCGAGCCCGGTCACCGCACGAAGATCGCCGTGTGGTCCAACGACCACAACGTCGACCCCGTCGGCGCGTGCGTCGGCGCACGAGGCGCGCGGGTGCGCATGGTCGTGAACGAGCTGCGGGGCGAGAAGATCGACATCGTCCCGTTCTCCGACGATCCCGCCGACTTCGTCGCGAAGGCACTGTCACCCGCGAAGGTGAAGGAGGTCCGCATCCACGAGGACGCGGGCAACGCCGAAGTGATCGTTCCCGACTACCAGCTGTCGCTGGCGATCGGGAAGGAAGGCCAGAACGCGCGGCTCGCCGCCCGGCTCACCGGCTGGCGTGTCGACATCAAGAGCGAGACGCAGCTCGCGGACGAGGAGCGCTACGCCGGCGAGGAGTGGGCGCAGGGCCAGTGGGTCGAGAACCCCGAGACCGGTGAGATGGAGTGGCACGACGCCGAGGGCGGCGACGCCGTCACGGCCGGCGACTGGCAGGGCACAGCAGACGAGGAGCCCGGAGCCGTCGTCGATGTCACCGAGGCCGGCTCGCGAGCGACATCGTCGAGGCCGCCACCGGTCGAGGACGCGGCACCTGTCGAGGCGGCCACGGAGGAGCCTCCGGCTGACGAGGGCTGACGACGGGCCGGTCCGCACCTGCGTGGGGTGTCGCCGGCAGCGTCCGTCACACGACCTGGTCAGAGTTGTCGCGGACGCCGACGGCGAGATCGTGATCGGGCGCACGCTCCCCGGACGGGGGGCGTGGCTGTGCCCGGAGAGCCCCGCCTGCCTGGCCCAGGCGTCCAAGCGGGACGCCCTCGGACGGGCGCTGCGCCGGTCCCTGCGTCCTGAGGCCTACGCTCGGCTGCAATCGGTCCTCGCACGACCATTGGAAATCCGCCCGGACGTGCGAGAATGATGCACCGCGCTCGACAGCCGCATCGGCTGGCGCGCACGTGAACTGATCTCCACAACTGATCTTCATCCGCACCCGAAAGGCTGACCGCAACCTTGCCCGCAAAGATCCGCCTCCACGAGCTGGCCAAAGAGCTCGGGATGACCAACAAGGAGACGCTCGACCTCGCTGTCGCGCTCGGTATCGGAGTGAAGAGCCACTCGTCGAGCATCGAAGAGGCGCAGGCCGATCGAGTGCGCCGGCGGGCGGAGCGCGACGGGCTGATCCGGCCCGAGCAGCCGGAAGAGGTGAAGCCGGCGAAGCCGGCCAAGGCGGCCGCGAAGACCACGAAGAAGGCGGCCGCACCGCTCGAGGAGAAGCCGGCCGCGGCCGACGTTCCTGCAGCGGTCGTGCCCGAACCGGCGTCCGCGCCCGTCGAGGAGCCCGCGGCGCCGGTCGCGCCCGCGCCCGTCGTGCCGATCACTGTGAGCGAGCCCGAGCCGGTCACCGTCGAGGCGCCCGCGGCGGCGGTCCAGTCACCGCCTCCGGCCGCCGAGCACCGCGTGGTGCGCAGCCGTCCGCTCGAGCCGGGCGACATCCACAGCCCGTCGATCGCGCCCGCAGCGCGGACATCGGCGCCCGGGTTGTCCGAGCGCGCCGCGCCGCGTCCGCCGAGTGCCGGGCCGTCGAGTGCAGGGTCGTCGACGGGTCGCAGGGCCATCGACGGGGGGGTCAGCGAGCAGCGCGACGACGACCGCCGCGCCGCCGTCGCCGCCGCGTCAGGTTGCCCCCACCGCGCCCCGCTCCCACGGCGCCCGCCGCGCCCGTGACCCCGATCGTTCCCGCAGCGGCGAGCACCGCTCCGGCCGCGACGAACCTCGCACCCGCCGCTGCCGCGGCGTCGGCGAGCATCGCTCCGGAGGCGACGAACCTCGCACCCGAAGCTGCCGCGGCGTCGGCTGCTCCCGGCGCGCCGCCTCGCTCGGCGAGCGGCAAGCCGATCCCGCCGCCCCCGGGCCCGCCCCGTTCGCAGAGCGGCAAGCCGATCCCGCCGCCGCCCGGCATGGGCGGACGCGGCCCGGCTCCGTCGCGGGGCACGACCACGAGCACCGGCCCGGCTGCCGGGCGCGGCCCGTTCGGCGCGCGCCCCGGCGGACCGCCGCGGACCACGGGTGGCCTCGGTGGCCCGAGCGGTGGCCCCGGAGGTGGACGGGCCCCCTATGGCGCGCGTCCTGGCGGTGGTCCCGGTGGCCCGGGGGGTCCCGGTGGCCCCGGCGGTCCTGGTCAGGGCCGAGGGTCCGGCCAGCGCCGGCCTCGTCCCGCCAAGCGCCGCCGCCGTCGGAACCTCGAGGAGCTGCAGCCGCAGTCGGGGCCGACCTATTCGCCGACGGATGCTCCGATCCCGGAAGGCACGATCGTCGTCGAGCGAGGCGCCAGTGCTCAGGAGCTCGCACCGAAGCTGAACCGCACCGCCGCAGACGTCGTGCGCTACCTGCTGCAAGAGGGCGCGATGGTCACCGCGACCATGTCCCTCACCGACGAGCAGATGGAGCTGTTCGCGCTCGAGATCGGCGCCGACCTCTTGCTCATCGAGCCGGGGCAGCAAGAGGAGTTCGAGCTCCAGCAGCTGTTCAACGACGACGATGACGACGACCCCGACGCACAACGCACGCGGCCGCCGGTCATCACCGTCATGGGCCACGTCGACCACGGCAAGACGCTGCTGCTCGACCGCATCCGGTCCGCGAACGTCGTCGCCGGCGAGGCCGGAGGCATCACGCAGCACATCGGCGCCTACCAGACCGAGAAGGACGGGCGCCTCATCACGTTCATCGACACCCCTGGCCACGAGGCGTTCACCAAGATGCGCGCCCGCGGCGCGGAGGTCACTGACATCGTCGTGCTCGTCGTCGCTGCGGATGACGGCGTGATGCCTCAGACGATCGAGGCGATCAACCACGCGAAAGCCGCGGAGGTGCCGATCGTCGTCGCGATCAACAAGATCGACCGTGCGAACGCCGATCCCGCTCGCGTCATGCAGCAGCTGTCCGAGCACGAGCTCGTGCCCGAGTCATGGGGCGGCGACACGATCGTGGTCGAGATGTCGGCGTTGCAGGACCTGGGCGTCGACGACCTCCTCGAACAGCTCGTGCTCGTCGCGGACGTCGAGGAGCTCACCGCCAATCCCGAAGGGCGTGCCAAGGGTGTCGTGCTCGAGGCGAACCTCGACATCGGCCGCGGTCCGGTCGCGACCGTGCTCGTCGACAAGGGCACGCTCGCTGTCGGCGATCCGATCGTCGCCGGTGCCGCGTGGGGCAGCGTGCGCGCGCTGATCGACGACCTCGGCGAACAGGTCAAGGAAGCGGGTCCTTCGTCGCCGGTGCAGGTGCTCGGCCTCTCGACCGTCCCGGGGGCGGGCGACGAATTCCGCGTCGCACCCGACCTCAAGACCGCGAAGACCGTCGCGGAGGCGCGCGAGCAGCGTCAGCGGCTGACGAGCCAGCGGGGCATGGCCGCGGTCACCCACCGCGGCGTGAAGCTCGAAGACATCTTCGATCAGATCCAGAAGGGCGAGGCCGCCACGCTGAACCTGATCGTGAAGGCCGACGTGCAGGGCTCGCTCGAGGCGCTCACCGAGGGCCTCCGCAAGCTCGAGCGCGACGAGGTCAAGCTCGGATTCGTGCACCGCGGCGTCGGCGGCATCACTGAGAACGACATCTCGCTGGCCGCCACCACGAACGCGACGATCATCGGCTTCAACGTGCGTCCCGACCGCAAGGTCCGCGAGCTCGCCGACGCCGAGGACGTCGAGGTGCGCACCTACGAGATCATCTACCAGGTCCTCGAGGACATCGAGAACGCCATGGTCGGCATGCTCGCCCCCGAGTACGAAGAGGTGGTCACGGGCGAGGCCGAAGTGCGCGAGATCTTCCGGGTGCCGCGGATCGGCGGCGATCGCCGGCTGCTACGTGCTCAACGGCACGATCACCCGCGGCTCCAAGGTCCGTTTCCTCCGCGAGGGCACGATCATCTGGAAGGGCGCGATCCAGTCCCTGCGACGCTTCAAGGACGACGTCCGCGAGGTCAACGCCGGGTTCGAGTGCGGCATCGGCCTCACCGACTTCCAGGACCTCAAGTCGGGGGACATCATCGAGACCTACGAGGAGCGCGAGATCCCCCGTAGCTGAACCCCGTAGCTAGACAAAGGGGGCCCTCGAGCCGTGCACGTGCTGACCCTCTCCGTCGATCTGCACCTGCCGGAGTCCCGTTCGCTGAAGATGAAGCGCAGCGTGGTGAAGTCGATCGTCGAGGGCGCGCGCCGGCGGTTCGCGGTCGCGGCCGCTGAGGTCGAGCATCAGGAGCAGTGGCAGCGGGCCGGGCTGGGGTTCGCGATCGTGGCGAACAGCCAGCACCACGCAACCGACGTCATCGACGAAGTCGAGCGGTTCGTGTGGTCCCATCCGGAGGTGCAGGTGCTGAAGACCGAACGGAGGTGGCTGGAGTGACCCCTCCCAGGCGCCGTCGCGCGAAGACGCCCCGGCAGTACCCGCGCACGGCCCGCATCAACGAGCTCGTGCGCGAGATCGCGGCGGAGGAACTCGAGCGCATCGATGACGAGCGACTCGATCTCGTCGCGATCACAGCGGTCGACGTCGACCCGGACCTGCGCCAGGCGGTCGTGTGGTTCGACAGCCTCCGCGGCGAGGCCGAGGACGAGGCCGTGCTCGCGGCGTTCGGCGACCAGCGCGTGGCCCTGCAGGCGGCAATTGGGCGCCAGGCCCGGCTCAAGCGAACTCCCACGTTGACGTTCAAGCCGGACCCGGCGATCCGCACCGCTGAGCGTGTCGAGGAGATCATCCGGGAGCAGCACCGCGACCGATGGCTGAGGGGTTCGCGGTTGTCGACAAGCCCGCGGGCGTGACATCGCACGATGTCGTGGCCCGCGCCCGAAAGGTGCTGAGCGAACGACGGGTGGGCCACGCGGGCACGCTCGATCCAGACGCAACAGGCATCCTGCTGCTCGGCGTGGGAAGGGTGACTCGCCTGCTCCGCTTCCTCACCGCGCTGCCGAAGACCTACACCGGTGAAGTGGTGTTCGGCGTGGAGACCTCGACGCTGGACGCGTCCGGGGAAGTCGTCGCGACCCACGAGATGCGTCCGCAGCCGGAAGCGGTGCAAGCGGCAGCGGTCACCCTCACGGGTCCGATCATGCAAGTGCCGCCGATGGTGTCTGCGCTCAAGGTTCGATGGACGGCGGCTGCACGAGCTCGCGCGCGAGGGCATCGAGGTCGAGCGCGAGGCCCGGCCGGTCACCGTCCATCGCTTCGACGTGGCGCCGACGAACGATGCGCTCGTCTATGCGATCACGGTGCAGTGCTCATCGGGCACCTATGTCCGGTCCCTCGCTGCCGACCTCGGGCACGCCCTCGGCGGGGGCGCCCACCTGCGCGCGCTGACGGCGGACCGCCGTCGGCTCCTTCACTGAGGCTGACGCGACATCGGTCGAAGATGTCGTGCTCGCGCCCGCGGCAGTCGCGCTGCGCGACTACCCGCGGGTCGAGGCGAGCGCTCCGGTCGCTGCCGCGATCGCGCACGGCAAGGCCATGACCCGCCACGATCTCGTCGTCGAGGGAGACGGACCGTGGGCCGTCGTCGACGTCGAAGGCGTGTTGCTCGCCGTGTACGAGGTCGGGTCCGCGGTCGGGATCGTGAAGCCCGCCGTCGTGCTCGCCTCCGCGGGCTGACCGTTAGGGTTCGGCGTGGTGGAGGTGATCCGCGACGGCGACCCGTGCCCACGTCCGCCCGAGGGCAGCGTCGTCACGATCGGCGTGTACGACGGGGTGCATCTCGGGCACCGCGCGGTCATCGCCGAGGTGAAGCTCCGAGCCGCCGAGCTCGGCGCGCGTTCTGCGGTCGTGACGTTCGATCGTCATCCTGCTGCGGTCGTGCGCCCCGAGTCGGCACCCCTCCTGCTGACCGACCTCGACCAGCGGCTGGCCCGCATCAAGGCGACGGGCGTCGACTACACCGTCGTGATCACGTTCGACGAGGCGCGAGCGGCGGAGTCCGCGGCGGACTTCGTCGAGCGAGTGCTGGTCGAGTGCCTCACCGCTCGCGGCGTCGTCGTCGGCGAGGACTTCCACTTCGGGCACCGGCGCGCCGGCAACGTTGCGCTCCTCCAGGAGATGGGAGCCGTCCACCGCTTCGAGGTCGAGCCGCTCGGCCTCGTCGCACCGACAGGGGAGCGCGAACCCGTGTCGTCCACCGCGATCCGCCAGGCGCTCGTCCGAGGTGATCTCGAGACCGCGACGGCGATGCTCGGCCGCTACCACGAGGTCTGGGGCGTGGTGATGCGGGGCGACCAGCGCGGCCGCCAGCTCGGCTTCCCGACCGCGAACGTGGCGGCCTCCCCGGAGATCGCGCTCCCTGCGGATGGCATCTACGCGGGCTGGTACGAGCGGCCCGACGGGACGATCCACCCGGCGGCGCTGTCGCTGGGACGCCGGCCCACCTTCTATGCCGACCAGCCGTATTCCCTGCTCGAGGCCTACCTGTTGGGGTTCGACGGCGACCTGTACGGCGAGCTGGCCAAGGTGCGGTTCGTCGCTCGGCTCCGCGACGAGTTGCGGTTCGACTCCGTCGAAGCCCTGGTCACACAGATGCAGGCCGACGTGGCCGCAGCGAGGGCGGTGCTGGTAACCTGAGCAGGTCCGTCGCGGCTCGATCGCTGCGACGTGATGCGCCGGCGGGCTTTCTTGCCCCGTCAGCGCGCCTTCCCCGCCCACCGTGGGCGCCGAAGCAGAAAGCGAGCCATGTCCGACAAGTCCACGACGATCTCCGCGCACCGCCTCCATGACTCCGACACCGGGTCCCCCGAGGTGCAGATCGCGCTCCTGACCGATCGCATCAATCAGCTCACCGAGCATCTGAAGGTCCACAAGAAGGACCATCACAGCCGCCGGGGTCTGCTCATGCTCGTCGGTCGCCGCCGTCGCCTTCTCGACTACGTCCGTGCGAACGACGTCGAGCGCTACCGCGGGATCATCGCCAAGTTGGGCCTGCGCCGCTAAACCGAAACACACACCGAAACAACACACCGAGCGGCTCCGAGGTCAGCTGCCAGTCGCCGGTCTCCCAAAGCTGATTTTCTTGGCGGTGCTGGGTCACAGAGCCCCGACAGCGCCAAGAGAACCAGCCGGGGGAGGCTGCCGACTGGGAACTGGCCGCCCGCCGCTCCAGAACGGGGCCGCCACAGGGGCGAGCACCCGAGAGGAGGTCCGCGTGGCGGACATCACATCCGTATCGGCGCCGATTGGCGGCACCGACAAGACCCTTTCCTTCGAGACCGGCCGTCTGGCCCAACAGAGCCAAGGCGCAGTCGTCGGCAAGCTCGGCGAGACCGTCGTGCTCGTCACGGCAAACGCCGCCAAGGGCGTGCGTGAAGGCATCGACTTCTTCCCGTTGACCGTCGACGTCGAAGAGCGCGCCTACGCCGCCGGCAAGATCCCCGGCTCGTTCTTCCGCCGGGAGGGGCGGCCCAACGATGCCGCGATCCTCACGTGCCGGCTGATCGACCGGCCGCTGCGCCCGTCGTTCCCCGACGGCTACCGCAACGAGACCCAAGTCGTCGTCACGGTGCTCGGCGCCGACCAGGACAACCCGCACGACGTGTTGTCGATCAACGCCGCGTCCGCGTCGCTGATGATCTCGGGCATCCCCTTCGACGGCCCGATCGGCGCGGTCCGCGTGGCGTACGGCACCGACGGCGAGTGGATCGCGTACCCGACCTACGAGGAAGGCGACGCGAGCACGTTCGAGCTCGTCGTTGCCGGCCGCGAGCTTCCCGATGGTGACGTCGCGATCATGATGGTCGAGGCCGGTGGCACCGAGAATGCGTGGTCGTACTACGAGGCCGGTGCGCCGAAGGTGAGCGAAGAAGTCATCGCCGCCGGGCTCGAGGCGTCGAAGCGGTGGATCAAGGAGTCGATCGCACTGCAGCGCGACCTCGTCGCCAAGGCCGGTGTGCGCGAGCCGATCCCCTACACGCCGATCGTCGACTACGGCGACGACGTGTGGGAGCGGGTCTCCGCTGTCGGTTCGTCGAAGCTGGATCCGGCGACGCGGATCGTCATCAAGTCCGAGCGCAACGAGGCGATCGACACCGCGACGGCCGAGATCATCGCCGCCCTGTCCGACGAGTTCGCCGGTCGCGAGAAGGAGATCAAGGAAGCCACTCGCTCGCTCACGAAGAAGCTGGTCCGCAAGCGCATCGTCGAGGACGGCGTGCGCATCGACGGCCGCGGCGCGACCGACATCCGGCCGCTCTCCGCGGAGGTCGGCGTCGTGCCGACTGCACACGGCTCCGGGTTGTTCCAGCGGGGCGAGACGCAGGTGCTCAACATCTGCACGCTCGCGATGCCGAGGATGAACCAGCTGCTCGACACGATCGGTCCCGACACGAACAAGCGCTACATGCACCACTACAACATGCCGCCCTCGGCGAACGGCGAGGTCGGTCGTGTGGGTTCGCCCAAGCGCCGCGAGATCGGCCACGGTCTGCTCGCCGAGCGGGCGCTGCTGCCGGTCGTCCCCAGCCAGGACGAGTTCGCCTACACGCTGCGGCTCGTGTCCGAGGTGCTCGCCTCGAACGGCTCGACGTCGATGGCGTCGGTCTGCTCGTCGAGCCTCTCGCTGATGGACGCGGGTGTGCCGATCAAGGCACCGGTCGCGGGCATCGCGATGGGCCTCGTGTTCGCCGAGGGGCGCTACACGACGCTCACCGACATCCTCGGTGCCGAGGACGCGTTCGGCGACATGGACTTCAAAGTCGCCGGCACCGCGGACTTCGTGACCGCGCTGCAGCTCGACACCAAGATCGACGGCATCCCCGCCGACGTCCTGGCCGCCGCGCTACAGCAAGCACGCGACGCCCGCCTCGCGATCCTCGAGACCATGAACTCGGCGATCGCCGAGCCGCGGCCCGAAGTGAACGACACCGCGCCGAAGATCATCAGCTTCACGATCCCGATGGACAAGATCGGTGAGGTCATCGGTCCCAAGGGCAAGGTCATCAACACGATCCAGCAGGAGACGGGCGCGGACATCGCGGTGGACGACGACGGCGTCGTCGGCACCGTGACGATCGGTTCCGTCGACGGCGGAGCGGTGGCCGAGGCTCGCCGTCAGATCGAGCTGATCATCAATCCGCCGAGCGCGTCGGTGGGCGAGGTGTACGCCGGCAAGGTCGTGAACATCACCAAGTTCGGCGCGTTCGTCAACATCCTCCCGGGTCGCGACGGCCTCGTGCACATCTCCAAGCTCGGCCGCGGCAAGCGCATCGAGCGGGTCGAGGACGTGCTCGAGCTCGGCGACGAGATCATGGTGAGAGTCGACGACATCGACCCGAACGGCAAGGTCTCGTTGACGCCGATCGGCGATGGCGACGACGCAGGTGACAGTGACGGTGAGTCGTCGTCCAGCCGGCCACCCCGGTCCTCAGGCGCGTCCTCCGGCGCGTCGTCCTCCGGCGCGTCGGGCTCCAGCTCGGCCGGCGGTGCGCCCGCGGTCTCGTTCGAGGATTCCTTCGACGCCGAGGCACGGGAGCAGTTCGGTGACCTGGGCCCCGCTACTGCGGCAGCATCAACGGGCGGTCGTCCGCCCAGCAACGACCGTGGCCGTGGGCCGCGTCGCAGCGGTGGCAGTGGGGGCGGCCGCCGTCGCTGAGCGGTCCCGCATCGAGACGACCGAGCTGGCTTCGGGTGTCCGCGTCATCACTGAGCGGATGCCCGAGGCCCGGTCGGCGTGCGTTGGCGTGTGGGTGGGTGTCGGCGCACGCGACGAGCCCGAGGCGCTGAGCGGCGTCTCGCACTTCCTCGAGCATCTGCTGTTCAAGGGCAGCGACACGCGGACAGCTCGCGACATCGCCCAGGCGATCGATCGCGTCGGCGGTGACATGAACGTGTTCACCGCGAAGGAGTACACGGCGTACGTCACGCGCCTCCCGAGCCGGCACCTCGATCTGGGGATCGACGTGCTCGCCGATGTCTTGAGCGCGCCTTCGTTGCGTGACGGCGACATCGAGGCCGAGCGCCAGGTGATCCTGGAAGAGCTCATGATGGACGAGGACACGCCCGACGACCGGGCCCACACCCTGGTCTTCGAGGCGCTGTTCCCCGGCCATCCGCTCGGGCGCGAGACCGCGGGCAGCGCGGACACGGTCAGCGCGATCGCTCCCGACGAGATCCGCACCTTCTTCGAGGCGAGGTACGGGCCGTCGGCATTCGTGGTGGCCGCCGCGGGTGATGTCCACCACGAGCACGTGGTCGCCGAGGTCGAGGCCAAGATGAGCTCGAACCGTGCCGTTGCTGACGTCGAGCGCACGCCGCCCGTCGAGCCGTCGCGGCGACTCTCCGTGCTCAAGCGTCCCATCGAGCAGGCGCATCTCGCGCTCGGGTTTCGCACATTCGGCCGTCTCGACCCGGACCGCGAGGCGCTCGAGGTGCTGAACCACGTCCTCGGTGGAGGCATGTCGAGCCGCTTGCTCCAGACGATCCGCGAGGACCGTGGCCTCGCCTACTCCGTGTTCTCGGCCCACACCGAGTTCTGCGACGCCGGCGCGCTCGACGATCTACGCCGCGACGACACCGGGCCGCGTCGACGCCGTGCTCGACCTCGTCGACGAAGAGCTCGAGCGCCTGCAATCCGACGGGATCACCGACGGACGAGCTCGAGGTCGCGCTCGGCTATCTCGAGGGCTCATTGGTGCTCGGCTTGGAGGACTCGGGCAGCCGCATGGCGCGGCTGGGCGGATCGCTCACCGTCCGCGGGTACGTGCGCACGATCGAAGAGCAGCTCGCGCCGTATCAGGCGGTGACCGTCGAGCATGTGGCGAAGGTCGCGGCACGGGTGCTTTCGGGCGCTCCGTCGCTGGCGGTCGTCGGCCCGGTCTCGAAGCGAACGCTGCAGTCGCGCGGTCGTGCGGCAGCGCGCTGACTCAGACGATCGTCGTCGTCTTGCCCAGGTAGCGGTCTCGTAAGCAACCGCTTGTAGAGCTTGCCGGTGGGAAGCCGCGGCAGCTCGGCCTCGAAGTCGATGGAGCGGGGCACCTTGAAGCCCGCGAGCTGCTCGCGTGCGAACGCCGTGAGCTCACGCGCGAGCTCGTCCGACCCCTCGACGCCGTCGATCGGTTGCACGACCGCCTTCACCTGTTCGCCGAAGTCGTCGTCAGGGACGCCGAACACGGCGACGTCGGCGACGCTCGGATGCGAGATCAGCACGTCCTCGATCTCGCGGGGATAGATGTTCACGCCGCCCGAGATGATCATGTACGCCTTGCGATCGGTGAGGAACAGGTAGCCGTCTTCGTCGACGTACCCGACGTCACCGAGGGTCGACCGGCCGCCCGGCAGGCGCGCCCCTTCGGTCTTCTCGGGTGCGTTGTGGTACTCGAACTGGCCGGCGCCCGAGAAGTAGATCGTGCCCTCGGTGTTGGGCGGAAGGTCGTTGCCCTCCTCGTCGACGATGTGCAGCTTGCCGATCGCGATGCGGCCGACCGACCCAGGGTGCGCGAGCCAGTCTTCGCTCGTGATGAAGGTGGCGCCGTTTCCCTCCGTGCCGGCGTAGTACTCGAGCAGGATCGGCCCCCACCATTCGATGATGCGGCGCTTGACGTCGACGGGACACGGGGCGGCCGCGTGGATCGCGACGCGGTGGCTCGAGAGGTCCGCGGCGAGGCGCACCTCATCGGGCAGCTTCAGCATCCGCACGAACATCGTGGGCACCCACTGCGAATGGGTGACCTTCTCGCGCTCGATGAGCTGGAGCGCCTCGGCCGCGTCGAAGTGCTCCATGATGACGACGGTGCCGCCGAACCGTTGCGCGTTCAGCGAGAAGGCGAGCGGCGCGGCGTGGTACATCGGCGCGGGGGAGAGGTAGATCGTGTCCTCGCCCCATCCGTAGACAGCCGCGCCTCGAAGCACGACCGGATCGGGGTCGCTCGGCGCCAGCGTCGGGAGCGGCCGCTTCACGCCCTTCGGCCGGCCGGTGGTGCCCGACGAGTAGAGCATCGCCGCGCCCATGGTCTCGTCGCCGAGCGGCTCGGCCGACGCCGCGGCGAGCACCGCTTCGTAGTCGTCATAGGCGCCCAGCGCCCCACCGACCATGAGCCGGGTGTGGACTGCCGGGATGTCGTGTTCGCCCGTCAGTGCCGTCGCGATGTCGGCCTTCGCCGTCGACGTGACGAGTGCCGTCGCCTCGCAGTCGTTCACGATGTAGGCGACCTCGGGGACCGTGAGGTAGCTGTTGATCGTCGTGACGTAGAGGCCGGAGCGCAGCGCCGCCCACACGACCTCCATGAACCGGCTCTGGTTCTCCATGAACACGGCGAGGTGGTCGCCCCGCCGCAACCCCGCGTCGCGGAGCACGTGCGCCAAGCGGAGCGAGCGCTCGTCGAGCTCGCGGTAGGTGACGACCTCGCCGGTGCGTCCCATGATCACGGCGGGTCGGTCGGGCGCGGTCGCGGCGTAGGTCCCCGGATACACCGCGGTGACCGTAGCCCCGGTGTGTAGCGTGCCGCGGATGACGATCCGCGTCGGGGTGTTCGGTGCCGGCGGGCGCATGGGTGCGACGGTGTGCGCCGCGGTCGACGCCGACCCGGCGGTCGAGCTCGTCGCCGCGGTCGACCCGTTCCACGAGGGCGAGGAGGTCGCCGGCGGTGTCGTCATCGCGGGTACGCCGCGTGCCCTTGCCGATGCGCACGCCGACGTCGCCGTCGACTTCACGGTGGCGGACGCGGCGATGGGCAACTTGCGGTGGTGCGCGATGCACGAGGTGCACGCCGTCGTCGGCACCACGGGCTTCAGCGCCGACGAGCTCGACGAGCTACGACATCTGTTCGCCGCCAGCAACTGCATCGTCGCTCCGAACTTCGCAATCGGAGCGGTGCTCATGATGCGCTTCGCCGAGCTCGCCGCACCGTGGTTCGAGACGGCCGAGGTCATCGAGCTCCATCACGATCAGAAGGCGGACGCGCCGTCGGGCACGGCGATGCTCACGGTCGCAGCGCATGGCTGCCGCGTCGTCGGACTGGGCACCCGACCCCACGAAGGTGGAGGTCGCGCCGGGCGCCCGCGGCGGGCTCGGCCCGGCCGACATCCACGTGCACTCGGTGCGCCTACGCGGGCTCGTTGCTCACCAAGAGGTGCTGCTCGGCACCACAGGACAGTCGCTGACGATCCGCCACGACTCCTACGACCGCAGCTCGTTCATGCCCGGCGTGCTGCTCGCGGTGAAGTCGATCCAGGACCGCCCCGGCCTCACGATCGGCCTGGATCGGGTCCTGGGCCTCAGACGGCGGCGCAATGCGCCGCCGTGTGCGCGAAGTACGGATTGTCGAGCGAAGCGAGCAGGAGCCGGGCAAGCGCAGCGGAGCCCGGCGACGTGAAATCTGGCAGCGGGTCAGAGCCGAGCGAGATCAGCTGATCGGGATCAGTGGTGGCGGCAGTGAGTGGGGGTGCCGAAGCGCACGTTGAGCTCGCGCTTGAGGCCGCGGGGCGCGTCTTCGCGCACGATGCGGTGGGCGGGGAGCAGCGCCCGCTGGGCGTCGACGTCGCCGTCGAACGCCTTCGTGCAGAGCTCGGGCTCGAGGTTGGCCGCGGCGAGGATCACGCCTGTGCAGCCGAGCGCGCCCGAGAACAACGCCATCGCGGCCGAGCCGGTGTAGAGCGGCCCTTCGTACACGGCCTGCTCTTCGAGGAGGCGGGTGGGGTCGCCGGTCGAGTCCTTGAGCCCGGCGACGGGAAGCAGGTTCAGGAGGTCGACCCGGATGCCTTCGGTGCCGGAGACCGCGGGGTAGTGGTAGGCGATGACGGGGAACGTGCCCGCGGCGGACGCGATGTCTTCGTAGAACGCGCGCACGTCGCCATGGTGCGGTGACAATGCGAGGGCGGCGTCGGCGCCGTGGTCGATCGAACGTTTCGTGAGCTCGGCCGCGCTCACCCCAGGGGGGAGCCCGCCGGTGCCGAGGATGACAGGAACGTCGGAGGGCACGGCGGCGCGGACCGCGTCGAGCAGCGTCAGCCGCTCCTTCATCGACAGGTGCGGTGCCTCGCCGGTCGTGCCGGCGACGACGATCGCCTTCATGCCTCGCTCGGCGAGGTGGGACGCATGGCGGGCGGTGGTGGCGGCGTCGACCGTGCCGTGCTCGTCGAAGAACGTGACGGTGGCAGCGGCGACGCCGGTGAACACGGGATCGGGCATGTGGGCTCCTGTTCTCGCTGAGGTCAAGGTCGGATGTCGGGTCAGGTGTAGGTCGGATCAGGACGGTCGGCGGTGGAACATGCGGGCGTTGGCTTGGTCTCGTGGCATGAGGACGATCTGGTCGATGTTCACGTGCGAAGGTCGTGTCACCGCGAACGTGACGCACTCGGCGACGTCGTCGGCGGTGAGCGGCGTGAGGCCCTCGTAGACCTTGGCGGCTCGCTCGGCGTCGCCCTCGAAGCGCACGAGCGAGAACTCGGTCTCACACGCGCCCGGGTCGATCTCGGTGACGCGGATCGGGCGACCGAGCAGCTCCATGCGCAGCACTTGGTGGAGCGCGTGCACGGCGAACTTCGCGGCGTTGTATCCCGACGCCGCCGATGTAACCCTCGAGCCCGGCGACCGAACCCATCAACACGATGTGGCCGTCGCCCGTCGCTTCGAGCTTCGGAAGCAGCGCCTTCGTCATGCGGACCGTGCCGAGCACGTTCGTGTCGAACATGCGCTGCCAGTCCTCGAGGTCGGCTTTCTCGACCGGGTCGAGCCCGAGGGCACCGCCCGCGTTGTTGACGAGCACGCGACAGCTGTCGATCGCGTCGCAGAACGCGTCCACCGACGCGTCGTCGTCGACATCGAGCGGAAGCGCCGTGCCGCCGATCGTGTCGGCGAGCTCGCGCACCCGGTCGAAGCGCCGGGCGCCGACGACGACGTCGAAGCCTTCCTTCGCCAGGTGCCGTGCGGTCGCCGCGCCGATGCCGCTGCTCGCCCCCGTGACGACCGCGACCCCCCGGTGCATTGCGGCGGACGTTACCGGACCTCCTCGTCGGGCTCGACGGCCGCCTCGTCGGACACCGGTCCCCGGTCGACCTCGGCCGGCCAGCGCCTCTGTCTCGGCCTGGATCTCGTCCTCGATCTTGTCGAGCGGCTCGATCTCGCCGCGCGCCTGGGCGCGTCCCGCCTGGAAGACGACGATCGCGACGGAGAGGCCGAGCAGCGGCCACTGGTAGCGCTGGATGAAGTCGAGCACGTACCCGAGCGGCTCCTCGAGGGCTCGGCCCAGGAACCAGATGAAGATCAGCCGGCCGATCGTGCCGAGGATGTTGAGCGTCCAGAACAGCCGAGGTCGCATCCCCGAGGCGCCGGCGAACAGGCAGACCAGGTTGTTGGGCATGACGGCGACGAGCGGCGCGCCGATCCTCGCGAACACTCGCTCGACCCACCTCAGCTGGCGGGTCGCGCCCGTTCCCCCCTTGCTCTCCAGCCAGTTCAACGCCCCCTCGCCGTACCAGCGCCCGAGCAGGAAGAAGAGCGGGTCGGAGACGAGCAGCCGGACGAAGCCGATCAGGAAGTACGGCAGCGGGTCGATGTGGGCTGCGACGACGAGCAGCAGGTGCCGGTTGCGGGCGTCGAGCGTGATCAGCCACACCGGATGGTTGTTCACCAGCGTCGGCGCGAGCGCGGTGCCGACGTTCGCCATCACCACGAGGATGCCGATGGGCACCAGCAGCAAGGTGAGGCGTCGCCGGTCGAAGCGCGGGGGCTCTATGGCGTGGTCGGCGGACGACACGAGAGGCTTGAGCGTACCGGCGGGGAAAGCCCGGCGACGCCGGTTCTACTCTGGTGCGACGCCAGGTTCTTCGACGGCTGGCTTCATCATTCGGGGGCACTCATGCAGGGCTTGATGCAGGACCATCCGCTCACGATCCCGCACCTCTTTCGGCGAGCCGAGCAGTTCTTCGCCGACAAGACGGTGGTGACGGCCACCGGGAGCGGCATCGAGCGCGTCACGTACGGCGAGTGGGCCGAGCGCACCCATCGGGTCGCGGGAGTGCTCGACGACCTCGGCATCTCCGCGGACGGCCGCGTCGCCACGTTCGCGTGGAACACCGTCTCGCCACCTCGAGCTCTACTTCGCAGCGCCGTGCACGGGCGCGTGCTCCACACGCTGAACATCCGCCTGTTCCCCGACCAGCTCACCTACATCGCGAACCACGCCGAGGACGAGGTCATCTTCGTCGA
Source organism: uncultured Acidimicrobiales bacterium (assembly GCA_963747215.1). Classification (GTDB taxonomy): domain Bacteria; phylum Actinomycetota; class Acidimicrobiia; order Acidimicrobiales; family DATKAS01; genus DATKAS01. The sequence continues at coordinate 487,471 of CAVVET010000034.1, forward strand.
CAAGTCGCTGACGGGCCTGCTGTGGCCCCTGCTCAAGACGTTCGACACGGTTCGTCACGTCGTCGTGATGGACGACGGCAAGGGTGCGATCCCCGAGGAAGGCGCCGACGGCTTCGAGATCCACGACTACGAGTCGCTCCTCGCCGAGCGCGTCGCCGGTCGAGTTCGCCGTCGACGACGAGAACCGCGCCGCGTCGATGTGTTACACGAGCGGCACGACGGGCAACCCGAAGGGCGTCGTGTACTCACACCGGTCGACGTTCCTCCACACCATGGGTGCGATGACCGCCGACTCGCTCGGCGCACGCGAGTCAGACGTGATCCTGCCGGTGGTGCCGATGTTCCATGCCAACGCCTGGGGTCTCGCCCACGCCGCGGTCGCCTCGGGTGCGACGCTGGTCATGCCCGGCCCCGACCTTTCGGGCAAGGCCGTCGCCGACCTGATCGTCAACGAGCGCGTCACCGTCGCCGCGGGCGTGCCGACGATCTGGATGGGCGTGCTTCCCGAGCTGAAGGGTCGCGACACCTCGAGCCTGCGGGTCATGCCGTGTGGAGGTTCGGCCGTGCCGCGCGCACTGTCCGAGGCGCTACCGCGAGCAGGTGGGGCTGCCGCTCCTGCAGGCGTGGGGGATGACCGAGACGAGCCCGATCTGCTCGGTCTGCCGCGTGAAGACGACGCTGCGAGAGCGACTCGGTGGACGAGATGGCCGAGCGGCGCACGACGGTCGGCCCGTCGGTCGTCGGTGTCGACCAGCGTGTCGTGGCGCCTGACACCATCGAGCCGCTGCCCTGGGATGGCGAGAGCAGCGGTGAGCTGCAGGTGCGCGGACCCTGGATCGCCCGCAGCTACTACAACGACGACCGCGCCGCCGACTCGTTCACGGAGGACGGCTGGCTGAAGACGGGCGACGTGGCCACGATCGACGGCGACGGCTACATCCGCCTCGTGGACCGCACGAAGGACCTCATCAAGTCGGGCGGCGAGTGGATCAGCTCGGTCGAGATCGAGAACGAGCTGATGGCGCACCCGAAGATCGCCGAGGCCGCGGTCATCGGGGTCGCGCACCCGAGGTGGGCCGAGCGTCCGCTGGCGTGCGTCGTCGTGAAGCCAGGCGAGGAGCTCACCAAGGACGAGGTGCTCGAGTTCCTCGCGCCGAAGCTCGCCAAGTGGCAGCTGCCCGACGACGTGGTCTTCATCGACGAGGTGCCGAAGACCTCGGTGGGCAAGTTCTCCAAGAAGGACCTGCGCTCCCGCTTCGCCGACTACACGCTGCCCGGCTGAGCCGAATCTCTTGGCGCCATCGGGTCCCTGAGCCCCGAAAACGCCAAGAAAATCAGCTCGGCGGGCTGTGACCGACGGCCGCTGGACGGTGAGACAGTTTTCGTCTTACCATCTCAGGGTGCCGGAAGTCCTGGTCGACCTGACCCTCGAAGACCGAGTCCTCGATGCGGTGAAGGCATGCTGCGAGCGCTGGGGGATGGCCAAGGTCACCGTCGACGACATCGCCGCCGAGGCCCGGTGCTCCCGAGCGACCGTGTACCGCCTGTTCCCGGGCGGCAAAGACAACATGTACGAGGCGCTGCGGCAGCGCTCGACCAGGGAGTTCTTCTCCGAGCTCGACGCACACCTGGCTGAGGCGACCGGCTACGAGGACCTCCTGGTGAGGGGCGTCGTGGCGGCCACCCGCGCGCTGCGCGACGACGAGCATCTGCAGCTGATGCTCGCCTCCGAGCCCGGCGAGGTGATGACCGAGCTGAGCGTTGCCGGCCTGCCCCGCATCTTCGATGCCGCGACCTTGTTCCTCACCCCGCGGTTCGCCCCTCACATCGGCACCGAGGCGTCGGGCCGCCTGGCCGAGTGGCTGGCCCGAGTCGTCATTTCCTACTTCCTGTCGCCGTCGCGCCATGTCGACCTCGGCGACCCCGAGTCCGCTCGTCAGTTCGTCGAACAGTTCGTCCTGCCTGCTTTCCCCGCACTCTCCAGAGAGGCCTGACCGCCATGAGCACCGAGATCTCCGACATGATCGGCCGCGACGACGTCAACGACGTCGAAGCCATCCTCGCGATCACCAACACCGACCTCGACGCGGTCCAGCACGCGGTGAAGGACAATGCCGACGCGCTCTTCACGTGGGACTACGACCTGTCGCGCCCGGCGTTGCGCAAGCTCTACGAGAAGGCGAAGACCGGTCAGTGGAACGGCGAGACCGACCTCCCCTGGCAGACCGAGGTCGACCAGGAGGCCGTCGTCATCGCGAACGCCGCTGCCGCGCAAGGCGGAGTCGGCACGAACCCCGACCATTACATCGGCTCACCGGTCGAGAAGTGGGGCGACAAGGAGTGGCTGGAGTTCGGCATCCAGAGTCAGAACTGGACGCTGAGCCAGTTCATGCACGGCGAGCAAGGCGCGCTGCTGTGCACCGCGAAGATCGTCGAGACCGTGCCGTGGTACGACGCCAAGCTGTACGCGTCGACACAGGTCGTCGACGAGGCGCGGCACGTCGAGGTGTTCGCGAAGTACCTCGACACGAAGCTCTCCGGTCACTACCCGATCAACGCCCACCTGCGCATGTTGCTCGACGACATCGTCAACGACAGCCGCTGGGACATGACCTACCTCGGCATGCAGATCATGGTGGAGGGTCTCGCGCTCGCCGCGTTCGGCTTCATGCACCAGATGACGACCGAACCGCTCCTCAAGCAGCTGCTTCGCTACGTCATGAGCGACGAGGCCCGCCACGTGGCCTTCGGCGTGCTCAGCCTGCAGGAGGTCTACGCGGGCATGAGCGCCGCCGAGATCCGTGAGCGTCAGGAGTTCGCGTTCGAGGCGTCTGTGCGCATGCGCGACCGGTTCCTGCAGCAAGAGGTGTGGGAGCGGATGGGGATCTCGCCGAAGGTCATGATCCCGTACATCCTGAGCGACGACACCCGCGGGCTGTTCCAGCAGATGCTCTTCTCGAAGATCGTGCCGAACTGCAAGAAGCTCGGCCTGCTCGACGCCGCCGACGGCTGGCTCCGCCGCCGTTACGAGGAGCTCGGCGTCATCCAGTTCGAGGACTGGGTCGACACCGGCGAGGAGTACGGCGAGTTCGCGCTTCCCGACGGCGCGGTCGCCTGATCGGCCGGACCGCGCACCCCGCTGTGCACCGGCCGCACCCCGCCGCCCGAAGTTCATCGGGCTGAGCAGGGCCGCTGGTAAGTTCACACCGGATGGCTCACCAATCCGACCCGCATCTGCTCGTCGCTCACGCCCTCCACGTCAAGGGCTTCGGCACGGTCGAAGACCTCGCTCGCATCACCGGGCTCACCGAGCCGCAGGTCGAGTCGCAGCTGGTCCCGATGCTCGAGCGCGGGCTGGTTCAGTTCCGCGAGGCACGGGGCCTCTGGATGCCGACCGCGGAGGGCAAGCAGGTCGCGGCCGACCTCATCGCCCGCGAGCTGAAAGACGCCGGTGTCGAGGAGGGGCTTCGCGAGGCGTATCCCGCGTTCCTCGAGCTGAACGAGCAGTTCAAAGCGCTGTGCGGTGACTGGCAGCTGTTCCCCGGCGAGGGCGACAACCGTGCGCCGAACGACCACAGCGACGCGGACTATGACGCCGCGATCGTTGCTCGTCTCGTCGAGCTCGACCGATACGCACAGGGCTGCTGCGTCTCGTTCTCCGATCACCTCACCCGCTACGCGCCATACGGGCCGCGCCTCACGGCCGCCCGCGAGTGTCTCGAGGCGGGGGATCAGAAGCAATTCACGGGCGTGATGTGCGGTTCGTACCACGATGTGTGGATGGAGCTGCACCAAGACCTCTTGCTGACGCTCGGCATCGACCGGGCCGAAGAAGGGAGCTACTGATGGCCGGACGGTTCGGTTCCGTGCTCACGGCGATGGTGACGCCGTTCGATGCGGATGGCGGGCTCGATCTCGACGCGGCGGCGAAGCTCGCGCGCTGGCTCGAAGCAAACGGCAACGACGGACTCGTCGTCGCCGGCACGACCGGAGAGGCCCCCACACTCACCGATGCGGAGCAGCTCGATCTGCTCGCGGCCGTGAGCGAAGCCGTGACGATCCCCGTCGTCGGAGGCACCGGGTCGAACGACACCCATCACGGCATCGAGATGACGGCCAAGGCGTCCGGCACCGGCATCGCCGGCTGCCTTGTCGTGACGCCGTACTACAACCGCCCGTCACAGGCGGGTCTCGAGGCGCACTTCCGCGCCGTCGCGGCGGCGACCGCGTTGCCCGTGATCCTCTACGACATCCCCATCCGCACGGGGCGCAAGGCCGCCACCGACACCTTGCTGCGACTCGCGCGCGACGTGCCGAACATCGTGGGCGTGAAGGACGCGGCGGGCAACCCCGCGGAAACGGCGTCGCTCATCGCGCGGGCTCCTGGGGGCTTCGAGGTCTACAGCGGCGACGACGTGTTCACGTTGCCGCTGCTCGCGGTCGGCGCGGTCGGCGTGATCGGTGTCGCCACGCACTGGTCCGGGGTCGAGCACAGCGAGATGGTCTCCGCGTTCGAGAAGGGTGATGTCGTCGCCGCGCGGGAAGCGAACGCCCGCCTGCTCGAGTCGTTCGCGTTCGAGACGAGCGACGACACGCCGAACCCGATCCCGGCCAAGGCGATGATGCGGGTGATCGGACACGCAGTCGGTCAGTGCCGGCCTCCGCTCGGTCCGGCTCCTGCAGGCACCGAAGAACGGGCTCGGCAAGTGCTCGACAACTTGCGCAGGGTGTGACGAGCCGGCGGCTCGCAGCCCGTGCCTGATCCCGTCCGCATCGTCTTCCTCGGAGGCCTGGGCGAGATCGGGCGCAACTGCGCCTGCATCGAGGTCGACGGGCGCATCATGCTCCTCGACTGCGGCCTGATGTTTCCCGAGGCCGACATGCCCGGCATCGACCTCGTGCTTCCCGACTTCACCTACCTGCGCGAGAACGCGCACCGCATCGACGGCTGCGTCGCCACCCACGGCCACGAGGATCACGTCGGCGGCCTGTCCTTCCTGCTGCGCGACATCTCGTTTCCGATCTACGGGTCCCCGCTCACGCTCGGCTTGGCTCGCAGCCGCATCGAAGAGGCGGGGCTGCTCGGCCAGACCGAACTCATTCCCGTGCGCGACGGCGAACGGCGCGTCGTCGGCCCGTTCGATCTCGAGTTCATCCCCGTCACCCACTCGGTTCCCTACGCGTTCGCGACCGCGTTCCACACACCTCAGGGCGTGATCCTGCACTCCGGCGACTTCAAGCTCGACCTCACTCCGGTCGACGGTCGCCGCACCGACCTGTCCCGAATCGGCGCGATCGCTTCTTCGACCGGCGTCCGTTTGCTGCTGTCCGACTCGACGAACGCGGAGGAACCCGGCCACGCTCCCTCCGAGCGCGATGTGGGCCGGGTGCTGATCAACCTCTTCCGGCAGCACGAGGGCCGCCGCATCATCACCGCCTCATTTGCGAGCCACATCCATCGCATCCAACAGATCGCCGACGCGGCGATCGCCTGCGGACGCGTCGTCGCCACGCTCGGACTTTCGGTGAAGCGCAACGTGCGTCTCGCGCGCGACCTCGGACTGCTCACCATTCCCGACGAGTCCCTCGTCGACGTCGAGGCGATCGCGGACCTTCCGCCCGGCCGGGTCTGCGTCGTGTCGACAGGGTCACAGGGCGAGCCCATGTCGGCGCTCGCGCTGCTCGCTGTCCGGCGACAACCGTTGGCTCAAGCTCACCAGCGAGGACACCGTCATCCTGAGCTCGCACGCCATCCCCGGCAACGAGCACAACGTCAACAAGGTCATCGACGGGCTGCTGAGGGTCGGCGCCGAGGTGGTGCACTCCGGAGTCGCAGATGTGCACGCCACCGGCCATGCGCAGGCCGAGGAGCTCAAGATGCTCATGGCGCTCGCGAAGCCGGAGCTGTTCATCCCCGTGCACGGCGAGTTCCGCCATCTGATGGCGCACGCCCGCCTCGCCAATCAGATGGGGCTGCCCGACAGCAACATCCTCCTCGCCGAAGACGGCGACGTCGTCGCGCTCACCGACGACGGCATCGACTTCGCGGGACGAGTCCCCGCGGGTTATCTCTACGTCGACGGCATCGTCGGCGATGTCGGCCACGGCGTGCTGCGCGATCGTCGCGTGCTCGCGGAGGAGGGCGTCGTCGTCGTGGTCGTCACTGTCGACGTGTCCACGGGCAACGTCATCACCGGCCCCGAGATCATCACGCGAGGATGGGTCTACGCGCCCGAGGCCGAGGACCTCATCGACGAAGCCGCCGATCATGCGCGGCGCGTGGTCGAGCACGCATTCGCCTCTGGTGCACACGACTCCGAGGCCCTGCAGCGTCACCTGCGTCAAGCAGTTGGTCGGTTCGTCAGCGAGCGCACCCGCCGCAAGCCGATGATCGTGCCCGTCGTGATGGAGGCCTGAGCCGCCTCGTCTCCCGCGCGATCAGCTGAACGTGTAGATGTAGGCCACGATCGCGTCGATCTCCTCGGCCGACAGATCGTCGCCGAATCCCGGCATCGAGCCGCTGCCGTCGGTGACGATCGCGACGACCTCGGATTGATCGGGGAAGCTGCTCTCGAGGTCCTGCAGCGAAGGCCCGAGGCCGCCGCCTCCGTCGCCCCCGTGGCACGACGCGCACTCGTCGCTGTAGAGGGCCTCTCCGTCGATTGCGTTGGCGGCGGTCGTGTCGGCGGCCGCGGTCGTTCCGGCGCCGCCGGTCGTGTCGGCGCCCTCGACGGTGGTGTCGGCTCCCGCCGTCGTGTCGGGCGGCGCGGCTGTCGTCGCCGCCGCGACGTCACCGTCGTCTCCGCCCTCGTCGTCGCTCGACCATGGCGGGAACGACGACGTGAACAGCGACACGACGAACAGCGCGGTCAGCGCCAGGGCGACGATCTGCAGGACTGCGGTCGCGCGCTTCATCGGGTGCTCATCAGTCGGGTGCTCATCAGTCGCCTGCTCATCAGAATGACGGGAACCCGTGCTCGAACCACCACCACACCGCGCTGGTGGCCCACACGAGGATCAGCGCGGCGAACAGGACTCCTCCCGCGACCGGCAACCCCCAACGCGGAAGCTTGCGATTGCGGACGCACAGCACCTTCGTCACGAACGCGCCGTAGACGATGCATCCGACAACGGAGTGCACCGCCCACCACGGGTTGCCGTAGTCGTTGAAGCCGAGCGCCCAAAGGCACTGGTAGGCAACAGGAAGGCTCACGATGAACGCCAACGTCCCCGCCATTCGATGCGCCTGCGGCATCCAGGGCTTGCGCCGACCCTGCGCGTGTTTGCCGAAGAGCCGGCGCCCCACCCACTCCTGGAACACGGCGAGGGCGGCCGCCAGCGTCGCGAACCACACCTTGAACTGCGCCTGCCCGCTGAAGAACCAGACGAACGGTTGCTCGAACGTCGGGTCGTGGACGTTCGCGTACACACCGAGCGCGAGCGCGACGAGACCGCCGATGCCCGAGAAGATGAGCATCCGACGGACGCGATCCGGCGGGGTCTTGCCGCTCGCCGGCCGGCGCACGGGCGGCTCGGCCGTCGCGACTGCCGGTGCGACTGCCGGCGCTGCCGCCGTTGCGGGTGGCGGCGTGGGCTCCACGCTCGGCGGTGTCGGCGGCGGTGGGGCGAACGGTGGCGGGGGCACGCTCCCCCCGCGCGGCGGCGGCTTGGGCGGAGTCGGACGGAAACCCGGTGGTTGCTCGTCGCCCACGGCCTTCCCTCCTTCGCCTCCGACCCGTCACTGACGCGTCGGGCGACGCTAGCCCGCGCCGTGTACGCGGGCATGGGGAGGCGCAGACGGCGTTTGAGCCACGGGTACCCTGAGACCGATGGCCGTGCGCTTCGTGATCGTCGGCGGTGGCCCCGCGGGCAACCAGGCCGCCACCTACGGCGCTCGCCTCGGGGCTGAGGTCGTGCTCGTCGAGCGCGACATCGTCGGTGGAGCCGCCCACCTGTGGGATTGCATCCCGTCGAAGACCATGATCGCGACCGGCGGCGCGATGTCGTTCTTCCGGCGTGCGGAGGGCATGGGCCTCGACGTGGATGCGGCCCTTGACCGCGACAGCCTCCGGGCTCGCGTCGACCGCATCGAGGAACGGCTTCATCGCGCCGTCGTCGACCTGTTGACCAGCCAGAACGTGCGCCTCATCGAGGGTGCCGCGCGTCTGAAAGGCCCGAACCAAGTCGTCGTCGAGACGGCGACCGGAGTCGAGGAGCTCGACGCCGATGCGATCCAGCTTTCGACCGGTTCGCGGCCGCGCATCCCCGACTGGTGTGTGCCCGACGGCGACCGCATCCTGACGACGCGCGACTGCTATCCGCCGCCACAGATCCCCGAGCACGCCGTCGTGGTGGGCTCGGGTGTCACCGGCGTCGAGTTCGTGCACATGCTGTCGTCACTCGGATCGAAGGTGACGCTCATCGTCAGCCGGCAGCAGGTGCTCCCCACGAAGGACCCGGAAGTCGCGGCTGCGCTCGAAGCCGACTTCCTGGCACGCGGTGTGAGCTTGCTGAAGGGCGCGCGCGCGGTCGGCATCGACGTCGTCGACGAGAAGGTCACAGTGCGATGCGACGACGGGCGTCAGATCACGGGAAGTCACGCGATCCTCGCGATCGGATCGGTGCCGAACGTCGAGGGTCTCGGCCTCGAAGCGGCAGGCGTCGAGACCGACGACAGCGGTTACGTGCGCATCAACCACCACTGCCAGTCGAACGTGCCGCACATCTACGCGGCTGGTGATCTCTCAGGGAAGCTGCCGTTGTCTTCGGTCGCCGCGATGCAGGGTCGCAAGATCGCGGAGCACGTGATGGGCCTGCACACGCGCGAGCATCGCCACCTCGACTACGACAAGGCCGCTTCCGCGATCTTCACGGAACCCGAGATCGCCGACGTCGGGCTGGCCGAAGCCGAGGCCTTCGCCGAAGGTCGCAAGATCCGCGTGACGAAGGTGCCGTTCTCGGCGAGCGCAAAGGCGCTCATCAACAACGACCCTCGTGGCTTCGTGAAGATCCTCTCCGATCCGGCCACCGGTGTGGTGCTCGGCGGCTCGATCGTCGGCCGTCACGCGGCCGAGCTCATCTCGGTGATCGCGCTCGCCGTCACGGCGAACCTGAAGGTGAGCGACATCTACGAGAGCCTGATGGTGCATCCGGCACTGGCCGAGGCGCTCGCCGACGCTGCCGAGTAGGCCGTTCCTTGCGCACGGCGCGAATCGGCTTGCTACGTTGACGGCTTCGTGAACAAGTGGTCCACCCGAAGCCACGGAGGTTCCCCAATGAAACGTCGATCCCGTCGCGCGCTCGCGGCAGTCGCGGCCGCGTTGATCGTCGGCAGCATCACCGTGCTGGCGACCCCCGCCTACGCCGCCACCCCGACCTGGACCGGTCAGGCCACTGGTGCGAACCTCGGCCTCTGGAGCTGGCCGGCAACTGGGCCACGGCCGTTCCGGTCGCAACGCGACTGACGTCACGTTCCCGAGACCCTCGTCAGCCTGGCGACGCGAACGACGAACAACGACCTCACGGCGTCGCTCTCACCTCCGTCACCTTCGACGGCACCGGGTACTCGGTGTCGCGGAAATCCGATCGACACGACCTCGCTCACCCAGTCGGGCGCCTTCACGAACACGATCTCCTCCGGCATCACCACGACGTTGTTGGGCGCCACCACCACCGTCAACGTCGCCGGCGGCACGCTGACTTCGGGCCCGGTGACCGGCGGCTGCAATCTCGACCAAGACCGGCGCAGGCGTGCTGGTTCTCGCTGGTACGCAACACCTACACCGGCACAACGGCGATCAACGGTGGCGCGCTGATCGTCAACGGCATCAGCTCGAATGGTGCCCACACGCTGACGGCCGGAGTGCTCGGCGGCGTCGGCACGGTCGGACCGGTCACTGCGAACGGCGGCACGGTCTCGCCGGGACAGGGTGGCGCCTGGCCTGCTCACTGTCAACGGCGCACTGTCGATGACCGGTGCTTCCTCCTACGCGGTCGACATCGCGGGCTCAGCGGCTGGCACTGGCCACGACGTGCTTCGCGGATCGTCCGTCACCCTGGGAGGCGCGCAACTGGTCGTAGCGAGCACCTTCGTCGGCGCGGCCAACCAGACGTTCACCATCGTCGACAACACCGGCGCGGGGGCCGTTTCGGGCACGTTCCTGAACCTCCTGGAGGGTGCGACTGTCACCGCCAGCGGCGGCCAGACCTACAGGATCAGCTACGTCGGCGGCGGCGGCAACGACGTCGTGCTCACCCAGATTGGCTCGGGCGGTAAGTCCGCGCAGGTGCTCGTTCGGCGTCGACCGAGTCGACACTGCGGTGAAGATCTCGCAGAACTCGTTCCCGGCGGCTGGGTCCGCGCAAGCGGTGGTGCTCGCCCGCGGCGACGGCAACTTCTTCGCCGATGCGCTCGCCGGCACGCCTCTTGCGATCGCGAAGGGCGGCCCGCTCCTGCTCGCCAACCTCGTGCCGTCCACGACCGTCGATGCTCGGACGGTGACCGAGATCCAGCGGGTGCTGCCGGCCAATGCGTCGCCGCTCCGTACGATCTTCGTGCTCGGCGGCACGTCCGCAATCCCCGACTCGATGGTCCAGCAGCTCACGGCGCTGGGGTACTCGGTGCCGAGGCTGTTCGCAGGCGTCGACCGCTGGGGGACGGCGGTCCTCATCGCGCAGACGGGCCTCAACAACCCCCCGAACCTGTTCCTCGCGGACGGCATCAACTTCCCCGACGCGCTGGCCGCGGGACCCGCCGCAGCAAGGGTCGGAGGCGGAGGGGCGATCCTCTTGACGAACGGCAACCTGATGCAACCGAACACGTCTCAGTACCTCGCGACTCGCACCGGTGCGACGATCTTCGCTGTCGGCGGTCCCGCCGCCGCGACGAATGTTGCCCCTGCGGGAAACCGGATCGTGGGGAGTGACCGCTACGGAACGGCGATCGGGGTCGCGCAGCGGTTCTTCCCGAGTCCGACCGCGATCGGGGTCGCGAGCGGCGAGGCCTTCCCTGACGGTCTCACCGGCGGCACGCACATCGCCAGGCTCGCGGCGGCCCGCTCGTGCTGACCGCTCAGGCCTCGTTGCCCGCCAACACCCAGTCCTACTTGCAGAGCGTCAAGTCGACCGTCACGCAGCTGTTCGTCTACGGCGGCAACGCCGCGGTCAGCTCAGCGGTCGTCACGTCGATCAACGCGGCACTCGCCTGATCGTCGTCGTCACCGTGGCCGGCGCGGCGGGGCTCAGTGCCCCGCCCGCCGGCCTCGGCGCGTCACGCCGAGAAGGCGCGGCGGTCAGCCGATGACAACGACGACGTCGCCGGCGCCGACCGTCACGCCTTCGGTCACCTTGACCTCGGTGACGGCGCCCGCCCGCTCGGCGACGATGTTGTTCTCCATCTTCATCGCCTCGAGCACGCACACGGCTTGCCCGGCTTCGACGGTGTCGCCGACCGCGACGAGCACCTTCACGATCGTCCCCTGCATCGGCACGGTGACCTGACCGCTGCCTCCGCCGCCTCCCGAGCTGGAGCTCGCGGCGCGGCCGGGGCGGGCTCGCGTCGCATCCGACGCGCCGGCAGCGACGGGCGCGCCGGACTCCGGAACCCAGACCGTCACCGCGAACCGCTTGCCGTTCACCTCGACATCGACGTCGCGACGCACTCTCGGCCCGTCCGGGTCGCCGTCGGCCACAGGCGGAGCGGCCGTCGGCGCCGCGACGCCGCTCAGATCGAGGCGCTCTTCGACCCACTTCGTCGAGTGCTGCGCGTCGATGAAGTCTTGGTGGGTGAGGATCGCGATGTCGGCAGGGACGGTCGTCGCGACGCCTTCGACCACCAGCTCGTCGAGCGCCCGGAGCATCCGCTTCCGGGCCGTCTCCCGGTCGGCGCCCCACACCACGAGCTTGCCGATGAGGTTGTCGTAGTACTGGCTGATCTCGTCGCCACTGGCGTAGCCGCCGTCGAAGCGCACCCCGAAGCCGTCGGGAACGACGAGCTTGGTGATCTTGCCGGGCGACGGCAGGAACCGGCCGCCCGCAGGATTTTCGGCGTTGATGCGGCACTCGATCGCGTGGCCACGTCGCTCGATCGACGACTGATCGAACGAGAGAGGCAAGCCGGAAGCCACCCTGATCTGCTCGGCGACGAGGTCGATGCCGGTCACCATCTCGGTGACGGGATGCTCGACCTGCAGTCGCGTGTTCATCTCGAGGAAGAAGAACTCGCCGTCCGCGTACAGGAACTCGACGGTGCCGGCGTTGTAGTAACCGACAGAGCGCGCCACCGCGACCGCGGCCTCGCCCATCGCCTGTCGCACCTCGTCGGCGAGGAGGGGAGCGGGGCTCTCCTCGACGAGCTTCTGGTGGCGCCGCTGCGCCGAGCAGTCGCGCTCACCGAGCCAGACCATGTTGCCGTGGGTGTCGCCGATGATCTGGACCTCGACGTGCCGCGGCCACGGCAGGTAGCGCTCGACATACAGCTCGTCCCGCCCGAAGTACGCCTTGGCCTCGCGCGCCGCGGACTCGATCGCGGCTTCGACCGCGTCGGGGCCCGTCACGACCTTCATGCCGCGACCGCCACCGCCGTACGCGGCCTTGACGGCCACCGGCCACCCGTTGGCGTCCCCGAACGCCCGGACCTCATCGGGTGAGGTCAACGGCTCGCTGATGCCGGGCACGCCCGCGACGCCCGCTCGGTCGGCCGCGAGTCGAGCCGAGATCTTGTCGCCCATCGGCTCGATCGCCTCGGGCGGCGGGCCGATGAACGTCACGCCCTCCGACGTGATCGCCCGCGCGAAGTCGGTGTTCTCCGAGAAGAAGCCGTATCCGGGATGGACTCCGTCGGCTCCGCTCTGTCGGATCGCCGCCAGGATCGCCTCGGTGTTCAGGTAGGACTCCGCCGCGGTCTGCCCCCCGAGTGCGTAGGCCTCGTCGGCCAGGCGGACGTGCATCGCGTCGCGATCGAGCTCGGAGTACACGGCGACGGAGCCGATGCCGAGCTCCCTGCACGCACGGATGACACGAACGGCGATCTCGCCGCGGTTCGCGATGAGGATCTTCTTCAGCATGAGGCGCCTATGTTGGCAGGCGGTGGCGTGGACCGTGGAGTGGGTCGCCGAGACCGGTTCGACGAACGCCGATTTGCTCGAGGCGGCCCGGGCAGGCGCGTCCGCGGGCACCGTGCTCGTGGCCGACCACCAGACCGCCGGCCGGGGGCGCCTCGGAAGGCAGTGGCACGCGCCGCCCGGCAGCTCACTGCTCGCGTCGATCCTGTTCCGCGCGCCAAGCTGGCGCCGCGCTGCACCACTACACCCAGGCTGTCGGCCTGGCTGCCGTCGAGGCCTGCCGCTCGGTCGCCGCGGTCACGCCCGTGCTCAAGTGGCCGAACGATCTGCTCGTCGCCGATCGCAAGCTGGCGGGCGTGCTGGCCGAGAGCGCGCCGGCCGGGAGCGATCGACTTGCCGTCGTCGTGGGCATCGGCCTCAACGTCAACTGGCCGGCCGAGCTGCCCGCCGAGCTGGCTCGCACCATGACCGCGCTCAACCACGAAGCCGGTCACGATCTCGATCGCCAGGCGGTGCTCGACGCACTGCTCGCCGCGCTCGACGCGCTCGACTGGACCGCTCTCGCCCCGCGCTATCGCTCCGCTCTCGGCACGCTCGGCCGGCGGGTCAGGGTCGAGCAACCATCAGGTTCCATCGAAGGCGTCGCCGTCGATGTCACGCCCGAAGGGCACCTCGATCGTGGCGACGTCGGCGGGCGACGTCGCCGTTTCCGCCGGTGACGTAATGCACCTCCGTGATGCACCCGCATGACGGATCCCCGCGAAATCGCTCCTGTAGCGTGACTTTTCGTGTCAAAGCGCCGTTCGAGCGAGTCCAAAGCGGCGCTCCCGCGGACCCGGCGAGTGCGCCGGACCTGGCCGCAGCGGATGCTCATCGGCTTCAACGTCTTCTTGATCGGCGTGTGCCTGGTCACCGCCGGTGGCATCTTCTACACGTTCAACAAGTTCGGTGATCTGCCGCGCGTCGAGCTCGCCCATGTGCTCTCACCCGAGCCGCAGCAGGAAGCGATCGACCGCGCGCAGAACTTCCTTCTCGTCGGATCCGACAGCCGGGCCGGCATCGCCGCCGACGATCCGAACATCGGGGCGTTCGGCAGCGAGGCCGAGGTCGGCGGGCAGCGCTCCGACACGATCATGGTGCTGCGCATCGATCCGGAATCCGAACGAGCGTCGGTGTTGTCCTTCCCCCGCGACCTGTGGGTGTCGATCGCCGGCACGGGAGCGAAGCAGCGGATCAACACGGCGTTCTCGCGCGGTCCCGACGTGCTCGTCGCCACGCTGCAACAGAACTTCGGCATCCCGATCCAGCACTTCGTCGAGGTCGACTTCGTGGGCTTCAAAGGTCTCGTCGATGCGGTCGGCGGTGTGCCCGTGTACTTCGAGAACCCCGCCCGCGACAAGAACACGGGCTTGAACATCCCAGTCTCCGGCTGCGTCACCCTGAACGGCGACCAAGCCCTGGCGTACGCACGCTCCCGCCACTACGAGTACCGGTCGGGCGATCGGTGGCGCACCGACGGCACCGGCGACCTCGGACGCATCAGCCGCCAGCAGGACTTCATCCGTCGCACGCTGGTGAAGGCCGTGGCCCGGGGCGTCCGCAACCCGATCGTGCTCAACCAGCTGATCGACGTCGGCATCCGCAACGTCACGGTCGACAGCGGCCTGTCGGCCCGCGACCTGATTCGTCTCGGCAACCGGTTCCGCGAGCTCGACCCGTCGAAGATCGACATGTACACGGTGCCGATCACGCCGACGTCGATCAATGGCGCCGCGGTGCTGCTCATGCAGGAGGAAGCAGCCCAGCCGGTGCTCGATGTCTTCCGAGGCTTGCCCACCGACACCGGTGACGGCACGGCCGAGCCGCCGGCGCCGACGGTCCCGCCGGCGACGGTGACGCTCCAGGTGCTGAACGGTGCGGGGATCCGCGGGCTCGCCGGGCAGACGAGCGAGGCGCTCGCGGGCATCGGCTTCGAGGTCGTCGACCCGGGCGATGCCGACAGCACGCAGTACGAGCGCACGGTCATTCGCTACGCGAAGGGCCAGGAAGGCGCCGCTCGCACGGTGGCCGCCTATCTCGACTCCGGTGCCGAGCTCCAGCCGGTGAACGAGGTGGCGACCGGTGACGTCGTGGTCATCCTCGGCCGCGACTTCACGCAGGTGAACACGACGCCGTCCACCGTGCCCTCCGGCGATTCGGACTCGGCGACGACGACCAATCCGGTCGCCACGACGACGACCGTGATCGGCGTCATCCCGCCTGCCGAAGCGGCCTGCGGGTAGGCCCGCGGCGATCGGTCGCCGCGTGCGAGTGGCGCTCACCCTCGAGCAGTGCTGGCACCGCGTGCCGGGCGGTACTGCGGTCGCGGCGATCGGCCTCGCGAAGGCGCTCGCCGACCTCGATGGCGTGACGCCCATCGGCGTGACGGCGCGGCACCGCCGGCTCCCGCCGCCGCCGTGGCAGCCGCCGATCCCGACGATGTCGTTGCCGCTGAGCCGCGCCGCGCTGTACGAGTCGTGGCACGCCTTGCGCTGGCCGCCGGTCGAGAGGGCCACCGGGCCCGTGGATGTCGTGCACGCGACGAGCCTCATCGTGCCGGCGACGCGCGCGCCGCTGGTCGTCACCGTGCACGACCTCGCCTTCCTCGACGACCCGTCTCGCCTGACCGCTCGGGGACACCGGTTCATGCGGCGGGGGCTCGACCTCACCCGCAAGCACGCGGCTGTGATCGTGTGCTCGTCTGAGGACACGCGGCGAGCGTGCGTCTCGGCCGGAATCGAAGAGGAGCGCCTTCGCGTCGTGCCGCTCGGCACGGACACCGAGCCGGCCTCGCTCGGTGCGATTGCCGACGCGAAGGCGCGCTTCGGGTTGCGGCGCCCCTACATCGCGTGGGTCGGCACGTTCGAGCCGCGCAAGAACGTCGCCGGTCTCCTCACGGCGTTCGCATTGGTCGCCCGACGGAATCCGGACCTCGAGCTCGTGCTGATCGGCCCGTCCGGCTGGGGTCCGCAGCTCAGCGCCCTCGCGGACGCGATGGACCCAGACGATCCGAGCGCGCGTGCGAGCTCTCGGGTTCCTGCCCGACGCGCAGCGCAACGCGGTCGTCGCCGGCGCGTCCGCCTTCTGCTACCCGAGCACGCGTGAGGGCTTCGGGCTGCCGGTGCTCGAGGCGATGGTGCAGGGCACCCCTGTGGTGACGTCCCGAGGCACCTCGACCGAGGAGGTCATCGGCGACGCGGGCGTCGTGGTCGATCCCGATCAGCCCGAGGAGATCGCCAACGCGCTTTCACGGGTCGTCGCCGACGACGACCTCGCCGACGAGCTCACGCGAACGGGCCGGGCCCGCGCCGCGGAGATGACGTGGGTGAGGTGCGCCGAACGCATGGTCGAGGTGTATCGGGAAGTCGCAGCAGGCTCGCGCCGATGACGCCGCTGCGCGTAGGAGTGAACCTCCTGTGGCTGGTGCCCGGGGATGTGGGCGGGTCGGAGGAGTACGTGTGCCGGCTTCTCGACGGACTCGGGGAGATCGACAGGCACGACCTCGAGCTGACGCTGTTCGCGAACAAGCGGTTCTGGGGGGCCCATCCGACGATCGCGAACGCGCACCGCTTGGAGGTCGCCGCGGTCTCGGGAAGATCGCGGGCGGCGCGCATCGCGGCCGAGTTGACGTGGTTGGCCACTCGGGCCCACAGCCTCGGCCTCGACGTCATGCACCATCCGGGCGGCACCGTCCCCGCGCGCACCGCCGGGCCCGTCGTGCTGTCGCTCCACGACCTGCAGTACCTGGAGTATCCCGAGTTCTTCTCGCCGCTCAAGCGCGCCTATCTCCGCCGGACCGTGCCCCGATCGACGAGACAAGCCGAGATCGTCACCGCGCCCAGCGAGTTCGCGCGCGGCACGGTCATTCATCTTCTCGGGATCACCGCTGACCGCGTGCTCGTCGTGCCGCACAGCCTCCCCGCGGGTGAGCCTGGTTGGGGCACTGCCACCGGCCGTGGTCCGCGCTCACTACGACGTGCCCGGTCCGTTCCTGCTGTATCCCGCGGTCACCTGGGCGCACAAGAACCACGTGGCGCTCGTGCGGGTGCTGGCGGCGCTGCACGCCAAGCACCCCGAGCTCATGCTGGTCCTGACGGGTGCCGTCGGGCCGGCGGAAGCGACGCTCACCGCCGAGATCGACCGGCTCGGGCTGGCCGGCGCGGTGCGGCGCACGGGGCGCGTGCCGGGCGTGGACGTGAACGGTCTGTACGACGAGGCCCTCGCAACGGTCGTGCCCTCGCGCTACGAGGGATTCGGCATCCCGGCCCTCGAGGCGATGCGCCGGGGCTGCCCAGTGGTGGCCGCGAACGCCACCGCCCTCCCCGAGGTCGTCGGTGACGCCGGCGTGCTCGTCGATCCCGACGACATCGACGGCTGGGTGGCGGCGATCGACGCGATCATCGGCGATCCGGAACGGCGCGCCGCGCTCGTCGAGGCCGGACGCTCCCGCGCCGCGTACTTCAACGGCGAACGGGCGGCGGCGGCGCTGCTCAGCGCGTACCGTCGGGCCGCGGAGGTCCAGAACTCGTGAAGCTCGCAGCCTCGTGAGGCTCGTCGTTCTCTGCCCGCACTTCGCGCCGGACGTGGCGCCCACGGGCGAGGTGATGACCCGGATCGTCGAGGAGCTCGCGGCACGCGGCCATTCCCTCGCACGTCATCACCGCGCTGCCCTGGTACGAGCACCATGAGGTCGAGCCGGAGTTCCGGGGGAAGCCGGTGCGCCACGAGACCACGCCGTGGGGCGAGATCTCGCGCGTGCACCCGTTCCCGACGGACAAGCGCAACATCCCGCGGCGAGCGCTCGCGTTCGGTGGGTTCAGTGCGCTGGCGGGTGCCGTGGGTGTGACCGGTGGACGGGCGGATGGCGTGTTGGCGATGTCGCCGCCGTTGACGCTCGGGCTCACCGGGTGGGGCCTCGCGGTCGCCCGCCGAGCTGCCGTTCGTGTTCAACATCCAGGACGTGTTCCCCGACGTCGCGATCGAGCTCGGGGTCCTCCGCGGCGAGCGCGTGATCGCCGCGGCTCGATGGCTCGAGCGGGCGAGCTACGCGCGGGCCGACGCCGTGACCGTGCTCTCCGACGATCTCAAGGACAACGTCGTCGCGAAAGTCGGTGCGAGCCGCGGCGGGCAAGGTGCATGTCATCCCGAACTTCGTCGACACGAGCTGGATCCGTCCGGGCCCGCGCGAGAACAGCTATCGGCGCGAGCTCGGCCTCGGTGGGCAGACGGTCGTCATGTACGCGGGGAACGTCGGCATGTCGCAGTCGCTCGAGCTCATGCTCGACGCCGCGGCTGCGCTCGCGCACGACCCCGAGGTGGTCTTCGTCATCAACGGCGGGGGAGCGGCGCGGCCGGGTCTGGAGGCGGCCGCCCGCGGCCTGCCCAACGTGCGGTTCGTCGACCTCCAACCGCGACACCGGCTTCCCGAGGTGCTCGCCGCCGGCGACATCCACGTGGTGCCGCTCAAGCGGGGCCTCGGCCGGTCGAGCGTGCCGTCGAAGATGTATTCGATCCTCGCCGCCGGGCGTCCCGTGCTCGCGAGCGTCGATCGGGGCACCGAGGTCGCCAGCCTCGTCGAACGGTCCGGCGCGGGCGTCTCGGTGCCGCCCGACGATCCGGAGGCGTTCACCAAGGCGCTCAGCCGGCTCGTCGCCGCGCCCGACGAGCTCGTGCGGATGGGCGACTCCGGCCGCCGTTTCGTCGAGGGCTGGGCCTCGCCGGCCGCGGTCGCCGAGCAGTACGAGGCCCTGTTCGCCGGGCTCCGACGGCGCCGCGCATGACTTCGGACGCCGAGGGCGCACCGCTAGCGTTGCCTCCCTATGGGTAAAGCCTCGTCGGCCAAGAAGGTCGCCCGCGCCAGCCGTGCCGGCGGCGGCGGGAAGGTCTCACAGCAGCGCAGCCTCACGTTCCCCGTGACCATCGCGGTGGTGCTCGTGCTCGGCTTCGCGCTCGTGATCTTCGCGAGCCGTGACAACGAGGCGACCGCCGACGACTCCCCGCCCCAAGCGAACATCGATCACTGGCATGCCGCCTACGGCATCTACGTCTGCGATGCGTTCCTCTCGCCGCATCCAGGTCCAGGACGACCCTTCCGGAATCCACAGTCACGCCGACGGCGTGATCCACATCCACCCGTTTGTCGGTGCCTCGTCCGGCAAGAACGCGACGCTCCAGGTGTTCGCCGACGCGGTCGGGCTCGAGCTCAGCAACGACGAGATCACGGTGCCCGGCGTCGGCACGTTCAAGAACGGCGACGACTGCAACGGCGAGCCCGCATCGTGGAAGGTCGCGGTCTGGGCCGACGAGAACGCCGACACGCCGGAGCTCGTCACCGAGGACTTCGGCGACATCCACTTCACCAACGACCGCATGCTGATCACGTTGGCGTTCGTGCCCGACGGCACCGACGTGCCGAAGCCCGAGAGCCAGGGCCAGCTCGACCAGCTGACCGACGTGCCTCAGCAACCGAGCACGCCGATCGTGGACTCGACGGTCGCCGCCCGACGCCTCGTCGCCGGCCACGACCGCGGCGTCCTCGTCGACCGCGGCTGCCGCCACGACCGGTTCGTGAGGGCGGTCGTCCTCGTCGGGGGCTTCGGCACCCGACTCCGACCACTGACCCGACACCACACCGAAGCAGATGCTGCCGGTGGTCCACCGGCCGATGATCGAGTGGGTCGTCGGCCACCTCGCGCCGCTCGGCGTCGACGAGGCGATCCTGTCGCTCGGCTACAAGCCCGACGCGTTCATCGAAGCGTTCCCTGACTCCACCTGCGCCGGTGTGCGTCTGCACTACGCCGTCGAGCCCGAGCCGCTCGACACCGCCGGCGCGGTCGGCTTCGCGGCCCGCGACGCCGGCATCGACGAGACGTTCCTCGTCGTGAACGGCGACGTCCTCACCGATCTCGACGTGCGGTCGCTCGTCGACTTCCACCACGCGCACGGCGCGGAAGGCACCATCCACCTCACGCCGGTCGACGATCCCGTCGGTCTTCGGCGTCGTGCCGACCGACGACGACGGCCGCGTCGATCGCGTTCATCGAGAAGCCGCCGCGCGACGAAGCGCCGACGAACCTCATCAACGCCGGCACCTACGTGCTCGAGCCGTCGGTGCTCGATCGCATCGCCTCCGACCGGAAGGTCTCGATCGAGCGCGAGATCTTCCCGGCGATGGCATCCGAGGGACGCTCTACGCGATGCCGACGAACGACTACTGGCTCGACACCGGCACGCCCGCAGCAGTACCTGCAGGCCAACATCGACCTCCTCTCGGGGCGCCGAGGCCGCGTGTTCGACGGCGTCCATCCCACGGCCACCATCGCCGGCGCCGCGAGCGTCGAGCGGTCCGTCGTCTCGCGTGGATGCCGCGTCGACGCCGGTGCGATCGTGCATGATTCGGTGCTCATGGACTCGGTCACCGTCGAGACGGGCGCCACCGTCACCAACTCCGTCATCGGCACCGGCGTGCTCGTCGGCCGAGGCGCCACTCTCGACGGTGCGGTCGTCGGCGACGGCTACGTCGTCGCGCCCGGCGCAGCGCTGTCCCAGACCCGCGTCCCCGAGCCCGCCTGATGCGCGCCCTGGTCACCGGCGGCGCCGGGTTCATCGGATCGACCCTCGTCGATCGCCTGCTCGCCGAAGGGCACAGCGTCGACGTCGTCGACAACCTTCTCACCGGCAAGCTCGCCAACCTCGCCGAGGCCCGTGCCGGTGGCCACGCCCTCACGATCCACCACCTCGACATCCGGGCCCCGAGCTGGTCGCCCTCGCCGAGCGCCAGAAGCCCGAGGTCGTGTTCCACCTCGCCGCGCAGTCGAGCGTCGCCATCTCGGTCTCCGATCCGTTGCTCGACGCCACCGTGAACGTGGTCGGCACGCTGAACGTCCTCGAAGCGGCGCGCGCCGCGGGCAGCCGCAAGGTCGTCTTCGCCTCGAGCGGCGGCACGATCTACGGCGACATCGACCCCAGCGATCTGCCGGTCAAGGAGTCGCACTCCCAGCACCCACTGTCGCCGTACGGGGTCTCGAAGAAGGCGGGTCACGACTACCTCGTCGCCTACCGCGAGCTGCACCAGCTCGAGTTCACGTCGCTCGCGCTCGCCAACGTGTACGGGCCGCGGCAGGACCCGCACGGCGAGGCCGGCGTCGTGGCGATCTTCGCCGCCCGGCTGCTGTCCGGCGAGCCGTGCACGATCTTCGGCGACGGCGAGGCGACCCGCGACTTCGTCTTCGTCGACGACGTCGTCGACGCCTTCGTCCGCGCCGCGTCGAAAGGCAGCGGCCTGCTGCTGAACATCGGCACCGGCCTCGAGACCTCGATCAACGAGCTCTACACCGCCATCGCGTCGGCCGCGGGCGTCACGGCCCCCGCGCTGCACGCGCCGCCTCGAGCCGGGTGATCTCGCCCGCTCGGTGCTCGATCCGGCGCTGCGCCGAGCTCCACCTCGGCTGGAAGCCGTGGACCAGCCTCGACGAGGGCATCGCCGCCGTCTTCACCTGGCTTCAGCGGAACAAGTCCTCCTGAGGGCTGCGCACCACCTCGTCGCGCACCGACCCGTCGCGTAGCCACTCCGGGTCGACGCCCCGCACCACCGCGACCGGGATGCCCGCGGACTTGCCCATCACCATCTCCGCCGCGCCGGCGAGCTCGTCGACCACGCACACCTCGGTGACCTGCATCACCCGCCCGAGCGCGTCGGGCGTGCCCCGCAGGTCGAACACGCCCGCGATCCCCGCACAGCCGATCGCCACGTCGGTGAGCCCCTTGCGCCACGCCCGTCCGAACGTGTCGGACACGATCACGCCGACGTGCAGCCGCTCCGGGCCCGCACACCGTCGCGGATCCGTCGAGCCGATCGATCGGAGTCGAGGGGCAGCAGCGCGGCCCAGCCCCGTTCCATGTTCGACAGGTCGACCCCGGAGTTCGCGCACACGAAGCCGTGCCGCGTCTCGGTGACGATGAGATCCCCCCGCCTCCGCACGATCCGCACCGCTTCCTCCTCGACGAGGTGCTTGTGGGAGAGCGGATCGTCGGGATCGATCGCGACGACCCGCCCCTCGGCCTTCGACACGATCTTCTGCGTCACGACGAGCACGTCGCCGTCGCGGAGCGCCACCGCGGCGTCAGCGGCCGCCATCGCCGCGATCGCGTCGACGATGTGATCGGCGAGCACGTCGCCCGGCCTGATCTCGCCGATGCCCTCGACGCCCCACATCTCGATACGACTCACGCTGTGCTCGCTTTCTCTAGCCCGCGCTCGTGATCGCCGTCTCCGCGAGCGCCGCCGCGATGGCCGGCGTGCTCATGACGGTCTCGGCCACGACGCAGCGCATGCCGGCCTCCTCGACCGCGTCGACGAGGCCACCGTCGGCGACATCGACCACGAGCGCGGACGCGATCTCGGCGTAGATGCGGGCGACGCCCACGACCGACGACTCGAATCCGAGGTCGGCCATCAGCCGGTCCGCGGGCCCCTTCAGCGCGGCGCCCGCGACGATGGGCGAGATCGCCACGACTCGGTTGCGCCGCGCGATCAGCTCGTCGCGGATGCCGGGCACCGCCAGGATCGGCCCGATCGAGATGAGCGGGTTCGACGGCGCGATCACGACCGTGTCGGCGCTGCGCAGCGCCTCGAGCACGCCGGGCGCCGGTCGGGCCGCCTCGGCGCCCGCGAACCGCACCGCCGCCACGGTGACGTCGTGCCGGCGAGCGACGAAGTACTCCTGGAAGCCGATCTCACCCTCGCCCTCGACCGTGAACCGGGTCTCGACCTGATCGTCGGTCATCGGCACCAGCCGCAACCCGAGCCCCCACGCCCCGGTGATCTCGGCCGTGACCTCGGACAGGGCAGCCCCCTCGTCGATCCGATGCGTGCGGTACATGTGCGTCGCCAGGTCTTTGTCGCCGAGCCGGAACCATGTCGCGCCCGCGCCCGAAGCCAGCGGCCGCACGTCGGCATAGCGACCGAGCGCGCCCATCGCCTGCCAGGTCTCGCCGACCAGTCCCCAACCCGTCTCCGGGTTGATCGCGCCCGCGAGCGTGTACGTCACGGTGTCGAGATCGGGACTGATGCGCAGCCCGTGCATCACGACGTCGTCGCCGGTGTTGACGATCGCCGTGATCTCCGACTGGGGACGCACCTGCACCAGGCCGCTCAGGAAGCGCGCCGCACCCACACCGCCGGCCAGGACCGTGATCATCGGGTCACCATCACCGGCCTCCATCACACGGCCTCCATCGCCCGACGGTAGATCGACACGAGACCCTCGACCGTGGCGTCCCACGAGAACGCGCCGAGCCGACGGCGACCGCGTGCGACGAGACCCGCGCGCGCAGCCTCGTCGGTCAGCACGTCTTCGAGCGCGCCCGCGCAGCGCGTCGACGTCGAGCGGGTCGACGAGCCGGGCCGCGTCACCGGCCACCTCGGGAAGCGCCCCGGCCCTCGCGGCCACGACGGGGACGTCGTGTTGCCACGCTTCGAGCATCGGAAGCCCGAACCCCTCGTCGAGCGACGGATAGGCGAGCACCGTCGCCGCACCCAGCAGCGCCGCGCGCTCGCCGTCGTCGACGAAGCCCGTCGTGCGCACCCGCTCGCGCGTCGCGGCAGGCAGCGCCTCGATCGCGTCGCGGACCGCGGGCCCATCGGGGCCGTCGGGCCCGGCGAGGACGAGCATCACGTCGGGCTGGCGTGCCGCGACCGCTCCGAACGCCTGCACCAGCCGCGGAAGGTTCTTCCGCGCTTCGAAGGTGGCGAGGGAGAGGATGAACGGCGCGTCCGGCGCCCGCGTCGCCGCCGCCGACCGCACCCGGCGTCTCGCTCACCTCGCCCGGCAGCAAGGTGCACGGCCACCACCTGCGACGTCGCGAACAGCTCGCGCGCTTCGACGGCGACGTGCTCGGACGAGCGCGTGGATCCAGCCGCCCGGATGCCGCGATCCGACGCACGACCGGACCGAACGCGGCAACGGTCGGCGTGCAGCGCTCCGGCGCAGTCACGAACGTGCAGTCGTGGACGGTGACGACCGTGCGCGGGCCGGGCGGCGCGATGTAGTTCGTGCCGTGCAGGGTGTCGGCGCGGGGAAACGCGCGCGCGAACGTCGGACCGCCCCGGCCCCACGACCGCACCGCGACGCTGGCCGGAACGACGACCCGCTGCGCCCCTTCGGGGAGCTCACTCGCGCGGGCGCTCCGGCTGAGCACGTACGGGCGCGCGTTCGACGCCCTCGAGGCGCGCCAAACGGGGCAGCACTGACTCGACGAACCGCCCGACACCGGTGCGGGGGCCGACGAGCGGCGTGGCGTCGACGGCAACCCGCACGAGGGCCGACGCTACCGGCGCCCGCCCGCATGCACGCGCGCTCATGGCGCTCTCGACGGCGGACCGGTGGTCATCGTGGTGCCGTCGGAAAGGTGACCGTCAGCGTGCGGTCGGGCAGCAGCTTCAGCTTCCAGCCCCTGTCGTGAACGCAACTGTGGTGTCGAGCGCACACGGGCAGCAGGTTGTCGAGATCGGTCGGACCGCCGTGCTCCCACCACCACACGTGATGCACCTCGCAGCGCGAGAACCGCACGGGACAGTCGGGGACCGCGCAGGTCGGGTACAGCGCACGCAAGACACGCCGCTGCGCCGCGCTCGCGAGCCGCTGGGAGCGCCCGAGGTCGAGGTCGGCGGGCGGCCAGATCGCGACGACGTGGGTCTTGGCTCGCGCGAGCAGGTCGCGCCAGGCGTCTCGCGGAATGTCGACGGGCAGCCCACAGTCGATGATCGGCTCGCCGTTCTCGTCGAGCGCGGTGGCGTCATAGACCGCGATCACCTCGGGCCGACCTGACCTGGCTCCCTCGCCCGCGAGCAACGACAGGACCGCCAGCGCCGCCAGGTACTGCTGGCGTTCGATCGGGTCGTCGGGCGCATCGTCGGGCACACCGTCGGCGAACAGCCGATCGACTTCGTCTTGGATCCGCTTGTCGACCCACACCGCGGTCTGCGGATCGAGCGACAGCGCCGCCCGCCACATTCCGAACACCCTGTCGACCCACGTCCGCAACCGGATCGAGCGCTTCTGCTGCTGCAACCTCGACACTCCGTCGTCGTCGAGCAGCTTGCGTGCCTCCATCTTCAGGTGTTCCTCGAACTCGTGCGCGGGCACCGACGCGGCCACGTGCACCATGCTGTCGACCTTCCTGGCGAGCACCTCTCGCCGCGCCGCTGGCACCTGCCGCAACGCACGGGTCGCCGCATCGACGTGGGCGCCGGACACGTCGCCGGCCTTCACCGCGGCCTCGAGCCGTGGCAGCTCCCGCAGCGTGCGACCGCGTTCCAACACCTTCTCGGCCGCGTGCATCGAGATGTTCGTCGCGTCCGCGAGGACCTTCTGCCCATAGCCGGTCTTCGCGTCGAGCGCGCGCCCGACCTCGATGTCGAACGCATCGAGCCACGCCCGGATGCGGCTGGACGCCTTTGCTCTCGCCACCAACTCGATCGCGGTCGGCGACACCGGGATCGCAGGCGGCGAGCTCGGTCACGAGCGTCAGCACGTTCATCGCGACGTTCATCCCGCTCCTTCCCCAGACTCAATTCGCTGACCAGCATCAATGGGGAAGAAATCGAACACTAGTACGAGAACGACGGGTTTGCAACCCGATGCAACGAAAATGTCCGAGACTCATTCACTCGTCGCTGTGACGCCGGTGCCGCTCCCGGGAGCGCGCGACCCCTGCGGGTACCCTTGAACCGCTCATGTCCGCTGAATCCGCGCTCCTCGAGGTCGTTCCCCGCCGGCGCGTCGCCGAGCACTTCCGCGATGTCTGGGCCTACCGCGAGCTGCAGCTCGGCCTGGTGCGCCAGCAGCTCAAGGTCCGTTACAAGGGCAGCGTCCTCGGGTTTCGTGTGGTCGCTCCTGAACCCGCTGCTGTACCTCGTCGTCTTCTACTTCGTCTTCCAGGTCTTCCTCGGCAGCGGCATCCCCTCCTTCCCGGTCTTCCTGCTGTCCGGCCTTCTCGTGTGGAACGTGTTCCTCGCCTCGATCACGCCGGGCACGGGGTCGATCATCGACAACGGCTCGCTCGTGAAGAAGGTGTGGTTCCCGCGCGAGATCCTCCCGCTGGCATCCATCGGCGCCGCTCTGGTGCACTTCTTCCTGCAGCTCGGCGTGCTGTTCGTGGCCATCGCGATCGTCCAGTACCCGGTGCCGTGGTCGTACCTGTGGCTGATCGTGCCGGCCCTGCTCACGTTGCTCGTCCTGACGGCCGGTCTCACCGTGTTGCTCAGCGCGGTGAGCGTGTACGCCCGCGACATCCGCCATCTGCTCGAGCTCGTGCTGCTCGCGTGGTTCTGGATGACGCCGATCGTGTACCCGTACGAACTCGTGGCCGCCAAGCTCGGCGACAACAGCTGGGTCGCGCTGCTCAACCCGATGACGCCGATCGTGTTGTGCTTCCAGCGGGGCATCTACGGCAAGGTGAACGGCGATGTGCAGCCCGACGGCACCGTGCAGGCGATCCTGCCCGACGAGTCGCAGTGGTGGTACCTGCGCAACGTGCTGATCGTCGCGGCGGTCGCCAGCGTGCTCGCTCGTCATCGCGATCAAGGTCTTCGACCGACTCGAGGGATCGTTCGCGGAGGAGATCTGACGTGGCGACCGTCGCCGTCAACGTCGAGTCGGTCTCCAAGCGATTCCGGCTGAACACTGGGCAAGGCGCGCTCGCTGAAGGAACGGGTGGTCCACCCCAAGCGCCGCACGGCGAGGACTTCTGGGCGCTCCGCGACATCTCGTTCGACATCGAGGCCGGTGAGACCGTCGGCCTGCTCGGCCACAACGGCTCGGGCAAGTCGACGCTGCTCAAGCTGATGGGCGGCATCATGCAGCCGACGACCGGCATCATCCGCGTGCGCGGACGGCTGGCCTCGCTGCTCGAGCTCGGCGCCGGGCTTCCATCCCGAGCTCACCGGCCGCGAGAACGTGTACATGAACGCGGCGGTGCTCGGTCTCAAGCGCAAGGACATCGAGGCGCGGTTCGACGACATCGTCGAGTTCGCCGAGCTCGAACGGTTCATCGACCAGGCAGGTCAAGCACTACTCGTCGGGGATGTACGTGCGCCTCGGGTTCGCGGTCGCGGTGAACGTCGACCCCGACGTGCTGCTCGTCGACGAGGTGCTGGCCGTCGGCGACGAGACGTTCCAGCGCAAGTGCCTCGACCGCGTCCACCAGTTCCAGGACGAAGGCCGCACGATCGTGGTCGTGTCCCACGCGGCCGACCTGCTGCGGCGGATCTGCGACCGCGTCGCCGTGCTCGACCACGGCGAGATGGTGGCGCTCGGCGCACCCGGCGAGGCGATCCGCGTGTTCCGTGAGCGACTGCATGCGGAGGAAGTCGAACGGCGCGAGCGGCTCGAGAGTCGCGCGATGGCCGGCGACGTGCACACCGCGCACGGCTTCACGCAAGAGGAGCGCCGCAACCTCAAGGTGCGCATCACCGCGGTCGAGCTCGATCATCCGGGCCGCGCCGATCGCCGCTACCTGCTGCCGGGGGAGCCGCTCTCGGTTCGCGTCACCTACGAGTCCGACGAGCGGGTCGACGACGTCGTGTTCGGCTTCGCGGTCTACGACCTCGCCGACGGTCGCCACCTCTACGGCGCGAACACCGAGATGCTCGGCGTGCCGATCCCGTCGGTCGAGGGACAGGGCGAGGTCGTGTTCGACATCTCCTCGGTGCCACTGCTCGACGGCACCTACCCGATCACGCTCGGCATCCACAGCCACGACGAGGGCACCGTCTACGACTGGAGCGAGCAGCGGCATTGGTTCGAAGTGATGAACCCGGAGAAGACGACCGGCACCGTCGCGCTGCCCGTCAAGGTGAAGGTGACCGGGTGACCGACGGCCACGACAGCGACGCGAACGACAGCGTCGATCTCGATCTCGTCATCGCGGAGATCTACGACGCGGTCGCGCAGCGCCGGGCGAGTGGCGAGCTGCCGGCTGACCTCGAGGCCGAGCTCGATGCCGAGTTCGCGAACTACGCGCCGAACGCCGTGTCGGGCGACTCGCTCTCCGGTGTGCTCGAGCCAGGCGGACAAGGCCGTGACGATCGACGTCGACGCGCCGACCGCGGGCCGCTTCCCCGCCGGCCCGGTCAAGAAGGGCGTGCGCAAGCTCACCTTCTGGTACATGCAGTACCTCGCGAACCAGGTGAGCTCGTTCGGCGAGCGCGACGGTGCGCGCGTTGCGGATGCTCGACCGTCGGGTCACCGTCGTCGAGCAGGCCACGCCGGGCGCGAGCCGCACGGTGACGAGCACGCTCGACGCGATCGACCCCGCGCCGCTGCCCGGTCCCACACAGAAGGCGATCGTCGACAGCCTCAGCGGGGTACGAGGCCGCGTCCTGCACACCGAGTGCGGCAGTGGCGAGCTCGTGCGGGCGCTCGCCGACGCCGGGTTCGACGCGTACGGCGCGGAGCCCCGTCGCCGCCTGCTCGCGCCGGCGCTGCGCGACGGGCTCGAGATCCGCCCCGACTCGGCGACCGACCACCTGACCGCGATGGCGCCGGCGGCCCTCGGCGCCCTCGTGATCTCGGGCATCGACACCCGCCCGACGGGCGCGCAGGTCCACCTGGCCGATCTCGCGGCACGCGCGGTCGCGAGCGGCGGACGCCTCGTCGTGCTCGGCAGTCAGCCCGACGCGTGGGCGGCGGCCATCCCGATCGTCGTCGCCGATCTCGCGCCGGGGCGTCCCCTGCACGCCGAGACGTGGCAGGCGTTGCTCGCCGGCAAGGGGTTCGACGTGACCGAGGTGCTCGACGTCGCCGCCGCCCCCGAGGTGCCCGGCTACGCCGTCGTGGCCACGCGTCACTGACCGTCCCGTGCCCCGCGCCGACCGCCTCGCCGTCCATCAGGTCGTGCCCACCTTCGCCCGTCGCGACGCGATCGGCGCGCATGCCCTGCTCGCGCAGCGGCTCTTGCGCGCCGAGGGCTTCCGCTCGCAGATCTTCACCGCCTCGGCGCCCCGCCACCTTCGTCATCTCGTGCGCGACGTCCGCGCGCTGCCCGGCCGACGAGCGCACGTGGATCCTGTACCAGTGCTCGACCGGCGCGCCGATCGCCGACGCGCTCTACGAGAGATCGCAGCCGCTCATCGTCGACTACCACAACATCACGCCCGCTCGTTTCTTCGTCCCGTGGGAGCCGCGGATCGCGAACGAGCTCGACGCCGGCCGCCAGCAGATGACGCGCCTCGCCGAACGGGCCGTGCTCGGCCTCGCCGACTCCGCGTTCAACCGGGCCGAGCTCGACCGCGCCGGGATACCGCTCGACGACGGTGGCGCCCGTGCTCATCGACTTCGCCTCGTTCGATCGCCGCGCCGATCGCCGGGCCCTCGATCGCCTGCAGCGCGACAAGGCGAGCGGCGGAGCGGACTGGCTGTTCGTCGGACGCCTCTCGCCGAACAAGGCGCAGCACGACATCGTGAAGGCGTTCGCGGTCTACCGCCGGTGCTACGACCCGCACGCCCGTCTCACGCTCGCGGGAGGATCGTCGTCACTTCGCTACGAGCGCGCCCTGCGCGCCTCGATCACCGCGCTCGGCCTCGGCGACAGCGTGCGGATGCCCGGGCTCGGTCTCGGACGGCAGTGCTCGCCGCGCACTACCGCACGGCGGACGTGTTCGTCTGCCTGTCGGATCACGAGGGGTTCTGCGTCCCGCTGCTCGAAGCGATGCACCACAAGCTGCCGATCGTCGCGTTCGCGGCGACCGCCGTGCCCGAGACGCTCGGCGACGGCGGCCTGTGCCTCCCCGACAAGGAGCCCGCCGCGGTCGCGGACGCGGTGTCGCGCGTGCTCACCGAGGATGCGCTGCGCGCGCACCTCGTGCAGCGCGGGCGAGGAGCGCGTCCGCGACTTCGACCTGACCCGCACCGGGCGCGATCTTCACGTCGGCGATCACGAGCGCGATCGGCGTCGCCGCGTGAGAGCGATCCACCAGTTCCTGCCGACGCTCGACCCCGGCGACGCCGTCGGCAACCACACGCTCGAAGCCCAGCGGCTGCTGCGGGGGCTGGGCCTCGAGAGCGAGGTGTACACGCAGACCGTGCACCACTCGATGGTCGGCCGGGCGCTCGTCGTTCCAGAAGTTCACCGGCGGCCCGGACACCGCCGTCCTGTACCACCTCGCCGTCGGCTCGGTGCTCGCCGACCTGCTGCATGTCGCGACCCGAGCCGCTTGATCGTCGACTACCACAACATCACGCCGGCCCGGTTCTTCGACGAGTGGGATCCGCCGATCCTGCACGCCGTCGAGTGGGGACGCAGCCAGCTCGCCGCGCTGGCGCCCCGGTGCCGGCTCGGGCTGGCGGACTCGGAGTTCAACCGCACCGAGCTCGCCGTCGAGCGGCTACCGGCCGACCGCGGTCGCGCCGATCCTCATCGACCTCGAAGCGTTCGACCGCGACTTCGACGAAGTCGAGTTCGCCCGACTGCAGGCCGCCAAGGACGACGGGCGGCGCCGACTGGCTCTTCGTCGGCCGCGTCACCCCGAACAAGTGCCAGCACGACGTGGTCAAGGCGTTCGCGGCGTACCGCCGGCTCCACGATCCGCAGGCGCGGCTGCACATCGTCGGCGGCGTGGCGTCCGAGCCCTACGCGGCGGCGCTGCGCGCGTTCGTGCGCAGCCTCGAGCTCACCGACTGCGTCGACCTCACCGGGCCGGTGTCGGCCGGCGCGCTCGCCGCGCACTACCGGAATGCGGACGTGTACGTGTGCCTCTCCGAGCACGAAGGGTTCTGCGTCCCGCTGCTCGAGTCGATGCACCACCACGTCCCCGTCGTCGCGTTCGACGCGACCGCGGTTCCCGAGACGCTCGACGAGGCCGGCATCTGCCTGCCCGACAAGTCGCCGGTCGCTGGTCGCGCAGGCGGTGCATCGCGTCATCACCGACGACGAGCTGCGCGCCCAGCTGCTCGCCGCCGGCGAGCGACGCCTGCGGTGACTTCACGCTCGAGCGCAGCCGCGCCCGGTTCCTCGAGGCGATGGCACCCGTGCTCGACGGGCGCCATCCGATGAAGCTCGCGTTCGTCACGCCGCGCTACGGCAGGGAGGTCGTCGGCGGGGCCGAGCTCGGCGCTCGCCTGCTCGCCGAGCACCTCGCCGCGCTCGACGGCTGGACGGTCGAGGTGCTCACGACCTGCGCCCGCGACGCGTGGACGTGGGCCAACGAGTATCCGGCCGGCACCGCCCACGAGAACGGCGTGACCGTCCACCGCTTTCCGGTCACCGGGCAGCGCGACGCCGACTTCCGGCGGCTCACGCTCACCCTCCTCGCCCACCCGGAGCGCGTCGAGCGACCGCGAGGGCCAGGACTGGATCGTGCAGGCAGGGCCCGGTCGCGCCGGCGCTGATCGACGCGATCCGTGCGAGCGATCACGACCTGATCGCGTTCACCCCGTACCTGTACCACCCGACCGTCGTGGGTCTCCCGCTCGTCGCGGACCGGGCGATGCTGCATCCCGCCGCGCACGACGAGCCCGCCATCCGCCTCCCGCTCTTCGACGCGGTCTTCGAGGCCGCACGCGGCGTCGCGTTCTACAGCGAGGGGGAGCGCGCCATCACCGAGGAGCTGTTCCCGTCGACGGTCGCGAAGCCGCAGGTCGTCGTCGGCCTCGGCATCGACCCGCCCCCGGCGGGATCGACCGCGACCGACGGAAGCGCGCTCGCCGGCCGGCCCGTACCTGATGTGCCTCGGCCGGGTCGATCACAGCAAGGGGACGCATCTGCTCGTGTCGCTGTTCGCGCGCTACAAGGAGCGCCGACCCGGGCCGCTCGCGCTCGCCGTCGTCGGTCCGGTGCAACGTGCCGTGCCCGAGCATCCCGACGTCGTGCAGGTCGGCGAGGTCGACGAGGCGGCGAAGTGGGCGCTGCTCCGCGGGTCGACGGCGCTCGTCTCGCCGTCGGCGTTCGAGTCGTTCTCGCTCGTGCTGTTCGAAGCGTGGGAAGCGGGCCGTGCCGGTGCTCGTGAACGCTCGGTGCGCGGCGACGCTCGAGCACGTGACCCGCTCGGGAGGAGGCCTCGCGTTCGACACCTACGCGGTGTTCGAGGCGACGCTCGACCGGCTGCTCGGCGACCACGACCTGCAACGCCAGCTCGCGGACGGCCGGGCGCGCGGTACGCCGTGCAGTACCGGTGGCCCGCGGTCGTCGACCGCTACCGGCGCTTCGCCGAGCGCCTCGCCTCTACGCTGCCCGCCGATGCCTGACGACGACCTCGAACGCACCCTCGCCGAGCAGTGGGAGCGCGTGCAGCAACGAGGCAGCTACACCGCCGCGCTGTCGGCCCCCATCGACGCCGTCGCCACGACCGGTCACTTCCGCGTTCCCGAGGTGCCGGCGTCGTCGAAGGTGCCCGGCGGCGGCACGATCCACTCGGTCGTCGGCAAGACGGTGACGCGTCACCTCACCGACCTGTGCACGCAGCTCGACGAGTTCGCGCGGTCGGTGCATCGTGCGCTCGTCGCGATCGTCGACGCGCTCGACGACCCGGCGCCGCCTGAGGTGCAGGCCCGTCTCGACGATGTCGCCGACCAGCTCGCCACGCTGCAGCGCCAGCTCAACGCGATGCGCGACACCGAGTGACGCCGCTGGTCTGGATCGGCTCGCTCGGCCCGGGTGGAGGCGCGGAACGCGTGATCGCCGCGTTCGATCTCGCTGTGCACCTACGACGAGCCCGGCGCCGAGCTCGTGATGGCCGGGCCGGTGCCCGATGCGCGCCACCTCGCAGCGCTCACGCGCTACCGCGACGAGCTGAAGCTGTTCGGGTTGCGGTTCCACGAGAACCCGTCGCCCGCGGAGCGGGCCGCGCTGCCGCGCCCTCGGTCCGCCGCCTGGCCGGATCCCGGGCCGGATCAGTAACCCGATGCGGCTGCTCTATGTCGTGCCCCGCTACGGCGAGCAGGCCGCGGGTGGCGCCGAGGGCGCGTGCCGGTCGTTCGCCACGCGGATGGCGGCGCGGGGCCACACCGTCGAGGTCGTCACGCAGCTGCGCGATCAGCTACCTCGACTGGGCCAACGTCCTTGCCCGCCGGGAGCCGACGACGACAGTGGCGTGACCGTGCATCGCCTCCCGACCGTCGCGCCGCGCGACATCGAACGGTTCTCCGCGATCTCGATGCGCGCGCTGACCGGGCGGCTGCCTCGCTCCCGCGCACGTGCAGCATGCGTGGCTGGCCGAGCAGGGCCCGCGCCTCGACGGCCTCGCGCCGTGGCTGCAGCGCAACGCGGCGTCGGTTCGATGCGGCCGTCGTGCTGCCGTACCTGTACCTCCCCGCGTTCGACGCGATCACGACGCTCGCCGGGCGGCTCCCGATCGTCTTCCACCCGTGCGCGCACGACGAACCGCCGCTCCGCCTCGGTGTGTACGAACGGCTCTTCCGCCTCTCCGACGCGCACGGCTTCTTCACCGAGGAGGAGGCCGCGCTCGTCGCTCGTCGATTCCGCGTCGAGCGCCCGTCGCTCGTCACCGGGATCGGCGTCGACGATCGACGACGCGCCGATCGCGCCGACGCAGGTGCCGGGGCTGGGGGAGCGGCCGTACGTCGTGTGCGTCGGACGCATCGATCCCGGCAAGGGCACGCTCGAGCTCGTCGAGTGGTTCGCTCGCTACAAGGAGGCCCGTCCCGGCCCGCTCGCGCTCGTGCTCGTCGGCGATCCCGCGAACGAAGTGCCCGCGCACCCCGATGTGATCCTCACCGGCGTCGTCGACGAGCGGACCCGCCGCGCGATCGTCGAGGGCAGCATCGCCTTCGTGCAGCCGTCGCACTACGAGAGCTTCTCGCTCGTGCTCATGGAGGGATGGGCGGCGGGCAAGGCCGCGGCGGTGCAGGCGCTCAGCCCCGTGCTCGCCGGTCACGCCCGGCGCAGCGGAGGGGCGCTGCCGTACCGCAACGAGGAGGAGCTGGTCACCGCCCTCGATCTGCTCGTGGGGGAGGCGGGACTGCGCGATCGGCTCGGAGCCGCCGGCAGGCGGTACGTGTCCGAGAATTTCACCTGGTCAGAGGTGCTGGGGCGGCACGAGTCGCTGGTCGACCGGGCACTATCCTCGTTCTCGTCCCCCCAGCGACAGAGGTAGTCGATGCCCCGCGCCCTGATCACCGGCATCACTGGCCAAGACGGCCAGCATCTCGCCGAGTTCCTGCACTCCAAGGGTTACGAGACGTTCGGACTGGTCAAGGGCCAGGCCAACCCGAAGGCCGAGCTGATCGCGCAGGAGCTGCCCTACGTCGAGCTCGTGAGCGGCGATCTCGCCGACCTTCCGTCGCTGGTGCGCGACGCTCGAGTACACGCAGCCCCACGAGGTCTACAACCTCGCCGCGATCTCGTTCGTGGCGCTGTCGTTCAAGCAGGCGGAGCTGACCGCGAACATCACCGGCCTCGGCGTGCTGCGCATGCTCGAGGCGATCCGCATGATCGGCGGGTCCGAGAACAACCCGATCCGCTTCTACCAGGCGTCGTCGTCGGAGATGTTCGGCAAGGTGCGCGAGACACCGCAGAACGAGAAGACGCCGTTCTACCCGCGGAGCCCGTACGGCTGCGCGAAGGTGTTCGGGCACGACATCATGGTGAACTACCGCGACTCGTACGGGCTGTTCGCGTGCTCGGGCATCCTGTTCAACCACGAGGGCGAGCGCCGCGGGCTCGAGTTCGTGAGCCGCAAGATCACCAACGCGGTGGCGCGCATCAAGCTCGGTGTGCAGGAAGATCTCGTGCTCGGCGATCTCGAGCCCAAGCGCGACTGGGGCTACGCCGGCGACTACGTGAAGGCGATGTGGCTCATGCTGCAGCAGGACGAGCCCGACGACTACGTGGTCGCGACCGGCCAGACCCACAAGGTGCGTGAGTTCGTCGAGGCCGCGTTCGAAGCGGCCGGCCTCGACGACTGGCAGAAGTACGTGAAGCAGGACCCGCGGTTCTTCCGCCCCTCCGAGGTCGACCTGCTCGTCGGCGACGCCACGAAGGCCCGCACCAAGCTGGGCTGGCAGCCCGAGGTCGACTTCCGCGGTCTCGTGGATCGCATGGTCGCCCACGACCTCGCCGTCGAGACCCGCAAAGCCGAGCGCGCGCGGTAAGCGCCGAGCGTCAGGGTTCGAGCGGCAAGTCGTGGAACGCTTCGACGAGTGACTCCTCGTCGGGCGTGTCGCCTCGCTTGATCAGCGGGTGCAACAACAACGCGAACACCGCGACCGAGATCGCGGATCCCGCGACGAGGCCAGATTCGACACGGAGCAGAAGCTCGCTGCCGGCCGCGACCACGCCGATGAACACGATCGTGCCGCAGATCCAGCCGATCGCGACGCGGGCGTGGCCGTGCAGCGCGATGAGCGCCTGCGACATCGAGATGCCGACCATGTAGAGCGCGCTCGACGCGGCGAGCATCGTGATGTTGCGACGACCGAGGTCGTACTCCTCGCCGAAGAGGATGCGGATGACGAGCGGGCCGATGAGGAACGCGCCCGACGATGGCGACGGCGCCGAGCGCGATCACGACGGTGAGCAGACGGCGGAAGCCCGAGCGGAAGTCGGCGAACTTGCCCGCACCCGCGAGGGCGGCGAGCTTCGGGAGCAACGATGCCTGCACGGCCTGGAAGAGGAACAGCGGCACACGTGCGATGACCGTGCTCGTCGTGAACGCACCCGCGAGCGTCTCCTCGTCGGGTGTCGCGAGCAGCTGCACGGTGATCGGTCCCGCGTTGATGAGGAACGCCGCGAAGACCGATCCGGCGAGGAGGTAGCCGAGGTTGCTCGTGAGCTCGGCCCATGGTGCGGGCGGTCCCGGTTCGACGAGGTTGTGCTCACGACTCACCGCGATCGCGACGGCGATGAGCGGCGGGATGCCAACCGCGAGGCCGTAGAACCCGACGGTCTCGACTCCGACGAGCGCGAGCGCCACACAGAACGCCATGCGGATGGTGCCCTCGCCGCCCATGTAGAGGCCGTACGCGCCGAAGCGGCCCATCCCCGAGAACGTGCCGCGGCCGAGATGGCCGGCGTAGTAGCCGACGAGGCCGAGCAGGAAGCCCACGAGCAGCAGCCAGCTGCCGTCGAAGAGGTGCTCGACCATCCACGGGCTGATGATCAGCGTGAGGACGACGAGGATCGCGGCGAGCAATCCGCCGAGCTGCGCGGCTCGCCCGATCACCGGTCCGCCGCCAAGGCCATTCGCGCGTCGGTGGGCGAGGGCGCGGCTCACCTCCTGCTCGACGGGGAGGAAGAAGCCGGGGCCGGCGAGGAACGTGATGATCCACATCACGGAAAGTGGTGCGAACGCGTCCGGACCGAGCGCGCGGGCGGAGATCGCGAGGAACCCGTAGCTCGCGAGGCCCGCGATGACGAGCCCGGTCCCGACGGTGATCGTGCCTTCGGGAAGCGGGTTGCCACGAACCGTCGCCGGGCGGCTGTCAGGTTCGGGCGGAAGGCGAGCGGCGATGGCGTGCTCCTGGAGATCCGGGCCGGTGGGCAGCATAGGAGCCGCGCCGAAATCAATCGGCATCATGGGACGGCGTGCTGAGTGCTCGTCCGGCCCGGGCTCATGGAACCATGGGCCGGGTGTACGACGCCGTCGTGGTCGTCTCGTTCGGCGGCCCCGAGGGCCCCGACGACGTCCTCCCGTTCCTCGAGCGCGTCACGCGCGGCCGGAACGTGCCGGAGGATCGGCTCCGCGTCGTGGCCCAGCAGTACGACTCGTTCGGCGGCGTGAGCCCGATCAACGCGCACAACCGTGCGCTCGTCGCCGCGCTCGATGCCGAGCTGACCGCGGCGGGCCACTCCCTGCCCGTGTACTGGGGCAACCGCAACTGGCACCCGTTCCTCGCCGACACGGTGCGCCAGATGCGCGACGACGGCGTCGAGCGAGCGCTCGCGTTCGTCACGTCCGCGTACAGCTCCTACTCGTCGTGCCGGCAGTACCTCGAAGACATCGAGCACGCCCGCGCAGAGGTCGGCCCGGGCGCTCCCGTGATCGACAAGCTGCGCCAGTTCTACGACCATCCCGGCTTCGTCGGGCCGTTCGCGCGCAACCTGGCCGACGGCGATCAGCTCCCTCCCGGTCGAAGTCCGCGATCAGGCCGCGGTCGCGTGCACCGCGCACAGCCTTCCCCTCGCGATGGCGGACGCTTCCGACTACGTCGCGCAGCTGCGGGAGGCGTCCCGCCTCGTCGCCGAGCGAGGGGGCGAAGGACACGCGTGGGAGCTCGTCTTCCAGAGCCGCAGCGGTCCGCCGACACAACCGTGGCTCGAGCCGGACATCGGCGACCACATCGATCGGCTCGCGGCGGACGGCGTGCCCGCGGTGGTCGTCGTGCCGATCGGGTTCGTCTCCGACCACATGGAGGTCGTGTACGACCTCGACGTCGTCGCCGCCGAGCGAGCCGCAGCGGGCGGGCATCGCGTTCGCGCGGGCCGCGACGCCAGGGACCGCGCCGGAGTTCGTGGCGATGGTGCGCGAGCTCATCGAGGAGCGGCTCGATCCCTCGTTGCCTCGGCGCGCGCTCGGCCGGCTGGGGGTGCGGCCCGACGTCTGCCCCGGATGCTGCGCTACCGGGCGGTGACACCCGCTGCGCTCACCCCGATCTGGCGCAGCGC
Organism: uncultured Acidimicrobiales bacterium; assembly: GCA_963747215.1. Classification (GTDB taxonomy): domain Bacteria; phylum Actinomycetota; class Acidimicrobiia; order Acidimicrobiales; family DATKAS01; genus DATKAS01. Next base: position 525,192 of record CAVVET010000034.1, read on the forward strand.
GTCGTCGCCGAGACCGAGGCGGAGCAGCTCGAGGTCGATCGCCGACGGTCGTCGCTCGTCGAGGCCCCAGCGCCGCTCGACCGCGGCGAACATCTCCGGGTCGCGAACGTCGATCGACTCGGTCGGCGTGTCGGGCGTGCGGAACACGTAGAGGCACCATGCCGCGGTGAGCCCGAACCGGGCGAGGTGGGGATGCACGCGGCGCTCGACCTCGGGGCAGCGCACGAAGCCCGCGGTCTCGAACTGCTCGGTCCACCACCGGTACGACGCGATCGTGACGTGGCCCTCCACGAGCTCACCGCGTACGTCGCGCGCCAAGTCCTCCTCGGCGACCGGCCCGTCGAAGTCGCGACCCAGCTCGTAGAGCGCGGCGACGCGGTCGTCGCGCACCTTTCCTTCGAGCCATCCCGGTGGCCCACCCGCGTTCGGACCGAAGGACGGGATCGTCGCGATCACCCAACCCCGGCACACGCGGCGCAGCTCGTCGAGCGCGTGCGCCACCAATCCGGGCGGGATGTGCTCGAGCGTCTCGAGCACGCTCACGACGTCGAACGACTCGGCCGCGAACGGAAGGTGCTTCGACACGCTGGCTCGGCGCACGAACGGACGCGCCGCCGGTGACGCATGCGAGATCGCCCAGCGACTCGCGTCGACACCCTGCGCGTCGACGCCGAGCTCGCGTAGAGCCTCGACGACGTAGCCCTGCGCGCAGCCGACGTCGAGCACCTCCGCGCCCGGGAGGAACCGCCACAGCAGGTAGGCGGCGACGTCCGCGTTCGAGCTCGCGCGGGTGTAGCGCTCGTACCCCGACACTCCGCCCCGGGTTCGCGGGTCCCGGCCCCGGCCGTAGTACGACGCGCCGTAACGGCGTGTCCACAGCACGACTCACGAGGTTACGGCCGTCGTCCCTGCTCATCGTGGATGCACCAGGCGCTGACGCAACGCCAGTACCGTCGACGCGATCACACGCACCATTCGCGCCTGCCTCGTTGCGGTGCTCGCGTTGCTCGCGGTGATCCCGATCGCCGACGCGAGCGCCCAGACCGCACCCGCCTCTCCCGTCACGTTCCTCGTGCAGGGCAAGGGATGGGGGCACGGTCGCGGCCTCGGTCAGTGGGGCTCGCTCGGCTACGCGCTGAAGGGCTGGAAGGTCGACCAGATCCTGGCCCACTACTACGGCGGCACCACCGCCGGCACGATCGACCCGAACTCGGAGCTGCGCGTCCGCTTGCTGCGCGAAGACGACATCGACGTGATCGTGGTGTCCGAGCGCGGGCAGCTCGTGTCCGGAGCGGCGCCCGGCACGTTCACCGCGCTGCGGGCCCAGCCGCAAACCGGTGGCGGCTACCTCGTGCAGTCGGGGCCCGGGTGCGCGGGGCCGTGGACCGATGTCACGACCGCGCCGAGCGTCGACTTCCGCACCGACCCCGCCGCGCTCGACAGCCCCGACCCCACCGCGTTGCTCGCGGTGTGCGAGGTCGGGGGAGTGATGCGTTACTACCGCGGCAGCCTGCTCGCGGTCCGCGACGCGAACGGTGCGTCTCGTGCCGTGAACATCCTCCCGCTCGACCGATACCTGCGAGGTGTCGTGCCCCGCGAGTCGCCCGCGTCGTGGGCGGGTCTCGGCGGAGGTGCGGGCATCGAGGCGTTGAAGGCCCAGGCGGTCGCGGCCCGGTCGTACGCATGGGCGGAGTCGCGGTACACGTACGCGCGCACCTGCGACAGCGTCTTCTGCCAGGTGTACGCGGGAGCGGCGATGCGACCGGCCGGCGGCGCGATCGCGTCCATGGAGGACCCGCGCACCGACACCGCGATCGCGGCGACAGCCGGTCAGGTGCGGCTCGACGGCAAGGGGGCGGTCGCGCGCACCGAGTTCTCGTCGTCAACGGGCGGGTACACCGCGGGCGGCCACGTTCCCGGCGGTGCCCGACGAAGGCGACTCGGTGTCGATGAACCCGAACGTCGGATGGACGGCATCGGTCGGATCAGGCGCCGCGCTCACCGCCTTTCCGCAGCTCGGCGCACTCACGTCCATCGAGGTCGTGGGGCGCAACGGGCTGGGACCGTTCGGCGGTCGGGTCACGAAGGTCGCGCTCCGCGGCACGAAGTCGACCGTCACACTGTCGGGGAACGAGTTCCGCTCCACCTTCGGTTTGAAGTCCGATGTCTTCCAAGTCGCGGACTTCGGCACCTCACCGGCGGTCGGTGTCGCGAACGGCAAGGGCGACGACTACTGGCTCGTCACCACGACGGGCGGCGTCTTCGCGTTCGGCGGCGCGCCCGACCGCGGATCGATGTTCGGCGTGAAGCTGAACGCCCCGATGGTCGCCATCACCTCGACGGCCGACGGTCAGGGCTACTGGCTCCTCGCGAAGGACGGCGGCGTGTTCTCGTTCAACGCGCCGTTCTACGGCTCGACCGGCAACATGAAGCTGAACAAACCCGTCGTCGGGCTCGCGGTGCGGCCGCAGGGCGACGGCTACTGGTTCGTCGCGGCCGATGGGGGCATCTTCAGCTTCGGCGCCGCGCCATTCTTCGGATCAACCGGCGACCGGAAGGTCACCGCTCCCATCGTCGCGATGTCACCATCGCCGTCGGGAGCGGGTTACTACGTGATCGGGGTCGACGGTGCGGTGCACTCGTTCGGCGACGCCAAGGACTTCGGGTCGCTGCCTGGCTCCCCGTCGCCGATCGTCGGCATCGGGGTCCGGCCGCAGGGCGACGGCTACTGGCTCGTCGCGGCGGACGGCACGGTGAGCCCGTTCGGTGCCGCGTCGGCGGTCAGCGGAAGTGGAGCAATCCCGGCCGCTGCCGCCCCGGTGGTGGGCATCTCGGTGACGGCAAGCGGACAGGGATATCGGTTGGTGCGAGCCGACGGCAGCACCGCCGGCTTCGGAGACGCGGTGTAGCGAACTACGCGGCCTGCGGCTCGGAGCCGCGGCTGACGAGGTCCTTGAGCTGCGCGCGGGCGGTCTTGGCGGCGTCACGCGCTTGCTTCATGAGCTCGGCCGCCTGCTCGGGCAGATTGGCCTGCAGGTTGTCGAGGATGGCCTCGAAGCGCTCCTCGAGCGCGGTGAGTCGCTCCTCGAGCTGCTTGGCCTGCGCCTCCCAGCTCTTGCTGACGCCGTCAAAGCCCTTCGAGACCGAATCGAACTTGGGCAGGTTGGGCAGCTCGACCTTGGGCAGCTGGGTCGTGAACGTCTCGAACTGGGTCTTGCCGTCCGAGACCTGCGTCTCGAACCAGTTGCGAAGGCCTTCCCGGCCTTCCTTGGCCTGCTGGAAGCCCAAGACGCCGAGGCCGACGGTGACGTAGAACGCGTTCTTGGCGGCCTTCGTGGCGGTGTCGATCGGGCTGCTGGTTGGGGTGGGCGTGGTGGTGGGAGTGGGGGTGGTGGGCATCGCTCCTCCTGGGGCTGCGACGACAATGTGCTTGCCACACTACCGGTCACGTTAAACAGTTGCAAGCAGTTGTGATTTATTACACAGTCGCTCGCGACGGGCAGCACAGCCGGCAGAGCCGTTGCCGGTGGCCGTTTCCGGAGGACCTCGGGCGCTAGCCTCGGAGCCTCGTGGATGTCCAACCGTCGGCGGCGCCGCCAGTCGTCGCCGTGGTGGTGGCCAAGGACCCGGGCGAGTGGTTCGACGAGGTGCTCGGTGCCCTGGCGGCCCAGGACTACCCCAATATCTCGGTGCTCGTGATCGACGCCGCCAGCGCCGAGCCCGTCGCCGCAAGGGTGGCCGCCCAGATCCCCGACGCCTACGTCCGCCGGCTCGACGACAACCCCGGGTACGGACCCGCGGCCAACGAGGCGCTCAACCTCGTCGAGGGCGCCGGCTTCTTCTGCTTCATGCACGACGACGTCGCGCTCGAGCCGGCGACGATCCGCCTGCTCGTCGAGGAGTCCTACCGGTCCAACGCCGGCGTCCTCGGTCCGAAGCTCGTGGAATGGGACGACGCCCGCCGCCTGCTCGCGGTCGGGATGGGGGTCGACAAGGCGGGCGTGCAGATCCCCCTCGTCGAGCGGGGCGAGCTCGACCAGGAGCAGCACGACGCCGTACGCGACGTCTTCATGGTCCCCGGCGCCTGCATGCTCGTCCGGGTCGACCTGTTCGACGCGCTCGACGGGTTCGATCCCGAGATACCCGCGTACGGGGAGGACCTCGACCTGTGCTGGCGCGCCCACGTCGTCGGCGCGCGCGTGATGGTCAACCCGGACACCCGCGCTCGCCATCGCCAGGCGATCGCCGAGACGCAGCCCGAAGAGGACCGGGCGCGACTGCTCGCCCGGCACCGGCTCCGCACCGTCATGAAGAGCTACGGCCTGCTGCACCTGATCCGGGTCCTGCCGCAGATCGCGATCATCACGATGGCGACGGTGATCTCGTCGCTGCTCACCGGCCACCCCGGTCGAGCACGGGACGCGATCGGCGCGTGGACCTGGAACCTCGCCCGGCTCGGCGACATCCGCCATCGCAGCAAGTACCTCGACCACATCCGGCTCGTGCCCGACGCCGAGGTGCGCTTCCTCCAGACGCGGGGGAGCGCGCAGGTGCGCTCCGTCCTGCGGCGCCGCGCCTCGGACGAGAGGTTCGCGGCCGCAGCCGCGGTCGGGCGCAGCGTCGCCGACACCCTGGCGGCGGGACCGCAGCGCACCGCATTGCTCGCGTGGGCGGCCGTTGCCGCCTTCCTGATCGTCGGCGGGCGCGAGCTCATCACCGGCGGAGTACCGGCCATCGGGCAGCTCGCCCCGCTGCCCGACTCGGCGACCGACCTCTTCCAGACGTTCACGTCGGGCTGGCGCACCATCGGCCTCGGCACGACCGAAGCCGCTCCGACGGCCTTCGCCGGCATCGCGGGCGCGGGCATCGCGTTGTTCGGGCAGATGGGCCTGCTCCACACGTTGCTCGCCCTGCTGCCGATGCTCATCGGGCTGATCGGCATGTGGCGACTCACCGCCCCGATCGGCTCGGTCCGGCCGCGCATCGCGTCCCTCGTCGTGTACGCCGCCGTGCCGCTGCCGTACAACGCGATCAGCAACGGCCGGTGGGACGGGCTCGTCGCGTACGCCGCGTTGCCCTGGGTGCTCTCCCACCTGGCGGGAGCCAGCGAGCTCGCGCCCTACGACGCGCGACCGCCCGCGCCGGTGGTGGGCGAGCGTGCTCGGACTCGGTGTCGTCGTCGCGCTCGCGATGGCAGTGGTGCCGTTCGCGCTCGTGCTGGTCGCGATGGTGGCGGCCTCGATCCTGCTCGCGTCGGTGCTCGTCGGCGGATGGCGCGGCGCATTGCGAGCGTTCGGGGTGGCGCTGGCCGCTCTCGTCGTCGCGGTCGTCTTGCATCTGCCGTGGTCGGCGACGGTGCTCTGGCCCGGCAGCGACTGGTCCGGGTTCGGCGGTGTCGAGCCGGCCGGCGTGGGCACGCTGTCGCTCGGTGAGATCTTGCGCTTCGAGACCGGGTCACTCGGCGCCGCGCCGCTCGGTTGGGCGTTCCTCGTCGCGGGCGCCCTCGCATTGGTCCTCGGCCGTGGGTGGCGCCTCGCGTGGGCGACGCGGGCGTGGACGATCGCCGCGGTGCCGTTCGCGCTCGTGTGGGCGGCGTCGCGTGGATGGGTGACGGTCGGGCTGCCTTCGGCCGAAGCGCTCCTCGCGCCCGCGGCAGCGGCGCTGGCCCTCGCCGCCGGACTCGGCATCGCCGCGTTCGAGATCGATCTCCGGGGCTACCGCTTCGGATGGCGCCAGCTCGCGTCGCTCGTGGCCGCCGGCGCGCTCGTCGTCGGGATGGTGCCCGCCCTCATCGCCGCCGGCGGGGGACGGTGGCGCACACCGCACAGCGACTTCTCGGCCTCGCTCGGCTTCATGGGCCAAGACCCGGAGGCCGGAGCGTTCCGCGTCCTGTGGCTCGGCCAGCCCTCGGTCTTGCCGCTCGCCGGGTGGCAGCTCGGTGAGGGCGTCGCCTACGCGACGTCCGACAACGGCCCTCCCGACGTGACCGACCTGTGGGCGGGCAGCGCGCCCGACTCCACCCAGCTCATCGCGGAGAGCGTCACCCTCGCCGCCAACGGAGAGACGGATCGCCTCGGCCATCTGCTCGGCCCGATGGGCATCCGCTACGTCGTGGTGCCCGACCGGCTCGCGCCCGCCATCGACGACACGCCTCTCATGCCCGCGCCGGCGGCGCTCACGATCGCGCTCGAGTCGCAGCTCGACCTCCGCCACGTCGAGGTCGACGAGGCGCTCGCCGTGTACGAGAACACCGCCTGGACACCGGTTCGCTCGACCCTGCCGGCGACCACTCCTGACGGTGCGCCGGGGTCGCCGCAGCCGGTGTTGGTCGACCAGACCGGCGTCGACAGCTTCGCTGGAGAGCTCGCGGCGGGCACCGTCGTCGTGGCCGATGCCGCGACCGATCGATGGGTGCTCGAGGTGAACGACGCCGAAGTGCCGCGCGACACCGCGTACGGATGGGCGAACAGCTACGCGGTCGCCGACCCCGGTGCGGGCTCGCTCTCGTTCGACACGCCCCTCGCGCGCACGCTCGCGATCGTGGGGCAAGCGATCGTGTGGCTCCTCGCGATCGTCTTGCTGCTGCGCTGGAAGACCTCGATGCGTTGGCCCCGCAGCGCCCGCGCCACCGTTCCCGCGAGCGCCGCCCCGGACACGGGGTTGGTCGCGAGTGCGGAGCTCGAGACGTCAGGAGCGCCGACGTGAGCGTGCATCGCCTTCCGATCCTCCTCGTGTTCGGGGGGTTGCTCGCCGCAGGGCTCGTCATCGATCAAGACACGCCTGCCCCCGACGAAGTCGTCTTCGGCACCGCGACCGCGCCCGTGCAACCGGTCGCGACGCCGGTCGACGCGGCGACGTCGACCTGGTTCTGTCCCGGCGTTCCCGCGCCGCCCGACGGCAGCGTCGCCGGCTTCGTCACGATCACGAACCCCACCGAGGCCGAGCTGCCCGCGGTCCTCACCGTCGTGCCGAACGAAGGCAACGCCGCGACACGAAGCCTCACGCTCGAACCCCACTCGACGACCTCGATCAACCTCGCGGAAGTCGCACCCGCCGCGTACGTCGCCGCTCAGGTCGACATCGAAGGAGGCGGAGTCGTGGTGGAGCAAAGCGTGGCGAGGGGCGAGATCCGTGATCCCAGCGCGTGCGCGACCGCGGCGGCCGCGAGCTGGTACTTCGCCGACGGCGTGACGACGCGCGACGCTCGGCTCACCTACCTGCTCTACAACCCCTATCCCGACGACGCGATCGTCGACATGGAGTTCGCCACGAACGAGGGTCCGTTCTCACCGCAGCCTCTCCAGGGCCTCGTGGTGCGTGCGAACTCGGTGCGCGCGGTCGACATCACCGAGCAAGTCCGTCGGCGCACCGCCGTCGCGGCCACCGTCTCCGCACGGTCGGGACGGCTGGTGCTCGGGCGCATCCAGACGTTCGACGGCAGCGAGAGCCGCGAGGGGTTCACGTCCGGCGTGGCGTCGCCGACCACCGCGGGCGTGTGGTACTTCCCCGACGGCCGGCGCGTCCCGCAGGTGAGTGAGCGCGTCATCGTCTTCAACCCTGGCGACGAGGTGGCCGAGATCGACATCGAGGTCCGCCCCGAATCGAGTGACGGCGACGAGCCCGACGACGCGCTCGCCACCGTGATCCCGCTCAGCGTCGCGCCGTTCTCGGCGGGCCAGTACGACATCACCGGCGACGTCGGTGTCGTCGACGGGAGGCACAGCATCCTCGTCACCTCCGCGAACGGCGTGCCGGTCGTCGCCGAGCGCGTCATGAACCTGGTGTCCGACGAGGGGACACGGGGCGTGAGCTCGATGCTCGGGTCGCGCGTCGCCGCCGAGCGCTGGCTGCTGGCCGCCGGTGGCACGTCCGACACGGTCGTCGAGGAGGTCACGGTGCTCAACACCGGAGATCAGCCCGCCTCGGTGCGGGTTTCGCGGCTCGACGACGACGGCTTCGTCGAGATCGGCGAGACGCTCGAGGTCGCCGCCGGCGGCCTTGCGCAGCTGCGGGTCAACGACGAGATCACCGAGACGCCGATGACGCTGCTCGTCGAGGCGGATGCGCCGATCGTGGTCGAGCGAGGCTTGATCTTCCGGGAGGAAGCGGGCACCTCGCGTCAGCTCGGCGTCCCGCTGACGTGACGCGGGCACTGCTGGCTCTCGCGCTCGGCGCCATCGCGGTCATCATCGGGTTCCTCGTCAACCGGCGCCGCGTCCACACGTCGGCGGCGCCCGGTGTGCGCATCCCCGAGCGGATCGCGCGCGCGGACTTCGCCCGGCCCGACGCCCGCGCGCTGGTGGTCGTGTTCACGTCGGCGTCGTGCGCGTCGTGCGCAGCCATGGTCTCTGCCGCGGCCGCGGTCCGCAGCGACGAGGTCGCAGTCGACGAGGCCGAGGTCGGGGCCCGGCCGGACGTGCACGAGCGCTACGAGATCGACGCCGTGCCGATCGCGCTCGTGGTCGATCGCTCCGGCACTGTCCGCGCGTCGTTCGCGGGGTCGGTGACCGCCGACGAGCTGCGGGAAGCGCTGAGCTCGGTGGAGTAGTCGGTCAGTCGGAGGGGACGGGCGTCGGCTCGGCGTCGGTCGGCGCGGGGGCCGGTTCCTCGCCGTTCTCCTCGAGGGTGTGCTCTTCGGGGGTGTGCTCTTCCAGCCCCTGCTGCACCAGCCGAGACACGTCCGCTCCGTCGATGGTCTCGCGCTCGAGCAGCGACTGCGCGACGAGGTCGAGGCCCCGGCGGTGCTTCGTGAGGAGATTCAACGCACGGTCTTCCTGCTCCCGGAGGATGCGCTCGACCTCTTCGTCGATCACGCGAGCGGTGTCGTCGGAGTAGTCGCGGGTGTGCATGAGGTCGTCGCCGAGGAAGACCTGCCCCTGCGAACCCCATGCCATCGGGCCGACGCGGTCGCTCATGCCCCACTCGCGGACCATCCGGCGAGCGAGCTCGGTGTTCACGACGAGGTCGTTCTGGGCGCCCGTGGACACCATGCCGAAGACGATCTGCTCGGCCATGCGGCCTCCGAGGCGCATGCAGAGCGAGTCTTCGATGTAGGCCTTGCTGTGCATGTGCCGCTCTTCGGGCATCTGCTGGGTGACACCGAGCGCCATGCCCGTGGCGAGGATCGTGACCTTGTGCAGCGGATCGGCGTTCGGCAGCACCGCGGCGAGCACGGCATGGCCGCCCTCGTGATAGGCGACCGCGCGCTTCTCCTCGCCCGAGAGCACGACGGACTCGCGCCGGGCGCCCATCATCACCCGGTCGCGCGCCGACTCGAAGTCGATGCGCTCGATCGCTTTCGAGCCGCGGCGCACCGCGAACAACGCCGCCTCGTTCACGAGGTTGGACAGGTCGGCGCCGCTCATGCCGGGCGTGCCCCGCGCCATGATCTCGAGATCGACGTCGGGCCCGAGCTTCTTGTCCACTGAGTGGACCTTCAAGATCGCGAGGCGCTCCTCGAACTCGGGCATCGGCACGACGACCTGACGGTCGAAGCGGCCCGGGCGCAGCAGCGCGGGATCGAGGATGTCGGGCCGGTTCGTCGCGGCCATCATCACGATGCCCTCGGTGGCCTCGAAGCCGTCCATCTCGGAGAGCATCTGGTTGAGGGTCTGCTCACGCTCGTCGTGCCCACCGCCGAGCCCGGCGCCGCGCTTGCGGCCGATCGAGTCGATCTCGTCGACGAAGATGATCGCCCGGCCGAGCTTGCGGGCCTGCTGGAAGAGGTCACGGACGCGGCGAAGCGCCGACGCCGACGAACATCTCCATGAAGTCAGAGCCGGTCACCGACAGGAACGGCACGCCCGCCTCGCCGGCCACCGCACGCGCGATGAGCGTCTTGCCGGTGCCGGGCGGGCCCACGAGGAGCACGCCCTTCGGGATGCGGGCCCCGATCTCACGGAACCTCTCCGGCATCTTGAGGAAGTCGACGACCTCGCGGATCTCCTGCTTGACGCCTTCGTAGCCGGCGACGTCCGCGAACGTCGTCGACGGCTTGTCGGCGGAGTAGGTCTTGGCACGCGACCGCCCGATCGACATCACGTTGCCCATCTGGCCGGCGGCGCGCCGCTGCATCCACACGAAGAACCCGATGATCAGGCCCACGGGCAACAGGAGCGGGATGAGGCTGCCGAGGAAGCTGCTCTGCGGCGTCTTGAACTCGACGTCGACGTTCTTTTCGTTGAGCAGCTCGAGATCGGCGTCGGGGAGCGGGATCTGCCCGGTGGTTTTGAACTCGCCGCCGTTCGTCATCTGGCCGCTGATGCCGCCGGTGTTGTTGTTGACCGTGATCGACTCGACGTCGCCTTGTTCGACGAGCGAGCGGAACTCGGTGTAGCTGATGTCGCGGCCGTCGCTCCTCGACAGCAGGGTCGGGATGAGGAGCGCGCCGGCGAGAAGACCGAGGAAGACCCAGATCGCCCACTTCGGGATGCCCGTCGACTTGCCTTTCGATCCGTACGGTCCGCGATCGTTGCCGGGTCCCTCGCCCGGAGGGGGGCGCCGGTCACCCGAGCCGCGACCGTTGCCGGACGGCGGGGGCGGGGGGAGCTGGCTCATGGGCCCATGCTAGGGCCCGAGGTGTCCCCAATGACGCCGCTGGTGACAGGTATCGTCGCCCGAATGCGACGTCTGTGCAGCCGCCCCGCGTGCGCGGAGCCTGCCGTGGCGACGGTCACCTACCACTACGGCGAACAGGCCGCGTGGCTCGATCAGCTCACCCCGGAGCGTGACCCGCACGCCTACGACATGTGCGCCCGCCACGCCGAGCGCCTGCGCCCGCCCCGGGGCTGGATGCTCGACGATCGCCGCATGCGGTCGTCCGGCCCGATCGCCCTCGCCGTCTGAGCGGTCGGCCGCCGTGGCCGACGAGACCGCAACCGCCCCCGGAGTCCGCGATGCGCTCCTGACCTGGCTCGCCGCGTTCGTGGTGTCGAATCTGGTGGGTGCCGCGGTGCTGCTCGCAGCCGGGTACGGCGGCACCGACGATCCCGATCCGCCGATCTGGCTCACGGCCGTCCTGCAGGTGCCGTTCTGGGTGGTGCTCGTCGGCGGGGCGATGTTCTTCTCGCGACGCAAAGGCACCGGCGACCTCACGACCGACATGGGGCTGCGGGCCGAGCCTCGCGACGCCGTCCTCGGCCTCCCGGTGGGCGCGCTCACGCAGCTCGTCCTGGTGCCCCTCCTCTATGTCCCGATCTTCTGGATCTTCGACGTCGACCCCGACGAGCTGTCCGACGCGGCCCGCGAGCTCACCGACCGCGCCAGCGGTGCGGGCGTGGTCGTGCTGGTGCTGCTGGTCGTGATCGGCGCGCCGATCGTCGAGGAGCTGTTCTTCCGCGGCTTCCTCATGGGGGCCCTCGACCGGACCTTCGGGAGCGGATGGGGGTTGTGGCTCAGCGCGCTGTTCTTCGGCGCGACCCACTTCCAACCCCTCCAGTTCCCGGCCCTGGTGCTGTTCGGGCTCGTGGCCGGCCTCCTCGTCCACCGCTACGGGCGTCTCGGGCCCGCGATCTTCGCCCACATGGGCTTCAACGCCGTGACGATCACGATCCTGCTCCTGCAGGAGTGACTGCTCACGGCCGATGGTGTGATGCGAACATGTCAGGGCTGATGACGGGCTGTATGACCGACCCCACATGACCGACCTTCTCGAGCAGACGCCTCCGGAGCCTCCCGAACCCCCGACCGCGCCGGTCGGGGAGCTCGTCGACGCGCCCGACGAGCGGGCGCCCGGATGGGTGGAGCGTCTCGGCCGGCGGCTCGCCGCGGTCACCATCGAGGGCTGGATCACGTTCGGGATCGTGGTCGGCGCCGTGGTGTTCACCTTGGCGCAGCTCCATCCCGACCTGCTGTTCTCGAACAGCACGCCGACCGGCGGCGACATGGGCGCCCACGTCTGGGCCCCGGCGTACCTGCGCGACCACCTCTTGCCGCACTTCCGCCTCTCGGGATGGGCGCCCGACTGGTACGCCGGCTTCCCCGCGTACCAGTTCTACATGGTCATCCCCGCGCTGGCGGTGGTCATCCTCGACGTCGTCCTGCCGTACGGGCTCGCGCTCAAGCTCGTGTCGATCGCAGGCGTGCTCACACTGCCGATCGCCGCGTGGGCCTTCGGCAAGCTGAGCGGGCTGCGCTTCCCGGCGCCGCCGATGTTCGCCGCGATCGCCGTCGTGTTCCTCTTCGACGAGACCTTCACGATCTACGGCGGCAACATCGCGTCGACGATGGCGGGCGAGTTCTCGTTCTCGATCGCGCTGTCGATCTCGCTCGTCTACTTCGGTGTGCTGGCGCGCGGGCTGCGCACCGGCCGCCACCGCGCGCTCGCGGCGGGGCTGCTCGCGCTGTGCGTGCCTGTGCGCACCTCATCGTGGCGATCTTCGCGGCCGCCGGCACGGTCGTGTGGTTCCTGCTGTACCTCGACCGGCACCGCTTCAAGTGGCTCGCCACGACGCTCCCGGTCGCGATGTTGCTCACCGCGTTCTGGATCGTGCCGTTCTGGATGCGGCGTCACTACCTCACCGACATGGGGTACGAGCGACGCACCGACTACGTCAACATGCTGTTCCCGAGCACGTGGAAGTGGGACGCAGTCCTCGTCGTGCTCGGCGTGATCGGCCTGCTCGCCGCGATCGTGCGCCGCCAGCGGACCGGCATCTGGCTCGGGTTGATGACGCTCATCTACGGCGTGTGGATCATCGTGTGGCCGCAGAGCATGTTCTGGAACGCGCGGCTGACGCCCTTCTACTACCTGTGCAAGTACCTGCTCGCCGCTCTCGGTGCCGTCGAGATCGGGCTGTGGCTGGCGTCGATCGCGTCGCGCCTGTTCGGCCGCGGGGCCAGGCGCGCGGTCATCGCGCTGACGCCGGTCGTCGGCGCGCTCATCTGCGCGGTCATCCTCGGGATGAGCCTGCGCATCCTGCCGGGCGGGCACATGGTGACGCTGCAGACCTCGTCGGGCCCGGTCTCCGCGTACAGCTGGCTGGGTCTCACGAACACGAAGTCAGCGTTCGTCGACGACTGGGCGAAGTGGAACTACCTCGGCTACGAGGGCAAGCCCGCGTACGGCGAGTACCGGGGCGTGATGTCGACGATGGACGAGATCGGCCAGACGCGGGGCTGCGGGCGAGCGGAGTGGGAGTACGACTCCGAGCTCAACCAGTACGGCACGCCCGATGTCGATGATGCTCCTCCCGTTCTGGACCGACGGCTGCATCGGCTCGATGGAGGGGCTCTTCTTCGAGTCGTCCGCGACGACGCCGTACCACTTCCTCGCGAGCTCGGCGCTGTCGGCCGCACCGTCTCGTCCCGTGCGCAACTTGCGCTACGACCCGCTCGACGTGCCCAAGGGCGTGCAGTACATGCAGCTCCTGGGCGTGCGCTACTACATGGCGTTCTCGCCGGCGGCAGTGAAGATGGCGCGCGAGGACGAAGGCCTCACCGAGATCGCGACGTCCGGGCCGTGGGTGATCTTCGAGGTCGCCGATTCCGAGATCGTCTCCTCGCTCGAGAACGAACCCGCGGTCGTCGAGGGCGCGGACAAGGACTCGAAGAGCTGGTTGCACGTCGGGGAGGACTTCTTCCTCGACCCGGAGACGTGGAACGTCGAGCTCGCCGCGAGCGGCCCCGACGAATGGCAACGCATCCAGGTCGGCCAAGTGCCCGAGGAGCGACCGCTCCAGCCCGTCGAGGTCACCAACATCACGACCGACGACGACCGCATCAGCTTCGACGTCGACCAGGTCGGGGTGCCGGTGCTCGTCAAGGCCTCGTACTTCCCGAACTGGCAAGCATCGGGCGCCGACGGCCCGTGGCGGGTCACGCCCAACCTCATGGTCGTCGTCCCCACGAGCGAGCACGTGTCGCTCCACTACGGGCGCACACCCATCGATCTCGTCGGCATCTTCCTGACCCTGCTCGGCTTCGCCGGACTCATCTGGCTGATCCGCAGCCCGGCGCTCGTGTTCCCGGCTCCGAAGGAACGTCCGGGTGCGGCGCCGCACCACGACGACGGTTGGGACGTCGACGAGACCTCGTCGAGCGACGATCTCTGGGACGACTGGGACGAGTGGGAGACCGACGACGACTGGCGGCCCGACATGGCCGACCCCGGAGGGGATCCGAGACCGCTTCAGTAGGGTGCCGCCGTGTCGCTCGACGTGATCTTCAAGGCCTACGACATCCGAGGCACGGTTCCGGAGCAGCTCGACGCCCGCATCGCCGGCGCGATCGGAACGGCGTTCGCCCGATTCGCTGCCGCCCCTCGCATCCTGATCGCACGCGACATGCGGGAGTCCGGCGTCGACCTCGCGGCTGCCTTCGCTGACGGCGTGCGCCGCGAGGGCGTCGATGTCGTGCACCTCGGCCTCGCGTCGACGGACTTGCTGTACTTCGCGGCCGGTCGACTCGACGCTCCGGGGGCGATGCTCACCGCGTCGCACAATCCGGCTGCGTACAACGGCATCAAGCTCTGTCTGTCCGGTGCCCGCCCCGTGGGCGTCGAGAGTGGGCTGACCGAGATCAAGGCGACGACAGCGGAGCTCCTCGAGCGGGGCGACACGCGCCCGTTGCGCGGCTCGGCGAGCGAGCTCGATCTGATGGACGACTTCGTCGCCCACGTCCACTCGTTCGTCGACACGTCCGTGCTCCGGCGCCTGAAGGTCGTGGCCGACACCGCCAACGGCATGGGAGGTCTCATCGTGCCCGCGCGTGTTCGAGAAGCTTCCCGTCGACCTCGACGTGCTGTTCCCCGAGCTCGACGGGACGTTCCCGAACCATCCCGCGGATCCCATCCAGCCCGCCAACCAGAGCGACCTCCGGGCGCGCGTCACCGCGACCGGCGCGGACCTCGGGCTCGCGTTCGACGGTGACGCCGACCGCGTGCTTCCTCGTCGACGAGCAGGGCCGGGGGCTCTCAGGCTCGACGACGACGGCGATGCTGGCCACGCGGGTGCTCGCGAAAGAGCCCGGGGCCAAGATCATCCACAACCTGATCTGCTCGAAGGCGGTGCCCGAGGTCGTCCGCGAGCACGGCGGCGAACCGGTGCGCACCCGCGTCGGCCACTCGTACATCAAAGAGGTGATGGCCGAGACCGGCGCGGCGTTCGGCGGCGAGCACTCCGCGCACTACTACTTCCGGGACAACTACCGCGCGGACTCCGGCATCATCGCCACGATGTTCGTGCTCGAAGCGATGTCGCTCGCGGACCAGCCGCTCTCTGAGCTGCGGAAGCCCTACGAGCGCTACGCCGACTCGGGTGAGATCAACACCGAGGTCACCGACCCCCAGGCGACGATCGAACGCGTCGCGCAGCACTACGCCGGGGCGAAGCAGGACCGGCTCGACGGGCTGACCGTGGACGTCGACGACTGGTGGTTCAACCTGCGCCCGTCGAACACCGAACCGCTGCTCCGCCTGAACCTCGAAGCGGCGACGCGCGAGGACTGCGACGTGCACGTGGCCGAGGTGTTGGCGCTCATCACACTCGGCTGACCTCACACATCTGACATTGCGGGTCGCGGAGTAGTGTCGGCTCGATGGCGCTCGATCCGCTCCTTCTCGAGATCCTCGCATGCCCCGAGGACAAGGGCTCGCTGTACTACTTCGTCGACGAGGACGCGTTGTACAACCCGCGCCTGAAGCGTCGCTATGCGGTGCGGGAGGACATCCCGATCATGCTGATCGACGAAGCCGAGACCGTGAGCGACGCGGAGCACGACCGGCTCATGGCCAAGGTCGCGGCCGAGGGCCTCGCGCCGACGTTCACCCCGTGAGCGCCCGGGTCGAGCGATGACGAGGCTCGACTCGCTCGGCATGTACGAAGCAGCGCTCGCGCTGCCCGAGCAAGTGGCGAACGCGGCGACTTCGGTGGCAGGCGGCATCGACGGATTGCCCGCCCGCGAACAGGTCGCGCACGTGCTCGCGCTCGGGATGGGTGGCAGCGGCATCGCCGGCGACGTGATGTCCGTTGTCGCGGGACCGTTCGTACCCGTCCCCATCGTCGTCTCGAAGGACTATGAGCTGCCCGGCTTCGTGGGGGAGCGGACCCTCGTCTTCGCGATCTCGTTCTCGGGCAACTCGGAGGAGACCGTCGAGGCCGCGACGCAGGCCGCGGCGCTCGGTGCGCGCGTCGTCGCCGTCTGCGAGGGAGGCGAGCTGGCCCGCCTCGCCGAGCAGTGGGGCGGCGCGGTGCTGCGCATCCCGCCCGGCATCCCGATGCCCCGCGCGGGCATCGGCGCGTTGTCGATTCCCCCGCTGCTCGCGCTCGAGCAGATGGGGCTGTTCCCCGGCGCCGCGGGATGGATCAGCGCGGCCGTCGACCAGCTCGCGCGTCGGCGCGACCAGCTCACGACGCCCAACAACGTGGCCGAGCGGCTGGCGCGCGTCATCGGACGCACGATCCCGCTCTTCTACGGCGCCGGACCGCTCGGCGCGGTGGCGGCGCAACGCTGGAAAGCCGACGTCAACGAAAACGCGAAGGCGCCGGCGTTTGCCAACCGGGTGCCCGAGCTCTGTCACAACGAGGTCGCCGGGTGGGGGCAGCACGGCGACGTGACTCGCCAGGTGTTCACCATCGTGAATGTGCGCCACGACCACGAGCACCCGCACCTGGCACCGCGCTTTGCGCTCGTCGACTCGCTCGTGGAGGAGGTCGTCGCCTCGATCAGCGAGGTGCGAGCCGAGGGCGAAGGCCCGTTGGCCCAGCTGCTCGATCTCATGCTCTACGGAGATCTGGTGTCGCTCGCCATGGCCGAGAACGAGGGCGTCGATCCGGGGCCGATCGCCGCGCTCATGTTCATCAAGGACGCGCTCGCCGGATCTCCCTGACCGGACTACGACACGGCCGCCGTAGACTCCGGCGCCGTGACCACGACCGATGCCCCTCCCGCGCGACGCGACTTCCGCGTCGCGGACCTCTCCCTTGCGCCCTTCGGTCGCAAGGAGATCCACCTCGCCGAGCACGAGATGCCCGGCCTTCGCGCGCTGAGGGCTGAGTTCGGCCCGAGCAAGCCCCTCGCCGGCGCGCGCATCTCCGGCTCGCTGCACATGACGATCCAGACCGCGGTGCTCATCGAGACGCTCGTCGAGCTCGGTGCCGAGGTTCGCTGGGCGTCGTGCAACATCTTCTCGACCCAGGACCACGCGGCGGCGGCGGTTGCCGTGGGCCCCGAGGGCACCGTGGACGACCCGAAGGGCATCCCGGTGTACGCGTGGAAGGGCGAGTCGCTCGAGGAGTACTGGTGGTGCACCGAGCAGATGCTCGACTGGCCCGGCGGCGACGGCCCGAACATGATCCTCGACGACGGGGGCGACGCGACGCTCCTGGTGCACAAGGGCGCCGAGTTCGAGCGGCTCGGCGAAGTGCCGGAGCCTGAGACGGCTGGTTCGGTCGAGTTCGGAGTCGTGCTCGCGCTGCTCCGCAAGACGCTGCGCACCGACCCGACGAAGTGGACCCGGATGGCCGCGGCGATCAAGGGCGTCACCGAGGAGACGACGACCGGCGTCCACCGCCTGTACCAGATGCAGCAGCAGGGCAGCCTGCTGTGGCCGGCGATCAACGTGAACGACTCGGTCACGAAGTCGAAGTTCGACAACCTCTACGGCTGCCGACACTCCCTGATCGACGGCATCGCCCGCGCGACTGACGTGATGATCGGCGGCAAGACCGCGGTCGTGTGCGGCTTCGGCGACGTCGGCAAGGGATGTGCGCAATCACTGAAGGGTCAAGGCGCCCGCGTGATCATCACCGAGATCGATCCCATCAATGCTCTGCAGGCGGCGATGGAGGGCTATCAGGTGACGACGCTCGACGACGTCGTGAGCTCCGCCGACATCTTCGTGAGCGCGACCGGCAACCTCGACGTGATCACGGTGGATCACATGGCGCGGATGAAGCACAACGCGATCGTGTGCAACATCGGCCACTTCGACAACGAGATCGACATGGCCGGTCTCGCGCGCGTTCCCGACATCGAGCGCATCGAGATCAAGCCCCAGGTCGACCTCTGGTCGTTCCCCGATGGCCACGCGATCATCGTCCTCGCCGAGGGCCGGCTCGTGAACCTCGGTTGCGCGACGGGCCATCCGAGCTTCGTGATGTCGTGCTCGTTCTCGAACCAGGTGCTCGCCCAGATCGAGCTGTTCGCGAACCCGGGCAAGTACCCCGTGGGCGTCTACGTGCTGCCCAAGCAGCTCGACGAGAAGGTGGCCCGCCTCCATCTCGATGCCCTCGGCGTGAAGCTCACCAAGCTCGACGACGAGCAGGCCGACTACCTCGGCGTCCCGCCGGGCGGGCCGTACAAGGCCGAGCAGTACCGCTACTGACGTGCGCGAGCTCGCGGGCAGGGTCGCGGTCGTCACGGGCGGCGCGAGTGGGATCGGACGGGGTCTCGCCGCGAGGTTCGCGGCCGACGGCATGCAGGTGGTGATCGCCGACGTCGAGAGCGCCGCGCTCGAACAGACGGCCGCGGAGCTCGGCGTCGTCGGTGTGCAGACCGATGTCGCTGACGCGGCGTCGGTGCAGGCGCTGGCGGATCAGGTCTTCGATCGCTTCGGCACCGTGCACGTGCTCTGCAACAACGCGGGCGTCGGCGGTGGCGGACAGATCGCCGACCTCACCCTGGCCGACTGGAAGTGGGTGCTGGACGTGAACCTGTGGGGGGTCATCCACGGTCTCCAGTCGTTCCTGCCGCGTCTGCTCGCCAACGCCGACGGCGGTCACGTCGTGAACACGGCCTCCATGGCCGGACTGTTCGCGTCGGCGGGCATGGGCCCGTACAACGCGACGAAGTTCGCCGTCGTCGCGATCAGCGAGACGCTCTCGAAGGAGCTGCAAGCGGCGGGCTCGTCAGTGGGCGTGTCTGTGCTGTGTCCCGGGTTCGTGCGCACGAACATCTTCGACAGCCAGCGCAACCGACCCGAGGCGTTGCGCAACGCGACCAAAGCCGTCGGCGACGCACGTGCGCGCAACGACGTACTCAAGCAGTTTCTCGAAACTGCAATGGATCCCGCGGATGTGGCGCTGCAGGTGCGTGACGCGATCGTCGAGGATCGGTTCTGGATCACCACGCATCCCGAGTTCTTCAATGCGGTCACCCAGCGGGCCGACGACATCGTGACCGGCCGTAACCCGATCCCGACCACGTTCGAGTCGCAATCGGATTGACACAGGGGATGCACCAGGACGTCCGGGACGGCCCAGTAGCGTTGCTGCATGCTTCGTAAGCCTCTGGCCCTCTTGTTCGCTGCTGCCTTCACCGTGTCGCTCGCCGCGTGCGGTGGCGACGACAGCGGTTCCTCCGCCTCAGACGAGGGCTCTGACAGCACGGAGGCGCCCGCCGCGAGCTCGGACGCGCCGGACTCGTCCGCCGGCGGCGACGAGTCGGCCGCGACGACCGGTGCGCCCGACTTCTCCGGCGACGGCGGAGGCGAGTTCTGCAGCCAGGCGCAGGGCTTCGACGAGGTCTTCGGTGACGAGGCGTTCCAGTCCAACGATCCCGCCGACCTCGAGGATCAGTTCAACGCGTCGCAGGAGGCCTCGGCGCAGCTCGAGGAGAGTGCTCCCGACGAGATCAAGGCAGACGTCGCCATCCTCGCCGACGCGATCGGTGGCCTCATCGAGGTGTTCGCGGCCGCGGACTACGACTTCACGCAGCTCGCGTCGGATCCCGAGGCGATCGCGCAGCTCGAGGCGTTCAGCAGCGCAGAGATCACTGACGCCAGCACCCGCGTCGAGGCGTACCTGACCGAGGTGTGCGGCATCAGCACCGACGGCTGATCGCGCGTCACACCTCCCCCCTATCGGGAGGCGATGCTGCTCGTCGCCCGGTGCCCGGTCTGCCGCTGCGTTGAGGTTGGGGTCTGTGCGACCTGCGCCGCCCAGCTGACGGCCGCCGCAGAACCGAATCCGATCCCACCAGGCCTCGACAGCCTCAGCGCGGTCATCGCGTACGAGGGCGTGGGCCGCCAGCTCATCGCCGGCCTGAAGTACCGCAACGCGCGTGGCGGCATCGACGCGTTGGCGGCCGCGATGGCCGCTCGCGCTGTCCAGGCCGGTGCGTCGACGGTGCCCCTCTGCAGGTCGTCACCTGGCTGCCCACCACGTCACGGCGCGCCGGGCAGCGGGGCTACGACCAGGCCGAGCTCCTGGCCCGTCAGGTCGCCGCCCGGCTCCGGCTGCGCTGCCGCCGCCTCCTGGTACGACACGCCGGGCCGGCCCAGACCGGCCGGGGTCTCAGCGACCGGCTCCTCGGCCCCGACCTGACAGGGCTGAGCGCCGCAGCGGGTCTCGTCGTGGTCCTGGTCGACGACGTGGTCACATCAGGCGCTTCGATGACGGCGGGAGCGATGGCGCTTCGCCGAGTCGGCGCGCGCGCCGTCCACGGGGTCGCGGCCGCCCACACGCCGCGTACACTCGGTGCTCCCGGCACTGCGAGGAGCGGCCCGTGGACATCACCGTGAGCAGTCGCAACGCCGACGTGTCTCCCGCCCTGAGGTCGGCGGTCGCCGACAAGATCGGTCGCCTCGATCGCTTCCTCGACGGCATGGAGCGTGCCGACGTGCACTTCAGCGAGGAGCGCAACCGGCGCATCGCCGCCCGTGAGGTGTGCGAAGTGACGCTCGAAGGGCACGGGCACCACGTGCGGGCGAAGGTCGCGGCCCCCGACCAGTTCGCGGCGGTCGACCTCGCCGTCGCGAAGCTCGAGCACCAGCTCACGCGGCTGAAGACCAAGCTCGTCCGACGCAATCACGGCAGCCGGGTGTCGGCGAACGGCAAGGGCGCCGCGGTGGCCGAGGTGTCGACCGAGAGTGGTGATCCCCGCATCGTGAAGGTGAAGCGGTTCGCGATGAAGCCGATGCCGCCCGACGAGGCCGCGTTGCAGATGGACCTGCTCGGCCACTCGTTCTTCTTCTTCTCGAACGCCACGACGGGCAAGGCTGCGGTCGTGTATCGCCGCGCCGACGGCGACGTGGGCTTGATCGACGAGGCTTGATCCGCCGGACGGCGGTCCCCGCCTTACGGCAGACGGCTGACGGCCACGGGCGTCAGTGTGCGCACGGCCGCAGCGTCCACCTCGGATGTCCCGAACGGGACGCCGACCGACACGTACACGTCGTCCGCGAGCACCGACATCTGCAGGCCCGCCACCGCACCGAAGTAGGCGTCGTCGCCGATGCCGGGCACGGGCTCGAGACCCTCGACGAGCTGCTTCGTGTCCTCGAACAGACGCTCCGCCGAGTACGAGCCGCCCAGCGCGCCACCCGCTTGCGCCGACTCGGTCGTCACGACGGAGATCGACAGCGAGCGGGGAGGCGACTCCTGCGTCGACCAGGTGCACGTGCGCTGTCCGAGCGGGTTCGGAAGACTCGCCTGCGGTCCCGCCGCAGGCGCAAGGACCGGAGCCTGCAGCGCGGCGCCGATCTCGTCCGTCGTGAGCAGCGCGCACGGATCGACCGCGTTCAGCGTCACCGGGTCGACCGGCGCAGCGGTGGACGCTGAGCTGTCGGACGACCGGGCTGTCGGGCGCCGAGCTGTCGGAGGCGGAGCTGTCGGGAGCCGACGACGTAACTGCACCTGAGCTCGCCGCGCTCGCCCCGTCACTGTCGTCGCTACACGAGACGAACGTCATCGCGCTCGTGATGACGCACACTGCTCCCACCATCGACAGCCGGCTCCCGCCGTGTCGCATCACAGCAGCGACCCTATTGCGCCCTAGCCTGGGGACCGATGTCACCGATGCACGACCTGGGCGTACGAGCGAAGGCCGCGTCCCGTGTCCTGGCCGGCGCGTCGTCGGCGACCAAGGACGCCGCACTCTCGGCCGCGGCCGACCTGCTCGTCGACCGCTCCGACGAGGTGCTGGCCGCGAACTCCCTCGACATCGACCGTGCTGAGGCCGCCGGCGCCACCGCGACCGTTGTCGACCGCCTGCGCCTGAATCCCGCGCGCATCGAGGGCATGGCCGACGGGCTCCGGAACGTCGCGACGCTGCCCGATCCGATCGGCGAAGTCGCCGACGGGTGGGTGCGCCCGAACGGGTTGCGCGTGCGACGCGTGCGCGTTCCCCTCGGTGTCGTCGCGATCGTCTACGAGAATCGGCCCAATGTGACCAGCGATGCCGCCGGCCTGTGTGTGAAGTCGGGCAACGCGGCGTTCCTGCGAGGTTCGTCGGGCGCGATCTCCTCCAACATCGCGATCGCCGCAGCCCTTCGGGAAGGGTTCGTGAAGGCCGGCTTGCCTCCGGACAGCGTGACGCTCGTCGAGGACACCAGCCACGAGGCGGCGGTCGAGTTCATGCGCCTGCGCGGCGTCATCGACTGCCTCATCCCTCGCGGCGGTCCCTCACTCATCGCCAGCGTCCTCGAGAACGCCACCGTCCCCTACGTGATCGACGGTGACGGAAACTGCCACATCTACGTGGACGCGACTGCGAACCTGCCGAAGGCGTCTGAGATCGTCCTCAACGCGAAGCTGCAACGCCCGTCGGTCTGCAACGCGATGGAGACACTGCTCGTGCACCGTTCGATCGCGTCGCCGTTCCTGAAGCGCGTGGCACGAGGACTGGACAGCGTCGAGCTCGTCGGCGACGACGCCACTCGCGAGATCCTCGGAGCGGATCGCGTCGCACCGGCGACCGATGAGGACTTCGCGACGGAGTTCCTCGCGCTGAAGCTCGCAGTGAGGGTGGTCGACTCCGTCGACGAGGCCATCGACCACATCACGCGCTTCGGCTCCGGTCACTCAGAGGCGATCCTCACCGGCTCCGTCGACGCCGCGTCGCGATTCACGCGCGAGGTCGATGCCGCCGCGGTCCTCGTGAACGCATCCACCCGGTTCGTCGATGGGGAAGAGCTCGGGTTCGGCGCGGAGATCGGGATCTCCACGCAGAAGCTGCACGCACGCGGACCGATGGGCTTGCGCGAGCTGACCACCCTCAAGTGGGTCATCGAGGGAGACGGACAGATCCGGGGCTAGCCGCGCCGGCTTCGTGCTCGGGGTTGTGCTGGAGCAGCACCCCGCTGAAGCACACGACGATCGTGCCGGCCAGCACCACGCCGAGCAGGCCGGCCCGGAGGCTGATCGCGTCGGCCGTGTAGCCGACGATCGGCGGAGAGGCGAGGAACCCGACTCGCAGCAGCACGCTCACCACCGTGAGCCCGACACCAGGAGGCAGGCCGGGGAGCTCGTCGCCCGTGTGCATCGCGGCCGGAACGAGCGTGGCGACACCGAGCCCGGCGAGCGCAAAGCCGATCAATGTTGCCGACGGCGTGTGGATCAGCAACGCGAGGGCCATCGCGACTGCCGCCAAGATCGCCCCACTCCGCACCACTGTGCGCTGGCCGAAGCGGTCGACGACCCGATCGCCCGTGAGCCTGCCAACAGTCATCGCGGATTGGAACGCGACGAACGCGAGGCCCGCCGCGGCCGCCGCGGTGCCCAGATCGTCCTGCAGGTAAAGCGCGCCCCACGACGCGGCGGCGTCCTCGACGACGGCACCGCACGCGGCGAGAACACCGAGCGCGGCGAGCGCCCAGAGCGTGGTCGAGGTGATTCGTCGTATCGAGAGATGCGCCGGTGTCCCACGGTCCAGGCCGTCACGGCCGGGCAGCATGAACCGGTAGCTGACCAACGCCACGATGGCGAACAGCACCGACGCAGTGAGCAGCGCAGCGCCCAGCGACACGTCGAGGGCCAGCGTCGCCGCACCCATCAGGCCGCCGGTCACCGCCCCGATGCTCCAGATGCCGTGGAAGGAGTTCACGATCGACCGTCCATAGCGCCGCTGCACTCGAAGCCCGTGTGCGTTCATCGCGACGTCGGTCACCGCGTCGAGTGCTCCGGCAACGAACATGATCGCCGCGAGTGCGGCCCAGGCTCGCGGCGAGCGACACCGACGCGAGCGTGGCGGCCAAGGCGATGACGGTCGCGGTGGCCACCCTGGCCGACCCGAAACGCCCGATGAGCGGTGCGGCGAGCAACCCCGCGACGAGCGCGCCGAGCGGGAACGCGGCGATGGCGGTGCCGAGGGCCGCGTTGCTCAGCCCGAGGTCGGCGCGGATCTCCGGGTAGCGCGGGACGAGATTCGCGAACAGCGCGCCGTTGGCGAAGAACACCGCGGCCACGGCCACACGGGCTCGTGACAGGCCGGGATCGCTCATCGGGATCCAGGTAATCAGGCGGCGCATCGTCGCAGGTAACTGCCATGGTGATTGACCCTGCGGTCAAGCGGCCCGGTACGATTCCTCAAATGTCCTCAGGAACACCCGGCGCGCCGACCGGGGCCTCGTACCGGTTCGACTCCGTTCCCGATGTCCGTCAAGGCCTTCGTGACGTGCACTACCTGGCCGACGACGGGATCGCCGGAGTGGTGTTCCTCGCCGACCGCCTGCAGAAGCCGGTCCTCATCGAGGGGCCGGCCGGCACCGGCAAGACCCAGCTGGCGAAGTCCGTCGCCGAGTTCACCGGCGCCCGACTGATCCGCCTGCAGTGCTACGAGGGCCTCGACGAGAGCAAGGCCCTTTACGAGTGGAACTACAAGAAGCAGCTGCTGCGCATCCAGGCCGACCGCAACGCGGAGGGCTGGTCGGATCTGCACGATGACATCTTCAGCGAGGAGTTCCTGCTGACACGCCCGTTGCTCGAGGCGATCCGCGCCGACGAGCCGGTCGTGCTGCTGGTCGACGAGGTCGACCGCGTCGAGATCGAGACCGAGGCGTTGCTGCTCGAGATCCTCTCCGACTACCAGGTCTCGATTCCCGAGCTCGGCACCGTCGAGGCCACCCAGATCCCGCTCGTGTTCCTCACGTCGAACAACACCCGCGAGCTTTCCGAGGCGCTGAAGCGCCGTTGCCTCTACCTGCACGTCGACTATCCCGATCTCGATCGCGAGAAGGAGATCGTCCTCACGAAGGTGCCTGACATCACCGAGAACCTGGCCGATCAGGTCGCCCGCATCGTGCGGTCGATTCGCCAGCTCGAGCTGAAGAAGGCGCCGTCGGTTTCCGAGACGCTCGACTGGGCACGCACCCTCGTGCTGCTCGGCATCGACTCGATCGACGCGCAGCAAGCGAAGGAGACGTTGCACATCTTGCTCAAGTACCAGACCGACATCGCCAAAGCGGCAAAGGAGCTGTCCGTCGAGGCAGGGAAATCCTGATGCGGCTGAAAACGGGCAGCGCGAGGGTCCGCCTCGCTCTGCTCGGATGTGTGCTCGCGGTCGCCTGCCTCGTCAGCGCGTGCCTGCCGCCCCCGGGCATCAGGCCGGACGCCGCCGGCACCTGGCATCCCGACTACCTGCCCTACCAAGGCCTGGGCGCGTGGGTTGACGCCTTCGACTACCTCGACGTGTACCAGACCAGCGGACGCACCGCCCCGCTCGGCCCGGCCGTGCTCGCAGACATGGCGACGCAGGGCGTCAAGACGCTCTACCTGCAGGCCGCCCGAGACGACGAGAAGTCGCCGGGTGACCTCACTGACCCGAACATCGTCGGCACCTGGCTGCAGACCGCCCACTCGTACGGCATCAACGTCGTCGCGTGGTACCTGCCGCATCTGACCGAACGTCGACACCGACATGCGCCACCTGATGGCGATGTTCAACTTCGAGTTCAACGGTCACAAGTTCGACGGCATCGGCGTCGACATCGAGTCACGCGTCGTGCCCGACGTCGCCGAGCGCAGCCGCCGGCTCGTCGACCTGTCTCGACGGCTCCGGCAGTCGACCGGCACGGCCGTGCTCAGCGCGATCGTCGTGCCGCCGGTCGTGATGGACATCATCAACCCGAACTTCTGGGTCGGCTTCCCCTGGGCCGAGATCGCGCCCTATTACAACGTCTGGATGCCGATGGGCTACTGGACGGGCCGCACGCAGGCGTCGGGCTATCACGACGGCTACCGCTACACGCTCGACAACATCACCTTGATCCGCCAGCACATCAACCAACCGACGGCGATCGTCCACCCGATCGGCGGCATCGCCGACACGGCGACCGACGACGAGATCCGCGGCATGGTCATCGCCGCCCGCGAGCAGGGGGCGGTGGGCTGGTCGATGTACGACTGGAACACCAGCCGGATGACGTCGATGCCGATTCTGCGCGGCGAGTTCTGAGGACCCTCCGATGCTCGACCTCCTAGGCGGCTTCATCCAGGAGCTGCGCGCGGCGGGGCTCCCGGTGTCGCTCACCGAGAACCTCGACGCGATGCAGGCCGTCAAGCACATCCCGATCGAGGACCGCGACGCGTTCAAGTACGCGCTCGGGGCGACCCTCGTGAAGAACAACGCCCACTGGCGGGCGTTCGAGACCGTCTTCGAGGTGTACTTCTCGCTGCGCGGTCCGGAGTTCGCGGTCGATGGCGACGGCGACGGCGATCAGTGGAGCGAGATGCAGCCCGGCCAGCAGCAGGCCGGCGGCCCCGGCGGCGCGATGGACCAGCTCACTCCGGAGCAGCTCGCGGAGATGCTGTACCGGGCGCTGCTCAACGCCGACGAGGCGATGATGCGGGCGCTCGCGCGTCAGGCCGTCAGCCGGTATGCCGGGATGGAGCCGGGCCGGCCCGTCGGCGGCACGTACTACCTGTACCGGACGCTGCGGAACCTCGACCTCGACGGCATGCTCGAGAAGCTCATGGAGTCGTCTCGTCAAGAGGTCGGCGGCGAGATGACCGCGCTGGAGGAGCGACTCGAGCGCGACGAGTTCGAGACCCGCATCGATCAGCTGAAGAAGGAGATCGAGGCCGAGATCCGTCGGCGCCTGGTGGCCGACCGCGGCGTCGAGGCGATGGCGAAGACGCTGCGCAAGCCGCTGCCCGAGGACGTCGACTTCATGCACGCCTCCCGCGACGAGATGGCCGCGCTGCGACGGGCGCTCTACCCGCTCACTCGCAAGCTCGCGGTGCGTCTCGCCCGCAAGCGCCGCCACGGGCGTAAGGGTCCGCTCGACTTCCGCAACACCGTGCGCCACTCGCTGTCATACGGAGGGGTGCCGGCCGAGCCGAAGTTTCGCTACCCGCGCCCGGCCAAGCCCGAGATCATGGTCGTCGCGGACATCTCCGGCTCGGTCGCCGCCTTCGCCCGGTTCACGCTCCACCTCGTCTACGCGATCAGCGGCCAGTTCTCCAAGGTGCGGGCGTTCGTGTTCATCGACGGCATCGACGAAGTGACCCGCTTCTTCGAGGGCGTCGAGGACATCACGGACGCGGTGCACCGTGTCAACACCGAAGCCGACGTCGTGTGGGTCGACGGCCACAGCGACTACGGCCACGCCCTCGAGGTGTTCTGGGAGCGGTGGGGCAAGGAGGTGGGGCCGAAGACGACCGTGATCCTCCTCGGCGACGCCCGCAACAACTACCACGCCGCCCAGTCGTGGGTGCTCAAGGAGATGCGGCACCGGGCCCGCCACGTCTACTGGCTGAACCCCGAGCCCCGCTCCTACTGGGACACCGGCGACTCGATCATCGGCGAGTACGCGAGCCACACCGACGGCGTCTTCGAGTGTCGCAACCTGCGCCAGCTCGAGCGGTTCGTCGAGAACCTCGCGTGAGCGTGTGACCCGGCTCGTTCTCATCCGTCACGGCGAGTCGCAGGTGTACGTGGACGGGCTCGTCGGTGGCCTCGCGACCTGCAACGGCCTTTCCGACCTCGGTCGCCGGCAGGCCGCTGCCCTGCGCGACCGGTTGGCCGCCACCGAGGAGCTCGGCGCGGTGGACGCGCTGATCGCAAGCACGCTGCCCCGGGCGCGCGAGACCGCGCAGATCATCTCGCCGGCGCTGGGCGATCTGCCCGTGCTCGAGGACGAAGGCCTGTGCGAGCTGCACCCTGGTGAGGCCGACGGCCTCTCCTACGACGACTTCATCGCGACGTACGGCTTCCGCGACATGGAGTCGGATCCGCATCTCGAGATCTCGCCCGGTGGCGAGAGCCTGACGGTGTTCCACGACCGTGTCGGTACGACGTTGCGTCGGGTCGCGGCGAGCGCACGACAGCCAGACCGTCGTCATCGCATGCCACGGCGGCGTCGTCGATGTCGCCCTCCGCTCGTTGTTGAACCTCCCCATGGTGGGTGGATTCGCTCTGCAGACGGAGAACACCTCGCTCACCGAGTTCGTGATCGTGCCGCCCACGGAAACCCGCCCGCTGCCGCGGTGGCGCCTCGTCCGCTACAACGACGCCGCCCACCTCGCGAGCCTCACCTGACCGCCAGGGCGACTAGCTCAGGCCTTCGACCATCTGGTCGTAGAGGTGGAACAGCGCGGGGCGGTCGTGCTCCTCGCGCACCAGGAGCGCCAGCCGGCGACTGCGCAACACGAGCTCTCGGGCCGCCCGGCCTGGCCACGGCCGCGGCAGGAGCTCGGGTGGCAGCAGCGGATCGGTGCGCGTGCACTCCGACATCGCCACTGCCATCGCGAACGCGAACGGCAGGAAGTGGTCGTCGCTGAACCGCTCCTTGCGACGGCGCATGTCCTCGAGCTGCTCGGGGACGTGACGGTGCTGCTCGATGAACTGCTCGTAGGCGCGAGCCACGTCGCCGATCGCCCACAGCTCCTGTGCGAGCTGACGCGGATCGCGCACGCCCCCGACCTCGAGGTCGTCGGTGGTCGCGAGTGTGAGGTACTCGTCGACCTGGAGGCGCTTGGCCTCTTGGCGCACGACGTCCTCCCAAGGATGGGGAGACACGTACATGCCGCCCTGCAACGCCGCGCCGCCATGGCCGAGCAGCCGGTCACGCAGGTGGTCGCGGGCGGTGCGGCGGTTCTCTGGCACGGCAAACGCAGCGATGTGCCACAAGCGGTCCCAGCCTCGCCCCGCCGCGTCCTGCTGGTACGCGGTGCGGGTGCGCGTCCAGCCCGCCTCGAGCTGAGCGACTCCCGCCTCGGTGGCCACGAACCGCGCCGACCGCCCTTTGCCGTGCTGGACGTACAACCCTTCCTTCACGAGACGACGGAGGCAGGAGCGCACCTGCTCCGAGGACTGTCCGCACGCCTCGGCCACCGCGTAGAGCTCGGCCGCGACGATCTCCCCGTCGTCGTGACGCATGCCGGTCACCAGAACTCTGGTCGGGATCGGCACGGTCGTCCTCGTCACGACCGGAATGGTATGTCCTCCGAGCCGCAGGCCCCTCAGCGCTCTCGGCCCCTCAGTGCGCTCCGCCCTGCCGGGCCTGGCGGCCGTACCAGAGCAGGGCCGCCAGCACGATCAGGAAGAACATCAGCACGAGCACGGTCGAGGTGCCGCTGCTGACTTCGGACGCCAGCACGATGTCGAGCTCGGTGGTGAGCACCGGCCCGCAGCGCGCGAGCACCTCGACGCGGCCGGGCTCGACGTCGGGCACCTCGATCTCGGTCTCGAACGTGCCGTCGTCGTCGGCCGTCGTGCTCCCGACTTCCTCCCCGGCGATCTCGAGCGTCACCGAGGCTCCTGGATCACACCCTTGCCCGGTTGCGGTCGCCTCACCTCCGGGTGGGACGGTCGGCTCCTCGACGTCGAGCGCGCGGACGTCGGGGACGGTGGTCGTGGTGCTCCCGGTCGTCGTCGTGGAAGCAACCGTCGTCGTCGGGGCGAGTGTGGTGGTCGCACCCGTCGTGGTCGCTCCTGTGGTTGTCGGCGGACGCGTGGTGGTCGGCGGACGCGTCGTCGTGGTCGGGACGTGTCGTGGTCGGGGAAGTGGTCGTGGGCGCCGTCGTGGTGGGTGCGGTCGTGGTCGTCGCGATCGTGGTCGTTGTCGTGGTGGTCGCGATCGTCGTCGTCGTGGTGGTCGTCCCGCCCGTCACCACGAACGTCGCCTGCCCCACCTTGGCCGTTTGCTTGTCCACGTTCGTGCAGAATGACTCGACGAGGTGCGACCCCGGGGCCGCGTTCAACGGGACCTGCATCGACGCGCTTCGAGTCCCGGATGTGAAGTTGTTGTCGTGGCCAGACGAGACCGTGCCGTCGAACAGGAAGAACCAGTCAGGACACAACGACCGCGCCGACGCAGTCGGTATCGACTGCGAACCAGTGAACGAGCTGCCGGGCAGCCCCGAGGTCGGATTGAGGGTGAGCGGCCCCGGAGGCGGAGCTTGCCTCGGGCTCGCGCCCGCCATCGGGACGACCACGCACAGGATCGCGATCGCCGCGACGAAGCCGGCGACGATTCGGCGCGCCGAGTCCGGGAGGCCGACCATGCCGCAGTCTCGCCCAGGACCACCGGTTCTGTCGCGCACCCTCACGACGCGTGGCAGGCTCCGGGCATGCGCCCGAAGCAGATCGTGTTGGTTCGCCACGGCGAGACGGAATGGGCGAAGCTCGGTCGCCACACCGGTCGTACCGACATCCCGCTCACCGACGAAGGCCGCGCGCAGGCTGAGCTCGCCGGTCGTCGCCTCGACGGTCGTGCATTTTCCCTCGTGCTCGCGAGTCCCCTCGGGCGCGCCTCCGACACGTGTCGCCTCGCCGGTCTCGCCGGAGCCGCCGAACACGATGACGACCTGCTGGAGTGGGACTACGGCGAGTACGAGGGTCGTCGCACCGTCGACATCCGAGTCGATCGCCCCGGCTGGACGTTGTGGGACGACGGCGTGCCCGGAGGCGAGACGGCGACGCAAGTCGGCGCCCGCGTCGACCGTGTCATCGAGCGCGCGGCTGCCGCCGATGGAGACGTGGCGCTCTTCGCCCACGGTCACGTGTTGCGCGTGCTCGGTGCGCGATGGCTCGGCCTCGACCCGACCGCAGGCCGCTACTTCGCCCTGTCGCCTGCCACGCTGTCGGTGCTCGGGTACGAGCGGGAGACCCGAGTGTTCCTCCGCTGGAACGACGTGTGCGACCCCGTGGTCGGGCTCGAGACCGAAGGGGAGGAGTCCTGATGGCGGTCGAGGTGCACGGACACGACGAGCTCGCCGAGCGCGCGGCCGAATGGATCGCGGCCCGGATCGAGCCGGCTCGTGCGGCGCGCGGCCGATTCACGTTCGCGGTGAGCGGCGGCTCGACGCCTGCGGCGATGTTCGCCGCGCTGTCTCAGCTCGCGCTTCCCTGGGAGCACATGCACGTCTTCCAGGTCGACGAGCGGGTTGCACCCGACGGCGACCCCGACCGCAACCTCGGCGACCTCACCGCCAACCTGCTGGATCGCGTTCCGGTGCATGCGCACCTGATGGACGTCACCGCCACCGATCTCGATGACGCCGCCCGCCGCTATGCCGCAGAGCTGCGGGCCGTCACGGGCGACGGCGTGCTCGACGTGGTGCACTTGGGCCTCGGCGACGACGGCCACACCGCGTCATGGCCGCCGGGCGATCCGGTCATCGACGTCGATGACGCCGATGTCGCACTCACCCAGCCCTACCGCGGGCGGGTGCGGATGACCTTGACCGTCCCCACGGTGAACCGCGCACGCGACGTCATGTTCCTTGCCGCCGGGCCGGGCAAGACCGAGATGGTGCACAAGCTCGTCGGCCGCGATCCGAGCATCCCCGCGAGTCGTGTGCGCCCCGATGCAACCGTGCTCGTCGACGAGAGCGCCGCGGCCGGGTTATGACGGGTGCGGCCGGGTTCGGTCTCGAGACCGATGTCGTCGACACCGCGGCGCGCGACCGTGCGGTAGAGCGCTTCCGCACCGCCGGCATCGCGTTGCCGACGTTCGCTCAGCTCGCCGATCCCTCGATCGCGCCGTCCGGCGTCGCGTCACGTCTGGCCAAGGTCGGCCCGGACGACGCGGATGCGGCCAACCTCTTCCGCGTCCACTGGTTCAACGGCTCCGACCGGACGACGTGCGATGCCGTCCCCGGGCACCTGATCGTGCCGCGGTCGCTCACAGGAGTCGACGCGACGATCGTGCTCGCGCTCGGAGACCGATTCCCGATGATCGGAGCCCACAAGGTGCAGGCCGCGTACGCGTGCCTCGCCCCGCGGATCGTCACCGGCCAGTTCGATCCCACGTCGCACCGCGCGATTTGGCCGTCGACCGGCAACTACGCCCGCGGGGGAGTGGCCATCTCGCGGCTCATGGGATGCCGCGGCGTCGCCGTCCTCCCCGAGAACATGAGCCGCGAGCGTTTCGAGTGGTTGGAAGCGTGGGTCACCGATCCGGCGGACATCGTGCGCACGCCCGGCTCCGAGAGCAACGTGAAGGAGATCTACGACACCTGCAACGAGCTCGCACGAGATCCGGCGAACGTCATCCTCAACCAGTTCTGCGAGTTCGGGAACCACCTCGGCCATCGCACCGCGACCGCCGCCGCGCTCGAAGCCATCGTTGCGGACGTTCGACGCCAGCGTCCCGAGCTGATGCTCCGGGCGTTCGTGTCGGCTTCGGGCTCGGCGGGCACGCTCGCTGCGGGCGACACGCTCAAGCAACGCCACGGCTCGTTGACGGTCGCGGTCGAGGCCCTCGAGTGTCCGACGATGCTCTGCAACGGGTTCGGCGAGCACAACATCCAGGGCATCGGCGACAAGCACATCCCGTACATCCACAACGTCATGGGAACCGACGTGGTCACCGCGGTCTCGGACCGCAGCACTGACGCGCTGGGTGTGCTCTTCAACACTCCTGTCGGGCGAGCCGAGCTCGTCCGCCGCGGGGTCCCCGACGACGTGGTGGACGGTTTGCCCCATCTCGGGCTCTCCTCGATCTGCAACCTCGTCGCGTCGATCAAGGTCGCGAAGCGCTTCCGACTCGGCGCGGACGACCTCATCGTGACGGTCGCGACCGATGGTGCCGCGCTCTATGGCTCCGAACGCGGAGAAGACGATCGCTCGAAGCTGGCCCGACGGCTTCGACGACCGCGCGGCCGCCGCTGTGTTCGCCGAGCACCTCCTCGCCGTATCCGATGATCACCTGCTCGAGTGCACGGCGCTCGACCGCAGCCGCATCTTCAACCTCGGGTACTTCACGTGGGTCGAGCAGCAGGGCGTGTCCGTGGATGACTTCGAGGCGCGACGACAGGCCGGCTTCTGGACCGCGCTCGAGACGCTCGTCCCCAAGTGGGACGCGCTCATCGAGGACTTCAACCAGAGGACCGGCGTCCTCGCCTCCTGGTGATCAGCACGCGATGATGAGTGCAGGGTGATCAGTGCATGGTGATCGCGTGCGCGGGATGTGGGTGGCCCGCACCCCCGCGATCAGCCACACCGTTTCGCTGTCCTCGCTCCGGCAGCGACGACATCGATCACGTCCTCGTCCGCCATCTCGACCGCTCGACGGCATGGCCAGACGAGAGAGACCCCGAACCCGTTCTTGCGCTACCGGCGGCTGCTGGCGGCGTACGACCGAGCCGAGGACGATGCGCAGTTCGTCGACGTCGTCACCCACCTCGACAACGCGGTAGCGGCCGTCGACGGCCGCGGCTTCACCGCGACGCCGTTGCGCTGGGCCGACCCGCTCGGCGTGTGGGTGAAGGACGAGACCGGCAACGTCGCGGGTTCGCACAAGGGTCGCCACCTCATGGGCCTCGCCATCTGGCTGGAGGTCGTCGGCATCGAGAAGGCGCGCCCGTTGGCGATCGCGAGCTGTGGCAACGCCGCCCTCGCCGCAGGCAGTGATCGCCCGTGCATCGGGCCGTCCATTGTCGGTGTTCGTCCCGACGTGGGCGGACGAGAGCGTGCTCACGCGCCTCCGCGACCTCGGCGCCGAGCTGCACGTCTGCCCGCGTGAGGCCACGGACCCTCCCGGGGATCCGTGCGTCCATCGCTTTCGGGAGGCCGTGGCGGCGGGCGCGATCCCGTTTTCGTGCCAGGGTCCCGAGAACGGCCTCACCATCGACGGCGGTCGCACACTGGCCTACGAGCTCGCCGACGCCGAGGTCTCGCTCGACACGCTCGTCGTGCAGGTGGGAGGCGGCGCCCTCGCGTCCGCCGTCGCGCAGGGACTGCACGAGGCCGTCGCGCTCGGGCGCCTCCCTCGTGAACCGGTCATGCACGTCGTGCAGCCGGAGGTGAACGCGCCCCTCGTCCGCGCCTGGGAGCGAGCGCGGGCGGCCGCAGAGGAAGCGCCCCGGACGCGACGCGAGCATCGCCATGACTTCATGTGGCCGTGGGCACCGCCGGGCGCGAGCGTCGCCACCGGCATCCTCGACGACGAGGCCTACGACTGGGCCTCGGTCGTGGATGCGCTGTTGCGCACCGGCGGCACCGCGATCGCGGTCGGGGAGGATGACCTCAGGCGGGCGAACGCGCTCGCCCGGTCCGCGACAGCGATCGACGTCGACCCGACCGGATCGGCCGGACTCGCCGGTCTCGTCGCACTGCGTGACCTGCGCGCCGTCTCGCCCCAAGCGCGCGCCGCCGTACTGTTCACCGGATGACCTCGAGTTCCGCCACTCCCCAGATCGTCCTCGACGGGCTCTCGTTCGGCGAAGGCCCGCGCTGGCACGACGGCCGGCTCTGGTTCTCGGACTTCCACACGCACCGAGTGCAGGCGATGGACGAGAACGGCAACGACCGAGACGATCGTCGAAGTCCCGAAGCGTCCCTCAGGCTTGGGGTGGCTGCCCGATGGCCGACTGCTCGTCGTGTCGATGCAGGACCGCCGCCTCATGCGACTCGATCCCGGTGGCCTCGTCGAGCATGCCGATCTGACTGGCGTCGCGACCTTCGACTGCAACGACATGGTTGTCGACGGCCAAGGGCGCGCCTACGTCGGCAACTTCGGCTTCGACTTCGCCCACGGCGAACCACCGAAGCCGGCGGCGCTCGCGCTCGTCACCCCCGATGGCGCGGTGTCCGTGGCGGCGGACGACCTGATGTTCCCGAACGGCACCGTGATCACCCCCGACGGGGCCACGCTCATCGTGGGTGAGACGTTCGGACGTCGTCTCACCGCGTTCGACGTCGCCGCGGACGGCATGCTTTCGAACCGGAGGGTGTGGGCCGACCTCGATCGCGTCACTCCCGACGGCATCTGCCTCGACGAAGCGGGCGGCATTTGGGTCGCCGATCCCACCCATCACCAGTGCGTGCGGGTGGTCGAAGGCGGCGAGATCACCGATCGCATCGCCACCGAGCCTGGGTGCTTCGCGTGCATGTTGGGCGGCGCCGATCGGCGCACGCTCTACATGATCACCGGCGACCTGGCCGGCGACGAAGCGACATTGCTCGAGCAGCGACCCGGTCGCATCGAGGCCGTCCGCGTGGAGGTCCCCGGCGCCGGTTGGCCGTGAGCACCTACGCTGCCGCGATGGAGACCACTGGAGTGAAGCTCGGCATCGACATCGGCGGCACCGGCATCAAGGGCGCTCCCGTCGACCTGGAGAAGGGCGAGCTCACGACGGAACGATTCCGGCTTCTCACTCCGAAGCCGGCGACGCCGGAGGCCGTGGCCAAGACCGTCGCGGAGATCATCGCCCACTTCGGGTACGAGGGCCGGGTCGGGTGCACCTTCCCCGCTGTCGTGAAGCACGGCGTGATCCACACCGCGTCCAACGTCGACAAGTCTTGGATCGGCACCGACGCCCGCGCCACGTTCGAGGAGGTCTCGGGGTGCACGTTCACCATCACGAACGACGCGGACTGCGCGGGCGTCGCGGAGATGCGGTTCGGGGCCGGCGTCGGGCGCATGGGTGTGGTGATCGTCGCGACGCTCGGCACGGGCATCGGCACCGCCGTCTTCCACGACGGAAAGCTCATCCCGAACACCGAGCTGGGCCACATCGAGATACGAGGCAAGGATGCCGAGGACCGCGCGGCCGACAGCGTGCGGGAGGCGAAGAAGCTCGACTGGAAGCAGTGGGCCAAGCGCGTCGACGAGTACCTGGATCAGCTCGAGCGTCTCATGTGGCCCGACCTCGTCATCATCGGAGGTGGAGTGAGCAAGAAGGGTGAGAAGTTCATCCCCCTCCTCACGCCTCGTTGCGAAGTCGTGGCCGCCAAGCTGTTGAACGAAGCGGGCATCGTCGGAGCCGCGCTGACCGCCTGAGGGCCAGAGATCAGGCTGAGAGCACGCGGCGAGCCCGGAACAGCTCGGCCACCGACCACGCCTGGAACGGACATCCCGTCGCGCCGTGCGGCGCGTCGCCATCGGCGGTCTCCGACACCGAGCCGAGTCCGAACTCACCCAGATGGCCGACGAGACCGTCGAGCACGTCCACCGGCGGAGGCCCGGTTGCACACGCCGCGTCGACGAACGGGCCGATCAGCCACGGCCACACCGTTCCCTGGTGATACGCCCCGTCTCGCTCGGCGGGTCCACCGCGGTGACGGCCGATGTAGGCCGCATCGTGCGGCGACAGTGACCGCATGCCGAGCGACGTGAGCAGGTCGGCTCGGCACGTCGAAACGACGGCCGAGGCGAGATCCGCGTGGGCCGATCCGCCTGCCGATCCCCCGAACGGGCCGTGGGGGAGGGACAGGGCGAGCAGCTGATTCGGACGGATCGATCCGTCGTCGGTGCCCGTGGTGCCGACTACGTCGAGGAGATGGTCTCGCCGGGCGAAGCGCGTGAGGAACGACGATCGTGCGAACTCCTCGAGCGACTGCCATCGACCGGCGTGCCGGCCGAGTCGGCGGTGCAGGTCGCTCACCGTCCCGAGCGCGTTGACCCACAGCGCGTTGATGTCGACCGCCTTGCCTGACCGAGCCGTGATCGGTTGCCCGTCGACGCGTGCGTCCATCCACGTCAACGCCCAACCGGGCGCACCCTGCTGCAGCAGGCCGTCGGACGGGTCCACCTTGATCCCGAACCGGGTGCCGCGCGAGTGCGCGTCGATGATCGCGTCGAGCGGGCCGTCGAGCTTCGCGAGCAGATCGAGATCACCCGTCACGGCGACATGGCGACCGACGGCGTGGATGAACCACAGCGTGCCGTCGGCAGTGTTGTATTCGAGGCCGCCCGCGTCGGCGGTGTTGGCGAGCATGCCCTCCGACAACGTGGCTGCCGACCGGAGCAGCAGATCGCGGCCCTCCTCGTGCCGCCCGGCGCAGAGGAACAGACCCTCGTACGAGGTCATCGTGTCGCGTGACCATTCCCCGAACCACGGGTAGCCCGCGACGACCGACGGGCCCGTTGCGGTCGTGACCACGAATTGGTCAGCGGCTCGCGCGAGGAGCGCGTCGACTTCGTCGGACGGTCGGGCCATGGCTTCGACGCGCGCGGCTCGCGCTTGCGCGCTCGTCACGATCTCGTCGGCCGGCGGTGGCGCCTGATCGAGGTCGCCCGCCCACGCAACGACATCGGCGCACTCACCGGGCTGCAGCACCGGCGCGAAGCAGCCCGCCGCCCAGAGATCCTCAATGTCGCCGAGCCCGCGCTCGGCCTCGGCTCGGGCGCGTACGCCGCGGTACCAGGATCCGCCCGCGACCCACTCCGGGCCGCGTACCCGATAGGCGTGCTCGAAGACGAAGCCGTCGGCCACCGGCTCAACCGAGGGATCGGCGCCGGCGTGCCGGTCGCTGTGCCCGTCGCGCCACGTGCACAGCGGCGTCAGCTCGACCCGCACCGGACCGGGCGCGTGGACCAGTCGGTGGCGCACGGCGACCGCAGGTCGACCGTGCACCATCGCGATCTCGCGTTCGAACGTGATGTCGCCGATGACCCACCGCCACCTCGGGATGCCGAGCACGAGCGAGAACGACTCGAGCTCGATGTAGCCGGCGGGGTCGACGGCACCACCCGCCCACTCGTCGGTCGCGAGCCGGATGCGGCGATCGCCGACGACCAGAGTCGGGTCGAGCGCGGCGAGACCGAGCATCCGCCGGCTCACGCCCGCGTCTCCTCCCGCGGCTTCGCCGGCGACCATGAGCAGGCCGTGGTAGCGGCGAGTCCGGAGTCCCGCGACAGTGCCCATCGCGTAGCCGCCGAGCCCATCGGTCACGAGCCACTCGCGGGCGGACGCCTCAGAGAGGCTGCCGCACACCTGGCGGCCGAACTCGATGGGCATGAAGATCCCTCCTCATGTCATCATCGCCCGCGAGGGGCGGGAGTGGAAGGGGCACGACCGATGGCGTCCACTCGACCTCGGGCTGAAGCGTCGGCGGAGCGTCGCCGACTCGATGAGGCCGATCAAGGCCTCGTTGCCTGGAAGCGCTGGGGTCCGTACCTCGCGGAACGAGCCTGGGGAACCGTGCGTGAGGACTACAGCCCCTACGGCACGGCGTGGGACTCGTTCCCCCACGACCACGCTCGGTCGCGTGCGTACCGGTGGAACGAGGATGGCCTCGCCGGCTGGTGCGACGACCGCCAGACGCTGTGTCTCTCGCTCGCGTTCTGGAACGGGCGCGACCCGATTCTGAAAGAGCGCATCTTCGGGCTGAACGCGGAGGAGGGCAACCACTCCGAAGACGCCAAGGAGTACTGGTGGTTCGTCGACTCCACACCCACGCATTCGTACATGCGATGGCGCTACCACTACCCGCAGAGCGAGTTCCCCTACGGCCGCCTCGTCGAGGAGAACCGGCGACGCACGAAGCAGGATCCCGAGTTCGAGCTCATCGACACCGGCGTCTTCGATGACAACCGCTATTGGTGGATCGAGGCAGAGTTCGCGAAGGCGACGCCAGACGACGTCTACGTCAAGGTCACGGTCGGCAACGCCGGACCGGAACCGGCGACGATCGAGGTCCTGCCGACGTTGTGGTTCCGCAACACCTGGTCGTGGGGCATCGATGCTCGCAAGCCCACGCTGACGACCGAGGCACGCGCCATCGTCGCGGAGCACCACGAGCTGGGTCGCTACCTGTTGGAGCTCGCGGGCGATCCCGAGCTGCTCTTCTGCGAGAACGAGACGAACGCACAACGTCTGTTCGGCTTGCCCGGAACACACTTCCCGAAGGACGGCATCAACGACTACGTCGTGCGCGGCGCGGACACCGTCAACCCCGAGCGGTCGGGCACCAAGGCGGCCGCTCGCTATCGACTCACGGTCGAGCCCGGCGAGACCGCCGAGGTGCGCTTCCAGCTCGGCCCGGCTGCCGACCGGGAGGAGGACTCGTTCGACGACATCGTGTCCATGCGGCGCGCCGAGGCGGACAGCTTCTACGCCCGGCTCACGCCGACGGCGGCGACCGAGGACGAGGCTCGTGTGCTGCGCCAAGCCTTCGCCGGGATGCTGTGGTCGAAGCAGTTCTTCCACTACGACGTCGCCCGCTGGCTCGAGGGAGATCCCGCTGGCGCGCCGCCACCGGCGGAACGCAAACGCGGACGCAACAAGGAGTGGCGCCACGTCGACTGCTTCGACGTCATCTCCATGCCGGACACCTGGGAGTACCCGTGGTTCGCGGCGTGGGATCTTGCGTTTCACTGCGTGGCCCTCGCACATGTCGACGCGGACTTCGCGAAGCGCCAGCTGCTCCTGCTGCTGCGGGAGTGGTACCAGCATCCGAACGGTCAGCTACCGGCGTACGAGTGGGCGTTCGGCGACGTCAACCCGCCGGTCCACGCGTGGGCCGCGATCCAAGTGTTTCGCATCGACGGTCGGCGCGACTTCGGCTTCCTGAAGCGCGTGTTCCACAAGCTGCTGCTGAACTTCACGTGGTGGGTGAACCAGAAGGACGAGGAGGCGAACAACGTCTTCGAGGGCGGGTTTCTCGGCCTCGACAACATCGGTCCGATCGATCGCGGCGCGGCGTTGCCGGGCGACCAGATCCTCGAGCAGAGCGACGGCACGGCATGGATGGCGCGCTACTGCCTCGAGCTCCTCGAGATGGCACTGCTGCTCGCGCTCCACGACCGCGCCTACGAGGACGTCGCGACGAAGTTCTTCGAGCACTTCACCTACATCGCGACGGCGATGAACGAGCAGGGCCTGTGGGACGAGGACGATGGGTTCTACTACGACGTCCTTCGCGGCCCGGACGGTTCGACGACACCACTGCGGTGCCGGTCGATGGTGGGGCTCATCCCGATGACCGCCGCGATCGTCTTCGACGACGACGCCCGCTTGCTGCTGCCCGACTTCGCGTTTCGGCTCACGTGGTTCGAGCGGCACAAGTCCGAGTTCGCCGACGTGATCGCCCACACGCAGGAGCCGGGCCGGCGAGGACGCCGGCTGCTCTCGATCGTCGGGCCGGAGCGCCTCTCTCGTCTCCTGAGCGCCATGCTCGACGAGGACGAGTTCCTGTCGCCTCACGGCATCCGCAGCCTGAGCCGCCGCCACCTCGAGCATCCGCTCCGCCTGACGATCGGCGGCACGGAGGCGACCCTCGACTACCAGCCGGCCGAGTCCACCACGACGTCGTTCGGCGGCAACTCCAACTGGAGGGGACCCGTGTGGTTCCCCGTGAACTACCTCATCATCGAGTCGCTCCGCCGCTACCGGCGCTACCTGGGTGACGACTTCAAGGTCGAGCTGCCGACCGGGTCGGGTCGCCAGGTCACGTTGCGAGAGGCAGCCGACGAGCTCAGCGATCGGCTCATCTCGACGTTCCTTCTCGACGAGCACGGCCGCCGCCCCTGCTATGGCGCGGTCGAGCGCTTTCAGAGCGATGCGTCATGGCGTGACCATCTGATGTTCCACGAGTACTTCCATGGCGACAACGGCACCGGGTTGGGTGCCTCGCAC
This sequence comes from uncultured Acidimicrobiales bacterium, assembly GCA_963747215.1. Classification (GTDB taxonomy): domain Bacteria; phylum Actinomycetota; class Acidimicrobiia; order Acidimicrobiales; family DATKAS01; genus DATKAS01. Next base: position 565,655 of record CAVVET010000034.1, read on the forward strand.
CAGACCGGGTGGACAGGCCTCGTTGCGAACCTGATCCTTCGGCGAGCAGGCCGCCGAGTAATTTCATGAGGTGAGCTATCCGCGCAAGTGGTTGGCCAGCTCGATCACCGGTGGTGTCGCGCTCGGTCTCGTTGTCGGTTTCGCAGTGAAAGCGACCGACGCTGAAGACGATCGACACCCCCGGGAACGTCAAGACTGACGAGACGGTGGCGACCAGTGACACCACGGTGCCGGCGGGTGCGGAGACCACCACCGCCCCGACCGAGACCACCGCGACCACGGTGGCCGCGGTGACAACAGTGCCGGCACCACCTCCTCCCGCCCCTGAGACGGTCCCGGTCGCGTCCTCTCGCCGCCGACCCCGTGCCACGACGACCGTGCCCCCGCCGCCCGCCGCCGCCGCCCGCCGCCCCCCTCGACGACGGCGTTCGTGCCGCCTCCGGCCTTGCCGCCGATCCAGATCGGCGGGTAGCGCCCTACCTGCGCAGCAGCTCGGCGACGCGGTACGCGAGATCGAGCGACTGGCGGGCGTTCAGCCTCGGATCGCACATGGTCTCGTAGCGGTCGTCGAGCTGGTGGTCGAGGATCTCCTCCGCGCCACCGAGGCACTCGGTCACGTCGTCGCCCGTCAGCTCGACGTGCACGCCACCCGGCCACGTGCGCTCCGCGGCGTGCGCCCGGAAGAAGCCGTCCAGCTCGGCGAGCACGTCGTCGAGGTGGCGGGTCTTGCGTCCCGAGGAGCTCGTGAACGTGTTGCCGTGCATCGGGTCGCACGCCCAGACCACCGGGTGCCCGGCGTCAGTGACGGCGCGCAAGAGCGGGCGAAGCGTCTCCTCGGCACGGGCCGCGCCCATGCGGGTGATGAGCGTGAGCCGTCCCGGCACCCGGTCGGGGTTGAGCGCGTCGCACAGCGCGAGCACTTCGTCCGCGGTGGCTGTCGGTCCGATCTTGCATCCGAGCGGATTGCCGACGCCGCGGAGGAACTCGACGTGCGCGCCGTCGAGCTGGCGGGTCCGATCGCCGATCCAGAGCATGTGCGCCGAGCAGTCGTACCACTCGCCGGTGAGGGAGTCGGTGCGAGTGAGCGCCTCCTCGTATCCGAGGATCAGCGCCTCGTGGCTCGTGTAGAAGTCGACCTCGTGCAGCTGCGGGCTGCGGGCCAGATCGATGCCGCAGGCAGCCATGAAGCGCAGCGCGCGTTCGATCTCCGAGGCGATCGCCTCGTAGCGCTGACCTTCGCGGCTGGTCGCCACGAACTCCTGGTTCCACGCGGCGACACGCGACAGGTCGGCAAAGCCGCCCTTCGTGAACGCACGAAGCAGGTTCAGGGTCGACGCCGATTGGTGATACGCCTGCACGAGGCGCTCCGCGTCGGGCGTGCGGGCCGCCTCCGTCGGAACGATGTCGTTCACCATGTGACCGCGGAACGACGGCAGATCCGTGTCGCCGACGCGCTCGACGGACGCGGAGCGGGGCTTCGCGAACTGTCCGGCGATGCGGCCGACCTTCACGACCGGCACCCCCGAGGAGTACGTGAGCACCACGGCCATCTGGAGGACGACCCGCAGCTTCTCCCGGATGCTCACTGCGGAGAAGTCGTCGAACGACTCGGCGCAGTCACCGGCCTGCAGCAGAAATGCGTGCCCCGACGCGACCTCACCGAGCGACTCGGTCAGCCCGCGCGCCTCTCCGGCGAACACGAGCGGGGGGAAGCCGTGGATCTGCTTGAGAGCCCGGTCGAGGGCGCCCTCGTCGGGCCAGTCGGGTTGCTGACCGGCCGGGAAGGCCCGCCACGACGACGGGGACCAGCGCTCAGCCGAGGGTGCGTTCACAGGCAAAGGGTGGCCGTTCTGACCGGCCCGGTGCAAAGCAGATTCGACGGCAGGAGGATGGCGACGAAGAACGAACGGGCGGCGCAGTGCGCCGCCGGGTGCGCGAAGCACCGATTGTCGAGTGAAGCGAGCAGGAGCCGATCGCAGCGCAGCGGAGAGCGGCGACGAAGAAAGGTGCAGCCCGCCACCCGAGCGCCCGGGGGGCGTGCGCTCGGGGGCGGGCCATGACGCCAGCCCGATGGGGGGATCAGGCGGCGAGGATGCGAGCGGCGTCGTCACGAAGACCAGTGACCGCCCGTTTGACGAGGCGACGAGCGGCTTCGGCCGTGACGCCGAGCTCCTCGCCCACCTCTCGATAGCTGCACTTGCGCCCATCGACGAGACCGAATCGACGCTCGACCGCGTACCGAGCGCGGGTGTCGAGCGTGCCGAGCAGCTCGTCGAGCATGACGCCCTCGGCTGCGGCGATCACGGCCTGCTCGGGGCTGATCATGTCGCTCGGCACGAGGTCGCCGAGCGTGCTGTCACCGTCTTCGCCGATCGAGCGGTCGAGCGAGACCGGAGTCGACAGTCGGTGGAGGCGGGCGTTCTCGTCGTCGAGCTCGTCGCCGTCGCCCGACACCTGACGCAGGGCAGCTCGCAGGCTCGCCGAGCGATCACCGGGGAGCCGCACGAGGCTCGCCTTCTGGTCGAGCGCGCGCCCGATCGCCTGGCGGATCCAGAACGTGGCATAGGTGGAGAACTTGAAGCCGCGCCGCCAGTCGAACTTGTCGACGGCGTGCTCGAGGCCGAGGTTGCCCTCCTGCACCAGATCGAGGAGATCCATGCCGGCGGGGAGGGGGTACCGACGGGCGATGCTCACGACGAGGCGGAGGTTCGCCCGGATGAAACGATCCTTCGCCGCGGCTGCGACCCGGATGAGCTCGTCGAGCTCGGGGTCTTGGTCGCCGGCAGCGAGACGTTCGGACGCGAGGCGTCCGGCTTCGATCGCGCGGGAAAGCTCCCGCTCCTCTTCAGCGTTGAGAAGCGAGACCTGACCGATCTCGTTGAGATACAGACCAACTGCGTCACTCATGGCAGATCCTGTAACCAGAACTACGGTGATGTCATTCCCTTCGTCCTTATCGGCGAGGCGTGTCACATGGCACAGTCCCGGGCGAACATTTCTCGTGTTCACACGCCGGATAGCCTGCGGCTTCGTGGCAGCGGCCGAGAAGGGTTGAGACGGTGCCGTCACCCCAGCCTCGACAGTCCCGCACCTCAAAGGCTCGGCGTCTTCGGGGGCACGTTCGACCCCCCACATGTCGGCCATCTCGTCGCCGCCGTCAACGTGCGCCACGCCCTGGACCTCGACCGCGTGCTGCTCGTCGTGGCCAACGTGCCCTGGCAAAAGGTCGGGGAGCGGGAGATCACCCCGGCTGAGGACCGTCTCGCAATGGTCGAAGCCGCCGCCCGGGGCGTGGCCGGGCATCGAGGCGAGCCGCATCGAGATCGACCGGGGGGGCTCGTCCTACACCGCGGACACCCTCGAGGCGCTCCGCGACGAGTACGACGATCCTGAGCTCTTCCTGATCGTGGGCAGCGACGCCGCCGCCGGGCTCATGACGTGGGAGCGGGTCGACGAGGTGCGCGACGGCTGCACCGTCGTGGTCGTGGATCGCCCCGGGACAGAGGGAGAGCAGCCACCGGCGGGCTGGCGCTGGCTCCGGGTCGAGGTGCCGCGGCTCGAGGTGTCGAGCACCGACCTGCGGGCGCGGGTCACCGACGGCCGGCCGCTCGACTATCTCCTTCCCCCGGGCGTCATCGAGTGCATCCGCGGTCGGAGGCTCTACGCGGTGGCGGTTCGATGATCGAGGATCCCGAGGTGGTCGAATCGGCAGTCGCCGACACCCGAAGTCGAAGTCGTCGAACCGGAGGTCGTCGACGTCACGGTCGCGGTGCCGATCAACGCGGAAGCCGGGGTCCGCGACACGATTCGCGACACGATTCGCGACACCTCGCCGGGCATGCGACCGGTCTCTCCGCCGGCTGCACCGATCGTGGAAGAGCCGATCCTTGAAAACCCGATCCTTGAAGAGCCGACCGAACCGGCGCCGCCCCCGGATGAGCCCACCGTGCCGGAAGCCGAGCCTCGATCCCGTCGCAGCATTCATCGCCTGCGCACGCGGCCCTGGCGCACCGCGGGGATCGCGCTCGCCATGGTGCTCATCGCCGGTGCGATCCCGGTACTGGGCGCGTTTGCCGGGAAGACGATCATCGACAGTCGGGAAGGCCGGCTCGTCGAACGGGTGGGCCGGACCGCGGACGTCGTGTTGCCGCCGACGCCGACGCAGATCCTCGTCGGCCTCGACGCCGAAGGCCAAGCCGAGACGATCGCAATCGCCTCGCTCCGGCCCGGTGGCCGAGGCGGCTTCTTCATCCTCATGCCCACCCTGCTGCGCGTCGAGGTGCCGGGCATCGGGCCGGCTCCGCTCGCGAGCGTGTTCGCGACGGGTGGCGCGACGCTCTTGCGCCAGACCGTGGAGACAGCGCTCGACATCCGCGTCGAGCAGGTCAGTGTGCTCGACACGGCGTCGTGGCCGACCGTCGTCAGCGGCCCGATCGAGGTGTCGTTCGACGATCCCGTCGCGATCCCCGGTGTCGACGGGCGGCTCGAGGAGCTGTTCGCGGCCGGCCCGAGCTCATTGACTGCAGACGACATCCCCTTGGTGCTCGGGGCGCGCACTCCCGCCCAGACGGAGGCGGCCCGGCTCGTGCGCTACGAGGAGCTGTGGCAGGGCATCCTCGCGTCGATCGGGAACACCACTCCGCCCCCGCCGACCTCACCACCCACGACGTCCTCCAGCGCGGATCCGGTGGTCGCGCGACCTCCGTTGCCGGTCGGTCAGCACCTCGCAGCGCTCGCGGGTGGCGACTACGAGGTGCTCGTTCTCCCGGTGCTCGCTCTCGATGGCGAACCGGAGTCGTACCGACCCGACGAAGGGCCGATGCACCTTCTCGTGGCCGAGGCGATGCCCGGCGCGGTGTCGCCGCCCACGAACAGTGCGCGGATCCGCCTCGTCAACACCATCGGCGACCCCGACGCGATGCTCACCGCGGCGAACCTCGTGCTGCTGCTCGGCGCCAACCTCGTGATCGCGAGCGACAGCGGAGACACCGCTGCGACCACCCAGGTCTTGTACTCGACCCCGGGTTTCAAGGGTGCCGCGGAGTTCGTGGCGGAGTCGCTCGGTGTCGGTTCGGCCGCCCAGGACGCTACGGTCATCGACGGCATCGACCTCACCGTCGTGCTCGGGTCCGACTTCGCCGCCGAGGTCGCCCGCCACCAGGCGTCGTCCACGACGACGACGAGCACGACGTCCACGACACCCCATCCACCACCGAAGGGAGAGCGGTTCCACTGGCTGAGAGCGTGAGCGAGAGCACGATCGAGCGCTGGGTCAAGCTCGCGGCGCAGGCTGCCTCGTCGAAGAAGGCCGACGATCCCGTCGTGCTCGCGGTCGGAGCGGTGCTCGCGATCACCGACTATTTCGTCATCGCAAGCGGCGCGAACACGCGGCAGGTGCGCACGATCGCGGAGGCCGTCGAGCAGGAGCTGAAGCTCGAGGGCGGCCCGACCCCGATCCGAGTCGAAGGTCTCGACGACCTCAAGTGGGTCCTGCTCGACTACGGAGACTTCGTCGTACACGTGTTCCTCGACGAGACGCGCAAGTACTACGAGCTCGAGCGTCTGTGGTCCGACGTCCCGCGCCTCGCGTGGGCGGAACGCGTCACGTCCGCCTGAGCGAGCACGGGGTCACTCGCCGGCGGCGGCTTTCGCCTTTGCCTTCTCGCGCGCGAGGCGGCTGCGTTCGAGCAGCGCGGCAGGCACGCGCTTCGCTGCTTCCGACATCGCGTCGTCCGCCGGCGCGTCGCCGGTCGCCGGCGTCGCAGCAGCGGGCTCGTCGGCCGCGACGTCCTCGAAGTCCGGCGGCACCATGCCCGGCTGCCAGTACGTGTACAGCCCTTCGATCACGTCGCTCAGGCCGGTCGAGTCGTGGCCCTTCTTCACGTCGACGGTGATCATGTTCATGTAGACGTGCACACCGTCGACCTTGCCGGTTGCGAGCAGGCGGCGGGCGATCTCGTCAGGCGGCCGCGGACCGGTCGCGTCGTCGAGCGAGTGGTAGTGCTCGTGTCCCATGCCGGTGAAGCTGCGGTTCGTCTCGAACCGCACGATGCCCGGACGGTTCGCCGGCTTCTCGGTGACGGCGATCGGCTGACCCACCACGAGAGGGTACCTTGACCCGATGAGAGGTCTCGGCGAGCCGTGACGCGACCTCATCGGGCTCGGCGCGTCGTGATCGGGGCAATCGTCGCGATCGGCGTCGTCGTGCTCGGGTGGGCTGGTTACCAGTGGTGGGTCGAACCGCCCACGCCTGGCGCGTTCTATCGCCCGCCTGACCCACTGCCGGACGAGCCCAGCGGTTCGCTCATCCGGACCGAGACCGTCGACGAGCTCGCGAACGGCGCCGAGGTGCAGCGCATGCTGTACCACTCGACTGATCCGGACGGCGACCCGATCGCAGTGTCCGGAATCGCCGTCATCCCGCCCGGAGAGCCGCCGCCAGGAGGGTGGCCCGTGGTCGCCTGGGCGCATGGCACGACTGGCGTTGCCTCACGATGCGCCCCGTCGCTCGAGGGCGGCGCGGGCGCGGCCCGCATCCCCGCACTCACCGACCTCACCGACGCGGGGTACATCGTCGTCGCAACTGACTACCCCGGGCTCGGCACGCCGGGACCGCACCCGTATCTCGTCGGGGAGAGCGAAGGTCGGGCCGTCCTCGACGCGATTCGCGCTGCCCACCACCTCCTCGGTGACGGCGTGAGTGCCAGGAGCGCGGTGTTCGGCCACTCCCAGGGCGGCCACGCCACGCTCTTCGCCGCGGCCCTCGCAGCGACGTACGCCCCCGAGCTCGAGCTGGTCGGGGTCGCGGCGATGGCGCCGCCGACCGATCTCGGTGTGTTGCTCGAGCGCGACATCAGCGAGGTCAGTGGTCTCGTGCTCACCGCGCTCGCGTTGGATTCGTGGTCGAAGCTCTACTCCGACGTGGATCTCAGCACGATCGTGCACGACGACGTGCACGGCCTCGTCGAGAAGGTGGGAGAACGCTGCATCGAGACACCCGAGCAGAGCTTCGCCGACGCACCTGACCTCCTCGTGCTGCGCGAACGATTCCTGTCCGCCAATCCCGCCGACGCTCCCGGCTGGAGCACCCACCTCGCCGCGAACTCTCCCGGCAGCCAACCGCTGAGTGTGCCCGTTCTCGTCTCGCAGGGGCTCGTCGACACGCTCGTACGTCCGGACATCACCGAGGAGTACGTCGCGCAACAGTGCGCGGCCGGCGCCTCGATCGCGCTCGACACGTACCCGGGCATCGGCCACTTCGATCTGCGCACCGCGGCACCGCCGCGCGTGCTCGCCTGGCTCGAAGCCCGTTTCGCGGGAACGCCACAGTCGGGATGCGTCACGACAGAAGTCGACACCTGAGCCGACGTTCGCTACTTCGTGGCGACGAGGATCATTCGGACGGAGTGCCGTGTGAGCGGCGCGCCGTCGCCCGCGAAGCCCTCCACGGACCGGAACCCAGCCTCGAGCAGCCAGTCGCGCAGCTCCGTGTACCCGAACAGCCTCGTGAAGTAGAACATGCGACGTGCTGCGCCAGTCGCGGACGATCGTCCGCCAGCAGCTCGAACGTCCTGTCACCGGGTCGAACTCGCGCTCGTCGATGAGCATGCTGTCGTCGACCGTGAGGACGGTCGACGGCGCCCAGTGTGGGAGCAGCCCGTCCTTGTGGTTCAGCTCGACGAGAAACCGTCCGCCCGGACGTAGGGCCTTGTGCGCCTCGCGGAGCACGCCCTTGTTCTGCGCGTCGTCGAAGTACCCGAAGGCGGTGAACCAGCTCACGATCGCGTCGAACTCGTCAGCCCAAGGGAGCGTGCGCATGTCGCCTTCGACGTAGTCCACCTCGACGCCGCGTTCGCTCGCTTCGCGTCGCGCCAATCCGAGGAACAGGGGAGTCGCGTCGATGCCGGTGACGCGCGCGCCCTTCGCCGCCAGGCGGTTCGAGATGCGCCCGTGCCCGCACGCGAGGTCGAGCACATCCGCGCCAATCTCGAGCGACATCAGGCTCCAGATCGTCTCCGTTTCCGCGTCGGAGGTCTCGTCCGTCAAGCGCGGAAGGTAGAAGTGCAGGTAGTCGTCGTCGAAGAGCTCCTCGGCAGACCACTCGTCAGGCATGGGCCGACGGTACCGATCTTGCGAAGTGGAGCTAAGGGGATTCGAACCCCTGACCTCTTGCATGCCATGCAAGCGCTCTACCAACTGAGCTATAGCCCCGAGGGATCATCGACGGTACCAGTCAGGTCACCACGTTCACCATGCGACCCGGCACCACCACGACACGCTGCACGGGACGTCCGTCGATCGCCTTGACCACCGCCGGATCAGCCAGGGCGGCCGCCTCGATGGCCGCCGGCTCGGCGTCGGTCGCGACCTGGATGTGGGAGCGGACCTTGCCCTTCACCTGCACCGGGATCGTGACGGTGTCCTCGACCAGCAGTGTCGGGTCGGCAACCGGGAACGGCGCGTAGACGACCGACGAGTCGTGGCCGAGTCGATGCCACAGCTCCTCGGCGACGTGCGGCGCGAGCGGCGCGACCATCAGCACGAGCCCCTCCGCGACCTCGCGCGGCGTCGTCGCCTCTGCCTTCGCGGTGACGTGGTTCGTGAGCTCGGTGAGCTTGGCGATCGAGGTGTTGAACCGCAGGTTCGCCATTTCGGCGCGCACCGCGTCGATCGTGCGATGCAGCACGTGGCCGCGTCTCGTCGTCGGCGGCCCGATCATCGACACGCAGCGCGCCGGTCTCCTCGTTGATCACGAGCCGCCACAGGCGCTGCAAGAAGCGGTGGACACCGACGATCGCCCGTGTTTCCCAGGGCCGTTCCTGGTCGAGTGGGCCGGTGAACATCTCGTAGAGGCGCAACGTGTCAGCGCCATAGTCGCGGTAGTACTCGTCGGGCGAGATGCCGTTCTTCAGGCTCTTGCCCATCTTGCCCATCTCACGGGTGACCGGCTTGCCTTCGTAGACGTAGCCGCCGTCGCGCTCCTCGACCGCGTTCGCTTCCACGTACATGCCCCGCGCGTCGGTGTAGGCGGCAGCCAGGATGTAGCCCTGGTTGTAGAGGCGGCGGAACGGCTCGCGTGACGACAGGTGGCCCAGGTCGAACAGCACCTTGTGCCAGAACCGCGCGTAGAGCAGGTGCAGCACTGCGTGCTCGACGCCGCCCACGTACAGGTCGACACCGCCCGTGTCGCCGTCCCACTGCGGGCCCATCCAGTACCGCTCGACCGCCGGATCGACGAACGCGTTCTCGTTCGTGGGGTCGAGGTAGCGCAGCTCGTACCAACACGACCCGGCCCACTGCGGCATCGTGTTCGTCTCGCGCCAGTACGTGCGGGGGCCGTCGCCGAGGTCGAGCTCGACCTCGACCCACTCCTGCGCACGAGCCAGCGGCGCCTCGGGCTCGGACGTCGCGTCGTTGTCGTCGAACGTGCGAGGGCTGAAGTCCTCGATCTCGGGCAGCAGCACCGGCAACGCCGACTCGGGCACCGCGATCGGCAGGCCGGTGTCGTCGTAGACGATCGGGAACGGCTCGCCCCAGTAGCGCTGGCGGCTGAACAGCCAGTCGCGCAGGCGGTAGGTGATCGTGCCCTCGCCGCTGTTCTTCTGTTCGAGCCACTCGATGATGCGGCGCTTCGCATCCGCGACGCCCAGGCCGTCGAGGAAGCCGCTGTTGATCGCGGGACCTTCCCCGACGTACGCCTTGCCGTCCCAGTCGTCGGGCGGCTGCACCGTGCGGACGATCGGCAGGCCGAACACTTCGGCGAACTCCCAGTCGCGCTCGTCCTGGCCGGGCACGGCCATGATCGCACCGGTGCCGTAGCCCATCAGCACGTAGTCCGCGATGAACACGGGGATCGCGGCGCCGTTCGCGGGGTTGGTCGCGTACGACCCCGTGAACACCCCGGTCTTCTGGCGCGACTCGACCTGGCGCTCGAGGTCGGACATCGACCCGGCGGTGCTGATGTACCCGGCGACCGCATCGAAGGGCGTCGCGGCCCCGCCCGTCCACTCCGCAGGAGTGCCTTCGGGCCACTCACCCGTCGTGAGCTCGTCGACGAGCGGGTGCTCGGGTGCGAGCACCATGTAGGTCGCGCCGAACACGGTGTCGGGCCGCGTGGTGAACACCGAGATCGCGGTGTGCGCGGACGGCACCGGGAAGTGGATCAGCGCACCTTCGCTGCGGCCGATCCAGTTCCGTTGAATCCGCTTGATCGACTCGGGCCAGTCGAGGACGTTCAGGTCATCGAGCAACCGGTCGGCGTACGCGGTGATGCGCATCTTCCACTGCTTGAGCGGTCGCTTGAACACCGGGAAGTTGCCCCGGTCGCTGCGACCGTCCGACGTCACCTCCTCGTTCGCCAGCACCGTGCCCAGGCCCGGGCACCAGTTCACCGGCGCGTCGTCGAGATACACGAGCCGGAACGAGTCGATCACGCGGCGACGCTCGATGTCGTCGAGCTTCGACCAGTCGCCGCCGCCCGGCACCGCGCCGTGTCCCGCCTCGAGCTCGGCGATCGAGCTCGGCGATCGGACGGGCGCGATCGGCCGCCGTGTCGTACCAGGAGTTGAAGATCTGCAGGAAGATCCACTGGGTCCACCGGTAGAACGACGCGTCGGTTGTGGAGACCGAGCGGCGCGGGTCGTGTCCGAGGCCCAGGCGGTGGAGTTGGCGCCGGTAGTTGGCGACGTTCGCCTCGGTCGTGATGCGGGGGTGCTGGCCGGTCTGCACGGCGTACTGCTCGGCGGGAAGCCCGAACGCGTCGTACCCCATCGTGTGCAGCACGTTGTGGCCGGTCATGCGCAGGTAGCGCGCGTACACGTCGGTGCCGATGAAGCCGAGCGGGTGGCCGACATGCAGCCCGTCGCCGCTCGGATAGGGGAACATGTCGAGCACGAACACCTTCGGCCGATCGGCCACCTCGTCGAAGCCGGTCGCCAGCGGCCCCGCCGGATTCGGGGTGCGGTATGTGCCCTCGTCGTCCCACCGCTGCTGCCAGCGCGTCCTCGATCTCCTGGGCGAGCGCGCGGTCGTACCGATGCGCCGGGACGTCATCGTTCCTGGTCGCGGGCACCGCTTCGGTCGGAGCGTCGCTCGGGGACATGAGGTTCGAGATTACCGGCCGACCCTGCTCAGACCCGGCAGTGATTCGTAACCGGCCCCCTCGTGCGCAAGTCTTATGTCCGTGACTCTCACGCCCCTTGTCGCGCGGATCGAGCGCGCGGCCGATCGGGGACACGGGGCGACGTTCATCGGCAAGGACGAACGCGTCCTGGTGCCGTGGTCCCAGCTGCACGACGACGCGCGGGTGATCGCGGCGGGCATGCAAGCGCGTGGGATCCAGCCGGGCGACCATGTGGCAATCCTCGGCCCGACGAGCCGACCGCTCGTCACCGCGATTCAGGCCTGCTGGCTCGCCGGTGCGTGCGCCGTCGTGCTGCCACTCCCGATGCGGATGGGGTCGATCGAGGAGTTCGTCGAGCAGACCCGCACCCGGATCCGCAACGCCGACGCGGCGCTGCTCCTGCTCGATCCGGATCTCGCCCCGTTCTACGAAGCGGTCGAGGGCGATCCGCCGTCGGTGCTGCTCCCCGACCTCATGCCGGGGAAGGGTCGGCCGAGTCCCGAAGCCCATGAGCGGGTTCCCGACGATCTCGATCGTTTGGCGATCCTGCAGTTCACGAGCGGATCGACCTCCGAGCCCAAAGGCGTGATGCTGCCGCAGCGGGTCTTGTGCTCGAACCTCGACGCGATCGAGAAGGCGACGTCACTCGACTACGACGTCGACGTCCTCGTGTCGTGGCTGCCGCTGTACCACGACATGGGGCTCGTCGGATGCATGACGACGCCGATGACGACCGGCGCCGGACTGGTGCTCGCGTCACCGCAGGACTTCCTTGCCCATCCCGGCGCGTGGATGGAGTGGATCTCGACCTACAAGGGCACCGCGACCGCGGGGCCGAACTTCTCGTGGGTGCTCGCCACGCGCGCGCTGCAAGCGGATGAGCGGGCTCGATCTGTCGCCGCATGCGCATCGCGCTGAACGGAGCCGAGCCGATCGATCCCGATGCGGTCGAGGCGTTCGTCGCGGCCGCGGCGCCGCACGGCTTCCGCCCCGGCGCCGAGTTCTGCGCCTTCGGCATGGCCGAGGTCGCGATCGCGGGCACGTTCCCTCCTCCGATGCGGGGCATGATCTGCGACGTCGTCGACCGCCGGGTGCTCGAGACCGAGAAGGTCGCGAAGCCCGTCGATCCCGACGACGAGAACGCCCGCCGCCTGCCTTTGCTCGGCACGGCCCGTTCCCGGTCTCGAGATCCGCGTGTGCGATCAGCAGACCGGCGTGCCGTTGGGCGAGCGCGAGGCAGGCGAGCTCGAGATCCGGGGTACGTCGGTGACCCCCGGGTACTACAAGCGCCCCGACGCCACCGCCGAGCTGTTCCGCGACGGGTGGCTGCGCACGGGAGACCTCGCGTACCTCCTCGACGGCGAGCTCGTCCTGTGCGGTCGCATCAAGGACGTCATCATCATCGGGGGCCGCAACGTGTTCCCCGAGGACATCGAGCGGGCGGTCGGCCCGATGGAGGGCATCCGCGCCGGCAACGTCATCGCGTTCGGCGTCGAGGGCTACAAGGGCAAGGAGTCGGTTGTCGTCGTGGCCGAGACGCGCGCCGAGGACGTCGACGCCGTGCGCAAGGCCGTCCACCAGCGGGTGCTCGAAGTTGCCGGGGTGCCTCCGCGCGACGTGATGCTCGTCGTCGCGGGCACGATGCCGAAGACGTCGTCCGGCAAGCTGCAGCGCAGCCTCTGCAAGCAGCGCTACCTCGAAGACGCGCTGCAGCTCGCGTAGCTCACAGCTCAGCTTCAGACCACAGCGGGCTTCGGGCGCGTGAAGTGCAGGAGCACCGCGTACACCGCGAGCGTCGCCAGCGTGATCATCGTGAGCAGCAGCGTCATGAAGATGACCCACCCGCCGTCCTCGCCCGCTGCGACGATGGTCACCGCGAGGGTCACCGCCGCGATCCCCGCGCTCGTGGCCCGCACCCGTCGCTGGGACGAGCCCGGGCCGGTGGAAGAGGTGGATCGACGCCTCGTGGGCACCGATCAGCACGAGGGTGACGATCGTCATCACCATGCCCACGATCATCGGGCCGACGACGAGTGGCCACCAATCGCTGTCATCTCCGGTGAGCAGCGCGGCGACTGCAGCCATTCCCAGCAGGAGCGAGCCGACGATCGGCAGCGCGATCCAGAAGCCCGTCGATCCGGCTGGCGGCGTCGACGTCGTCGCGACGGCTGCGCATGTAGAGGATCAAGATCACGATCGCGGGTACTCCCATGAATGGCCCGAAGCAGGCTCAGCGCGACCAACGCGATCGCGACGAGCATCATGACGATCGGCGCGGGTGCGGCCGGGATGGTGGGTCATGCCTTCCTCCAGGCGCAGCTTCGGAGCCGAGCGAACGACGTCGCCAACAGTGGAGGTGAAGAGCCGGAGCCCCCGCACGCCTCGATGCAGGCGGAGGTCGTGATGCAGCCGACGCATCTCGTCGCCGTACTCCTCGCGGAACGACTTCGGATACAGGCGCAGGAGTCGGCGGTAGAGGTCCATCAGGCCCGCTTCGGCGCAGGCGTGAATGCCGCCCGGCCTCGACGCACGAGCGACGCGAGCCGGTCGAGCTCCGCGGTGGCGGCGGCGGCGCCCGAGGCGGTCAGGCGGTAGTAGCGGCGGCGTTGGTCGTCGAGCTCGGGATCGGGCCGTTCCTCGGCCTCTTCGATCAGCCCGTCGCCGAGGAGCCGCTTGATCGTGCCGTAGAGCGTGCCCGGGCCGAGCTTGATGGCGCCGTCGCTGAGCGCATCGACATCGCCGATGAGCGCGTAGCCGTGGCGTTCGCCGCGGCCGAGGGCAAGGAGGATGTGGAGGGCCGCCGGTTGCAGCGGCCGCGGTTCAGACTCAGTCGGCATCCGATATATCAGGACACGACTGAGTCAGATTGTCAAGCGGCTACGCGGCCTTCAGCGCCTCGAACACGCCGCGCCAGCGCTCGGGATCGCTGCGGTAGGGCGCGTAGAACGAGATGCGCTGGATGCAGTCGCCGTAGCGGCGGTGCAGCTCGGGGGCGATCGCCTCGGGCTCACCCATGACGGCGAACGTCGTGAGGATCTCGTCGTCGATGAGGTCGCCCATCTTCACCCACTCGCCTTGCTTCGACAGCGAGTTGAGCTCGTCCTGGAGGTCGCCCCATCCGTGCAGATCGAGCACGGGCCGGTACGCGGGGGTCGAGCCATAGAACGCGATCTGCTGGCGGGTGCCTTGCACGGCGGCCTTCAGCTCGTCCTCGTTCGTGCCGGTGACGACGAACGAGGGCCCGACGATCTCGAAGTCGTCCATCGTCTTGCCGGCCTTGGCGCGTCCGCGCTCGAGCGCGGGCAGCGTGACCTCACGGAGGTAGCGCTCGGTCGTGAAGCCGTGGCAGATGAACCCGTCGCACACCTCGCCGGCGACTTCGGTCATCAGCGAACCGACACCGGCGAGGAAGATGCGGGGATGCCCATGGGGTGCCGGCCCCGGGTTGAAGAACGGCGTCATCAACGTGTGCTTGTAGAACTCGCCGCGGAAGTCGAGCTTGGTGCCGTTGTCCCAGCAGTCCCAGATCGCGCGGATCGCGAGGACCATCTCGCGCATGCGCGCGGCCGGATGGCTCCACGGCATCGAGAAGCGCTTCTCGATGTGGGGCTTGATCTGGCTGCCGAGGCCGAGGATGAAGCGGCCGCCCGAGAACGCCTGCAGGTCATAGCCGATGTTGGCGAGCAGCATCGGGTTGCGGCCGAACGCGACCGCGATGCTCGTGCCGAGCTCGATGGTCTCCGTGTGCTCCGCGGCGAGCAGCAGCGGGAAGAACGGGTCGTGACTGGTCTCCGCGGTCCAGATGCCGCTGTAGCCAGCCTCCTCGGCTTCCTGCGCCGCCTTGCCGGCCTTGCTGAGATCGAAACCGATGCCTCCGTCAACCTTCATGGCGGCGGACGATAGCCCGCACCCAGTGATCCGGCCGAAGCCGGCGGGCGAATGGGGGCCATGAGCGATCCCAAGATCAAAGTCATCGAAGGCATCTACGAGGCGTTCGGTCGGGGCGATGTCCCGGCGATCCTGGCGCAATGCACTGACGACGTGGACTGGGCATCGGTGGCCGATGCGCCTGTCGCGCCGTGGCACGGTGTGCACAAGGGCAAGGCCGAGGTGCCCTTGTTCTTCGAGGAGCTGGCCAAGACCGCCGACGTCACCGAGTTCACACAGCTCTCCTACGCCGCGAACGACACCGACGTCCTCGTCGTGAGCCGCTTCGGCATGAAGATCAAGGCGACGGGCAAGAGCGGCGTGATGGACATCCACCACTGGTGGCAGTTCCGTGACGGCAAGGTCTGCCGCTACCGCGGCACCGAGGACACGGC
This sequence comes from uncultured Acidimicrobiales bacterium, assembly GCA_963747215.1. Taxonomy (GTDB): domain Bacteria; phylum Actinomycetota; class Acidimicrobiia; order Acidimicrobiales; family DATKAS01; genus DATKAS01. Next base: position 581,099 of record CAVVET010000034.1, read on the forward strand.
GCTGACCGCCGAGCTGCTCAGGCCTTGACCGACTAACCCTGATCGCGGAGGAAGCGCTCGAGCTCGGCGGCGAGGTCGTCGCCGGTCGGCAGGTCGCTCGCGTTGAGCGGAGCGAACGACGACTCGGCGGTCTCGGCGTCGGCCTGCAGCTCGAGCTGATGCAGCATCTCGCGGTGCTCGTCGCTCTGGGAGACGAGCTCGTCGAGACGGGTGACGTGCGCCGCGGCGGCCTGGCGGAGTCCGTCGGCCTTGAGTGAGAGACCGCCTACCTCGCTCAGCCCGTCGATCAGCGCGATCGACGCGGGCGGATAGGGCATCGCCGCCGCGTAGTGGGGGACCTGCGCCCACAGCCCCACTGCCGGCAGCCCGACCTCCGCGCACCGTCGCTCGATCGCGGCCTCGACACCGGCCGGCACGTCGACCGAGTTTCGGAGATAGCCGAGTCGCTCCGCCAAGTCGGATGAGTTCGCGGTCGTCGACAGCCGCGACGGCCGCGTGTGCGGCGCCGCGAACGGATACGCGCCGAGCCCGACGACGAGTCGAGCGCCGAAGTCGACGGCGAGCGCGACCGCTTGCTCGGTGAATTGCCGCCACAGCGCGTCGGGCTCGTGCCCGAGCAGCAGCAACAGATCCTTCCCGCCGTGGTCCTTCGCGTGGTGCAGCTGGATGCCCGGCCACGTCAGCGCGGTGTTCACGCCATCGCGGAGGTGCATCACCGGGCGGCGAGCTCGGTAGTCGAGCAGCCGGTCGCTGTCGAACGTCGCGATCACTGTGGGTTCGAGATCCGCGACGAGCGCTTGCGCGGCAGTTGCCGCGCCGAGACCCGCGTCGATCCACCCTTCGAGTGCGACGACGAGCACCGGCGCGTCGAGGTCCGGCCGGCTGTGGATCTCGTACAGCACTGCCGGCTCGGCCGGGCTCACGACCCTCGACCCACGATCTCGGCCGCCATGGCCGCGGAGCGTTCGACCTGGAGCTTGAACATCTCGTAGCCCTCGCGGTTGGATCCCATCGCACCGGCGACGTAGCGCGCGTACACGCCCTCGACGATGCACGCGAGCTTCCAGTACGCGAACGCGGTGTAGAAGTCGACGTCGGCCACGTCTCGGCCGGAGACCTTGGCGTACCGCTCGAGGAGATCGGAGCGATCGGGAAAGCCCTCGACCGCGGTCGCAGACGATGCGAGCCCGCCCTCCGCGTCCTTCGGGCCGGTCCAATAGACCATCAGCAGGCCGACATCGGCCATGGCGTCACCGAGCGTGCAGATCTCCCAGTCGAGCACCGCGGCGATGCGCCCGTCGCCGCTCACCATGCAGTTGTCGAGGCGGTAGTCACCGTGGACGATCGAGGTGCCGACCTGCGGAGGGATGCGATCCATGAGGTGGCGATACACGTCGTCAACTGCGGACAGCTCGCGCGTCTTGGACTTCTCCCACTGCGAATACCACCGCTTCAGCTGGCGTTCGATGTAGCCCTCGTGGCGTCCGAGCTCGCCGAGGCCCACCTCGGCCGGCTCGACCGCATGGATCTGCGCCAGCACGTCCACGAGATCCTCGGCGGCGACACGCCGCGCGTCTTCGTCGAGCGCGCGGCGCACCGTGTTGGCGTCACGGAGGACGTAGCCCTCGACGAATCCCATCACATAGAACGGCGCGCCGTTGACCTCGCTGTCCTCGCAGTAGCCGAGCGCGGGGGCGACGGGCACGGTGGTCGGTCCGAGCGCGGCGATGATGCGGTGCTCGCGTCCCATGTCGTGCGCGGTCGCGAGCACATGACCGAGTGGTGGGCGGCGCAACACGCGGGCCGCACCGTTGGCGTCGGTGACCTTGAACGTGAGATTCGAGTGTCCGCCGGCGATGAGCTCGTAGGTGAACGGTGGCTCGGCTCCGTCGATGTGTGCAGCGAGCCATGTGCCCACACGTTCGACGTCGATGCCCTCCGGTGCCGTCACGTCCACGGCGACACCGTAGTCAGGCGTTCTGCTCGATGACGCCGGGCGGACCTTGCTCGCATCGAGCAAGCAAATCGTCGTACCAGGTGTCGGGCCACGGCCAGATGCTCTCGATCGCCCATGTCGCTCCCGCCGCCTCGTAGTCCGCGGGATCGAAGTCGGGTGCGAGCGTCGCGACAACGTCGAAGCCCTCGAGCCCTCCGCGCAGCGCGGTGACGTGTTCGACGACCTTGGCCACGATCTCGGGTGTCAGAGGCTCGCCGCTCGCGGCCAGCGGCACGACGCCATCCCAGCGCGCTGCACGTTGCACCGGTCGGATGTTCGGCCACCTGCCTGCCACCCATACCGGAGGACGCGGTTGTTGCACGGGTCGCGGAAGGAAGTCCGCGTCCACAACCTCGTAGTGGGGCCCTGAGTGCGAGAACGGCTCTCCCCGCCACAGGCCCTCGATCACGGAAAGTCCGTCGTCGAGCATCGCGGCCTGGACTCTCGGGTCGACGGGCTCGCCAAAGGCGCCGTACTCCTCCTCGGCGGGCACGCCGAGCCCGACGCCGAGCACGGCGCGACCGCGGCTGAGGTGGTCGAGCGTCGTCACCTGCTTGGCGAGCACGTGCGGTCGTCGACGTGCCACGGGTGTCACGAGCGGGCCCAACCGGACCCGGCTCGTCCGGGTCGCGCACGCACCGAGCAGCACCCACGGGTCGTGGACCTCGAGCCGCATGGCGCGCCGTAGGTGGAGGTGGTCCCACAGGAAGAAACCGTCCCATCCCGCGGCCTCGGCGGTGACAGCGAGGTCGACGAGCTTGGCGGGATCGCCGATGTTCGGAGAGCTGATGGCCCAGCGCATGCGCGTCTCTACACCACTGCCGTGTCACCCGGTCTCGCCGGGCGGTTCGCACGAGGCCGCCGATAGCCTGACCGGCATGTATGTGGACGTCACCGATGAGACCTTCCAGGCCGAGGTCATCGACCGCTCAGCGTCCGTCGCTGTGGTCGTCGACCTTTGGGCGCCGTGGTGCGGACCATGCCGCACGCTCGGTCCGATCATCGAGAAGGTCATCGACGAGACCGACGGCCAGGTCGTGCTCGTGAAGGTGAATGTCGACGAGAACCCCGGCATCTCCCGGGCTTTCGAGGTCCAGTCCATTCCGTTGGTGGTCGCGCTCAAGGACGGCAAACCGGTCGATGGCTTCCTGGGCGCGCAGGGGGAGCCGGCGGTGCGCGACTTCGTGCTCCGCCTGTTGCCGACCGAGCAGGAAACCGCCATCGACGCGCTCATCGCACAGGGCGACGAGGCTTCGCTTCGGCAGGCGCTCGAGCTCGAAGCCGGCAACGAGGAGGCGATCGTGGCCCTCGCGGAGCTCCTCGTCGAGAAGGGGGAGTCCGAGGAGGCCCTCGGCCTGCTCGCTCGCATCCCCGAAACTGCCGAGACTCGACGCGTCGCCGCGCTCGCTCGGCTCGGCGACGACGCGCCGGCCGCCGATGACTTCGACGAGAAGCTCGCGGTCCTGCTCGAACGCGTGAAAGACGACGACGCCGCCCGGCAGGAGTACGTCGACCTGCTCGAGGTGATGGGTGCCGATGATCCTCGGACTGCGGGCTACCGCAAAGCGTTGACCGCGCGTGTTTGTTCTGAGTCCAGGGTCGCGAGCCGTGTCCATCGAACGGCGCGAGGGTTACCTGCTCTGGATCGGCGGCCCGGTGCCGCGCGGCTCGGACGGCATCACGATCGGTTCGGTGGTGTGCGTCCGCGCGGGCGCGGCGGGTCGTCCCCGATTGCTCCGGCACGAGGTGGTGCACGTGGTGCAGTGGTCCGACTTCGGTGTGGTCGGATTCTTGACGCGCTACCTCGGCGCCTACCTGCGGGGGCGTGTGCTCGGGTACTCGCACAAGGGCGCGTACCGGCGCATCCCGTTCGAGGTCGAGGCCGAGTGGGTGGCCCGACGCGTGGAGGTATCGTCGGGCTGACTTCCTCTCCGTGGTTCTCGCCGGTGGAGGAAGCCGTGTCCGACTTGTTGCCCGTCCCACCCCCGCTCCCGTGGCGCGCTCGCGCAGAGGCGCTGCTCGGCGGGCGAACACTCACTCCGGTGCGACTCGCCGTCGCGCTCGGTGGCCTCGCCATCGTCGTCGTTCTCGGCGGTGCGGTCGCCGTTTGGGTGGTGCGCACCCCGCCGAGCACCGAGTCGCTCATCCCGCTCGCTGCCGGCGCGACCGCGGCGCCCTCGGCCGTCTCCGAACCCTCCGCCGCGCCCGAGACCGTCGATGGCATCGTCGTGCAGGCCGCGGGTGCAGTGGCAGCGCCCGGCGTGTATCGGCTCGCGAACGACGCCCGTGTGATCGATCTCATCGACGCAGCGGGCGGCCTCGCACCGGGCGCAGACCCGAATCGCCTCGCGCTCGCGGCGAAGGTGACCGACGGGGAGCGGGTCTATGTCCCTGTCGTGGGCGAGCCGTTGCCCGCCGCAGTGGGGTCGGGCGGCGCGACAAGCGCACGCGACGCCGGGCCCGTCGATCTCAACACCGCGACCGAGAGCGACCTCGACGCACTGCCAGGCATCGGTCCCGCCACCGCGGCGGCGATCATCGCGCACCGCGACCGCAACGGCCCGTTCACTTCGGTCGACCAGCTGCTCGAGGTGCGCGGCATCGGTCCCGCGAAGCTCGAGCAGCTCACGGGGCTCGTGCGGGTCTGAGGATGCGTGTGAGGGTGCAGGTGTGAGGATCAGCTGGCGAGGCGCATCAGCACGCCGACGCCAGTGAGCACGCCGGCCCACAGGCAGAACGTCACCCACCCGAACTCCACCAGCCACTCGCGCCATCCGCCGATCACGCGTTGCGAGACTCGGCGGCTCGCCCACCATCCGAGAAGCGCCCACAGGAGGAGGCTCGTCGCGATCGCCAGGCCGGCCCGAACGGGACCCACCTCGACCGGTATGCCGAACGCGACCGCGGTGGGTACCGCGAGCAGCGCCAGCACGGAGCCGATGATGCCGAGCATGTTCGACGTGTGGCCCGTCGCCGGGATCTCGAGGACGATCGCTGAGAGGCCGGCGGTGACCGCGGGCACGAGCAACGCGACGAACGGACCGCGGCGACGCACCCGGTCTCGGGCGGACGCGAGTCCGCCGTCCGCGCGTTGAGGCACCGCGCGCGCCGGCGTGAAGGCGACTGTGGGTCGTGCTGGCGCCTTCGCTGGCGCCTTCGGCGGCGGTTTCGGAGGTGAGATCGCCACTCTCAGACCCTCGCCATCCACACCGTGACCGGAGTGCCGTCGATCTCCAGCTCGTGAGCGTCGCCCGCGCCCGTGACGGCATCGCCGACGTCGAGCTGTTGCGCGAGGACTTCCCCGGCGATCCAGGCTTGGTGCTGACTGACCGCGTACACCACAGGCTCCGGAGCGGCGAGCGCCACCGAGATCCGGTCGGAGAGCTCGAGGCCGACCTCTTTGCGCAGGTCGTTGATCGCGCGGACGACCTCTCGCGCGGTGCCCTCGTTGCGGAGGTCGTCGTCGAGGTCGAGGTCGAGGGCCACCGCCCATGCGCCGTCTTGCGCCAGCGCGAAGTCACGGTGACGCTCGGCGCGCACTTCGACTTCGCCGGCGTTCAGGCGCTCACCGGCGACCTCGACCGATCCGTCGCGCTCGAGGGCAGCCTGGATCTCGGCGCCGTCGGCGGTCGCGAGTGCCGCCTTCACGTCGTTGACCTTCGGGCCGAGTCGCGGTCCGAGCGCACGGAAGTTCGGTACCACCGTCCACGAGACGAGGCCGGACAGGCTCTCGATGTCGTCGAGAGCCTTCACGTTCAGCTCGTCGGCGATCTCGGCCTTCGCTTCGTCGGACAGCGTCACACCCGGATGCAGCAGCAGCGCGCGGCGCAGTGGCTGACGCACCTTGACCTTTGCATCGGCGCGCGCGGCACGGCCGACGGACACCAACCGCCGCACCGACTCCATCTCTGACCCCAGCGCGCCATCCGGGTCGCGAGCCGACGGCCAGTCGGATGTGTGCACCGAGAGGTCGCCGGTCAGCCGCGTGTAGATCTCGTCGGACAGGAACGGGCAGAACGGCGCGAGCAGCTGGCTGGTCACGACCAGGCACCGGTGCAGTGTCTGGTGTGCGACCGGATCGGAGCTCTTCCAGAACCGAGGCCGGCTGCGGCGCACGTACCAGTTCGAGAGGTCGTCGACGAAGGTGGCGACCCGCGTCGCGCCGGTGAGCGCGTCGAAGTCGTCGAGCGCGGCGGTCACCACCGTGACCGTGTCGTCGAGCTCGTTCAGAATCCACCGGTCGAGCAGGTGTGCGGGCTCGACGGGTTGGTCGCCCGGCGTCCACCCGTCGAGGTCTGAGTACGTCGCAAAGAACGAGAACACGTTCCACAACGTGAACAGCGTCTTGCGGGTGGTCTCCCGAATCCCATCGTCGGACACCCGGCGTGTCGTCCACGGCTGGCCGGCCGAGAAGAAGTTCCACCGCAGCGCATCGGCACCGTGAGTCGCCGTCATCATCCACGGATCGATGACGTTGCCCTTCGACTTCGACATCTTCTGTCCGTCCTCGTCGACGAGGAGACCGAGGCACACGACGTTCTTGAACGGAGTGGAGTCGAACACGAGCGTGTTGACGGCGAGCAGGGAGTAGAACCAGCCCGCGCGTCTGGTCGATGGCCTCGCAGATGAAGTCGGCGGGGAAGGTGCTCTCGAACTCGGACTTGCCCTCGAACGGGTAGTGGTGCTGCGCCGAGGGCATCGACCCGGAGTCGAACCATGTGTCGATCACGGCGAGCTGTCGCTTCGCCGGCGCGTCGCATCCGTCGTGCGGGCACGTGAAGGTGACTTCGTCGACGTAGGGGCGGTGCAGATCGAGACCCGTCAGGTCGCGGCCGGCGAGCTCGGCGAGCTCGGCCAGGCTGCCGATGCAGGTGTCGTGATCGTCCGCGCATCGCCACACAGGGAGCGGAGTGCCCCAATACCGGTCGCGCGAGAGCGCCCAGTCCACGTTTCCTTCGAGCCAGTTGCCGAAGCGTCCGTGCTTCAGGTGATCCGGGTGCCAGCCGATGCGCTCGTTCTCGCGAAGCAACGCGGGCCGTTGGTCGGAGGTGCGGGCGAACCACGAGGTCTTGGCCCAGTAGATGAGCGGCGTGCCGCAGCGCCAGCAGTGGGGGTAGCTGTGCTCGTACGGCACCTCGCGCACCAGAAGGTCGCGTTCGGCGAGCTCGTCGATGAGCCGCCGGTCGGCCTCCTTCACGAAGATGCTCGTCAGGCGAGGCACTCGATGGTCGAACGCGCCGTCAGCGTCGACCGGGTTGAGCACAGGCAGGCCCTCCGCGCGTCCGATCGCGGCGTCGTCCTCGCCGAACGCGGGTGCGAGGTGGACGATGCCAGAGCCGTCGGTCGTCGACACGAAGTCCGCGACGACGACCCGTTCGCCGCTGTCGTCGAGTGGCAGATCGGTGAACGGCCGCTGGTAGCGCCATCCGTTCATGTCGGGCCCGGCGAAACGAGCGACGATGTCGTGCGGGCCCTCGCCGAAGAGGCGCGGCACGGCGTCGGCGGCGAGGACGAGGTCTCGTCCGGGTGCGGCCCCGCGCAGGCGGACGTATGACACCTCGGGGCCGACCGCGGTCGCGACGTTCGAGATGAGCGTCCACGGCGTGGTCGTCCAGACGAGGAGGTCGGCGTCGCTGGCGGGGCCGGTGGCGAGCGGGAAGCGGACGTACACCGACGGGTCGACGACATCCTTGTAGCCCTGCGCGACCTCGTGGCTCGCGAGGGCCGTGCCGCACCGGGGGCAGTAGGGCGAGACCCGGTGGCCCTCGTAGATGAAGCCCTTGTCCCACATCTGGCGGATGATCCACCAGACCGACTCGATGTACTCGTTGGACAGCGTCCAGTACGCGTCCTTCGTGTCGATCCAGACGCCGGACCGCGCGGTGAGCGCGGCCCAGTCCTCCACGTACCTCGAGACCGAGTCGCGGCAGCGCTGGGTGAACTCCGCGACGCCATACGCCTCGATGTCGTGCTTCGAGGTGAGACCGAGCTCCTTCTCGACCTCGATCTCGACGGGGAGGCCATGGCAGTCCCATCCCCCCTTGCGGGGCACGTCGTGGCCGCGCATCGTCTGGAATCGGGGGTAGAGGTCCTTGAACACCCGGGCCCACACGTGGTGCAGTCCCGGCCGCCCGTTGGCCGTCGGAGGCCCCTCGTAGAAGACCCACGGCTCGGCCCCCTTGCGCAGCCGCTTCGTCTCTTCGATCACGTCCCGCGACCGCCACCGCTCGAGCGTCTCCTCCTCGAGGGCGACGAGGTCGAGGTTCGGATCGACCGGGCCGAAGGACATGGGGTCAATCGTAGGGGTTGCCCTCCGACATCCTGGGGCCAGTTGGCCCTCCCGATCCTGGGGCCAGTAACAGCGGAGCGCGTACAGTACGGGCCTCATGACCGGCGCCCTGTACGACACCGCCGGCGACGATGCGATCGTGCTGCGAGTTCATGCGCAGCCCGGCGCGGGTCGTTCCGCGGTCGTCGGCCGCTATGGCGACGCCTTGAAGGTCAGGGTCGCCGCGCCACCGCAGGACGGTCGAGCCAACGAGGCGCTCGTCGGGTTGCTCGCCGAGCAGTTCGGAGTGAAGGCCGCGCAGGTGACCCTCGTCGGTGGCGCGACGAGTCGATCGAAGCGCTTTCGCATCGAAGGGCTCGAGCTCGACGGCGTCCCCCTGTTGCTCGACCGCCTGCTCGCGGACTCCGGCGACACGGTCGATCGCCGGCCTGGCCGCGGTGGTTGAGCGGGCTGGTTGAGCGCGGTGGTTGAGCGGGCTGGTTGAGCCCCGTCGCGAGCAGGACATACAGTTCCGGACCCCTTGCCGGCACGAGAGGACTCCAGATGGCGAAGGCAAGCTCCCCGAAGAAGGTGCCGGCCAAGAAGTCTGCGGCGGCGAAAGCTCCGACGAAGAAGGCGTCCGCGTCTTCGAAGGCTCCCGCGAAGAAGGCGGCTCCCGCCAAGAAGGCGTCGCCCGCCGCCAAGCCCGCCTCGTCCAAGAAGTCGGCCCCCGCCAAGAAGGCGGCTCCCGCGAAGAAGGCCGCGCCCTCGAAAAGCGTGGCGGCCAAGAAGCCCGCTCCGGCCAAGAAGGCTGCGCCCCCCAACAAGGTGGCAGCGAAGAAGGCTGCGCCTCCCGCAAAGAAGGCGGCTCCCGCGAAGCCGGCGCCGCCGCCGAAGCCGGTCAAGAAGGTGACGCCCTACGACGCGAAGTTCCTCGAAGCGCAGCGTGAGATGTTGCTCGAGGAGCGGGCGCGCTACACCCGCCAGGCCGACCGCCTCGCATCGGAGGCGGCCGCGCTCGTCGAGGATCTCGAGCCCGGTGATGTCCAGTTCGACGAGGAGTCGGGCGAGGGAGACACGATCGTCGTGGAGCGCGAGCGCGACCTGGCCATGAGCGCAGCCGCGTTGCAGGCAGTCGCCGAGATCGACGCCGCGCTCGCGCGGATCGAGGACAAGACCTACGGCTTGTCGATCGTGTCGGGGCAGCCGATTCCGAAGGAACGTCTGCGCGCCATCCCGTGGGCGTCCGAGCGAGTGGAGGAGAAGGTGGGCGGACTGGGCACCACCTCACGGTGACGTGACGGGCCGGCGAGGTCGTCTCGCCCTTGCGCTCGGCATCGCGGCCGCCGTCGTCGTGGTCGACCAGCTCACGAAATGGTGGGCGGTCGCCAACCTGCAGGACCGGGTCATCCACCTGTTCTGGACGTTTCAGCTGAATCTCACGTTCAACAGCGGCATGGCCTTCGGACGAGGGCGCGGCTTCGGGCCGCTGATCGCTGTCGGCGTCATCGTGCTCGTGATCGTGTTGTTCCTCGGCACGTCACGTGCCCCCACGAAGCTGGCGGCGATCGCCGGAGGCTTGGTGCTCGGGGGAGCAATCGGCAACCTGCTCGACCGCCTCTTTCGCAACGGCGACGGGTTCCTCGGCGGCCACGTCGTCGACTTCATCGATCCGCAGTGGTACCCGGTGTTCAACGTGGCCGATGCGGCGGTGGTGATCGGCGGCATCCTGCTCGTGGTGGTCGGAGTCCGCAGCACGCCGGCGGAGGCCGTCGCCGAGCCGTCGTGAAAGACACCCCGTCGTGAAAGACACCGAGATCGACGTACCGGCGGCGCTGGACGGCGAGCGTCTCGACCGGGTCGTCGCGATGGTGACCGGCGTGAGTCGGGCGGTCGCTGCTGCACTCGTCGATGGCGGTTCCGTCGAGGTCGATGGCGAGGTCGAGCGCTCCGTCAAGCGGCGAGTGGCCGACGGCACGCGGGTGCGAATCGAGCTGCCCGCGAACGACGTCGCCGGCGTGCAGGCGGATCCGACTGTCGTTGTGGACGTCGTGTACGAGGACGCCGACGTCGTCGTCGTGGACAAACCGCCGGGTGTCGTCGTCCATCCAGGTGCGGGCAACCCGACGGGAACACTCGTGAACGGCCTCCTCGCGCGCTTCCCGGAGATCGCCGGCGTGGGCGACCCCGCCCGTCCCGGCATCGTCCATCGCCTCGACAAGGGCACGTCGGGACTCCTCGTCGTCGCGCGCTCTCCCGCGGCGTACGGCGTGCTCGTCGACCAGCTCGCACATCGGTCGGTCGAGCGTCGCTACACGACGCTCGTGTGGGGGAAGCCCGAGCCGGCGACCGGGGTGATCGACGCGCCGGTGGGTCGTTCCGCGCGCGACCCCACCCGCATGGCCGTGAGCTCACGCGGTCGCGACGCGCGCACCCACTACCACGTCGAACGTGCGTATCGCTCGCCCGCGCTGGTGACGCTTCTCGACTGCCGGCTCGAGACGGGGCGCACTCATCAGGTCCGTGTCCATCTCGCCGCCATCCACCACCCGGTCGTCGGCGATGCGCGCTATGGCGGCAAGCGCGAGCCCATCGCGGCCCCGCGCCCGCTGCTGCACGCGCGTGCCCTCTCCTTCGTTCACCCCGTCAGCGGCGCGCAAGTAGCGGTGGAGTCAGCGCTGCCCGAAGACTTCCGCGCGGTGCTGGCGACGTTGACGGACTGAGCGCCTCAGGGCCGCTCCCCGGCCGGCCACGGCATCTCGCCGCGTGCCTGCGCCGCGATGTCCGCCAGCGTGTACGACTCGAGGCGGGTGCGCATGTGCTCGCCGACCACGTTCCAGATCGCGAGCAGCACACATTGCCCCTCGTGGTCGCACGCGCCGTCGGTGTGCGGCAACCCGAAGTCCCCGAGCACGATCGGGCCGTCGACGGCGCTCACGACCTCGGACAGCGTGATCTCCGCCGGTGGCCGGGCGAGCACGTAGCCGCCCCCGACGCCGCGCTTGGAGCGCACGAGGCCCGCCCCCTTGAGCGCGAGCAGGATCTGCTCCAGGTAGGGCTGGGGGAGTCCGGTGCGCTCCGCGATGTCGCGGACCGAGGTCGGTCCCGACTCGTCCGCGTGCAAGGCGAGCGAAAGCAGGGCCCTGCTGGCGTAGTCACCGCGTGTGGACACCCGCACGACCTCACTGTAGGACCTCGCGTCTGCTTCGCTATGGCCCCTGTCATGATCGTGTTCGCAGCTGTCTCGCTCTCTCCGAAGGACCCTCGTGGGTGATAGTCCCGTCCTGCCTGACTATGGCGGGGCCTGCCTCAGCAACGTCATTCCCGCCCTGCTCGGGCCCCCGCGCGATCCCGCGCCGGCATGGTTTCCGGCGAGCGCCTTGCAGGCCCCCCAAGTGGTGTTCCTGGTGCTCGACGGCCTCGGCTGGGATCAGCTGCAGGCGCACCGGTCGCTCATGCCCGTGCTCTCGGCGATGGACGGAGGGCCGATCACCTCGGTGGTGCCATCGACGACCGCGACGGCGCTGACGTCGATCAGCACCGGACTGCCGCCGGGCGAGCACGGGGTGGTGGGCTATCGGATCGACGTGCACGGCGAGGTGTTGAACGTCCTGCGGTGGTCGACACCGCGCGGCGACGCCCGCCGTGCCATACCACCGGAGCAGCTGCAGCCGTACGAGCCCTTCCTCGGGCAGCGTCCGCCGGTCGTCACGAAGGCCGAGTTCTTCGGTTCGGGCTTCTCGTTGGCGCACCTCAACGGCGTGCGTTGGCGAGGATGGCGCGTCCCGTCCACGTTGACCACCGAGGTGCACGACCTGCTCGCGAGCGGCGAGCCGTTCATCTACGCCTACTACGACGGCATCGACAAGGTCGCGCACGAGTACGGGCTCGGCGCGCACTACCGCGCCGAGCTGACGTGGGTGGACCGCTTGATCGGCGACCTGCTCGAGGTGATGCCGCCGGGCGCGGTGCTGCTCGTCACGGCCGACCACGGCCAGGTCGACGTGGGTGACAACGTGCGCCCGCTCGACGCGGACCTGCTTTCGCTCCTCCGAGGCCAGTCAGGGGAGGGGCGGGCGCGCTGGCTGCACGCCTACGACGGCGGAGCCCCCGACCTGCTCGAGGCGGCGACGGCGCGCTACGCGGAGTGTGCGTGGGTCGTGAGCCGCGAGCAGATGCTCGATGAGGGATGGCTCGGCCCGCGGGTCCTCCCCGGTGCGGCGGATCGACTCGGGGACGTGCTGCTCGCGGCTCGTGACGACGTCGCGTTCGACGATCCCGCGGACACCGGACCGTTCTCGCTCGTGGCCCGTCACGGGTCACTCACATCCGCGGAGATGCTGGTTCCGCTCCTCGCGTCGTCGCCCTAGTGTGCCGTGCATGAGTGACCAGCATGAGTGACCGCGAGGTCGTGCCGGCGGAGCTGGTGACGATGCCCGGCAGTGACGCCGACGTCGCGAAGCAAGACCTCGAGACGATCGAGCAGCCCGCCAAGGTGATGCGGATCGGCTCGATGATCAAGCAGCTCCTCGACGAGGTGCGGGCGGCGCCGCTCGACGAGCGCAGCCGCGACCGCCTGCGCGACATCTACGAGACCTCGGTGCGCGAGCTCGGCGAGGCGCTTTCACCGGACCTGCGCGACGAGCTCAACCGCCTCGCTCCGCCGTTCGAGGACGCGACACCGAGCGACGCGGAGCTGCGCGTCGCGAAGGCGCAGCTGGTGGGGTGGCTGGAGGGGCTGTTCCACGGCATCCAGGCGACGCTGTTCGCCCAGCAGGTCGCCGCCCGCCAGCAGCTCGAGCAGATGCGGGGCCAGCTCCCGCCGGGGCAGGGCCCGCCCACCGGGCCCGACCAGCGGCCAGGGACCTACCTCTGAGCGTCCCTGCTACCGTGCAAATCACACCGTCGTAATTCGTCGCCGTCAGTTCGCAGCGGGGCCCGGACACAGGCAAAGGGGAGTTCGGCATTGGGGGACTCGTTCGTCCACCTCCACCTGCACACCGAGTTCTCGATGCTCGACGGCGCGGCGCGGGTGGCAGAGGTCATCGATGCGGCGGTGGCCGATGGGCAGCCGGCGGTCGGCATCACCGACCACGGCAACATGTACGGGGTTCTCGACTTCTACAAGGCCTGTCGCGACGCGGGCGTGAAGCCCGTGATCGGCATGGAGGCCTACATGGCCGGGGAGTCGCGATTCGAGCGTCCGACGCGCCGCGGTCGCGTCGATGACTCGGGTGGCGAGACCGAGGGCGGACAGAAGCTCTACTACCACCTGACCCTGCTGGCCGAGAGCCAGATCGGGTACCGCAACCTCATCAAGCTCGCGAGCTTGGCCTTCCTCGAGGGCTACTACTACCAGCCGCGCGTCGACTGGGAGCTGCTCGAGCGCCACCACGAAGGCCTGATCGCGACCACCGGCTGTCTCGGTGGCCATGTGCTGCAGTCCTTGATGGCCGGGGACCAGCAGGGAGCGCTCGACAAGGCCGCGCGACTCCGCGACATCTTCGGACCCGAGCACCTCTTCGTCGAGCTCCAGGATCACGGCATCCCGGCGCAGCACCAGACGATGGGAGCGCTGTTCGACATCGCCGAGCGCCTCTCGCTGCCCGTGCTCGCGACGAACGACAGCCACTACGTGCACCGACACGACGCGGTCGCGCACGACGCGCTGTTGTGCGTGCAGACGGGCACCACGATCGACGACCCGAAGCGGTTCAAGTTCGAGGGTGAGGAGCACTACCTCAAGTCCGCCGCCGAGATGCGGTACCTCTTCCGTGAGCGCACCGACGCGTGCGACAACACCCTTTGGGTCGCGGAACGGGCCGACGTCGAGATCGAGTTCGGCAAGCCGCAGCTTCCCGAGTTCCCCATCCCCGAGGGCCACGCCGGAGATGTCGAGTACCTCCGCCATCTCACGCTCGAAGGCGCCGAGCAGCGATGGGGCCGGCATCTCCATCCGACGATCTCGGAGCGGCTGTCTTACGAGCTGCAAGTCATCGCGGAGATGGGCTTCGCTTCGTACTTCCTCATCGTCTGGGACCTGATCCGCCACGCGCGTGAGCAAGGCATCCGCGTCGGCCCGGGTCGCGGCAGCGCCGCGGGATGTGCCGTCGCGTATTGCCTGCGGATCACCGACCTCGACCCGATCAAGTACGACTTGCTGTTCGAGCGTTTCCTGAACCCGGGCCGAGTCCAGATGCCCGACATCGACATGGACTTCGACGATCGCTACCGCGACGAGATGATCCGCTACGCCGCCGAGAAGTACGGGCGTGACCACGTCGCGCAGATCGTGACCTTCTCCAAGATCAAGGCGAGGGCCGCGGTCCGCGACGCCGCCCGAGTGCTGGGTTACCCGTACGCGGTGGGAGACAAGGTGGCCAAGGCGATGCCGCCGCTCGTGATGGGGCGCGACACGCCGTTGGCGAAGTGCTTCGAGCTCGATCCGAAGCACGAGGACGGCTACAAGGCGGCGTCCGAGCTGCGCGAGATGTACAACACCGATCCCGAGGTGAAGAAGGTCGTCGATGTGGCGCGCGGTCTGGAGGGGCTCCGCCGCCAGGCGGGCATCCACGCCTCCGCGGTGGTGATCACGCGCAACGAGCTCACCGAGTACCTCCCGCTGCAGCGCAAGCCGGAGAGCGGCCAGGATCCTGAGAACGCCCCGATCGTGACGCAGTACGAGATGCACGGAGTCGAGGACCTCGGCCTGCTGAAGATGGACTTCCTCGGCCTGCGGAACCTGTCGGTCATCGACGAGACGGTCCAGCTGATCCGGGCGCGCACCGGCGCGTTCGTCGACATCGACGCCCTCCCCCTCGACGACGACAAAGCGCTCGCCATGCTGCGGCGCGGCGACTCGATCGGCGTGTTCCAGCTCGAAGGCGGGCCGATGCGTTCGTTGATGCGTTCGCTCGCGCCCACCAGCTTCGATGACGTCGCCGCCCTCGTCGCGCTGTATCGCCCCGGGCCGATGGCGGCGAACATGCACCTCGACTACGCGGATCGCAAGAACGGCCGGAAGCCGATCACCTACATCCATCCCGACATGGAAGATCTGCTCGCCGACACGTACGGCTTGATGATCTACCAAGAGTCGGTGATGCGAGTCGCGCAGAGGTTCGCGGGCTACACGCTCTCCGAGGCTGACAACCTCCGAAAGGCTTGCGCGAAGAAGATCCGCGAGCTGATGGTGAAAGAGCGCGAGAAGTTCGTCGACGGATGCACGAAGACCGGTTACGGCGCCGAGGTCGGCACCAAGCTCTTCGACATCATCGAGCCGTTCGCGGACTACGCGTTCCCCAAGAGCCACTCGTACGGCTACGGGCTCGTGGCGTACCAGACCGCCTGGCTCAAGGTCCATCATCCCGTCGAGTACCTCGCCGCGCTGCTCACGAGCGTGAAGGCGAGTCAGGACAAGGCCGGCGTGTACCTCGCCGAGTGCCGTCAGATGGACATCAAGGTGCTCGTCCCCGATGTGAACGTCTCGTCGCTCGACTTCACCGCGCTCGGTGCCGAGGAGGCTCCCGCCGGACTGTCGCTGCCGGTCGGCTGCGTCGGGCTGATCCCGTTCGGGCTGTCAGCGGTGCGCAACGTCGGCGAGGGACTCGTGCGTCAGATCCTCGAGGAGCGCGACAAGGGCGGGCCGTTCACCGACTTCTACGACTTCTGCGAACGCGTCGATCCGACCGTGCTCAACAAGCGGGCCATCGAGTCATTGGTCAAGGCCGGCGCGTTCGACTCCGTCGGCCATCCCCGCCGGGGGTTGCTCATGGTCTGCGAGCAGATCGTCGACGTGACCTTGGCTCGCCGGCGCGAGCGTGACCAGGGAGTGATGAGCCTCTTCGGCGAGGCCGGCGCCGCCGATGCCGCGTACAACGAGCGAGTCCCGATTCCCGACCTCGAGTTCGACAAGGCCCAGCGACTCAAGCTCGAGAAGGAGATGCTCGGGCTCTACGTGAGCGACCATCCGCTCATGGGGGCCGAGGCCGCGCTGCGTCGGCGCAGCGACTGCGCCATCGCCGACCTCGCCGAGAAGACCGACGGCGACACCGTCACCGTCGGCGGGGTCGTGACCGGACTGCAACGGAAGTACACGAAGAAGGGCGACCTGATGGCCGTCTTCACGCTCGAGGATCTCGGCGGTTCGATCGAGGTGATGGTGTTCCCGAAGGTCATGAGCGAGCAGGGGTTCAAGCTCGCCGACGACGTGATGCTGTGCGTCCGCGGTCGCATCGATGCCCGCGAGGATGTTGCCAAGCTCATGTGCCTCGACGTCTCGGTGCTCGAGGGCCTCACCGACGCGGTCCTTCCCTTGCGCATTCGGCTCAGTCCGCACACGGCAAGTGAGCAAGTGATCGACGAGCTGAAGCGGCTGCTCAACGAGCATCCCGGTGAGACCCCGGTGCATCTGCATGTGGGGGAGAGCCAGGTCCTGCGACTGCCCCCGCAGTTCTGCATCGACGCCTCGAATGGCCTCGCGGGGGAGATCCGCGTGCTGCTCGGACCCGACGCCATCATTGGCTAGCCGAGCGCCGATGGGCGCGAGCAGTGCCCGAGATGGCAGAATGGGTGTTGCACCAGCGACGATCAGGGGCAGGCTGACCAATGGCGATCGATGTCGAGACGAAGGACTGCACGGCGCTGAGCGATGCTGAGCTCGGCGAGATGGGTGACATCTGCACAGGTGGGTCCGCAGGTTTCGATTTCGGGATGCTCTCGAAGCAGCGGGAAGAATGGGTGCTCATCACCCTCGCTCGCTCCGAGGGCAAGTTGCAGGGCTTTTCGTTCTGCACGCTCGAGCGCATCGGCGGCACGCCGAGCGTGCTCATCGGCCTCGCGTCGGTGAAGCGCTCGTCAAAGCGCGACGCCGTGCTGAGAGCAGTCATGCACGACCAGTTCCGCCGCGCCGTGCTCGCCTTCCCCGATGAGGACGTGCTCGTCGGCACGCGGTTCGCGTCGCCGGCAGGGTTCGAGGCGTTCAAGTCGATGAAGGACATCAACCCGCGTCCCGGCCACAAGGCCAACGGCGAGGAGCGTGCGTGGGGCCGGCGCCTCGCGAAGCGCTTCAGTGTCGAAGGCACCTACGACGAGCACAAGTTCTCGGTCAAGGGAAACGGCTCGGTCGCACGCGTGCTCGATCACGAGTCGCTGAAGCCCGAGGCCGTCGATCCCGACGTCGCGGCGTTCTTCAAGGGGTTCAAGGTCAACCGCGGAGACTGCCTCGTGGCCTTCGGGTGGGTCATGGCCGAAGACCTCGCCAAGCTCTGCCTGATCCGCTCGCCTGATCGACTGCGTCAGCCCGGGCGCCAGCTCGCCGGACGCGGGTACCAAACCTTCGCCCACGGGTAGGGCCGGAAGGGCCGCCACTGGCCTTCCTGTTGTGCCAGCCGATCGGCGATGACCGCGAGCACTGTCGGGTTGTGTCCCAGCCCACTGTGGCTGCCGCGCACCTCGATGTTCTCGCAACGGTCACTCTGCTCGTCGATGCACGTGTGCCAGCGGACGATGCCGTCGGTACGCGTGTAGATCGCGGTCGAGGGCACCGCGAGCCGGTCACGGTCCTCTTCGCGCTCGGCGATGCGCAAGAGCTCCGCTCGGTGGGTGGGGGACAGCGTCTCGTACATGCTCGACGCCCAGCTGCGATCACCGTCGACCATGCGGAACGGGCTGCCGAGTGTGATCACCTGGCGGACGAGCTCGGGCTTTCGCCGGGCGAGCTCGCGCGCGTAGATGCCACCGAGGCTCCAGCCGACGAGTGACACCTTGCGGCCGTGGAGGCTGTGGAGTTCGTCAAGCCGTTCCTGGATGCCGGTGACGATGCGGCGCGTCGGCCCGAAGTTGGGGCCGAGATGCCAGCCGTGCGCCCACCATCCTTGACTCCGCAGGAACCACCGCAACGGCATCGTGGAGCGATCACCCGCGGTGAATCCGGGGAGCACCAGCACGGGATGACGATCGCCGCGACCGGCCATTCTCAGCAGAGGTGAGGCCGCGACGAACGCACCGAGCTCGAGCACAGCGCGCTGTTCGGCGGCGAGCAGCAACGCCGAGGGTGCTCGAACACCCGCATGGCTACGCTCCGCCGCGTCCATGAAGTGAACGTACTGTGACGGAAGAGGAAAACCGGCGATGGAGTTCGAAGACGTCGTCCGCAGCCGGCGCATGGTGCGCAGCTTCGATGACACGGCGGTGGACATCGAGGTCGTCGATCGCCTCGTCGACTTGGCTCGTCGCAGTCCCAGTGCCGGCTACAGCCAGGGCGTCGACTTCATCGTGCTGCAAGGACGGGAAGAGACCGAGCGCTTCTGGGGACTGCCCGCCGTTCGGGAGTACTGGGAGAGCGTCTTTCCGGGTGTGCTGCGCGCGCCGGTGCTCGTCCTCCCGATCGCCGATCGCGAGGCGTACCTTCGCCGCTACTCCGAGCCGGACAAGGCGCCCGCCGGCCTGCAGGCCGCAAGCGCGTGGCCGGTTCCGTACTGGCTCACCGACACCGCGATGGCGACGATGACGTTGCTCCTCGCGGCGGTCGACGAAGGTCTCGGAGCTCTGCTCTTCGGGCTCTTTCGGGGCACGCACGTCGAAATGCTCGAACGGCTCGGTGTTCCGGAGGGCCACGAGCTGATCGGGGTGGTGGCGATCGGGCATCCGGCCGATGACCGTCCGACCGGCTCCGCAACGAGTCGCGCCCGTCGTCCGCTCGCGGATGTCATCCATCGCGGCGGTTGGTGAGGTCACAATGGAGGCATGACCACGACGGCCTCCAAGCGCGAAGTCAGAAAGGTCTCGTCGCGCTGGCCGGTCACGATCGCGGCAGTGCTGGGGGGTGTCGCGCTCCTGCTCGTCGCGTACGTCGCCCTGAGAAGCGACCAGAACGACGTGCTTCTCGTTCGCGGGCCTGCCGAGCGAGGTGGTCGTGGAGAGCGACGCCGGTCTCGTCGTCGTCGTGCCCGCCGAGGGCGATGACGTGCAGGTCAGCCGGCGCGCCGAGTGGACGGTCGCCAAGCCCGACATGAAGGTCGAGGTGGTAGGCGGATCGCTTGTCGTCCAGGCCCACTGCGACGGCGGCACGTGGATGTGCGAGGTGCAGCATCGCGTCGCGGTGCCTGCTGGTGTGCGGGTGCGCATCGTCGGGGAGGGCGGCACGGTGAACGTCGCCGGCATCAGCGCTCCCGTCGACATCGAGACAAGTGGTGGCGATGTGATCGTCACGAACCTCACGTCGACACTGAAGGTCCGTACGGCCGGCGGCGACATCACGCTGTCGGGCATCACCGAGGACATCGATGTCGCGACCGAGGGAGGCGCCATCACCGGCGACGCGCTGACGGGCCTCGCGATCCAGTCCGGTACCGACACCGGGGACATCTCGCTGACCGTCACCGGGCCTGCGGAGCGCATCGGTGCCGGGTCGAACTCCGGCAACATCACGCTCGTCGTGGCCGACGTCGGCTATGTCGTCGACGCGCAGGCCGCGTCGGGCGATGTCACCGTCGACATCACCCAGTCGCCCGCCGCAGCGCACGCGATCTCGGCGAGCACGGGCTCCGGGGAGATCTCGATCACCGCGGGGTAGCGTTCGCCTCTTCGGGCGCGGCAACGCGCACGTCAGGAGGCGGCGAGCAAGGCCAGTGATCGGGTGAGGAGCGAGCCGGCGGGCGGAGGCGGCATCGGACCAGCGCGGTTCGCGTTCGTCTACGCCGTCGGAGCGACCGCCGCGCTCAGCGTCCTCTACTTCGCCGCGGCCGACTCATCCGACACGCCGCTGTGGGGCGCGATGGCGGGACTCGTCGGCGTTCGTCGTGGTTTCGACGGTGGTGCTGTACGTCGTGCTGCGTCGCCACGCTGCCCGGCTCGGCGCCTCGGAGACCGAGCTGCTGGCGTCGCTCTCCAGGTACCGCGAGCTCTTCGAGGCGTCGCCCGACCCGATGTGGGTGTACGACCTCGACACGTTGTCCTTCCTCGCGGTCAACGACGAAGCGGTCACGAAGTACGGATGGTCCGAGCCGGAGTTCCTCACGATGAGCGTCGCCGACCTCCTCGATCCTGCGGACGTGCCGGTGCTCATGGCCGGGTTTCGCCGGCTCGGCCCCGGCCCGTCTGTTCCGGGCGAGTGGCGGCACCGCACGAAGCGCGGCGCCCACGTGTGGGTCGAGGTCTCGGCGCAGTCGATCGAGTACGAGGCGACGGCGGGCCGGTCTCGCGGTCGCGCGCGATGTCACCGATCGTCACGTGGCCGAGGAAGCGCTCGTCGTCAGCGAGCACCAGCTGCGGCTCGGGTTCGAGCTCAGCCCCGTCGGCATGGCGATCGTCGCTCGCGACGGCCGCATCACCCGCGCGAACGCGGCGCTCGGCGACCTCGTCGCGCGAGGGCCGCGCTCTCTCATGGGCCTGCGATTCGAGTCGCTCGTGCATCCGGATGACCTGGCCACGTTCCAAGGCGACGCCGACGGCATGCTCGACGGCGCCGGCCCGGTGCGGTCGCGGGCGCTCCGGCTCGTGCGGCCGGATGGCACGACCGCCCACGTCGCCGCGGACATGGTCCTCGTCAGTGAGACCGCCGACGAACCGCAGTTCTTCTCGCTCCAGCTCCGCGACACGACCTCCGAGGCGCGCCGGGAAGGTCTCGAGACCGCACGGGTCGCGATCCGCGACCGCATCGATCAAGGTCAGCCGGTGCAAGGAACGCTCGACGAGATCTGCCGGATGGTCGAGTCGCAGCTCGATTGGGCGCTTGGCGCAGTGATGCGCGTGCGCGCCGGCGTGCTCGAGCTCGCGGCGGGCGAACGCTTGCCGCCGCTGCTCGAGAGCGCGCTGCGGTCGGTCGCGATGGATCCGTCCGGAGTGCCGTGTCGCGCGCGCCGCCGCGCGGAACGAACCCGTCGTGCTCGCAGACGTCAGCGCGTCGCCGGCGCCCGGTCGTCTCCCAGGTCTCTCGGCGGTCGGCATCCGGGCGTGGTGCTCGTGGCCCGTCGCCGACCCGTCCGGGTACGTCGTCGCGACAGTCGATGCGCTCCGGACCAAGCCGGTCCCCCTGACGCCGACGGAGGAACAGGCGCTGGCCGTGGCGGCCGACCTCGTGGCTGCCGCACTGGAAGCCCAGCAGGGTCCGGCGGCCGAGCCCGCCGAGCGTCCCGCCGTCACGGTGCGCCGCGTCATCGACTTGCGGGAGGCTCGCCAGCGCGCCCGTGAGACCGGCACCGGCGGACCGTCGGAGCCCGGTCCCTCGACCTGATCGCGTCGCTCCGCCGGATACTGCGGGTGGCTCGTGCGTCAGGTGGCGGAGAGCTGCGCTTCGAGGGCCTCGACGGTGTCGACCGGCGTCAGGCACGCGTAGTCGCGACAGACGTACGCCAGGCCCTCGCGCCGCTCCTCCCACAACGGTGACGGATACGGCTCACCCCACGCGAGCACCGCGTTTGGCAGGTAACGGGACTGCGCCACGGCGACGAGATCGTGCCGGTCGCCGACGACGGCGATCTCCGTCGACCCGGACTGATGCAAGTCCACCGCCGACAAGAACTCGGGAAACGCGAGCGGATGACTCCCCGCGAGTGGCCCCAACAGCGCGAGCACACGCTCGGCATGCTCGCGGTAGCGCTGATCGCCGGTCAACGCGGCGAGGCGGAGGAGTCCGAACGCGGCCAGGCTGTTCGCCGCGGGTGTCGCGTTGTCGAGCAGATCCTTGGCCCGGGTGACGAGCGCCTCGCCGTCGCTTCCCGTCGTGAAGAGACCGCCCTCAGCGCGATCCCAGAAGAGATCGAGCATCGCGTCGGCCGTCGACACCGCCGCGTCGATCCATCGACGCTGGCCCGTCGCCTGTCCGAGGGACACGAACGCCTGCACGAGCGCCGCGTAGTCGGCCGCGAACGCGAGGTGCCGTGCGCCTCCATCGCGCTGCCACGACCTCAGCCACCGCCCGTCATCGCGACGGAGGTGCTGAAGCAGGAACTCCCCGTTGGCGACGGCGACCTCGAGCCAGTCGGCGCGCTGGGTCGCCGCCGCGGCCTTGGACAGCGCATCGAGCATCAGAGCGTTCCACTCCGTGAGCACCTTGTCGTCGAGACCCGGTCGAACGCGCTTCTCGCGCGCGTCGAAGAGGAGCTGTCGGGCCATCTCGATGTCGGGCGGACGCGCGAGCTCCCCCCGAACCGGGCGATGGAGGATGTTCGAACCCTCGAAGTTGCCCGACTTCGTGGCGCCGTACCACTCGATGGCGGCGGACGCGAGCTCGGGACCGAGGACGGCCTCTATCTCCTCGATGCGCCAGACGTAGAAGCGTCCTTCCTCGCCCTCCGAGTCGGCGTCCTCGGCCGACGAGAACCCGCCCTCGGGCTGGCGCAGGTCGCGCAGCACGTACGCGATGGTCTCGTCGACGACCTGACGCCAGCGTGGTTCGCCCAGCTGCAGCCAAGCGTGGAGGTACACGCGCGACAGCAACGCCTGGTCGTAGAGCATCTTCTCGAAGTGCGGCACCATCCAGAACGCATCGACTGAGTACCGGGCGAAGCCGCCGCCGAGATGGTCGTACATTCCTCCCGAGGCCATCGCATCGAGCGAGGTGGTCACCACGGTTCTGGCTCCGTCACCGCCGTTGTGCGCGTGCGCGCGCAGGCACAGCTCGAGCGTCATCGCCTGGGGGAACTTCGGCGCTCGCCCGAAGCCTCCCCACTCCGGATCGAACTCGGCAGCGAGAGCTTGCAGCGCAGCGTTGAGCACCTCGGTGCCCGGAAGCTCGCCGTCGCCGGCGGTGAGCTTGGCGAGCCGGTTCAGCGACTCCGTCAGCTGCCCGGCCTGGTCGAGGAGCTCCGGCCTTTGGTTGCGCCACGCGTCGTCGATGGCCGCCAGGAGCTGGAGAAAACCGGGCTTCGGATAGTACGTGCCGCCGAAGAAGGGCTTGCCGTCCGGGGTCAGGAACACGGTCATCGGCCATCCACCGTGGCCCGAAACGGACTGCACCGCCTCCATGTAGATCGCGTCGACGTCGGGGCGCTCCTCGCGGTCGACCTTCACACATACGAACAGGCGATTCATCTCTGTCGCGACGTCGTCGTCCTCGAACGACTCGTGAGCCATGACATGGCACCAGTGGCACGCCGAGTAGCCGACCGAGAGCAGGATCGGCTTGTCGGCGGACTCCGCGGCGGCGAATGCTTCTGGGCCCCACGGGTACCAGTCGACGGGGTTGTCGCGATGTTGGCGGAGATACGGAGACGTCTCGCCAGCCAGCCGGTTCACGCGGGCAGGCTATCCACCTGCCTCCCGCTGGCCACCTAGTCTGCCGTGCCATGCAGGTGAGCCTCGAAGGCAAGGTCGCACTCGTCACCGGTGGATCAAAGGGCATCGGGTTCGCCATCGCGTCGAGCTACGCCGCGGCCGGCGCGAAGGTGATGCTCTCGTCGCGCAAGCTCGACCAGCTCGCCGCGGCCGCGTCGAAGATCGGGGGAGACACCCATGTCTTCGTGGCAAACGCCGGCGACGTCGAAGCCGCTGATCAGGCTGTCGAGGCGACGATCGAACGCTTCGGCCGCCTCGACATCCTCGTGAACAACGCCGGCGACGAACCCGTATGCAGGGCGCGTCATCGAGGTCGACGAGGCCCGATACGACAAGACGATGCAGGTGAACCTCAAAGGGCCGATCTTCTGGTCGCAAGCGGCGTGGCGGCGATGGATGAAAGACAACGGCGGGGTCATCATCAACATCTCGTCGGTCGGTGGGCTGAGGGCCGAGGGCCTGCTCGGCGTCTACAACATCACGAAGGCGGGAGTGATCCACCTCACCCGCCAGCTCGCCGGAGAGCTCGGGCCGAAGGTGCGAGTCGTGGGCATCGCGCCAGGCCTGGTCAAGACCGACTTCGCGCAGATGCTCGTCGACAACTTCGGCGAGCAGCTCGCGCGGTCCATGCCGACGCGCCGGCTCGGCGAGCCCGAGGACATCGGTTACCTCGCGACGTTCCTCGCCAGCGACCTCGCGTCGTGGATCACCGGCGAGACCTACGTCATCGACGGCGGCGCCGGCGTGCGCCAGGAGCGGGGCCCGCGCCCTCTTGACGGCGCCGTCTCGACCGGCGGACATCAGCCGTCGATCGCGCCGAGGATCTTCGCGAGCTCGGGATAGCGCTTCGTGTGCGCGCCGCCGTCGAGCCGCACGAGGTCGCCCGTCATCCATGACGCGTCGTCGGACGCGAGGAACAGCGCCACCCCCGCCACGTCGTCGGGGGAGCCGGTGCGCCCGAGAGGGGCGTTCTCGACGAATGCGGCCTTGATCGGCGGTGTCTGATTCAGAAGGGCGGCGAGCGGGGTGTCGACCAGCCCGGGTGCGATCGCGTTGACGCGGATGCCGAACGGCCCGAGCTCCATCGCCGCGACCTTCGTGTGCATGCCACGGCAGCCTTGCCCGCGCAGTACACGCCCATGCCTTCGGCGGGCTGGATGGCGTTGAGCGAGGCGATGTTGATGATCGAGCCGCCGCTTCCCGCGGCGATCATCTGGCGCGCTTCATGCTTCACCGAGAGCATCACACCGCGGACGTTGATCGCCATGACCGTGTCCCAGGTCTCGACGTCCTGGTCGACGACGGGCGAGTACGCGCCGATGCCCGCGGCGTTGACGCCGATGTCGAGACGGCCGTGCAGCTCGACCGCGTGCGCGCACAGCGCTTCGAGGTCTCCCTCGCTGGTGACATCGGCAGCGCGCGTCGACGCGGCGGCACCGAGCTCGTCTGCCGCCGCCTTCAGCGCCCCTTCGTTGATGTCACCGAGCACGACGTTGGCGCCCTCGGCCACAAAGCGCCGGGCGATGCCGAGGCCGATCCCCGATGCGCCACCCGTGATGACTGCGACCTTGCCTTCGATGCGACCCGACATCTGCCGGAGGCTACTGAGGCGGGGGAGCGCGCCGCGACGCACCTTGCCGAGAGCGGTGCGAGGGATCGAGTCGACGAACACGAGCTCACGTGGCGCGGCGTGGGCGGCGAGCGCGTCCTTCACCGCGGAACGCAAGGCGTCGAGCGTGGGCGGGCCCTCCGCATCCGGAACAACGAACGCGACGACCCGCTGGCCCCATTCGGGATCATCGTGTGCCGCAACCGCGACGTCGGCCACACCGGAGACGGTCGCGAGCACTCTCTCGACCGGATCCGGCCACACGTTCTCGCCTCCGGTGATGATCAGGTCGCCGTGGCGACCGTGCACCACGAGTCGGCCGTCCGCGTCGAGCTCGCCGATGTCACCGGTCGGGAGCCATCCGCCGTCGACTCTGGGATCAGTGCCGTCGCGGTAGGCGCGCAAGAGCATCGGGCCCTTGAGGAGGATCGAGCCGTCGTCCTCGTCGACCGCGACCTCGACGCCGTCGAGGGGCCGGCCGTCGTAGACGACACCGCTGCCGGTCTCGGTGAGGCCGTAGGTCGTGACGACGTTCGGCGGGAGCGCCTCAGGTGGTGCCGCGCCGCCGAGCACGATCACCCGGAACAGCGACGGATCGATGCGACGGAGCGCGGTTGGCACGAGCGAGACCAGGGTGGCGCCCTGTCGCGCCGCGTTCTCGACCGCGGTCGGCGTCGAAGCCGGGGTGCACCTCACAGGGAACGCCGGTCACCAGCGCACGGGTCACGACCGACGAGCCCGCCGACATGCGAGAGCGGGAGACAGGCAAGCCATCGATCGGTCCGAGGATCGACCCCGATCCTCTCGCTCGTCGCGATGGCGGATGCGTTCACCGCGTCGTGCGTGAGCACGACGCCTCGCGGCTCGCCCGTCGTGCCGCTCGTGGCCACGACGAGTGCGTCGCCCTCCTCGACGGGGCGACTGCCCGCGAGCCGCTGGCGCTCGCCCTGCTCATCCCAGATCCAGGTCGGGGCCATCGCCCGCAGGACCGCCTCCCGTGCCGGCGCCGCGAGCCGAAGGTCGAGCGGGAAGACGGCATCGCCGTCGTCCCACGCGCGGCGGAGGTCGGCGCCGAACCGCGAGCTCGGCACCGGCAGCGCGACGAGCTCGGGCATGCGCGCGAACCTACCGGGCTGTCATGCTGACGCTTCGTGACGACCTCCTCTGACCCGCGCGACGACGCGCTCTACGCCCCGATCGACTGGCACCGCTCCGGCGACTACAAGGACATCTCCTACGAGACCGCCGAGGGCATCGCGAAGATCACGATCTGCCGGCCCGAGGTCCGCAACGCGTTTCGACCCCAGACGCTGTTCGAGCTGTCCGATGCGTTCAACGTCGCTCGCGACGATCCCGAGGTCGGCGTGATCGTGCTCACCGGCCAGGGCGACATGGCGTTCTGCTCGGGCGGCGATCAGCGCATCCGCGGCGACGACGGCTACATCGGCGACGACGACGTGGCGCAGAAGGGCATCGGCCGGCTCAACGTCCTCGACCTCCAGATCCAGATCCGACGCACGCCGAAGCCCGTCGTTGCGATGGTCGCGGGCTACGCGATCGGCGGGGGCCACGTGCTGCATGTCGTGTGCGACCTCACGATCGCGGCGGACAACGCGCGCTTCGGCCAGACCGGACCGAAGGTCGGCTCGTTCGACGGCGGCTACGGGTCCGGTTTGCTCGCCCGCATCGTCGGCCAGAAGAAGGCCCGCGAGATCTGGTTCCTCTGCGACCAGTACGACGCGCAGCAGGCGCTCGACATGGGCTTGGTCAACACCGTCGTGCCGCTCGCGGACCTCGAGCGTGAGACGGTTGCGTGGTGCCGGAAGATGCTGCGGCTCTCGCCGATCGCGCTGCGCATGGTCAAGTCGTCGATGAACGCGGCCGACGACGGGCTCGCCGGCATCCAACAGCTCGCGGGTGACGCGACGATGCTCTTCTACATGAGCGAGGAAGCCCAGGAAGGCCGCGACTCGTACGTCGAGAAGCGCAAACCCGACTTCTCGAAGTTCCCGCGTCGGCCGTGACATCCGGACTGTGAAAGAACGGTGAACCGGTGGGTCCTCGGGGCCCGGCCGCGCACGCTTCCCGCCGCGATCGTCCCCGTCGTCGTGGGAACGGCCTGTGCCGTCGGTGCGGGGGGAGTCATCGTGTGGCGCGCGATCGCTGCGCTGGTCGTCGCGCTCGCCATCCAGGTCGCGACGAACTACCAGAACGACGTCGCCGACGGCGTCCGCGGCACGGACACGCGGTCGTGTCGGCCCGACTCGACTCGTGGCCTCCGGACTCGCGACACCCAGCGCGGTGAAGAAGGCGGCCCTGGTCGCCGATGCTCGTTGCCGCGGTGGCCGGGCTCGCGCTCGCTGTCGCGGTCACGCCCGTGGCTGCTGCTCGTCGGCGCGGCCTCGTTCGCGGCGGGCTACTTCTACACGGGTGGACCGCGGCCCTACGGCTACCTCGGCCTGGGCGAGGTCTTCGTGTTCGTGTTCTTCGGCGTTGTCGCAACCGTGGGCTCGGCGTTCGTGCAGATCGAGGCGATCACGGCCGTCGCGGTCGTGGCGTCGATCCCCGTCGGCCTCCTGGCGACCGCCCTCCTCGTCGTGAACAACCTCCGCGACATCCCGACCGACGGCCCCGCGGGAAAGCGAACGCTCGCGGTCCGCATCGGCGACCGGAAGACGCGGTTCTTCTATGTGGGATTGATCGTCGCCGCGTTCGTGGTGCTGCCCGTCTTCGGCGCGCTCGGGCGGCCGCTGGCCGCGCTCGCGTTCCTGGCGGTGCTCGTCGCACGCCGACCCGTGCAGCGCGTGCTCGAGGGTGCGTCGGGGCCGGCGCTCATCCCCGTGCTCGGCGAGACGGGGCGACTGCAGATCGTGTTCGGTGCGCTGCTCGCCGCCGGCCTCTGCTACGTGCCGTGATCTACGTGCCCTGATCCAGCCAGGCTTCGAGGACGCGCGCGAACTCGTCGGGTCGCTCGCGGTGACAGGCGTGGCCGGCGCCGTCGATCGTGTGCACGCGTCGCGTTCGACCCGATCAGCGCCGCCATCCGCGCGGCGTGTGCCGTGAAGCGCGCGTCGAGGGCGCCGCTGACGAGGAGAACAGGCATCGAGAGGGCGGGCAGGCGGTCCCACAGTGGCTCCTGCGTGCCCGTCCCGGCGAGCCGCAAGCTCGAGGCGAGGCCCGCGACGGTGTTCTCACGCCGGGCGTCGTCGTCTCGCGCGTCGGGCGGAAGGGTCGCGAAGAGGGGCTGGTCGAGCCACCGCGTGAGGAACGCATCGAGGCCGTCGCGCTCGATCGACGCCGCGAGTTCGTCGTCGCGCTCGCCGACGGGCGAGCTGTTCGGCGGGGTCCTCGATGCCGGCCGTGCCGCTCACCAACACGAGCCGGTCGACGCGCTCCGGATGGGTGATGGCCGTGTGCAACACCATGCGGGCGCCCATCGAATAGCCCACGAAGGCGGCGTGGTCGTCGAGGATCGCGAGGTGAGCGGCGGTCTCCCACAGGTCGGCTCGCACGTCCGACGATCGGCCGTGACCGGGCGCGTCGACCGCAATGACCTGATGGCGTCGGGCGAGGGAACGCGGCAGCGAGCCCCAACACCGGCGGTTCTGCGTGAAGCCGTGCACCAGGACGACGGGCGGCCCGGCCCCGGAACGATCCGCATGCAGCGTCACGCGGGGCAGGATAGGAGGGCATGGTGATCACCACGGCGGCCACGTTCTGCGCGACCCTCGTCGACGAGTGGGTGCGCGGCCGGCGTCACCGATGCCGTCGTGTGTCCCGGTTCGCGGTCGACGCCCCTCGCGCTCGCCCTGGTTCGCGACGGCCGCATCGGGGTCCACATCCACCACGACGAGCGGAGCGGCGCCTTCATCGCGCTCGGGATCGGCCTCGCGACCGGGCGACCCGCGGTGGTGGTCACGACGAGCGGCACAGCGGCAGCCGAGCTGCATCCCGCGATCGTCGAGGCTCACCAGTCCGGCATCCCGCTGATCGCCGCGACGGCCGACCGCCCGCCCGAGCTGCAGGACGTCGGCGCCCCGCAGACGATCGACCAGACGCACCTGTTCGGTTCCTCGGTGCGGTGGTTCGCCGACGCGGGCGCTCCGAGCGACGATGCGGCGTCGAGCTGGCGATCGCTCGCGTCGCGTGCGGTGGCGGAGGCTCTCGGCGCCGGTGGGCGCGGCCGGGGCCCGGTGCATCTGAACTTGCCGTTCCGCGACCCGCTGGTGGGAGAGGCGGGGCCGCTGCCGGCAGGTCGCGCCGACGGCCGCCCGTGGCATCGCCTGATCGACGACGCCGGCGAGCTCGGCGACGACGAGATCGACGCGGTCGCCGGCGCGTTGGAGTCGTTCGCGGCGTGATCGTCGCTGGCGCGGGAGCGGGCGGACCGGGTGTGCACGCGCTTGCCGATCGCGTCGGCTGGCCCGTGCTCGCCGACCCGCGCTCGGGCGCACGCGTGCCCGGCCGCACGACGGTCGCGGCCTTCGACGCGATCCTGCGTCACCCTCGGTTCGCGTCTGATCACCGTCCGGAGGTGGTGCTCAGGCTCGGCGAACCTCCGGCGTCGAAGGTGCTGGCCCAGTGGCTCGCCGCCTCGGGCGCGCGCCAGGTGGCCGTCCAGGGTCCAGGCCGATGGATGGATCCCGACCGCACGGCTGAGATCGTGGTCGCGGGCGATCCCGCGCGTCTCGTCGCGGCGCTGGCCAAACGGTTGGGTGGGGCGGCGGCGTCGGGCGCTCCGTGGCTGGCGCGTTGGGCGCATGCGGAAGACGTCGCGCAACGGGCGATCGATCTTCGGATCTCGAGCCTGGACGCCTCCTCGGAACCTGCGGTGGCCCGCCGGCTGTTGGCGTCGCTGCCCGACGGCGCGGCGCTCGTCGTGTCCTCGTCCATGCCGGTCCGCGATCTCGAGTGGTTCGGCGCACCCCGCGTCGGCGTTGACGTCTTCTCGAACCGCGGCGCCAACGGCATCGACGGCGTCGTGTCGACGGCCGTCGGTGTCGCGCTCGCCCGTCGCTCGCCGACCGCGCTGCTTGATCGGCGACATCGCGGTCCTCCACGACACGAACGGACTGCTCAACTCGGTCGGCCGGGGCATCGACCTCACGATCGTCGTCGTCGACAACGACGGCGGGGGCATCTTCTCGTTCCTGCCCCAGGCTTCCGAGCTCGACTCGGCGGTGTTCGAGCAGCTGTTCGGCACGCCCCACGGTGTCGATGTCGCGGCGCTCGCCGCGGTGCACGGCATCCCCGAGGTCGCCGAGTTCGGTGAGGGATCAGGCGTCAGGCTGGTGCGAGTGCGAACCGATCGTGCGGAGAACGTGAAGGTGCACGACGAGCTCAATCGCGCGGTGGTCGACGCCCTGGGGTGACTGGCGGCGCAGTGGCGCAGGCGCTCTCAACCCACGTTCTCGCGCGAGTAACCGGCCACGGATGGCCGGTTTCGGAAACGGGAAGCTGACGAAAGGGGCGGCTCAGTGCGCCGCTCGGGCGCACGAAGCACCGATTGTCGAGCGCAGCGAGCCGGAGCCGATCGAAGCGAAGCGGAGAGCGGCGACGAAGCGAGAGCGGACGACGGCGACGGGAATTACGGTCGCAACAGCGCGCCGAGCATCGCCGCAAACTTGGCTTGGGTCTCGGCCAGCTCCGCATCCGGATCCGATTCGCGGACCACGCCGACGCCCGCAAAGAGGCGGGCCGTGGCACCGCTGATCTGCGCGCATCGCAGCGCGACCGCCCACCGCCCGTTGCCGGCCGCGTCGACCCAACCGACCGCCCCGGCGTAACGCCCTCGATCGAGCTCCTCGAGCTCGTCGATGAGGGCGAGCGCGTCCGCACGGGGATGTCCGCCGACCGCCGGCGTGGGATGGAGCGCGATGACGAGGTCCAGGACCGACGGAAGCGGCTTCGACAGCCGGCCCTCGACGAGCGTGCCGAGGTGCTGGACGTTCGCGACCGCGACGATCGACGGCTCCGCTTCCTCGTCGAGGTAGGAGCACCACGGCAGCAGGGTGTCGTGGACCATGTCGATCGTCAGCCGATGCTCGAGCTGGTCCTTCGTCGACGCCACGAGTGCGTTCGCGATGCGGGCGTCGACCGCGGGATCGCCGCTGCGCGGCGCAGTTCCGGCGAGAGGATGGGAACGCACGACGTCGCCGCTGCGCGACACCAGCAGCTCGGGGCTGGCGCCGATCATCCCGTCCACCGAGTAGACGAAGCTCGACGGGAACGACGAGCGGAGTCGGGCCAACACCCCGACGACGTCGATGTCCTCGGACATCTCGATGCGCAGCTCGCGGGCGAGCACGACCTTGTCGAGAGCCCCGGCGCGGATCTTGTCGCGCGCCGTCACGACTGCTGCTTGCCATTCGGCTGGGTCGCGGGAGGAGGTGATGCGAGCGTCGGCCGCCCAGCCCGGCCGAGGCCCGACCACAGTCGAGGCGATTGCCGGCGTGGGGGCGCCGATGGCCCCGATCGTCGTCACCCATCTCGTGCCGTCGGCGGTACGGCCGACCACGACTTCGGGCACGACGAGCTCGGCTTGCGGGGTGAGCGTGAAGGGCAGCGCGGCGAACGCGACCGCGCCGCAGCCGGGCAGCCCGACCTCGTCCTCGGAGACGATCGCCGCAAGGCGCTCCTCGGCCTCGGCGAGAGGGATGCGAGCCGCAACACCGGCACCGGCGAGGCCGGCGCCGTGCTCCTCGAAGAGGAAGCCGTCGGCGCCGGCGACCGCAAGCAGGTCGACATCGGCGTCGAGGCGCACAGTTCGGGCGATCAACGGCGGGTTCCCGTCAGCAGCTGGGCGATGCCCCCGAGAGAGCGCGACCGCGTCGCGTCGGGGAAGCCGGCGTCTCGGAGCTGGCCAGTGAGCGCGGTCGGTGTGGGGAGGTACGCGACCGATCGCGGGAGGTAGCGATACGCGTCGGCGTCGGAGAGGCGGGCACCGATGAACGGCACGACTTTGCCGAAGTAGATGCCGTGGCCCCACTTGAGGAAGGGGTTCGTCGGTGTGGCCACCTCGAGCAGCGCGACGCGACCGCCGGGCCGAACGACGCGCGCCAGCTCGGCGAAGAACGTGGGGAGGTCGCGGAGGTTGCGCAGCGCGAACCCGCATGTCGCGCCGTCGACATCACCGTCACGAAGAGGGAGGCGCAGCACGTCCGCGCGCACGCGGGGAACGCCACTCCGGTCGGCGCGCAGCATGCCTTCCGACAGGTCGACGCTGACGGCCTCGATGTCCTTGACCCGCAGCTCGCGGGAGAGGTCGCCGGTACCCGACGCAAGGTCGACGACGATCGACCGGCGGGGGAGGGCGAGCGACGTGACCGTCGTTCGGCGCCAGGCGACATCCATCCGGAACGTCATCACGCGGTTCACGAGGTCGTAGCGCGGGGCGATCGCGTCGAACATCGCCGTGACCGCTCTGGCTTTCTCCTCGCCCTCGGGCAGGGGCATGTCGGCGCGGGGGATGCTCACAGGGTCTCCGCGCGCTCGGCCCCGCAGTGCTTGCAGCGGGGGTACGCACGCGACGTCGGTCGCCCGCACGCGGCGCAGCGCACGACCGCGATCTGGCCCCGACGGACTCTTCGCACTGCCGAGACGAGCATCCCGATCACCGCGACGAGGATTGCGATCTCGATGAGGTCGCGTGCCAGGTGGTCCACGCCCTCAGTCTGCCCGCCCCGTTGCGAGTGCGGCCGCGGGACGGGAAAGCGGTCAGGCGGATTCGGCGACGGTGCGAGCCCAGCGGTAGTCGGCCTTGCCGGCGGGCGACCGCACGACCTCGTCGACGAACACGAACGCCTTCGGCAGCTTGTACCGGGCGATGTGCCGCTCACATTCGACGAGAAGCTCGGCCTCGGTGTCAGCGGTCGCGTCATGGCCGTCGCGCAGACGTACGACCGCGACGACCTCCTGCCCCCATCGCTCGGAGGGGCGGCCGGCGACGACGGCGTCGTACACCGCGGGATGGTGGCGCAGCGCCGCCTCGACCTCCTCGGCGAAGATCTTCTCGCCGCCCGAGTTGATCGTGACCGAGTCGCGGCCGTGGAGCTCGACGATCATGTCGGGCCGCAACCGGGCGCGGTCGCCCGGCACCGCGTAGCGCACGCCATCGACCGTCGGATAGGTCCGGGCCGTCTTCTCCGCGTCGCCCAGGTAGCCGAGCGCGAGGCGGCCCGACTTGGCCAACCAGCCGATCTCGTCGTCGCCGGCGCTCAGCTCACGGGTGAGGTCCGCCGACAGCACGTGGTTGCCGGCCGTGAGCATGAACGTGCCCGTCGAGGCCGCGCCACCCGCGGACACGTGCTGCATCTGGCCGCCGGCTTCAGAGGAGCCCAATCCGTCGACGACGATGAGCGCCGGGAGATGGGTGAGGAACTCTTGCTTCAGCGGAGCCGACAGCGGCGCGCCGCCTGACAGCAACACGGTGAGCGACGAGAGGTCGTAGGTGCCCCGATCGAGCTCGTCGAGCAGCGGCCGCGCGAACGCGTCGCCCACGATCAACAGAAACGCGACCTTCTCGCGCTCGATCAGCGACCAGATGTCCACGGGGTCGAGCCGCTCGGGATGGCTCTGGATGAACACGGTGCCGCCGCGGTGCCAGGTGAGAAAGCTCATCCAGTGGCCGGCGCCGTGCATGAACGGCGGCGCGAGCACGGCGCGGAGCCCGCCTTCGGGGCTGGTCGCTTGGACGGCGAGCTCGTCGTAGGTCTCGATCGCGCTCTGATCGGTGCGCCGGCCTCCGAGTGCCTCCACGAAGATGTCCGCTTGCCGCCACAGCACGCCCTTGGGCATGCCCGGTCGTCCCGCCCGTGTACAGGATGTAGAGGTCGTCGGGGGAGGGGTAGGTCGGCGCGACGGCAGACGAAGCGGCCGCGAGCATGTCCTCGTACCAGACCGCACCGGGGAGCAGGTCCGCTCCGGACTCGTCGGCCACTTGGATGAGCACGGTCAGCTCGGGTAGCTCCGGCAGCACCTCGGACAGCGTCGAGGCGAACGCGGACTGGTAGACGATCGCCTTGGCGCCGGCGTCGTCGAGGAGGTAGCGCAGCTCCTCGGCGACGTACCGGTAGTTGACGTTGAACGGCGCGAGCCGAGCCTTGAACGCGCCGAGCATCGCCTCGAGGTACTCGTTGCCGTTGTAGAGGTAGATCGCAAGATGGTCCTGACCGGACTCGTGGCCGGCCAGCGATTCGCGCGGCGTCACCTGTCCGAGCCCTCGGTCGAGCAGCGCGTTCGCGAGGCGACGCGTGCGCTCGGTCACCTCGCGCCAGGAGAGGCGACGATCACGAAAGACGATGCACTCGCGGTCCGGCACGGCCGCGGCGATGGCCTCGTGGGCCAGCGCCAGGTTGAGGTCCATGCGGCGAAACTAAACCCCGTCTCTCGCCGAGACGAATCGACGAACTACGTTGCGCCGCGTGACGCACACGATCCCCACCTCGCTCGACGACTTCACACCCGAGTGGCTCAGCACGGCACTCCGCGAGAAGGTCACCGCCGTCGAGATCGAACCGGTCGGTCAGGGCGTCGGCATCTTGGGTCTCCTCGCCCGACTCCATCTCACCTACGCAGGAGCCGCGGCGACGCTCTCCGACGATGATCGCCAAGATCGCATCGGCGAACCCTGAGACCGTCGGAGTCGCCGTGCACTACGGCTTCTACTGAACGAGGTGCAGTTCTACCGGGAGTGCGCGACGACACCCGGGCTGCGGGTGCCCGCCACGTACTTCAGCGACGTCAATGCGGAGGGCACCGCAGTTCGTGCTGTTGCTCGAGGATCTCGGGGTCGCCCGGCTCGCCGATCAGATCGCCGGCTGCCCTCCCGAGGACGCGTTCCACGTGATGGACGCGGTCGCCGCGCTCCATTCGTTCTGGTGGAACAGCCCGAAGCTCGACGACCTCACGTGGCTGCGACCGGTCAACAACGAGGCGTACAAGTCGAGCGGACAGCAGTACGCGGCCGTGTGGCCCGGATTCGTCGAGCGCTATCGAGATCGCGTACCTGCTCACGCGCTCGACGTTGCGTCGCGCTTTCCCGAGCTCGTCTCGGCTCTGTTCGACTGGGCGATCGAAAGCAACCCGACGACGATCGCGCACACCGACCTACGGCTCGACAACCTCTTCTTCGAGCATCATGACGGGTCGCCCGTCACGATCATCGATTGGCAGCTGTCGGTGCGCTCCATGGGCGCCCTCGACGTGAGCTACTTCATCGCGGAGAGCCTGTCGCCCGACGATCGCCGTGCGCACGAGCGTGGGCTGCTCGAGCGCTACCACGCCGGTCTCGTTGCCGGGGGAGTGAGCGACTACTCCTTCGAGCGGCTCTTCGACGACTACAGGGTGAGCTTGTTCACGCAGCTGTCGATTCCGGTGATCGGTTCGAGCATGGATCCCGGCAACGACCGGGGACGACGGCTGATGGACGCGATGGTCGAGCGGACGCTCATCGCGATCGAGGACCACCATCCGGAGCGTCTCTTGCCCGTGTGACCCCCGCCTATGGTGCGGGCATGACCGACATGATCTTCGGGGCGTTCCTGCCCCAAGGCTGGAAGATGGAGCTCTCGTCGATCGACGGCGCCGAGGCGAAATGGGCCAAGGCGGTCGAGATCGCGGTGCTCGCCGAGCAGCTCGGCTACGACTCGATCTGGGTGTACGACCACTTCCACAACGTGCCTCGTCCCGCGCACGAAGCCGTGTTCGAGTGTTGGACGACGATGGCGGCGATCAGCCAGCGCACCAGCCGCATCCGCCTCGGCCAGATGGTCGGCTGCAACTCGTATCGCCAGCCGAGCGTGCTGGCGAAGATCACCTCGACGATCGACGTCATCAGCGGCGGCCGTCTCGACTGGGGGATCGGTGCCGGCTGGTACGAGAACGAGTACCGCGGGTACGGCTTCGAGTTCCCCGCGCCGAAGGTGCGCATCGGGATGCTTCGCGAGTGCGTCGAGATCGTGCATTCGATGTGGACCGACAAGGAGACGACGTACGAGGGCACCTACTACTCGTTGTCTCGGGCGCACTGCGACCCGAAGCCCCTGCAAGATCCGCATCCGCCGATCTGGATCGGCGGCGGTGGCCCGAAGCTCACGTTGCGCGTCGTGGCTCGCCATGCCGACTGCTCCAACTTCGGCGGGAAGCCCGACGAGTACGCCGCGAAGTGCGAGCTGCTGAAGGACCACTGCAAGGACGTCGGCCGTGACTACGACGAGATCCGCAAGACCTGGTCGCCCGAGGTGTTCGTCCGTCAGACCGAGGCCGAGATCAAGGAAGCCGGATCGCGGTCGTTCTGGGGCGAGCCGGTCGACTCGTGGTCGGCGGGCAACCTGGTGGGCACGCCCGACCAGGTGGCCGAGCGCATCCAGCAGTACCGAGACTTGGGGTGCACCGGCATCGTGCCCGTGGTGTGCCGACTACCCCGACACCGAGTCGCTCACCCTGTTCGCCGAGAAGGTCATCCCGCAGTTCCGGTGACCTCAGGTGTAGTAGCGGAAGACCACCTCGGCGACACACGACGGCTTGGGCGCGCCCTCCACTTCGAACGTGAACTCCATCGTCACCTGCGCGCCGCCGGCCACGTCCTCGACGCTCAGCAGCTTCTGTCCGAGGCGCACCTTCGACCCCACGGGCACCGGCGAAGGGAAGCGCACCTTGTTGCATCCGTAGTTCACGCCCATGGAGATGCCGGTCACCGCCATGACCTGCGGCGAGAGCGAAGGGCCGAGCGACAGGGTGAGGTAGCCGTGCGCGATCGGACCTCCGAACGGACCGGCTTTCGCCCGCTCGACGTCGATGTGGATCCACTGGTGATCACCGGTCGCGTCGGCGAACTGGTTCACCTGCTCCTGGGTGATCTGCACGTAGTCGCTGTAGCCGAGGTGCTCGCCGACCTTGGCCTTGAGTCCGTCGATGCCGTCGATGATCGTGGTCATGCGCGGATCATTGCCGACGCGTCGGCCCCAAGGCGAACGGGACTACTTGAACCGGGACTACTTGAACCAGATGCGCTCGTAGTCGCGGCTCATCGGATGGAGGAGCAACGCGACGAGGGCAACCTCGAACATGAGGTTGATCAGGTTGGCGCCGAACACGTGGCTCGGGCCGAGGAAGAGCCACCGGAGCGCAAAGGGCGAGAACGCCGACGCGAGGCCCAACCCATAGCCCCACTTCTTCTCGTTCGCGATGCCGAAGCCTCCGCCGACCATGCACACCAGGAGGATCGGGCCCCAAGGAACCCAGCCGAGGAAGCCTCCGAGCACGCTGAAGAACGCGTTGATGTAGAGGAGGAACACCGCGATCTGGAGCGTCTGCGGTTGCGAGGGATTGAACCACCGGCGGGTCTCCATGCCTGACAGTCTGGCAGGCATCGTGCTCGCCGCGGGGGGCGGCACCCGACTGTCTCCGCTCACCCGCGTGCGGCCGAAGGCGTTGTGCCCGGTAGGCGACGTGCCGCTGATCGACCGGTCGCTCGACGTTCTCTCGGGCCTGCTCGGGGCTGCTTCCGCCGACCTGGTCGCAGTCAACCTGCACCATGGTCGCGGGCCCCTCGAAGACCACCTCGCCGGACGGGTTCACCTGTCGCCCGAGGACACGATTGCTCGGCACGGCCGGAGCCCTCGGTCGCTTGCGCCCCTGGCTGAGCGGCCGCGGCGCCGTCGTGCTGAACGCCGACCAGGTGTCGGGGGCCGACCTCGCGGCGGCGGTCGGCACCTGGGACCGCGAGTGCATCCGCCTCGTCGTGGCCGGCTCACCGTCGGACCTGGATCCTTCGCTGCGCCTGTGTGCGGCGCTGATGCCGTGGTGGGCGCTCCGCGACCTCGCCGCCGAGCCGAGCGGCCTGTTCCACACGGCCTGGGCGCCGGCGGCGTCGCGCGGCGTGCTCGAGGTGCATGGAGTGGGCGACGTGCCGTGGTTCGACTGCGGGACCCCGCGCTCTACCTCGCGGCGAACCTCTGGACGAGCGGCGGCGCGACCGTCGTTGGCGCCGGTGCGCGGGTCGCGGGAACCGCCACGGGCAGCGTGCTGTGGCCCGGCACCGAGGTACGTGAGGACGAGCGCCTCGTCTCGGCGATCCGGGCCTCGGATCGCGTCACTGTGCTCGTGCGATGAGGCGCTCGGCCAGTGATGGCGGCCTTGTGCAGACCTGGAAGACTGCGCGCCCATGCCCGACTTCCTGAGCGCATACGCGGCGGCACAGCCCGACAAGGCCGCCGTCATCGAGGACCGTCCCGGCGGCACCGAGCTGATCTGGACCTACGCCGAGCTCGAGCGGCGCGCGAACCAGCTGGGGAACGTGCTGATCGCGCACGGCGCCGGATCCGGCCGCAAGATCGTCTGGTGCGGGCAGAACTCGCCGGGAGTGGTAACGCTCGTGAACGCAGCCCGAAAGGTCGGTGCGACCGCGGTGCCGCTGAACTACCGCCTCTCGCCTGAGGAAGCGGCCTACGTCACCGATCACTGCGACGCGACGATCGTGTACGTCGACGCGGAGTTCGCGCCGCTGTTCGAGCAGATCCGCGCCGAGATCCCGAAGGTCGAGCACATCCTCGTGTTCGACGGTCCCGCGCTCGATGGCATGACCGAGGTCGACCCGCTCATCGAGGCGGCGGCGCCCACCGATCCGGTCCCGCCCGACACCGGCGAGCCCGGAGCCACGATGATCTACACATCGGGCACGACCGGCAAGCCGAAGGGCGCGTTGCGCACCGGTGCCGGCGATCCCGCGCAGACGGGCGCCCTGCTCGCCCTCATCGGCTACACGTCCGACGACATCTACATCACGACCGGTCCGCTGTATCACTCGGGGCCGGGCGGCTTCATGGGCATCGCCCAAGTGCTCGGCCAGACCGTCGTGTTGCAGCGCAAGTTCGATCCGACCGATTGGCTGCGGCTCGTGGACAAGTACAAGGTCACGTCGACGTTCTCAGCGCCGACGCCGATCCGCATGATCTGCAGCCTGCCGGCCGAGACGAAGGCGAAATACGACCGCAGCACGATGCGACGCATGATCGCCAACGCCGCGCCGTGGTCGTTCGCGTTGAAGCAGATGTACCTGGCCGAGTTCCCCGGCGATTCGCTGTTCGAGGTGTACGGCTCGACCGAGCTCGGCGTGAACACGGTGCTCGAGCCGCAGGATCAGCTGCGCAAGCCCGGGTCGTGCGGCAAAGCCGCGCCAGGCGTCGAGATCGTGCTGTTCGACGACGACGGCAACGTCGTCACTGGCACTGGGCCCGACAACCCCGGTGAGCTCTACCTCCGGTCGGCGGGCGTCTTCGCCGACTACTACAAGCAGCACGACAAGTACGAAGCCGACATGCGAGCCGACTACCACACGGTCGGCGACGTCGCCTATCGCGATGACGAGGGCTACTTCTACATCTGCGACCGCAAGAAGGACATGATCATCTCGGGCGGCATGAACATCTACCCCGCCGAGATCGAAGCGGCACTCGAGCAGCACCCCAACATCTACGACGCCGCCGTGTTCGGCGTGCCTTCCGAGGAGTGGGGCGAGTCTGTGCACGCCGTCGTCGTGGTGGAGCCTCCGGATGCGTTGAGCGACGCCGAGGTGATGGCGCACGCCCGCGAGCATCTCGCCGGCTACAAGGTGCCCCGCAGCGTGTCGTTCATGGACGAGCTCCCGCGCACGGGTTCGGGCAAGCTCCTCAAGCGCGAGCTGCGCGCGCCCTACTGGGCGGGCCGAGCGTCACAGGTCGGCTGACCGCCGCGGCCAGCTGGCCGCACGCGGCGTCGATCTCCGTGCCCCGATTCGCGCGCACGGTTGCGTTCACACCCAGGGCGCGCAGTCGATCTCTGAACCCGAGCACCCGCGCGGGGTGTGCCGCGGGTGGGCCATCCCGGCGTCGGGTTCAAGGGGATCAGGTTCACGTGCGCCCGGAGCGGGCGGGCGAGTTCGGCGAGCTCGGCCGCGTCCGTCGCGCGATCGTTGATGCCGTCGATCAAGGCCCACTCGAAGGACAGACGCCGGTTGCGCGCGGCGATCCAGACGGCGCACGCAGCGGTGACATCCTCGAGCGGGTAGCGCCGATTGATCGGGACGAGCTCGTCACGCAGCGTGTCGTTCGCGGCGTGGAGCGACACCGCGAGGTTGACGGGCAGTGACTCAGCGGCCATGCGCCGGATCCCCGGAGTGATCCCGACGGTCGAGATCGTGAGGTGCCGAGCCGACAGACCGAGGTCGGAATGCAGCCGGAGCGTCGCCTCCCAGGTGCGCTCATAGTTCGCGAGCGGCTCTCCCATGCCCATGAACACGACGTTGGAGACGCGGCGGCCGAGCATGCGGGCGCGCTCGGCCCCGCGTACGACCTGCTCCACGATCTCGCCGGTCGAGAGGTGACGGCCGAAGCCGGCTTGACCGGTAGCGCAGAAGCCGCAGCCCATCGCGCAGCCGGCCTGCGACGAGACACAGACGGTGGCTCGCTCCGCGTAGAGCATCAGCACGGTCTCGACGCGTGCGTCGCCCTCGAGTCCCCACAGCCACTTGATCGTCGTGCCGTTGTCACTCTCCGACTCGGCGATCGGCGTGAGTGCGGGCGGAAGGTCCGCCGCGAGCTCGGCCCGCAGGCTCGCCGGCAACGTCGTCATCTCCTCGGGGCCGATGAGCTGTTGGTACAGCCCATGCCAGACCTGCTCGACGCGATACCGCGGCGATCCGCTCAGCCGCGTCGCCAGCTCCTCACGCGTGAGGTCGTAGCGGGTCGGCATTCTGGGCAGGCTACGGCGCTACGGTCCGAGCGTGGCCGACACGCCGTCGCACCCTGCCCCACACCCTGCCGCGCCACAACCTGACGCGGGCGGCTCAGATCTCGCCCACACGTCCGAGAGCCACCACCGAGCAGTCACCGGCGGAACGGCGAGGGCGACCGTGTTCGGTGTCAGCGACGGGCTCGTCTCGAACGTGTCGCTCATCCTCGGCGTCGCAGGAGCGGGCACGACCGCTTCGATCGTGCGCACCGCCGGGATCGCCGGTCTCGTCGCCGGAGCGGTGTCGATGGCGGCGGGGGAGTACATCTCGATGAAGGCGCAGCGCGAGCTGCTCGAGCGCGAACTGGCCGTCGAACGCGTGGAGCTTCGGCGCCATCCCAAGGCCGAGACCGACGAGCTGGCGCGCATCTACATGGCGCGTGGGCTCGATCCGGACATCGCCGGCGAGGTCGCGGCCGAGATGATGAAGGACCCGCAGACCGCGCTCGAGGCGCACGCGCGGGACGAGCTCGGCATCGACCCCCAGTCGCTCGGGTCACCGTGGGCGGCGGCCGGCTCGTCCTTCGCGGCGTTCTCGGTCGGCGCGTTCATCCCCCTCATCCCATGGCTCGGTGCTTCGGGCAACCACGCGAAGATCGCATCGGTGGTGCTCGCGGCGATTGCCGCAGCCGTGGTCGGTGTGCTCCTGGCGCGGTTCACCGGACGATCGGTGATCTTCTCGGCGATTCGTCAGGTGCTGATCGCGACTCTTGCCGCAGGCGTGACCTATGGGATCGGTGTCGCGATCGGCTGAGTGACTCAGCGAGCCGAGCCATCGAGCACGAACGCCCGCTCGACGTGGTGCAGGGTGAAGCCGAGGTCGTAGTACAAGCCCAGCGCGGGCGCGTTTGCCGATTCCACGTAGAGCATGCCGACGCGCACGCCGCGCGACGCGAGGGACTCCAGACCGGCAACAGTCATGGCCCGCCCGAGGCCGTGGCCGTGGAAGTCCGGGTCCACGCCGATCACGTAGATCTCGCCGAGCGGGGGCGCGTGATCGGCATGCACCTTCGTCCAGCAGAACGCCGCGAGCCGGCCGTCGGCCTCGTGGAGCAGGAATCCATGGGGGTCGAACCAGGGTTCTGCCTCGCGCTCCCAGAGCTCCTCGAGGGCCCAACCCCCTTGCTCAGGGTGGTCTGCGAACGCCCGATTGTTCACGTAGAGCCACGCTTGCTCGTCGGTTCCGACGACGAACGATCGCGTAGGGAGGCGGTGCGCCCTCGCCGTCGTCTCGGGCTCGAGCGGAAGGGGGCGGCGCAGCTGGTACAGCTCGCGCTCCTCGGTGAGGCCCAGATCAGCGGCGATCGACCGGTCGATCGGTGACGGGTCGCGTGCCCACCAGTGCACGGGTCCGCCTCCGTGCTCGCGCACCATCGCGATGGTCGCGCTGATGACGGAGCAGAGGATCTGCTGTCGCTCCGGCTGATGGTGCGGGTCGACCTGCACCTCGACGCTCCACGTCGCATTGCCGCGTCGGACTTCGGCGGTCGCGATCGATTGGTGGTTCGCGAGATCTCGAGCAACGATCGTCGCGCCGTCGTCCCCCCGCGCGACGAAGTCGATGCCGATCGAGGTCACGCGATGAGGCTACGGCGCGGTCGCGACAGATGAGCGTGACGCACCGATCGGCGCGGCCTCTACCCTCGTCCGGCATGGGCCGCCCGAGGACTCCGAAGGGGCGGGCGCGCGAGACCGAGATCCGGCTTGCCGAGGAGTACCCGGACGCTCGCTGCGAGCTCGACCACGACGGAGCGTTCCAGCTGCTCGCCGCGACGATCCTGTCAGCCCAGTGCACCGACGAACGGGTGAACACCGTGACGCCGGCGCTGTTCGCTCGCTATCCGACACCCGAAGACCTGGCGGCGGCCGATCCCACGGAGCTCGAGGCGATCATCCGGCCGACCGGCTTCTTCCACAACAAGGCCAAGAGCCTCGTCGGCATGGCCACGGCTCTGGTCGAGCGCTACGACAGCACCGTGCCCGGTGCGATGGAGGAGCTGGTGACGGTGCCGGGGGTCGGGCGCAAGACCGCGAACGTGGTGCGTAGCGTCGCGCTCGACTTGCCGGGCCTCCCTGTCGACACGCATGTCCTGCGGCTCTCGCGGCGGCTCGGCCTGACGACCCAGAGTGA
Source organism: uncultured Acidimicrobiales bacterium (assembly GCA_963747215.1). GTDB lineage: Bacteria > Actinomycetota > Acidimicrobiia > Acidimicrobiales > DATKAS01 > DATKAS01. Next base: position 624,147 of record CAVVET010000034.1, read on the forward strand.
CCCCGTGAAGGTCGAGCACGAGCTCAACGCGATGATCGCGCCCGACGGCCGGGGCCTGTTCAGCCTTCGGCTGATCCTGCACGGTCGGCGGGTGTGCGTGGCCCGGAACCCCCGGTGTCCGGACTGCGTGTTGCAGGACTTCTGCCCGACTTCATCGACTCGTCCGGCTCGCTTGAGCAGGCAAGACGTGACGTAACAGTTAGGGGGAAGCGGGGGGGAGGGGTTGCACGATGTACTCGATCCAGTAGTGTCGAAGTCTCAACCAGGTTCCCGCCACCTGGTTAGTGGCGATGCCGGGATCCGCCGCCTGGCGTCGCTGCGTGAGACGGCCCCTTCGGGGGCCGTCTCCGCATTTTGGCGTGCAATTTCGGGGTGCAACTTTCGGTGCAATCAGAGCCGCGCGGTGCTCAACGCGCCAGCGCCCGGCCCGCCACCGAGAGCCGCCGGCTCGCGACGACGAGCGATCGCTCTGCATCCTCGAGCGCGGCGAGCACGTCGTCGCGCGCACCGGACATGTATCGCTCGGTGATCCGCGTGACACGCTTCGCCAACTCGTCGACCGCCGTCGTGAGCGCGGAGAGCTCGGCCTGATCGGCGCTGTTGTTCGTCGTCACCTGCGCAGTCTCGCGGAAATCACCGTCCAGACGGTCAGGGCCTCCCCGGTACCCTGATGCCCGCCCATGCTCACGCGTCTCGACCTCCGAGGATTCTCCGGCGACCTTCGCGCGCGGCTACCTCGGCCCATGGCTGACCGCGACGTGCCGGTGGCGGCAGTGCGCGAGATCCTCGCCGACGTCCGCGCCCGGGGCGATGCCGCGGTCCGCGAGCTCACTGAGCGCTTCGACGGCGTGAGGCTCGACGACATGCGCGTGCCGGCGGCGGATCTCGAGTCCTCCCTCGCGCTGATCGCCGCGCCGGTCCGCGACGCGCTCGGGTCGCGGCGAGCGCCATCGCGGACTTTCACGCGAGCGAACGGCGGCCCCCGCAGAGCTATGAGCGTGATGGTGTCGTCGTACGGACGATGCCTGTGCCCGTCGACCGCGCCGGCTGTTACGTACCGGGCGGGCGTGCGGTGTACCCGTCCACGGTGTTGATGACTGCCATACCGGCGCGGGTCGCGGGTGTGGACCGCGTCGTGTTGTGCGTGCCGCCGGATCGCGAGACCGGTCGGGTGCCCGACGCGACGCTCGCGGCAGCCGCGATCGCGGAAGTCGACGAGGTGTATGCGATCGGCGGCGCCCAAGCCATTGGTGCGATGGCGTATGGCACCGAGTCGATCGAGGCCGTCGACGTGATCGTCGGCCCGGGCAACCTCTACGTCGCGTTGGCGAAGCGCGAGGTCGCCGGCGAAGGCCTGGTGGGCATCCCGTCCGCGTTTGCGGGTCCGTCCGAGGTCGTGGTGGTGGCCGACGAGACCACCACGGTCGAGCATGCGGCCATCGACATCGTGGTCCAAGCCGAGCATGGCCCGCACGGTCTGGCCTGGCTCATCACCTGGTCCGAGCCGGCGTTGGCCCAGATCAGCGAGGCCGTTGACCGTCTTGTCGCCCGCTCCCCGCGGCGAGCCGACATCGAGGCCACACTCGCCGAGGGCGGCTATGCCGTGCTCGTCGACGGTCCGGCTGAGGCGATGGCCGTGGCGAACGCGATCGCGCCGGAGCACCTCGAGTTGATGTCGGCCGACCCTGAAGCCTTGGTGCCGTTGGTGCGTCACGCGGGCGCGGTCTTCTGCGGGCCATGGGCTCCCGCGTCGGTAGGTGACTACCTCGCGGGACCGAGCCACGTGCTGCCGACCTTCGGTTCGGCCCGCTTCGGTCAGGCTCTCACCGTGGACGACTTCACCAAGCAAGTCCACGTGGTGACCCTCGATGAGGCCGCACTCGCCAAGGTCGCCCCGCACGTCGCTGCCCTCGCGGAGGCGGAAGGCCTTCCCGCGCACGCGGCCTCCGTGCGGATGCGCACCACCGAGGACGCGCGATGAGCCGTCCCGAGGTGCGTGACGACCTCAGCGCGCTCGACGGCTACCACTCTCCGCAGGTCGATGTCGAGGTTCGGCTCAACACCAACGAGTCGCCGGAGCCGCCGCCCGCAGCCTGGCGCGACGCGCTCGCGGCGGAGCTGAGCCGCGTCGAGTGGCACCGCTACCCCGATCGCGCCGCCACCGAGCTTCGGTCCGCGATCGCGAAGCTGCATCACGTCGAGCCGGAGCAGGTCTTCGCCGCGAACGGCTCGAACGAAGTGCTCCAGACGCTGCTCCTCGCCTACGGAGGTCCAGGTCGCGCGGCGCTCACGTTCGAGCCGACGTATCAGCTGCACACGCACATCGCCCGCATCACCGGCACCAACGCCGTCGAGGCGGAGCGCACCGCCGACTTCGAGCTCGACCTCGTCGCGGCCCGCGACGCGATCTCCCGAGTGCACCCGGCGATCACGTTTCTCTGCTCGCCGAACAACCCCACCGGCATCGTCGAGACCGAGGCGACCGTCCGGGCGATCTCGTCTTGGGCGCCCGGACTCGTCGTCGTCGACGAGGCGTACGGCCAGTTCTCGCCGTGGTCGGCTCTGACGCTCATGGACGAGGACGCACCGCTCGTCGTCACTCGCACGTTCTCGAAGACCTGGTCGATGGCGGCGGCCCGACTCGGCTACCTCATCGGACCGTCCTGGCTCGTCGCCGAGCTCGAGAAGGTCACGTTGCCGTACCACCTCGATGCCACGAAGCAGATCGCCGGACGGATCGCGCTCTCGTTCGTCGACGAGATGGAGGCGCGGATCGCGCGGGTGGTCGAGGAGCGCGAGCGCGTCGTTTCGGCCCTGTGCGAGCTGGGAGCAACCGTCTGGCCGTCGGGCGCGAACTTCGTGTTGTTCCGGCCGGTCGGTCATCGAGGAGAGCGACTCGCCGGACGAGGTGTGTGGCAGGGCCTGCTCGACCGGTCGGTGCTGGTGCGGGACTGCTCGTCGTGGCCCCGGCTCGACGATTGCCTGCGCGTCACGATCGGCACTCCGGTCGAGAACGATCGATTCCTCACCGCACTCTCGGAGGTTTTGACATGACGGTTTTGACATGACGGTTCTGACGTGACGGTGCTGCAATGACGATCCGTCAGGCGAAGTGCGCGCGTAACACTCGGGAGACGGCCATCGAGGTCGACCTCACCGTGGACGGGACCGGAAAGGCCGAGGTCAGCACCGGCCTGCCGTTCTTCGACCACATGCTCGACCAGCTCGCTCGTCACGGCGGTTTCGACCTCGTCGTGCGCGCGTCCGGCGACCTCGCGGTCGACAGCCATCACACTGTCGAGGACGTCGCCATCACGGTCGGCGAAGCGCTGAGAGAGGCCCTCGGCGACAAGGCCGGAGTGCGCCGGTTCGCGAGCGGCCTGTATCCGCTCGACGAAGCACTCGTCGAGGTCGCCCTGGACCTGTCGGGGCGACCGTTCATCGTGTACGACGTCCCGTTCGGCGAGGTGCTGCCTCTCGGGGACCCCCCATTCAACCCCGAGCTCGCCGAGCACTTCTTCCAGTCGTTCGCGACTTCCGCCGCGATCACGCTGCATGTCTCGAAGCGCGCGGGGCGCAACACCCATCATGTCGTCGAGGCGACCTTCAAGGGCGTGGCTCGGTGCCTCCGTGACGCGGTGAGGGTCGAGGGCGACGCGATCCCCTCCACCAAGGGCTCGCTGTGACGGACGCTCCACTGATCGCCGTCCTGGACTACGGCATCGGCAACCTGCGCAGCGCGGAGAAGGGGCTGGAGCGCGTGGGCGCCGACGCCCGGCTCACCTCAGACCGAGCAGTCATCGAACAGGCTTCGGCCGTCGTCCTTCCGGGCGTGGGCGCGTTCGGGCGCTGCATGGCCGCGCTGCGCGAGAGCGGGCTCGAGCCCGTCGCTCGCGACGCCGTCGCGTCGGGGCGGCCGTTCCTCGGCATCTGCATCGGCATGCAGATGCTGTTCGACCATTCGGAGGAGAACCCCGACACGCCCGGGCTCGGCGTGGTGCCGGGTGCGATCCGGTTGCTGCCAGAGGGCGTGAAGCGCCCCCAGATCCAGTGGAACGTCCTCGACGTCGTGCGCCCTTCACCGTTGCTCGAAGGGCTCGAGCACAAGGCCTGGGTGTACTTCGTCCACTCGTACGCTCCTGTCCCCGATGACGCGGACACGGTGATCGCCACCTGTGAGTACGGCGGCACCGTCGTCGCAGCCATCGAGGCCGGCAACGTCTTCGCGACGCAGTTCCACCCGGAGAAGTCGGGCGCGGCAGGTCTCCGCTTGCTGTCCAACTTCGTCGATCTGGTGCGGGCATAGGTGCGGGCATAGGTGCGGGAGTAGGCGTGGATCTCTACCCGTCCATCGACATCCGAGCGGGTCGGGTGGTGCGGCTCTTCCAGGGCGACTACGAGCGCGAGACCGTGTACGGCGACGATCCTGTCGCGGTCGCCGAACGCTTCGCCGACGGCGGCGCGGCCTGGATCCACGTCGTCGATCTCGATGCCGCTCGTTCGGGGCAGCCAGTGAACCGAGCGACCGTCGCGGCGATCATCGACGCGGTGGCGGGGCGGGCAAAGGTGCAAGCGAGCGGAGGGGTGCGCGATCTCGACGCCGCCGCTGCGCTCGCGGACGCGGGCGCCGCGCGGGTTGTCGTGGGCACCGCAGCACTGCAGGATCCGCCGCTCGTTGCTCGCATCGCGGGCCGCCAGCCGGTCGCGGTCGGGCTCGACGCGAGGCGTGGCGAGCTCGCGGTGAGAGGGTGGGTCGATCGGTCTGGCGAAGACGTCTTCTCGGTGCTCCCGCGGTTCGCCGACGTCGGGGTCGAGGCGCTCGTCGTCACGGAGATCGAGCGCGACGGCACACTCGCTGGCCCCGATCTCGAGGGTCTGGGCGAGATGTTGGCCCGGACCCGCCTCGCGGTCATCGCGTCCGGCGGCGTCGGTCGGATCGAGGATGTCACCGCCTTGTCCGCGCTGGAGGTCGACGGACGGCGTCTCGCCGGCGTGATCGTGGGCCGGGCGCTCCACGAGGGCCAGGTCTCACTCGGTGACGCTTTGGACGCAGTCGCGGCCCACTAGGTTCGCCCCCCGATGCGGACGACCCGAGTCATCCCCTGTCTCGACGTGGATCGTGGTCGCGTGGTGAAGGGTGTGAACTTCGTCGGTCTTCGCGACGCCGGCGATCCGGTGGAGCTCGCGGCGCGCTACGACGCAGAGGGCGCCGACGAGATCGTGTTCCTCGACATCACGGCGTCGTCGGATGGGCGCGACACGATGATCGACGTCGCCCGACGCACGGCAGAGTCGGTCTTCATCCCATTCACGATCGGTGGAGGTGTCCGGTCCGTGGACGACGCTCGCCGCCTCCTTCGGGCTGGCGCCGACAAGGTGTCGTTGAACACCTCGGCCGTCGAACATCCCGAGCTGCTGACCGCTATCGCGACCGAGTTCGGCGCGCAGTGCGTCGTGTGCGCCATCGACGCACGACGGCGGGAGGCGCCTCCGCTCGCGTGGGAGGTGTACCTGCACGGCGGCCGCACCCCGACCGGCATCGACGCGCTGGCCTGGGCGGAGGAAGCCGTTCGCCGAGGCGCCGGAGAGATCCTGCTCACATCGATGGATCGCGACGGCACCCGCGAGGGCTTCGATCTCGAGCTGACCCGCGCCGTCGCCGACGCGGTGAGTGTGCCGGTCATCGCCAGTGGGGGAGTGGGGACGCTCGATCACCTCGTCGACGGCGTGCTCGAAGGCGGCGCCGACGCGGTGCTCGCCGCCTCGATCTTCCACTTCGGAGAGCACACCGTCGCGGAGGCGAAGCAGGCTCTCGCCGCGCGTGGCGTCTCGGTGAGGCCGGTGGCGGCATGACGCACACGGAACCGGGCTTGGTCGGTGGTCGTGACCGCGATCGCGCTCACGGTCTTGACCGCGTCGTGCGGCGGGGACGACGCCGAGTCCTCCGAGCCCGGGTCGCCGGGCGGCATCGCGGTGGGTGAGCCGTCGCAAGGCAACTGCCCGCCTCCCGATCTCGCGACGATCGATCCGGAGGTGCTGAAGGTCGAAGCGGAGCCCGTCGAACCGCTTGTGTCCGGTCAGCCGACCACCTGGAAGGTGACCATCACGAACACGACCGAGGGACCTGTGCCCGTCGTGTTCAGCTCGAGCCAGCAAGCCGAGATTCTCCTGAGCCAGGACGGCGAGCAGGTGTACCAGTGGAGCAAGGACCGCGCGTTCAGCCAGGAGCTTCGTTGCCAGACCCTCGAGGCGGGCGAGGTCTACACCGTGCAGCTCGCCGAGACGAACCCGCTCGACGTGCCCCCCGGCGAGTACGTGCTCACTGCCCGGACGATCACGGCGCCGTACCCGCCTGACTTCACCGTCCCGGTCACCGTCAGCTAGTCCGTCAGCTGACAGCGGTCAGCTCGCGGTCAGCGAGCGTGCGCGCGAACGCCACGCAGCCGTCCGCGACCACGCTCAGCCGCCCCGCCAGGAAGTGGTCCGCGCCCTCGATCTCCTCGACCTGCGTGTTCGCCCAGTCGGCGGTGCGCGCACACGCCGCGCCGAACGGCGTGAACTGATCGTGCTCCGCCGACGCGATCCGCTTGGGGCGCACATCTCCGGCCGCGACCATCTCCGTCTTGGCTGTGCGCAGGGGCGGCGCGATCGCGTACCACCCCGCGACACTCGGGTGGACGACGCACAGCGAGACGTCTGCGCCGAACGAGTAGCCGGCAAGGATGATCGGCTCTTCGACGAACATTGCCGCGAGCTCGAGAGCCGCGACGACATCGAGTCGTTCTCCTCGTCCCTCGTCGTGATCGCCGCCCGATCGACCGACGCCGCGGAAGTTGAAGCGCACCACGGCGATGCCTTCGTTCGGCAACGCGTCGAAGAGCCACTGCGTGACCGCGGAGTACATGTCGCCGCCGAACGACGGGTGTGGATGCGCGAGGACAACAGCTGCCCACCGATCAGTGGGTACATCGATCTCCGCCTCGAGGGCGATCGCATCGATGGTGTCGATGAGGGTCGATTCCCGGGCCACGACGGGAGACGGTACCGTCACGCCGGTGAAGAGCGACTCGGTCGAGCGCGGACCAAAGCCGGGTGACGCCAAGCTTCCGATCAAGATGTTGAACGATCGCGTGCTGGTGAAGATCCCAACGGAGGAGGGTGAGCGCCGCACATCGGGCGGCATCCTGATCCCGGCGACGGCTCAGGTCGCGAAGCGCCTCGTGTGGGCGGAGGTCGTCGCGGCCGGTGCGAACGTGCGCACGATCGAGATCGGCGACCAGGTGTTGTTCAGCCCGGAGGACCGCTACGAGGTCGAGGTTCGCGGCGACGACTACCTGATCCTGCGCGAGCGCGACATCCACGCCGTGGCGGCTTCGCGGCTCGATATCGGCAGCACGGGTCTGTACCTCTGACCCCTACGATGGGCGCCATGCCCACCGGGACGCGCATCGAGCCCACCGACGAGCAGCTCGCGACAGTGCAGTACGACCAGCACGGTCTCGTGCCCGCCATCATCCAACAAGCCGGGTCGGGCGAGGTGCTGATGATGGGTTGGATGAACGAGGACGCGGTGCGCGAGACACTCGAGACCGGTCGCACCGTGTTCTACAGCCGGTCGCGGCAGGAGCGGTGGCGCAAGGGCGACACGTCGGGCGATCGGCAGTGGGTGCAAGCCGCCTACTACGACTGCGACGGAGACACCCTGCTCTTCGTGGTCGAGCAGGAAGGCAAGGGCGCGTGTCACACGGGGGCGCGCACCTGCTTCTTCCGTCCGTTCGGGTGAACATCCACCCGGATCGGACCGAGTTCCACCGGCTCGCTCGGGAGCACACCGTGGTGCCGGTGTGGACCGAGCTTCTCGCCGACTTCGAGACGCCCGTCGCGGCGTTCGCGAAGCTCGTCGGCGACGGACCGGGATTCGTGCTCGAATCAGTCGAGCACGGCGAACGGTGGAGTCGGTTCTCGTTCGTCGGGCGCCGCCCGACGGCCACGCTCGTCGCGCGCGATGGGCACATCGACGTCACTGGCGAACTCGCCGCTGAGGTGCCGCTCGATCGCGGGGTGCTGTGCGCGCTCGAAGGCGTGCTCGCGGCATACCGGTCGCCTCCGATGCCCGGCCTGCCTCCGTTGCATGGGGGGCTCGTGGGGTATCTCGGCTACGACGTCGTTCGCGAGGTCGAGCACCTTCCCTGCGTGCCGCGCGACGACCTCGACCTGCCCGACGCGGTGCTGTCGGTGATCGGCAGCCTCGCCGCGTTCGACCATTGGCGGCAGCGGGTCTACCTCGTCGAGAGCGTCGCCGTCGGGGTCGAGCCCGCCGCTGGCGCGCTCGACGATGCCTATGACGCCGCGATCGCACGCATCGACGAGGCCGCCCGCGATCTCGGAGGTCCGCTTCCGTACCTTCCGGTCGCGCCCCCCGATCCAAACGACGAGCTGCCCACGGTGACCTCGACGATGGGCCACGAGCACTTCCGTGAAGCGGTTGAAGTCGCGAAGGAGCACATCCTCGCGGGCGACATCTTCCAGGTCGTCCTCGCGCAGCGCTTCGACCTCGACCTCCAGGCCGATCCGTTCGACGTCTACCGCGTGCTTCGACAAGTGAACCCGAGCCCGTACATGTACTTCGTTCGCCATCCCGAGGTCACGATCGTCGGGTCGTCCCCCGAGCCGATGGTGCAGCTGCTGGGCGGGCGGGTGATCTCCCGTCCCATCGCGGGCACGCGCCGGCGCGGCGAGACCGACGAAGACGATCGGCGACTCGGCGCCGAGCTCCGCGAGCATCCGAAGGAGGTTGCCGAGCACGTGATGCTTGTCGATCTCGCACGCAACGACGTCGGCAGGGTGGTGCGATTCGGCACCGAGCAGGTCGACGAGATGATGGTCCTCGAGCGCTACAGCCACGTGATGCATCTCACGTCGCAGGTGTCGGGCGAGCTCGCTGCGGGGCTCGGGCCGATCGACGTGCTGCGGGCGACGCTGCCGGCGGGCACGGTCTCCGGCGCGCCGAAGGTCAGGGCGATGGAGATCATCGACGAGCTCGAGCCGACCAAGCGCGGTGGGTACGCCGGCGTCATCGGCTACCTCGACTTCTCCGGGAACCTCGACACCGCGATCGCGATCCGCACGATGTTCGTCGGACCGAACGGGGCGTCGGTGCAGGCAGGCGCGGGCATCGTCGCCGACAGCGACCCTGTTGCCGAGGACGAGGAGTGTTGGAACAAGGCGAAGGCGCTGCTCGCGGCCGTCCCAGCCGCGCGAAGGATGAGCTCCGACCGTGGATGAGCTGCTCTCGGTGCTCGTGCCGCGGGACTTCGTCCAAGTCACAGGCACGGACGCGGCAACGTTTCTCCAGGGTCAGCTGAGCCAGGACATCGAGCGGTTGTCAGTCGGCAACGCCGCGTGGTCCTTCCTCTTGCAACCACAAGGGAAGGTCGACGCGTGGCTTCGGGTCACGCGCGTCGCCGACGACGCGTTCGTGCTCGATGTCGACGGGGGCTGTGTCGACGCGGTGCTCGCGCGGCTCAACCGGTTCAAGCTGCGAGTGAAGGCCGAGTTGTCGGTCCTCGATTGGCGCTGTCTCGCGTTTCGAGGACCGGGCGCGGCGGACGCGGCGCGCGGGGCTGCGGCGGCAGGCGACGGCGGAAGGGCGTTCGCGGTCGACGCTGAGTGGCCGGGTATCGAGGCGTTCGACGTCATCGGTCCCGCGGACCTGGTTCCGGAAGCGGAGACGGCGGCCTCCGCAGAGCAATACGAACGGGCGCGGATCGAAAGCGGTGTGCCCGCGATGGGTCGGGAGCTCACGGAGGCGACGATTCCGGCCGAGTCCGGAGTGGTCGCGCGATCAGTGAGCTTCACAAAGGGCTGCTTCACCGGACAAGAGCTCGTCGCCCGCATCGACTCGCGCGGCGGCACCGTGCCTCGTCCCGTGCGTCTTCTGCGCGCCGACGTTGTGGTGCCGCTGGGAGCTCGCGTGGTGCAAGGAGGGCGCGACGTCGGCGTGGTCACGAGCAGCGCTCAGGCTCCCGATGGCGGCGTCGCCCTGGCGCTGGTTGCGCGGGCGGTCGAACCTCCGGCCGAAGTGCGGATGACCTGGGACGGCGGCGAGACCGGTGGCAGAGTCGAGTCGCTGCCCGGGTAACCGTTATCGTCCGCTGCGCTCGTTGCCCCACAGGAGGATGCCCGTGTCGAAAGTTGCTGCCATCGCGAAGCTCACCGCTCAGCCGGGGAAGCGTGATGAGCTCGCCAAGGGTCTGCAGGCCATGCTCGACCAGGTGCAGAGCGAGGCCGGAACCCTCCTCTACATCCTTCACGCGGACACCGCCGAGGCGGACACGCTCTGGTTCTACGAGCTGTACACCGAGCAGTCCGCGCTCGACCTCCACATGGGCAGCGAGACGTACAAGGGGCTCGGCCCCGTGATCGGGCCGCTCCTCGCCGGCCGCCCCGAGCTTCACTTCGTCACCCCACTCGGCGGCAAGGGCGTCTAGCGCCACACCGCGTCAGCTGACGGGCTGACGGCCGAGACGGGTGGTGGCGCCCTCGACGGCTCGGGCCCAGGCGGCGGGCGAGGAAGACAGGGCGTCGAGGAACGCGGCGCCGGGCACGCGCACGAGGCGGGCGGGCGTGCGAGCCGAGACCGTGGCCGTTCGGGGCACCGAGTGGATCAGCCCGACCTCGCCGAAGTAGTCACCGGCCCGCGCGACAGCCACGGTCTGGCGACCACCAGTCGCGTCGACGACATCGATGTCGAGCTCGCCGGCGATCACGGCATAGAGGTCGTCGGCAGGTGCGCCTTGTGCGATGACTGTGGCCCCCGCGTCGATCTCCACGACGGTCGACGCCTTCGCGAGCTGTTCGATCGACGGGCGCTGCGCGAGCTCGAGGATCGGGAGGCTGGCCAGCAGCTCGATGATCGGCGCCAGCGAATCGACCTCCGCGGACCCGACTCGGTCGAGCACGAACGTGCGGCGGACACCGGCGATGGCGAGCACGCTCACACCTACACCGATCAGCAGCAGCGTCCGCGACAGCCCGAACGCGGTGACGAGGGGCGAGACGATCAGCGATCCGGCGAGGATTGCGAGCACGACGGCAGAGTCGAGGAGGCCGAAGACCCGGCCCCTCACCTCGTCCGACACCGCCCGTTGGAGCAGCGTGATGGCAAGGACATCGACAGCCGTGGCTCCCGCGCCCGAGCACACCATGAGGGCCGTCGCCACCACCGGGGAGCTCACCACCGCCAGCACCGCGAGCGGCAGCGCCGTGAGCAGCAACGCCCCGAGCAGCGTCGGACCGACTCGGCGCGCCGCCGCGAGCCGGTTCGTGATCGGTGCGGCGATCACACCGCCGGCGCCGAGCAGCGCCGAGAAGGTACCCGTAGCCTTCCGGGCCGGTGCCGAGGCGCTCGTCGGAGGCCAAGACGAGAGCAACGGTCTGCGCCCCGTAGATGAACGCGGTGCCGAGGAGGAACGCGGTCATCACGCGGGCGCCCGCCGAGTGCGTGGCCGCTCGCAAGCCGTCGCGGAGGTGGCCGACGAACGCCGCGAACGCACCGCTGGATGTCCCCTCGACGATCAGCGGACGGTCGAGGCGTCGCAATCCGACCGCGAGCAGGATCGCGGGCACTGCGAAGCTGAACGCGTTCAAGGCGAACGCGGCGGTGGGAGAGGTGAAGGCGAGGATCGCCGCGCCGACCGCGGGGCCGACGACGACCGTCAGGTTGTCGACCAGCGTGTTCAGCGCGTTGGCCGCCGCGAGGTCGTCCTCGCCGACGAGCTCTGGAGTCATCGCCATCATCGCGGGCAGGTACGCGGTTCCGAACGCCGTGGTTGTGAACGCGAGCAGGATGACCGCGAGCACCGGGCCGTCGAACGCGGCGACGGCCGCGAGCCCAGCCATCGACACTGCTTGCGCCACGTCCGACCAGATCATCACCGACCGGCGGTCGAACCGGTCGGCGACGAGGCCACCGATGGGTGCCAGCACGACGTAGGGGGCGAGCCGCAGCACCGTCGCTGCCGCGACCCACCCTGGCGACCCGGTTCGGTCGAAGACGTAGACCGCGAGGGCGACGTTGTAGAGCCAGTCGCCACTCTGCGAGATCGTCGACGCGCCGAGGAGCACCCGGTAGGCCGGGTGGCGGAGCGGGGCGCGCAGCGAGGCGCTCGGAGTCCCGCTGTGGCCCATGGCACACGCAGCGTGTCATGTGGGTAACAGAGGGTGGGGCACCGCTGAGGCATTGTTCGGGGGAGGGGAACGAGCGGCCACGAGGTCGCCGGCGATCAGGAGGGCCAGACCGTGGGCAAGAAGGAAACGTCTGTCACGAAGGGCGTGAAGAAGAGCACCAGGAAGGAAGCCGAGGTCGCGGGCCACAAGAAGAAGAGCGCGCCCGTCAAGGCTGCCAAGAAGGCAGGTGCAAGGAAGGAAGCCGACGTCGAGGGCCATGTCGTTCGCCGGGACGCAGTTCGCCGGGACGCAGTTCGCCGGGACGCAGTTCGCCGGGGCAACGACCCCGAGCTCCGCGTCCGCTAGCCGTTCCCTAGTGAGCTTGGCACCTCCCCGGCCCCCGGAGGGGCGGGCTGCGGAGGTGCCATCCATCGGTGTCGCCGATCTCCTGCGCGCGATGCTGGGTCGGTGACCAAGCCGCGTGATGTGCTGCGGGGTCTGGCCCGCCTCGGATCCGACCTCGGCGTCGCTCTGACGCCGGTCGACCACGACGAAGTGTTGAAGGCCATCTGCGAGGCGGCGCAGGTGGCCTTCGGCGCGCGGCGCGTGCTCGATCGCGGTGTTCGACCCCGACACCAACGAGCTGGTCTTCCGGGCGGCGACCGGGAGTGCCGCGACCAGCGTGGTCGGGATGCGTCTGCCCGTGAGACGGGGCATCGCCGGGTACGTCGTCGCGTCCGGTCAGGCGATCGCCGTTCACGACGTGCAGCGCGATCCCCGTTTCGACCGAGAGGCAGCGGAGGCCACGGGCTACTTGCCGCAGTCGATTCTCGCCGTCCCCATCGAGACGGCTTCGGAGGTCTCGGGTGTCATCGAGGTCCTCGACTGGACCGAGGATCGCATCGGCGAAGTCGGGCTCGAGCTGGCCGCGGTGTTCGCGCACCAAGCGGCCCTCGCGCTGTCGCAAGCAGAGCTTTTCGCCGACCTCGGCAGCATGCTCTTCGCCGCCGCGAGCGAGGCCGCGAAGTCGGAGGATCCCGATCTCGCCGACGCGCTCCGCACCGTCGCGAACAAGGCGCCCGGGCCGACCGGTGAGCTTGCCGAGCTGGCGGCGTGCTTTCGCGAGATCGCTGCGCTCGGCGCAACGGAACGGCGGACCGCGCTCGCGCTGCTCGACGAGTTCGCCGACTACGCGCGACGCAAGAGCCGTAGACGATGAGACCGGCGTGGGCGGCGGCGTTCGACCGCGGCCGGCTCAGCGACGCACATCCGCTCGACGCGCCCGGTCCGATCACGCGGGAATGGGCGTTCGGAGACGGCCGGGGCTCCGGGGTGCGCGTCGCGGTGATCGACTCGGGCATCGAGGAGGGCCATCCGAGGGTCGGTGCGCTGGCCGGTGCCGTCGCGATCGAGCTCGACGACGATGCCGACGACGGCGTGCGGTTCGTGGAGGGACCTCACGAGGACCTGTACGGCCATGGGACTGCATGCGCGGGGGTGATTCGCGGCCTGGCGCCGGACGTCGAGCTGTACAGCGTGCGCGTCCTCGGCTCCGAGTTGACCGGACGGGCGAGCGCGTTCGCCGCGGGTGTGCGGTGGGCGATCGAGAACGGCATGCAGGTCGTGAACCTGTCGCTGTCGACCTCGAGAGGGGAGTGGTACGGCACGTTTCACGAGCTCGTCGACCTCGCCTACTTCCGGCGCTGTGTCGTCGTGTCCGCGATGAACAACATACGGATGCCGACGTTCCCGTCGGAGTTTGCGAGCGTGATCTCCGTCGCTGCTCACCCGGGAACGAACTCGGAGCGGTACGACTACAACGCGGACGGCCCCGCCGAGTTCGGAGCGCCCGGCATCGACATCGAGGTCGCGTGGTCGGGCGGCGGCACCCTCGAAGTGACGGGCAACAGCTTCGCGGCTCCGCACCTGTCTGGGATGGCGGCGCGCATCTTGGGACAGCATCCGAACGCCGCCCCGTTCCAGGTGAAGACGATCCTGCACGCCCTCGCCGACAACGCTCGCCGCTGAGCGCGCTCTTGCTGGGCGCGCTCACGCCGAGCGCCCTTACCCCCCGGCGTATCCTGCGGCATGGCTGGGCCGGGCACCTACCTCGACGCGATCCTTGCCGCGGATCGAGCCCGTGCCGCGAGCGATGTGCGTGACACGACCGCTCTCGTCGACGCGGCCGTCGCCCTGCCCGCGACCCGCGGGTTCGCGCGTGCGCTGACGTCGCCCGGGTTGTCTGTCATCGCGGAGATCAAGCGGCGCTCGCCGTCGAAGGGTGCGCTCGCGCCCGATGACCTCGATCCCGCGCTTCTCGCCAAGTCCTACGAGGACGGCGGCGCGGCGTGTCTTTCCGTCCTCACGGATGGGCCGCACTTCGGCGGGTCGACCGACGATCTCGGCCGTGCGCGCGAGGCGGTCGACCTGCCCGTGCTCCGCAAAGACTTCACCGTCGACGAGCGCGACGTGTGCGACGCCCGACTGATGGGGGCAGACGCGGTGTTGCTCATCGCGGCGGCGCTCGACGGCGACGAGCTGGCTCGGTTCCACTCGCTCGCCGTGCAGCTCGGTCTCGATGCCCTCGTCGAGGTGCACGACGAGCATGAGCTCGCGCGGGCGCTCGACATCGGGGCGAGCCTGATCGGCGTCAACCAGCGCGACCTCGTCACGTTCGACGTCGATCACGACCGCGCCGTCCGCGTCGCTGGCGCGATCCCCGGCGGGATCGTGAAGGTCGCGGAGTCGGGAGTGCGGGGCGCCCGCGATGCGGCGCGGCTGGCCGATGCCGGCTTCGATGCCGTGCTCGTCGGCGAGCACCTCGTGACGTCGGGCGATCCGTCCTCTGCCATCCGCGACCTCCGAGGAGTGTGACGATGCAGTTCCACCTGCCCGCCGACAAGCTGCCGACCTCGTGGTTCAACGTGCTCCCGCGGTTGGAGGAGCCCCTGCCACCGCCGCTCCATCCCGGCACCAAGCAACCGGTCGGCCCCGACGACCTCGCGCCCCTGTTCCCGATGGGTCTCATCGCTCAGGAGGTGTCGAGCGAGCTCTGGATCGACATCCCCGGCGAGGTCCTCGACATCCTGCGCCTCTGGCGGCCGACGCCGCTGGTGCGGGCGACGCGGCTCGAGAGGGAGCTCGGCACTCCGGCTCGCATCTACTTCAAGGACGAGTCGGTGTCGCCCGCCGGCTCGCACAAGCCGAACACGGCGGTGCCCCAGGCGTTCTTCAACAAGGCCGAAGGCGTCAAGCGGCTCACGACCGAGACCGGCGCGGGCCAATGGGGCACCGCGCTGGCGTTCGCCTGCAGTCAGTACGACCTCGACTGCAAGGTGTACATGGTGCGGGCGTCGTACAACCAGAAGCCCTACCGCAAGATTCTGATGGAGACGTGGGGCGCGGAATGCGTTCCCTCGCCCGTGGACGACGATGCGTCGCCGGGTTCCCTGGGGCTCGCGATCTCTGACGCGGTCCGTGATGCGGCGAGCCGTGAGGACACCCACTACTCGCTCGGCTCCGTGCTGAACCATGTGCTCTTGCATCAGACGGTGATCGGTCTCGAGGCGAAGGAGCAGCTCGCGCTGGCGGGTGAGACGCGTCCCGACGTCGTCATCGCGCCGTGCGGGGGCGGGTCGAACCTCGGGGGGCTCTCACTCCCGTTCGTTGAGGACACAGCCGTGCGTCTCGTTGCGGTCGAGCCGTCGTCGTGCCCGACCCTCACGGAGGGTCGCTTCGACTACGACTTCGGCGACACCGCCGGCATGACGCCGCTGCTGCCCATGTACACGCTCGGGCACGACTTCATGCCCCCGCCGATCCACGCGGGCGGGCTGCGCTACCACGGCGACGCGCCCATCATCTCCCACCTCGTGCGCACCGGACGCATGGAGGCGCTCGCCTATCCGCAGGGCAAGGTGTTCGAAGCGTCGAAGCTCTTCGCCCGCGTCGAGGGTCGTGTGCCGGCGCCCGAGTGCGGTCATGGCATCCGCGCCGCGATCGACGAGGCCCTCGCCGCAAAGGAGGAGGGGGTCGAGCGCGTCATCCTGTTCAACTACTGCGGGCACGGCCTTCTCGACCTGTCGGCCTACGACGACTTCAACCACGGGCGTCTCGTCGACGCCTAACGGCCACGGTCGGCGCGGTCGGGGGCGGTAGCGTCCGGCCCGATGTTCGTGAAGATCTGCGGGATCACCAACGAGGACGATGCGCTCCTCGCTGTCGCGATGGGCGCCGACGCCGTCGGCTTCGTCTTCGCTCCGTCCTCCCGCCAGATCGCCCCGACGATCGCCCGTGACATCGCGCGTCGGTTGCCGCCCGAGGTGCTGACGGTCGGGGTGTTCCGAGACGAGACTCCCGAGCGGGTCGTCGAGATCGTCGCACGCGGCGGGCCTTCGCGGAGCCCAGCTCCACGGTCACGAGACACCCGAGACGACGCGGTACGTCGCCGCACGCGTGCCGTTCGTGATTCAGGCATTCGCGGCCGGGGATCCCGCGCTCGAGAGGGCCGCCCAGCACGGCGCGAGCGCCATCCTCGTCGACTCTCCGGCACCCGGATCGGGCGAGCTGTTCGACTGGGCGCTCGCGGAAGGGGCGCCGTTCGGGCAGCGGGTGCTCCTCGCCGGTGGGCTCACGCCCGAGAACGTGGCGGTCGCGATCGAGGTCGTGCGGCCGTGGGGCGTCGACGTGTCCACAGGCGTGGAGGCGCGGCCCGGGCACAAGGACCCCATCAAGCTGAAGGCATTCATGACCGCCGCCCGGAAGGCCGCGCCTGAGGCGTACCGCGGCCCCGACCAGCTCCCCTACGACTGGCAGGAGGACGAGTGAGCTCGCTCATGGGCGAGCCCGACGAGAGTGGTCGATTTGGTGCGTTCGGGGGCCGCTACGTCCCCGAAACGCTCATGCCCGCCTGTCTCGAGCTCGAAGCGGCGTTCCGTGAGGCGTGGGCCGACCGCGCGTTCCGCGATGAGCTCGATGCCCTCCTGCGCGACTACGCCGGCCGACCCTCGCCGATGACCGAGTGCCGCAACCTCGGTGGCCAGCTCGGGCTGCGGCTGCTGTTGAAGCGCGAGGACTTGAACCACACCGGCTCGCACAAGATCAACAACGTGCTGGGCCAAGCGTTACTCGCGCGCCGCATGGGCAAGCAGCGGTTGGTGGCCGAGACAGGGGCCGGTCAGCACGGCGTGGCGACGGCGACCGCTGCCGCGCTCCTCGGCATGGAGTGTCACGTGTACATGGGCGAGGTCGACGTCGCCCGCCAAGCGCTCAACGTCTTTCGCATGCGGCTTCTCGGCGCCGAGGTCACCCCGGTGTCATCGGGCAGTCGGACCTTGAAGGACGCGGTGAACGAGGCGATGCGCGATTGGGTCGCGTCAGTCGAGTCGACGCACTACTGCCTCGGTTCGGTCATGGGTCCACACCCTTACCCGTGGATGGTGCGTGAATTCCAGCGTGTCATCGGCGAGGAGGCGCGTCAGCAGTGTGACGCTCTCCTCGGCGGACCGCCCGACGTCGTCACCGCGTGCGTCGGGGGAGGTTCCAACGCGGTGGGTCTCTTCTCGGGCTTCGTCGACACCGATGCCGTGCTCGTCGGCGTCGAGCCCGCCGGCGGCGCGGCGATCGGCCATGGAGTGCCGGGCGTCGTGCACGGCATGAAGTCGTTCCTGCTGCAGTCCGAGGACGGACAGGTCCTGGAGGCGCAGTCGATCTCGGCCGGGCTCGACTATCCCGGCGTCGGCCCCGAGCACTCGTTCCTCGCGACGATCGGACGTGCTCGCTACGAGTCGGTCACCGACGCGGAGGTCATCGAGGCGTTCAAGGCGCTGTCGCACGCGGAAGGCATCATCCCCGCGCTCGAGCCCGCTCACGCGCTCGCGTGGGTGCTGCGGGCGGCACCGACCCTCGCCGGCATGAGCGTGCTCGTGAACCTGTCGGGACGAGGAGACAAGGACGTCGCGCAGATGATGGACATCCTGGCGTGACGACGGCCCGCCCCCCGCTCGAGGCCACGTTGCGCGCGGCGCGCGACAAGGGACGCAAGCTCTTCGTGCCTTACATGACCGGTGGGTTCGACGAGTCGTGGCTCGACGTCGTGCGGACCTACGCGGCAGTCGGCGCGGACGCGATCGAGATCGGCATTCCCTTCTCCGATCCGGTCATGGATGGTCCGACGATCCAGGAGGCGTCCGAGCGAGCACTGCGCGCGGGCGCGACGCCAACGCGCATCATCCGTGAGCTCGCGGATCTCGACGTCGATGTGCCGCTCGTCGTGATGACCTACTACAACATCGCGTTCCATGCCGGCCACGAACGGTTCGCGACCGAGCTCGTGGAGGCGGGAGTCGGCGGGTGCATCCTGCCCGACCTCCCGCTCGAAGAGTGCGCGTCCTGGTGCGAGGCAGCCGACGAAGCCGGCGTCGCCACGGTGATGCTCGCGGCACCCACCGCGCCCGACGACCGCCTGCCCGCGATCTGCGAGCGCGCGAAGGGGTTCGTGTACGCGGTCGGCCTCGTCGGCGTGACCGGCGAGCGAGCGGCGCTCGCGTCGTCCACCACGGTGATGGCCAAGCGGCTGAAGGCCGTGACGGACAAGCCGGTGATCTCGGGCATCGGGATCTCGACGCCCCAGCAGGCCGCCGAGGCCTGCGGGGAGGCCGACGGCATCGTCATTGCGTCCGCGATCCTGCGGATCCTCCTCGACGGGGGAGACGCGGACTCGGTGGGCGCATTCGCGGCTGAGGTGCGCGCCGCGATCGACGCCTGACGCGCGCGCTCGCGACACGAGCCGGTACGGTGCCGCCGATGCATTGCGAGCTGTGCGAGGCGGCCCGGATCACGCCGTGGTTCTACGAGGACGAGGTGTGCTGGATCGCCGAGTGTGAGATCTGCGCGGTACCGATGGTGGTGTGGCGTGAACACGACGCCGCACCCTCGGATGAGGTGAAGGCGATCCTGCACGAGCGCCTCGCCGCCGTCGTCGTCGAGCACTTCGAGTTCGAGCACTACGTCGACGATCACATGCGCAACATCCCTGACCACTACCACGCGCACGCGCGTCCTCGTGGCGGGTTCTTCGGGCACGGGCTGAAGCGCCGCACCCCCTAGTCGTCGTCGTCCTCGTCGACGTCGTCCTCGTCGAACACGTTCCCCCGCCCGTAGCGGAACTCCATGTAGAGACCCTTCGCGGTGCCCGCGATCGGCGTGCCGATGATCGCGCCGGGCACGCCGAGCGCGGCCGCGCCGACGAGGGCCGCGAGCATCGTCGTGGGCGGCGAGAGGTTGACTGCGTCGCCCACGATGGCCGGCTGCATCACATGGTTCTCGAAGTTCATGTAGAGCACGTACAGCACGAGGCAGATGAGGCCCGTGAGGGGGCTCGCCGTGACGGCGAGGAGCACGAACACCACCCCGCCCAGGAAGCCACCCACCTGAGGGATCAGGTCGGTCACCATCATCCACACGGCTGCGAGAGGTGCGAGAGGCACCCCCATGATCAAGCCGACCGCGAGGATGTAGACGCCGGCCAGCACGGCGACGAGGAGCGAGCCCGCGAAGTACTTCGCGAGCACCTTGTAGAAGGTGCGACCGACCCAGTCCGCCTGCGGCGCGATGGCGGACCGGTACCAGCCTTCGTACCCGTGCGATCAGAAACTCGCCGTCGAGCAGCACGAGGAAGGCGACGAGCACGACCGTGAACAGCGTCGCAGCGCCGCTCACCAGCGCGCTGGTGAGGTTCGTGATCGTGTCCGTGTCGATGCGCGCCGGCAGCTCCTGCGCCCACTCCTCGACTCGGGCGGCGGCGTCGGCACGCTCGAGTCGCGGGCCGATGATCGGGAAGCCGTACATCTCCTCGACGGTCTCCGGCAGCTCGCTGCCGAACCGCTGGGCCTGACGGACCGCGGCGGGGCCCATGACGACGAGCAGCAGCGAGAACGCGAGGAGGAGCAAGGCGCCGACGATCACGACGGCGACGCCCCGGCGGCACCGCATCCGTCGTCGCACCGCGCCGACGACCGGATCGAGCGCGAGCGCGAGCACGACGCCGGTCGCGATGCGAAGAAGCGCGTCGCTGCTGCTGCTCACGAGCCCCACCACGATCAGCACTGTGAGGAGCGCGCCGCCGATGGCGAGCAGCGAGACCCAGTCGAGCTCGATCGTCAGCCGGCCGCGCGCCTCGGTGACGGCCTCGGGCAGGGGAGGGGCGATCGGTGTGCCGTCGGCCAGGTGGCTCTCGGCTTCGTCGACTTGGTCGCCAGCCTCGTCAGCCACCGTCGTTACTGTAGAAGCCAATGGTCGATGCCCCGGGGGACCGGTCGCGCCACGCGACGAGTCGATCATCACGGTCGTTGCGTGTCGCCGTCGCGTTCTCGTCGGTGCTGCTGCTGCTGGTCGTCGTCGTCTCGACGTTCGCGGTCCAGAACGTGCTGTCGGACGCCCGGCACACGCTGTCGCTCTTTGTCGCCGCGGGGGTGGGTGCGATCCTGCTCACCCCGCTTGTCGAGCTGCTCGGACGATGGATGCGCCGAATCGTGGCCATCACCGTTTCGGTCATCCTGCTCATCGCGGTGACGGGGCTTGTCGCGTGGGGTGTGCTCGGGGATGTCAACCGGCAGATCGAGCGCCTGCAGGAAGCCGCGCCGAACGCCGCGGCGGAGATCGAGCAATCCGATCGATTCGGGCGTATCGCACGCGACTTCCGTCTCGAAGAACGGGTGACGGAGGCCGTGGACAGCCTCAGCCAAGACGGGTCGCAGCAGGCGCAGCGGGCCGCGCGCCGGGTCGCCACCTATCTGATCGGCGGCATCCTCATGCTGTTCCTCCTTTCATGGGGACCTCGCATGGGCACCGGAGCGCTCGCCCAGATCCCCGATGACGAGACACGTGTGCGGCTCGCGTCCGTCGTGGTCGTGGGACTGCGGAACGGGCGCACCTATCTGCTGTTCGCGCTCGCGCAGAGCTTCGTCGTCGGCTTCGTCACTTGGATGGCGTGTCGCGTTGCCGATGTGCCCGCGCCCGCGCCCCTCGGTCTCATCGTCGGTCTCACGAGCCTGCTTCCGTATCTCGGCATTGCCCTCGGGGCGATCCCGGCCTTGTTGCTCGCCGCGGGCTTCCGCCCGTTCGAGACGGTCGTGGTGCTGTTTGCGGTGTTTGCGGCGCTCCAGGTGGCGCAAGTCGTCGTGCAACGACGCCTTCGCACCCGGGTGATGTATGTCGGCCCCGCCATCGTGATGGTCGTGTTCCTCATCGGCTACGGCGTCTACGGCATTGGCGGCGCCCTCTTCGGCATCGCGCTGGCCGTGTTCGCGCTCGCGTTGGCGGAAGCGGTCGGCACGGACGACCTCGAGGTTCCCCCGGTGGTCGAGCCCTCCGCCGCGTAAGGTGCGCGCGTGCTCCGCGCTGGCAAATGGCTCACTTCGGTCGGCGTGGTGTTCCTCGTGCTCGCGCTGCTGTGGCTCCTGTTCGCGGTGCCGGCGCTCGTGCGCTATCCCCTCGACGTCGATGCGACGCCCCGATACGAGGGCACGTTCACGTTGTTCGTCGATCCCGACACGTTCGCGCCGCTCGAGACGCCGCGTACCCTCCCGCTCACTGTGACGCGCCACATCGACGCCCGCGGCGGCGAGAGCAGCTTCTCGAAGGTGCTCGTCGCGGAGACGATCGAGATCGACGCGGGCGGCGAATTCCTCTCGACGCAGGAGAACCACTACGTGATGGATCGCCGGTCGATCGAGAACGTCGCGGACGATCGGGCCTTCGCGTTCTCGCCCGACAACCCGGTCGACCGCTCGCCGGCGTTCCGGGTCAACTTCCCCCTCGACACCGACGAGCAGGACTACCCGATCTACAAGAACGAGATCGGCGACTCGTACACCGTGTCGCCCGATCCGGCCGAGCCCACGGGCGAGGTCGAGGGGATCGATGTCATCAACTTCGTCGCGTCGGCAGGTCCGTTGCCGATCACCCAGGCGTACATCGACTTCCTGAGCGCGACCGTTCCGCTCCCCGAATCCCTGACGATCACCGAGCTCACACCGTTGCTCGCGTCGGTGGGGATCGACGTGCCCGGCACACTCGCGGCCTTGGGCCCCGTGATCGCGCCCGAGGACCTCGCGGCGCTCTCGGCGCTCGCCGCCGAGCCGATCGAGCTCGTCTATCTCATCACCTTCAGCGGTGAGGACTCGGTGGAGCCGAAGACCGGCGGCATCGTGGAAGTGCGCGGGGTGGTCGAGACGATCTCCGCGACGGCGGCGCCGGACGCGTTGCCGCCGATCACCGACATCCTCGGGCGCTACCCCGACGTGCCGGAGGCACAAGCGGCACTCGACGGATTGACGCTGCTGGCTGACTCGCCGATCCCGCTGTTTCGAAACGAGTTCTCCCAGACCGCCGACTCGGTCACCGACATCGCGGGCGAGGTGAACGACCAGAAGGATCTCGTGTCACTCGCGGAGCGAACGGTGCCGCTCGTGCTCGCCGCACTGGGCGTGGTGTGCGGCGTGATCGGGCTGGCACTGCTCTTCTTCGGAATGAGGGCGAAGCCGGCGGCCGTAGACGCGCCGGACACTCAGCCCGTGGGGGATTCGCCCGACGGGACGTGACGGCGCAGGAAGTCGATCGTTCGTTCCCAGGCGAGTTCAGCCGCGGCGGCATCGTGCGCAGGCGGGCGGTCGGACTCGAAGAACCAGTGTCCGGTGCCGGGATACCGGTGGAACTCGACCGGTCGCCGGCTCAGCCGGAGGTTTGCTTCGAGCAGGGCGATGTCGTTGTCGTCGACGAACTCGTCGTGCTCGGCGAAGTGGCCGAGGTACGCGGCTTCGGCACCCTCGAAGTCGACGTCCTGGGCGCCGTAGAACGCCACGACCGCGCTCACGGTCTCGGCCGCGCGCGCGGACGCCCAAAGGGCCCACGACGCGCCCATCGAAAAGCCGAGGACACCGATCGGGCCATCCGGCGTGACCGGCAGGCTGCGCAGCGTCGCGGCCGACGAGAGCACGAGCGCGGCGGTCGGATTCGGGTCGATCTCCGCGAGGAGGCGTTCCGCCTCGTCGGGCAGGTCGGCGGTGCGGCCCCCGTGCAGATCGGGGGCGAGCGCGACGAAGCCCTCGTCGGCGAGGCGGTCGCACACCGAGCGGAAGAACGGAGTGAGGCCCCACCAGGAGTGCAGCACCAAGACGCCCGGCCCCTGGCCGGACGCGGGAGCAACGAGGTAGCCCGTGCCGGCGTTCGCCACTGGTCGCGACTCTGGCACACTCCCGAGCGATGCCGTCCGTGTACGAGGTCGTCGGTGGCGACGCGTTCTTCGTCGAGCTCGTCGACCGCTTCTACGACGGTGTCGCCGACGACCCGGTGCTCCGGCCGCTGTATCCGGAGGACCTGGCCGACAGCCGCGCGCACCTGGCCGGCTTCCTCGTGCAGTACTGGGGCGGACCGGGAACCTACAGCGAGCAGCGCGGGCACCCTCGCCTACGGCTTCGTCACGCGCCCTTCGCGATCGGGAAGGCGGAACGCGACGCGTGGTGGAGCCACATGGAAGTCGCGGTGCGATCGATGGGCGCCGCGCCCGAGGTCGAGTCCGAGCTGCTCGGGTACTTCGAGCAGGCCGCGACCGCGATGATCAACACCGGCCTCTCGCAGTTCACCGGCTGAGGCGAGTTCTCAGCTCAGTCGGTGAGCTGGGCCTCCGCGGCGCGCAGCCGCGCGCAAGGTGCAAGAGCAGCTTGTGCGCGAGGCCGGGGTGCTCTTTCACCAACGGCCCGAAGTTGAACTGCGCGATGGCGAGGGTGTCGACGGCCGTGACCGCTGTGCAGGTCGCGGTGCGGGGCCCACCGTCGATCAGCGCGATCTCGCCGAAGTAGCTGCCGGGGCCGAGCGTCGCACGCGTCCGTCCCCGTCGCTTCACGGCGACCGCTCCGTCGAGCACGAGGTAGAAGCGCCCTGACGGCTGCCCTTCGACCGTGATGTCCTTCCCGGCCGGGAAGTGGATCTCCTTGGAGACGGCGAGGATCTGACCGAGCTCCTTCTTCGAGCACTCCCGGAAGAGCTCGACGTTCCCCGGCGTCGCGATCGCCGGATTGGTCCTCGCCACGCTCGCCTCCCGTCCCGCCGGACGTCCGGCGTCGAATCCTGGAGGGTAGCGTCGGCCGATGCTCACCCGCCGCCTGGGGCGCACTGACCATCATTCGTCGGTCGCCGTTCTCGGCGGTGCCGCGTACGCCCGGTCGAGCCCAGAAGCCGCCGCAGCGTCGTTCGCGGCGGCACTCGCGGCCGGCGTGAACCACCTCGACATCGCACCGCGCTACGGCATGGCGCAGGACCTCGTCGGTCCGCTCGTGCCCGCGGTCCGGGACCGGCTGTTCGTTGCCTGCAAGAGCACGCGTCGCAGCGGCGACGGGTTTCGGGCTCAGCTCGAGGAGTCCCTCACGAAGCTCGGCTGCGACTCGGTGGACCTGCATCAGCTCCACGCGGTGACGTCACTCGACGAGCTCGACTCCCGTGAGGGTGCGGTTCGCGCCCTGCTCGCCGCGCGCGACGAGGGTCTGTGCCGTTTCATCGGCATCACCGGCCACGACCTCGGCGCACCGGCGGCGCACGCCGAGGCCGTCCGCCGTTACGACCTCGACACCGTGATGTTCCCCGTCAACGCCCGCCTGTGGGGCGATCTCGACTACCGCCGCGACGCCGAGGCACTCCTCGACCTCTGTGCCGAGCGCGATGTCGGCGTCATGGCCATCAAGGCCGTCGCGGCGCGTCCATGGGCCGACGGGCGAGCGATCGGAGACGTCGGAGATCGCTCGGCGACGACGTGGTACGAACCGTACGACGGCCGAGCGACGTCGCCCGCGGCGTGCGCTTCACGCTCTCGATCGAAGGCGTGCACACGTTCTGCACGCCCGGCGACGAGCGGGTGCTGGCCGAATCACTGCGAGCCGCTGAGGCGTTCAGCCCCATGGACGACGAAGAGCGGGCCGACGCGATCGCGGCCGTTGCCACCGAGCCGCTGATCTTCCCCATGCCGGTCTGACTTCGCGGCCGGTCTGCCGCGACATCTGACCCCTGTCACGAGATCGCAACGGAACCAACGGCCCCTCCAGACACGTCCCACAGGTGTTCGGCACACCCGAGACCCAGGGGGACCAGATGACCAGCGTGACCCGTACGACGCCCCGACCCCGCACCCTGGTGTTGGCGGGCTTCGCCGCCCTCGTGGTCGGAGGTGCCGTTGTGGCCTCCACCGGCACGTTCGACTCCTCGACGGCAGGGAACGAGACGTCCACCGTCTCCGAGAGCCCCGCCGGCGACTGTTCGCGGGCGGAGCGGCCACGACCGTCACGTACGGCCCCGACGTCGCCGTCGACGACGGCGCGCAAGGCGAGTCCGCGGCGGCGATGCCGCCCGCGCCCGCAACGCTCGCGAGTGGCGTTGCCGATGTCGACGCTCGCAACATCGCGACGCAGGCGCCGACCGACCAGGCCAAGATCGTCAAGACCGCCGATCTCACGGTGTCGATCGCCGAGGGCAAGTTCTCGGGAGCCTTTGCGCAGGCGAGCCGCATCGCGACTGCGAACGGCGGCTTCGTCGTCGAGCTCCTCCACCTCGACGACCGGCGTGCCTTCACCCGTTCCGCTGACCGCCGAGGACGACCGCGACGGCAACCGGCCCCGCGCCGGCCAGCTCGTCATCCGTGTGCCGGTCGGAACAGTTCGACAGGACCCGTGCTGCGCTCGGCGCGCTCGGGACGCTCGACAGCGAATCGATCAACGGCTACGAGGTCACCAGCCAGCTCGTCGATCTCGACGCTCGCCTCACGACGCTGCGCGCCGAAGAGGTCGCGTTCCAGTCACTGTTGAGCCAAGCCACCGAGATCGGCGACATCCTGCAGATCCAGGATCAGCTCTTCATGGTGCGCACCCAGATCGAGCAGCTCGAGGCCGAGCAGGCGAACTTGAACGATCAGGCGACGTTCTCGACGATCAGCGTGTCGATGTACGAGCCCGGCGTCGCGTTCACCACCGAGCCCGAACCGCAGCCCTCGACCCTGTCGCAGGCGTGGGACAAGGCGGCCGGCGGAGCGCTGGATGTGATCGGCGGCATGATCGTGATCATCGGCTACGCGATCCCGCTCGCCGCGATCGCGTTGGTGGCCTGGCTGATCTGGACGCCGTTCCGCCGCCGGCGTCGCGACGAGCCCACGGCCCTGCGGCTGCCTAGCGGTCAGGCGCGAACTGGCGCGGCTCGGTCTCGGTTCGCCCGCTTCCCGCAACTGTTGCGAATCGCGCCCGCATAGGACGGCGTGCGCAACTGTTGTCGCGCGGCCCCCTCGATCCCGCCAACTCGACCGGCGGCGAGCCCCAAACGGGCGCGCTCAGGGTCAAGTCGCGCCGTGCGCCGCCTCGAAGCGGACGAACCGTACAAGTGGCGCGGTCGCGCTTGCAGCGCGCTCGCACGTAGCGGTTGACTTGCACGCCGGTTGACGCGGTCTTGGCCGAGACGAGCTCGAACGGGCGGGCCGGCGCCGTCGTCGGGGAAGATGCTCTTGCCGCCGCCGAGCACGATCGGCTCGATCATCAGGATGAGCTCGTCGACGAGGTCGTCTCGCGAGCAACGACCGGACCAGCTGACGCGCTGCCCATGACGTTCACGTCGCGGCCCGGTCGCTCGCGCAACGCGGTCACCGCGGCGGAGAGGTCAGCGCCGCGGATGAGCGACGTCGGCGCCCATGTGAGATCGGCCTCGGTCAGGGTGTTCGACACGACGTGCTTCTCGACCGCGTTGATCCAGTCGGCGAACGGATCGCCGGCGCGGTCGGGCCACGCGCCGGCCATCACCTGCCAGGTGCGGCGGCCATAGAGCAGGGCGTCGGTCCGCTTCGACGCCTCGTCGATGCTCGACCCCATGACCTCGGGGTCGAAGAACGGCATGGACCAGCCGCCGTGCTGGAAGCCCCCGTCGGTGTCCTCCTCGCGGCCGCCGGGAGCCTGCACCACGCCGTCGAGGCTGATGAACTCACTGACGACGATTCGCATGCGGGAGACGCTTGCACAGTCGTCACGCGGGACGCGTCGGGCCACCGCTCGAGCACAGGCAGCCCTCACTCGGCGGCGTCGTGATTGACGACCTCGAGCATGAAGCCGTGCGGGTCGAGGAAAAAGGTGGCGTAGTGCTCTCCGTACTCCGGGAAGTCTCGCGGCGTGTGCACGATCTCCGATCCTCGACTCACGGCCCACTCATGCGCCTCGCGGACGATGGCTCGGCTGGACACCATGAAGGACAGGTGCTGAAGGCCCGTCCCGTGCCGCGAGTGCTTGCTCGGCTCGAGGGCCTCGTAGAAGAAGATCTGTGGACCGCGGGCGCCGTCGGGGCCGTAGTTGAACTCACCGGCTTCCGTTGTCGGGAACCACTGCCGCATTCCGAGGATCGGCATGAGCTCGTCGTAGTACTGCTTGGCGGCCGGGAGGTCGGGAACACCGATTCCGACATGGTCGATGAACCCCGTTCGTCGTGGCCGTTCCGGGCTCGTCACCGATCTAGCCTCGCATCATGGCGCTCACTCCCGGTGACAAGGCCCCCGCGATCGCTCTCAGCGACCAGGACGAGAACACGGTGAAGCTGTCGGCCTACAAGGGCCGCAAGGTGCTCGTGTACTTCTATCCGAAGGCCGACACGCCCGGTTGCACGACGCAGTCGTGCGGTCTGCGCGACATCGTCGGCGACAGGTCGGCGACACCGCGATCATCGGCATCAGCCCCGACAAGCCCGGCGAAGCAGAAGAAGTTCGACGAGAAGTACTCGCTCGGCTTCCCGTTGCTCGCCGACACCGAGCACAGCGTCGCCGAGGCGTACGACGTGTGGGGCGAGAAGTCGATGTACGGCAAGAAGTACATGGGCATCCTGCGCTCGGCGTTCCTGATCGACGAGAAGGGCAAGATCGCAGAGGCCTGGTACAAGGTCAGCCCGAAGGACACGCCCGCCAACCTGCTGAAGGCGCTCGGCAAGTGACGCTGCCGAACCCGGCGGACGTCCTTCCGCATCGTCCGCCGTTCCTGTTCGTCGACGAGGTGACCGCGCTCGAGCCCGGACAATCGGCGCGCGGCACGTGGCACCTCACGGGCGACGAGTGGTTCTTCGCCGGTCACTTCCCGGGTCGGCCGACGTTGCCCGGAGTGCTCATGGTCGAGGCGATCGCGCAGCTCGGCGCCGTCGCCGTGCTCACCGACGCGCGCTTCACCGGCAAGCTGCCGCTGTTCGGCGGGCTCGACTCCGCGCGCTTCCGCCGTCAGGTCGTGCCGGGCGACACGCTCGAGCTCGAGGTCGAGCTGGGCCGGCTGTCCGGCCGGGCCGGGCGGGGGAGCGGCAAAGCGAGCGTGAACGGTCAGGTCGCGTGCGAGGCGGACCTGCTCTTCGTGGTCGTCGACGCCGGCTGAGACGGACCCCGAGCCAAGCGTTTGCTCACTGGACCCCCGCCGGCGGTGGTTGAGTGAGCAAACGGTCGGGCGTCAGCTCGGCGGAGCGAGCACCAGGCAGCCGTTGTGGCCGCCGAACCCGAACGAGTTCGAGAGCGCAGGAGCGGGCTCCCACGGTCGGGGCTCGCCGTGCACGATGTCGAGGTGCACCTCGGCACTCGCCTTCGCGAAGCCGGCCGTCGGCGGGATGAGCTTGCGCTCCATCGACAGCAGCACGGCCGCGGCTTCGAGCGCTCCGGCCGCGCCGAGCGCATGTCCGGTGACGCCCTTCGTGGAGGTGACGGGAGGCCCCGGCGTGCCGAACACCTTCTCGATCGCCTCAGCCTCGGCGGCATCGTTCAACGGCGTCGAGGTGCCGTGGGCGTTGATCTGTCCGATGTCGCTCGGACGGAGGCCGGCTTCGGCGAGCGCGAGCTCCATGCACGCGACCGCACCGGCCCCGCCCGGCGACGGGGCGGTGATGTGATGCGCGTCGGCGTTGCTGGCGCCGCCGAGGATCTCGCCGTAGATGTGCGCGCCGCGCGCGACCGCCCGCTCCCATTCTTCGAGCACGAGCACCGCGGCACCTTCGGAGATCACGAAGCCGTCGCGTTCCGCGTCGAACGGTCGCGAGATGCCGAGTGATGAGAGCGCGGTCATGTTGATGAACCCCTGGATGCCGACCGCGGTCATCGCCGCCTCGGATCCACCGGCGAGCATCGCGTCGCAGCGGCCGTAGGCGATCAGGCGAGCAGCGTTGGCAATGCCGTGGGTGCTGGCCGCGCACGCGGTGACGACGGTCTCACACGGACCCTGCCATCCGAAGCGCATCGAGACGCCGGCTGCACCCGCGTTGGCCATCATCATCGGGACGAGGAACGGCGAGACCCGACGCGGACCCTTTCCGTCGTACACACGGACCTGGTCCTCGATCGTCTCCAGCCCTCCCACCCCGGTCGCGATGATCACGCCGGCGCGGCTCGGGTCGGCGGCAGGGTCGCCGGAGTCGTCGAGGGCCATCGTGGCGGCAGCCAGAGCGAACTGGGCGAAGCGGTCCGTGCGACGCGCCTCCTTCCCGTTCGCGAACCACTGCTCCGGCTCGAAGTCGAACACGCGGCGTTCACCTTCCGGCGCGGGGCCGCAGAGCCCGTCCCAGAACGCGTCCTTGCCGATGCCGCAGGGCGCGACAACGCCGATGCCGGTGACCGCGATGCGCCTGCCCTCCATCGCCGGACCTACTTCGACGTGATGAGCTGGTACGCCTCGCCGACCGTCTGGATGCCGTCGAGCTCCTCCTCGGGCACCTCGACGCCGAACTCCTCCTCGAGCGCCATCACGAGCTCCACGAGATCGAGGCTGTCCGCATCGAGGTCGTCGCCGAACTTCGCTTCCATCGTGACCTTCTCAGGCTCGACAGAGAGCACGTCGACCACGCACTTCTTGAATCGATCGAACTTCTCATCCACGGCTCAGACTCTTTCTGTCGGTATCGGAACGCACATGGTCGCGCGTCAGTGGCCCATCCCCAACCCACCGTCCACCGGGATGATCGCCCCAGTGATGTAGCCAGCGGCGTCGGAGGCCAGAAACGAGACCACGGACGCGATCTCTTCGGGAGCGGCGAAGCGGCCGAGGGGCACGGCGGCCGTGAGGTCCGCCTGGCGGGCGTCGGCGAGCGCAGCGGTCATGTCAGTGGCGACGGGGCCGGGGGCGACGACGTTCACGGTGATGGCCCGCGAGGCCAGCTCACGCGCGAGCGAGCGGGCGAGGCCGACGAGCCCGGCCTTGGACGCGGCGTAGTTCGCTTGGCCGGCGGACCCGAGCATGCCGACGACCGACGAGATGAAGATCATGCGGCCGCGGCGTGCCCGCACCATTCCTGATGCTGCTCGCTTCGCGACCCGGTAGGTCCCGGCCAGGTTCGTGTCGACCACCGTCGTGAAGTCGGCCTCGCTCATGCGCAGCAGCAGGCCGTCGTTCGTGATGCCGGCGTTCGCGACGAGGATCTCCACCGCGCCGAAGCGCTCCTCGACCGCAGCGAAAGCCGCATCGACGTCGGAGGCGCTCGTCACGTCGCAGCGCAGCGAGAACAGATCGTCAGGTGGCGGCTTCGTCGCGTAGGTGACCGCGACCCGGTGACCGTCGGCCTCGAACGCCCGCGCACAAGCGAGGCCGATGCCGCGGGATCCGCCGGTGACGAGCACCGTGCGCGCCTCGGTCATGCACGGCCCCAGCGGATCACCGCGCTGGCTGAGGTCATTCCGGCACCGAATCCGACGAGAAGGAGAAGGTCTCCGTCGCGCACTCTTCCCTGCTCGACGGCGTCGACGAGTGCCAGCGGGATCGACGCCGACGAGGTGTTGCCGGTGCGCTGGAGCACGACCGCAACCTTGTCCATCGAGACGCCGAGCCGCGTGGCCGCAGCTTCGATGATGCGGATGTTCGCCTGGTGGGGGACCACGACCGCGATGTCGTCGATCGTGACGCCCGCTTGGGCCATCGACGCCTCACCCGACTCGACCATCACCCGCACGGCGCGCCGGAACACCTCCCGACCATCCATCTTGAGATACCCGCCGACGTCGGCGTACAGCAGGGACCGGGCTGCGCCATCGGACGCGAGATCCCATCCCAACAGCGCCCCCGGTCCGTCGGCTGCCTCGAGCACCACCGCGCCGGCGCCGTCAGCGAACAGGATTGCCGTGCCGCGGTCTTCCCAGTCCGTGATCCGCGACAGTGTCTCCGCGCCGATCACCAGAACTTTGTTCGCACCCGCACCGATGAACCCGTGCGCCGCGACGAGGCCGTAGACGAAGCCTGAACACGCCGCGTTCACGTCGAACGCCCCGCAGTGCACACCCAGCTCGTGCTGCACGGACGATGCGGTTGCCGGCACCGTCTGATCGGGCGTGGTGGTCGCCAGGATGAGCAAGTCGATCTCGGCCGGATCGACACCCGCGCTCGCGATCGCCGCACGTCCCGCCTCGACGGCGAGCCCGCACGTGGTGCCCCCGACCCGTCGCTCTCTGATGCCTGTGCGCTCGGTGATCCAGTCGTCGGTCGTGTCCATCGTGGCGGCCAGATCGACGTTGGTGACGGTCTTGTCGGGAAGCGCCGTGCCCCAGCCCGTGATCCGAGCGCCGCGAAGGTGGTCGAGTGGCTTCATGCCGTACGCAGCCATGCGATGGGCTGGCTCACCGTGACGCGCTCACCGTCGACGGCGATGAGCCCCATCACCGATCCTCCGAATGGCGAGCGCACCTCTTGGTCGCCGACTCGGCCGACGACCGCGCCCGCCTGAATCGTCTCGCCGGGGCCGATGGCCGGATCGGGAGTGAACACGCCGGCGGCGGGACTCACGACCAGCCGCTCGGTGGCGAAGAGATGCTCACCCTCGTGACCCGTCAGGTGAGGGCTGGTGCCGCCTCCGATCGTCTCGAGAAGAGCGTCCACCTCGTCGGGTGTGCTCGCCGAGAGCGTGCGCGCACCGGGAACCGTGCGCTTGGCCATGCCCGTCAAGACTCCGCCCGGCCCGAGCTCGACGAGCGTGGTCACGCCGGCGTCGGTGAGTGTCAGCAGGCATTGGCGCCACCGCACCGGGCTGCACAACTGGGCCGAGAGCAGGCTGGCCCAGTCCGACCCTTGGTGGTGCGACAGTGCATCCACGTTCGAGACGACCGGCACGTCCGTGTCACGTGGATTCGCATCGGCGATGGCCTTGCGTAGCCGGTCTCTCGCCGGCGCCATGAACGGCGTGTGGAACGCGCCGCTCACCGGCAGCGGCAGCACCTTCTTCGCGCCGAGCTCCTTCGCGTAGCCCGCCGCGTTCGCCACCCCCTCTGGCGAGCCGGCGATGACGACTTGCCCGGGCGCGTTGAAGTTCGCGACCCACACGTCGCTGTCCGCGCGGCGGCACGCAACCTCGACCTCGTCGTCGTCGAGGCCGAGCACTGCCGACATCGTGCCCGGCTGATCGAGGCCCGCAGCGTGCATCGCCTCCGCCCGTTCCGCGACCAGACGAACACCCTCACCGAACGAGAGCGCGCCGGTCGCGACCAGTGCGGTGTACTCGCCCAGGCTGTGGCCGGCGCAGAAGCTCGGCATCGAGGCCGGTGCGTTCGATCGCGTCGAGCACCACGAGGCTGGAGACGAACGTCGCGAGCTGCGCGTTGCGCGTGTCCTTCAGCTCGTCAGCGTCGGCATCGAGCAACAGTCGCTCGATGTCGCGCTCGACGACTTCGCTCGCCTCACCGACCAGCTCCCACGAATCCTCGGAGGACCAGGGACGCCCCATGCCCGGGCGCTGCGACCCTTGGCCGGGGAAGGTGAACGCGAGCATCAGCGGCGGGGCTCCCTATTGTTCGATCAGCTGTCTGTCAGCCGGTGTTTCCGTGAGTTGCGTTTCGTGTGACCTCTCTACGGTGCCGGAAGTTTCTCAGGCTCAGGGGTTACCTGTCGGTAAGGATGGATACGCTCCCGGTTCACGGTCGCCCGAGTGGTGGAATGGCAGACACGGAGGCCTCAAAAGCCTTTGCCCGCAAGGGCGTGCGGGTTCAAGTCCCGCCTCGGGCACCGCGCCAGAACTTCACGGCGCACAACGTGACGGCGTGGACGTCACGACTGCAGCTCGATGAGGAAGGGGTTCGTCCTGCGCTCCATCCCGACGGTGGTCGTGCCGCCGTGCCCGGGGAGGACATGGGTCTCGTCGGGAAGGGGCAGGATCTTCTCGGCCATCGATGCCATCAGCTGCTCGTAGCTGCCACCCGGAAGGTCGGTGCGACCGATCGAACCCTGGAAGAGGTGGTCACCCGAGAACAGGATCGGGGCTCCCCGTCGATGTCGAGCTGAAAGCACACCGATCCTTGTGTGTGTCCGGGCGTGTGGATCGCGGTGAACGTCATGCCGCACGCCGCGAATCCGTTCACCGTCGTCGATGCCGTAGATCACTTCGGGCGGACGGAGGTCGAGGTCCTCGAGGTAGCTGCGCAGCATGCCGCTCGTGCCGAGTGGGTCCAGCAGCATGTGCTTGTCCGCGTCGTGGATGCGTACCTCTATGTCGTGATCCGATTCGTGGACGAGGGTGCCCACGCCGCCGATGTGGTCGATGTGGCCGTGCGTGTTCAACAACGCGACGAGTCGCAGCCCATGGTGTTGCGAGGCGGGACACGATCGCGGCCGGATCGGGCGGTGCGTCGATGAGCACGCAGTCGCCTCCTGGTCCGTCGGGCGCCACGATCCACGCGTTCGTCTGCGCGAGCCACAGCGGCATTCCCTCGATCAGCACTGATCCTCCCGAGTCCAGGGGTGACCCTATCCATGCACCTCGGACATGCGGCGCGGTAGCTGCGGCCTGGCGCCCGCGGTCGAGCGCCGACGCCACCGCCAGCACCGTGGGGTCTGTCTCGACATCCTCCAGCGGCTTCGGAAGCGCGAGGCGACCAGTTCGGCCACTCGTCGATGGTGCCGGGCATGTTCGGGCGTTCCTCGACGGCGAGCGCGTCGTCGAGTGTGCCGGTCACCACGACCGAGGGCGCGTCGGCGAGCGCCCGGTGCGCGGCCACGATGACTCGGGTCAGCGGTGCGTCCCGGCTGAGCCCGGTCGCTCGCTCGAGCTGCTTCTGGAACCAGGTCGCGCCCGACTCGCTGACGGTCATCCCGACGCGCTTCTGCGCAGCGAGATCGGCGCCCGTCCAGACACCCGCGATGGTTGGGAGGTCGTGCGTCGTGATCGCGGCGAGGGCATGGACCGGAAACCGCTCGGGCTCGATGTCCTCGAACCAGAGAAGCCGTGTGGAGAGCACGGCGCGCTCGCGAGGTCCGCGCGGACCTCGTCTTCGACCGTGCCGAGATCCTCGCCGACGACGAACGTGCCCGACCTCACGCTCTCGAGCGCCAGCAGGTCGAGCAGCTCGTTCGCCGGTCCGTGGACGTAGGCGCCGCTTCGAGGCGAGCCGTTCGCTGGGATCCAGAACAGCCGGTACAGCCCCATCACGTGGTCGACCCGCAGCCCGCCTGCCGACCGCATCGCGGCGCGGACCGTCGAGATCCAGGGCCCGAAGCGCGCGTCGCCGCAGCTTCCACGGCACGAACGGGGGAAGTCCCCAGTCCTGTCCGCGTCGGTTGAAGCCGTCAGGAGGCGCGCCGACGTGGACGTCCAGCGCGAGCAGGTCCTGCCAGCTCCACGCGTCGGCGCCACCGGGGTCGAAGCCGACCGCGAGATCGGCCGACGAGCCCCGCGCCTCGCCCGCCGGCGTGCGCAAGCTGCAGATCGATCTGCCACTGCAGCCACGCGTGAAGCTGCAGGCGCGGCTCATGCTCCCGCGCGAACCGTGCGACTCGACCCCCCTCCGGAGAGCGGTAGCTGGGGGGCCATGCCGGCCAACCGCCGCCGTGGCGCTCGGCGATCGCGCAATAGGTGGTGAAGCGGCGGAGGTCGTCACCATGGGTTGCGCAGAAGCTCGCGAACGCGGCGCGCTCGTCGTCGCTGGCTCGAGCCGACCACACATCGAACAGACGGTCGAACGCCACGCGCTTCAACCGGAAGACCGCGTCGCGGTCGATGATGCGCGAGCGGTTGAGAGCTCGGCCCGCGTTCGCGAGGTGAGCGAGATCGTCCCCGAGAGCCGCGGCGCCGGGCAGCTGTTCGACGGCGAGGTACAGCGGGTTCCGCCATAGTCGGCTGGCCGGGTAATACGGACTCGCTTGCTGTGGATGCACCGGCGCTACCGCGTGCAGAGGGTTGACGACGAGTGTGCGGGCGCCCCGCGCGCTCGACCAAGCGGCGAGGCGCGCGAGGTCGCCAAGGTCGCCGATGCCCCAGCTGTCGGCGCTGCGCGCCGCGTACAGCTGCAGGGCCCAACCCCACATTCGGGCCTCGACGGCATGCGCGCGGAGGGGGGCAACGACGAGTGGCGATGCGGGCCACCCGTCGCGAGGAACGAGCCGGTGGTACCCGAGCGGGAGGTCAGGGGGGAGCGCCTCCACGTTCTCGACGATCGTGCCGTCCTCGAGGTGGAGATCCGCGGGGTTCCACAACCGATCCGTCGCGCCTCGGTGGACGATCCACATGGGAGGCACAGGATCGGGCGGCCGTTCGTGGTCCGGGGACGCTCCCATCGCGGCTCGCAGCGCGGCGTGCGTCGCCCGCGGGGTGGGATGCCAGGTGCGCTCGCTGTCCCAATAGCCATCGGTGATGCCCCACGCGTCGACGGCCATCGGGGGAGTCTGGCACCGCGGATGCCAGCCCTTGTCGAGCCCGTGAGCACCGGCCCATCCCCGTACACTCGCCGCATATGTCGCGCTCGCTGATCGAGCGCCGCCTCACCGAGCTGGGCGGTCGTCTCAAGGAGCTCCGCAAGGAGCTGGCGGTCATCGACGAACAGCTCGCGCATCTCGCCGGAGCCGCCGACGACGCGCAGCTTCGCGCACTGGTGTCCGAGACCCCTCTCGCGGACCACGAACATCGAGAGGCACAGCGTCATGCCGAGGCGATGGCGCGCCAGCGAGACGAGGTCGTTTCGATCATCGCCCGCCTCGAGGCGGATCAGGACAACCTGCTCGACCGGCTCGTTGCGGAGCGGTCCTGACCGCGGGGGCAGCCGGATGAGCGCGATCCGCATCCTCGTCGCCGAGGACGAGAGCATCATCAGGCTCGACCTTCGCGAGTCACTCGAAGAGGAGGGCTACGAAGTGGTCGCGGAGACGGCGCGGGGCGACGACGCCGTCGAGCTGGTCGAGCGTCTCCGTCCGGATGTGGCGATCCTCGACATCAAGATGCCCGGCCTGGACGGCATCGAGGCGGCCCGGCGGATCCACGACGGTCGCTCTGCCGCGGTGCTGATCCTCACCGCCTTCAGCCAGCGCGACCTCGTCGAACAGGCACGCGATGCGGGCGCGCAGGCCTACCTGGTCAAGCCCTTCCAGCGGGCCGAGTTGGTGCCCGCGGTCGAGCTGGCGCTCGCCCGCCACCGCGAGCGCATCGCACTGGAAGACGAGGTGCAGCAGCTCGAGGCCCGACTCGAAGCCCGCAAGGTGATCGACCGAGCCAAGGGCATGCTGATCGACGAGCACCTCATGACCGAGGCGGACGCGTTCTCGTACATCCAGAAGACTGCGATGCGCACACGGACGACGATGCAGGTCGTCGCCGAGCAGATTCTGGCGGGCACCCTCGTCCCGTGAGGGCGTCCAGTGAGGGCGTCTCGAGAGGTGCAGCCGGGCCTACGCTCGACCAGTGGCCAAGCTGCTCCTGCTCGACGGCAACTCGCTGACCTACCGAGCGTTCTTCGCGCTGCCCACCGACATGGCGACGGCCTCGGGCCAGGTGACGAACGCCGTCTTCGGCTTCACCTCGATGCTCATCAACCTGGTGCGTGATCAGCGGCCCGACGGGGTCGTCGTGCTCTTCGACCGGCCCGAGCCGACGTTCCGGCACGAGGCCGTTCCGGAGTACAAGGCGCAGCGGGAGGCCGCGCCCGACATCCTCCGTCAGCAGATGGGACTCGTCCGCGAGGTCGTCGCGGCCCTCGGCATCGCCGTCGCGGACCTCGAGGGGTACGAGGCCGACGACCTGATCGCCACGCTCGCGACCGCGGCGCGCGACCTCGGCCATGACGTCGTGATCGTCACGGGAGACCGCGACACCTATCAGCTCGTCGAGGATCCGCACATCGCCGTGCTCTACAACCGGCGCGGGGTGTCCGACTACGTGCTGTACGACGAGGCGGGCATCAAGGAGCGCACCGGCGTGACGCCCGCTCAGTACCCCGAGTACGCGGCGCTCCGCGGCGACCCGTCCGACAACTTGGCGGGCGTTCCCGGGGTAGGGGAGAAGACCGCGGCCAAGCTGATCGTCGCCTACGGCGGTCTCGACGGCATCTTCGAGAACGTCGCCGCCCAGACCCCGAAGCTGCGGGAGAGCCTCGCCGCCAACGAGGCGCGGGTACGCAAGAACGCGGAGGTGATGGTGCTCCGGCGGGACGCGCCGTTCGACGTCGATCTGAGTGATCCGAGTGCGTACGGCGTGCGCCCTCCCGACCTCGGCGAGGTGAAGCGACTCTTCGAGTTCCTCGAGTTCCGCTCCCTGTTCGAGCGTCTCGCCGAGGTACTCGACGCTCCGATCGTGGCGACCCGCGCCGCGGAAGGGCGGCTGTCCGCGGACGTCACACCTCTGGACGTCACCGGCGCGACCGCCGCGTTGGCCGCACTCGCGACCGGAGACGAGCCCGTCGCTCTCGCTCCGTCGTGGGCGGGAGTTCCAGGACGGAGTGAGGTCCGCGGCATTGCGCTCGCGACACCGGACAGCGCCGATGCGCTCTGGATCGCGTCAGGAGTGCTGGTCGACGACGGCGTCCGACGCGCGTTCGGTGAGCTCGTCGGGCGGGATGGTCCGGGCATACGCGCACACGACGCCAAGTCGCTCATGCGTGCGTTGCCCGAGATCGGACTCGACATCACCGGACTTCGGCTCGACACGATCATCGCGGCGTATCTGCTCGATCCCGCTGAGTCGCGCTACGCGATCAACGACCTTCTGATGCGCTACACCGGGCTCGAGCTCGGCGAAACGGGCGGCAACGAGATGCAGCTCGACCTCGACGGCAGCGGCGTCGACGAGAGCACGAGTGCCGCGCTCGAGGCGGTCGCCATCGCTCGCCTCGCCCCCGCCCTCGAGCTCGCACTCGACCACCAGGGCATGCGCTCGCTCTACGACACGATCGAGAACCCATTGGTGCGCGTGCTCGCGCGGATGGAGCGAGTCGGCGTCGGCGTCAACGGGCCCGAGCTGCGCGCGTTGAACGATCACCTCGTTTCGGAGTGTCGCCGCTTGGACAAGGCGATCCAGGAGGAAGCCGGCATCGAGTTCAACGTGAACTCCACGCCGCAGCTGCGCGAGGTGCTGTTCGACAAGCTCGGACTGGCACCGCAGAAGAAGACGAAGACCGGCTATTCGACCGACGCGGCGTCGCTCGAGCGGATCCGCGATCAGCACCCCATCATCGACCTGCTCCTCTCCTACCGCGAGGTCGAGAAGCTTCGGTCGACGTACGGCGAGGGGCTGCTCAACGAGGTCGCTCCCGACGGACGCATCCACGCCTCGTTCAACCAAACGGTCGCTCGCACCGGCCGGTTGTCGTCGGACCAGCCCAACCTCCACAACATCCCGGTGCGCAGCGACGGCGGCCGCCAGTTCCGCACGGCGTTCGTCCCCGCACCCGGATTCGAGATGCTGGTCGCCGACTACAACCAGATCGAGCTCCGGTGCATCGCCCATCTCGCCGAGGACCCCGGCCTCATCGCCGCATTCGAGGCCGGCACGGACATCCACACCGAGACGGCATCACGGGTGTTCTCCGTGGAGCCCGACAAGGTCTCGGTCGAGCAACGGGCCAAGGCGAAGATGGTGTCGTACGGCCTCGCGTACGGGATGGAGGCGTACGGCCTCGGACAGCGCCTCAACATCCCGACCGACGAGGCCGCCGAGATCCTCGACGCCTACTTCGTCGCCTTCCCATCTGTGAAGCGCTACATGGAAGGCACGGTCAACGAGGCGCGCCAACGCGGCTACACCGAGACGCTGTTCGGTCGCCGTCGCCCGATCCCCGAGCTGTCGTCTCCGAACTACCGGATCAGGCAGGCGGGGGAGCGCCAGGCGATGAACGCGGGCATCCAGGGCCTCGCCGCGGACATCTTCAAGGTGGCACTCGTCGAACTCGATCACGAGCTCGAGGCTCGACAGCTCGAGAGCCGGCTCATCCTCCAAGTCCACGACGAGGTGATCCTCGAGGTCGCGCCGCACGAGCACGACGAGGTCGCAGGGCTCACGCGATCGGTCATGGAAGGGGCCGTCGAACTTCGAGTACCGCTGGAAGTACATCTCGCGTTCGGTCCTTCATGGGCCGATGCAAAGGCGTAGCCGTCCGCGGGAGGAGCTTGACCATAGGCCGAACGGCCCCTTTTGCCGGTGCCCTCGCCGGTCCACAATGGCCTCATGGCCAACGGTCGCAGCAGCTTCTGGTTGCCGCTCTTCCTCGCGGCGATCGTCGTCTATGCGCTGATCTCGATCACGGTGGCCGTTTCGACCGCGAACAAGTGCGACAACATCAGCAACGGCAACAAGGACTGGAAGTTCGTGCCGCCGAAGTGGGAGTGCGAGCAGGTCTTCCAGCCGAACTAGAAGTGCCGAAGAGATGAAGCCGCGAGAGCGGCACTGGTTCGAGCCGATCGCCGATCACCTCGGCGCCGCGTACCTCCGTTACTCGTTCACCAAGGGCACCCCGCAAGAGGTCGCATTTCTCGTCGACGAGCTCGGCCTCGAGCCCGGCTCGCGCGTGCTCGACGTCGGCTCCGGTCCCGGTCGCCACGCGGTCGCGCTCGCGGCGCGGGGCGTCCGCGTGGTCGCGATCGATCTCTCGTGGCGCTTCGTCTCGCTCGGCGCGGCCGGCGACTCAGACGCACGATTCGTGCAAGCCGATGCTCGGGCGCTCCCGATCCGCGACGAGTCGTTCGATGCTGCGGTCTCGCTGTGCCAGGGGGCGTTCGGGCTGCTCGGGGGGCCGGGCGCCGACCCGGGCGGAGAGGCTCGGGTGCTGGAGGCCATGGCTCGCGCGGTGCGACCAGGTGGGAACGTCGTGGTGTCAGCGCGTTCTCGTCGTACTTCCAGGTGCGCCACCTCGACGAGGCGAATGACTTCGACGCTGCCACCGGCGTGCACCACGAGCACACGTCCGTGCGCGACGAAGCACGGCGACGCCGCGCCGGTCGAGCTGTGGACAACGTGCTTCACGCCGCGTGAGCTCCGGTTGCTGGCCGCCGATGCCGGGCTTCGGGTGGATGACGTGTGGTCGGTGGAACCGGGGCACTACGGTCGCAACCCTCCGGGTCTCGACAGCGCAGAGTTCCTGGTGAAGGCCACCAAGGCCAGTGGTAGCCTCTCCGGGCGCTGAGCGAGCCCGCGGCGCGCGTCTCCGATGTCTACGCGCACCTGTCCCGAACGCCGGCCATCATCCATTCACCCTTCAGCCCTCCGGCAAGACCCGAAAGCGAATCCGTGTCCGAGCAGCCCACCGACCCCTCCGCCCCTTCGACCAGCCCCGACGCCACCGGCATGGGCACCTTCGACGACGAGGGGGTGTACACGCCCCGTCAGGTTGTCGCCGACGATCTCGGCGTCTCCTTCGACGAGGCGGTCGCGTTGACGATGGTCGAGGTCGAGGACGGTCAGATCGTGCACGGCCGTGTGGTCAAGATCGACAAGGACGAGGTCCTGCTCGACATCGGGTACAAGTCCGAGGGCGTCATCCCGTCGCGCGAGCTGTCGATCCGCAACGACGTCGACCCGTCGCAGGTCGTCTCACTCGGTGAGGATCTCGAAGCCCTGGTGCTCCAGAAGGAGGACAAGGAGGGCCGGCTCGTCCTGTCCAAGAAGCGCGCGCAGTACGAGCGCGCGTGGGGGAAGATCGAGCAGATCAAGGAGGCCGAGGGCGTCGTCGAGGGCCCGGTGATCGAGGTGGTCAAAGGCGGGCTCATCCTCGACATCGGCCTGCGCGGCTTCCTTCCGGCGTCGCTGGTCGAGCTGCGCCGAGTGCGCGACCTCCAGCCCTATGTCGGGCGGTCGCTCCAGGCGAAGATCATCGAGCTCGACAAGAACCGCAACAACGTCGTCCTGTCGCGCCGCGCGTGGCTGGAGGAGACGCAGAAGGAGCAGCGCGAAGACTTCCTCGACAACCTGAAGCCCGGCGAGATCCGCAAGGGCGTGGTGTCGTCGGTCGTGAGCTTCGGTGCGTTCGTCGACCTCGGTGGCATGGACGGACTCGTCCACGTGAGCGAGCTGTCGTGGAAGCACGTCGATCACCCGGGGTCTGTGGTCCAGGTCGGCGACGAGATCACCGTGCAGGTCCTCGAGGTCGACCGCGACCGCGAGCGCATCAGCCTGTCGCTCAAGGCGACCCAGCAGGACCCGTGGCAGGAGTTCGCCTCGACCCACCGGGTCGGCGAGCTCGTGTACGGCCGGGTGACCAAGCTCGTGCCCTTCGGCGCGTTCGTCCAAGTGGGCGAGGGCATCGAGGGTCTCGTGCACATCTCGGAGATGTCGGCGCACCACGTCGACCTTCCCGAGCAGGTCGTCACGCCCGGGGAAGAGCTGTGGGTCAAGATCATCGACCTCGACTTGCAGCGCCGCCGCATCAGCCTCTCGATCAAGCAGGCGGCCGAGGGCGGCGAAGTCGCGGAGGAGTACCGCGAGCACTTCGGCGAGCACGCGTACGACGCCGAGGGCAACTACATCGGCTCCACCGCGGTGCCCGACGATGCCGACCGCGAGGCCGCCTGGGCGGAGTACTACAACGAGTACGGAGGCACCGAGGGGGCACCCGAAGCTCCGTCGGTGACCCCAGAAGCAGACGCCGGATCGACCGTCTGAGCGACGGAAAACGCGTCCCGCGCGCATAGGCCAAAAGACCTATACGCGGTTCTGGGTCATTCGGATCATTTCCCTGGGATCCCCTTTTCTTCGGGCGCGCTCATGTCATGCTGACCACCGAGCGCCATTCACCTCTGTGAGTCCGATCGGACTCCAATCCGCACTCGAGCGCTCATGAACGTGAGTGGTCTGCCGACGAGAACGCGGCAGCGCGAGGTTCCACTCGCGGTGAACTACGGAGACCGAACGGGGAAGCCCCGCTCGGCGAGATCTGTGAGGTGGTTGTGGGCTCTCGGCGCACAGTGATCTTGATTGCAGCGGTGCTCATCGGAGCGATCGCCGCGTACGCGCTCTACAACTACGTCAATGGCGTGGAAGACCGCGCTTATGACAACGCGAAGCGCGTGCAGGTGTTCGTTGTGAAGCAGCCGATCGCGAAGGGCACTCCTGGCGATCAAGCAATCGGTGACAAGCTCGTTCAGTCGGGTCAGATCCCGCAGGAGTTCCGTCCTGCGACGGCGATCACCGACACCGCAGTGCTGACCGGCAAGGTGGCGCTGACGGATCTCGTGCCCGGCCAGGTCGTGGTCGATGGCATGTTCGTCGATCAGGCCACCGCGTTCGTGACGTTCTCCGAGCGCATCCCCGTCGATCAGGTGGCGGTGACCGTCTCGGTCGATCAGGTGCGCGGCGTTGCCGGTCTCTTGGTGCCGGGCGACAAGGTCAACCTGATGGTCGTGCTTCCGCCCGAGGTCGCGGCGCTCACCGGCGGTACGCCGGGCCAGCCCGCACGGCCGGCGGTGGAAGGCGGCGAAGGTGGAGACACCGTTCGGTTCCTCTATCAGAACGTCGAGGTGCTTGCGATCGGGCAGACCGCGGCGGCCGACGTCGGAGCCACTGAGGCACCGACCAACCCCGGCAGCGGCCTCATCACGTTCAACGTGCCTCCGGATGCAGCTCAGCGCATCGCACTCTCGGGCGCCAACCTCTACATGACACTCGCCCCGAAGGACTTCCAGCCCGTTGACCTGCCGCCGGTGGACTTCTCCAC
This sequence comes from uncultured Acidimicrobiales bacterium, assembly GCA_963747215.1. Taxonomy (GTDB): domain Bacteria; phylum Actinomycetota; class Acidimicrobiia; order Acidimicrobiales; family DATKAS01; genus DATKAS01. The sequence continues at coordinate 667,228 of CAVVET010000034.1, forward strand.
CCTGTTCCAGCCGGGTGTGCTCACGCCATACCCGACTGGCGGCTGATCGCGGAGGGAATGACCTAGCGTGGAGCAGTCCCCGACGACTCTCAACGACTCGCCCGCTTCGGGCATCGAGGTGCCGATGGCCGATTTCAACGTGGCCGTCATCGAGAGCGATCCCTCACTTCGTTCACAGCTGATCTCTGATCTCGGCGAGCGAGTTCGCGCCGCGGCGTTCCCCACCATCGAATCGCTCGAAGAGCGACTCGAAGATGGCACGCCGTTGGTCGCGCTGCTCGGTCCCTCGTGTGCCGGCCCCGCCGGGCTGGTAGCGGTGGAGCGACTGACGCGGTCGCGTCCGGAGATCGGCACTGTGTTGATGGTCGAGGCGCTTTCGACCGACGTCTTGCAGCGGGCACTTCGCGCCGGCGTGAAGGACGTCCTCGCGGCGCCAATCGAGCCCGGCGAGCTCGTGCTCGCGGTCGAGCGGGTCGGCGGCACGCTCACGCCTGCGGGCGTGGTAACGCCATCTGAAACGGGTGCGCCAGCGGGATACGGCCGTCTCATCACCGTCTTCTCCACGAAGGGCGGCGCCGGCAAGTCGGTGATCGCGGTGAACCTGGCGGTGACATTGGCTCGCCGATCGAGCCGACCCGTTGTGCTGGTCGATGCCGACCTTCAGTTCGGCGATGTCGCGGTGATGCTCAAGCTCGCTCCGCAGCACACGATCGTCGACGCCGTGAACGCGATCGACAAGCTCGACGGCCCGCTCCTGCAGAGTCTGCTCGCTCGTCACGATCCGTCCGAGCTGTTGGTGATGCCTGCTCCGCTCGAGCCTGCGTTCGCCGATCAGATCGGCTCGTCGCAGATGCTTCGCATCATCGAGCTGCTTCGGCAGACCTCTGAGTTCGTGGTCGTCGACGCACCGGCCTACTTCAACGATGTCGTGCTCGGCCTGATCGAGGCGAGCGACGACGTGCTCCTCGTGGCCGGGATGGACATCCCGAACATCAAGAACGTGAAGATCGGTCTCCAGACACTGCGGTTGCTCAACATCCCCCTGTCGAAGCTGAAGCTGATCCTCAACCGTGCAAACAGCAAGGTGAAGCTCGACGTCGGTGAAGTCGAGCGCACCTTGGGCATCAAGGCGGACTGCCTGGTGCCGAGCGACGTCGTCGTGCCGCAATCGGTGAACCGAGGCACCCCGGTTGTGCTCGACGCTCCGAAGTCCGGCGTGGCCAAGTCGCTCGAGCAGTTGGCTGACCTGTTCATCTCGGCCGACGCCAAGCGGAAGCGTTAGCTGCTTCAGTCCTGGACCCCCCGGCCGATGAGACCAGGGGAACACATCGAACATCAGGAGGAGCGCAATGTCGCTCTACAAGCGGCTCCACGAGGTCCAGGCGACCACCGGCACGACAAGTTCGCGGCGGGACCCGATCCTCGACGAGCTCAGGCAGAAGATCCATCACCACCTGATCGACTCGCTTGGTCCGATCCTCTACGACCGCCGGCTGTCGGAGGACGACCTGCGTCGTCGCGTCCACGAGCAGCTGCAGGCCGCCCTCGCGCAAGAGCGTGCCCCGCTGTCCGCGGCCGACAAGGCCCAGCTCATCCAGGACGTCTCCGACGACATCCTCGGCTACGGCCCGATCGACCGCCTGTTGAAGGACGAGGACATCACCGAGGTGATGGTCAACGGTCCCGACATCGTGTTCATCGAGCGCGCCGGGCGGATCGAGAAGTCGAACGCGTCGTTCGTCGACGAGACACACCTCCGTCGCATCATCGACAAGATCGTGGGTCAGGTCGGTCGTCGCATCGACGAGGCGACTCCCATGGTCGACGCCCGCCTGCCTGATGGTTCGCGCGTCAACGCGATCATCCACCCGCTCGCGATCGGTGGCCCCTACCTCACCATTCGAAAGTTCTCCACCGACCCGTACCAGATCGACGATCTGATCCGCTTCGGCACGCTGAACGCGCACGCCGCGCGGTTCTTGCAGGCGTGCGTCGTCGGTCGTCTGAACGTCATCGTCTCGGGCGGTACCGGCACCGGTAAGACCACGACCCTCAACGTGCTGTCGTCGTTCATCCCTTCCGACGAGCGCATCGTCACCGTGGAGGACTCGAAGGAGCTGCAGCTCCACCAGGAGCATGTGCTGACGCTCGAGGCCCGGCCTCCGAACATCGAGGGTCGCGGCGAGGTCACCATCCGCGATCTCGTGCGCAACTGCCTCCGCATGCGCCCCGACCGCATCGTCGTCGGTGAGTGCCGCTCAGGCGAGGCGCTCGACATGCTCCAGGCCATGAACACGGGCCACGACGGCTCGATCACCACGGTGCACTCGAACAGCCCTCGCGACACCCTGGCCCGCATCGAGACCATGACCCTCATGTCCGGCTTCGACTTGCCGGTGCGGGCGATCCGCGAGCAGATGGCATCTGCGCTCGACCTCATCGTCCACCTCAGCCGTCTCCGGGACGGCACCCGTCGCCTCACCCACGTCACCGAGGTGCAGGGCATGGAGGGTGACGTGATCACCCTGCAGGACATCTTCCTCTTCGACTACGGCATGGGTGTCGACGAAGACGGTCGCTTCCGCGGTCATCTCAAGGCAACCGGTGTGCGGCCCAAGTTCGCGGAGAAGCTTGCCGATCTCGGCATCCGCCTCGGCCCCGAGGTCTTCCAGCCCGAGGCCTTCGCCCGGAGGGCGTCAGCACAGTGATGCGTCCGATCCGCCGTCCCCGCTTCCGCGACCTGCGGTTCGCCGCGCTCGTCGTGCTCGTCGTCTCGCTCTTCGCAGCGCTCACCGGCACGGCACGCGCGGAGGACGAGCAACGGCTCGTCATCCGCTCCGTCGATGCCTTGCGCTACCCCGAGACAAAGGTGGTCGTGCTGCCGGTTGGTCCGGCGCCGTCGCCGGCGAGCTACGAGGTCGAGGAGAACGACGAGGTCGTGTCCGCCCTCCAGGTCGCTTCGCTCACCGACGTCGGCACGGGCGTCGGCATCGTCTTCGCCGTCGACACGAGCAACGCGATGGGCCGCGAGCAGGCGATGGACAACGTCAAGGCCGCGCTCACGGAAGTGGTCGCAGCCAAGCCGGCGAACCAGCAGATCGCCCTTGTCAGCTTCGGCGTCAGCGCTCGCGTCGTGTCGAACTTCACGACCAACCCGACGACGCTGACCAACGCGATCGCGACACTCCGCCCCTCCCTCGAGCGCCCCGAATCAGTGGAGCGCGACGGCATGCGCACGGCTCTGGCCTTGCTCGACGACACCACCCTGCAGGGCAACGTCGTCGTGATCCAGGCCGGCGGCGATGACGTCTCGGCGAGCACGCAAGCCCAGGTCGAAGGCGACCTGATGGACTCGGACGTGATCGTGTTCGGTCTCGGCCTCGAGACCGGAGACCTCAGCAGCGGTGACCTTCAGGGCCAGGTGTCGACGACGCAGGGCACCTATGCCCAGCTCGACGACATGAGCAAGGTCGCCGACAGCGTGGCTGTCATCGGCGGCACCATCGGGGCGCAGGTCGAGCTCTCCTACTCGGGCGACCCTGACGCGACCACCGTCGACCTGGTTGTCCGCGCCGGCGACCTGTCCTCCGAGGCGACGTTCAACCCCGGCAGCCTCACTGCCGGCAGCGGGCTGTCGCCCGACGTCTACAACCCGCCGCTTGCGGGTGGTCCCGGGTTCTTGTCGGGCACGGGTGGCAAGTACCTCGGCGGCCTTCTGGCGCTCGCGGCGCTCATCCTCCTCGCCTACGGCATCGGGTTGATCTTCTTCCGTGATCGCACGGGCCTCGAGACGGCGCTGCAGCCCTACGCCGACAGCTACGTCTCGGACTCCGACGAGGACGAGGACCCGAACGGCAGCGCCCTCGCCCAGACGAAGGTGCTTGCGCGTGCGGTCGAGCTCACCGGCCAGTTCGCCGAGAACCGGGGCTACCTCGCCCGCATCGAGCGTTCGCTCGAACGTGCCGACGTGCCGCTGCGCGCCGCAGAAGCGCTCTTCTTCTACGTGGCCCTGTCGGTCGTCGTCACTGCGCTGGTGCTCGTGCTCAGCCAGAACCTCATCATCACGTTGCTCGTGATGATCGGCTTCATCATCCTTCCGCCGACCATTCTCAACCGGAAGGCCCGGAAGCGTCAGGCGGCGTTCCTCGCGCAGCTCCCCGACACGCTGCAGCTGCTCTCGGGCTCCCTCCGCGCCGGCTACTCCCTCATGCAGGGTGTCGAAGCGGTCTCGCAGGAAGTCGAAGATCCGATGGGTCGCGAGCTTCGCCGAGTCATGGTCGAAGCACGGCTCGGGCGTCCGCTCGAGGTGGCGCTCGACGACGCCGCGACCCGCATGGGCAGCCCGGACTTCGAGTGGGCGGTGTTGGCGATCCGCATTCAGCGAGAAGTCGGCGGCAACCTGGCCGAGCTCCTCATGATCGTGTCCGAGACCATGCTCCAACGTGAGCGCCTGCGCCGCGACGTGCGGGCCCTCACCGCAGAGGGACGCATCAGCGCGATCGTGCTGGCGATCCTGCCGCTCATGCTCGGTGTCGCGATGTACATCATCAACCCTGACTACATCCGGGTGCTGTTCGACACGACCGCCGGCAACCTCATGATCCTCGGAGGCATCGTGCTCGCAATGGTCGGCTTCTTCTGGATGAAGAAAGTCATCGAGATCGAGGTCTAGGGATGCTCGCTGTCATTGGTATCGGCGCGGCAATTGCGCTCATCGTCTATGCGCTGCTCTCGCAGGCGCAGGAACGAGCCGTCGTCCGCAGCTCACTGCGTCAGCTCGAGGACTACCAGGTCGAGAACGTCCGCGATCAGGAGCTGCTGAACCCCATCACCGAGCGCGCGGTCGCGCCGGTGATGCAGGGCCTCAGCGCCGTGGGTCGGCGGTTCACACCGTCGGGCTACCTCGAGAACATCCGGCAGAAGTTCTCGTCGCTCGGCTCCTACGGGTCCGACGACGTCGACCGGTTCCTCGCGATCCGCGTCGTCACGATCGCTCTCATCCCGGTCGCGATCTTCCTGGTGTACAAGTTCGCCCCGATCGACGGGCTGATGCGACTCGGCGTCATCGCGTTCATCTCGCTGGCCCTGGCTCTCGGCCCCGACGCCATGCTCAACCGGCGCGTCGCAGACCGGCAGTGGGCCATCCGTACGAAGCTCCCCGACATCCTCGACCTCCTCGTCATCAGCGTCGAGGCCGGTCTCGGGTTCGAGCAGGCGCTCGACCGCACCACCGACGCGGTGCCCGGCCCTCTCGCCCAGGAGTTCTCACGCATGCTCGGCGAGATCCGAGCCGGATCGTCACGCTCCGAGGCGCTCCGAGCGCTCGAGCGCCGTTGCAACGTCCCCGAGATGCGTTCCTTCGTGCTCGCCATCCTGCAGGCCGACACCTTCGGTGTGTCGATCGGTCGGGTGCTGCGCACCCAGGCTGACGAGATGCGCGTCAAGCGCCGTCAGCTCGCGCAGGAGAAGGCCATGAAGGCGCCCGTGAAGATGCTCGTGCCGATGGTGCTGTGCATCTTCCCGTCGCTGTTCATCGTGGTGTTGGCCCCCGCGGTCATCAACATCATCGAAGCCTTCTGACCGCGCCGCCGTGGCGACGCACCTCGAGCCCTCGGGTGTCAGCGATCCCGCACGCGCGCACCGCGAACCCGCCGACGACGCCCTAGACGCCCCACCGCAGCCGCGGAGGTGGCAGCCGACCCCGGCGACGTTCATCTGGCTGTTCGCCCTCGCCTGGGGGCTTCGCATCGGCCTCCAGCCGCTGAGCGACAACAGCCTGCTGACGCACATCGCCACTGGTCGCATCATCTTCGACACGGGCTTCCCGCACAGCGACCCGTACCTGTTCACCCCGCACGAACCTTCGTGGATCGTGCAGAGCTGGCTCGGCTCGGTCATCTACTGGAGCCTCGTCAAGACCTGGGGCATGGGCGCATTGATGGCGTTCAACGCCGCGCTCACGGCCCTCCTCGCTGTCCTGATCGTGCGCCTCGCTCGGCCCGCCGACGGCTTCGTCGCCCGGCTCGGCCTCGTGATCCTCACCCTGGGCGTCGGCGCGAGTGCGTGGGCCGAACGTCCGCTCATGATCGGGCTCGTCCTGCTCGCCGTGACGCTGATCGCCGCCGAGGACGGCCTCGATCCGCGGTGGCTCGTGCCGGTGATGTTCGTGTGGGTGAACAGCCACGGTTCCTTCCCGCTCGGGCTCGTCGCCCTCGGGCTGCTGTGGGCCGGACGGCGCCTCGACCGCGGTGACGGCAGAGTCGAGTGGCGGTGCCTGAAGTGGGCTCTGGTGGGAACCGCGGTCGCCGCGCTCAATCCCTACGGGCCCAAGCTGTTGCTCTTCCCGGTCTCGATGCTCCAGCGCGGCGACGTGCTGCGCACGATCCTCGAGTGGCAAGCCCCGACCTACGACACGATCTGGCAGAAGCTGTTTCTCGTCCAGATCGCAGTTGCAGTCGTCGTGCTCGCCCGCCGGCCCAGGTGGCGTCTCGCCCTGCCCTTCGTCGTGTTCGTGCCTGCGTCGCTCTACAGCGCCCGCAACATCCTGGTGGCGAGCTTGGTCCTCACTGCCGCGATGGCGCCGTGCCTGGCGGGCGTGGGCGACCTCAAGGCGAGTGCCCGTTTGTCGTCGCCGCCGCTGGCCTGGCTCGGCGCATTCGTGATGGCTGCGCTGTGCGCAATCACGCTCACGACTCCGCTCGGGAAGCCGGCGCTCGACCTGCGCTCGTATCCGGTGGCGGCGCTGGCCTTTCTCGACGCCAACGACCTGGCTCCGCCGCCGGACGGCAGCGAAGGCCGGTTGCTCGCCCCGGACTTCGTCGGCAATCTCAGGGAGTACCTCGACGGGCCCGTGCGGGATGTGTTCATCGACGATCGGGCCGAGGTCTTCGGTGAGCAGACGTCGGCCGACTACATGAGCCTGCTCGGGGCGAGCCCGCACTGGCGCGACGCACTGGATCGCAATGACATCGAGGTGATCGTCTGGCAGAGGAGCGTGGCCTTGGCGGCGGTGCTCGCCGAGTCACCTGACTGGCAGATCCGCTACAGCGACCCAGCCTGGATCGTGGCGGTGCGCCGGCCGCCGGCGTAACCGCCAACGACCGAAGGCATAGGGGTAGAGCAGAGGGGAGTCAGCTCGCCGAGATGAGCGAGGTGTTGACCCGGGTGTACCCGCTGTTCGTCTCCCCACCGAGGAACTGAACAGCGATGAAGCACACCATTGCGATGAGGCTGACCATCAGGCAGTACTCCACCATTGTGGCGCCCTGGTCTCCGTCGAATCGCTTGCTCTGTCGTGCTTGCATTGTGAACCTCCGCCGGTTCGCGGCCTGGCGACTAGCTCGCCGAGCCGATGTTGCTTCCGATGGTGCTGAACTTGGACTGCGCCGCGCTGCCGAGGAGACCGATGGAGGCAATGCACACGACGGCGATGAGTGCGACCAGAAGGGCGTACTCGACCATCGTTGCTCCGTCGTCTCCCCGAAGGCGCCGCGCGTTCATGGGACGGATCAGCTGCCGGTCTGGATCGAGTTGCCGACCTGGCTGAACTTCGAGTTGGAGTTGCTGCCGATGAGGGTGACGGCGGCGATGCAGACCACGGCGATGAGTGCGACCATCAGGGCGTACTCGACCATCGTCGCTCCGTCGTCACCGGTGAAGCGCTTCGCGTTCATTGCCGGAGAACCACCTTCGTGTGAGGGGAAACTGCTGGAGAAAGTCGGAGGGCGGGCCGGATGGCCCGCCCTCCGGAGTTCATTTCCGTGTTGGTTTGGTCAGCTCGCGGCGTTGATCGAGTTGCCGACCGTGCTGAACTTCGACGCTCGAGCTGTTACCGATGAGCGACACGGCGGCGATGCACACCACGGCGATCAGGGCAACCATCAGGGCGTACTCCACCATCGTCGCACCACGGTCGCTGTCAGCGAAGCGGGCACGCATCCACGAGGCGAAGAAGTCCCACTGGGTCTTCAGGTCCATTTATCTCTCCCGTCGGGATTTGGGCTGGTTATGAGCCAGGATGCTGGCGCTTCCTGTGCATCTCAGTATCGGTCGGCACCTGGGGTTCTATGAATAGGACGATCGGCCCAAATTCACTGAGTGGGGCGAACGAACTACCGCAGGTGAACGATCCCCATCCGGACGGCCTGGAGCACGGCCTGAGTGCGATCGCGCGGCATCGAGCTTCTCGTAGATGGACGCGAGGTGGTTTTTCACGGTTTTCTGGCTGATGTAGAGCCTTCCTGCGACTTCGGGTGTCGAGCAGCCGTCAGCGATGAGCTGCAGGACCTCTTCCTCCCGCTTGGTGATCAGGCGGTCTTCTTCCTTCGTCGCCGGGGTGTCGATCCTGTGGACCTCGTCGAGCATCGAGGCGGCGAGATCCTGCGAGAGCGCCGTCTCGCCGGTCGCCGCCTGCCGAACGGTGGCGGCGACCTCGTCCACTGAGCAGTCCTTGACGAGATACCCGACGGCGCCCGCCCGGATGGCGTCTGTGAGCACGGAGTGATCGGCGTGCATGGTGAGCATCACGACGCGGGCATCGGGATTTTCGTCGCGGATCCGCCGGGTCGCCTCGACGCCGTCGATCTGGGGCATCGAGACGTCCATCAGGATCACGTCCGGCCGGAGGTCGGCCGCCATCCGGATCGCTTCCTCCCCGTCGGCCGCCTCGCCGACGACGTCGAAGCCCTCGTCGAGCATTGAGCGGCGCAGTGCCTCGCGCAGCATCTTGTGGTCGTCCACGAGCATCAGCCGGATGCTTTCGGAGCCCTCATCCATGTCGTCGGCCTCTCTGATGTCGAGGTTCGGTGTCGGTCAGTCGGGTTCGAGCCACACTCGCACCGCCGTCCCACCGCCGGGATTGGTGTCGAAGTCGAGGCGGGCGCCAATGCTGGCGGCGCGTTCGCGCATGCCGATGATCCCGTACGAGTCGAGCCGGGCGGGCTGGCCCTTGCCCAGCCCGACGCCGTCGTCGGAGACGACGAGCTCGGCGCGCTCGACCGTCGCAACGCCACGTGATGGCGAGCTGGGAGGCCCGAGCGTGCCGTTCGACGTTCGCGACGGCCTCCTTGGTGATGCGCCAGACCTCGCGCTCCTGCAGCAGCGGGAGGCGACCGCGCTCCTCGGTGCGGAGCGTGACGCGGAGCCCGCTGCGTTCGGAGACACGCTCGAGGAACTGCTTGAGCGTCGTGGTCATGTCCTGCACCTCGGTGACGTCGGTGCGGAGGTCGTAGAGGGTGTCCCTGACCTCCCCGATGACGCCTCGGACGTCGTTGCGGAGGCTGTCGAGTGATTCCCTCACCTCGTCGCCCTTGTCGGCGGCCCGAACGATGCGATCGAGCTCGAACGCCAGGTACGCCAGGGACTGGCCGATGCGGTCGTGCAGGTCGCGGGCGATGCGGGTCCGCTCTTCGTCGGCTCCCACGGTGCGCAGCCGGTTGAACCATCGGGCGTTGTCCACTGCGAGGGCGGCGGGCTCGACGAAGCGGTTCAGCAACTCGAGGTCGCGCGCCGCGAAGGAATCTTCCTTGGTGCGCTCCACCGAGATCAGCCCGATCAAGGCGCCCCGGGCCCGCAGCGCGGCGTAGATGCCCGAGCCGGCGCTCGGCGACAGGCCCGGCCCACCGGATTCGAGCAGGTTCGGCTCGTTGACACCGGAGGTGACGCCCATGGCCCGCCGAAGGGGAGGAGGGAGGCGGTGGGTCGGCAGAGGCCGGGGCACCTTCACGCCATCACGGCGGGCGGTGACCCAGGTGGCGTCGGTCTCGTCGAGCAGCAGGAGCGCCGCGGAGTCGAAGTCCATGAGGTCCCGGAGCCGAATCATCGTGCCGTCGAGCACGTCTTCGAGGTCGAGCGACGCCGGCAGCGACTGCGCCACGCGGTGGAGCGACTCGAGCAACTCGTTCGCCTCGGTCAGGCGGCCGAGGCGGTCCAGCGCGAGCGACTGCTGACGCTCGGACTCGGTGAAGATGCGCCGGGCGTAGCCCGCCACCATCGCCACGAGCAGCAGGAGGAACGCCCATTGCGCCGAGCGGCGCAATGCGTCCTCCCCTTCGGTGGCAGTTGCCAGATAGGGGATCGCGACCGCGGCTGCGGCCCCGAGCGCGGCGTTGATGGCGAAGGTGAACCCTCGGGCGAAGCCGGCAGCGATGACCGCCGTCATCAGCGAGAAGACGAACGGTGACTCCCAATATCCGGTGGCGCACACCACGAACACGCACAGGGCGAGCTCGGCGAGGACGCCCCAGACCGTGCCCGGGCCCTCCTCGTACCGGATCGGCCGCAGGGTCCGGAAGACCGCGTAGGCCAGGATCACCGCGCCGAACGCGATGATGCGGGTGTCGCCGTCCGCGACATCGGCCGAGGCGAGCGCGAAGCCCACCGCGAGGGCACCCCATCGGATCGCGATCACCGGCGGCGTGAGCGCCGCAACCCTCAGATCAGGCAGCCGGCGCCGTTCGCTGCGACTCCAGGTGTGGCGCTCCGTGAAGGCCCACGTCGGGTTGTCCTCATCCCCCGTCGGGGGAGTGACCTCGGCCGGGGGATCCTCGGGCTCGGGAGCGGGAGTGCCGCTGCGGTCGGGCCGAGCACGCAACGCCATCTCCACCTCCTTCGGGCCTCGGGCGGGGACGCGAACCGCGCCGACGCCTCAGGGTAAATGGTCGGCAGGTCGGCGCCGGTGATTCACTCCCGATCGCGCCCAGGTACCGTCCCGCCGATGATTCTCGTCGGTTTGACCGGGGGCATCGGCGCGGGCAAGTCCACGGTTTCGGCGCTCCTGGCCGCCCACGGAGCCGTCGTCGTCGACGCCGACGCCATCACCCGAGCCCTCCAGGAGCCGGGGCAACCCGTCCTCGCGGCGATCGTCGAACGGTTCGGTTCGGGCGTGCTCGGCGGGGACGGACGCCTGGACCGCGCCGGTCTCGCCGAGATCGTGTTCGGCGACCCCGATGCACTGCGCGACCTGAACGCGATCGTGCATCCAGCCGTCGGTGCCGAGATCGCGCAGCGCATCGCCGCCGAGCAGGATTCGGGACGCGTCGTCGTGCTCGACGTGCCCCTGCTCGTGGAGACCGGCAGGGGCGGTTTGTCCGGAATTGTCGTCGTGGACGTGCCCACCGACACTGCCATCGAGCGGCTCGTCCTCCAGCGCGGCATGTCGGAGGACGACGCGAGGGCGCGCGTCGCCGTGCAGGCGTCGCGGGAGGAGCGTCTGGCGAAGGCGGATGTGGTGATCGACAACTCGAGCACTCGCGAGGCCCTCGAAGAGCGCGTGGCCGCGGTGTGGGAGTGGATGCAGCAGCTCCCCGACGCGGAACGGCCCTCGGAGCCCGGAGGGAGTGTCCCACCCCCTCGGTAGCATCGATCGGTGCCTGCGTTCTCGGTGGTGTCCGACTTCGAGCCCGCGGGAGATCAGCCGAAGGCGATCGAGCAGCTCGCGGCCGGCATCGAGCGCGGTGATCGGTTCCAGACGCTCCTCGGCATCACCGGCAGCGGCAAGAGCGCCACGATCGCGTGGACGATCGAGAAGGTGCAGCGGCCGACCCTGGTGCTCGCGCCGAACAAGTCGCTCGCTGCCCAGCTCGCGAACGAGTTCCGCGAGTTCTTCCCGCAAAATCGAGTCGAGTACTTCGTCTCCTACTACGACTACTACCAGCCCGAGGCGTACCTCCCGTCGAGCGACACCTACATCGAGAAGGACAGCTCGATCAACGACGAGATCGACCGGCTGCGTCACGCGGCGACGTCAGCGCTGCTCACGCGGCGAGACGTGATCGTCGTGGCGTCGGTGTCGTGCATCTACGGCATGGGCAACCCCGAGGAGTACCGCGGCAAGCTGCTCGTGGCGTCGGTCGGTGAAGAGCGGGATCAGCGCGGCCTGCTCCGTCAGCTCGTCGACATGCAATACGAGCGCAACGACGCCGCGCTCGGCCGGGGTCGCTTCCGGGTTCGCGGCGACACCATCGAGGTGCACCCCGCCTACGAAGAGACGGTGACGCGCATCGAGCTGTTCGGCGACGAGATCGAGCGCATCACGGTCGTCGATCCGCTCACCGGCGAGCAGGTCACCGAGCTCACGGAGCTCGTCGTGTTTCCTGCGACCCACTACGTCGCGGGCGACGAGGTCATGCGCAAGGCGGTCGTCGGCATCGAGGCCGAGCTGCAGGAGCGGCTGGCGTGGTTCGAGGCTCATGGCAAGCTGCTCGAGGCGCAACGGTTGCGCATGCGCACCCAGTACGACCTCGAGATGATCCAGGAGATCGGCTACTGCAACGGCATCGAGAACTACTCGATGCACATCGACGGCCGCGTCTACGGCGAGCCCCCCTACACGCTCCTCGACTACTTCCCGAAGGACTACCTGCTCGTCATCGACGAGAGCCATGTCGCGGTGCCGCAGCTCCACGCGCAGTACGAAGGTGATCGCAGTCGCAAGGACACCCTCGTCGAACACGGCTTCCGACTCCCGAGCGCGCGTGACAACCGCCCGTTGCGCTTCGAGGAGGTCATGGAGCGGCTCAATCAGGTGGTCTTTCTGTCGGCGACGCCGGCCCGCTACGAGCTCGAGGTCTCGAACCAGGTCGTCGAGCAGATCGTGCGCCCGACCGGCCTCGTCGACCCCGAGGTCATCATCAAACCGACGAAGGGCCAGATCGACGATCTGCTCGAGCAGATCAACCAGCGGGTGCTCGCCGGCGCGCGTGTGCTCGTGACCACCCTCACCAAGAAGATGGCCGAGGATCTCACCGACTACCTCCTCGAGCTCGGGGTTCGCGTGCGTTACCTCCACAGCGAGGTCGACACCGTGCAGCGCATCGAGATCCTGCGCGATCTCCGCCTCGGCGAGTTCGACGTGCTCGTCGGCATCAACCTGCTGCGGGAGGGCCTCGACCTTCCGGAGGTGTCGCTGGTGGCGATCCTCGACGCCGACAAAGAAGGCTTCCTTCGGAGTCAGACGTCATTGATCCAGACCATGGGCCGGGCCGCGCGCAACATCGACGGCCAGGTCGTCATGTACGCCGACACGGTGACGGATTCGATGACCCGCGCGATCTCCGAGGTGAACCGCCGTCGCCGTCTCCAGCAGCAGCACAACATCGAGCACGGCATCGACCCGCAGACGATCCGCAAGGCGGTGACCGACATCCTCGCCCATCTCCGCGGCACGGAGTCCGCTCCGGTGCCCGGCCGTGATCGGCGGTCGCGCAGCCGTGACCGCACGCGCTCAGACTTGTCCGAGCTTCCGCACGACGAGCTCGCCCGTCTCATTCGCACCCTCGAGGAAGAGATGAAGGAAGCGTCGGCCGACCTGCGCTTCGAGTACGCCGCCCGGCTCCGCGACGAGATCCACGACCTGAAGCGGGAGCTCCGCGAAGTCGTCTGAGGACGCGCCCGTGCGTCAGACTGCCCGGCTGTGCGTGTCGCGGTCCGGCTCACCCATTCCCGAGGGAGTGGCGGGAGTCGAGCAATACGTGACCGGGCTCGCGGCGGGACTCAGCGCGCTCGAGGGCACCGATACCTACGACTTCGTCGGCGCTCCCTCTGTGCGAGAGCGAGCTGGTGCCGTTCATCGCACCGCCGGCGTCCTTCGTCGTTCAGGCTGCAGCCGAACGGTCGCCGACGCTGGTTCGCATCTCGCGCACTCGACCCGGGCGCGTGGCGGTCAGTGCTCGACACCGGCTGTTACGTGGCACGCCGTACACCATCCCGCGGGTTCCCGATGTGATCGAGTCCGGTGGATACGACGTCGTGCACTTCCCGACGCAGGTCGGGGAGCTCACCGATCGGCCGAGCATCTACCAGCCATGGGATCTCCAGCACCTCCACTTTCCGCAGTTCTTCACCGGCGAGCAGCTCCGCGTCCGGGACGCCCTCTGGCGGGGATGCAGTGAGCGGGCGCACCTACGTCCTCGTCGCGTCGCAGTTCGTCCGCGACGACGTCGTCGACGCATTCGGAATCGACCCGGCACGGATCGCCGTCGTCCCGCCTGGCGCTCCCACGACGCTGCGTCGATTTCCGCAGTCGCCCGTGGCCCCGTTGACGCGCCGCCGTTCGCGCTGTACCCCGCACAGGCATGGGCACACAAGAATCACACCCGGCTGCTCGACGCGATCGCACTGCTGCGAAGCCAGGGGCTTGCCATCTCGCTGGTCTGTCCCGGCCAGTCGAATGCGCGCCTTCGCGACCTCCGGCGTCACGCGGCCGAGCTCGGACTTGAGGCAGCGTCGTCCACTTCCCGGGGTACGTGGCGGATGCAGAGCTCGCCCTCCTGTACCGGCGCGCCCGCTGTCTCGTCTTCCCTTCCCTCTTCGAGGGGTTCGGCTTTCCTGTCCTCGAAGCGTTCGTCGCCGGCCTGCCGGTCGCGTGCTCGTCGACGTCGTCTCTGGGCGAGCTCGCGGGCGATGCTGCCGTGCAGTTCGATCCGACGGACGTGGAGTCGATCGCGCAGGCACTCCTCGAGGTGTGGACCGACGATGTGCTGCGGGCGGGGCTCGTCGCGAGGGGACATCGAGCGCGCCGAGGCGTTCAGCTGGGACCGCCTCGCTCGTTCGTGCCGTGCGCTGTATCGCGCTGCGGCACGGGCTCCCCTCGGGTCCGACGACCGTGCGCTGCTCGCCGCTGCCGGGGTGACGGTGTAGCCGGAGACTTCTCCCGTGCATCGCTGGCTCGCGGGGCGCCTCGGCCGACAGAAGACGTGTGAGTAGCGTCGTCTCGGTGCAGCAACGTTCCGTGGTCGAGGAGCGGGCGCCGTCGCACGAACGTCGCAACCTGGTCCTTTCGCTGGTGCTGGTGGGGTGCGTCGCTTTGGCCATCGCCTGGCTCGGCGATCCCCGAGCGGCGTCGTTCTCGGACTCTGGTGGACGCCTCGCGACAGTCAAGACCATGTCGGAGACCGGGTCGTGGGTGCCGGATCTCGGGTATTGGGCCATCAAGGCTGACCCTGCGGGAGCCAACCACCCGATCCTCTTCGCCTATCCCTACGACGACCGCTTCGTCCAGGTCACGAGCGTGCCTCTGGTCGTCGCGGGACGGCCGCTCTGGAGTCTCGGCGGTGCGCGGGCCGTCGTGGTGCTTCCCGTCCTCAGCGTCGTGCTCGCGGCCTACGCGGCGCGCCGGCTGTCGAAGTGGGCGACGCGCGGTGACGGCTGGCTGGCGCTGTGGTTCGTCGGGCTTCTGTCGCCACTCCTGTTCTACGGCGCGGACTTCTGGGAGCACGCGCCCGCCATCGCTCTCGCCCTCCTCGCGATCGCTCTGATCTTCGAGGGAGGGCGGGGCCGAGTGGTCGTCGGCGCGTTGCTCGGTGCAGTTGCTGTGGTCATGCGCAACGACGTGCTCGTGACCTTCGCGACGCTGGGAGTCGCGACACTCTGCGTCGCGGAGGAGCGAAAGCGCTCGTTCGCCCGTTGGCGTGAGCTCGCGCTCGGAGCAGTAGTGGGAGCCTCCGCACTCTTTGCCAATGGCATCGTCGAGAAGGCGCTGTTCTCCTCGTCGTCGGGCACGGTGCGCGTCGGGGACCGAGCGGGCGTTGCCGGATTGCGCCTCGACGAGCGCTTTCGGGACGCGGTGATCACCTCGGTCGGCGTGTTCGCCAACGAGTACTGGTTGGCGCTGCTCATCGGCGCCGCGATCGCGGTGGGAATCCTCCTGATGGCCGCGGCGGCGGCGAACGACGCGGGCACGAGCGGCATGACTGGAATCGTGGGCGCGGTCGTGGCGTTCGGAGGCATGGCCTGGCGGCTGACGTTCGGGTTGTCCGCGATCCCGGGGTTCCTCGTCGCGGCGCCGATCGCCGCGCTCGGCTTCTTCGGCCGCCGGAATCGTCGAGAGCAGGTGCTCTTCGTCGGAGCGGTCGTGGCGATGCCCCTCATCTGGCTCACCCAGTGGGTCGGCGATCACAGCCCTCAATGGGGCGGCCGATACCTCCTGCTGCCGTGCGTGTTGCTCGTCGTGCTCGCGAGCGCCCAGGTGCGCCGCGTCGGCTGGACCCCGCTGATCGTCGCGCTCGTGGGCCTGTCGTCGTTGATGAGCGTCGTCGGCATCGCTTGGCACATCGACCGCACACGGGGGATCGCGCAGTTTGCCGAGGACGTCCTCGCGGTGCCCGACGACGTCGTCATCGTCAGCGACTCTCCGTACCTGGCGACGGAGATCGGCAGCTGGTACGGCGATCGGTTCTGGTTGACCGCGCACGTGACCGATCGGACCGCAGACGAGCATGAAGTGGCGGCGGCGATGGAAGTGGCCAGCGCGATGGGCGCGGAACGAATCGACGTGATCGACTCCACCGAGGACCCGCTCGAGCGCCTTTCTGAGCACCCGACCTACTCCGGCTTTCGATTCGAGAGCGCCCGAGCCATCAAGTTCCTGTGGAGCGACATCGTGATTCGGCGCTACGTGGCGGAGTAGCCCTCATCGTACATCTGTTCGCAATTGCCCGAAACGGGCTACGATCGCCGGGATGGCCGACACGCTGGTCGTGCGAGGCGCCCGCGAGCACAACCTCAAGAACGTCTCGATCGAGCTGCCGCGCGATCGTCTGATCGTCTTCACGGGGCTGTCCGGGTCGGGGAAGTCGTCACTCGCGTTCGACACCATCTACGCCGAAGGGCAGCGCCGCTACGTCGAGTCGCTGTCTTCCTACGCCCGGCAGTTCCTCGGCCAGATGGACAAGCCCGACGTCGACTTCATCGAGGGCCTCTCGCCTGCGATCTCGATCGACCAGAAGTCCGCCTCTCGAAACCCCCGGTCGACGGTGGGCACGATCACCGAGGTCTACGACTACCTCCGCCTTCTCTACGCGCGCATCGGTGTGCCGCACTGTCCGAACGACGGCACCCGCGTCGAGCGTCAAACGCCGCAGCAGATCGTCGACCGGGTGCTCCAGCTCCCTGACGGCACTCGCTTCCAGGTGCTCGCCCCCGTCGTGCGCGGTCGAAAGGGTGAGTACGAGTCGCTCCTCGCGGACCTGGCGTCCCAGGGCTATGTGCGAGCTCGCATCGACGGTGAGGTCCGCGACCTCGCCGAGGTGATCTCCGACGCGACCCGCCTTGCGCGCTACGAGCAGCACACCATCGAGGTGGTCGTCGACCGCCTGGTGCGACGCGACGGTGTCGAGCGGCGCCTCACCGACTCGTTGGAGACCGCGCTACGGCTCGCGGAGGGCGTCGCCGAAGTGCAGATCCTGCCGAAGGGAGGGGAGGACGAAGCCGAGATCCTCACCTTCAGTCAGCACCTCGCCTGCCCGAAGTGCGGCACATCGTTCGACGAGCTCGCGCCCCGCAACTTCTCATTCAACTCTCCGTACGGCGCGTGCGAGACCTGCGACGGGCTCGGCACGACCTACGAGGTCGACCCCGAGCTCGTCGTGCCCAATCCCGACCTCTCGTTGAACGAGGGGGCGATCGCGCCGTGGGCCGGCGCGCGCACGCAGTACTTCACTCGGCTCGTGGGTGCCATCGCCCAGGAGCACGGCATCGACATGGATGCGCCGTGGTCGAAGCTGACGAAGGCGCAGCAGACCGTGATCCTGCACGGTTCCAAGTCGGGCACCGTGCAGGTGAAGTACAAGAACCGGTACGGCCGTCAACGCTCGTTCCAGACGACCTACGAAGGCATCATCCCGTTCCTTCGACGACGGCACACGGACGCGGAGAGCGACTGGGCGCGCGAGCAGGTCGAGGGGTACATGCGCGAGGTGCCGTGCCCGGCGTGCGGCGGGGCGCGCCTGCGCCCGGCATCTCTCGCGGTGACGATCGACGGGCGCAACATCCACGAGCTCTGCAACCTGAGCATCGGCGAGTCGGCGAAGACGCTTGCGTCGCTCGAGCTGAGCGAACGAGACCGGATGATCGCTGAGCGCGTCGTGAAAGAGGTGAATGCCCGCATGAGCTTCCTGCTCGACGTCGGGCTCGACTACCTCTCTCTGAGCCGATCGGCCGGCACCCTCGCGGGCGGTGAGGCTCAGCGCATCCGGCTCGCGAGCCAGATCGGCAGCGGGCTCGTGGGCGTGCTCTACGTCCTCGACGAGCCGTCGATCGGTCTGCACCAACGAGACAACCGCCGGCTGATCGAGACGCTCGTGCGCCTCCGCGACCTCGGCAACACCGTCCTCGTGGTCGAGCACGACGAGGAGACGATCCGCGTCGCCGACCATGTCGTCGACATCGGGCCGGGCGCGGGCGAGCACGGTGGCGAGATCGTGTTCGAGGGCTCGGTGAAAGGGCTGATCCGAGCGAAGGCGTCCATGACCGGTCAGTACCTCGCCGGCAAGCGCACCATCCCCGTTCCGAAGCAGCGGCGCACGCCGAGCGACGCGTGGCTGACGATCCGCGGCGCGAAAGAGCACAACTTGCGCGACATCGACGTGGAGATCCCGCTGGGGTGCTTCGTCGCCGTCACCGGCGTGTCGGGTTCGGGCAAGTCGACGCTGGTCGGCGAGATCTTGCTCAAGTCGCTGATGCAGCGCATCTACCGGTCGAAGATGCCGCCTGGGCGGCACAAGAAGATCGACGGCATCGAGCACCTCGACAAGGTGATCGACATCGACCAGTCGCCCATCGGTCGCACACCGCGATCGAACCCCGCCACCTACACAGGTGTGTTCGACCACATCCGTCGGCTCTTCAGCCAGACGCAGGAGGCGAAGGTTCGCGGCTACCTCCCTGGTCGGTTCTCGTTCAACGTGAGCGGCGGGCGCTGCGAGGCTTGCGCGGGCGACGGCACGATCAAGATCGAGATGCACTTCCTTCCCGATGTCTACGTGCCGTGTGAGGTGTGCAAGGGAGCCCGATACAACCGAGACACGCTCGACATCACGTTCAAGGGGAAGAACATCGCCGAGGTCCTCGATCTGTCGTGTGAGGAGGCAGTCGACTTCTTCGCCAACCAGCCCGTGATCGCCCGGCACATGCAGACGCTGGTCGACGTCGGCCTCGGCTACATCCGGCTCGGACAGCCCGCGCCCACCTTGTCGGGCGGCGAGGCCCAGCGCGTCAAGCTGTCGTCCGAGCTCGCGAAGCGGTCGACCGGTCACACGATCTACATCCTCGATGAGCCGACGACCGGCCTCCACTTCGAGGACGTCCGCAAGCTCCTGACGGTGCTGAGCCGTCTCGTCGACCAGGGCAACACGGTCCTCGTGATCGAGCACAACCTCGACGTGATCAAGACGGCGGACTGGATCATCGACCTCGGCCCCGAGGGCGGCTCGGGCGGCGGGACGGTGGTGGTCGAGGGCACGCCCGAGACGGTGGCCGCGACGCCGACCAGCTACACCGGCCAGTTCCTGGCCCATCTGCTGACGGCCTGACGCCCGCGGGGCGGCCACGCAGGGTGAAAGGGCCGTCCGGCTCATTGCGCGCGACCCCCTGCCGATGATGGAAAGGTGGCTATGGCCCGTTTCGCGCGCCCGCTCCAGTACGCGGGGATCGTCGTTGCGGTCTTCGGGCTCGGCAAGCTGCACGCCGTCCGCCATGTCTACGACTACACCGGCTCCTACCGTTTCGGGTGGTCGGCGGCCTACGTCATCCTTCTCGCGGTTTCCTCGTACTCGGTAGGTCTGCCCGAGGTCCTGCGGACTCGGCGCGCCGCGTGGGCCGCGAGCGTCACCGCGTGCGTCGTCGGTGCGCTCGGAGTCTCCGTCGCGCAGCTCCTCACGAACAGCGTCTTGCTGCCGAGGCTGGTGGTCTTCGGCGCCGGTCTGATCCTGGTGCCGTGGTTCGCGTTCTGCGCGACGCTCGCCCGGCACGCGCGCAGCCGAGCGGAGGATCGCGAGCGACTCCTGTTCGTCGGACGGCTCGACGAAGGGCAGCTGCTCGCCGACGAGCTCGAAGGTCGTCCCGAGCGGCCCGCCCAGCTCGTGAGGGTGCTGACGTGTGCCGACGCTCGCTCAACAGGTGACGGTCTCCCGCTCGTGGCCGCCGCAACCGCGGTGAATGCGACGCTGCTCGTGCTGGATCGGGAGGCGCAGGCCGACGAGCACATCGTCGCGCAGGCGGCGCTTCTGCATGAGCGAGGCGCGCGCATCCGCACGGTCTCGCTCTTCTACGACCAGTGGCTCGGCAAGTTGCCGCTCGGTGAGCTCGAGCGCGTCTCGCTGATGTTCGACATCGGCGAGATCCATCGCGACAGCTACAGCCGTGTGAAGCGGCTGTTCGACATCGTGCTCGCGGTCGCGTGTGTGCCGATCTTGCTCCTGGCGCTTCCGATCGTCGCGGTGGCGAACCGCTTCGGCAACCGGGGGCCGATGTTCTTCCGGCAACCCCGCATGGGGAAGTCAGGCCGGGTGTTCACCATCTGGAAGTTTCGGTCGATGCGTGATCTGCCCGGAGCCGTCACCGTCTGGACGTCGGACGACGATCCTCGGATCACACGCGTCGGACGGTTCCTCCGGACCACTCACCTCGACGAGCTGCCTCAGCTGTTGAACGTCATCCGCGGCGACCTGTCGATTGTCGGGCCACGGCCCGAACAGCCGTCGTATGTCCAGGAGCTCGTCGACAAGATTCCGTTCTACGACCTGCGCCACTTGGTCCGACCGGGCATGACCGGCTGGCGCCAGGTGAAATTCGGGTACGCCGGCTCCGACGCCGAAGCGCTCGAAGGTCTGCAGTACGACTTCTTCTACTTGCGGCATCAGCGCCTCACGATGGACCTGCGCATCATCGGGCGCACGCTCCGGAGTGTGGTGCAGAGGCAGGGGCGGTGACAGGGGTCCCCCTCGTCTCGGTCATCATCCCCGCATTGAACGAGGCCGAGGACATCTCCGGATGCATCGACGCCCTCGGGGCGCAGGACTATCCGGTCTCGTCCATCGAGGTGATCCTCGTAGACGGTGAGAGCGAGGACGGAACCGTGTCGCGGGCGGGGGAGTCCGCTGCCCGCTACGGCTTCAAGAGCTTCCGAGCGCTCCGCAACCCTCGTCGTCGCACCTCCTGTGCGCTCAACGTCGGGCTCGCCGACGCGGCGGGTGAGATCGTCGTGCGCATCGACGCCCGGAGCCGAGTGCAGGCGCACTACGTCGGCACGTGCGTGCGTGTGCTGGCCGAGCGGCCCGAGGTGGGGGAGATCGGGGGCGCGCAGGTGGCGACGCCGCGCACGTCGCGCCCCGTCGACGTGGGGTTGGCCCGTGCGCAGCGCAATCGCATCACGAGTGGCTTCTCGCGGTACCGGAGAGCTACTGCATCGGCCGCAGCGGAGCACGTGTGGATGGGAGCATTTCGCACCGACGAGCTGCGTGCTCTCGGCGGATGGGATGACGCAACCGCGCTGAACGAAGACTTCGAGCTGAGCCAGCGCTACATCAAGTCAGGGCAGCTCGTGTGGTTCGACGCGCGACTCCAATCTGGCTACCTCGCCCGCGCCACGTTTCTGGCGCTCGCTCGCCAGCACTTGTACTTCGGAAGGGTGAAGGGCATGTGGTGGGCCCGCGGGCGCCGTCCGCTCGCGCGCCAGGTGGCGCTCCTCGCGATGCCGCCGGCCGCGATGGTCGCGGGAGCGGTGGTGTGGCGACGCTGGGGGGCCGTCCCGACCGTCGTCGTCGCGGGAGCATCCGCACTCACACTCGAGGCAGTCGGCTGTCCCGGTCCCGCAGGAGGCATACGCGAGCGGGTGGTCGCCCTCGGCGGCATCGCCACTTATGGCGCGAGCTGGTGGGTCGGAACGCTCGCGGGGTTCATCGGCGAACGAGCCGGCGTTTCACACCGACACGGCTGAGCTCACCAGAGCACGCGTCCCCGGAGCTGGTGCATCCGCCACAGCACTCTCCAGGGCAGTGTCTTGCGCTTCACGGGCCGCTTGAACCCGCTGGCCACGCCGGCGAACCAGTCGGTCAGGTGTCGGCCGCGCGCGGCTTGGATGAACGTCCGTCCGATCCATGCCGCCATGTGCACGATCGCCAGCGGCACGGGGAGATAGCGACGGCTGACGACGATCCGGTTGCGCACTGTCATCGCGGGCACATGAGGGGCCAGGCCCCGTCCGGCGGTCGACGGTCGGTGTTCCGCGACGAGGCTGGGCTCATACCAGAGCCGCCACCCTGCTGCCGCCAGACGAAACGACAGGTCGACCTCCTCGACGGAGTACACGAGATCGGCGTCGTAGAGGCCCACCTGTTCGAAGGCGGAGCGCCGGATCGCGCAGGCGCCTTCGAGGAAGTAGGCACACGGTCGCGCTCGATCGGCGTCTCGCACCCTCCCGCGAAACGGATGCTCGATCTTTCGGATCGAGCCGTCGGCGCGCACGATCTTGAAAGCCACCACGGCGAGCCGGTCGTCCGCGGCGAACAGGGAGGTGAGCGTGTCGGCGACCGGTCCGCGCAGGATCGCGTCGTCGTCGAGGAAGACCAACACGTCGGCGTTCGTCGCGTCGGCCAGCAGGTTGTACCCACCGGTGGGGCCGAGGTTCGTCTCGGAGCGTGACCAGGTGGTACCTGCGATCGGCTGCAGGGGCGGAGTCGACGCCATGTCGAGCACCACGATCTCGGACCATCTGCTGGTTGTCGCCGACGCGAGCGCTGACCGGAGCTCTTCCGGCCGGTCATGGCAGATGATGCACAACGCCGCGGTGACGCTCACGATCTCCGGCTGCCGGCCCGTTCCGCTGCTGCGATTTCGTCGGCGAGCTCCGCGTCGCGCGACGTGTATGCGGCGATGTCGAGGTACGAGTCCGGGTTCTGGCGGTAGTACGCGTCGACGTCGGCGAGCAGCCCCGCCTCGTGCGGCGTCGTGCTGAGCAGGAGTCGGCCGAAGTTGTCCCACAGGAGGAGTCGCTCGTAGCCGAGCTCACCGAGCCATTCCAAGAACGAGGGGCCGTCCTCGTCCGGGCATGCATCGGGGTCGTACTCGAAGAACAGGACCGGCCCGGTGGCGAGGAGACGCGGAGCGCCGCGGAGAATTCGCAGGTCGAACCCGTCGGTGTCGCACTTGACGAGTCGGACACGACCCAGGTTCACCTCCGCTGCCACCAGCTCATCGAGCGTGGTGGCGAGGATCGACTGCCCGCTCGACTCGTCGGTCCAGCTGCCCGTTCCGTCTTGGACCCGGAGCTCGCCTCGCCGCTCGCCGGCGACGTCCGCGAGCAAGAGCTTCTTCGGGTGAATGCTGGGACGCGATGCGACGTTTTCGACGAGGAGCGCGAAGTAACGATCGTCAGGCTCAACGGCGGTGATCGCGCCAATGCCGCCGGCGACGAGGACGGCGACGGAGTCACCGACGTTCGCTCCGACGTCGATCGCGACGAGCCCCGGGTACTTGGCGGCCAGACCCGCCGCGACCCTGCGGAGGTTGTCGCTGTACTCGGGGAACTCCTTCCTGAAGAGCGGTAGCTGGTGCGAGAGCGGAAGCCGAAGTGTCATGTCGTAGAACGCG
Organism: uncultured Acidimicrobiales bacterium; assembly: GCA_963747215.1. Taxonomy (GTDB): domain Bacteria; phylum Actinomycetota; class Acidimicrobiia; order Acidimicrobiales; family DATKAS01; genus DATKAS01. The sequence continues at coordinate 690,592 of CAVVET010000034.1, forward strand.
TAGGTGACATCGGGGTCCATCACCCGAAGCAACCCACGTCGCGCCGTCTGCAACGTCCAGCTCCAGGGCCGTCCCATCCGGCCTTTGGGGTCGGTGCGAAGGAGCGAGTCGAGCAGCAGCTGTCCGACGAGCGAGCGAGCGGTCATGGTGCTGAGACGAGCGGAACGCCGCGCATCGGATCGGGTGGTGGCTGGCCTCCGAGCATGAACCGCCGAACGTAGATGGCGCAGGGAATGAGGACGGTGATTGTCTGAGCGATGACGGTTGCGAGTGGTGGCCCCGCCACGCCCAGCGGGCCCACCAACGCCAGCGACAGGGCGAGGTTCGCCACCACCATCACCGTGGCCACGACGACCTGAAACCCGATGACGTCGGCTCCGTTCAGCAGCATGGCGATCGTGGTGCTGACTGCCATGACAAGGGCGAGGACCGCCAGGATGGCGAGAAGCCCTCGCGACGGTTCGGGTACCGACGGGCCGACCCAGACCCGGATGATGAAGGGTCCCGCGACGATCAGGACGAGCCCGGCCGCGACGGTCACGAGGCCGGAGATCGTGAGCGACGTCCGGAGGGCCCGTCGGACCCAACGATGGTCGCCGCGGTGCGAGCGCGTCCGCGTAACCCGCCCACAGCGGGAGCACGAGCAAACCGGCGAAGCTCGGCGCGAGCATGAAGAGCCGGTAGGGCACGACGTACTCAGGGACCTGCTCCGCTCCGAGCCGGGCGGAGATGACGAGGGCATCGGTTTGATAGCCGACCGCGAACGCGATCCCGAGCACGAAGAACAGCCATCCTGAGCGCGCCAGGTTCGCGACGCTCTTTCGGCGGATGTCGCGGCGCCGCGGCCGGAGCTCCGGATGGCGGACGATGAACAGGCTGATCGACGTGGCGACGCCCGCGACGACTGGGCCACACATCGCTGCCAGGGTCCACCACGGAAGGCTGGCGTCGGTGGCGAAGCACACGACCGAGACGACCAGTTGCGCACCCGCGCCGACGACGCCCCATGTCGCGACGACTCTGAGCTCGTGCCTTCCCTGGTACACACGGGACGCGACGCTGAGGGGGAGCGCCAGGCACACCGATACGGCAAGGACGGCGAGGGACCACTTCACTTCGGCGGCGCTGATGCTCGTCGCGACACCCAAGCCCTCGCGAAGATCGACGAGGACGATCAGTGCGACCAACCCGCATGCCATTGCGAGCGCGAGCGTTCCGAGCGCGAACCACGCAGCGCTGGCCAGGGCCCGCACCTCCGCCGCGGTCTCGCTCGTCGTCGCGCGCGCAACGTGGGTCACCAAGCCGTTGGCGAGGCCGAAGTCGAGCACACCGAGCACGGCGGTCAGTGTGCTCAGGAGCAACCACACGCCGAATCCCTCGGTGCTGAGCGTTCTCGCCGCGAGGGGAACAGTGACGAGTCCGACCGCGATGCCGACCACCCGCTGGCCGCTCAAGAAGGCACCGTCGGTGGCCGCTCGCCTTCGCGAACGGATCGGGGCCGGCTCGACGCCTGGACTCACCATCGGGACGCTCTGCCGTGGTGGAGGAGGCGCTGAGGGAAGCGCATCAGCGTGCGGCTGAGGTTCCGGCGCGTCGTCGCCGTCACCCACACCGCGGGGTTGCACACGTGGGCCATCACCTGCGGGAGCAGAAGCGGGGAGCCTTCGCGCGCCAGGCAGCGCGCCGCCTCCAGATGGGCACCGGCGCGTTCCTCTCGAGGGCCGACCTTCAGGTCGCGCCAGAAGGAGCGAGGCCACGATCCGTCGGGGCGTCGAGCGTCGTGGGCCGCCGCGCGGCCGAGGGCGACATGCGCGGCACTTGTCCGCCCTGACTTCTCCAACGCGAGTGCCTCCTCGCGCAGAAACCGACTCTCGTCGATGCTCCCCGACTTCGAGCTCTCGTGGAGGAGGAAGCGCGCCAGCACCGTCGGCACGTACACGAACCGATGACCGGCGAGTGTCAAACGAAGGAAAAGGTCGTAGTCCATGGCCAGGTGGAACTTCTCGTCCACGCCGCCGACGGCGGTGAGGGCGCCTCTCGCGTCACGAAGGTGCCGACCTGCGGGAGTGGGTCACGTCCTTCGAAGTCGGCCGTGCGCAGCCATGGGGAGGGCGCCCACACTCTTGTGGTGCCGCCCTCGACGATCGCACAGTCCCCGTAGAAGACGCCGCCGTCGGGTCGCGCGCGCCACGCTGCGAGGACAGCCGCGACCGCGTTCGGCTCGAGCGTGTCGTCGGCGTTGAGCCACGTGACGAGCTCGCCGCGCGCCAGCGCGATGCCTTTGTTGATTGCATCGCTCTGGCCGGAGTCGGGTTCGGATTGCCACCTGATGTGGGGATAGCGCGCGAGCACATCGAGAGTGTCGTCAGTCGACCCTCCGTCGATCACGATGTGCTCGATCGAACCGGCGGTCTGTCGAGCGACGCTCTCGATGCAGGTGGGTAACCACGCACTCGAGTTCAGGCACGGCGTGATCACCGTTACGAGCGGTGCGCAGTCCTCAGGCACGCCGGTTCATCGACTCCAGGGCGTGCTCGAGGAACCATCCGTATGTCGACTCGATGCCCGCTCGAAGCTCGATCGAGGCTTTCCAGCCGAGCTCGTTCAGGCGTGTGACGTCGAGCAGCTTCCGGGGTGCGCCGTCCGGCTTGGTCGTGTCGAACTCCAACCTCGCCTCTGGGTACACGACGTCGCGGACCATCTCGGCGAGCGCACGGATGCTGAGGTCGACACCGGTGCCGACGTTGATGTGCCGGTCACCCTCGTAGTGCTCCATCAAGAACGTGCACGCATCAGCCAGGTCGTCGACGTGGAGGAACTCACGCAGCGGAGTGCCTGTGCCCCAGATCGTGACGGCGGGTGCCTGACTCAGCTTGGCGTCATGGAACTTGCGAATGAGCGCGGGCAGGACGTGGCTGCTTTGCAGGTCGAAGTTGTCGTTCGGTCCGTAGAGGTTCGTCGGCATCGCCGAGATGAAGTTGGCGCCGTACTGCGTGCGGTAGGACTGGCAGAGCTTGATGCCGGCGATCTTCGCGAGGGCGTAAGCCTCGTTGGTCGGCTCGAGCGGGCCAGTGAGGAGCGCCTCTTCTGTCATCGGCTGGTGCGCGTCACGCGGGTAGATGCAGGAGCTACCGAGATACAGCAGCTTCTTGACCGAGTGCACGTAGCTGGCGTGCACGACGGTCGCGTGGATCATCATGTTGTCGTAGATGAATTCTGCCGGGCGCGTGCTGTTCGCGAGGATGCCACCCACGGTTCCCGCGACGAGGTACACGTACTCGGGCCTATGAGCGCGAAACCAGTAGTTGACCGCGGCTTGGTCTCGGAGGTCGAGCTGGTCGCGACTCGCGGTCACGATGTTCGTGAAGCCGCGCGACTCGAGGCGACGGAGCACAGCAGATCCGACGAGACCTCGGTGCCCGGCGACGAAGATGGGTGCGTCATGGGGGACGGTCTGGCTCATGACGGCGCCTCCAGGCTCGCGAACGGGCTCAGCCTACTGTCGGCAGATAGCCGATCTCGTTGAGTCAGGTGATCGCGAGCATGCGCTCGAGGGCGATCTTCGCGGCGTCAGCGGTCTCGGGGTCGACGGTGATCTGGTTGACGACCCGCCCGTTGACGAGGTTCTCGAGTACCCAGCACAGGTGGGCGCCATCGATGCGGAACATCGTCGAACACGGGCACACGAGCGGATCGAGGGAGACGACGGTCTTGTCGGCTGTCTCCTCGTCGAGCCGCTGCACGAGGTGGATCTCGGTGGCAACGCCGATGACCGCGCCGGGCGGCGCGGCGTCGACCGCGCGGATGATGAAGTCGGTCGAGCCGACCTGGTCAGCCTTCTCGCAGACCTCGTAGCTGCACTCCGGGTGGGCGACGACGATGCCGTCGGGGTAGGTCTCGCGGAAGGCGTCGACGTGCTCGGGTCGGAAGCGCTGATGGACCGAGCAGTGCCCGCGCCACAGGAGGAAGGTCGTCTCCTTGCACTCCGCCTCGGTCAGGCCACCCCGCTCGCGGTGCGGGTTCCAGACGCTCATGTCGTCGTGGGAGTAGCCCATCGCCAGTCCGGTGTTGCGGCCGAGATGCTGATCGGGGAAGAACAACACCTTCGACCCGCCTGCACCCCCTTGTGCACGGGGACGGAATGCCCACTCGAGCACCGCGCGCGCGTTGGTCGAGGTGCACACGGCGCCCCCGTGACGGCCGACAAACGCCTTCAGCGCCGCGGAGGAGTTCATGTACGTGATCGGAACCAGCCGATCGATGTCGATCACGCGGTCGAGCGATTCCCAAGCCTCTTCCACGGAGTCGATGTCGGCCATGTCTGCCATCGAGCAACCGGCATTCAGGTCCGGGAGGATGACCTTCTGGTGGTCGGCCGTCAGGATGTCGGCCGACTCCGCCATGAAGTGGACACCGCAGAAGACGATGAACTCAGCGTCGTCTTGCTGCTGTGCGAGCACGGACAGGCGGAACGAATCGCCGCGTGCGTCGGCCCATCGCATCACTTCCTCGCGCTGGTAGTGGTGACCGAGGATGAAGAGCCGGTTGCCGAGCGCCGCCTTGGCCGCGCCGATCCGCGTCGCGAGATCGTCGGGGTCGGCGCCGGTGTACCCCTCCGGCAGAGGGGTCTGGATCCGCAACATCGCTGGGTTGTCCTCCCTTTCGGGACCCTGCTCTGGTTGTGGCCGGTGGGGACAGCCTGGTCGCCCTCCACGGGGATGTCGGCCCCAGAGCTTGCATATGGCGCCGGAGACCAGGCCGGCGTGGGCTCAAGTGTACGCAGTCCGCGCGACTTCGGGGCAGGCTGAAAGGGCCATGGTCGACCGACCGCCTGCGGGCACGATCCCCGACGCTCCGGGGTCCTATCAATTCAAGGACCGCGAGGGCCGTGTGATCTACGTGGGCAAGGCCGCGTCGCTCCGCAGCCGGGTCGGGAGCTACTTCCAGGACCCGCGGGGCCTCGCGCCCCGCACTGCGCAGATGGTCGCCGCCGCGGAGTCCGTCGAGTGGATCCAGGTGCGCAACGAGGTCGAAGCGCTCATGCTCGAGTACAGCCTCATCAAGCAGCACCGGCCGCGCTTCAACGTCCGGCTGCGGGACGACAAGAGCTACCCCTTCCTTGCGGTCACGCTCGACGACGAGTGGCCGAGGGCGATGGTCATGCGCGGGCGCAAGCGAAAGGGCGTGCGCTACTTCGGCCCGTACGCACACGCGTACGCGATCCGGGACACGCTCGACATGCTGCTGCGCACCTTCCCGATCCGCACGTGCAGCGACAGCAAGCTCAACACCCATCAACGCCTCGGGCGGCCGTGCCTCCTGTTCCACATCGAGAAGTGCAGTGGTCCGTGCGTAGGCGAGGTCGACAAGGAGACCTACGACCGTCTGGTGAGCGAACTCGTCGAGTTCCTCGACGGTGACACCGACGGAGCGGTCCGCCGACTCGAACGCGACATGCGTGAGGCCGCGGAAGGCTTGGAGTTCGAGCGCGCGGCCCGTCTCCGCGACCGCCTGACCAGCGTCACGAAGGCGATCGAGCGCCAGCAGATGGTGGCCGATCGCAACGAGGACCTCGATGTCGTCGGCATCGCCGACGACGACCTCGAGGCGGCGGTCCAGGTCTTCTACGTGCGGCGGGGGAGAGTGGTCGGACGGAAGGGCTTCGTCGTGGACAAGGTCGAAGACCTGACCGCGTCCGGCCTCGTCGCCCGGGTGATCGAAGGTCTCTACGGCGAGGAGCCGCCACAGGGCGTGCCGAAGCAGGTGCTTATCCCGGTGGTTCCCGACGACACCGAGCTCTACGAGGAGTGGCTCACCCTGATGCGCGGCTCGCGTGTCGCGGTACGGGTGCCGCAGCGCGGCGACAAGCGCGACGCTCCAGGAGACCGTGACGCGGAACGCGAAGGAGGAGTTCACACGGCATCGGCTTCGACGCGCCGCGGACCACAACAGCCGTGCCCGGGCGCTCAACGAGCTGCAAGACCACCTCGGGCTTCCCGAGGCGCCGTTGCGGATCGAGTGCTACGACATGAGCCACATCCAGGGCACGGACTACGTCGGCTCGATGGTGGTGATGGAGGACGGCCTTCCGAAGAAGTCGGACTACCGCCGCTTCAAGGTGAAGGGCGTCGCCGGCAACGACGACTTCGCCGCGATGGAAGAGGTGCTCACCCGCCGCCTCACGGCCTACCTGGAGGACCGCGATCGTCCCACGGGTGGTCGCCCCGGACGCTTCTCCTATCCGCCCCAGCTGCTCCTCGTCGACGGCGGGAAGGGGCAGCTCGGCGTGGCCGAACGCGTCGTGCACGAGCTCGGGCTGGAACACGAGATCCCGGTTGCGGCGCTCGCGAAGCGCTTCGAGGAGGTCTACGTCCCCGGCCGAAGCGACCCGATCACGATTCCGCGTCAGAGCGAGGCGCTCTACCTCTTGCAACGTCTGCGCGACGAGGCGCACCGCTTCGCGATCACCTTCCACCGCGAGCTGCGCGGCAAGCGGATGACGAAGAGCGTCCTCGACGACATCCCCGGCCTCGGGCCGGCGCGGCGCAAGCGCCTCGTGAAGGAGCTCGGTGGCGTGGAGAACGTCAAGCGGGCCGAGCTCGAGACGCTGCGCGCGCTGCCGTGGCTTCCCAATGCGGTCGCGGACGCGGTGCACACGAAGATCCATCTTCCGCGCTCGTGATCGCCTGCTCATGACAGCCTGCTCATGACAGACGGCGACGGCCTCTGGGAGGTACACGCGCGGTGGTGGCAAGACGGGTTCACCGACGGTGCCGACCCCGAGTACGAAGAGCAGATCCTGCCCCTGGCGGCGGAGCACTTGGCGGGGGCCCGTCGCGTCCTCGATGTGGGGTGCGGCGAGGGACAGATCAGCCGTCTCGCCGCGGGGTTGCCAGTGGAGCGCGTCACGGGCGTGGACCCGACGTGGGCTCAGCTCGAGGTCGCGCGTCGTCGCGGTGGGCAGGTGGGCTACGCGCGCGCGGCCGCGGCCGATCTGCCGTTCGTGGCGGGCTCGTTCGACGCAGTGGTGGCCTGCCTCGTCTTCGAGCACATCGACGACGTCGACCGCGCGCTCGCTGAGGTCGGGCGGGTGCTCGTCGAAGGGGGACGCTTCCTGTTCTTCCTCAACCATCCGCTGTTGCAGACGCCGAACAGCGGATGGATCGACGACCAGATCCTCGACCCACCCGAGCAGTACTGGCGCGTCGGCGAATACCTCGTGGAGGACCGAACGATCGAAGAAGTCGAGAAGGACATCTTCATTCCGTTCATCCACCGTCCGCTCAGCCGGTACGTCAACGCGATGGCAGCAGCGGGGCTCGTGATCCACCGTATGGAGGAGCCGGCGCCGCCGGCGGGCTTCCTCGCGCGCGCGACGGAGTACGCGGCCGCCGCGACGATCCCGCGGCTGTTGTTCCTCCGTGCGGAGAAGGCGCGCTGACGCGAGAGGTCGTCGGTACCATCAAGATGTGAGTGAGTTCCTCGTGGTCACGGGCTTGTCGGGCGCGGGTCGCTCCCAAGCCGCCGTGACGCTCGAGGACCTCGGCTGGTTCATCGTCGACAACCTGCCGGCCACCCTCATCCCGACGATCGCGGACCTCGCCGCGGCGCCGGGCTCGAGCATCGGCCGGGTCGCGCTCGTCGTGGGTCGTGGTCCGAACCCGGGCGATGTGCTGCCGGCGCTGGTGCAGCTGCGAGCCGGGGGGCACCGCGTCCGGATCTTGTTCCTCGATGCGCCGACCGACGTGCTCGTGCGCCGCTACAGCAGCACCCGGCGGAGACATCCCCTCGCCGACGAGGCCGGTGCGATGACCGACGCGATCGAGCGGGAGCGGCTTCTCTTCGAGCCCGTGAAGGCCGAAGCCGACCTCGTCGTGGACACCGGCGACCTGAACGTCCACCAGCTGCGCGACCGCTTGATGTCGCTGTTCGGCGCAGAGGTGCCGGCACCCGGCATGCAGACGAGCATCACGTCGTTCGGCTACAAGCACGGCCTCCCGCTCGACGCCGACATGGTCGTGGACTGCCGCTTCCTCCCGAACCCGTATTGGGACGAGAACCTCCGTCCCCTGTCCGGTCTCGACACCGAGGTGCGCACCTTCGTCATGCGCCAGGAGGTGACCGCGGACTTCCTCGGTCAGCTCGACGCGCTGCTGACGTTGCTGTTGCCCGCGTACGTGCGCGAGGGCAAGAGCTACTTCTCGTTGGCGTTCGGGTGCACCGGCGGGCAGCACCGATCCGTCGTCGTGGCCGAGGAGATCGCCCGCCGGCTCCGCCAGCACGGGTACCAACCGGTTGTCGTGCACCGCGACGTCGACAAGTAACGTCGCCTTCGGTGACGAGAGGCCAGGCGGGCCTCTCCCGACCGGGAGGACATCCAGCACATGGCGATCCGCGTAGGGATCAACGGCTTCGGTCGTATCGGACGCAGCTTCTTCCGCGCGGCCAAGGCATCCGGCGCGGACATCGACTTCGTGGCGCTCAACGACCTCGGATCCGTCGACACGATGGCGCATCTCTTGAAGTTCGATTCGGTGATGGGTCGCCTGCCTGATGAGGTGCGGGTGGTGGACGACGGCATCTACGTCGCCGGCGACCTGCTGAAGGTGCTCGCGATCCGCGATCCGAAGGAGCTGCCCTGGGGTGACCTCGGCGTCGACGTCGTCGTCGAGTCGACCGGTTTCTTCACCGAGCGCGACACCGCCGCCGCCCACCTCGAGGGCGGCGCGCCGAGGGTCATCGTGTCCGCGCCGTGCGGCGGGGCCGACGCCACGTTCGTCGTCGGTGTCAACGACGACACGTTCGATCCCTCGAAGCACTTCGTCGTCTCGAACGCGTCGTGCACCACGAACTGCTTCGTTCCCATGGTGAAGGTGCTCGACGACACGTTCGGCGTCGAGCGTGGGCTGATGACGACCGTGCACGCATACACCGGCGACCAGATGCTCGTCGACGGCCCCCACAAGGATCTCCGGCGCGCCCGCGCCGCGGCGATCAACATCACGCCCGCCTCCACGGGGGCCGCGCGTGCCACGGGGCTCGTGCTCGAGACCATGAAGGGAAAGCTCGACGGCACTGCGCTCCGCGTGCCCGTCCCGGACGGCTCGATCACGGACTTCGTTGGCATCCTTCGTCGCGACGTGACCGTCGACGAGGTGAACGAGGCTTACGCGAAGGCCGCGGCGTCGGGCCCGCTCGCCGGAAAGCTCGTCTACTCCGACGAGCCCCTCGTGTCGTCCGACATCGTGGGCTCCCCGGCGTCGTGCACATTCGACTCGGGGCTCACGATGGCGATGGGCAACATGGTGAAGGTGCTCGGCTGGTACGACAACGAGTGGGGTTACTCCAACCGGCTCGTCGATCTCGCGCTCATCATCGGCGCCGCGAACCAGTGACACGCCGCGAACCAGTGCTACCCCGCGCCATCCGGTGAAGCTCCCCCTTCTCGAAGATCTGCCCGACGTCGCCGGGCGGCGCGTGCTGCTGCGCGCCGACTTCAACGTGCCGCTCGAAGACGGCGAGATCACCGACGATCTGCGCATCCGAGCCGCGCTGCCGACCATCGAGTGGCTCACTGGTCACGGCGCCACGGTCACCGCATGCAGCCATCTCGGCCGGCCGAAGGGGAAGCCCGACGAGCGGTGGTCGATGGCGCCCGTCCGCGCTCGGCTCGCGGAGCTCGCCCCCGGCGTCGAGCTGCTCGAGAACCTGCGGTTCGACCCGGGGGAGGAAGCGGGCGATCCCGCCTTCGTGGAGCACCTCGTCAAAGGGCAGGACTTCTACGTCGACGACGCGTTCGGCGCCGCTCATCGCGCGCACGCATCGATCGTCGGCCCGCCGCGGGCGCTGCCCAGCGCGGCGGGGCGGTTGCTCGCGCGCGAGGTCGAGGTGCTGCTCGGAATCCGAGAGCATCCTCGGCGTCCGTTCGTCGCAGTGCTGGGTGGCGCCAAGGTCAGCGACAAGCTCGGTGTGATCGACGCGCTTCTGTCGGTCGTCGACGCGCTGGTCGTCGGCGGAGCGATGTGCTTCACCTTCCTCGCGGCGCCGCGGCGAGGCGATCGGCGACTCGCTGTTCGAGCCCGATCAGGTCGACACGTGCCGCGGGCTACTCGAGCGGGGCAAACCGATCCACCTGCCGTCCGACATCGTGGCGATGTCGCCTGCCGGACAGGTCGCCACGTACGGCACGAGCCTGCCGGATGGCTGGAAGGGGCTCGACATCGGGCCGGGCAGCGCGGCCGAGTTCGCCGATGTGATCGCCGACGCCAACACGGTGTTGTGGAACGGACCGATGGGCGTCTTCGAAGACGAGCGGTTCGCATCGGGCACGCTCGCCGTCGCCCACGCAGTGGCCGACGCCCATGGGTTCACAGTGGTCGGTGGCGGCGACAGCGCGGCGGCGCTCGCCCAGTTCGGGCTCGCCGACCGAGTCGACCATCTGTCCACCGGTGGGGGTGCGTCGCTCGAGCTGCTCGAGCTCGGCGACCTTCCCGGCCTGGCGGCGTTGCGCGAGGCTGCATTGCGTCAGGCGCGGAATGCCCGCTGACGCGCGAAAGCCCCTCATCAGCGGCAACTGGAAGATGCACCTCAATCACTTCGAGGCACTGCAGACTGTCCAGAAGCTGCACTACGCGCTCACCAAGGCCGACTTCGACGCCGTGGACGTGACCGTGCATCCCCCGTTCACCGATCTCCGCACGGTGCAGACCGCCATCGACTCCGATCACATGTCGATCGTGCTCGGTGCGCAGCACTGCCACTGGGAGGAGAAGGGGGCGTTCACCGGCGAGGTCGCGCCCGCGATGCTCGCCAAGCTGCAGATCCGCTACGTGATCGCAGGCCACTCGGAGCGCCGGCAGCTCTTCGGAGAGACCGACGAGATGGTCAACCGAAAGGTGCGTGCGATCCTCGCCGCAGGGATGACGCCGATCATGTGCGTCGGCGAGACCCTCGAGGAGCGCGAAGTGGGCGCCACCGAGGACAAGGTCGTCGCGCAGGTGCGGGCCGGCCTCGCCGGCGTCGCTCGCGAGGCGCTCGGCACCATGGTCATCGCCTACGAGCCCATCTGGGCGATCGGCACCGGCCGCACGGCGACGCCCGAGGACGCGCAGGCGGTCTGCGGCCTCGTGCGGGCCGAGGTCGGCCAGATCGGGCGAGCGGAGGCGGCGGCCTCGATCCGGGTGCAATACGGCGGGTCCGTGAAGGCGACGAACATCGCCGAGCTGATGGCCCAGCCCGACATCGACGGGGCGCTCGTCGGCGGGGCGAGCCTCGAGCCCGACGAGTTCGCCCGCATCGTCCAGTACCGGCTCCACGGCGGTTGACGCCGCACTGTTGACGCTGTCTGGCGCCGCTGCTGACTGAGCGTCAGCGCGGGTTGTCAACAACCCGTAACGGTTGCCGTCCCTTTCCACCGGGTACCCCTCTGCTACCGTCGAAACGGCCATCCGCCCTGGATAAGGGGAGGTAGGACGGGTGCGCTGGAACAAACCGTGCGGTCGAACGCCGGCCTTGCCGGGCGGTTCCCGTGCGGTGGATCGCGTTGTCTGAGGCGGGTCTCCGCTGCAGAGGGAGACGTGGATCCATCTCCCCCCGCTCATACCAGGAGGTCCATTTCGTGAGACGAACCCCGAGGAGCGTCAAGGCTCTTGCCTTGCTGCTCGGTCTCGGCCTGTTCGCCGCAGCCTGCGGCGACGATGGCGGCAGCAGCAGTGACACGACCGGAGGCGGTGCAGGCACCAGCGCAGCGGGTGCGGGCACGACGGCTGCGGCCGAGGGCGATCGCACCCCGACCGGCGGCACGATCACCATTGGCGCCGAGCAGTGGCCCGAGTGCATCAACCCGGTGACCCAGTGCGCCAACTCGTCCTGGATGTTCTGGATGACGCAGGTCCCGATCTACCCGTTCATCTGGGAGACGACGTCGGACGGCAACTATGAGCCGGGCCCGGTGCTCGCCGAAGATCCCACGCTCGAGAACGGTGGCATCACCGAGGATCCCTTCACGCTGACGCTGAAGCTGAACCCCGACGCGGTCTGGGATGACGGTTCGCCGATCACGTCGGCCGACGTCGAGTTCACGTGGCAGGCGGTCATGAACACGACCGGCGCCGTCAGCACCGCGGGCTACGACCAGATCGAGTCGATCGACACGACCGACCCCCAGACCGCGGTCATCGTGTTCAAGGCCAACTACGCGGCGTACAAGAACTTGTTCTCCGGCGCCCCGCCGCTGCTGAAGGCCGACGCGTTCACGACGACCAACCTCGAGAACGAGATGCAGGACAGCATCCCGTTCTCGGGCGGTCCGTGGATGATGGAGTCGTGGAGCCTCGAGCAGCAGGTGCTGGTGCCGAACCCCAACTACTGGGACGCGAGCCGTACGCCGCTCGTCGACAAGGTCGTGATGGTGCCGCAGACCGACTCGGACACCGAGATCAACGTCGCTGCTCTCCGGACAGGTCGACATGATCTTCCCGCAGCCGTCCGCGGGCACCGATCAACGTCTCGCTGATTCGAACATCGACTTCACGTTCGGCTTCGGCACGAACTACGAGAACCTCTGGATCCAGCAGAAGACCGGACCGTTCTCGGATCCGATCTTGCGTGAGGCGTTCGTGCGCTCGGTCGACACGCACGGCGATCATCGACACCATCTACAAGCCGATCTCCCCCGAGGCCACGCAGAACGTCTGCATGGTGTGGGTGCCCACGGTCGGCCCCTGGTGCGACACCAGCCTGAACCAGGACCTGTACGACCCCGAGGGCGCCGCGGCGCTGCTCGAGGAGAACGGCTGGGCCAAGAACGGCGACGGCATCTGGGCCAAGGGCGACCAGGTGGCGAGCATCAAGTGGACGGTCAACACCGGCAACACCCGCCGGGAGAACACCCAGGCGCTCGTGATCCCCGACATGCGGGAGAAGGGCTTCGAGCTCATTCCCGACAACTCGGACGCCGCCACGTTCTTCCAGCAGCGACTGCCCACGCTCGACATCGCAGCTCGCCATGTACATCAACACCGCTGCTCCGGATCCGACGGTGACGTCGATCATGGCGTGCGACTCGATCCCGACTCCTGAGGTTCCGTCGGGTCAGAACTCGAGCGGTTGGTGCAACGAGGAAGCCAGCGCCCTGATGGCAGAGTCCGACGCCGAGCTCGATCCGGCGGTTCGCGAGGAGCAGATCCACGCGATCGGCGCGCTCATGGCTGGCGACTTCGTCATGGTGCCGTTGTTCCAGTTCCCGAACCTCACGGCGTGGCGCACGGACCGCATCGACGGCCCGATCGACGCCGACACCAGCAACTACATGAGCGCCTTCCGCAACCTCTACGACTGGAAGGTCGTGAGCTAGCCAGGCTTGTTTGCAGCTGACGATGGGAGGGGGCGGCGCCGGGCGTACCGGCTCCGCCTCCTCTATCGTTTCGGGGTAGGGGAGGTACCCGTTGGCCAGATTCGTGATCAAGCGAATGTTGTGGGCGATCCCCGTTCTGTTGATCGCCAGCGTCCTGGTCTTCATCGCAGTCCGGTCTTCCACCGACCCTCTCGCCGCCGCCGCCCGTAACCCTCGGGTCAATCCCGAGGAGCTCGCGAAGTACCGAGCCTCTCTCGGCCTCGACAAGTCGCTTCCCGAGCAGTACTGGCTGTGGCTGAAGTCGTTCGTGATGTTCGACTGGGGCAAGTCGCTCTCATCGCGCCGCGACGTGTGGCCTGACCTGCAGCGAGCCCTGTTCAACACGATCGTGCTCGGCACGTTCGCGTTCATCATCACGATCTCGGTGGGCGTCACCATCGGGATCATCTCGGCGCTGCGTCAGTACTCGAAGTTCGACAACATCGGCACCGGGCTCTCGTTCTTCAGCCTGTCGATCCCGCAGTTCTGGTTCGCCCTGATCCTCCAGCTGTTCTTCGGGATCATGCTGACCAACTGGTTCAACATGGACCAGCCGTTCCTTCCGGTGTCGGGCGTGTATCCGCCCGGGCCACTCCGGCTTCGATCCGTGGCTGCGGATGAAGCACCTGATCCTTCCCGCGCTCGTCGTTGCGTTCCAGGGGATCGCGATCTACAGCCGCTACATGCGGTCGTCGATGCTCGAGGTGATGAACTCCGACTACATGCGCACGGCGCGCTCGAAGGGCATCAGCGAGAAGCGGGTCATCATGAAGCACGGCTTCCGCAATGCCCTGATCCCGGTCGTCACCTACGCGGCGCTCGACATCGGCGCGATCGTCGGCGGACTCGTGATCACCGAAGCGATCTTCGAGTATCCCGGCATGGGCCGGTTCTTCATCGACGCGTACAACAACGGCGACTACCCGCAGATCCTGCCGTGGATGATGGTGGTCGTCTTCTCGGTCATCTTCTTCAACCTCATGGCCGACCTCGCCTACGCGTGGCTCGATCCGAGGATCAGACTTGACTGAGGTCCGCACCGACAGCGCGGAGATCGCGGAGCGACCGGCCGATGAGGTGCTCCAGGTCGGCCCGGTCCGCGAGCACGAGATCGAGCGAGGCGGAGGCGGAGCAGGTTGCGCCGGTCTCGCTGTCGCCTCGAAAGCTGGCGTGGCGCCGCTTCCGCCGGCACAAGCTCGCGATGGTCAGCGCGGTCATCCTCATCCTGTTGAGCCTCATGGCGCTCTTCGCGTCGGTGGTCGCCCGCTACCCGTACGAGAAGACGGGCGTCGGCCCGGTCTTCCAGGGGCCGAGCGGCGCGCATTGGTTCGGGACGGACGCGATCGGCCGCGACCTGTACAGCCGCGTCGTGTACGGCGGGCGAATCTCGCTCGCGGTCGGGTTCGCCGTGGCGATCGTCGCGACGTTGATCGGCACGATCATCGGCGCCACGTCGGGCTACTTCGGCGGCAAGCTCGACAACTTCGTCATGCGCGTGACTGACCTTTTCATCGCGCTGCCACTGCTCGTCATCTTGATCCTGATGCGCAACCTCCCGAACCGGCAGCCCTGGGCGCACACCGTCATGGGCGATGCGGGCAGCATTCGGGCGACGGTCATCGTGCTCTCGCTGTTCTTCTGGATGACGACCGCGCGCATCGTCCGCGGTGTGGTGCTGTCGCTGAAGCACAAGGAGTTCGTCGAGGCGGCTCGAGCGCTCGGCGCCGACGACCGGCGCATCATCGCCAAGCATCTCCTGCCGAACTGCATCGGCGCGATCGTCGTCGTCGTCACGCTGAACGTCGCCGCCGCGATCCTCCTCGAGTCGGCTCTGTCGTTCCTCGGGTTCGGCGTCGAGCCCGCCTGTCCCCACCTGGGGCAACCTGCTCTCGGACAGCAAGGGCTACTTCAGCATCGCCCCTTGGTTGATCTGGTTCCCCGGCTTGGTGGTGATCGCCACGGTGCTCGCGGTGAACTTCGTCGGCGACGGCCTCCGCGACGCGCTCGATCCTCGCCAGCAGAAGATCGGCTGATGTCGACCACCGCTCCCGGCGTGGCTGGCGCGCGGGGTTCGTCGGGGTTCGGCGAGCCGGTCCTCGAGGTCCAAGACCTGCACGTCACGTTCTCGACCGAGGACGGCCCCGTTTACGCCGTGCGGGGGAACGATCTCGTCGTGCACGCTGGCGAGGTGTTGGGTGTCGTCGGCGAATCGGGCTCCGGCAAGTCGGTGACGATGCTCGCGGTGATGGGGTTGCTCCACAAGACCTCCCAGATCACGGGTTCCGCGAAGTTTCGCGGCACCGAGCTCATCGGCCTCGAGCCGAACGAGGCCCGCAAGTACCGCGGAGCGAAGATCGCGATGATCTTCCAAGATCCGCTGACCGCACTGAACCCGGTGCTCCGGGTTGGCGATCAGATCGCCGAAGCAGTGCGCGCCCACCAGGACCTCAGCGGTGACGCGTCGATGAAGCGAGCGATCGAGATGCTCGACCTGGTCGGCATCCCGCAAGCCAAGACACGCGCCCGGCAGTACCCGCACGAGTTCTCAGGCGGCATGCGTCAGCGGGCCATGATCGCGATGGCGATCTCGAACGACCCCGAGGTGTTGATCGCCGACGAGCCGACGACGGCGCTGGACGTGACGATCCAGGCCCAGATCCTCGAAGTGATCCAGCAGGTGCAAGAGCTGACGCATACCGCGATCATCTTCATCACTCACGACCTCGGAGTGATCGCACGTCTCGCGCACCGTGTCCGCGTGATGTACGCAGGTCGGAGCGTCGAGCTCGCGAACATCGACGACCTCTTCGAGAATCCTGCCCACCCCTACACGGTGGGTCTCTTGAGCTCGATCCCGACCGGCAACGCGGGGCGGCTCCACCCGATTCCGGGATCGCCGCCGAACATGCTGGCGCCACCGCCCGGCTGCGCCTTCGCCCCCCGCTGCAGGTACTCAGCGGAGATCTGCACCGTCGAAGTCCCGAACCTGCGCCTGGTCGGCGCGCACGATCAAGAAGCGGCGTGCCACTTCAGCGAGCAGCTGATGGGCACCTGGGACTTCGAGCAATGAGCACGATCGCCGTCGAGGCGAGCGTTCCCGACGCGCCGACGACGCCCCCGATCCTTCGCGTCGAGCACCTCGTGAAGGACTTCAACGTCACGAACCACAAGGGTCTGCGGTCGATCAAGAGCGTCGTGCAGGCGGTGTCGGGTGTGTCGTTCACAATCGCTCCGTCGCAAACGCTGGGTCTCGTCGGTGAGTCCGGGTCGGGCAAGTCGACGGTCGGCCGTTGCATCCTCCGCTTGATCGAGCCGACGTCCGGCTCCGTGTACTTCCGGGACCAGGACGTCACCACACTCGGTAGCCGGCAGATCGCGCGCGCTCCGCCGCGAGATGCAGATCGTGTTCCAGGACCCCTATGCGTCGCTCGATCCCCGGATGACGATCGGCGCAGCGATCGCCGAGCCGCTCGTCATCAACAAGGTGCCCGGTGACCACCAGGCCGCGTGTCGAGGAGCTGCTGTCACTCGTCGGGCTGAACCGGCACCACGCGAACCGCTATCCCCACGAGTTCTCCGGCGGACAGCGCCAACGTGTGGGTGTCGCACGAGCACTCGCCCTCGACCCCAGCGTCGTCGTGCTCGACGAGCCGGTCTCGGCCCTCGACGTCTCGATCCAGGCCGGCGTCGTGAACCTCCTCGAGGACCTGCAGGACCGGCTCGGGCTCGCGTACCTCTTCATCGCCCACGATCTCTCCGTCGTGCAGCACATCTCGGACGTGGTCGCGGTGATGTACCTCGGCAAGCTCGTCGAGATGGCGTCGGCCGACGACCTCTACACGAGGGCGGCGCATCCGTACACGCAAGCTCTTCTCTCGGCCATCCCCCTGGCGAACCCGAAGAGGGAGCGCAAGCGCAAGCGGATCGTGCTCACCGGTGACGTCCCCAGCCCGATCGACCCGCCGACTGGGTGCCGGTTCCGCACCCGCTGCTGGAAGGCCCAGGACATCTGCGCGACCGAGGAGCCGGCGCTGATCGACCGGGGCCAGGGTCACCCCGTGGCCTGCCACTTCGCGGAGCTCGCCGAACAGCTCGTCTGACTGCCGGCTCCCGCGACCCCACTGGTAACCTCGGAACCCGTGCTCACCGCCCTCGTCCTCGTTGTCGACGTGATCGCCGCCCTGGTCATGGTCTTCCTCGTGCTGCTCCACAGCGGCAAAGGTGGCGGTCTCTCCGACATGTTCGGCGGGGGCATCGGGTCCGCCGCGATGGGCTCGACCGTCGTCGAGAAGAACCTCGACCGCATCACCGTGGTGGTGGCGTTGGTGTTCATCTTCTGCACGATCGGGCTTGGTCTGCTCATCGACTGAGAGCCGTAGCCTTCGCTACAGTCAACGGCCCCACGTCGGAGTGGCGGAATTGGCAGACGCGCTAGGTTGAGGGCCTAGTGCCCGCAAGGGCATGGGGGTTCAAGTCCCCCCTCCGACACGCAGTTCTACCCACGGCGGGGCGCATGGACAGCGACCCGCCAGTCCGGTGAGCGCCTTTCGGCGCATCGACTGTGAAGATCAAGCGACGCGATCGGCGGTCGCGTCGAGGAGCTCAGCCGATGCCAGCAGTGCGGCTTTGAGGATGAGTCGTTCCGGGATCGTTTCGAAGGTGGTGCCGCTCACCTCGATTGTCCGGCACTCGGAGTCACCGCACACGGAACAGCAGCGACTGCTTCCGACGTTTCCCTCGAGCCATTCCTCCATGGGCCTGTCGGCGATCCAGATTCGGTTGGACGCGGACGGGTCCCGTTCGAAGGTCTCGCCGTCGAGTTCGCGAATCTCGAGTTGCGGCTCAATGTCGAGCGGGCGAAGGACTGCTCGCAGCGTGAGGACGGCGTGCTCTATCTCCCGCTGGGTCTCGGCGCAACGATCGCAGGTCTTGCCGCTGTTCACGAGCCTCTGCCACACGATCGGCAACTGTCTCATGACACGACTCCCCTCGACTTGGTTGTCAGGCTGGCGCGCGACTCGCGGGGCAGGCCGAAGTCCTTGCCGAGTTGGTAGGCCTGGTCGAGATACGCGTTGATCGTCTCGTGGGACGCGGCGGTGGCGGCGTAGAAGTAGACGTGCTCGACGTCTGCGATGCCGGGATAGCGGAAGCCCCAGTCGTCGATGACCTTCGAGATGGCGTCGCGGATGCCGTCGTCGTAAGCGTGCTTGTCGAAGATGGTTGACGTCATGATGAGCGCACGCTGGTGTTTCAGGAGGGGTATCCGTCCGTTGATGTCGCCGCGCCAGCCTTCGGAGGTGAGGCCGAACGCGAAGTCGAGGGTGAAGACGCGGTCGATCCAACCCTTGAGGATCGACGGGAAGCTACAGAAATGGATCGGGGCAATGAACGCGAGCGCGTCCGCGTCAGCGACCTTCTTCTGCTGAGCAAGGACGTCCTTGGGCATGTGGTTCCGGATCATCGCGGCGATCTCAGACTGTGACTTTCCGCGCATCGCTCGAGCTGCCACGAACCGTTGCAGCGGCCCGCGGCACGACCGCAGCACCCGTTGTTCGAGATCCATGAGTTCGAGGATGTCGGTCGGTATGTTGCCGCTGGTGTAGCTGGCGACGTCCTGGTCCCGGAAGACGGGATCGAACTTGATCGCGTACAGGTCGAGGACTTCGTTGGTGTGGCCGGCGTCGGCGAGGCCGGCCGAGAAGCGTTCGAGGACGCCGCCACAGAACGAGCGTCGGTCGTTGTGCGCGAACACCGTGAGCACCTTCATCGCGTTGTTCCTTCGACCACTTCCGGCTCGACACCAGCTCGTCCGCGTCTGCCCTCCAGCAGCTCGATGATGCGCTCGGTGTTGTCGCGGATCACGCCGATGTTCGTGAACATCCACTTGGGCGGCGCGTTGTCGGGCATCGCTTCGAACTTCTTCTCCCAGTCAATCTTGGAGAGATCCGGAGCGAACCGCTTGGCGAGGAAGGCGATGCCGGTGAGCACCGCCACGGCAATCAGCAACTTCTTCATGAGCCGAGGATCCCGCCCGAGCCTCGTGCTCGGAAGGGTCAAAGGTCCCGATGGCGAGCAACGACACGCTCACTCGCGCCGCGTCGGCACCACGCGGCTGTCAGTGGCTGAGTGCCGTTGGACGCGGTCCGGGCCTCTGCGTATGAGGCGTCTCTCGAGCGTGTGAGGGCGCGGCGAGCAGCAGATGATGGACAGTCGCGACTGCCCACAGGACGACCATCGCGGCCATGACAACGGTGAGTCCTGTTTCGCTCGCGGCGAAGACGACTGCTGTGCCGCCGAAGAAGGCAAGCACGCCGATGAGCGAGGTGAGCACGAGGTAGGCCTTGTTGCCATGCAGCAGCTGGTCGAAGGCGGGCACTACCGCGCTGGCCGAAGCCGCGAAGCCGCACGCCAGCAATCACGAGTCCCGCGGCGCGGGTGCTGCTCATCCCTGGCACGTCGACGAGCCACAGAAGGTAGATCAGTCCGGCTGCAGCGACCAGGCCCGTCGCAATGAGATCCCGCTTCGGGAAGCGCATCTCCGAACCTCCTTCCGGCCGACCAGCGCGGTAGAAACCGCGGACACCGGGCGGCTCACCTTCAGGGTGCGCCGATGAGAACGCTCCGGCCAGAGACCTTCGACCCTGTGGAAGCAGTGCGTCGCGTGGTCGGGCAGGGCCGCCTGACTGAGTGCTCATTTCGAGTTGGTGGGTGCACCGGGCACATAGCGCGTCGTCGACGAAGGTGACGCCGTCGAGGAGTTCGCGGTTACCTGCCGACTCGCCGACCCGCGACTCGGCTTGCAGCAGGCGCTGTGTTGGGATCGAGTACGCCCCCTCCGACCCTGCGCGGTTCGAACCGACCGTCGGTAGTGACCGCGATGCCTGCGCCGGTGATCGTCCAGTCGCGGCGTCGCCGCTGGGGCTCTTTGTTCGGTGATGGGTGGCACCTGGCCCGCTGGGAGGGTATCGCCGTCAGTGCATGTAGGGGACCGGCTGCATGAGCTGGAGGTTCTCGTCCAGGACGACCTCGCCGAGCGTCTCGTACCAGCGGCCGAAGTCCGGGTGGCCGGCGAGCGCCGTGAGCCCGGCGCCGACTGCGTTGGCGTCTTCGACCTCCCACAGGTCGACGACCGTATTCAGCGGCCCGATCAGGCTCGACCACGCTCCCAGCAGCCGCCATCCTCGTTCCTCCAATGCCGGCACGATCTCGGCCATCACCGCATGGAAGCGACCCATCTCGCCGGGCCGGATCTTCAGCGTCACGTGCAACACCGCCGAGCGGTCGGCCATCGTGTGTGATCCCTTCTGCTTCAGGTGCTGGCCAGGCGCGCAACCACACGCGCGAAGGCGTCCATCACGTCGGCGCTGACCGTGACGGCGCTGATGCCGTGGCTCGACCCCCACGGTGACGCGATCTCCACGTTGTCCAAGAACAGGGAGGCGAGGTATGCGGAGGTTCGGGCCGGGCCTCGAGCCCGGCGTCGGTGTCTCCGATGTCTTGACACAGGCGTCGCCTATCTCCTCGGGATCACATCATCGCCTCCACTGCCTGGCGTCGCCTCCGAGAACGTTGTGGGTGGTCAGATGACACGTGACGTGTCCGGTTTCCGGCCAATCGGTCGTAGGCACCGACGCTCGTCCCGAGCTCTTTGCTCGGGGAATCGGCACGCGAGCGTGAGCTCGACAATTAGCCCTCGAGGACTCCGTCGACGATGTGGACGATGCGATCCGCGTAGTGGGTCATGCGTTCGTCATGGGTCACGACGATGGCCGCAGTTCCCCGCGTCGTCATCTCCGTACGGATGAGCTCCATCACCTGCTCGCCGAGCTTGGTGTCGAGCGCAGAGGTGGGCTCGTCGAACAACACCAGGTCGGGATCGTTCATGAGGGCGCGGCCGATGGCGACTCGTTGGCGTTGACCACCGGAGAGCTCCGACGGCATGCGGTTGCGACGGTCGGCCAAGCCGAGCTCCTCGAGGAGCTGATCCGCCCGGGCACGCGCCGGCGCGCCGGTGCGCCGGCCGATCTCATCGATCACGACGAGGTTCTCGCGCGCGGTGAGGAACGGCACGAGGTTCACGCTCTGGAACACGAAGCCCACATGCTCGCGACGAAAGTCGGTGAGCTGCTTCTGCGAGTACTCGGTGATGTCTTTGCCCCCCACTCTCACCTGCCCGGCCGTCGGCGACAGGATGCCGCCCGCGATGGAGCACAGCGTCGTCTTTCCCGAGCCCGACGGACCCACGAGCGCGACGATCTCGTCGTTGCCGATCGTGAGGGTGGCGTGATCGAGCGCGACCACTTCTTCGTCGCCCGTTGGATAGACCTTGCGCACTGCCTCGAGCTGTAGCGCGGGGAGCGCAGTGTCGGTCTGTGCATTCACGAGGCCCTCCCGATGGCAGAAGCCGGGTCGACATGGAGCACACGGCGGAGCGAGAACGCGCTCCCCACGATGGCGGCGAGCACGAGCGCCACACTGCTGATGGCGACGCGGCGGGGAAGCAGCTGGTACGGGATAGCGCCTGGCGGGACCACGATGTCGAGCAGCACCGCGAACCCGGCGCCGACCACCGCGGCGATCAGCGCGACGATGGCGGCCTGCGCCACCACACCTCCCAACAGCGTGCGCGAGCGCGCACCGATCGCTTTCAACATGCCATACAACCCGACGCGCTCCACGGTGAGGAGTGCGAAGAACAACGCCACCACTACGACCGCGATGATGAGCGTCACGCCGATGATCTGGTTGAACACCGAACGCTGTTGCTTGACGCCGCCGATCGCGTCAGATGCCTCGGTGCGCGAGATGGTGGCGGTAGCGCCACCCGTTGCCCGGTCGATCGCGGCGGCGACCGTCGAGGGATCGCGGTCGGTGCGCACCACGAGCGCCTGGAACACCCCTGGCCCCACCGATGATCCGGGGCGATTCGCGTTCTGCACGGCTCGCCACGTGACGGGCGACGCCCACAGCGAGCCTGCGCCCGAGTAGCTGACGTCTTCGACGAAACCGATCACCTTCACCGGGCTGCGCTCGGGTCCGAGGCGGAGCGTGTCGCCGCGCGCCACGCCGTCGTCTTGGAGAATGCTGTCGGCATAGGCCTCGCCCGGCTTCGGGGGCACGGGCACGCCGTCGGGGGCCTCCTCGTAGCCGAACAGGGCGATGTCGGTGAGGTCGCGTGGACCATTGCCGGGCACGCGCGCCCCGAGCTGGGTGACCCCGATGCCGCCCACGCTGGTGACGCCCGGCACCGTGGCCACTTGCGTGCGCACTTCGGGCGTGATGCGGCTACGCAAGAAGGACTGCTCGGCAGTCGAGGAGAACACGACCAGGTCGGCGCGCTGCGCACGGATCGCGCCGGTGGACCGCAGGATGAGCCCGTCGAGCAGACCGCCGAGGAGCATCAGCAGCACGGCGATGAGGGTGAGCAGCACGGTCGCAGTGGCGAAGCGACCGGGCCGGCGGCGCATCTCGCGCAGGGCCAACTTCACGTGCCCACGCCGCCGGCAGAGAGCGCTTCGGCGGGTTCGATGCGCAGGACACGTCGGGCCGAGAACCAGGAGCTGGCGACGCCGAGCAGCAGGATGCCCATCGCCCAGGCGATCACGGTCGGCGCGTCGAAGCGGAGCGGGATCGATCCGACGCGCTGGAACGACAGCGGCAGGAAGAGGAGCGTGCCGATGGCGACGCCGAGACCGACCACCACGAGGACCTGGGTGAGCAGCCCGCGGACGAGGGTCGACGAGCGCGCGCCGACCGCACGCAGCAACGTGAGCGTGCGCGCCTTCTGCAGGGTGACGATCAGGAAGAAGAGGCCGATCACGAGGGGCACCACGAGCCCGTAGAGCAGGAAGATCACGAGGAACGAGCTGCGCACCTGTGCGACCCCAGGTGCCTTCGTCGCGGCGTCGGCACGTGTGAGCGCCTCGAGATCACTGCTCACCGCGTCGATCCGCTGCACTATCTCGTTCGGCGTGACCCCCGGTACCGGTGCCACACCGAGCGCGTTCGGGAGCGGCGGCTGCGCCTCGGGGTTCCCCGCCTTCACCGCCGCCTCCCACGTGCCGTAGCGGGCGAACACGGTGGGCGTGGCCTGCAGGTTGGTGTCGCGTGACTGACCGACGATTCGGATGCGGTACCCGCCCGGCTCGACGCGCACCACGTCACCGAGGTCGAAGCCCTCCGACGCGTCGGTCTCGTTGGCGACGCCCTCACCGTCGGCGGTGGGGTAGCGGCCGGCGACGAGCGACTCCGGCGCGCCGAGCGAACGCTTCTCGTAGCCGATGATCGCCGCCGCCTTGATCGTTCCATCCGCGGTCACGCTGTAGGTGCCCTGCCCGATGCGACCAACAGCCTGTACGCCATCGACCGCACGCACCTGCGCTTCGAGTGCGGGGGTGATCGTGCTGCTCTGCAGGTTGCGGCGCGCGTCGGTGCTGTAGACGAGCACGGGCGCGTCCTGGTGTTCGATCGCTCCGACGAACGACGTGATCAATCCGTCGCGCAGCGCCTGCTGGAACAAGATGAGGAAGACCAGGAGCGCGATCGCGCCGATGAGCAGCCCGAACCGCACCTTGGCGCGCACCATTTCCTTCCCGGCGATCAAGCGCGCACACCCCCGACGGCGACCGTCACCGTAGCGCTCGACCCGTGTCGGTTCGACCCAGAGTGGGGGCGGCGATGCAACGTCGGCCCGATCGGTGCTCGCCGCAAGGCCGCGCTGAGCCCGCAAGGAGCCCGCGGGCGCTCCTGTTCGGGCGTGTTCGGCGATGTTCGTGCAATCAGCGTTCGCAGCGCAGAAGTCGGCGGTTCGAGTCCGCTCACCTCCACGCAAAGGGCTTGGTCAGAGGTCATGTGAGTCGATGCTCTCCGACGGGCTCATGGGGTTAGTTTAGTACTAAACTCAGCAGTCCACCTGAGAAGAAGGGTCGATGGCTCGCCACGTCGCAAGAGTTCCGGTCTCCATCACGCTGTCCGCTGCGTTCGCCGACCTTGGTGTCTGCGCGTTGTTGCGCGAACCCGTACCGGGCCTCATTCCCGTCCGCCCGCTGCGTCACCCCCGGATCACCCTCACGCTCGCCGAGCCCGAACCGGTTGTTGCGTCGTTGCGCCGACGCGCAGGTCTCGTGTGAACGCTCGTCGTCGGCGCGTCGTGGTGGCGGGCGCGACGGGCTACATCGGTCGCCGGCTGGTCGCCCAGCTCGTCGCCGAAGGCCATCACGTGCGATGCCTGGCCCGCACCCCGGAAAAGCTCGACGCCGAAGCCTGGCGCGCCGAGGTCGAGGTCGTCGCGGGCGACGTGCTCGATGTGGAGTCGCTCGCAGCTGCGTTCCGCGAAACCGACGCGGCGTACTACCTGGTCCACTCGATCGGCTCGCAGCCGGACTGGCAAACTCGTGACAGGACCGTGGCGCAGAACGTCCGCGATGCAACCTCGGCTGCGGGCCTCGAACAGATCGTGTATCTCGGCGGTCTGGGCGACGACGGGCGGCACGCTCTCGCCGCATCTGGCGAGCCGTCACGAGGTCGGTCGCATCCTCGCTACGGGTCGGGTGCCCTTGACGGAGCTACGCGCGGCGGTCGTCATCGGTTCGGGCAGCGCGAGCTTCGAGATGTTGCGCCACCTGGTGGAGGTCCTGCCTGTCATGACGACACCACGGTGGGTCGAGACGCGGGTGCAACCGATTGCCGTGCGCGATGTGCTCGCCTATCTCACCGGTGTGCTCGGCAATGCCGACGCGTACGGGCGCGTACTCGAGATCGGCGGCGCCGATGTCGTCACCTACCACCAGATGATGGACATGTACGCGCACGCCGCCGGGTTGCGCAGGCGGGTGATCGTTCCGGTGCCAGTGTTGAGTCCCAGGCTTTCGTCCCTGTGGGTCGGGCTCGTCACCCCGATCCCCGCCGACCTCGCGCGCCCGCTGATCGACAGTCTCGTCAACGAGGTCGTGGTGCACGACCACGCGATCGACGACCTTGTGCCGCGCGAGCCGATCGGATGCCGTGAGGCAATCGAGCTCGCGCTGCGACGAATCGGCGAGATTGACGTGTCCACTCACTGGACCGACGCCGAGATGTATGGCCGAACGCCTGCGGATCCGATGCCCACCGATCCCGAGTGGGCGGGCGCCACGATGCTCACCGACTGTCAAGTCGTCCACACCAACGCGACACCCGACGCGCTCTTCGCCGAGGTGTGCGCGCTGGGCGGCGACCGGGGTTGGCTCGTTGGCAACTCGTTGTGGGTGTTGCGAGGCTGGCTGGATCGCATGGTGGGCGGAGTCGGCATGCGGCGCGGACGGCGTCATCCGACCGACCTGCGGATAGGTGATGTCGTCGACTTCTGGCGAGTCGAGGCAATCGAGCCGGCGCGGTTGCTGCGACTACGCGCCGAGATGCGCCTCCCCGGCGACGCATGGCTCGAGTGGTCGATCGCGCCGGAGGCCAACACGAAGGAAACGTTGTTCGTGCAACGCGCCCTGTTCCGCCCTCGCGGTCTGTTGGGTCGCGCGTACTGGTATGCGGTCTCGCCATTCCACAGGTTCATCTTCGGGCCGCTCGCCGATCGAATCATTGAGCGAGCGGTACGGGCGGAACTTCGGGCTCGGCCCGTCGCCCGCATGTCGTAGCGCTGCAGCTACACGCGCTCTGAAGGGCATCGCGTAACGGTCCGCACCCGACCCGAGCAGGCGGAGACGTGGCGGCGGAAGATCTCGGGAAGGTCGATGACGAGGACCTCGTCGCCGCGATCACACTGTGTGCCGTTCTCTGGAGCCCCTCCGACTCTTCTTGCGCGTCTGCTCCTGCAACCCCGCTGTGCTCTGTGGGGCGACTACCGATGGCGAGCGGACGATTGGGAACAGGCGGTCGAGGCCCAGTCACGACCTTCGAGACGGGACATGACGCCATCGCCGTCGGTTGGGCACACGACCTTCTCACTCGTCTGTTTGACGCAGAGATCGAGGAGCCAGTGATTCGCGAGTGGCAAGAGAGCTCGTTCAACGTCGACTCTGACCCACCTTCCCGACCGGCCCCCTTCCGTTGGGGGTGGTCACGCCAGCGGTCACGGACAACCGTGGACACCCGACAACGGCCGTCTACTCGGAATCGAGACCGCAGCGCTACGACCTGTGAACGACGGACGGCGAGCTACCGTGCGGGACGCCCGATAACAGGACCGGTGGGAGTTCAAGTCCCCCCTCCGACACACAAGGCATCCGGCGACAAGCAGTCGGCCTAGCGGGGCGGGACGATTGGGTTCAGCCCTTGCTGGCGGGGTCTGCCTCGGAGCCGTGAATGACCCTCGGTGGGTCGGTTGCGTATCCATACCCACCCCAGATTGGGTGGTGGTCGCCACATTGTCGGCATGAACTGGGCGCCCGGCCTTCGGGCGACCTGATCGGCGGGGCGCCTAGGCCACGCCATGGGTCAGCTGATCCGATGCAGCAAGGCGCGAATCCCGGGATCAAGGATGAAGCGACCCGTGGTCATCGCCTGGACGTGGGAAGTGGTGCCTCGACCACGAACCCGCGAGACACGCCAATCAGCGGCGCGGTAGGACCTCAGGGGCCGCCGGAGGTCGTCAGCTGTAGTACGGCGTGTGCGGGTGCGGGTAGGCGGAAACGGAGGGCGCCGTCGTCGTGGGTGGTCACGGGGAGGTCGGTGGGGGCGACCGTGCGAGGGGAGTCCCAGTCGTTCTGGGCTTTGGGGTGCGCGTGGAGGACGGTGGCGACAGTGACGGTCATGGCACGGTCCGCTATCCGCAGGTGGACGTCGACGGGCTTGTCCGCGTCGCGGTTGACGATGGACACCGATCCGTTCCCGGTCGGCTCGTCGAAGGT
This sequence comes from uncultured Acidimicrobiales bacterium, assembly GCA_963747215.1. Taxonomy (GTDB): domain Bacteria; phylum Actinomycetota; class Acidimicrobiia; order Acidimicrobiales; family DATKAS01; genus DATKAS01. The sequence continues at coordinate 717,826 of CAVVET010000034.1, forward strand.
GGCGGCGACGTCGATGACCGGGACGTCGCCGCGGCGCGTCGTCTTCATCTCGGGTGCCCGGAGGGCAACGCGAAGGGCGTCGCCGGTGGCGGCGTCTCGCAGCATGCGGAACGGCCAGTAGATGCTCTGCACGAGGAGGCCATCGGGGCGGGTGAGGATAGGTGCGATGACGTTGACGATCTGGGCAATGCAGGCGACCTTGACGATGTCAGCGTGGCGGAGGAACGAGTGGAGGTACTGCGCGCACACGAGCGCGTCCTGGAGGTTGTAGGTCTCCTCGAGCAGGTGGGGTGCCTCTTGGAAGTCCCCTCGGGTAGGCATCTCGCGGTACCAGACGTTCCACTCGTCGAACGAGACGTGCACCCGGTGGAAGCTGCGCTTGAGGGCGCTCACGTGGTCGATCAGCCCGCGGTACTGGGTGATGATCGCGTCGAGCTCGACCCCCTGGGCGAGGAAGGACGCCGTGTCGTCGTCGTCGTTGCGGCTGTAGTGGTGGGCGGAGATGTAGTCGATGTGGTTCCAGCACTCCTCGAGGACGGTGCGGTCCCACCCGGGATAGGTCGGCAACCAGTTCGTGCTGGAGCCGCAGGCGACGGTCTCGATGGTCGGGTCGAGGCCCTTCATGAGCGACCCCGCCGCGCCGGCCCGCTCGGCGTAGGTCGCGGCGGAGACGTGTCCGGCTTGCCAGGGCGCGTCCATCTCGTTGCCCAGGCACCACATCTTCACGCCGTAGGGCTCGGGGTGGCCGTTGGCGGCGCGTTGGTCGGCGATGCTCGTGCCGGTCGCCATGTTGCAGTACTCGAGGATCTCCGCCGCGTCCTTGGCGCCGGCGGTGCCCAGGTTGACCGCCATCATCGGTTCGGTCCCGAGCTCGTGGCACCAGGCCATGAACTCGTCGGTGCCGAAGTGGTTCGTCTCGATCGACCGCCACGCGAAGTCGGGCCGCCGAGGACGTCGATCACGGGGGCCGACACCGTCGCGCCAGTCGTAGTTCGACACGAAGTTGCCGCCCGGGTAGCGGACCATCGGCATGCGCATGGCGCGAGTGCGTCGATCACGTCGCGCCGGAAGCCCTGTTCGTCGCTCAGCGGGCTGTCGGGATCGAAGACCCCCTGGTAGATCGCTCGACCCATGTGTTCGAGGAAGCCGGAGAAGATCCGCTCATCGATCGCAGCAACACGGTGTTCGGTGTGGAGATCGATCCGCGTTTCGTGCCCGGCGTCGGTGCTCGGCGATGTGGTCACACGAATCTCCTCGGTCGGGCCCGTGCGGGTGAGATGTCGGCCGGCCTCGCAGCAACGGACCGTTGGCCCATCTGGTCCCGCCCAACCCGACCCCCGCGGTAAATCTATGTTTCTTGTAGAGCGGCTCGGCAAGCGTGACCTGTGTGTCGTCGTGGGCGTCGGTTCCCGCAGCCCGCTCAACAAGCAGGCACCCGATCCGGCCCGTCGGTGCTGTTCACCGCATCTTCAGCGCGCGCCTCCGTGGGTCCAACTCGTTCGCCAGCGCGGCGACGTCATCGCAACGACCGTGCGCGAGAGGGCGCGCTGCACGCGCGAGAGCTGCATCGGGTCGTGCTGACGCCGCGCTGAGGGTCCTGTCGTCAGCGAGCGGGATACAGAAGGAGGGGAGTGCGACGAGGTCGAACGGGACCGGGGACCGTACCGCCCGGTCTGCACCGGCCCCGCCCGACCCGTTACCCGTCGGCGACAGCGCGGACCGGAGCGATGGGTCGGACGACTCGTTCGCCGGCGGTGGCGACGCGAGATGGCGCGACCTGACACGCTGAACCCATGGGCGCGACGTTCGTCACGATCCGGACCCCGAACCGCCAGGCCTTCACGGTGGTGCTCGACGCCCGTATCGAACTCGGCCGGGAGGCGGACGGAATAGTCGTGGTCGACAATCGCGCTTCGCGCCGACACGTCGCGTTGGAGCCGGGGCCCGGCGACACGGTGGTCGTGACGGATCTCGGGAGCTCCAACGGCACCACCATCGACGGTCTACCCGTGGACGGGCCGACTGCTGCACGCGCCGGCTCGGTGGTGAAGATCGGCGATACGCGAATCGAGATCGGGACGAGCAGCAGCGCCCCGGCCCGCACCGCGAGCCCCATGCGGACCACGATCGATACCACGGAGACCGGGCGGTCGAGCATCGACGCGGTCGCGGACGCGGTCGTCGAGGACCTCAGCGTGCAGGTACTCGGCGCCGCCGCCGACGAGCCGGGCACGCTCACAGTGGTGTTCGGCGACATCGAATCGTCGACGGCGCTCGCCATCGCGCTCGGCGACTCCGCGTGGCTCGACCTCCTGAGACGCCACGACGCCCTCGTACGCGCGCACGTCAATGCACACGGCGGTCGCATCGTCAAGCACCAGGGCGACGGGTACATGCTCTGCTTCCGGAGCGCGCACTCGGCCATCTTCTGCGCGATCGGCATTCAGCGCGACCTCGCGCGTAGCGAGTGGTGTGCCGACTACGAGTTCCGGGAACGCATGGGCATGCACACCGGCGAGGTCGTCATGGACGACAGCGGAGACCTCTTCGGCAAGCACGTGGTCGTCGCCGCCCGCATCGCGGCTCTTGCGGACGGCGGCGAGATCCTCGTCTCGTCCCTGGTGCGCCAGATCGCCGAGCCACGCGGCACCGTCACGTTCGTGTCGCCGCGCGATGTAGAGCTGCGCGGCATCAGCGGCGTCGAGACGGTCTGGACCGTCAACTGGCGCGAGGAGTAGCGTCTCGCGCGTGCGCGCCGCGAAGTCACTCGCATCGGTCCTGATCACGCCTGTTCTGATCGGGTCGATCGCGCTGTTGGCGGGCTGCGGCGATGACGATGACGCTGCCTCGAGTTCGTCGGCGACGGAGGCACCGTCAACGGTGGACGACGGGCAGAACGCGTGTCCGGTCGACGGCTGCACCGTGACAATCACCGACGTGCAGAAGGATGGCGAGGAACTCCGCATCACCTGGGATGCGAACTTCACGCCCGACTTCTCCAAGAACCACATTCATGTCTTCTGGGACACCTACAGCGCGGATCAGGTCAGCGACGACGCGGCCGACCGGGGCGTCGAGCAGGGCGAATGGGTGCCGACCGACGAGTACCCGGAGTTCGTCACGGAGGGCCCCGTGTCGACCGCAGCCCGCGGCGACTCGACGACACTGTGCGTGACGGCAGGAGACCGTGACCACATCGTGATCGACTCGTCGCTCGTCGACTGCTTCGAGGTATCCGAACTCCTCTGACGCCCTGAAGGGGGTTCCGTGCACGGCGTCCCCGAACAGATCGGCCGGTATCGGATCCGTTCGATCCTGGGGATCGGCGGGTTCGGCGTCGTCCTGTCGGCCTTCGACGACGCGCTCGACGCTCACATCGCCATCAAGGTGCTGAGCGCGGAGCACGCGCACGACGCCGAAACCCGCGAGCGATTCGTGCGCGAGGCACAGCTCCTGCGCCGCGTGAAGAACGCCCACGTCATCGCGGTGTACGACATCGGAACCCTCGACGACGGTCGACCGTTCTTCGTGATGGAGCTCGCCAGCGGCGGTGTGCTCGCGGATCGCGTCGAGCCTGGCGGAATCGCAGACGCCGAAGGCGTACGGGCGATCATCGTCGCGCTCGCGAACGGGCTCGGCGCGCTCCATGCCGCGAACATCGTGCACCGCGACGTGAAGCCGGCGAATCTGCTGATCGTCGGCGATGCCAAGGCGACCGACACCGGTTTGGCGACCGCGCAGCGACGCGGTCTCCTCGCCTCGGGGGAACGAGGCGTCATCGGCGACCTCGGGCTCGCCAAGGATCAGGATCGCACCGCCGCGGGACCAACGATCATGGGCGGGACTCCGCATTACCGGGCTCCCGAACAGGCACGTCGAAATGCCGAGATCGGCCCGCCGGCCGACGTATTCGCGGCGACTGCAGTGCTGTGGAACCTCCTCACCGGCGATGTGCCGGCGGCGAACGAGTTCCCTCGATGCGCAGCTCGCCACAGTTCCGCCCGCGTGGCGTGAGGTGTTCCTCCGCGGCCTCGCTCCGGAGCCAGAGGAGCGATTCGCCACGATGCCCGAGTGGGAAGCCGCCGCGCTCGAGGCACTCGACGACGCCACCGGGATGGTCACGGTGGGTTTCCGCACCGCGACACCCGGAACGACGTGCCCCTACAAAGGCCTGGCGTCGTACCAGCCCGAGGACGCAGCGTTCTTCTTCGGCCGAGAAGCGCTCGTCGACGAATTGGTCGCACGGCTGCAGACGGCGCGGACACTCGTGATCGGAGGTCCCTCCGGCAGCGGCAAGTCTTCGCTGCTGCGGGCCGGGCTCGTGCCTGCTCTCGCCGCGGGCGCGTTGCCCGGTAGCCAGCACTGGCCGATCGCGATCTTCACTCCGGGCGTCGACGCGATGAAGGAGCTCGCCTATCAGCTCGACCGCTTCACCGGGGCGGACGCGGCGCCGACCGCGACGCAGTTGCGCGATGACCCGCAATGCATCCGGCGGTTTCTCTCGTCGCAGACTCCTGGCTTGCTCGTCATCGACCAGTTCGAGGAACTGCTCACGCACGGCATCGACGCTGCCGATCGGCACGCGTTCCTCGAAGTGTTGGCGACTCTCACCGCGTCAGACGGCGCGAACATCCGAGTCGTCCTCGGATTGCGGTCGGACTTCTATTCGGCGTGCGCGCACTATGCCTGGCTCGCGGACCGCATCAGCGCCAACCAGGTCCTCGTCGGCCCGATGCGGCGCGACGAGCTGATGCGTGCGATTCAAGGCCCTGCGCAGCGCGCCGGGTTGCGGCTCGAACCGGGCCTCACCGAGGCGATTCTCGACGAAGCCGGCGACGAGGCGGGCGCGTTGCCCCTTGTCGCGCACGCGCTGCTGGAGACCTGGCTGCGCCGGCGCGGGACGCTGCTGACAGTCGACGGATTCCGGGCGGCTGGTGGTGTCGTCGGCGCCATCTCGCAATCGGCCGAGCACGCCTACGAACGGCTCGACGGTGACGAGCGCCGGGTTGCTCGACGCCTGTTCCTTCGGCTCGTGAACCCGGGTGACGACACCCCCGACTCGCGCCGGCGACTCTCGTGGGACGAGATCGACACCGACGCGAACAGCCGCACCGTCGTCGACATGCTGGCCAACGAGCGGTTGCTCACGGTGGACGACCGGGGCGTCGAGATCGTGCACGAGACGCTCATCCGTACCTGGCCGCGACTGCGCGCGTGGATCGACGACAACCGTGACGATCTACGAATGCGGCAGCGGCTCACGCAGGCCGCCGCGGAGTGGGCCCGTCAGGGGCGCGATCCCGATCTGCTGTATCGCGGCACACCTCTCGCGACGGCCCTGGAGTGGCGCGACCGCTCCGATGTCGGGCTCACGGAACTCCCGGCCTCGTTTCTCGACGCGAGCCGCGATGCTCGCGAAGCCGAAGAACGAGCCGCGGCCGATGCGGAGCGGCGTCGCCGTCGGGTCCGCCGGTTTGCATTCACGGCGCTGTCGTTGCTCGCCGCGACTGCTGCGGCCGCGTCGATCGTGGCGTTCGCCGCACTGCAGCAGTCGAAAGACAAGGAAGCCGAGGCCGAGGAGCGGTTTGTCCGCACGCTCGCGACTCAGGCGGAGTCGCTTGCCCCGACGCGCCCGAAGCTCGCATTGCTCCTCGCGGCCGAGAGTGCGGCCCGCCTCGAGCCGATCACACCCGAAGCGCAAAACGCGATCGTCAACGCGCGCGAGACGATGGCAGCGTCGGACATCGTTCCCGACCTCGAACCGATTCCCGTCGGTGATGTGCTCACGACCCTCGTGTCTCCCGACGGGTCGACGATCGTCACCGGAGCGCGCAACGGCACCATTCGGCTCTGGGACGCCAACACCGGCGAGGCGACCCAGACCCTCACGAGCAGTGTCGGTGGCGTCGAGGAGGCCGCGATCGATCCGAGCGGTCGCTGGCTCGTCGCGGTCGGCGAGGGCGGTGCCTGGCGTTGGGATCTCGACCAGAGCGACCCGCAGGCCGCGGCAGTGGACGAGTCCGGCGGCGCGCTGTGGTCCGCGGCGTTCTCCGAGGACGGCACGCGCCTCGCTACGGCCGCGGAAAGGGGCGTCGTCCGGATCTACGACACCGCGACCTGGACCGAAGTAGGGGAGCCGTTCACCGAGGCCGTCGACTTCCTGAGTGTCGCGTTCACGCTCGACGGGACACGGGTCCTCGCCGGAACGGGCGGCGGCCGCGTCGTACGTCTGGGACGCTGCGACAGGGGAGCCCGTCGCCGGCTCGCCGATCGCCGCGCACGGCACCAACGACGTGTGGGAGATCGTCCCGCATCCCGATGGTGACCTCGTCGCAACCGGAAGCAGCGACGGCACGGCACGTGTGTGGTCACTCCGCACGGGCGCGCTTGTTGCGACACCGTTCGCCGACCTGGACAGTGTCGAGGGTCTCGTGTGGTCAGCCGACGGCGAGGCGCTCTACGCCGGCAGCGACGACGGGCTGGTCCACGAATATCGGCTCGATGGCGCCGCAGTGGCGTCTTCGGCGGTCGGCCACGACGACCGTGTCATCGACGCGGCGGCATCGCGAGACGGCACGGTGCTCGTGACCCTCGGCCGCGATCAGGACGTGCGTGTGTGGGACACGACCGAGCGACGCCCGACGGTCGTCTCCGTGCTCGAGGCCGGTTCACCCCTGTATGGCGTGGCCGTGGACGCAGCGGGGCGGCGCGTGGCGGTGGGTGACGAACAAGGCACCGTGCACATCTCTGCGATCGACGGCGGGCCGGTGACGGAGCTTGTCGGGCATGACGGTCCGGTCTTCGGCATCGCGTTCCTACCCGACGGTCGCCTCGTCACCGGCGGACGCGACGGGACCCTCCGGTTGTGGGACGTGGATACCGGCCCGGCCGCAACGGTCGACACGGGCAGCCCGGTCACCGACGTAGCCGTGAGCGCCAACGGCGACCTCGTCGCGTCGTCGGGGAGCGACGGGATCGTTCGGTTCTGGACCACTGACGATCTCTCGAATCCGGTCGCGCAGACCGCGGCCGTCGCGGCCGGCGCGAATGCCGTCGTGTTCTCGGGTACGAGCGACGACATCGCCGCCGCGTATGGCGATGGTCGGGTGCGGTTCTGGAGGCGCGATGGGCGCGAGCTGCGGGACGCGCTCCAGGTCGACTCGGACGGCGACGCCGTGTTCAGCCTCGCGATCAGCCCCGACGGGAGCGTGCTCGCCGCCGCCGGCGCTACCGACGGCGTCACGCTGTGGAACATCGAGACCGGTGAACGTCGCAGTGAGCTCAACGGGCAGCCGGCGGCGCCGCTCGACGTCGCGTTCACGAGTACGGGCGATGCGCTCGTGAGCAGCAATCGAGAGGGCATTGTCACGCTGTGGAACTCGGCGACCGGGCAGGCCATCGGCCCGCGCTACGAGTATCACGACGGCGACGTGTGGAGGTTGGCCGTGACGCCGGGGTCGGTCGTCGTCACGGCGGGCGGCGACGGGAACCTCGCGACGCTCGACGTCCTCGATCTCGATCGAGCGTGCGACCTCGGCGCCGGATCCCTCGATCGCCGCGCCCGCGAGCGCTACCTGGGCGATCGTGAGCCCGTCGGCTGTGCTCCGAGCCCTGCTGGGGAGACTTCCGGCTGATCAGGAGATCCCGGTCAGGATCGCATCTTCGCGGCGAGGCGTTCCGCGATGGCGACGGTCGTCAGATGGGTGTTGGCCTTCGGAAGGTCTGGCATCACCGACGCGTCGCACACCCGGACCCCGGGGTAGCCACGTACCACGCACTCCGTATCGACGACTGCCCCCGGATCGTCACCTCTGCCCATGCGGCAAGTGCCAACCGCGTGCACGTAGTCCGTCACGTTCTCGAACAGCCACTCGTCGATCGCCTCGTCGGTATCGAGATCGCTGAGGGGAGTCGACAACGCACGGACGTCGTCGATGACCGCGGCCGCGGCCGGGTGGCGCACGATCTCGGCCATCCGGTAGACGGCATCGCGTAGGCGGACAAGATCGCGCTCGTCGGTGAGCATGCGGAACTCGACCACCGGATCGTCGGTCGGATCCGAGGATCGCAAGCGCACGACACCGTGCGAGAAGACGCGCATCACTGCGCCGATGAGACGTCCAACGGCAAGGCTGTCGTCGGTGGGTCCGACCGCGGGGAACCAGAAGATCTGCATGTCGTTCGGTCCCGCGTCGGCGAGGCCCGAGGTGTAGCGGAGCACGGAGCTGAACATCGACGCTTCAGCAGAGGTCAACCGCGCGTCTCGGTCAAGGGCAAGTTCGATGCCCGGAGTCGCCGCGTGTTCCTTCAGGTTCGAGCCGACCGGAAGCCCGTCGTCGATGCCGATCCCGGATCGCAGCAGGATCGCAGGCGAGTGGATCGCGCCCCCGCTCACGATCACCTCGCGCGCCTCGATCTCCTCCCCGGTCGCGAGACGAACTCCGGCTGCGTGCCGGCCCGCGAGAAGGACACGATCGACGAGGGCGTCGCCGCGAATCGTGAGGTTCGGCCGCGATCGAGCGGGCTCGACGTACGCGTCGTTCGTCGAGACTCGACGGCCGTCGCGCACCGTCAGTGCAGCGCGGCTGACGCCTGTTGCGTCCACGGCGTGGTAGCTGTCGCACGTTGGATAGCCGAGCTCGGCGGTCGCCGCCCGCAAGGCGCGGTCGAGTGGGGACAGCCGCGCGATGGGCGTGCGCGTGACAGGGATGGGTCCGCCCTTGCCGTGCACGCCGTCGCCGCCGTAGTCGGTGTCGTCCTCGAGCATGAGGAACGCCTCGAGCATCTCCGGCCAGCCCCAGCCTTGGCAGCCGTACTCGTCGACCCATCTCTCGTAGTCATCGACGGTGCCCCGTATCGCTCCCATCGCGTTCACCGACGAGGAGCCGCCCGCCCCCCGCCCTCGGAGGTAGATCGACTCCGGCTGGCCCGCCCGTCGGGTCGCGACCAGGTTCGGCCAGACTCGTCCCGGTTCCATGACGGCGCGGAAGAAGTTCGCCGACCGAATGCCATCTGGTGCCCCTGCAGAGGTGTGGTCCGGCCCCGCCTCGAGGAGCAGCACCGATCGGTCGGCGTCCTCCGAGAGCCGGCCGGCGAGCACGTCGCCCGCGGAGCCGGCACCGATCACGATGACATCGGGCATGCCTGGTCATCTTGACTGAACAGTCCGGCCGCCGCCGAAATGAGGGCCTCACAGGGCAGCAGCCCGCAGGAGACGGTCGAGGAGCGCACCGTCCCCGTCGACTGTGATCGTGGGGCTCTCGGTCGAAATTCGGTTCCACAGAAGGAGCATCAACGCGCCTCGCAGTTCCTCGAACGACGATGTCGGCGTCGCCGTGCGTGCGCCTGGCGGTGAGGCCTTCGGGACCAAGGGTGAGCAGCCACTCGACCTCGCGGTCGGTGCCGTGGAGATGTGCAGTCTCGCCGTCGCCGGTCATCGACGCCGCGACCCGCCCGAGTTGGAGCTCGCAGAACTCGTTCACGCCGTCAGCCGCGAGGTCAGGATCGATCGAGCCGAGGGCACCGTTCGCGAGCTCGGCATCGCACCGATGGATCACGATCTCGTGCGCGCCGCGGCGAGCCCAGAAGCTCGAAACACCGGCACCGACGAAGGTCCATGCCGGTGTGTCTTCGGGCTGTCCGAGAGCACATCGGCGAGCTCGTAGCCGAAGGCGCGCGTGTTCTCGAAGGGATCGCCGGCCGGTGCCGCCGCGTTGAACCAGGAGAAGTCCGGCGGTTCAGTCGTGCGTCGCGCCGCGATCCGGGCGTACGGCTCGCTCGCGACATGGTCGAGCAGATCGCGTACGGTCCACCCTGGACACGAGGGGACGGGCGCGTCGAGCCCAGCCGCGGTGGCGGCGGCGACGAGGAGGTCGGTGTTCTCCCGGATCGCCCCGATGTAGCTCTCGTACCTCAACGCAGCGGCCGGCTCCCGGCGCGCCCGAGCGCGACCGCGGCATTGATCAACCCCGCATGGGAGTACGCCTGCGGAAAGTTGCCGAGTGCGGTCTCGGTCGTGCGGTCCCACTCCTCCGCGAGCAGACCGGTCGGCCCCGCCAGATCGAGATACCGGTCGAACAGCTCGCGGGCATCGTCGACCCGGCCGATCGCGACGAACGCTTCGATCAGCCAGGCGGCGCAGAGCAGGAAGCCGCCGCCCTCCGAGCCCGACACACCGTCCTCGTGGCGGTATCGGAACACGACCTCGCCCTCGCGGAGGACGCGCTCCACGCGCGCGACCGTCGAGATCACCCGGGGATCATCCGGCGGCAGCAATCCAACCAACGCGATCTGCAGGATCGCGGCGTCGACGTCGTCGTCGTCGTAGCTGACGGAGAACGACCCGATCTCGGGGTTCCAACCCCTCGTGAGGATCTCCTCACGAATCTCGTCACACGTCGCCGCCCAATCGGCGTTCGGCGCGCGGCCGGTGTTCGCGCGCGATCTTGAGACCGCGGTCGATCGCCACCCAGCACTGGAGCTTCGACACGACGTAGTGGCGAGGGTTGCGGCGCTCCTCCCAGATGCCGTGGTCGGGCTCCCGCCAGCGCTGGCACACGGCGTCGACGAGAGCACGGGTGAGGTCCCAAAGGCGATCGGTGAGGAACACGCCCTCGTCTCCGAGCCGATGGATCAGGTCCACGATGGGGCCGAACATGTCGAGCTGCAGCTGGTGCTCGGCGAGGTTGCCGATGCGCACCGGACGCGAACCTCGGTACCCATTGAGCGTCGGGATCACCGCTTCCGGCAGGAACTCGTCACCGGCGAGGGGATACAGCGGGCGAAGGCGCTCGGCCGACGGGACGTGCGCGACGCGGTCGATCAACCAGTCGAGGTAGCCGAGTGCTTCGCGCGGGCTTCCCACCCGCAGCAACGCATCGGCGGCGATGGCGCCGTCGCGCAACCAGCAGTACCGGTAGTCCCAATTCCGACTGCCTCCGATCTCCTCGGGAAGGCTCGTCGTGGCGGCCGCCAGGATCGCTCCCGTGGGCTGGTGGCACAACGCCTTCAGAGTGAGGGCACTGCGGCGCACCATGCGGGGTGAGATCTGCGGCAGCCGAAGCCCTGACGCCCACGTGCTCCAGTACTCGAGCGTGGAGCGTCGACGGTCGATCTCGGGGGCATGCCACGGAGGCGCGCCGTCGACGCCCACCTGCATCTCGAGCACCAAGGGCTCGTCCGGCTTGAGATCGAACCTCGCGACCGCGCGTTCGTGCTGGCCGTCCTCGAGGATCTCCCACTCGACGCCCGGGGCGAGGAGCTGCACGCTGTCCCCCGCGCCACGGACGCGGAGAAGGTTCTCGTCGGCGACCTCGAGACGGGTGGGCACGCGGCCGTAGTCGACGCGAGGTGAGAACTCGATCACGACCCTCACGTCGCCCTCGATGACACGGATCAGGTCAGTGCGTCCCGGCGGCTCGAACACGCGGCCGTGTGCGACGTCGAGGTAGTCCGTCACTCGAAGGCCTGGCCACCGGGTCTCGACGACGAGGGTCTCGCCGACGTAGCGCTGCGAGAGGGGAGGGCGGCTCGGATCGGGGCGGATCGCGAACGTCCCCGCGGTCGGTCCGCCGAGCAGCTCGGCGAACACGGCGGGGGAGTCGGCGCGGGGGTGGCAGAACCATGAGACTCGACTGTCGGGCGTGAGCAGCGCGACGGTGCGTTGGTCGGAGAGCAGGGTGTGCCGCTCGATCGGAGGTGCAGAGTCACCCTCGAGCCACGCCCGTCGCCGGCCGAACACCTCCGCCAGGAGACGCGCGACGGAGTCGGTGTCAGGCACACGGAAGCCCGCGGTGGTCGGACCCGGACCGACCTTCACGCCGACGTCGGGCCCGGCGAGCACCGCGAACGCGTCCTCGTCGGTGAGGTCGTCGCCGATGAACAGGGTGCCTTCGGCCCCGACCTGCTGCCGGATGCGGGTGAGCGCCGCCCCCTTGTCGGTGTCGACGAGTGAGAGCTCGATGACCATCTTGCCGTGCTTGGCGGTCACGCCCGGCTGGGTCGCCGGACCGTCGAGGATCTCTTTCACGGCGGCGGCCGCCGCGGCGGGATCGGACTGGCGGTAGTGGAAGGCGACGCTCGCCGGCTTGCGCTCGACGATCGCTCTCGGAGTCCGGCTTGCGATGTCGTCGAGCTGCTGGATCACGCTGCGTCGCGCGGAGCGGATCTGGTCTGGCAGGTCCTGCGCGAACCCGGGCTCGAACTCCGAGCCGTGCGAGCCGACGAGGTGCACCTCCGGCGGCAGCCGGCTGAGGGCGGCCAGGTCGCGGAGCGATCGGCCGGAGATCACCGCGACGTGTGTGTCGGGGAGTGATGCGAGCGAGCGCAAGGCGACGATTGACTCGCGTTGGGGCAACGCTCGGGCGGGGTCGTCCACGTGGGGCGCGATCGTGCCGTCGTAGTCGCACGCGACGAGCAGGATCGGCGCCGAGACCACGTCGCCGAGCGCAGACGCGGTCGGTGGGCGCTCCGGTGTTTCGGTGTCCGCCGAGACCATGTGCTCAGCCTGCCAGGGCGAGGGCGTCCAGGAAGCGCTTTGCCCAGTCAAAGACGGTGTGCTGCTTGACCGTCGCGCGCAACGCTCGCATGCGCCTGATGACCTCCTCCTCGGGCAGCGAGAGGGCGGTGAGGATCGCGCGCTTGATTCCTTCGATGTCGTGCGGGTTGATGAGGAGGGCATCGGTGAGCTCATGGGCGGCGCCGGCGAACTCGCTCAACACCAGCACGCCGTGGTCGGCGAACCGGCTGGCGACGAACTCTTTGGCAACGAGGTTCATGCCGTCCCGGATCGGAGTGACGAGCATCACGTCGGCGGCCTGGTAGAGCGGCGCGACCTCGACCGGTTCGAGCGGTTGGTGGATGTAGTGGACCGCAGGCGTCCCGACCCGCGCGAAGTCGCCGTTGATCTCGCCCACGAGCTGCTCGATGCGCCCGCGCTCGTTGCGGTACGCGCTGACGCGATCGCGACTCGGGCTGGCGACCTGCACCAACACGGCGTCGGGCACGGCGAGCCGGCCTTCGGTGAGCAGCTCGCGGAACGCGTGGAGCCGTTGCTCGATGCCCTTCGTGTAGTCGAGGCGATCGACGCCCAGCAGCACCGCGCGCGGATTGCCGAGCTGTTCGCGTAGCTCGATGACCCGCTTCTCGACCTCAGGCAGATGCGAGATCTCGTCCCAGTGCTCGTAGTCGATCGAGACGGGGAACGCGGCGATGTGCTTCTCGCTCGACGTGCTGCGGAGGTGGCTTGCGCGGTCTGGGTTGGCGAAGCGCTCCTCCGCCTCACAGAAGTTGTCAGCGTCACGTGGGGTCTGGAAGCCGACAAGATCCGCGCCCGCGACGCCGTCGAGCAGCTCCTGCCGCCACGGCAGCCGCGCAAAGAGATCGGCCGGTGGGAACGGGATGTGCAGGAAGAACCCGATGCGAAGGTCCGGCCTGCGCTCGCGCACGAGTGCAGGGACGAGCTGCAGGTGGTAGTCGTGAATCCACACGGCGGCGTTCGGCGCGGCCGTGGCGGCGACCGCGTCGGCGAAGCGCGCGTTCACCCGTTGGTAGTCCTGCCACCAGGCGCGGTGATACACCGGCTGCCTGATCACGTCGTGATAGAGCGGCCACAACGTCGCGTTCGAGAAGCCGTCGTAGTAGCCGCGCAGGTCTCCGGCATCGAGGGCGACTGGTTGCAGGTCGTACCCGAGATCCTTCGGGAGGCCAACCGTCTGCCGCCCGCCGGGCCAGCCGATCCACACGCCGCCGCGATCCACGAGCGTGTTGTGCAGCGCGTCGGCCAGGCCTCCGGGTGACCTGGTCCAGGGCCCCCGCCCTCGGGCTGGTGCCTGGACCGGAAGGCGGTTCGCGACGATGACGAGCGGTGACTCGCTGGAGTTGTTCACCGTTTGCACCTCATTGGCTGAGGGAACGGTAGTGAGCGTCGCGGGAGCGCGCGTTTCGTCCATTCGCAGGATCGTTCCCCCGCGGCTCAGGAACGAGACGCGCCGGGCTCCGACCTGGCCTTTCTCCACTGCGGAAGCAGCACCACCGTGCCGTCCTCTGCGGTGCGCTCCTCCCAATACGGCACCACGGGCATGCCGATCTCAACGTCGCCCTCGATGTTCCCGACCACACGGAGGTGAGGAGCATCGTCGAGGCTCACGAGCACGACCGTGTAGGGCACCGCATCGACGAGCGCGCGGTTCGCTGCGTAGTGCACGACGGTGTAGCTGTGCACGACGCCACGCGGGGCGAGCACGTTCACGTCGAACGACGTCCCCCCGCACTGATGGCAGACCTCCTCGGGTGGATGCTGCAGCACTCCGCAGGCTGCGCACTGCTGCACCGCCAAGGCTCCCGACGTGAACCACGCGCGATTCGTAGCGTCGATCTCGGGCACGCCCCAGTCGACGGGTAGCGCCGCCATCTCAGAGCGTCCCGAACAGGACCGCGCTGCCGGGTGCGTACCCGGGCCCGGACACCGAGAGGCTGAGCTCCGCGCCGTCGACCTGACACGTCGACTCGCCCCGGATCTGCCTCACTGCCTCCACCACGTTGCCGAAACCGTGGATGTAGGCCTCGCCCAGGTTGCCCCCACTCGTGTTGATCGGCAGCCGGCCGTTGGGCCACCGAATGTTGCCGTCGGCGACGAACTCGTTCAGCTCACCTGGCTCGCAGAATCCCATCTCGGCGATCGCCATCAGCACCGGGCCGGTGAAGTTCTCGTAGAACTGCGCGACCGGGATGTCGCGGGGCGACACTCCCGCGCGCTTCCACAGCTGCTGCACCGACATGACGATGATGCGCGGTCGGGAAGTTCGCCTCGCCGAACGCGGCAACGCCGTCGCGGTGCTCGAGTCCGTGAGCGCCGGCGATGATCGACACTGGTTGATTGCGCAAGTCACGCGCCCGCTCGGCGCTCGTGACGACGATCGCCGCGGCTCCGTCGTTCTCCGGGCAGCAGTCGTAGAGGTGCAGAGGCTCGGCGATCCACCGTGACGCGTGATACTCCTCGCGGGTGAGCGGCGTGCCGTAGCGGATCGCTCGGGGGTTGCGCTGGGCGTGGGCGTACGCCGCCAGCACCACCTCCGCGAGGCTGTCCTGGGTGATGCCGTGGTCGTACATGTAGCGCTGCGTCTGCATCGCGCAGATCTGGGCGGGCGTCTGGATGCCGTAGGGCACCGTGAACGCGCCCGCACCCCGAGAGCGTCGAGCGCGACCGGACTGCCCGTAGCGGCCGAACTGGCCCTGCGCGAGCGAGCGGAACACGACAACGCACTGCGCATAGCCGGCGGTGATCGCGGCGTCCGCGATCGTCACGGCCGCGCCAGCGCCGTTGCCACCGCCGCCGAACGTCTGCGCGGTGAAGTCGAGGTCGCCCATCCCAAGGGCCGCGCTCAGGCGGACGGGCTCGTTGCGCTCCATGTACGCGACCACGCCGTCGATGTCGCGCATCGAGAGGCCCGCATCCTCGACGGCATGGCGGATGGCGGTGCACGCCAGCTGGAACTCGCTGTCGGGCGCCTCGCCGCGCTTGTAGTAACGCGATTCGCCCACACCGACGACGGCCGCTCTGCCGTGCACTACCGGCCGTGCACTACAGGCGGAACACGCGGACGGCGTTGCCCCCGAGGATCTTGGCCCTCGACTCGTCCGCGAGGTTCGCCATCTGCCGTTCGATCGACGCGGCTGAGAAGGGCCACGACCCCTCGTGGTGCGGGTAGTCGTTGGCCCACATGAGGTTGTCGACGAGGTCGTAGCGCTCGGCCGCGTCGACGCCGACGTGATCCTCCTGGAACGTCGCGAAGCAGTGACGACGGAAGTAGACCGAGGGCAGCTCTGGGATCACGGGACGCACCCAGAAGTGGTGCGCCTTGTAGGCGTAGTCCATCGTCTCGAGGAGCCACGGCACGAAGCCGATGCCGGACTCGACGAGCCCCGCTTGCAGCGCGGGATGCCGTTCGAAGACGCCCGACGTGATGAGCTGCACGAGCGGCTCGATCGTCGTTTCCATGGAGTGGCACACGTAGTTGATGATCGCCCCGCCGTTGCCGCCGACCGCTCGTGGGTCGCGGCCGGTCGACACGTGGAAGGTGAGCGGGAGCCCGGTCTCCTCGACGAGGGACCACAGCGGCTCGTAGACCGGATCGTTGTACTCGACGTGGCCCCACAGCTTGGGCCCGTAGATCGGCGAGTTGCCGAAGCACAGCCCGACGAAGTCATGCTCCGCGGCCCAGGTCACCTCGGCCATCGCACAATCCAGATCTCCGGCGGCAATCGAAGCGAGCGGTCGCGTGCGCCCGTCGTTCCAACCGCCTCCGCCGCCGTGGAAGTCGTGGGCCCACCGGTTCCAGGCGCGGCACATCGCGTCGGCGAAAACAGGATCGGGCGTCGCCCAGCAGAGGAGTCCCTTGTTCGGGAAGATGAGCTCGATGTCGACCCCGTCGGCAGTCTGATCGGTCAGCCGCTCGGCGATGGTGCGTCCGGTGGAGTTGCGCAAGACATCTTCGGGCTCCATGCGCGAACCCCAATGACGCTGTTCGCCGGTCGCTTTCGCAGCCGCCGCGTCCGGCGGCTTGATCATCATCGGCCGGTTCCCCTCGGTGACCGACCACTGCGATCCGTCGTCGCGCACCTCGATGTGAGGGATCCGCGAGAGGTACTCGGGCTCGATGTACTCGGTGAGGTAGGCGCCCGGCTCGTTCGCGTGGCAGTCGCTCGACACCATGAAGAACTTGTTCGGGTCGTCGGGGTGAGCGGTTCGGGGCCATGACGCCGAGCCGGGGGTCTGCTGGCGCCACTCGTTTCGAGGCGATGCGGCAGTCGTCACATCGCCAGTATTGCGCCTCAACTGGCGGAGCGGCGGAGAGCGTGCTCTAGCGTCGAAGTGTGGCCAAGCTCGACTCGACCAAGCGCGCTGACCTGCCCGACAGCGCCTTCGCGTACGTCGACTCCAAGGGGAAGCGTCGGCTGCCGATCAACGATGAAGCGCACGTGCGCAATGCGCTCGCGCGGTTCGAGCAAGTCGCCTTCGAGGACGAGGCCGCCCGTGAGCGGGCCCGCAAGAAGCTGCTCACCGCGGCGAAGAAGTACCGGATCGTGCCGGTCGGTTTCATCACCGGGCAGCTGCAGTCCGAGCGTGAGCGAGGAAAGAAGCAGGCCAAGCGCCCACTCGTCCTCCCCTCGGGGCGGGTCACCATGATGATGACCGACATCGAGGATTCGACCGGGCTCGTCCACCAGCTCGGCGACGGGTACGGCGAGCTCATAGATCGAGTTCGCGTCGTCCTCGTCGACGCCGCGGTGCGTGCGGGCGGCACCGTCGTCGAGACGAGGGCCGACGAGCTCTTCGCCGTCTTCGAACGGCCGGGGCCCGCGCTCGACGCCGCGATCGCCATGCAGCGCGACTTCCGCACGCGCGCCTGGCCCAGCGGGGCGACGGTGCGAGTGCGCATCGGCATTCACACCGGAGAGCCGTCGGTTTCGGAAGGCAACTACATCGGGATGGACGTGCATGCTGCGGCGAGGATCTGTGCGGTCTCGCACGGCGGGCAGATCGTGGTTTCGGGGGCCACGCGCGACGCGGTGGGACGCGACACCGTCGAGACGGTGCGCTACCGCAGCCTCGGGGCCCAGCGGCTCCGTGGCATCCCCGACCTCGTTCCGCTCTACCAGCTGGGGGCGAAGGGGTTGGCGGCGAAGTTTCCGCCCCCGCGCAAGTCGTGACGTCAGCGTCGGTGGTCAGTCCTCGGGAGAGCGGGTGTCGGTGAACGTCAGCACGAGGCCTTCGACACCGAGAGCGCCGTAGTCCGACGACCAGGTCTCGCCGGCCTCGACCGGCCAGGCGTCGGTGATCGTTCCCGTGGTGACGATCTCGCCGGCCTGCACCGCCGCCGCGCCTTGCTCGTGGAGCACCCGCGTGAGGTGGGCGAGCGCGAGGGCCGGGCTGTCGAGCACATCGGATCCAACTCCCCGGTCCACGACGGTGCCACCTTTCGACAGCGTCACCTCGGTGCGGGGGAGGGCATCGACGAGCGAGTCGCGGTTCTCGTCGGTGACCATCAGCGGGGCACCGATCACCAGACCTCCGTGCAAGCCGAAGGCCGCGGTGCAGTCGGGAGCGGCGAACTTCCAATCTGGGAAGTGCGCGTGCACGATCTCGAAGCTCGCGGCGATCCACTCGGTGCGTTGGAGGATCTCGCGGGCATCGTCGAGTCGGGGCCAGTGCTTCGCGTAGGCAGAACACGACCTCTGGCTCGATGCGAGGCTGCACGAGGGGTGCGAGCGAGAAGGAGGCCCGTCCACCCTCGGCGTGGTGGATGCCGTGCGCCCACATCGATGCCCACATGGGCTGCCAGATGTCGTAGCGCGGCCACAACGTCCGGTTCGTGAAGCCGATCTTGCGCCCGACGGGACGCCAGCCATTCGCTCTTCGCCGTTGCTCGATCGCGCCGAGCACGTCGTAGGCCGCGTCGATGTCGAAGTCGGGGTGCTCCTGCGTGATCGGCGGCAGCAGCTCGCGCTGGTCGTACGCGTGCATCAGCCGGGTCGCGATCGCCTCGATGTCGTCGCGCATGACGGGACCGTACCGTCCCCGTCCCCGTCGGCGGCGCGGTCACGTACGCTCGCCCGCCGTGGGCATCCTGGACGGCAAGAGGATCGTGGTGACCGGCGCCTCGCGCGGGCTCGGGCGAGCGTTCGCAGTCGCGGTCGCGGCCGAGGGCGCGCAGGTCGTGGTCAACGGCACCAATGAGGAGCTGGTCGCCCAGGTGGTCGACTCGATCACGAGCGA
The DNA here is from genome assembly GCA_963747215.1 of uncultured Acidimicrobiales bacterium. Lineage (GTDB taxonomy): Bacteria > Actinomycetota > Acidimicrobiia > Acidimicrobiales > DATKAS01 > DATKAS01. The sequence continues at coordinate 736,601 of CAVVET010000034.1, forward strand.
CGGCGGAGCGGCAGTCCCGGCGGTTGGCTCCGTCGCCGACGATGCGCTCGCCGAGTCAGTCGTGGCTCGGTGTGTCGACGCGTTCGGCGGCATCGACGCGGTGGTGAACAACGCGGGCATCGTCCGCGATCGCACGCTGATGAACATGACCCCGGAGGAGTTCGACGAGGTCGTCGCCGTCAATCTCCGAGGCACGTGGTCGGTCAGTCGTCATGCGGCGAAGGCGATGCGGGAGACGGGCGGGCTCCTGCTGCAGGTCGTGTCGAACGCGGCGTTCGTCGGATCGGTCGGACAGACGAACTACGCGGCATCCAAGGCGGGCGTGATGGGGATGCTGTACTCGTGGGATGTCGAACTGCAACGGTTCGGCATCCGCGTGAACGCGCTCTGGCCAATCGCCCAGACCGACATGACACAGGTGGTGTTCGAGAACGCAACGAAGCGCGCCACCGAAGCGGGGCGCCCGGCGCCAACCCCGGCTCAGCTCGGCTTCGGCACGCCGGATGCAGTGGCGCCGATCGTCGTGTACCTCTGCAGCGACCGTGCCGCGCATCTCCGCAGCCAGCTCGTGACGTTCAACGGCGCCAAGCTCGCGCTGTGGTCACATCCCCACGAGACGGTCCTCGATCGACGTGAGCGCTGGTCGATCGACGACCTCGCTGGCGCGCTGGAGGGCGCTGCCGAGCCGGTCCACGTCGTCCAGTACTGACCGATGCCGGCGCAACCGATGCCCGCCGCCGAGGTGGAGATCGACGCCGCGCTGGTTCGGTGCCTCCTCGCCGAGCAGCATCCCGACCTGGCGACGCTGGAGGTCGGTGCCTCGGTCTCGGGATGGGACAACGTGATGTACCGGCTCGGTGACGAGCTCGTCGTTCGCTTGCCGCGCCGTGCAATGAGCGCGGCCCTGACCGAGCACGAGCTGCGTTGGCTCCCTGAGATCGCACCGCGCCTTCCGCTGCCGACATCGGCGCCGGTGCGGGGCGGCCAAGCCGGATGCGGATACCCGTGGGCGTGGAGCGTGTGCGAGTGGCTGCCGGGTGACAGTGCGGCGGTGCGGCCGCCCGACGATGCCATTGCCGCCGCCGAGACGCTCGGTCGCTTCCTCGCCGCGCTACATCAGCCCGCCCCAAGCGATCACCCCGTCAATCCCTATCGAGGCGTCCCGCTCGCAGAGCGCGGTGACGTGATGAGCGAAAGGATCGAGCAGCTGGGCCACGCGATCGATCAGGTCACGGTGCGCTCGCTATGGAATGGGCTCGTCGCCACACCGGTGTGGGATGGGCCACCGCTGTGGCTGCATGGCGACCTCCATCCCGGGAACGTCATCGTGCACGACGGCCTGCTCTCGGGCGTCATCGACTTCGGCGACCTCACCGCGGGAGACCCCGCGAGCGATCTCTCAGTGGCGTGGATGCTTCTTCCGCCGCCCGCCCGTGCGGTGCTCCGGCGCCACGCGGGGCCGATCGACGACGACACATGGACGCGTGCGCGAGGGTGGGCGCTGCTTCTTGCCGTGATGATCATGGCGAGCTCGGCTGACAACCCGGTGATGGGTCGGATCGGCGAACGCACGCTCGAGGCGGTGCTGACGGAGCAGGATTGACCCGGAACTTCCGCCTCCGGTTGTCACCCGCGGACTCGGGAAGCACGTCTGTCTCACGATGGACGTGATTCGGCGGACGCGGGCGCTGGTGTTCGCCGGCGTGTTCCTGGGGGTCGTCGTGGGCGGCATCGGGGGGCGGCTGGCGATGCTGGTTCTCCGCCTGACCTCGCCGGACTCGGTGAACGGCGTGCTCAGCGACGACGGCTTCGAGATCGGGCAGGTGACGCTGGGCGGCACGCTCGCGCTCATCGCCTTGGCGGCCATCGCGGGGCTCATCGGCGCGGCGGCGTACGCGTTGGTCAAGCCGTGGCTCATAGGCCCGCCGTGGTTCCGCAACCTCACCTGCGCGCTCGGTGCCGGCGCGGTGGTCGGGTCCACACTCATTCACGCCGACGGCATCGACTTCACCCTGCTGAAGCCCACCTGGCTCGCCATCACGTTCTTCATCGCGATTCCGGCCTGCTTCGGCGCGCTCATCGGGCCGGTGCTCGCCTGGTGCGACCGGCCGGCCTCGTGGGTCAACGTCGGCAAGTACCGGCCGTGGATCCTGCTGGTGCTCGCGCTTGCGATCTCTCCCGCGAACATCGTGCTCGCCATGTCGATCGCGGTGATCCTCGTCGTCTGGCGCGTCGTGCGCGGCTCGCTCCAGGGGCTCGGCCAGAACGGCGTGGTTCGTCTCGTGGTCCGGGGCGCCTGGCTCGGCATCGCCCTCCTCGGCTTGGCGGTGCTCCTCCAGGACATTCAGGCGATCCAGGACCTCGTCTGATTCGATCGGCCTCCCTGAACTCGACGAGCCGGCGGCCGACGAGTTTCCTACCATTTGCCGGGAGGAAGGGAGGAAGCATGCGCGCGATGTGGCTGATCCCGTTCCTGTACCTCGGCTTCGTTGGTTTGACGATGTCGGTCGGATCGGCTCGCAAGTGGCGGGACACCGAGCTCGACCGGGAAGCCGCGGTGATGTTCCGAGATCGCGCGATTCGCAACCTCACGGCCCTTCTTGCGACCGCCCCACTGCCGGTGCGGTGGACACGCGTGCGTGGCTTCGGCAATCGGATCGCGCTCGACCTCGGCGCGAACGTCGGTGAGATCATCGCGTCCTGTTACCACGCGCCGTCCCATCGCATCGCCGTGGTGACGAACCTCAGCTACCAGCCCGCGATCGGATGGGTGATCGGCGTCGACGGTCCTGACGGTTCAGACCACCTCTCCGCGTGGTCGCTCGAGGTGCATCCCGCCCGGACTGGGTAGTCACAGAGGCTCGCGCCGCGCTCGTTGGTAGCCTTGTTCGATGCGGCGCGGAGTACTGCTCGCACTTCTTGCCGTCGTAGCCGCGCTCGTCCTCCACGCTGGCGCCAGCTCGCGTTCCCAGCCGTCGAGTACAGGCAGCGAGTCGGTGCGGGTCGGCGTCGATCACGCGACCGTCACCGTTGCACGAGGATCTGTAGAGCTTCCCCGCTCGGGTCTGGCGATCCTGACCGCCGTCGTGATGCTCGTTGCCCTTGCTTCGCTCGCGATGTCACCGGCGACTGCCGCGCGCTCCGTCCCCGTCGCGCCAGCGCGCCGACGTCACTCGCGGGCGCCTCCACCGTTCTGAGCGTCGCACCGTCTTGACCGCGAAGGCATGCCCGCGCGCCCACGCGCGCGTGAGTGGGAGAAGGGACCGCGTCCATGAACACTCCGTCAGACCCGATCACCGAACAGGACCTGCCTGGCATCGGTCGGCGCTACCAGCTGAACGATGACGCCGGCCACGTCGTCACGATCATCGTGCATCACTCGGGTCGGCGCGACCTTTACCTCGCCCCTCCCGGCCGGGGGGAGGTCGACGCCGCGAGCTTCACCGACGACCAGGCGAGAAGGGTGGGCGCCATCCTCGCCGGCGTCTACTTCAAGCCCGCCGCGGTCGCGCAGGTGGAGGCGGTCATCGGCGGGTTGCTCATCGACTGGGTGACCTTGCACGACCGCTCACCTGGGGTCGGTCGCTCCATCGCGGATCTCGAGGTGCGCCGGACGACGCGGATGACGATCGCCGCGATCGTGCGTGGCGACTCTTCGATCGTCTCGCCGGATCCTGCGACGGAACTCGAGGTCGGCGACCGCCTCGTGGTCATCGGCCGCCCGGAGGATCTTTCGACGTTCCTGTCGGTGGTGGTGACCTGATGGAGAACTCGCTCATCGCGCTCGGTGGCGCGTTCCTCGCGGCGGGCTTGCTCGCGCGGGCCGGTCGGCGGATCGGGCTGCCGACGATCCCACTGTTCATGGCCGCCGGCATCGTCTTCGGTCCGAACACGCCCGGCATCGCGCTCGTCGACCATCCCGAGGACCTCGAGCTGCTCGCGGCCCTCGGGCTCGTGCTGCTGCTGTTCCATCTCGGGCTGGAGTTCTCGCTCGACGACCTCGCCGCGGGCGGCAAACCGCTCGCTGTCGCCGGTGCCACATACCTCGCGCTCAACCTGACCGGTGGCCTGGTGTTCGGCTTCGCGGTGGGGTGGGGCACCCGAGAAGCCCTCGTCATCGCCGGAGCGGTGGGCATCTCGTCGTCCGCGATCGTGACCAAGCTGCTCGTCGAGCTTCGGCGTCTGGCGAACCCCGAGACCAGGCTGATCCTCGGCATCGTCGTGGTGGAGGACCTGTTCCTCGCCCTCTACCTCGCCGTGCTGTCGCCGGTGATCTCCGGGACCAGCGGTCTCCGCGCCGTGCGCGACGTCGCGATCGCGTTCCTGTTCGTCCTTGTCGTGGTCGTCATCGCGCGGAAGGGATCGGCCCTCGTCGGCAAGCTCCTCGCGACGCCCGACGACGAGCTGCTCACCGTCAGCTTTCTCGGCGTGGCGATCCTCACCGCGGGCGTGGCTGAGGAGCTGGGCGTATCCGACGCGATCGGTGCGTTTCTCGCTGGCACGATCGTTGCCGCGACCGTCGTGGCTCCGCGGGTGGAGCGGCTCGTGCTGCCCCTCCGGGACGCGTTCGCCGCAGTGTTCTTCTTCGCGTTCGGTCTCAGCCTCGACCCTGGCGACGCCGCCGACGTCCTGCCCATCGTGCTGGCCGCGGTGGCGCTCTCCTTCGTGCTCAACACGCTCGCCGGCGTGGCGGCAGCGCGGTTGATCAACCAGGGCCCTCACGCCGCCGCACGCATCGCACTCACCGTGCTCGCACGCGGCGAGTTCTCGTTGATCCTGGCGAGCCTCGCGGCAGCCGCGGGCCTTGACTCCCGCATCACGCCGTTCGTCGGTCTCTATGTGTTCATCCTCGCCATCGCGTCCCCCGTGCTCGCTTCGAGGCCCAACTGGCTCGCGCGAGTGATCAGCGCAAGCAACCTGGTCCCCGCGGCTCGGTGAACGCCTTCAGGGAGCGCCGCGCAGGACTGCGTCCGTCTCGTCGTCGGCCGGAAAGAACAGCTCGACCGCGAGCTCGTCCAGCGTCACATCTCGCGGGGTGCCGAACGTGGTGAGCGTGGTGAACATCGACAGCACGGCGTTCTCGCTCTCGAGGATCACAGGGACGAGCAACGGTGGCTCGTCCCAGGTCGCCCATCGCGGCGCGCCGCCGATCGCCTGCACGTTCGGGTAGCCGGTGACTTCGTCCTGAAGGGCGATCAGCTCGGCATCGTTCGTGAGGACGACGCCGCGGTGGAGCTGCTGGAGGAGGTACCCGCCCCACTCGCGGAAGTTGCGAGTGCGGGCAGCGAGGCCGTCCGGGTGGAGGCACACCCGATAGACGTTGAGTGGGGGCTCCAGAAGTGCCGGGGGCAGCCCCGTGACGAGCAGTGATGCGGCCCCGTTGGTGAGCACGACGTTCCAGTGTCGATCGATCACGACACCGGGATACGGGTCGTGTGCGTCGAGGAGGCGCTGCAGTGCTCCGTGCACGCGCGCCATCGACGGGTCGGACAGCGGGGTCTCGCCATAGCGAGGCGCGTATCCGGCGGCCAACAGCATGGCGTTGCGCTCGCGAAGTGGCACCTCGAGTCCCTCGGCGAGTGCGAGCACGAGCTCGGGACTGGGCTTGGCGCGACCTGTCTCCACGAAGCTGAGATGGCGAGCGGACACGCCGACCGCCAGCGCGAGGTCGAGCTGACTGCGGTGGCGGCGGGTCCGCCAATCGCGTACGAGCTCGCCGACGACGAGACGTTGCATGGACCGAACGTACGGGCGGCGCCGCGCTCGCCGCCATTACCTGTCAGGTAGCGCGGTGATTACCCAACGGGTAGTCGCAGTGAGGACCGAGCTGACGGAGAGTCGTCTCGAACGATTGGTTCCGCCACTCATGAAGGAGCTTCCATGGACGACGTGACGACGATCATCGACACCTATCTCGAGGCCTATGGCGAGGTCGATCCCGACCGCCGGCAGAAGCTGGTGGAGCTGGCCTGGGATCCGAACGGACGGCTCGTCGACCCTCCGCTCGCCGCGGAAGGCCACGCTCAGATCGGCGAGCAGGCGGTCGCCGTGAAGACACACTTCCCGGGTCACAGCTTCCGGCGGACGACCGGCATCGACGCGCATCACGAGTTCGTGCGGTTCGGCTGGGAGCTGGTTGGTCCCGACGGTGCCGTCGCCATCGCCGGATATGACGTCGGCGAGCTCGCGGACGACGGACGGCTGCGACGCATCACGGGGTTCTTCGGCGATCCTCCCGCCCTCGAGGCGCAGTGAGCCGGTAGGCGCAACACCCAGCCAGCCCTTCGGTCCCACGTAGGCGGGGATGAAGAACCGGAGCCATCCACCGGCGAATCCTCGCGCTTCCATGGAACCGAGCTGTCCACTCCGGTGTAGGGAGGGCATGAGGAAGCTTCTCGTCGGATTCGGTCTCGTCGTCATGGCGCTCGGGGTGCTCGCGCCGGCGGCGCTCGCAGGCGGATGGGCGGTGAGCACGCTCGATCCAATGGACCCGCCGGTCGCAGGGCAGGAGACCGAAGTCGGGTTCACGGTCCGCCAGCACGGCGTGACGCCGGTCGACATCGAAGACGTCGCCGTCGCGATCACGGGGCCATCCGGGGCCGTCGCGGTGTTCGACGCCCGCCCAGACGGCGGCACCGGCCACTACGTCGCCACCGTTGTCTTCGAACAGGGGCAGTCGACCTGGGAGATCCGCCAGGGCTGGTTCGCCCCGCAGCCGCTCGGTGTCATCGAGGTCGGAGGAAGCGCTGCGTCGAGCACCCCGGTCGCGGTGGAGTCATCGTCCTACCGGTGGCCGTCCGCAGCGCGGACCTTGGTGCCACTCGCGGCGATCGTGCTCGCGGGCGTAGCGGTTGTCGACGCGATCGGCGGCCGACGGCGGAAGGCGTGAGCAAGGTCGGCGTCGCCGCCGCGATCGGCGCCGTCGTGCTCGCCGCCGCGTCGTTCGTCGGGTGGAACTCTGTGTCGACCACGGCGACGGTGCCCGCGGTGACGACCCAGCAGGACGGCGCCGCGCTGTTCCAAGCGAAGGGGTGCGCGACCTGCCACACGGGCCCCGACAGCCAGGCGCTCTTCGTGGAGTTCCCGAACCTCTCTGACGCCCGACTCGTTCGCGGGGGAGCGCAAGCCCGGGATGAGCGCGGAGGACTACCTCACCGAATCGATCCAGGTGCCGAACGCCTTCATCTCGCCTGCGTTCCGCCCGAACGGGCCGACCACGAGCATGCCGACGCTGAACGTCTCCGATGCCGAGGTCGAGGCGTTGGTGAGCTACCTCCTCGGCGACTGACTTTCGATGCGACTGTTGGAGCAAGGACGGGTGGAGTAGGACGACCGGATCGACGACCTGGAAGAGCGAATCGTTCGACGCGCCCACGACGGCGACGCCGAGGCGTACGGCGACCTGGTGGCTCGCCACCGCCCGACCGCGCTCCGAGTCGCGACCGTCGTGCTCGGGTCACCAGACGGAGCCGATGACGTGGTGCAGCAGGCGACAGAACGAGCGTGGAAGTCGATGGACACCTTCGACCCGACGCGCCCGTTCCGACCCTGGTTCTCTGAGGATCGTCGCGAACCTGGCCCGCAACGACCGGCGGGCACGCGGTCGCCGGGCTCAACTGGATGTGCGGGCCGCGGCCGCCGACGTCGGCCGTGCGGTCGCGACGCCCGAGGACATCGTCGTCAGCGACGCGGAGCGCCGCCGGGTGTTGGAGGCGCTGAACAGCCTGGATCGAGATGACCGGCTCGTTGTCGCACTCCGGTACTTCGAGCAGCTCTCGGAAGCCGAGATGGCCGAGACGCTCGACTGTCCGCCCGGCACCGTGAAGTCGCGCCTCTCGCGCGCGATGGGTCGACTGCGCACCGCATTGGACCTCGAGGAGGTGTCCGGTGGCTGAGACCTTCTCCGACGCCCGCCTCGAGGCGATCCTCATGAGCGTCGGCGAGCATCTCGTCGTCAGCTCCGAGTCGCCGGCGCCGACGACCGCGCGCGACCTCGCACTGGCCGCGGCGCCTCGCGGTCGCGGCCGCGGTGCTCGTGGTCGCCCTCGTCGCGACGCTCGCGGTGGCGCCGGCTCGCGAAGCCGTCGCCCGCTGGTTGGGAATCGGCAGCACGCGCATCGAGCGCGTTCCCGACGACACGAACGACCCGAGTGGGCTACCCACGATCACGAGCGGGTTGACTCCGGCGAGCGTCGAGGAGGCCGAGCACGCGTTGGGAGGCACGCTTCCGGACGTGGAGGCCCTCGGGCCCCCTGAAGCGGTGTTCGTGGCGCCGGAGGGCGGCGTCATCCTCTCGTGGCCCGAAGGCTCGACGACACTCTGGATCCGCGACCCTGACTTCGAACCGGCGATGTTCGTCAAGAAGCTCGTCGATGCCGGCGAGCCGGCCGAGTCGATCGCGGGCGTCGGAGACGAAGCGCTCATCGTGGAAGGCACCCACGTCTTGGAGACACCGCACCGGCGATTGGCCGCCGACACCGTGCTGCTCTGGGTCGACGGTGACAAGGAGTACCGCCTGGAGTCGGACCTCGACCGCGAGACGATGGTCGAGATCGCGCAGTCGGTGGGCCCGGCCTGAACGTCCGCGCCATCGCTACCCTCGTGTGGTGGCAGAAAACAAGACGAAACCGAGCCGCGCGAGCGTGAGCAAGTTCCTCGCCGGGATCGAGAATCCGGCGATTCGAAAGGACGCACAGACCCTCTGCAAGATGATGGAGAAGGTCACGGGCGAGAAGCCCGTGCTGTGGGGCGACGCGTACGTCGGATTCGGCACCTACCACTACAAGTACGCGAGCGGCCGTGAGGGCGATACGGCGTCGGTGGGCTTCGCGCCACGGAAGCGGAACCTCACCGTGTACTTGGTCTACGGCTTCGACGAGCACGAGGAGCTGATGTCGAAGCTCGGCCCGCACTCCAAGGGCAAGTCATGCCTTCACATCAAGCGGCTCGAGGACGTCGACCAGAAGGTGCTGCAGAAGCTCATCACTGCGTCGTTCAAGCAGGTACGCCGGCAGTCGCACGTGTAGCCGCATCGAGCGAGACCCATACGCCGTGCAGCCGTGCGGCGGCGGCGAGGTAGAGGTGGGCGAACGAGGCGTCCGACGCCGCGGCGTCGATGCAGGCGAGCGTGTACTTGGCCAGATGCGCGTCGTGATGGACGGCCGCACGGGTCGCGAGCTCGGTCGTGATCTCGCCGTACGTCGCTCGTGGCGCGTGCCAGACCGTGGCGGCAGCTTCGTCCGGATCCTCCGCGAGGGCGCGGACCAGGTCGATGCGCGGCGCACGCGGAGACCACGACGGGTCGAGCGGAGCGGTCGCGAGCGCCGCACGAAACCCGACGACGTAGGTCGCCGCGATCGCCAGCGCGTGTGACCGCTCGGCGCACCATGGCGCGACCGACAGGACCGCCTGCGGCATCGTCAGGCAGTGGCTCCAGCCGTAGGGAGCGTGCTCGGGGGACTCCTGCAACATGGACCACGCGGCCGCTCGCAGCGTCACACGGGCCCCTGCATCGAAGTCGACACCGCGTGTCGGTGAAGCGAGCAGCTCTGCCGCGATGCCGCTGCGTTCGACCTGAGACATGAGTGGATAGATGAACGAGGAGCCGGGCACTCCGAGCCGCGGCGTTGCGCCGAAGGCATCGAGGAGCGCCTCTGCTGGCAGCTCCCCCGGGACAGCCTCGGCGTGCTCGAACCAGGTCAACCGCCATTCCGGCTGGCGCCCGAGCTCGCGAGCGAGGGGGCGGAGCAGCTCGGCGGTGAGCTCGCCGCGGGGAGCGACGCGTGGCATCTGCGCGAGGAAGATCGAACCATGCGCCGCGGCGGCGAGGCTCGGCGCGATCTCCGCGGTGAGGAGGCGACGTAGGTCGTCGGGCGTTGCGAAGCGCCCGATCCACGCGGCAGCGGCATCGACGTCGTCGAGATCGCCAGCGCGGAGTGCCGCGACGAGCACGACGGTGGCGTCCTCGAGGGAGTCGAGAGGCAGCGCGCGAGGCGGTGAGACCGCAGGACCGAAACGCTCGTAGCCGTCCACGAGAGAGGCGATCTGGCGACGGGCCGCGCCGCGGGCAGCCGGGGCGACGTAGGGGAGGAGCGCGGACCGGGCTGCGAGCTCGAGCGGGGCATGCAGGACGAATGAGTCCGCCGGATCCATCCGAGGGTGCCGGATGACGTCGGCCGCGGCGGCGACGAGCTGGACATCGGACAGAGCATCCCAGGTGGCGTCCACCGAAGGACCGTACAAGTTGAAGTTGACTTCAAGTCAAGACAAAGTTGGCGACTACGCTCGGCGGATGGCCGATGAGCTGCTCACGATCGGCGAGGTGGCCGCTCGCACGGGCCTGTCCACGTCCGCGTTGCGCTTCTATGAGCGTGAAGGGCTGTTGCGAAGCGAGCGCACGTCCGGCGGGCAGCGCCGGTATCCGCGTGAGGTGCTGCGCCGCGTCGCGTTCGTGCGCGTCGCGCAGTCGATCGGCCTCGACTTGGAGCAGATCGCCGAGCTGCTGGGATCGCTGCCCCGGGGCCGAACCCCGACAAAGGCGGATTGGGCTCGGCTGTCACGTGGTTGGCGGCCGATGCTCGACGAGCGCATCGCCACGCTCGAACGGCTCCGTGACCAGCTGTCGGACTGCATCGGCTGCGGATGCCTTTCGCTGCGGGCGTGCGCGCTGTACAACCCCTCCGATCGCGCCGCCGGGTTCGGTGCCGGCCCCCGTTACCTCCTCGGCGATCGCCCAGGCGACGTGGTGATGCGAGGCGAACTAGAAAGTAACTCTTGTCTAGACAGGGAATCCTGTCTTATACTCATCGGGTGCCCGCACTCATGCCCAGAGTCCGGATGGTGGACGACCTCGACGAGGTGCAGGCACTCACCCATCCGGTGAGACTCGAGGTGCTGGGCGCGCTCCGCGAGCCTGACTCCGCTGCGGGCGTCGCTCGCTCGATCCGCCAGTCCCGCCAGCTCGTGAACTACCACCTGAAGGAGCTCGAGCGCGCGGGACTGGTGGCGCGGTCGGGGGAGCGGCGGAAGGGCAACTTCGTCGAGCAGCTGTACCGCGCGGTCGCGCAGTCGTTCACGGTGTCGCCTCGATTGACCTGGAGTGGGCCCGAGCGCACCCGCGCCCTCGCTGACCAGGTGTCGCTCGACCATCTCGTCGTCATGGGGGAACGGCTGCAACGTGACGCCAGCGCCCTGCTCGATCGTGCCGCATTCGATGGTGAGCAGATCGAGAGCGCGTCGGTGGATGCAGAGGTGCGCTTCGCCGATGCCTCGGCGCGGAGCGCGTTCATGACCGAGTACCTCGCGCTGCTCGGACCGCTGCTCAAGAAGCACGGGTCTCGTGCCGGTTTGCCCTTTCGCGTCGCGCTCGCGATCTATCCCGACCCAACGGAGGAGCACGTGATGGAAGACGGATTCGAGGCCACGTTTGTCGTGCACGCTCCGACCGAGGTGGTCTGGGAGCGCTTGTCGGGTCGGAAGGGCGACTTGTGGCGGCTGCCTTCCTTCGAGGGCCTCGGCGAGGAGATCCACGTCGAGCCCGGTCAGCAGCTCCATGTCCGCAAGGTGACCGAGCCGTGTGCGGGCACCGAGATCGTGATCACGCTCGAGCACGAGGGAAGCGGCACGAAGGTCACCGTCGTGCAGTCGGGCTTCGGGGCGATGTGGACGTTCGCCGCGGACGCCCTCGAGGTCGGCTGGCGCCACATCCTCGCTGACCTCGCGCTGTACCTCGAACGCGGCCTGCACGGTGCCCGTCACATGCGCCGCTGGGGCAACTTCGGCTGCGTGTTCAACAACACGGAGTTCGGCCTCCAGGTCGCGAGCACGATGGGCGACTCGCTCGCGCAGCGTGTCGGACTGGCGCCGGGGGACATCGTGATCGCCGTCGCCGGCGCTCCGGTCGTCACACGCGCCGAGCTCGAATCGATCATGCGCGTGCTGCCGGCGGGCGAGACCGTCGAGGTCGAGTGGATCCGCGGTGACGAGAAGCTCGAGGCGAAGGCCGCTGTGTGAGCCGCCGCGTCGCGCTCAGGCGTCCGCGAGCAACATGTAGATCTTCTTGCGGGCTTCCGTGATGATCTCGGAGACCTTCGCGATCTGATCCTGGTCACCGGTCACTGCGACCTGCTTCGCCGCGAGATGGAGCTGGCGGAGCGCATCTCCGAACTCCCTGTACCGACGGCCTGGGTTCCCCCCGGCGCCGGCCCACGGAGGCCCACCGGCCTCGGCCATGCGTTCGGTCGCCGCCGTGCGGCCCTCGTCGGTGAGCGCGTACACGCGCTTGCCGTCCCGCTCGTCCGAGCGCACGAGGCCCTCGTCTTCGAGCAGCTGAAGCGTCGGGTAGATCGAGCCTGCGCTCGGCCTCCATGCTCCCTGGCTCTTCTCCTCGAGCCGTTGGATCAGCTCGTAGCCGTGGGCGGGGGCCTCGTCCAGCAACGCCAGGACGGCATTGCGGATGTCACCGCGGCGGCGACGCCCTCCGCCCCTGATCGGCGCCTCGAACGTCCAAGGCCCGCCTCTCCAGCCTCTGTGTCCTTCCATGCCTGGTACTCCTTCTATCGCTGTATTGCGATATATCGTTAGATATCGCCACTATAGCGGTAGATCACCAAGCATCAATGCAGGGACGCTTTTTTCCGGTCCGGGCGGGGGGAGGGGGTGAGGCCCGCAGCGCCTCGATCACGCGCTTGCGGCTCTCGAGCGGATCGATCACGTCGTCGATCTCGAAATGGGTGGCCGCGTTGATCGCCTTCCCGTGGTCGTACATCCGGGCCACCATCTCCTCGAACACCTGCGTACGTTCCGCGGGGTCCTCGATGGCCGCGAGCTCCTTGCGGTAGCCGAGCTTCACGGCGCCCTCGAGGCCCATGCCGCCGAACTCACCCGTCGGCCACGCCACGGTGAAGATCGGTGCGTGGAAGCTCGCTCCCGCCATCGCCTGGGCACCGAGGCCGTAGCCCTTGCGGAGCACGATCGTGAAGAACGGGACGGTGATGCTCGCCCCGACCACGAACATGCGGCTGCAGTGGCGCACGAGAGCGGTCTTTTCGACCTCGGGGCCGACCATCATCCCGGGCGTGTCGCAAAGGAACAGGATCGGCAGGTCGAACGCGTCGCACAGCTGCATGAACCGTGCCGCCTTGTCGGCTCCGTCGCTCGTGATCGCACCGGCGAGGTGCATCGGGTTGTTGGCGATGAGGCCGAGCGGTCGCCCTTCGATCCGGATGAGGGCGGTGACCATCCCGAGGCCGAACTCGCGGCGCAGCTCGAGCACCGATCCCGTGTCGGCCATCGTCTCGATGACGGAGCGGATGTCGTAGACGCGCAGTCGGTTCTCGGGGATGGCCGCGCGCAGGAGGCGCTGATCCGCGCAATCCCACTCGGCGACGGGACCCTGGAAGTAGGAGAGGTACTGCTTCGCGACGCGCACCGCCTCGGCCTCGTCCGCAACCGCGACGTCGACAACGCCGTTCGGCACTTGCACCGACATCGGCCCGACCTCGTCGGGGTGGAACACACCAAGACCGCCGCCTTCGATCATCGCGGGGCCACCCATGCCGATGCTCGAGTTCTCGGTGGCGATGACGACATCGGCGCAACCGAGAAGCGACGCGTTGCCCGCGAAGCAGCGACCCGAGTTGATCGCAATGAGCGGGACGAGGCCGCTGAGGCTGCCGAACAGGTTGAAGGCCATGCAGTCGAGCCCGGCGAGGCCGGTGCCGTCGGTGTCCCCGGGTCGGCCCCCACCACCCTCGGTGAAGACGACGACGGGTAGTCGCATGCGCTCCGCGAGCTCGAAGAGTCGGTCCTTCTTGCGATGGTTCTGCAACCCCTGGGTGCCGGCGAGGACGGTGTAGTCGTACGACATGACCATGCAGCGCGCCGCTTCGTCGTCGAACAGGTCGCCGTTGACGCGGCCGATGCCCGCGACGAGTCCGTCGGCCGGTGTGCGCGCGATGAGGTCTTCCATCGTGCGGCGGCGTCGTTGCGCGGCGATGACCAGTGAGCCCCACTCGACGAAGGAGTCGGGATCGCAGAGATCCTCGACGTTCTCACGCGTCGTGCGCTGCTCTGTCGCGCGACGGCGCGCGACAGCCTCCGGTCGCACCTCGTCGCGCGTCATGCCCTGACGCTGCAACGCCTCGGCAAGGTCGGGGCGGATGGCGTCGAGGTCCACCTCCTCCTCGACCGTTGTTGCTCCGCGGGCAACTTCGTCTGCGTCCACGACGACCAAGGGATGACCCTCGAAGACCGTGTCACCGACCGAGACGAGGAGCGCGCGCACGACGCCGCTCATCGTCGACTCGATCAGGTGCTCCATCTTCATGGCTTCCATCACGAGCAGCGGCTGACCGCTGTGCACTTCGTCGCCGGGACCCACCTCGATGCTGACGACCGTCCCCTGGATCGGAGCCACGACGGCCGAGTCGACGTCGGCTGTCTGCGAGACGTCTCGACGAGACACCGAAGCCTTGCCGTGGTGGAGCACCGCGAGCGGATCGTTGGCATCCACAGTGGCCCCGGCGCGCCGCGCTCCGGACGGCTCATCGCGCGGGGTCGATCGGGCCGCGGTCCCCAGCGAGCTCAGCGACGTTCCGATCGACGAAGTCCGTCGTGGCCCGTCCGGCGCGGACCTCCGGCTCGGCGAGCAGGGCGAGCAGGAACGACGTGTTCGTCTCGACACCGTCGATGCGCAGCTCGCGCAACGCACGCGCGGCCCGCTCGATCGCGTCGGCGGGATCCGCCGACGGCGCGTGGCCGATCACCTTGGCCAGCAGCGAGTCGAAGCTCGGGTTGGTCTGGTAGCCCGAGGCGGCGAAGGTGTCGGTGCGCACGCCCGGTCCGGTGGGAGCTTCGAAGATCCGCAGGACGCCACCGGTGGGGCGCACCGTGCCGTCGGCGCCGACCGTCTCGAGGTTCACGCGCGCTTGCACTGCACAGCCTCTCGGCGTGGGGGAGGCGTCGAGACCGAGCGCGTCGAGGGTGTCGCCCGCCGCCAGCCGCAGCTGGGCCTGCACGAGATCGACGCCCATCACCTCTTCGGTGACCGTGTGCTCCACCTGGAGGCGGGCGTTCGCCTCGATGAACCAGTGGGTGGGGCCCTCGGCGGCGGCGTCGCGACGGACGAGGAACTCCATGGTTCCTGCGTTTTCGAAGCCGACCTCTTTCGCGATCCGCAGAGCGTCACGGGTGAGTGCGTCGCGGATCTCGTTCGAGAGCGCAGGAGCGGGCGCCATCTCGATGAGCTTCTGGTGACGGCGCTGAATGCTGCAGTCGCGCTCGCCGAGGTGGACGACGGCGCCAGTGTGGTCGCCCAGCACTTGCACCTCGATGTGGCGCACGTTCTCCACGAGCTGCTCGACGTACACCCGGCCGTCGCCGAATGCTGCGGCTGCCTCCGAACGGCATCTCTCGTGCGCGGCTTCGGCTTCGCTCGCGTGATCGGACGACGCGCATCCCTCGTCCGCCGCCCCCGGCGATGGCCTTGATCACCATGGCAGCGCCGTCGCCGAGATCGCCGAAGAACGTGATCGCTTCGTCGACGTCGGTGGCCTCCATGGTCCCGAGCACGACTGACACCCCGCACTGCTTGGCGATCGACCGAGCTCTCGCCTTGTCACCGAGCGCGGCGAGCGTGCTCGGTGACGGCCCGACGAAGACGATGCCGCGAGCCGCGCAGGCTGCGGCGAACTCGGCTTGCTCGCTCAGGAACCCGTAGCCGGGGTGCAGCGCTGCGCAGCCCGTCGCGACCGCGACGTCGAGGATCTGCTCCGCATCCAGGTAGGCAGCGGGGCCGCGACCTCGAAGGGCGACGGCTTCATCAGCCCGGGAGACATGCAGCGCGTCGGCGTCGTCCTCCGAGTACACCGCCACCGCCCGGATGCCGAGCTCGGACGCCGCGCGGATGATCCGCACCGCGATCTCGCCGCGGTTGGCGACGAGCAATCCGGACCATGAGCTGAGGTCGTTGGACATCTGCTCCCCGCTCAAGCGGTGGTGATCGAAGCCGCTGCCTCGAGGCTGAGCTCCTCGATCGCCATCTCGCGCATCTTGAACTTCTGGATCTTCCCCGTCACGGTCATCGGGAAGTCGGTCGTGAACTTGAAGTAGCGGGGCACCTTGAAGTGCGCGACTCGACCGCGACAGAACTCCCGCAGCTCGTCCTCAGTGACCTCCACGCCTTCACGAACCACGACCCACGCCATGAGCTCCTCGCCCATGCGTTCGTCGGGTACGCCGATCACTTGCGCGCTCGCGACCGCGGGATGCTGGAAGAGCAGCTCCTCGATCTCGCGTGGGTAGAGGTTCTCTCCTCCTCGAATCACCATGTCCTTGATGCGCCCAACGATGTTGAGGTAGCCGTCGCCGTCCATGACGCCCAGGTCGCCGGTGTGCATCCACCCGGCCTGGTCGATGGCCTCGCTCGTCGCCTCGGGGTTGTCCCAATAGCCCGGCATCACGAGGTAGCCGCGGGTGCACACTTCGCCCGGCTCGCCCACCGGGACGGTCTTCCCGGTGACGGGGTCGACGACCTTGCCCTCGGCGTTCGGCAACAAAGTGCCCACGGTGCTGACGCGCCGGTCGATGTCGTCGTCTGGCCGCGTGAGGAACGAGACCGGCGCCGTCTCGGTCATGCCGTACCCGATGCAGATCTCTCGGGCGTGCATCTCGTCGACGACTCGCTTCATGACCTCGACCGGGCACGGCGCGCCCGCCATGATGCCCGTCCGGAACGACGACAGGTCGAACTCGCCGAACCGAGGATGCTCGAGCATGGCGATGAACATCGTCGGCACCCCGTAGACGCTCGTGCAGTGCTCCTCGGCGATCGCCTCGAGCGTCGCCAACGGTTCGAAGCTGGGGGCGGGATAGATCATCGCCGCCCCGGTGGTGACGCAGCCCAGGTTTCCGACACCCATGCCGAAGCAGTGGTACAGGGGAACGGGGATGCAGACGCGGTCCGCAGCGGTGTAGCGCATGACCTGTCCGAGCGAGTACCCGTTGTTCAGGATGTTGTGGTGCGTGAGCGTGGCGCCCTTTGGGTTGCCGGTGGTCCCGCTCGTGTACTGGATGTTGATGGGGTCGTCTCGGTCGAGCCCCTCCTGGCGTCGACCCACCTCTGAAGGCTCGACGCCGGCTCCGAGCTCGACAAGCGCGGACCAGAGGAGGTCGCGCTGGGCCTCCCGCCGCCTCGCCGTCGATCGTCACCGCCATCTCGAGCTTGGGAAGGTCCGCGCGCACCGACGCGAGCATCTCGAGGTAGTCGGAGGTCTTGAAGGAGCGAGCGGTGACGAGCATCCGGACGCCCGAGTGCCCGAGGGCGTACGCGAGCTCGCCGGGCCGGTACGCCGGGTTGACGTTGACGAGGATGGCGCCGACGCGCGCGGACGCGAACTGCAGCAGCGTCCACTCGACGCAGGTCGGCGCCCAGATGCCCACGCGATCGCCCTTCTCGATGCCGACGGCGAGGAGCCCGCGCGCGACGGCATCCACCTCGGCGTCGAGCTCCCCGTAGGTGAGCCGGATGCCCTGGTGCCGGGAGACGAGCGCGTCAGCGTCGGGCTGAGCAGCCGCGACCTTCGCGAGCGCGACACCGATCGTGTCGCCCAAGAGCGGGCCTCCCGACCCTCCCGAGTCATACGAAGCAGACAGGCGTGGCATGCGCTCCCCCTTCCGACCCCTTGTGGTGCGAGCGCAGCGTACGTCGCCCATCCCCGAGTTGCGGAGTGCCAGGTGGGAAACTGGACAACGTTCCCGCGTCGGGATGTGGGGGAGGAAAACCCATGATCAAGGGCCTGTTGATGCTGGTGATCGCGTTCTTCATCGCGACATTCCCAGCGACGTGGATGCTGATGCTGTTCCTCGGCAACATCGGGACGAACGTCAGCTACTGGGGCGCGCTTCCCCTCGGCGTCGTGGTCTCGGCGCTGCTCGGTGCGGCGACCTCCGACTGGCGCTGACCCGCACCGCGTGACCTGACGGGGGGAGGATTCCCCCCGTCGCTAGCCTTCCGAGCGATGGAAGGCCACGCTCCCGGCGGTTCCGTGGCCCTCGCGTGGCCGGCGCCGCAACCTCCTCCGCCTGCTTCTCCCGCGCCTCCACAGCGGTCGAGTTGGCGCGGCGTCTCGACGGTTGCGCTGGTGGTGGCCATCGCGCTGGCGTTCGCCGATGCGTCGATCGTCGTCCTCGCCCTCCCGGAGATCTACACCGAGCTCGACACCACGATCGTCGGTGTGTCGTGGGTGATCACGGCCTACGCGCTCGTCGTCGGGGTGGGCGCGCTGCTGCTGGCACCACTCGCTCGCAAGGTCCATCCGGCCTTGTTGGTGGGACTGGGCCTTGCGGTGTTCTCGGCGGCGTCGCTCGGGGCGGGGCTGGCCGGGAGCGCGTCGTCGCTCCTGCTGGCGCGCTGCGTGCAAGGCGCCGGTGCCGCCATGCTTCTCGGGGCGTCGTTGCCGGTGCTCAGCGCGCTGCGCGGCTCACGAGCGGCGGGCATGCGCCTCTGGGCCGCGGCCGGGATGGCGGGCGCGGTCATCGGTCCCGCGCTCGGCGGCTTGCTGACCCAGCTGTTCGACTGGCGAGCGATCTTCTTGGTGCAGGCGCCGGTCGCTGCGCTGGCCTTGGTCGTCGCCCTTCCGTCCTCCTCGACTCGAGCCGGTCGTCACGGCGGCGCCTTCTCGAGTGACGGGACGCGTCGTCGCTGCCGACCTCGCGCTGGCGTGCGTCGGTGCAGCCTCGGTGGGTGCGCTGTTCCTCGGCGTGCTGCTCATCGTGGAGGTGTGGCGGTACGAGCCGCTCGCCGGTGCCCTTGCGGTCAGCGCTCTGCCCGTCGCCGCGCTGCTCGCCCGCCAGGGCGCGGGGTGGGCCGGTGCCCGCACCCGGCTTGTCGCGGGCGTGGGCCTCATTGCGGCGGGCCTTGTCGCGCTCGCGCTGCTGCCCGACTCGAGCCCCTTCTACCTTGCCGCCGCGCTCGCCGTCTTCGGCGCGGGACTCGGGTTCGCGACGGACGTGTTGGGGCCGCTCGCGACCCCGTCAGCACGCGACGGACGGACCGGCGGCGAACCTCTCGATCGGGGCCCGACACCTCGGCCTCGTGCTGGGACTCGTGGCGATCGCCCCCACGCTCGCGGCGAATCTCGAAGCCGCCGCGGACCACGCGACGCTCGCGGGCACCGCGGTGGTGCTCGATGCGAACCTCCCCGTCCGCGAGAAGATCCCGCTGGCGTGGGAGATCCGCAACGTCCTGCTCGACGCCGCCGACGGTGAAGTCCCCGATCTCGACGAGGCTTTCGCGAAGCGCGACGTGGGGAGCAAGCCCGAGCTCGCTCGAGTCCAGACCGACCTGACCGCGGCGATCAGCGACACGCTCACGCGCGCGTTCCGATCGTCGTTCTTCATCGCGGCGGCGCTCGGGGCGCTCGCCCTGATCCCCGGTTGGTTCGCGTGTCGCCGCGCCCGGGCGCCGGCGAAGCGCAATGTCGGGGGCGCCATGGCGCTTGTCGCACTCGGCGCCGTCTCGATCGGGTTGATCGGCACCGAGGTCGCGGCCGGTGCGGCCGACTTCGGTCAGGCCGAGCTGGTCGATCCGTGCACCGCGCCCGTGTCGCCCTACGACGGTGACGGCATCGACGGCGCCGTGCAACGCATCGCCCTCGGCGGACTCAACGGTGCCGCCTGCGAGCTCGGCGTCGGTCGGGAGGAGCTGGTGCTCAGCCTCGACCCCGATTCCGGCGCGGGGGTCATCGACTGGGACTCTGAGACCGTCCAAGACGCGGTGAGAGCGGGGACGATCCGCGCGATCGAGGACGCCGAGAACCGCGACACCCTCCCGGGCTGGGCGGCGAGCGCGCTCACGTGGGTCGTCGAGCGCGCGCCGATCTCTTGGTTCCTCGAGAACGTCTCGCTCGACTTCCTGCAGGACATCCCATTCGTCGACGAAGTCGGCGACTTCTTCGGCAACGTCGCGGACCTCTTCGATTGAGCCGCGCCGGGTGCGCGAAGCAGCGATTGTCGAGCGCAGCGAGCAGGAGCCGGCGGAAGCGGAGCGGACGACGGCGACGAGGACAGAGTGGCGGCGCAGTGCGCCGCCGGGTGCGCGAAGCACCGATTGTCGAGCGCAGCGAGCAGGAGCCGGCGGAGGCGAGCGACGAGGACTAGGTCGTGTAGTCGGCGTTGATGCGCACGTAGCCGTCGCTGAGGTCGCAGCCGTAGACGGTGAACGCGCCGTCGCCGATGCCCAGGCTGACGTGAATGAGCACCTCGTCGCCGGCGAGATACTTCGTGAGCTCGACAAGGTCAGCCTCATCGGTCGATCCCGGGTAGAGCTGTTGCTCGCCGAAACGGATCAGCACTCGATCCTGATCGATGTCGATGTCGTCGGAGCACTTGCCGATCGCCATCGCGACCCGACCCCAGTTCGGATCGGCCCCGTGGACCGCTGTCTTCACGAGCGGCGAGTTCACGATCGCCTTCGCGACCCGCTTCGCCTGTCGTTCGTCGCGGCCGCCGTCGACCGTCACGACGAGCAGCTTCGTCGCGCCCTCGCCATCGCGGGCGATCATGCGCGTGAGCGCGAGGGCGACCTCGTGCAAGTGCGGCTTCGAGCCGGGCGAGCTCGACCGATCCCGCGGCTCCGCTCGCCATGATCGCTGCGGTGTCGCTCGTGGAGGTGTCAGTGTCGACGCTCACTGCGTTCAGTGTGCGATCGATGACCCGCCGGAACATCGCGTCGAGAGTCGACGCCTCCACGGCGGCGTCGGTCATGAACAGCGCGATCAACGTCGCCATGTCGGGCTCGATCATCCCGACACCTTTGGCGAATCCGACGATCGTGACACCGTCCACCATCGCCGACGCGACCTTCGCCACCGTGTCGGTGGTCATGATGCCGTGGGCTGCGGGTTCGACCTCGGTCAGCGGGAGCGGGGGAGCGAGCGATGCGAGGTGCGCTCGCACCCGATCCATCGGGTAGCGACGTCCGATGACCCCGGTGGACGCGATGAGCACGTCGTTCTCGCCCAGGTGGTACGCCTGCGCCACGCCCCGGACCACCTCGCGTGCATCTTCCATGCCCTGGTCGCCGGTCGCGACGTTCGCGTTCTTCGACACCACGACGTAGGCCCGCAGCGCGCCGTCGGCGACGCTCGCGCTGGCTGAGCACGACGCTCGGCCCGGCGAAGCGACTCCGCGTGAAGACTCCGGCGGCGGCGCACGGCCTGTCCGCGACGATGACGACGAAGTCGTCGGTTTCGTCCTTGATGCCGACGTTCGCGACGTGCGCGCGAAAGCCAACCGGCAGCGAAGTGGCCACGGGGGAACGGTAGACGGGACATCTCTGCAGTGCTGCTGACCAGGAGCTCGACTGCTTCCTCTAGCCTGTGCGCCGTGTTCAATCGGGCGGCGCGCGCGACGGTGTTGGTGGTCGTCTCCGGTGCGATGATCGCCGCGTCGACGACGGTTGCCCATGCCGCCGAGTCGACGGTCGGCGGATCTGCCGCGACGCTCGGCTCACCTGGTGTCGTCGCCCACCCCGCGGTGGCCATCGCGTCCGATCCGAGTGGTGAGGGTTACTGGCTCACGTCGGGCGACGGCGGCGTGTTCACGTTCGGGTCCGCGCGGTTCTTCGGTGCCGCAGCAGGAACGGCGCTGGCCGCGCCGATCGTCGACATCGCGCCCACTCCCGACGGTGCCGGCTACTGGCTGGCCGGCGCGGATGGAGCGGTGCTGCCGTTCGGCAACGCCGTGTCCCAAGGATCGCTCGCCGGCGGGCCGATTCCGAAGCCAGTCGTCGCGCTGACGGCGACTCCTGATGGCGGCGGCTACTGGATGCTCACCGCGGAGGGCGGTGTCTTCACGTTCGGCACGGCGCCGTTCCTCGGCTCGCTCCCGGGAGTCGGAGTCTCGGCGCGGGCGGTCGACCTCGTCGCTCGCCCCCAGGGAGACGGGTACTGGATCCTCGACGATCGCGGCGGCGTGCATCCCTTCGGCGCCGCGCCGGGCGTCGGCTCCCTTCGCGCGCTCGCCGTCACCCCCGCGGGCAAGGTCGTCGGTGGCGCGGTGACTCCGTCGGGCGGCGGGTACTGGATCGCGAGCCTGGAAGGCGCGGTGTACGCGTTCGGCGACGCGGCGAACGTCGCGCCGGCGCCACTTCCCCCTGGGCATCACACGGCAGGCATCGCGCCCGCACCCGGCGGCGTCGGGTACTGGCTCGCGACCGCCGACGGTCTGGTTGCCGCGCTTCCGGGCGAAGAAGGCGCACACGTGCGTGCGGTCCAAGAGAAGCTCACCGCGCTCGGATACTGGATGGGACCGATCGACGGCCGCGCGGGAGCCTTGATGGCCCAAGCCGTGATGGCGTTCCAGAAGTACAACCGGATGCCTCGCACCGGTGTCGCGGATCAGGCCACCGTCGACGCCATCAACGTGTCAGCCCCGCCGGCGGCACGCACCACCTCGGGCAACATCGTCGAGATCGACAAGCCCCGACAGATCCTCTTCATCGTGCGCGACGGCCGCACGGTCGCGGTGTTCAACGCGTCGACCGGCTCGAACGTGCCGTTCCGCGAGCGCATCGAAGGTGGCCGCATCGCCACCGGCAGCGCGGTGACACCCGAGGGTCGCTTCTCGATCATCCGAGAGCTCCCGAACGGCTGGCGGATCTCCGACCTCGGGCGGCTTTGGCGGCCGAAGTACTTCACGAACACCGGGATCGCGGTCCACGGGGCGACGTCGGTGCCGGCCCAGCCCGCCTCGCACGGGTGCACACGAGTATCGGTCGCGGCGATGGACCACATCTGGGCGACGAACCTGATGCCCAGAGGCGTCGCCGTCTGGGTTTACTGAGTCGCGACCTCGGCGACACTTGCCGACCGGCGCCATGCCGGGCACGCTGGCCCCGTCCTCCCGTTGCGGGAGCGACGCTTGGAGGTCGTCATGGGACTCATGGACAAGCTCAAGGGCATGTTCTCGGGCAACAAGGACCAGGTGAACAAAGGCATCGACACTGCGGCCGACAAGGCGCAGGACGCGACCGATCACAAATACGACGCGCCCATCGACACCGGCGCGGAGAAGGCGAAGGACGTCGTCGAGAAGCTCGACGACTGACGGTTCCTGCCCGCGGTCAGCGGGGCGGCGAACCGACGCGCAGGGCGCCGCCCCACCAGCGGAGCGCGGCCGCCCGGATCACGCTCAAGCCGAAGAACGCGATGAAGAGCGCGGCGCCGATCATCGCGACGCTGGCCGCGGTCCACTCGTCCACTCGCTGCCAGCAGAGCCAGGCGACGAGGGCGGTCGTCGGGATCCACCAACCGGTGCGCTGCGCTGGTTGTGTGTAGCGGGTTCCTCGATCGACGGGCCGGTAGTTGCGGTGCGTGATCATCACGCTCGGAGCATCGCTCACGCCGTGTCGCGAGTGGTGGATTCCCCTGTTTCCAGCGCCCTAGGCCATACGGCCCAACTGCGCTTCGTGAGACTACGAGCGCTGGATCGCGCTCTCCGTGGTGCCGATGAGGATTCGTGGTACGACTGCCGCGTCCCCGGCCTTGGTGGTTCGCGCTCTCGTCTCTCGCGCTCACGACCGTCGTCGTCGTCATCCCGGGCACTCAGGCGGCCGCGATCTCGACCGTCGCGGCCGGCACCTGCGCTGCGGGTGCGCTCACCCTGCGGGCGCGCCTGACACCGGGAAATGCCCGCCGCCCGTGGGAGCTGCTCGCTCTCGCCACATCGGTGATCGTCGTCGGGTCGGCCATCTGGAGCGTGTACGCCATCCTCGGCCAAGGGCGTCCGCCGGTCTCGCCCGCCGACGGCCTCTATCTCCTCGCGTATCCCCTCATCACCCTGGGCGTCGGCTGGCTCGTCATCATCCGCACTCCTCTGGGATGGCGCGACGGGCTGATCGACGGAGCGGCGATCGCGATCTCGGCGGGCCTCGCGATCTGGCAGTTCCTCATCGTGAACACGGGGCTCACCGACGACGGCGACATCTTCCAGGTTGCGGTCCTCGCCTCGTATCCGTTGCTCGACGTCGTGCTCGTCGCGGCGCTGCTGTGGCTCCTGCTGATGCCCGGACGCCGCTGCGCGTCGCTGTGGTTTCTCGGCACTTCACTCGCGCTGATGCTCTTCGCCGACCTCGCCCAGAACTCAGTCGGCCTCGTGAACCGTGACGTCACCACGCAGTGGGTCGACCCCTGGTACGTCGTCGGGTTCGGGATGCTCGCCCTCGCCGCCGCGCATCCGTCGGCGGAGACCGTCGCCCGTCCTCTCCAGCATCTCGCGGCACCCGGCATCCACCCGACTCGGTTGATCCTTCTCGCCGCCGCGCTCCTGTTCCCCCCTGTTCTCGCGGCGACAGGGCCATCGCTCGGCTACGAGATGAACGAGGTCATCGTCATCGGGGTCGCGGCCGTGGTCACGGCGATCGTCGTCACTCGTCTCGCGGTGCTGCTGAACGCTGCGAACCGCGCGCGGGAGAAGTCGGCCCGAGCCGAGGCCGAGCTCGCGCACCAGGCGACCCACGACGCGCTCACCGACCTTCCCAATCGCGTGCTGCTGCTCGACCGCACGCAACATGCGATCGACTTGGTCGGCCGGCGGCGCGGCACCCTGGCGGTGCTCTTCCTCGACCTCGACCACTTCAAGATGGTGAACGACAGCCTCGGTCACAAAGCCGGGGATGTGCTGCTCCGGCAGGCGGCCGAGCGCATCCGCCAGGTCGTCCGGGTCGGCGACATCGTTGCGAGGCTCGGCGGCGACGAGTTCGTCGTGCTCTGCGAGGACCTTTCCGACGTTGCGGAGGCCGAAGAGGTGGCCGAACGCATCATCCGCACGTTGAACGAACCGTTCGACCTCGATGGGTTCGAGGCGTTCGTCTCCGCGAGCGTCGGCATTGCTCTGGCGAGCGAAAGCGAGGTCGACGCCGGCGCGCTGCTGCGCGACGCCGACATCGCTCTGTACCAGGCGAAGGAGGATGGGCGGAGTCGCTGCCAGCTGTTCGACTCGGAGATGCGCGCGTGGGTTGCGAGCCGCCACGACCTCGAGAACGCGTTGCGACACTCGGTCACCCGCGGCGAGCTGTTTCTCGTGTACCAACCCCGCGTCGACCTGCGCACCCGCTCCCTCGTCGGGTTCGAGGCGCTCGTGCGGTGGCAGCGCCCCGGCGAACGAACCGTGCTGCCCGAGGAGTTCATCCCCATCGCCGAAGCCCTCGGTCTCATCAACAGCATCGGAGGTTGGGTCATGGACCAGGCCGTGCGCCAGCTCGAGATGTGGAATGCGCAGTTCCCCGAACGCTCGATCTCACTGTCGATCAACGTCTCGGCCCGCCAGCTGAACCAGCCCGGACTCGTCGAGAGCCTGGACGAGCTTCTGACGACTTGCTCGGTCGAAGCGCAGCAGATCGTGCTCGAGCTCACCGAGACGTTTCTCGTCAAGGATCCCGAGACCGCAGTGCTGCGTCTCGAAGAGTTGCGGATGCTCGGCGTGGGCGTCGCTGTCGACGACTTCGGCACCGGGTACAGCTCGTTGGCCTACCTTCGCCAGTTCCCGCTCGACTCGCTCAAGATCGACAAGTCCTTCGTGAAGAACCTCGGTCATCCGGGTCAGGACACGTCGGTGGTCGCCGCGATGATCGCCTTGGGTCATGCGCTTGGTCACCGCGTCACGGCGGAGGGTGTCGAGACGGCGGAGCAGATGGAGATCCTCACGACCCTCGGCTGCGACGAGGCGCAGGGGTACTACTTCGCTCGGCCGCTCACCTTGGCCGAGGCCGAAGCCATCCTGCGTGAGCCGGCGCTCGTGCCGGCGTTGGCGCAGATGACCGCGAGAGCGTGACGCTGCAGTAGGTTCACCCGACTTCTCCCGCACCGGCGGACAGCCGCGGGAGGACTCGAAATGAGCGACCGGGCGGTGTATCTGCTCGCGGTCGTGACCGTGCTCGGCGCGGTTGCCGCAGTTGCCATCCACCCCGTCGTCGGCGCCGCCTTGCTGCTGCTCGGGCTCGGTTGGCGGCGAGCAGGTCTCGTGATCGTCGCCACCGGCCTGCTTGCATCGTCGTTGTCGGCGCGGGCCGAGGAGGGGGCGCGGTCGCTTCGTGCCCAACGCTTCACCGGTTGGGTGACGTTGCTCGACGATCCAGCGCCTGCCCTAGGGGGAGTGAAGGCCATCGTGCGCGTCGACGGACGGCACGTCGAGGCGTGGGCCGAGGGAGTCGCCGCGTTCGAGGTCGGACGTCGCCTCGCGGGTGAGCAGCTGGCGGTGTCAGGGGTGATCCGCCCGGTGCCCGAGGCGCGGCGGCAGCGTGCCGCGCATCGCCATGTCGTCGGCCGGCTCACCATCGCGGTCGTGCACGCAGCGGGGTCGGGCAGCCCGCTTCATCGGGCCGCGAACTGGGTGCACCGCACGCTTGCTCGGGGCGCTCGGTCGCTTCCGCTGTCTGACCGCGGCTTGTACCTCGGCTTCGTGGTCGGCGACACGCGGCTGCTCACCCTCGAGACTGCGGCGCTGTTCCAGCGGGTGGGGCTCACCCATCTCCTTGCCGTGTCCGGGGCGAACGTCGCCTTCGTGCTGGCCGCTGCCGCACCCTTGCTTCGCCGGCTGAGGATGCGCGGGCGCGCCCTCGGCGCCCTGGCGGTGATCGGCTTCTTCGCCACGGTCACCCGGTTCGAGCCGTCGGTGTTGCGGGCGTCGGCGATGGCCGCGCTCGCGGTGCTTGCGCAGGCGTCGGGCCGTCCCGCGTCCGGTCTCCGGCTTCTCGCACTCGCGACCACCGCGCTCGTGATGATCGACCCGTTCCTCGTCTGGTCGATCGGCTTTCGGCTGTCGGTCGGCGCGTCGCTCGGCATCCTTGCTCTCGCGGCGCCGATCGGTAGGCGTTGCCCCGGGCCGCGTTGGCTGGCCGAGCCGCTCAGCGTCACCGCTGCGGCACAGATCGGCGTCGCTCCGGTCGCGATCCCGGTGTTCGGAGGCCTGCCCGTCGCGGCGCTGCCCGCCAATCTGCTCGTGGCACCCGTCGTCGGCCCGTTGATGATGTGGGGCCTCGTCGCGGGCACGATCGCGGGAGCGTTGGGCGAACGCGCGGCCGGCGTACTGCACGCTCCAACCCATCTCGCGATCCAGCTGGGTGCGCGTCGTTGCCCGGGGCACCGATGCCCTGCCGGCGGCGTCGATCGGCGTGCCTGCTGCGACCGCCGCGGCCGCCTTCGTCCTCGTCGTGATCGCCGTGCGGTGGCGACGGCTAGGTTCGCCGCCGTGGAGGTCGAGCTCGGCGACACCCGCTTCGACATCACGTCTCGATCGCTCGTGATGGGCATCCTGAATCGCACGCCCGACTCGTTCTTCGACCAGGGTGGGTACTTCGAGTTCGACGAGTTCCTCCGCAAGGCCGAACGGCTCGTGCTCGAAGGTGCCGACCTGCTCGACGTCGGCGGGGTGAAAGCCGGTCCCGGCCCCGAGGTGAGCGAGGCCGAGGAGCTCGACCGAGTCGTGCCCGCCATCGAAGCGCTGCGAGCCCGGTTCGACGTTCCGATCTCCGTCGACACCTGGCGGGCCGCTGTGGCCAAGGCGGCGTACGCCGTCGGAGCGGTCGTCGGCAACGACATCAGCGGCTTCGCCGATCCCGAGTACCTCTCGGTCGCGGCTGCGGCCGGCGCTTCGGTCGTGGCGACCCACATCCGGCTCGCGCCTCGTGTCGCCGATCCTGATCCGGTCTACGACGACGTCGTGGCGGAGGTGGTCAGCTTCTGCGCGGACCGCGCGGCTCGCGCCGTCGCCGCCGGCATCCCCCGCGAGCGCGTGATCGTCGACGCGGGCCTCGATCTCGGCAAGACCGAGCCCCAGTCGCTCGCGCTGCTCAGGGCGACCGACGCACTCGCGGCCCTCGGTCATCCGGTGCTGCTGTCGGCGTCCAACAAGCGGTTCCTCGGCGTGGTGCTCGACCTCGACGTGGACGACCGCCGGGAAGCCACGATCGCCGCTCACGCGATCGGCATCGCGCTCGGGGCGCGCATCCTCCGCGCCCACGACGTGCGGGGCGCCCGTCGCACCGCCGACGTCATGGCCGCGCTCCTGGACGCGCGTGCACGGGCGCTCGCATGACGACCCATTTGCTGCGGGGCGGTGATCCCGCGTTGCTCGCTGACGCGGTCGCTGACGTTGTGCACACCCTCGTCGGTGAGGAGGACCGGGCGCTCGTCGTCGACGATCTCGCGGACGAGGCCTACGACGTGGCCGCGCATCGTTGAAGCCGCACGCACCCCACCGTTCCTGACGAGTCGGCGTGTGGTTGTCGCGCGCCACGTCGAGCAGTTCACGCGGCAGGAGCAGGTCGCGCCGCTCATCGAGTACCTCGGCGATCCGCTCGAGACCACCGAGCTCGTGCTCGTGGCCGGAGGCACCGCGCACAAGGCGCTCGTCGAAGCGGTGAGGTCGGCCGGTGGCACCATCGTCGACACCGATCCGGGCGCGCCGCGAAGGAGTGGACCAACGCGCAGTTCGCCGCCGCCGCGGTCAAGCTCGAACCGGGAGCGCGCGACCTGATCGCGGATCGCCTGGGCGAAGACCTCGGCCGGCTTCCCGCGTTGCTCGATGGCCTCGAAGCGACCTACGGCCCGGGAGCCCGGCTCGGCGAGGACGAGGTCGAGCCGTTCCTCGGCGACGCGGGCGGCGTGCCCTCCTGGGAGCTCACCGACGCGATCGATCGTGGTGACACTGCCGGGGCGCTCGATCGGTTGGCCCGGATGGTCGGCGGTGGGACTCGCCACCCGCTCCAGGTGCTCGCGACGCTGTCGGGCCATTACAGCCGGATCCTGCGACTGTCGGGCTCCGACGCCGCGGATGAACGGGCTGCTGCGGCGCTGCTCGGCCTGCGGGGCTCGACGTTTCCGGCCCGTAAGGCGCTCGACCAGGCCCGCCGCCTCGGTCCTCAGGGGGTCGCGAGGGCGTTCGAGCTGCTCGCCGGCGCCGATCTCGACATGCGGGGGCGCGTCGAGTGGCCCGATGAGCTGTTGCTCGAGGTCCTCGTCGCCCGGTTGTCGCGCTTGGTGCCGGCGGCGAGCCGGCGGCCGGCGAGGTCTGCGCTAGGCCTGCGCGCTAGGCCTGCTCGGCGGCCAGCCGCTTCATGAGGCGCGACTTGCGCCGAGCGGCCTGGTTCTTGTGGATGACACCCTTGGCGGCGGCCTTGTCGAGCCGCTTCTGAGCGGCGAGCGCGGCGTCGGTCGTGTCCTCGCCTGCGCTCCAGATGGCGACGGCCGTCTTCACGCGGGTCTTGAGCTCGGAGCGCACGGCCTTGTTGCGGTCGGCTCGCTTCGCGTTCTGGATGATGCGCTTCTTCTGGCTCTTGATGTTGGCCACGACGATCCTTCCGATTGAGCCCGACGAGGCTACCAGCCCGCCTTTCGGGACCCAAGCCGCGCCATCTCATCAGCCACGGTGACCTGGAGTCTCGTTGGTAGCGTCGATCCGGTCATGGAGCTGGCGCGGATCCGGAATTTCAGCATCATCGCCCACATCGACCATGGCAAGTCCACGCTCTCGGACCGGATTCTCGAGCTGACCGGCGCAGTGGACGCGAGGGAGATGCGCGAGCAGTACCTCGACTCGATGGATCTCGAGCGCGAGCGCGGCATCACGATCAAGGCCCAGAACGTGCGCGTCGAGTGGCGCGATCACGTCCTGCACCTCATCGACACGCCGGGTCACGTCGACTTCGGATACGAGGTGTCCCGGTCGCTGGCGGCCTGCGAAGGCGTGGTGCTCGTCGTCGACGCCGCGCAGGGGATCGAGGCGCAGACCCTCGCCAATTGCTACCTCGCGCTCGAGCACGACCTCGAGATCGTCGCGGTGCTGAACAAGATCGACCTCCCCGCCGCCGATCCCGATCTCTACGCCGACGAGATCGAGCGCGTGCTCGGCATCCCCGCCACCTCGATCCTGCGCATGAGCGCCAAGACGGGCGAGGGCGTGCCCGACCTCCTCGACGCGGTCGTCGAGCGCATCCCGCCACCGTCGGGTGACCGCGACGCTCCGCTGCAGGCGTTCATCTTCGACTCGTACTTCGATCAGTACCGCGGCGTGATCAGCTCGGTTCGAGTGATGAACGGTCGTCTCGCGACCGGTTCGAAGCTGCGCTTCCTGCAAGCGAAAGCCGTCCACGACGCGGACGAGGTCGGGGTGCGGGCGCCGGCCCCGACGCCGGTGGCAGTGCTCGAGCCCGGCGAGGTCGGGTATCTCATCGCGGGCATCAAGGACGTCGGCGAGGCTCGCTCAGGCGAGACCGTCACGGAGGCCAGCCGCCCGGGCGCGCCCCTTGCCGGTTATCAGGACCCGAAGCCGATGGTGTTCTGCGGCTTGTATCCCGTCGACGGCGATGACTTCTCCGACCTTCGCGAGTCGCTCGAGAAGCTCCGGCTCAACGACGCGAGCGTGACCTACGAACCAGAGACCTCGGGCGCGCTCGGCTTCGGCTTTCGGTGCGGCTTTCTCGGCCTTCTGCACATGGAGATCGTCCGTGAACGGCTCGAGCGCGAGTTCGACCTGAGCCTGATCGCGACTGCGCCGTCGGTGGAGTACCGGGTGCACACGCTCGACGGCAGCGTGGTCGAAGTCGACAATCCCGAGCGCGATGCCTCCTCCGACCGAGGTCACGTCGATCGAAGAGCCGATCCTTCGGGTCACAGTCCTGTCGCCGTCGACCTACACCGGCACGATCATGGATCTCTGTCAGACGCGTCGGGGCGAGATGGTGAAGCTGGAGTACCTGTCGCCGGAGCGAGTCGAGCTCGTCTACCGCGTGCCGCTCGCCGAGGTCGTCGTCGATCTGTTCGATCAGCTCAAGAGCCGGACTCAGGGCTACGCCAGCCTCGACTACGAACCCGCGGGCTACGAGCCGGCCAACCTCGTGAAGGTCGACGTGCTCCTGAACGCGGTCCCCGTCGACGCATTCAGCACGATCGTGCACCGCGACAAGGCCTACGAGTACGGCCGCCGGATGTGCGAGAAGCTGCGCGAGCTCATCCCTCGCCAGATGTTCGACGTGCCGATCCAGGCTGCGATCGGGGGACGCATCGTGGCGCGCGAGACCGTGAAGGCGAAGCGCAAGGACGTGCTCGCGAAGTGCTACGGCGGCGACATCACGCGGAAGCGCAAGCTCCTCGAGAAGCAGAAGGAAGGCAAGAAGCGGATGAAGAACATCGGGCGCGTCGAGGTGCCGCAGGAAGCGTTCATCTCCGCGCTCCGGCTGGAGGAGTGAGTGGGGATCGACGCGGCGGAGTCAGCCGCCGCCGGGTGTCCGAAGCCGGCGGGGCTCGTGCACGATGACTTCGAGCACGAGCGGCCCGTCCGTCGTGGACCGGGCCATCTTGCGCACTCGTCTCGCGGATGCGGACGCCCGCGCGGCTCGCGTCGACGAGCACCTGGACGTTCGTCGCGTCGCCGGCACGTTCCACTCCGACGGCGACGATGCCGTCGATCTCGCGAAGGGACATCTCCAGATCGCGGGTCGGGTTCGCGTCGAGGCGAGAACGGGCCG
The DNA here is from genome assembly GCA_963747215.1 of uncultured Acidimicrobiales bacterium. Lineage (GTDB taxonomy): Bacteria > Actinomycetota > Acidimicrobiia > Acidimicrobiales > DATKAS01 > DATKAS01. The sequence continues at coordinate 768,123 of CAVVET010000034.1, forward strand.
AGGCGGAACGCGACGGTGCACAGACGGTGCGCGTCGCACAGCAGGTCGCGATCGTCGGGTCGCTCCGGCACGGTGTGGATGCCCGGTGAGCGCTGCAGCGCCATCTGCCGTTCCCATCCGACCGTGATCGGAAGGCGCCTCCGGTTGAACACCTGGACGACCCCTTCGTGCTCGACGACCACGAGGGCGTGATCGAGGTCGAGCTCGTCGGTGAGCTCGGACAGGCACGAGTACAGGAACTCGGTGCCCGAGGGCGCGGTAGCGAGCGCGTCGGCAAGCGCGTCGAGCAGTCGTGGGCCCGTGGTCATGTGCGGTGTTGCGGTCAGCTGTGTTTCTGACACCCGTGTGCGCTCCTCGCCGACGTGCCCAAATGAAGCCGGTCACCGTCCCACGGGGCGCACCCCGTTCCCGGCGGTCACCATAACCGCCGGTCGGCCGATGAGGAAAGGGTCTGAACACACAGAGCCGTGGGGCCTTCGGGGTACCTCGGTAACATCCGTGGTGTCGTGATCACGCGAGAGTGTCTTCGAGAGCGCTGACGAGCATGTTGGACGAGCGAAAGGCGGCGATCCTCCAAGCCGTCGTGCAGGAGTACATCCGCACCGCGCAGCCGGTGGGATCGAACCACGTCGTCGCGGCGTCAGCGATCGACGTCTCCCCGGCAACCGTGCGCAACGAGATGGCGGCGCTCGAGGTCGATGGTTACTCTGCAGCAGCCCCACACGAGCGCCGGGCGCATCCCGACCGACAAGGGTTACCGGTTCTTCGTCGACACCCTGGCCAGCCCTGGTCCACTCGACTCCGCCGGCGCGCAACAGGTGCGCACGTTCTTCGCCCACGCGCACGGCGCGCTGGAACAGATGCTGAGCGACACGAGCCAGCTGCTCACCCGCCTCACTCATCACGCCGCGCTCGTCGTCGGGCCCGCGGCCGAGCAAGCGACGATTCGGAGTGTGCAGCTCGTCTCTTTGTCATCGCGGATCGTGCTCGCGGTGACGGTGCTCTCGAACGGCGGTGTCGAGCGCCACACCATCGAGCTGGGCGCCGAGCTGACCGAAGAGCAGGTTGCCGCCGGTTCGACTCGGCTGGCCCGTCAGGTCGTGGGCACGACCATCGGTGTGCGCGCGCCCACGGTTCCGTCCGGCGACCCCGCGGTTGACGCACTCGTCGAGGCCGCGACGGCGGCCCTGTCGGCGACCGGCCACGGTTCCGAGCCGATCTACGTCGGTGGGGTGGCTCGCATGGCCGAGGCGTTCGACGCCGTCGAGACGGTTCGCTCAGTGCTGCGCACGCTCGAAGAGCAGTACGTCGTGGTGTCGTTGGTTCGCGACATCCTCGACCGAGGCCTGAGCGTCGCCATCGGCTCCGAGCTCGGGCTCGAACCGCTCGCGTCGTGCTCGGTCGTCGTCGCGCCGTTCGAGGTCGACGGTGAGCCGGCGGGCTCGATCGGGGTGGTCGGCCCCACGCGCATGAACTACGAGCAAGCCCTTGCGTCCGTGGCGATCGTGAGCCGTCGCCTCGGACAGCGCCTGAGCGAGGGCTAGGTTCGCTTCGATGCCGGCGGACTACTACGAGGTGCTCGGCGTCCCGCGCACCGCGTCGGCCGACGAGATCAAGCGGGCGTACCGCCGATTGGCGCGCGAGCACCATCCCGACGCCAACCCCGAGTCACCCGAGGACGAAGCGCGGTTCAAGGAGGTCGCGCAGGCCTACGAGGTCCTGTCGAACCCCGAGCGGCGCGAGCGCTATGACCGCTTCGGCCCGGAAGGCGTGTCCGGACTCCGCGGGCGACGGGCAAGGCTTCGGCGGGCTCGGCGATCTGTTCGACGCGTTCTTCGGCGCCGGGTTCGGCGGGTCTCAGCGCGGGCCGGCGGGTCCGCCGCGTGGGTCCGATCTCGAGGTCATCCTCGACCTCGACTTCGAGCACGCAGTCTTCGGCACCCAAGAGTCGGTGTCGGTGCGCACCGCGGTCGTGTGCGAGACGTGCACGGGACGCGGAACCGCCGAGGGCACGCAACCAGTGGAGTGCTACGAGTGTGGCGGTTCGGGCCAGGTGCGCCGCGTCCGGCAGTCCATCCTCGGCCAGATGGTGACCGCGGGTCCCTGCTCGCGCTGCGGCGGTTCCGGGGAGGTGATCGCCTCGCCGTGCGCCACGTGTCGCGGTGAGGGCCGAGTGATCGAGCAACGGTCCTATCGCGCTGACATCCCCGCCGGCGTGGACACCGGGTCCACGTTGCGGCTCTCCGGTCGCGGCGCCGTCGGACCACGCGGCGGCCCGGCCGGCGACCTCTACGTCCACATCCGCGTCCGTCCCCACGATCGCTTCACTCGTGATGGCCACGACCTGGTGTGTGAAGTCCCGCTTGCGTTCACGCAGGCGTCGCTCGGCACCCACCTCGAGTTCGAGACGCTCGACGGCACCGAGAACCTCGTGATCCCCGCGGGCACGCAGAGCGGCCGGGTGTTCAAGCTGCGCGGTCGCGGCGTGCCGCATGTCAACGGGCGGTCGCGAGGCGACCTCCTCGCCCGGGTCCGGGTCGAGACGCCGACGCGCTTGTCCCGCGCGGCCGAGGATCTCTTGCGCCAGCTCGCCGAGGAACGCGGGGAGACGGTGGCCCCGGCGGACTCGGGCCTTTTCTCCAAGATCCGCTCCGCGTTCAAGTAGCGACATGACGGCCCCGGCCACCGGCGATGCGCCTGATGGCCGCGACGGACCCCACTTGTTCGTCGACGACCTCGAGGCGCCCCAGATCACCGATGACGATCGGCATCACCTCGCTGTCCTGCGCGTGCGTCCGGGCGACTCGGTCACCTTGTCCGATGGCGTCGGCCGGTGGCGCCGGGCTCGTTTCGGGCCGACAATCGATCCCGTCGGCGAGGTGATCGTCGTGCCGCGGTCGTCTCCCGCCATCACGGTGGCATTCGCGCCCGTGAAGGGTGACCGGCCCGAATGGGTGGTGCAGAAGCTCACCGAGCTCGGTGTCGATCGCATCGTCCCGATCGAGACGGAGCGGTCGGTCGTGCGATGGCGAGACGAGCGAGCGGCAGCCCAGACGGCGCGCCTGCGGCGGATCAGCCGCGAGGCGGCGATGCAGTCGCGGCAGTGCTACCTCCCAGAGGTGCTCTCGCCCCTCGAGTTCTCGGACGCGTCCCAGCTCCCCGGCGCCTGCCTCGCGCACCGCGACGGCGCGGCGCCCGTCCTCGACTGCCCTGTCGTGCTGGTCGGACCCGAGGGCGGCTGGTCGGACCGCGAGCTCGCGGTCGACCTGCCCCACGTGCGCCTGGGCGCGAGCGTGCTGCGGTCGGAAACGGCTGCAGTCGCCGCTGGTGTGTTGCTGACCGCCCTCAGATCGGGCCTGGTCGGCCGTCACGTTGGGTGAGGTGACGGACGCGAACGATTGCAGAAGGTGGCCAACTCACCTATCGTGGCGCCGGGACGGGGTATCTGGGTGCTGGGCGAGCCCAGGGGCGAGACAAGGGCGAGCATGACAGAAGATCGACTGTCGGACGACGAGCCGCAGTCCAGTGTGTACGGACGCCGGGTAGGCGAACGTCTCCGCAGCATTCGCCGCCAAAAGCGGCTGTCGTTGCAGGACGTCGAGGCGAATTCGGCGCAGGAGTTCAAGGCCTCGGTGCTCGGTGCCTATGAACGCGGTGAACGTGCCATCTCGGTGCCGCGCCTGCAGCGCCTCGCTCGCTTCTACAACGTGCCGGTCGATCAGCTCTTGCCCGCCGACGAGGGACCCGACTTCGACGGCGCCGAGATCATCGACCTCACGGATCGCCGGGCCGAGCGACCCGTCGAGAAGCTCGCGATCGATCTCACCCGTCTCGAGGAGATCCGTGGCCCCGACGCGGAGATGCTCGGCCGTTACCTCGCCATGATCCAGGTGCAACGGCAGGACTTCAACGGCCGCGTGCTGACCGTGCGCGCGGACGACGTGCGCGCGATCGCGTGCATCCTCGACGTCGAGGCCGACCAGGCCTCCCGTCGTCTCGAGGATCTGGGCCTACGGCTGCCTCGATCCTGAACGAGCCGTCGCAGCGTCGAGCCATTCGGCGTCTACGTCCACATCCCCTTCTGCGCCAAACGCTGCGACTACTGCGCGTTCGCGACATGGACCGACCGCAGCCATCTCGTCGACGAGTACGTCGCGGCGTGCATCACCGATCTCGATCGCGCGATCGCCACTGGCCTCGCGCCCGCGACGAGCGTGTTCTTCGGCGGGGGCACGCCGTCGCTGCTGGCGGCCGACTCGCTCATCGCGATCCTCGATCACATCCCCCGAACGAGCGACGCCGAGGTCACCGTCGAGTGCAACCCGGACACCATCACGCCCGAGCTCGTCGCGCGCTACCGGCGAGGAGGGGTCAATCGGCTGAGCTTCGGAGTGCAGTCGATGACGCCGCATGTGCTGACCGCTCTCGGTCGCACTCACGATCCCGCGAACGTCGCGTCCGCCGTGCGGGCGGCCCGCGATGCCGGCTTCGAGTCGTTCAACCTCGACCTCATCTACGGCGGAGTCGGCGAAAGCCTCGATGATTGGAAGCGCACGTTGGCCGACGCGCTCGCGCTCGAGCCCCCGCACGTGAGTGCCTATGCCCTCACCGTCGAGCCGGGTACGCCGCTCGCCGACACTCCCGAACGCCATCCTGACGACGACGATCAAGCGGACAAGTACATCGCGGCGGACGAAGCGTTGAGTCGCGCGGGACTCGACGCGTACGAGATCTCGAACTGGGCGCGTCCCGGATTCGAGTGTCGGCACAACCTTCTGTACTGGTCGCAGGGGAGCTACCTCGGTGTGGGTTGCGCCGCGCACTCACATCGTCAGGGATCGCGGTGGTGGAACGTGCGCACGCCGGAGCGGTACATCGAGGCGATCGCCCGCGGGCGCTCACCGATGGCGGGATCGGAGACGCTCGACGCCGAGACACGTCGAATCGAGCGGTTGCAGCTCGCCTTGCGCACCCGCGAGGGAGTGCCCGAGGACGCCCTTCCGGACGATCTCGATGATCTCGTGGAACGGCAGGGTGGTCGGGTGACGCTCACGATCCGAGGGCGACTTCTCGCCAACGAGGTGGCGCTGAGGCTCAGCTGACGGGCGGCAACGTGAAGACCTGTCCCGGATAGATGAGGTCGGGGACACCGGGGACCATGAGGTGCTGGCGGTTGGCCTCGATGAGCACCCGCCAGTACCGGGCGATCTCCGCGTCTGAAGGCGCGATCCCGGTCGTGCTCCGCACGTGCTGCGCGGCAATCGACCAGAAGCTGTCGCCTGCCGTGACGGTGTACGACGTGTCGGTGTACGACGTGTCGGGCGGCGGCAGCGGGCGGCGCTCGGCGCGGGGGCAGCCGGCGCGGGGGCAGCGGGAATGAGCTGCATGACGGGCGCCCTCCCGTCATCGCGAGGGACATCTCGCGAGACCCGCATCTCCGGGGGACGCGGCGCGGGATCCGCGGACGCGGCCGCTCCGGCAGGCAACGCACCGCCGATCGTGAACGTGAACGCGGCAAGGGGAGCGACGAGCGGTCGCAGCGACGGAAGCGTGAGCCGCAGCGTGAGCGTCGCGAGCGTCGAGCTCCGCACGACGACCGCGAGCAGTCCGCTCGCGCCGATCACGGCGGCGTACACGGCCGCGAGGAGCGCCAAGCCGCGGAGCAACGCGAAAGCGGCGACGAGCGGCCCGTGGTCGAGAAGCCAGCGCTCGGTCTGGGCGGGCGAGAACCCGTCGGGCAGCGGGAGCGAGCCTCGCATCTGCCAGAGCAGCGCAGCGACGAGCACAGAGGTCGCGATGAGCTGTAGCGCTCGAGTGGCGGCGGCCCGCGGGGTCACTCGCCCACCTCGAGCATCGTGGTCGCGCCCGACCCGTCGACGACGGTGAGCACCCCGCACCGCGGTTCGCCACCTTGCAACGACACCGCGCCCGGCACGGTTCGCAACAGTCGCGCCGGTCGCGGGCGTGTCGGCGCCGGCCCACGAGTCGAACACGAAGAGCTCGCCGGTATCGGGTCGAAGCACCGCGGGCGTGGCGCGGCCGTCGCAGTCCCAGTCGGAGACGGCCAAGCTCTCGTTTGCCTTCCCGATCTCGTAGCGACGGTCACCGACCACGATCGCCCCGGCCATGACCGTGACGGGGTCGGGGCATCCGTCACCGTCGACGTCGTGACGCTCGCCTCCGCCGCCGACGGGAGCACATGCGGTCGATGTCGGCCACACACGCGCGCTTGTCGGTTCGGGCACGGACGACCGCGGGATCGTCGTCGCAACAGATGGTGGGCTCGGTCGGCTCCACCGCGTCGATCGTGTCCGCACCTCCGCCGCGCCGTTGCGACGCGCGTGCCCACACCGACGAGCACGAGCGCCGCGATGACCACGCCGACCCCAGCCAGGAGCTTGGTGCGAGGCATCCGCGTGACCAGCTCACGAGCTACGTCGTAGGCAGGCTCGAGCGGACGCGAGTGCTCCGATGTGACGACCGGCTCCGGCCGGCCGAGACGACGAGGCCCGGCCGTCGATGGGGCCTCGCCCGCGATCTCCGCCAACAGTGACGCGAGCGCGCGTGCCGCCGGCCTCCGTGTCGGGTCAGCATCGGCCGCGCGCTCGGCGACGGCCCGCAATCGGGCGACAACCTCGCGATCGGCGGCCGTGGCGCGGAGCCGGGGAAGTGCCGGTGCGCGCTCGGAAGGGAGCTTGCTCAGGAGCACCTGGGCGACCCCCGCGACGTCATCGGCGGGACGCGTGCCTCGGCGCTCATCGGGGGTCGACGCGTCCGCGAACCCGGCGAGCGCCACCCGCCCGAGCCCGTCGAGCAGGATGTGGTCGGCCTCGATCCGGCCGTGCACGATGCCCCGGTCGTGCAGGTCGGCGAGCGTGCGGGCCAGCTGGGCGGCCATCGCGGCGAGCCGGCGCGGTGGCGGCTCGGCGGCGTCGATGGTGCCGCCGCCCAGCCAGAGGGTGGCCAGGGTCGTGACGTCGGGTTGGTCATCGATGTCGACCAGCTCGACGACGCCCGGGTGGCGCGCGAGCTCGAGCAGCTCGGCTTCTCGTCGCAGCCGGGCGCGCCCCTCGGCGTCGTGCGCTCGCTTGACCGCTACCGGCTTCCCCCCGGCACCGACCTCGACGCTCACCTGCTCGCTCATTCCGCCGTGCCCCCACTGTCCGCCGATCGCAGGGCGACTGCCGCCGATGGGTTGCCCGTCCCCGCCGAACGGGCCTCGCCATCCAACCACGAGGGTGGGAGGAAAAGCAACGAAAAGGCATGAAACGATGTCTACGGCGTCCGGAGGGGCGTTGTGTAGGCTTCGTCGTCTCGGGGCCGTTAGCTCAGTTGGCAGAGCACTTGCATGACGCGCAAGGGGTCAGGGGTTCAAATCCCTTACGGCCCACCCCCGGCTGCACGCGGCTCACTCGAGCCGCGCCTCCCAGGCCTTCGCGACGATCTCGTCGACGGTCTCGTCCGGGGTCTGGGTCGAGGTGTCGAGCCACAGACCGACGCGGGGCGTCGACGTGCGCAACGCTTGGTCGAGCGCGGCGATGTCGTGCCCCCCGGCGTGGTACCCGACCTTCGTCGCGGGCGGCCTCACGATCGGCGACGGCCTGCGTCGAGGGTGCGAGCACGACGACACACAACGGACGGCTGCGGAGCATCTCCAGGTAGTCAGTGAGCAGCGGTCCGATGACCACGTCCTGCACGACCACTGAGAATCCCGCCTCGAAGTAGCGGTCGGTGGTGGATGCAGCCGAGCCGATAACGCAGTCGCAGCTGCCGGAGCGCCTCGTCGCTCGGTGACGCGGTCATGTCCGCGCGTCCCGCGACCACCATGCGGCGAAAGACGTCACCCTTGACGTGAACACCTCGGCGGAATCGCCGGGCGAGCGCGTCGGCGACCGTCGACTTCCCCGACGCGGATACTCCAGTGATCAGCACGGCGACGTGCTCGTCCACCAGGCCCATGGCGCACTCTGGCACGCGGCGCACCGAGCGATGGCGCCCGGAATTCACCGGAGTGGTGAGCGGGGCTTCGGCACAATCTGGTGCATGGACACGACGACGTTGTGGAGCGCGCTCGCGGCCGGACTCGGCGCAGGTCTCATCGTCGCCGCCCAAGTCGGGCCCATCTGGCTGCTGTGCGCTCGGAGCGTGCTGCGGCACGGGTGGCGGGTCGGCGCCGCGATCGGCGCGGGCGCCGCGTTGATCGACACGACTTACGCGGCCCTCGGGGTCGCGGGCACCGCCCGCCTGCTCACCTTGCCGGGGATGCGCCTCGTGCTCGGCCTCACTGGCGCGACGGTGCTTCTGGTGCTCGGCGCGCGGACGCTCTGGACGGCGCGGCGCGTGCGCGACGGCGGGGAGGCAACCGACGAGGTCGACACACCGAAGCGCGTGTTCCGGTTGTCGCTCGTGGCGACTGCTTCGAACCCGTCGACGATCGCGTCCTGGGCGGCCCTCTTCGCCGCGGCGTCGGCGGCCAGTGTCACGACCACCGCCGGCTCCACGGTGACGTTCCTCCTCGGCATCGGCCTTGGCAGCCTCGGCTGGTTCCTGCTCCTCTCGAGTGGCATGGCCATCCTCCGCCGGAGAGCGGGACAGCGGGCGCTGCAGGCGGCGGACGTGGTCGCGGGGCTCGGTGTCATGACCTTCGGCGGCGTGCTGGCGCTGAGGACTCTGCGCGAGCGTTGATGCCGCTACCGTCGACGCTCGTGACGAGCGCGCCGGAGCCCAACGCGGCGATGGCCCATCACTGGAATGTGGAGGCGGGTCCTTCGTGGGTCCGCAACGAGCAGCACCTCGACGCGATGCTCGAGCCCTTCCTCGCACGCGTGATGGAAGTGGCCCACCCGACGATCGGTGAGCGTGCGCTCGACATCGGCTGCGGGTGCGGTGCGACGACCATCGCGCTGGCGCGTGCCGTCGGGGCCACGGGAGCGGTGCTCGGGATCGACCTGTCCGCGCCGATGCTCGATCGGGCCCGGGAGCGGCTCGACGCGCTCGGCTGCGACAACGTGACGCTCGAGCAGGCCGACGTGCAGCAGATCTCTCTTTCTCCCGAACACGATCTCGCGATCTCCCGGTTCGGCGTCATGTTCTTCGACGATCCCGTGGCGGCGATGGCGAACGTCGGTGGCGGGCTGCGCGACCGCGGTCGTCTCGCGTTCGTGTGCTGGCAACCGCTCGTCCGCAATCCCTGGATGAAAGTGCCGATCGACGCGGTGCTGCCGCTGGTGCCGCCCCCGCCTCCGCCCGTGCCCGACGCGCCGGGGCCCTACGCGTTCGGCGACCGCGACCGGGTGCACCGAATCCTGACGGCGGCGGGCTTTCGCGACATCACGATCGAGCCGATGGAGGGCAAGCTGGTGCTCGGCGGCACGACATCGCTCGACGCGGCGGTGACATTCGCGACGCAGACGGGAGCGTTGCGCGGGCTCCTCGGCTCGGCCGACGATCGCACACGCGCGAGCGCTGTCTCGGCCGTGCGGGCGGTGCTCGAACCGCATGCCTCCGCGGACGGTGTGTGTCTCGCCTTCGCCGCGTGGGTGGTGCACGCACAGTGGATGGGTCACACGGAGAGGTGAAGAAGAGGAAGTGAGTGGCTCGGCGGTACATCGGCGGCAACGCGCGATGGGCGCGCTCGTGGGATCGATAGTCGGCGACGCGCTCGGCGCCCCGTTCGAGTTTCAACCCGCCGGCTCCTACACCCGCCGGTTCCCCGAGCCGGTGATCCTGGGCCACGGCGAGATGGTCGGCGGGGGCGGATGGCAACCGGGGGAGTGGACCGACGACACCCAGATGTCTCTCCTCGTGGCCGAGTCGCTGCTCGCGTGCGGGGGGCTCGAAGAAGCCGACCTCTACCGGCGCTTCCGGGAGTGGCTGGCGAGCGCGCCCAGGGACGTCGGCGTCCAAACACGGGCCGTGTTGAGCTCACCGCTCGGATGGGACGAATCGGCCCGCGCCCACGCGGCGGCTGGCAATCGCGCGGCCGGCAACGGTTCGCTGATGCGCACGACACCAGTGGCGATCGCGTTCGCCGACGCTGGTCGCGAGGCGACGATGGACGCCGCTCGCCGCGTGTCGTTGCTCACCCATGGCGATCCCGCCGCGGGCGAGGGGTGCGCGATCTTCTCCGAGCTCGTCCGTGTGGCCTTGACGGGCGGCGATCCGCTCGCCGCGGTCGCACCGACGCTGCAGCTCGTCGACGAAAACCTCCGAGAGCGGTTCGAGCACGTCCTCGACGAGGACTGGCAGCCGGACGGCATCGAGGCGAACGGCGCCGTGTGGGGCGCGCTCGGGACCGCCGTGTGGGCGGTGCGCCGGGCGTCGTCGTTCTCGGAGGCGGTCGTGCTCGCCATCGACACCGGTGACGACGCGGACACCGTCGGCTGTATCACCGGGGGGCTCGCAGGCGCAATCTTCGGCATCGGCGCAATTCCGTCCCGATGGTCGTCACCGATCCACGGATCGCTGATCGGTCCCGCCGACAGCGGGTATGAGCTCGCATCGTTGCGCGACCTTGCCGCCGAGCTCGCGGGCCTCGAGCCGGACACGCCTCCTGCGGAACCCACGTGGTCGCCTCGCGGTCCGCACCTCGTCGACGCTCGCGGACTGTGGGTCGCCGATCGCGAAGGAGCGACGCGCTCGCACGAAGTCGTACCGAACGCGCACGTGATCTCGCTGTCGAAGGTTGCGAACGTGCCGTCGCAACCGCACTGGCGTCGTACGTATCTCGTCGACTCTGAGGATCCTGACGAGAACCTCGCCCTCGAGCAGGTTCTCGACGACGTGCTGAGCACGGTGAAGGCGTGCATCGAGGCCGGGGATCCCGTCATCGTCCACTGCTACGCCGGCGAATCACGTACCGGATTGGTCCTACGGGCGTGGCTCATGGAGCGAGACGGCTTGACCGAGGCCGAGGCGACTGCGGCCGCACGCGAGCTGTGGCCGCACATCAAGACCTGGAACACCGCGTTCACCGATCTCCTTCGACGCCGCGAGCGCTCCGGTACGGTGCCGCGTGGAGGTCGCCAATGACCAGCTGGTACTACATGGACGCCGGGCAGACGCGAGGGCCCGTCGACGACGATGCGATTCGAGTCCTGGCGTCCGCCGGACGTCTGAACCCCGCGTCGTCGCTGATGATGGCCGGCTCGTCCGAGTGGTCGACCGTGGGTGCCTTCGAGGCGATCCTCGGCCTGCAACGCACCCCGTCGGGCAGCTACGCCCCCGCCGGCGCGCCCCCGCCGCCACCGCCACCGGCTACGCCGCGCCTCCGCCGGGCTACGCGCCACCGCCACCGGGCTATGCCGCGCCGCCACCCGGTTACGGCGCGCCACCGCCCGGCTACGGCGGGCCCGTCTACGGCGCGGCGATACCTCCGATGACGGTGTTCGGACAGATGGCGTCGCCGTGGTGGAAACGCGCCGTCGCCCTCATCATCGACTCGTTGGTGCTCGCGGTCCCGCTCAACCTCCTGACCGCACTCCTGGGCGGGTTCGAGGCGCGCACCGTCGACGGCGAGACGCAGTTCAACGTCGAGGGCCCTGGCTTCGTCATCTCGATCGTCGTTGCGATCCTGTACTACACGTTGCTCAACGGCGGGCCGAAGGGTCAGACCGTCGGGAAGATGGCACTGCGCATTCAGGTGCGCGACATCGACGCCGGAGGACCGATCGGATATGGGCGTGGCCTCGGCCGGCAGCTGATGATCTATGTGTTCGCGCTCGCGTGTGGCATCGGGCTGCTGCTCGACTACCTCTCACCGTTGTGGGACAAGAAGCGACAGGCCTGGCACGACAAGGTGGTGCGCAGCGTCGTCGTCGACGTCGAATGAGCGCGTGACAGACGTCCCGCTGCGCCGAGAGCGGCGCTCGGTACGCTCGCTCGTGTGAGCCCCCAGGCGCCTCCGGTCGAAGGCAGCTACCCGGCGGAGTGGGAAGCCGATGTCGTGCTCAGCGACGGCGGGACCGTGCACGTCCGTCCGGTGCGTCCCTCTGACGCCGACCGACTCGTTGCGTTCCACGGTCGCTTGTCGCATCAGAGCGTGTACTACCGGTTCTTCAGCCCGAGGCCGCGGCTGAGCCCCGACGACGTCAGGCGTTTCACCACTGTCGACTACGACAACCGCATGGCGCTCGTGGCGTTGCTCGGCGACGACCTCATCGGGATCGCGAGCTACGACAAGTGGCCGGGCCGTCGCGAGGCGGAGGTTGCGTTCACCGTCGACGACGAGCACCAGGGGCGCGGCGTCGCCACAGTGCTGCTCGAGCATCTCGCGGTCGTCGCTCGTTCGCACGGCATCACGCGTTTCACCGCCGAGGTGCTTCCGGAGAATCGCCGGATGCTCTCGGTCTTCAAGCGAGCAGGGTTCGAGGCCCACAGCGCGTTTGCCGACGGCGTCATCGCGGTCGAGATGGGCATCCTCGAGACTGATGCCGCACTCGAGGCCATGCACGAGCGCGAGCACGTGGCCGAGGCTCGCTCGATCGCGCGGCTCGTCGCGCCCCGCACGATTGCCGTCATCGGAGCGGGGGAGCATCGGGGCACCATCGGGCACGAGGTGTTGCGCAACCTCATCGACCACGGGTTCACCGGAGCGGTGTATCCCGTGCATCCGACGGCGCACGCGATCGCGAGTGTGCGGGCCTGGCCGACCGTGCTCGAGGTGCCCGACGACGTCGACCTCGCAGTCATCTCAGTGCCTGCGGCAGAGGTGCTGAAGGTCGTCGAGCAGTGTGCGCGGAAGCGGGTACGCGGGCTGATCGTCCTCGCCGCGGGCTTCGGCGACGTCGATGTGGCGGGGGCGTCGGCCGAGCGGGAGCTCGTTTCGATCGCCCACCGTCACGGCATGCGCTTGCTGGGCCCGGCGAGCATGGGCGTCATCAGCACGGTGCCGGAGGTGTCGATGCACGCGACGTTCGCACCGGTGACCGTGCGACCGGGGCGGGTCGCGTTCTCCAGCCAGTCCGGTCCGCTCGGCGTGGCGCTGCTCGAGCAAGCTCGCCGCGCCGGCGTCGGCATCTCGCACTTCGTCGCGCTCGGCAACAAGGCCGACGTGAGCACCAATGACTTCCTGCAGTTCTGGGAGGGCGATGAGGCGACCGCGGTGATCGCTTTGCACATCGCGTCGTTCGGGAACCCCCGCAAGTTCACGAGGCATCGCTCGGCGGGTGTCGAGGACGAAGCCGATCGTCGCGGTGAAGACGGGTGGTGGCGATGCCGATCGCACGGTCGACGCCCTGTTCCGTCAAACCGGCGTCATCCCGGTGAGCCAGCTGGCCGACCTCTTCGACGTCGCCCGAGTCCTCGAGTCTCAGCCACTGCCGTCCGGCGCCAGGGTCGCGGTGCTGAGCAACGCCCATGGCGCCTTGTCGCTCGCGCAGGCGGCGCTGGCGCAGTCCGGCCTCGAGCTCGCCGAGATCGGCAGCGACGCGCGGGCACACCTCGCCGCGGCGCTGCCGACCGGCGCGTTCGTGACCAACCCGATCGACCTCACGTTCGGCGCCGAGCCGTCCGACTACGACGTTGCCCTCCGTACCGTGCTCGCGGAGGACGGCGTCGACTCGGCCCTCGTGATCTTCGCGTCGCCGTTGCCGTCCCGCGTCGAGGACATCGCCAGCGTGATCGTCGCGGCCCACGTCTCGCATCCCGAGAAGCCGGTGTTGGCGAGCGTGCTCGGACTCGGCGATCGGGGCCTGCGCGGCGCGACCACGAGCACGGTTCCCGCCTTCGCGTTCCCGGAGACCGCCGTGGCGACGCTCGCTCGCGTCACGGAGCACGCATTGTGGAAGCGCCGCCCCGAAGGCGTCGTTCCCGATGTCGACGCGCTCGGCATCGATCTCGGTCGCGCGGCCGATGCTGGTGCAGCACGCGTTGGATGCGCGGCCGCCGGGCACGCTCCTGCCGTGGTCGGTCGCAGCCGACCTGCTCGACAGCTTCGGGATCGGAGTCGCGCGGGGTGTCGCCGTCACCTCGGCCGACGGCGCCGTCGATGCCGCTGATGCACTGGGGTATCCGGTGGCGCTCAAAGCGACGGGCATGACTCGCCGCGGCCGGTCAGAGGCGGCCGGCGTCGCTCTCGACTTGCACGACGCTCCGGCCGTGCGGGCCGCGTACGGACGGATGCAGCAGTCGCTGGGCGCGGGCATGGCCGAGGCGCTCGTGCAGGTGATGACCGAGCCCGGTCTCGAGACCGCGGTGGGCATCCGCCACGACCCGACGTTCGGCCCCGTGGTCACGTTCGGCCTCGGTGGCGCGTTCGCCCGCGCGATCGCCGACACCGCGACCCGGGTGACGCCGTTGACCGACCGTGACGCCCACGACTTGGTGCGCGCCGCGCGTGCATGGTCGGTGCTTGCCGATGGCAACTACGCGATCGATGCAGTCGAGAACCTGTTGCTTCGGGTCGGCCTGCTGGCCGACTGGATACCGGAGATCGCCGAGCTGACGATGAACCCGGTGCTCATCTCGGGGTCGTCGGCGATCGCGGTGGACGTGACGGTCCGTGTCTCGCCCGCACCGGCCGACCCGATGGCCGAGGCGCGGCGGATGCTCATGACCGTGCCCGACACCTGAGACCGGGCACCGTCACCGGGTCACGACGGCTCGCGGGGCAGGCCGAGGACGCGCTCGCCGATGATGTTGCGCAGCACGTTCGAGGTGCCGCCCATGATCGTGTACGCGGGTGAGTAGCAGAACCCCTTCGCGAGGCGGCCCCACACCATGGCCTTGGCTCCGGCAACGCGGGCCACGAACGCCGCGACACGCTGCTCGTGCTCGGTGCAGAACGTCTTCGTCGCGGCGGAGAACGACTTCGGAGCCTGGCCCATGACTTCGCGCAGCACGAGGAGCCGTCCGATGCGGTATCCCGCCTCGAGCGCAGCGATCTCCTGGCGCACGAGGGGCTGACTGGTGTCGGCCTCGGCGCGGGCCACGAGGTAGAGCGCGTAGTTCGACAGCAGCCGATCGATGCCGCCCCGCTCGTGCTCGAGCTGCCGCATCGTCTGCTTCCACGAGCCGCCTTCCTCGCCGACGATGTTGGCCGCCGGCACCCGCACGTCTTCGTAGAAGACCTCGCAGAAATGGCGGTTGGTCGTCATGTCCTGGATCGGGTTGATCGTGATGCCCGGCGAGTCGAGCGGCACGATCAGCTCGCTGATCCCCGCGTGGGGAGGCCCCTCGGTCGACGTGCGGCAGATGAGGTAGCAGTAGTCGGCCGTCTCGCCGAAGCTCGTCCAGATCTTCTGTCCGTCGATGATGAACGTGTCGCCGTCGCGCACCGCACGGGTTCGCAGCGACGCG
This sequence comes from uncultured Acidimicrobiales bacterium, assembly GCA_963747215.1. Lineage (GTDB taxonomy): Bacteria > Actinomycetota > Acidimicrobiia > Acidimicrobiales > DATKAS01 > DATKAS01. Next base: position 783,420 of record CAVVET010000034.1, read on the forward strand.
AGGTCCGAGCCCGCATCGGGCTCGCTCATGCCGATGCACCATCCGGACTCGCCGGCGATGATGCCGGGCAGGAACTGACGCTTCTGCTCCTCGGTGCCGTAGGCGAGAAGCGAGGGGCCCATCTGGCGGTCCGCGAACCACGAACCGGCGATCGGCGCGCCCCGCTCGATGAGCGTCTCGGTGACGACGAAGCGCTCGAGCACGGTGCGCTCGTGACCGCCCCACTGCTTCGGCCACGTCATCCCGAGCCAGCCGCGCCGGCCGAGCTCGCGCGAGAACTCGCGGGAGTAGCCGTTGATCCAGGCGTCGTCGTGCACGCCGTACTCGGCGACGGCCTTGTCGGCGACCTCCTCGGCCTCGGCGCGTAGCGCTCTCAGCTCGGGCGACCAGTCGAAGTCCACCGCCTGATCGTAGGGGGCCGGTCGTGCAGGTCCGAAGGTCAGTCGGTCGTCGTGTTCTGACCCACGACGATGCGCCACTCGCCGCCCCGTCGTCGCCAGATGTAGCTCGGCAAGCCCGCGCTCGTCGGGCTGCCGTCGGGGCCCAGGTACTGCTGGCGGACGCCGGTGAGCACGACGTCGGGCGCGATGAACAGCACGTGCTCGATCTCATAGGTGACCGAGCCTCCGTCTGAGAACGCGCCGGGCAACGCACGTTGCGTGAACTCGCGGATCACATCGAGGCCGATCAGGCGCTTGCCGCCGCCCGTCACCCAGACGGCGTCGTCGTCGAACAGGGACAAGAATCCGGCGACATCCTCTGTGCGCTGCGTGCGCTCGACCTCGCGCACGAGAGCCGTGAGCGCGTCGACGACCTCGCCGGGGGCACCGACAGGCGTGACCGTAGGCATGCGAGCCAGCCTACGAACGGACTGCGCCGCTACATCCGGTCGACGATCGCCTGCGCGAACGCCGAGCACTTGACCTCGGTCGCGCCGTCCATCAGCCGGGCGAAGTCGTAGGTGACGACCTTGTCCGCGATCGTGGCTTCGATTGCCTTGACGATGAGGTCGGCCGGTCCTTGCCAGCCGAGATGCTCGTACATCATCACGCCGGACAGGATCACGGAGCCGGGGTTCACCTTGTCTTGTCCCGCGTACTTCGGCGCGGTGCCGTGAGTGGCTTCGAACACACCGTGGCCGGTGACGTAGTTGATGTTGCCGCCGGGTGCGATGCCGATGCCGCCCACCTGCGCGGCGAGCGCGTCCGACAGGTAGTCGCCGTTGAGGTTCGGCGTGGCGATCACATCGAATTCGGCTGGTCGGGTCAGCACTTGCTGCAGCGTGATGTCGGCGATCGCGTCCTTCACGAGGATCTTGTCGCCCGGATCGCCACCGCAGTCGTCCCATCCGACGGCGACATCGCTGAACTCGTCGCGGACGAGGTCGTAACCCCACCCGCGGAACGCTCCTTCGGTGAACTTCATGATGTTGCCCTTGTGCACCATCGTCACCGACTTGCGATGACGGGTGACCGCGTACTGCACGGCGGCGCGGATCAGGCGCTTCGAACCCATCTCGCTGATGGGCTTCAGGCCGAATCCGGAGTCGGTGCGCACGTTCCATCCGAACTCGCTCTTGACGAAGTCGGCGAGCTTCTTCGCCTCCGGCGTGTACGCCTCGAGCTCCATGCCTGCGTACACGTCCTCGGTGTTCTCTCGGAAGATCACCATGTCGACGAGCTCGGGGTGCTTCACCGGCGACGGCACGCCCGCGAAGTACCGCACGGGCCGGAGGCACACGTACAGGTCGAGGATCTGGCGGAGCGCGACGTTGAGGGAGCGAATGCCGCCGCCGACCGGGGTCGTCAGCGGGCCTTTGATGCCGATGAGGTGATCACGGAAGGACTGGACGGTCTCCTCGGGGAGCCAGTTGCCCGTCTGCTTGAACGCCTTCTCGCCGGCGAGCACCTCTGTCCACGCGACCTTCTTGCCGTACTTCGCCGCCGCGGCGTCGAGCACGAGCTGCGAGGCGGGCCAGATGTCGACGCCGGTGCCGTCGCCTTCGATGAACGGGATGATCGGCTCGTCGGAGACGTTGAGCGAGCCGTCGGCGTTCTGCGTGATCTTGTCGGCCATGCGGGCACTCTACGCTGCGCGCTGTGATCGTCCGCCCGGTGCGTGAAGACGAGTACGACGCGGTCGGCGACCTGACGGTGGCGGCGTATCGAGCCATTCCCGGTGCACCTTCGGTAGCGACCGACGGGTACGAGCACGAGCTGCGCGATGTGCGCGGGCGGGTGGACGCCGGCGCAGAGGTGATGGTGGCGGTCACCGCTGAGGGAGCGCTCGCGGGCGCGGTCACCTACGTCGGCGACCCGGCGAACAAGTACGCCGAGTACGACGACGCGGACGCGGCCGGGTTTCGGATGTTGGCGGTGGCACCCGAACAGCAGGGGAGCGGGGCGGGCTCCGCGCTCACGAGGTGGTGCGTCGAGAGGGCGAGAGCCACGGGACGGAAGCGGATCATCATCCACTCGACCCAGTGGATGACCACCGCGCACCGCATCTACGGTCGGGTCGGCTTCGAGCGCGCGGAGCAACTCGACTGGTCGCCCGTGCCGGGCTTTCTGCTCATGGCGTTCGTCTTGGAGGTGGGTCAGTGAAGGCGGTCGTGCTCGAGTCCTACGGTGAGCCGGAGGTGCTCCGCGTCGCCGATGTGCCCGAACCGACGCCCGCGCCGGACGAGGTCATCGTCCAGATCGCCGCGTCGGCGCTCAACCGCGCCGACTTGCTGCAACGGCGGGGCGGCTACCCCGGGCCGAAGCTCGTGTACGGCGATCGCACGTTGGACATCCCCGGGATGGAGCTCGCGGGCCACGTCGCCGAGATCGGTGCACGGGTCACCGAGTTCGAGCTGTCAGTCAGACGGTGATGGCGATCGTGAGCGGCGGCGGATACGCGGAGCGTGTCGCGATGCACGAGCGGCAGGCTCCTGCGCGGTCCCGCTCACCGGCGTCGCCGTCGCCGATGCGGCGGCGATCCCCGAGGTCTTCATCACGGCATGGGACGCGCTCGGTCGTGCAGGGCGGGCTCACGTCGGGCCGCGTCGCGCTCGTGCACGCAGGAGCGTCCGGCGTGGGCACGGCGGCGATCCAGATCGTCAAGGCGATCGGCGCGCGCATCATCGTGACCACGTCGAGCGGCAAGGTCGAGGCGTGCAGGGCGCTCGGCGCCGACCACGTCGTCGATTACACGAGCGAGGACTTCGTCGCCGCCGCACTCGAGTTCACCGGCGGCCGGGGCGTCGACGTGGTCCTCGACGTGATCGGCGGCGACTACCTCGAACGCAACCTCGACTCGCTCGCGACGCAGGGCACGATCGTGCAGGTCGGCGCGATGGGCGGCGGCGCGGCGACGTTCACGCTCGGCAAGATGCTCTACAAGCGCGCCCGGCTCATCGGCACGGTGCTGCGAGCCCGGCCGCTCGAGGAGAAGGTCGCGATCAGCCGCCGGTTCGGCCGCGAAGTCGCTGCCGTTGTTCGACCAGGGGCTGCTGAAGCCGGTGATCGACCGGCGCTTCCCGCTCGACGCACGTCGTCGACGCGCACCGCTACATGGAGAGCAACGCGAACGTCGGCAAGATCATCCTGTCGATATCGGGCCGGCGGTGTCCGGCGTGATCACGCCGAACCGCGTACTAGCGCTGGTCGAGGGCGACGTAGTCGCGCAGCGGCGGGCCGACGTACGCCTGGCGGGGCCGGCGAGATCTTCTGGTCCTTGTCGCCGAGCAGCTCGACCCAGTGCGCGAGCCAACCCGAGGTGCGGGGGATCGCGAAGAGCACGGTGAACATCTCGAGCGGGAAGCCCATCGCTTGGTAGATGAGGCCGGAGTAGAAGTCGACGTTCGGGTACAGCTTGCGGGTGACGAAGTAGTCGTCGTTGAGTGCGACCTCTTCGAGCTTGAGCGCGATCTCGAGGAGCGGGTTCATCCCCGTCACCTCGAACACGTCGTAGGCCGCCTTCTTGATGATCGTGGCCCGCGGGTCGTAGTTCTTGTAGCACGCGGTGCCCGAAACCCTGCAGCCGCGCTTTGCCCTGTTTGACCGACTCGATGAACGCGGGGACGTTCTCGACGGACCCGATGTCGGTGAGCATCCGTACCGCCGCTTCGTTCGCACCGCCGTGGAGCGGGCCGTAGAGCGCGGCGGCCGCGGCGGCGCATGCGGAGTACGGATCGGCGTGCGCCGAGCCCACTACCCGCATCGCGGTGGTGCCGCAGTTCTGCTCGTGCTCGGCGTGGAGGATGAAGAGCAGATCGAGCGCCTTCACCAGCGTGGGATGGGGTTCGTACTCGCCGATCTTCCACATCATGTTCAGGAAGTTCGCCGGGAAGCTGAGCGTGTTGTCCGGGTAGACGAACGGAAGGCCCACGCTGAAGCGATGGCAGCACGCCGCGAGCGTCGGCATCTTCGCGATCAGCCGGAGGATCTGCTTGTCACGCGACTCCGGGTCGAAGATGTCCTTCGCGTCGTTGTAGAACGTCGACAGCGCCGCAACGGTCGACACGAGCATCCCCATCGGATGGGCGTCGTAGTGGAAGCCATCCATGAACCGCTTGCGCATGTTCTCGTGGATGAACGTGTGATGGGTGACGTCCGCGGTCCAGGCGTCGAGCTGTTCGGCGTTCGGGAGCTCGCCGTTCAGCAGCAGGTAGGCCACTTCGAGATAGGTCGAGTGCTCGGCGAGCTGCTCGATCGGGTAGCCGCGGTAGCGGAGGATGCCCGCGTCTCCCGTCGAGAAACGGTGATCGCGCTCGCGGACGCCGCGGTCGACAGGAACGCGGGGTCGTACATCCGAAGATCAGGGTCGAGCTCTCGCAACTTGGAGGAGGGGAACACACCGTTCGTGATGTCGACGGTGATCTCCTTGCCGGTGCGGTTGTCGATGATGGTGATGGTGTCAGCCACCCTCGTAGCCCCCTTCTCGGTTGTCCGTCCCAGAGTACCGGCGTCGTCCCCGGACTGGGACGGGGCGCCGGTCAGAGCGGCGAGTTGTCGTGCTTGCGTCCGACGATCGCCTCCCGCTTGCTCTCCAACATCATCAGCGCGTGCGCGATCTCGGCCCTCGTGTCAGCAGGGTCGATCACGGCATCGACGTACCCGCGCTCGGCCGCGATGTACGGGTTGAGGAATCGTTCCTCGTAGGCGGACTCGAGCGCCGGGCGGTCCTCGGGCGCGACGCGGCGGTGCAGGATCTCGATCGCGCCCTTGGCGCCCATCACCGCCAGCTCCGCGGAGGGCCACGCCAGGCACAGGTCGTTCCCCATGCGCTTCGAGTCCATCACGATGTACGCGCCGCCGTAGGACTTGCGCAAGATCGACGCAGATCCGAGGAACGGTGGCGCGGGCGTAGGCGAACGCGAGCTGCGCGCCGTGGCGGATCATCCCTCGCCACTCGAGGTCCTTGCCGGGGTAGAAGCCCGACGTGTCGACGAAGGTCAAGATCGGCAGGTTGAACGAATCGCAGAACGACACGAACCCCGCGCCCTTCTGGGAGGCGGGGATGTCGAGCGTGCCCGCGATCGCCAGCGGCTGGTTGGCGATGACGCCGACCGGGCGACCGTCGACGGTCGCCAACCCGGTCACCAGGTTGGGGGCCCACCGCGGTCGCAGCTCGAGCAGGTCGTCGTCGTCGACGATCGTGCGGATGACGTCGCGGACGTCGTAGCTGCCCGCGGCGCCGGCCGGGAGCAGCTCGCCCGCTTCCGGGGTCGCCCGTTCGGCAGGGTCCGCCGTCGGCCAGCGGGGAGGCATCTCATCGGCGTGCGCGGGGAGGTACGCGAGCAGCGCGGCGACCATTTCGTGGGCATGGTCCACATCGTCGACCACGATGGACGCCGCCCCGGTGCTGCGCGCATGCACGTGGGCGCCGCCGAGCTCGTTCGCGTCGATGCGCACGCCGGTGAACTCGGTCACCATCGTCGGCCCGCTCACGAATGCGTAGGCGTCGGCCGTCATCACGACGAGGTCCGCGAGTCCCAAGAGCAGGGCCGGGCCGGACACGGCGGGCCCCGTGACGACGAGGACGATGGGCACGATCCCCGAACAGTCGGCGAGCGCCCGGGCGGCCAAGCCCCAGCCGTGCAGTGCGGCCATGCCCTCGACGATGTCGGCGCCACTCGACGCGATGTACCCGACGAGCGGGATCCGCTCGGCGAGCGCGGTCTGCGCGGCGATGGCGATCGACTGACCGTCGACGGAGCTGAGCGCTCCCCTCCGGTCGGTGGGGTCGATGGTGATGACGACAGCAGCGCGTCCGTCGATGTCGTCGACGCGGGCGCTGACACTCCCCTTCGTGCCCCCCCGGATCGCGACACTCACGGGGCGGAGGTTACGTCTGAATCACACCGCGGCGGCCGAAGGGAGGGCGAGATGCAAGCCGGGCTGCTCCGTGGCCTGCGCGCGCACGACCCCGCGCACGAGCTCGGCGACGCCCTGCGCCTGCGGGCTCAGCGCGCCACGACGCCGTCGGGCGAGGCCGACGTGACGCCGATGAAGCCCGCGAACGGGGATGCGCTTCCACGCGCCCGTGAGCCAGCCGGGGACCGCGGTTGCCGGGAGCACCGCGGCGCCGAAGCCCTGGAACGCGAGCGACGCCGCGAGCCGCACGCCGTCGAGCTCGGCCTGCGCCTGAAGGCGCACACCCGCGCGGGCGGCCTGGAGCTCGAGCTCGTCGCGCAGGGCGGTGCCGGGTGCGCTGAGGAGGAGCGGATGCTCGCCGAGCTGTGCGAGGGTCACCCGCTCGTGTTTCGCGAGCGGGTGGTCAGTTGGCGCGACGAGCACGAGGTCTTCCTCGAACAGCGGCTCGGTCGCGAGCTCCAGGTCGTCGACGGGCAGGTTGACGACCGCGAGATCGAGGTGCCCCGATTCCAGCTGCAGCGTGAGCGACGTCGTGCTCGCCTCGACCACGACTGTGCGCACGCGGGGGTGCTCGGCCCGGAGTCCATCGAGCAGGCCCGCCACGAGCCAGCGGGCCGTGGTCCCGATGACGCCGAAACGGACGTCGCCGGTCAGCTCGGTGCCGAGGCGCGCGACGTCGGACCGGATCGCGTCGAGCTCGGCCTGGATGCGGCGGGCTCGGGCCACCACCGCGGTGCCTTCCTGGGTGAGCCGGCCGGTACCGCGGTCGACCAACCTGGAGCCGAGCTCGTGCTCGAGTCGGGCCACGTGGGCCGAGATGTTCGACTGGACGGTGTGCAGAGACTTCGCGGCGCTGGAGAACGTGCCGTGTTCCGCGACCGCCACCAAAGCCTGGAGCTGGCGTACATCCACGCTCCTCAGTGTGCCACAGGCATCTCTGGGAGCGATGACCAAGGTCACTGATAACTATTGGACAGATTGCGTCGCACAACGGCATACTGACCGTCACAAGATCGAAGTGGACCCGTCCCCCCGGGAGTCACCTCGATGTGAGCTTCAGCGGTCCCCCCACCGCAGGGCTCCAGGTTGAGAGGGCCGGCCAACCCCCCAAGGGCCGGCCCTTTCCCGTTTTCGACCCCGTCTCTAAGGTGCGCACGTGAGCTTCCCTTCGACCGCGACGCCCACGGCGACCGCAGCGTTCTTCGACTTGGACAGAACGTTGCTCGCGGGCGCAAGCGGCCCGGTCATCAGCGCCGCGCTGCGCGACGCGGGCGTGATCGCGAACCGCGAGATCCCCGGGGAGCGGTTCGTCTACGGGATCTTCAATCGGCTCGGCGAGACGTTGCCGAGCATGGCGCTCGCTCGACAGGCCGCCAACGTGGCGAAGGGCTGGAGCCAGGCGCTGGTCGACGACGCGGCCAAGAAGGCCGCCGAGGCGTTGCTCGAGCGAGTGCAACCGAAGGCGGCGCAGCTGTTCGAGGAGCATCGGCGTGAGGGGCGCATGCTCGTGCTCGCGACGACGACGCCCTATGACCTCGTCAGGCCGCTCGCCGACCTGCTCGGCTTCGACGATGTGGTCGCGACGCGCTACGGCGTCGCCGACGACGGCACGTACAACGGCGCGATCGTGGGCAACTTCGTCTGGGCCAACGGGAAGCTCGCGGCGGTCCGCACCTGGGCGGCCGACCACGGCATCGATCTGGCGAACAGCTACTTCTACTCCGACAGCGTCTACGACACGCCGTTGCTGTCCGCGGTCGGCCACCCCGTGGTCGTCAACCCCGACCCGCGGCTGCGGCTCGTCGCCGCGGCCCGGCGGTGGCCTATCCTCCATCTCGACGTGCCCGAAGGTGTTCCGAAGATCCTCGGCGTTGAGCCGCAGCAGGTGGCGCAGGCCTTCAACCGGCCTGAGCTGATTCCCTACGCCCGATTCGAGTTCGAGGGCGAGGATCGCATCCCGCGGCGAGGTCCCGCGATCGTCGTCGCGAACCACCGCAGCTACTTCGACGTCGTCTCGATGTCGCTCCTGTTCGCGAAGGTCGGCCGGCCCGTCCGCTTCCTGGGAAAGAAGGAAGTGTTCGACGTTCCGGTGGTCGGTCAGGTCGCGAAGGCGTTCGGAGGCATCCGCGTCGACCGAGGCACCGGCTCCGACGAACCCCTTCAGGCCGCGGTCGCCGCCCTCGATGCCGGTGATCTCGTGGCGATCATGCCGCAGGGCACCATCCCGCGAGGCCCCGCGTTCTTCGATCCGGTGCTCAAGGGACGTTGGGGTGCGGCGCGACTCGCGCACATGACCCGCGTGCCCGTGATCCCCGTCGGGCTGTGGGGCACCGAGAAGGTGTGGCCGCGCTCGGCTCGGCTGCCGAACATGCTGAACCTGACGAATCCACCGACGATCAAGGTGCGCGTGGGACCGGCGGTCGACCTGAAGTACAAGAACATCGACAAGGACACCGAGCGGATCATGGAAGCGATCATGCAGCTGCTTCCGCCCGTGGCACGGATGCCGCACAATCCGACGCCCGAGGAGCTGCAGCGCACGTATCCGCCCGGCTACAAGGGCGATCCGCACCGCGAGACCGAACGCCGCCCCGGCACGGACTAAGTCTTCGTCGCCGTCCGCCGCTTCGCTTCGGCCGGCTCCGCTCGCTGCGCTCGACAATCGGTGCTTCGCGCACCGGGCGGCGCATTGCGCCGCCCCTGCTAGCTCTTGCGCAGCGCTGATGATGTTCAGCGCGCTGCCGGCGCGGAACCACTCGATCTGCTCGTCCGAGAACGTGTGGGTGCAGAAGAACTCGACCGTCGAGCCGTCGGGCTTGCGGATGCTGCATCGCACCGGGCGGTCGGGGGCGAGCGCCGAGAGCTCGTGGACCGAGATGCGATCGTCCTCACCGATCTCGTCGTAGATCGCCGGATCGGCGAACGTCAGCGGCACGAGGCCTTGCTTCTTGAGGTTCGTGTCGTGGATGCGAGCGAAGCTGCGAGCGAAGATCACGCGGCCGTTGCGGAAGCGCGGTTCCATCGCGGCGTGCTCCCGCGACGAGCCTTCGCCGTAGTTCTGGTCGCCGACGGCGCACCACGCGACGCCCGCCTCGCCGTAGTGCTTGGCGATGTCGGGGAACGAGCGAGTCGCGCCATCGAGCTGGTCCTTGCCCTCGCCGGTCGCCCCCGTGAACGCGTTGACGACCCCGAGGAAGAGGTTGCCGCTGATGTTCTCGAGGTGTCCTCGGTAGGTCAGCCACTTGCCGGCCGCGGAGATGTGGTCAGTGGTGCACTTTCCCTTTGCCTTCATCAAGACCGGCATGTCGACGAGGTCCTGACCGTCCCAAGGCGGGAAGGGCTCGAGCAGCTGCAGTCGGGTGGAGTCCGGGCGGACGACGACCTGCACCGCCGACCCGTCCTCGGGTGGGGCGAGGAACCCGCTCTCGCCAGGATCGAATCCCTTGGCCGGCAGCACTTCGCCGACCGGCGGATCGAGCTTCACCGCGACGCCTTCGTCGTTGGTGATGGTGTCGGTGAGCGGGTTGAAATCAAGCGTTCCGGCCAGCGCGTAGGCGATCACCGTGTCGGGTGACGTCACGAACGCGAGCGTGTTCGCGTTCCCGTCGTTGCGCTTCGGGAAGTTGCGGTTGTACGAGTTGATGATCGTGTTCTTCACCGATGGGTCGATGTCGGTGCGATCCCATTGGCCGATGCACGGCCCGCAAGCGTTGGCGAGCACGCTCGCGCCGATCGCTTCGAGGTCGGCGAGCAGCCCGTCACGTTCGATCGTCGCCCGCACCTGCTCGGAGCCGGGTGTGATCAGCAGCTGCGTCTTCGAGGTCAGGCCCTTCGCCACCGCTTGGCGGGCGATAGATGCGGCACGGGTGATGTCTTCGTACGACGAGTTCGTGCAGGAACCGACGAGCGCCGACGAGATCGCGAGCGGCCAGTCGTTCTGCTTCGCCGCGGCACCGATCTCGCTCACCTTGTGGGCGAGATCGGGGGTGTGCGGGCCATTGATGAGCGGCTCGAGCGTCGTGAGGTCGATCTCGATCACTCGGTCGAAGAACCGGCTCGGGTCGGCCTCCACTTCGGGATCGGGGCGGAGGTCGCTGGCGACCTGGTTCGCGGCATCTGCGATCGCCTCGCGTCCGGTGGCCTTCAGGTAGGCGGCCATGTTCGCGTCGTACGGGAAGAGCGAGGTCGTGGCGCCGATCTCGGCGCCCATGTTGCAGATGGTGCCCTTGCCGGTTGCCGAGATCGAGTCCGCTCCCGGGCCGAAGTACTCGACGATTGCGCCCGTGCCGCCTTCGACGGTGAGGATCTCCGCGACCTTGAGGATCACGTCCTTCGGTGACGACCATCCCGAGAGCTCACCGGTCAAGTGGACGCCGACGAGCTTCGGCCAGCGCACGTTGAAGGGGAAGCCGGTCATCACGTCGACGGCGTCGGCGCCGCCGACACCGATCGCGACCATGCCGAGCCCGCCCGCGTTCGGTGTGTGGCTGTCGGTGCCGATCATCATCCCGCCCGGGAACGCGTAGTTCTCGAGCACGACCTGGTGGATGATCCCCGATCCGGGCTTCCAGAAGCCGATGCCGTACTCGCGCCGAGACGGTGCGCAGGAAGTCGTAGACCTCGTCGTTCATGGTCAGCGCGATCTTGAGATCGATGCCCGCGCCCTCCTTCGCCTGGATCAGGTGATCGCAGTGGACCGTCGTCGGTGCGGCGACTTCGTCGAGGCCCACGGTCATGAACTGGAGCAGCGCCATCTGCGCGGTGGCGTCTTGCATCGCGACGCGGTCGGGGCCGAAGTCGGCGTAGGAGCGCCCGCGTTCGAGCTGCTGGGCCTCGGGATCGCGGAGGTGGTTCACCAGGATCTTCTCGGCGAGGGTGAGGGGACGGCCGAGGCGGCGGCGCCCGACGGCAGCGCGGTCGGGGAGGGTCGCATACACGCCCCGCACCAGCTCGATCGGCGTCTGCGCAGTCACAGCCATGTCTGGCCCCCGTTCTTGGCTCGCCGGTTGTTGACCCGGTTCTCGATGTAGACAAGTATAGGACAAGTGCGTGAGGTCCGCTACCTCGAGATTGCCGCCGACCTCCGCAAGCGGGTCGAGGCCGGCGAGTTCTCGGCGGGTGGCGTCCTTCCGAGCGAGGCGGATCTCACACGAGCGTATGGGGCGTCGCGGGTCACGGTCCGAAGGGCGCTCGAGTCGCTTCGGGACGGCGGGCTCATCGACTCGCGTCAGGGCTTCGGCTGGTTCGTCGCCGTCGATCGGGTGCGTCAGAGCCTGGCTCAGCTCTCCACTATCGAGCGCGACCTCGCCGAGCGGGGCGTCGTGACGGAACGCCAGATCCTCGACTTCGCGTTCGTTGCCGCGAGCGTCCACGTGCGTGGGGTGCTCGGCGTCGACCAGGTGCTCCGGGTGCGGAGGCTGAACCTCGCCGACGGATCGCCGTTCGCCCGGGTCACCGTGTGGTGCCCGGCCGAGCTCGGCGCGTTCGTTGTCTCGCGCCGACGTCGCGGCACGGCCGTTCTACGAGCTGCTCCCGGTCGAGATCGGCGGTGCCACGCAGACCGATTGGCGCCGCCCTCGCCGAGAGCGCCGATGCGAACGTGCTCGCGGTGCCCGTCGGCTCACCCGTGCTGCGCTGCGAGCGCGTCACCCGTGACGTCGACGATCAACCCGTGCTGCTCAGCGTCCACGTCTTCCCTGCACATCTCACCGAGTTCGTCGTCGACCTACCGTCGCCGTCGAGCCTGAGCCTCGTCGAGTGACAGGATCTCGGTGTGCGCGCGTGGCCTGAGGAGGGCGTGACCCGCATCCCGTATTGGGTCTACTCCGATCCGGATGTGTACGCGGTGGAGCAGGAGCGCGTGTTCGGCGGTCCGTTCTGGTCGTACGTCGCCCTCGCGTGTGAGGTGCCCGAGCCTGGCGACTTCATCTCGACCTGGATCGGCGAGCATCCCGTCGTCGTGGTGCGCCAACCCGACAGATCGCTGCGCGCGTTCCTCAATCGCTGCGCACATCGGGGCGTGGCGTTCTGCCGGGCGCCGAACGGCCACGCAGACGAGCTCATGTGCCCGTATCACCAATGGGTCTACGACCTGGGTGGCAACCTCGTCGCCGCACCGTTTCGAAAGGGGGTCAAGGGCCGCGACGGGGCGCGTCAGGGCGGGATGCCGGACGACTTCGAGCTCGCGGACCACGGGCTCACGTCCCTGGCGCTCGCCGAACGGCAGGGCGTTGTGTTCGCGTCTCTTGGGCAGCCACCGGCGTTCGAGGGCTACCTCGGCCCGACGATGCTCGGCTGGTTCGACCGGGTCTTCGACGGCCGTCCGCTCGAGCTGCTCGGCTACATGCGTCAGCGGGTTCCCGCGAACTGGAAGCTGATGTTCGAGAACATCAAAGACCCGTACCACGCGTCGCTGCTCCACGTGTTCCTCGTGACGTTCGGGCTGTTCCGTGCCGACAACCCGTCACTCACCGAGATGGACGAAACCGGCCGCCACAGCGTGCTGGTCTCGGAGCGGGGCGAGGCCGCAACCGAGGCGACGAGCGACATGCGGGCGTTCCGCGACGTCACCTTGCAGGATCCACGCTTGCTGGATCCGGTTCGGGAGTTTCCGGGCTCGGCGACCGTGGTGATGCAGACGCTGTGGCCGAACCTCATCGTGCAGCAGCAGTCGAACACGCTCGCGATGCGACAGCTCGTGCCGCGCGGGCCGGAGCAGTTCGACCTCATGTGGACGTTCTTCGGCTACGCGGGGGAGGACGCCGAGATGCGCCAGCGGCGCCTCCGGCAGGCAAACCTGATGGGTCCCGCCGGCCTGGTCTCGATCGACGACAGCGAGGTCATGCGGCTCGCGCAGCTGGGCGCGACGGCGGGCGGCGATGAGGGCGCGACCGCGTTCGTCGAGATGGGCGGCGTCGACACCGAGCGGGCCGATCACATCGTCACCGAGTCCGCGATCCGAGCGTTCTACGCCTACTACCGCGAAGTCATGGGCTTGTGACACCCGGTGACCTGTTCGCGGCGTACGCGGACGTGCTCGACGAGGGGCCGCTCGAAGGGTGGCCGACGATGTTCACCGAGGATGCGACCTACCGGATCGTCGCGCGGGAGAACTTCACGCGCGGTCTGCCGCTGGCGCTGATGCTGTGCGAGAGCCGGGCGATGATGGCCGACCGCGTGCGCGCCATTCAGGAGCTGTCGATGTACGCACCGCGCGTGCTCCGCCACGTCGTGAGCGCGGTGCGCGTGGCACCCGACGACGCCGACTGCGTCACCGCGAGCTACGCCGTGTTCGAGACACCGCCAGAGGGCGACACCCGCGTGTTCAGCACCGGTCGCTACCTCGGCCGCCTCGCGCTCGACGACGGCACGGTGCGCTTCTCCGAGCTCACCGTCGTCTACGACACCGCGCTCATCCCGACCAGCCTCATCTACCCGCTCTGACCCGCTCTGTTGCGATTCCGATTCCTCCGCTTCTCGCGCGAGTAACCGGCCAAATTTGGCCGGTTACTGAAACGAGAAACCCGATCCCGCGGTTACCAGGTGTCCCAGTGCACGAACTGGTCGAGGGGGAGGCGCTTGGCGGGCTTGAAGTCGGTGCCCTTCGTGTAGGCGATCGGGAAGAGCCCGGCCTGCGACCACTTGTCGTACTCGATGCCGAGGAGCTCGGCGACTTCCTTCTCGTTCGGGAGATGGAGCGTCGTCCATGCGGAGCCGAGGCCGCGCTCACGAGCGGCGAGCATCAGCGACCACGCCGCCGGCAGGATCGAGCCCCAGAACCCCGCCTGCACGGCGCCCGGCATGTTGTCGACCCGACCGCGGATGACGGGGATCACCATGTACGGCACCCGGTGGAAGTTCTCCCGGAGGTACATCGCCGAGGAGCGCACCCCGTCGCGCTGCTCGTTGCGGAGGTCCCCGTCGGCGTACTGGGCTCCGGCGCTCTGCGCGTAGAGGTCGAAGTTGCCGCCGTAGTAGTCCGCGATGGCGCGCTTCTTGTCCGGATCCTCGACGACGACCCACGCCCACCCCTGGCTGTTCGAGCCGGTCGGCGCCTGCATCGCGATCTCGAGGCACTCCTCGAGGACTTCACGCTCGACGGGTCGATCGAAGTCGAGGCGCTTGCGCACGGAGCGGGTGGTCATGAGGACGTCGTCGGCTGACAGGTTGAGGCGCATCAGCGCAGCATGCCACCGGCGCCGGGAAGGGGCAGACTGGCGTCATGTCTGATCGCATCCTGTGCACCATCGAGAACGGCGTGGCCGACGTGCGGATGAACCGCCCGGACAAGATGAACGCGCTCGACGGCGCGCTGTTCGGCGCGCTCGTCGAGACCGGCGAGTCGCTGAAGGCCGATCCCTCGGTCCGAGCGGTCGTGCTGTCGGGGGAGGGGCGGGCGTTCTGCGCGGGCCTCGACTTCGGGATGTTCCAGGCCATGGCGGGCGACGGCGGCAACCAGGGTGCGCCCGCGGTCGCCCGCCGAGGCGGCGAGATCACCAACCCCGGCCAGCAGGCTGCATTCGTGTGGCAGGAGATCCCCGCGCCGGTCATCGCCGCGGTGCACGGCGTCGCGCTCGGCGGCGGGTTCCAGATCGCACTGGGCGCCGACATCCGCATCGTGTCGCCCGACGTGAAGATGTCGGTGCTCGAGGTGCGCTGGGGTCTCATCCCCGACATGACCGGTACGCAGCTGCTGCCGCCGCGTCGTCGGTCTCGACGTGGCGAAGGAGCTCACGTTCACCGGTCGCATGGTCGGCGGCGAGGAGGCGGTGCGGATCGGCCTCGCGACCCGAGTGAGCGACACACCCCTCGACGACGCGCTCGCACTCGCGCGAGAGATCGCATCCAAGAGCCCGCAGGCCGTGAGGGGCGCGAAGGCGTTGCTCAACATGGCCGGCACCGTGCCCCTTGCGGAGGGTTTCAAGGCCGAGGAGCGCACGATCACGTCGCTCATCGGCTCGCCCAACCAGGTCGAGGCCGTCAAGGCCTACTTCGAGAAGCGCGACCCGGTCTTCAAGGACTGACGTTCAGCGCGGCGGGTGCCGGCGGGCGAATTCGGCGACCATCCGGGCGCGCTGGACTATTCTGCAAGCACCTGCAGCCCGGGCCAGCGCTGTCCCATCCTGCTGCGTCACCCAAACGAGCGACGTGGATGGACAGTGATGCCGAGAGACGTGCGACCTGAGTTGAGCACCGCCTGGTCTGGCGATCGGTCTGGCGACCTTCCGGCCGCGTTCGGCCTGTACGACCCCGCAAACGAGCACGACGCCTGCGGCGTGTCGTTCGTCGTCGACATCAAGGGTCGGGCCAGTCACGAGATCGTCGCCATGGGGGTCGGGGCGCTCTGCAACCTCGAGCACCGGGGTGCCCAAGGGGCCGAGGCGAACACGGGCGACGGCGCCGGCATCACGATCCAGATGCCCGACCGGTTCCTCCGGGAGGTCGTCGACTTCGATCTGCCGCCGGCCGGTCAGTACGCCGCGGGAATCGCGTTCCTGCCGACCGCCCGAGCCGACACCGACCAGGTCGTCTCGCTCATCGAGAAGATCGTCGGGAGTGAGGGGCTTCGGGTCCTCGGCTGGCGCGACGTCCCGATCGACGACTCGATGATCGGCACAGGCGCTCGCGAGGTCATGCCGCTGTTCCGTCAGCTGTTCATCGGTGGCGCCGACGGCACGATCGATCGGATGAGCCTGGAACGGCTCGCGTTCGTCGTGCGCAAGCGCGTCGAGCACGAGATCGGGCGGGCGGTCTACTTCCCGAGCCTCTCGTGCCGCACCCTCATCTACAAAGGGATGCTGACCGCGCCGCAGCTCTCGCAGTTCTTCCTCGACATCGTCGACGAGCGCGTCGAGTCCGCGATCGCACTCGTCCACTCGCGCTACAGCACGAACACGTTCCCGTCGTGGCCTCTCGCTCACCCGTACCGCTACATCGCCCACAACGGCGAGATCAACACGGTGCAGGGGAACCGCAACTGGATGAGGGCCCGCGAGGCGTTGCTGCAGAGCGACCTCATCCCCGGTGACCTCGAGCGCATCTTCCCGATCGTCACGGTCGGGGGGAGCGACACCGCGAGCTTCGACGAGGTGCTCGAGCTGCTGCATCTCGGCGGGCGCCGTCTCCCTCATGCCGTGCTGATGATGATCCCA
>CAVVET010000035.1:0-12418 GCA_963747215.1 uncultured Acidimicrobiales bacterium
CTCGTCACCGCGAGATCGGGGATTACGGCGCGCGCGGCCGTGAGCCGCTCGAGATAGCGATCCGCCGTGTAGCCCCGATGCATCGCGGCGAGCGTGCGATCACTGCCGGCCTGGAGCGGAAGATGGAGGTGCTCGCACACGGTCGGCGTCGTGGCCATCGCGTCGATCGTGTCGGGGCGCAGGTCCTTCGGATGGGGGCTGGTGAACCGCACGCGGCGGATGCCCCCGACCTCGCCGACGGCCCTGAGCAGGTCGGCGAAGAACGGGCGCACCCGATCGCGGCCTCCTGCCTGCCGTGCGGCCAGCGTGAGATCTCGGCCGTAGGAGTTGACGTTCTGGCCGAGCAGGGTGACCTCGGTGACGCCGTCAGCGGCGAGCGCCTCCACCTCGGCGACGAGCTCGGCGAGCGGCCGGCTGATCTCAGGACCCCGCACGGCGGGGACGATGCAGAACGGCGCAGCTGTTGTCGCATCCGATCTGGATGGTCACCCACGCGGTGTGGCCCGCCTCGCGCTTGGCGGGCAGAGCGGAAGGAAACGCTGCGCCATCGTCGGCCACGGTCGCTTCGAGCACCTCGACGATCGGACCGTGCACGCGTGAAAGCTCGATGAGATCCACGGCTCGGTGCACGTTGTGGGTGCCGAACACGACGTCGACCCATGGCGCCCTTGCCGCGGATGGCGTCACGGTCGTTCTGCGCGAGGCAGCCGCCGACGACGATCTGCATGCCCGGGCGTCGATCCTTCACCGCCTTGAGCAAGCCCAGGTTGCCGTAGAGCTTGTTGTCGGCGTTCTCGCGGATGCAGCAGCTGTTCAGCACGACGACGTCCGCGTGCTCGGCATCGGGCGCCGCGTGCAGGCCGTCGGCCTCGAGCAAACCGGCGATCCGCTCGGAGTCGTGCTCGTTCATCTGGCACCCGAAGGTGCGGACGAAGTACGAGCGGCTCACCCCGCCAGGTTAGGCGGCACTCATCCGGCCATCGCCCCTCGCGGCGGCCGCGGGTCGACGGTGGCGTCGGGCTCGTCTGGCAACACCGCAGCGAAGGCTCGGCAACGTGAGCCCGCAGGTCGATGACCTCCGGGCGGGTCGCTGCACCACGATTGCGGTCTTCGACCCGAAGTGAGATCGCCGTGCGGGGCACGCCGTCGATGCTCACCTCGGTGAACGAGGGGATGCACACCGGGTCCATCCCCTCGAGCAGGACATGGTCACGTGCGATCGCCAGCGCCTTGATGGCTTGGTTCAGCGCCCCGCGCCGACGACCGTCAGGACCGCGAAACCCTTCGCGCCGGAGCAGTCCGGCGATTGCTCCTGCTACCGAGTTCGGATGACTTCGGGTGGAGACTTTGAGCGTTTCCATTCACCGTCGCGTCGTGCCGTGGGACCGGCCGAGATGGCCGGGTACTCCGCTCGGCACACAGTCAACCATGACGCCCCCCACAAAGCGAGCATGCCAGACCGCGGAGCGCGGTGCGAGGATCGCGTTCAGTCCAATGAGATGGGCTGATCATCGGTCTCGGAGAACTCGTCCTCGAGGCTCCCGAGACCCGGTTCGCCGGTGTTCTGGCCGATGCCGACCTGCTCCATGACCCGCTCGGAGATCTGGACCATGAGCTCGGGGTTCTCGGCCAAGAACTGCTTGGCGTTCTCGCGGCCCTGCCCGAGCTGCTCGCCGTCGAAGGTGTACCAAGCCCCGGACTTCTTGACGATGCCGAGGTCGGTGCCGACGTCGAGCAGCGAGCCCTCACGGCTGATGCCCTTGCCGTACATGATGTCGAACTCGGCCTGCCTGAACGGCGGAGCCACCTTGTTCTTCACGACCTTGACCCGGGTGCGGCTGCCGATGACCTCGACGCCGTCTTTGATCGACTCGATGCGGCGGATGTCGAGCCGGACCGATGAGTAGAACTTCAGCGCGCGCCCACCGGGCGTAGTTTCCGGGGAGTTGTGCACCATCACGCCATCGACGAAGTAGTTGTGGCTGCCCTCGACCTCGATGTCGAAGCGGTGCGTGTTCCTCGACGGCGGCTTCGGCGCGATCTTCACGATGGGCATCGGCACGAGCTCATGGCGCGTGGGAGCGAACACCGGCTCGACGTTGAACTGGCCCCGATACTTCGGAAGCAGCTTGTACTCCATCGATGGATGCACAAACGGCGCGATGAGGGCATGGAGCTTCGCGGTCTCGTCCTTCGAGAAGACGAGGTACGCCTTGCTCGTGCTCCCGTGGACGATGAGTGAAGGCCGGATGTCCCACGTGTCGGCCAGGTACTCGACCAGTCGTTCACGCGACGTTGGCTCCATGGCCTCGACACAGATCTCCGAACGACCGCTGCCATCTCGGGTGCGTTCCTGCAGACCCTTCGCCCGAATGGCGAAACGACGCATCGTCCATGTACCAGATGGCCAGCGAGAGAGGCGTGAGCCGCTTCAGATAGTCGTGGCTGAGCACCTTCTTGCCATCGACGTACACGGCCTCGCGCAGCTCAGCCAGCTCGGGGAGCGGTTGCACGTCGTGGAAGACGGCGCCCTCGCGTTCACGGACCGGCTGACGCTGACGTTGGCGAAGAGCGACGCCTTCCAATCCCCGTACTCGACTTGCTTCGCTCCGTGACCCCAACGCAGGCGGGCGCCATGACCGCTTCGCGGTCGGCGAGAGCGCGCTGTCGCCCATCAGCCCACCGAGCAGCACTTGCCACTGAAACTCAGAGAGGCGGTGCTCGACGGCTTGGAGCACCCGATCACCGACGAGAAGCTCGACCGGCCTCACGCCACCCACCGGGAGTACGGATCTGGTGGTTCGGCGTGCACCCGAACTGGGCACGGCCATTGCCCGCCCCGCGCGCGACCGTGAACTGCAGGAACTGATCGGTCGGACCGTTGTCGAACCAGCTGACCACTCGCTTCGGCACCACCGTCCCGAGCTCAGGGTCGTACGACAGCACCTCGACCGGGCAGCTTCTGGTTGACGATCTTGCCGATCTTCTCTTGGGTGCCGTCGGCGAGCGTGATGCGCGTCGAGTAGGTCATGCACCCGAACATGACGCCTATCTTCTCTCGCAGCTGGTTGATGAAGAGGCAGATGGTGTTCGACCTGTTGAGGTTGGCGGTGAGCTTGCGCAGCGCCTGACTCATGAGGCGCGCCTGGAGGCCGATGTGCGAGTCGCCCATCTCGCCTTCGATCTCGGCCCGAGGAGTGAGCGCAGCCACAGAGTCGATGACGACGATGTCGAGCGCGCCCGAGCGGATCAGCATGTCGGTGATCTCGAGCGCCTGCTCACCGGTGTCGGGCTGCGAGATCAGGAGCTCGTCGATGTCGACGCCGATGGCCTTCGCGTACACGGGATCCATCGCGTGCTCGGCGTCGATGTAGGCGCAGATGCCGCCGTTGCGCTGCGATTCGGCGACGACGTGCATGGCGAGCGTCGACTTGCCGGACGACTCGGGCCCGTACACCTCGACGACGCGCCCTCTCGGGAGCCCGCCGACACCGAGGGCGATGTCGAGTGCCAATGCGCCCGTGGGGATCGTCTCGATGTTCATCGAGCCCTTCTCCCCCATCCGCATGATCGAGCCCTTGCCGAACTGCTTGTCGATCGAAGCAAGCGCCATCTCGAGTGCCTTGTCGCGCTCCACGGTGTGTCCTTTCGTGCGTCTCCGCCACCGCCTTCGGCGGCCGCATCGTCTGGGAATGCGACCGTACAAAGGGGGTGGGACATTCCCTGCCGATGGTCGCCAGGGCTCTGCCGATGGTCGCCAGGGCTCCTGCGTCGAACTCACACGACTGTAGTTTCGAACAGCTGTTCGGTCAAGGATGCGACGGCGGCGAGCCGTTCTGCGGCGGAGAACGCGTCACCAGTGACGCGTTCTCTACCTGAGAAACCTGGGCTCCTTGCGCAGCTACTTGCGGCGCGGGTCCCAGCGGAAGAAGCGCACGGCGACGATCGCCCCGACCACTCCCCAGATCGCCACCACCGCGAGGTCGTCCCAGGCCCAGCCGTGGGCCATGCCGTGGGCGACACGGGGGTCGAACGCGGCGAACACCGCGTTCACGAAATGGCGGACCGGGAACACGTCGCCGACCTGGCCCAAGAACGCGTCGCCCTCGATCGGGAAGAAGACCCCGGAGATGAACAAGATCGGGAACAGGATGCCGTTGACGATCGCGGGCGCGGCATCGGCGTTCGGGATGAGCGACGCGACGGCGACGCCGAGCGCGGCGAACGACGCGGTGCCGACCACCGAGCGCGGCGACGAGCGCGGCCCAGTGTCCTGGGAACGTGACATCGAAGAACGCGATCGCGACGGCCATCAGGATCGCGGTGAGGATCGCCGCGACGACGAGCGCGTTCAGCAACAGTCCCCCGAACATCGACGACGCCGGCAGCGGCGTGCCGTGCAAGCGCTTCAGCACTCCTTCGTCCCGACGGATCGACAACGTCATCGCGAGGTTCGTGAACGACGCGCTGATCACGCCGAAGCAGAGAATGCCGGCGATGTAGTACTGGTTCCAGCTCAGCCCACCCAGGAAGTCGATCGTGCTGCCGGTGTTCAGCGATCCGAAGAGGACGAGGAAGATCACCGGGAACGCGAACGTGAAACCAGCCGACGCGGGATTGCGCCAGTAGCTCTTCTGCTCGTAGCCGAGCTGATGCACCGAGAGAGCTACGGCGTTCATTGCGCGACCTCGGTCGACGTCAGCTCGATGTAGACGTCCTCGAGCGACGGACGATCGACCGTGAGCCCGATGAGCTCGACGCTCGCTGTCGAGCGCCCACGAGGTGAGTGCGTGCAGCGCGCGGCACTTCGTCTCGGTCTCGACCGTGAACCCAGCTGCCATCACGTTCGACGAGGCACCCCGGCATCCGGAGGGCGCGACCCCCGGCGCGAGCGCGAACCGGATGCGCGCCGCCGCCTTGGCGCGACCGCCGATGGTCTCGGGCGTGCCGGCCGCGACGATCTCGCCTCGGTTGATCACGACGACCCGATCGGCGAGGTGCTGCGCCTCGTCCATGTAGTGGGTCGTGAGGATGATCGTCGTCCCCTCACCCTTGAGCTTCTCGACGAGCTCCCACGCTCCTCGGCGAGCCGAAGGGTCGAACCCCGTCGTGGGCTCGTCGAGGAACAGCAGCTCGGGTGCGCCGATGATGCCGAGCCCGACGTCGAGCCGGCGCTGCTGGCCGCCGGACAGTGTCTTCACCCGTGCGTCCGCCTTGTCGACGAGACCGACGAGGTCGAGCACGTCGTCGACCGCACGCGGCCGGGGGTAGTAGCCCGCGTTCCGTTGCAACACCTCGCGCACCTTGAGGTACGGCTCGATCACCGCGCCCTGGAGCACGATGCCGACGCGTTCACGCCACGTCCCGCCCGCGTGCTCAGGATCCACTCCGAGCACCTGCACCTCGCCGCCGCTGCGCCGGCTGAAGCCCTCGAGCACCTCGAGGGTGGATGTCTTGCCCGCACCGTTGGGCCCGAGCAGCGCGAAGACTTCGCCCGCTTCGACCGAGAAATCGATGCCCCGGACCGCTTCGAGCGTGCCGTACCGCTTCTCGAGTCGTGTGACTTCTACCGCAGGCAAGTCTCTCTCCTTCGCGGGCGAACCTACCCGGTCATGTCGCCGCCAGAGCCCGCGCGGCCGCAACGACGTCGGCGACACCGGGGATGACCGCCGCCTCCTCGGGTCCGTTGTACGGCTGGTGGCAATCGGCGCCCGCCACCCTCACGATCGGCGCGTCGAGGTCGTAGAAGAGCTCCTCGGCGGCGAACGCAGCGATCTCCGCACCGAAGCCCATCGTCTTGTTCGCCTCGTGCAGCACGAGCAACCGGCCCGTCTTGGCGACCGAAGTCGCGACCGCGTCGCGGTCCATGGGGACGAGCGTGCGAAGGTCGACGATCTCGACGTCGATGCCTTCATCTGCGAGTGCGACGGCCGCGTCGCGCGCGAGATGCACGCCGATGCCATAGGTCACGATCGAGAGCGTCGTGCCGGAGCGGTCGACGCGTGCGACACCGAGCGGGACGAGGTCGTCGCCGACCTCCTCGGGCGCCATGCGGTAGCGCGCGCTTCGGCTCGAAGAACACGACGGGGTCGTCGTCGCGGATCGCCGACTTGAGCAGGCCCTTTCCGTCCGCCGGCGTCGCCGGCACGACCACCTTGAGCCCGGGCACATGGCAGTACGCCGACTCCATGCTCTGCGAGTGGTACACCCCGCCCTTCACGCCGCCGCCGAACGGCGCGCGGAACACAACGGGCACCCCGAAGCGACCCACGCTGCGCCAACGCACTGTCGCGGCCTGATTGACGACCTGGTCGTAGGCCGGATGCATGTAGTCCGCGAACTGGAACTCCGCGACCGGTCGCAGCCCCATCATCGCCGCACCGATCGCCGCTCCGGCGATCGCGATCTCGGACACCGGCGTGTCGAGCACGCGGATCGGACCGAACGCGTCCAGCAGTCCCTTCGACGCGCCGAAGACACCGCCCTTCACGCCGACGTCCTCGCCGAGCATCACGACGTTCGGGTCGCGTGCCATCTCCTCGTGCAGCGCCTGCGCAGATCGCCTCGATGAGGCGGAGCTCAGCCATCGGCGTACAGCCAACGTCGGGCTCGTGCACCCTCGGGCTCGGGCTGGCGAAACGCTTCGTCGCTCGCGGCGAGCACGTCGGCCTCGATCGCCTTTCGAGTGACTTCGTCCTCCTCGGCGTCGAGCACGCCGAGCTCGATGAGCCGGGCGCGCAACCTCGGGATCGGGTCGAGGCTCGCGGCCGCTGCCTTCGCTTCCGCATCGCGGTACGAGTCGTCGTCCTGCGAGGAGTGCGCCGTGATGCGGGGCACTCGGAGATCGATGAGCGTCGGCCCGTCACCAGCCCGGGCACGGGCGATCGCGGCCGCCGACGCGGCGAACACCGCCTCGGCATCACACCCGTCGACCGAGTCCCCCGCGAAGCCGTAGCCCGAGGCCCGCTCCTCCATCGACGTGATCGGCATCTGCTGCGCGAGCGGCACGCTGATCGCGTAGCCGTTGTTCTCGCACAGGAACACCACCGGCAGCTTGTGCACGCCCGCGAGGTTCATCGCCTCGTGCACCGCCCCCTCCGATGCCGCGCCGTCGCCGAACCAGCACATGGCCACGGCGTCCTCACCCTTCACGACCGAGGCATACGCCGCCCCGACCGCGTGGGGGACGTGAGCTCCCACTGCGCTCGACACAGAACCGATGCGCAGCTCGGGGCTCGACAGGTGCGCGGTGAGCTGGCGGCCGCCGCTGTGGGGATCGTCCGCCCGCGCGAGCGCACCGAGGAACAGCTCGTACGGCGTCACCCCGAGCGCGAGCCCGACGCCGAGGTCCCGGTAGTAGAGCCACGCGGAGTCGACACCGATCCGCATCGCGGCGGCGCTCGCGATCTGCGCGATCTCGTGGCCGCGCGCCGTGAGCACGAAACCGGCGCGCCCCTGGCGGGTCAGGATCCACAGCCGCTCGTCGACGGCACGCGCCACGAGGGCGACGCGGTACACGCGGGCGAGCACGTCGGCCGGAACGGGCATCGGCCCCCATGGTTCCAGAGTCGACGACCGCCTCACGCCGATCGACCACTTACTCTGGGCCGATGGGCCGGTCCCGAAGAGCGTCACCCGTGAATCCGCCCGGTCCCGCGCGGCGATCCGCGGCAAGCGCCGAGACACCGGCCAACCGACGCCAGCTCATCGCCATGGCCCGGGACAACCTCGTGCACGTCCGGGCCGGCAACACGCCTTCGCAAGCCGACGCGGTGGTGCGCGTGCCGGCCGAAACTTACCTCGATCCGACGCGCTGGGAACACGAGGTCGCGTTGTTCAAACGCCTGCCGCTGATGCTCGCCCTCGGCGGCGAGCTGCGAGGCGCTCGACTCGTACAAGTCGATGAACGTGATGGACGTGCCGGTGCTGCTCACGCGAGGCGCGAACGGAGAGGTGCGGGCGTTCGTCAACGAGTGCAGCCACCGAGGGGCGATCGTCGTGCCCGAGGGCACGGGCACGCTCGTCGCTTCGCGTGCCCGTACCACAACTGGACCTACGACACGAAGGGTGACCTCGTCGGCGTCACCGACCGCGAGTTCTTCGGCGACATCGACACGAGCTGCCTCGGCCTGACGCCGTTGCCCGGTTGCGGAGCGCGCCGGGCTCGTGTTCGTCGTGCTCACTCCGGGAACGCCGATGAACATCGACGAGCACCTCTGCGGCTACGACCAGGTGCTCGACTTCTTCGGCTTCGGCGACTGGCACCTCGTGTCACGCACGGGAGATCCCCGGACCGAACTGGAAGATCGCCTACGACGGCTATCTCGACTTCTACCACCTGCCCTTCCTGCACCGGAACACGCTTCGGACCGGACATCAGCAACAAGTCGATGTACTACGAATGGGGTCCGCACCAGCGCATGACCTCGCCGGACCCCGGCCTGCTCGACGCTGCGACGATGTGCCCGAGGACGACTGGAACCTCGACCGCATGTGCGGCGGCGTCTGGACGATCTTCCCCCACGTCTCGTTCGCCGGCGGCACACGGCGGCGGCCTCTTCAGCCAGCTGTTCCCTGGCGACGACACCGGGTCGCTCGACGACGATCCAGAGCTACTTCGTCTCCACGCAGCCGTCCGACGAGCGAACGCGACGCAGGCGCAGGGCGTCGCGGACTTCCTCGAGCGGGTCGTCCGCGACGAGGACTACTTCACGGGCTGCGGCGTGCAGCGAGCGCTCGCGACGCGGAGCAAGGAGCACGTGATGTTCGGGCGCAACGAAGGAGGCGGGCAGCGCTTCCACACGCTGCTCGATCAGCTGCTCTCGCGGACGGAGAAGACGACCGGCGAGCAGCGCGCCGGTGCTCGAATCGACGCCACCCGCGTAGTGGGAGACGGTGCTCGGGTCGACGTCACGCTCGTGGCCGGCGGGAAGTACCACGACATCGACTTCGCTCGCCGTGAGCTGCTCGGTCTGCTGGCGGAGCACGAGGACATTCGCGTGCGCGTGCAGCCCGACTACGACGACTTCGGTGCGATCATTCGGGGCTCGATCCTCGTGAGCTACACGTGCGACGTCCGGCCCTCGCTCGACTGCACAACGTTCGATCCGCGAGTGGGTCGAGTCCGGCGGACGCTGGGTCGCACTGCACGGCACCAACGCCGCACTCGATCTCGGCGGTCCGAACGGTGTCGACTCGCCCGGGTGTTCCCGCTGTGGGCCGACACGCTCGGCAGCCAGTTCGTCGCCCACCCGCCGATCCAGCCCTACAGGGTCGAGGTCACCGATGCGGACCACTGGCTCGTTGCGGGGATCGAGCCGTTCGAGACCGACGATGAGCTCTACCTCAGCGAGTACCACGACCGCCCTTCGTTGCTTCCCCTGCTGCACACGACCTGGAGCGGACAGGCGCACGGGTTCGTCGAAGCCGACTGGACCTCGGGCGACTCCCAGCACCTCGTCATGTACCTGCGTCCGCTCGGCGCGGGCGCAGTGCTCTACAACACGCTCGGACACTGCCGCGGGCACTACGACATGTTGCCGGTGCTCGACTACTACCCGGTCGTCGAGCGCTGCTCGTGGGATCGGCCGGTGTACTACGAGCTGTCGCGTCGCTCGCTGCGTGGGCACACGGGCGAGGACTACGCCGGATCGGTTCCCTTCGCCGAGGTCGTGGTACGACCTCGACACGCGGTAGCGCGGCGAGCGTCGCCGGGGTCATCCGCAGCTTCGTCGACCGATCGCCTCCGCCCAGCACGATCGACGCCGGCTTCATCACCGCGGCGTCGACCCAGATCGGAATGTCGTCGGACAGCGCGACCGGCGTCACTCCCCCGATGAGCATGCCGGTGAGCTCGCGTGTCTCGTCCGCCGACGCGAACGACGCCTTCTTCACGCCGAGCCGCTGGCGCACGATGCCATTGACGTCGAGTCGTGTCGTGGCGAGCACGACGCAGGCGACGTAGCGCCTCGGCTCGGACTTGCCGACGACGAGGATCGTGTTGGCCGACTCGTCGGGTGCGATGCCGTACCGCTCGCAGAACGCTGCCGTGTCCGCGAAGTCTGGATCGCAGTCCATGACCTCGAACTCGGCTCCGTGCGCGCGCAACGCCTCGACCACCGCCGCGTGCGGGTCCGCGGCGACGTCGGTCATGGCTGCAAGGGCCAGGTGGCCACGGTCTCGTAGCGGGCCGGCCCGCCTCCCAGGTGACTGCGCACGAGGGCGAACGTAGCAACCGTCCATCGACAGTCGATCGCTGCGGGTACTCGGGGCACCCGCCCGTCGAGGCGCGCCATCGTGAGGTGGCCGTGGAAGACACGATGCTCGGGCGGACGACCGATCGACCTCGTCGCGTCGATCACGGCTGCAGCGACGACGTCGAGCCCTGACACGGGGATGCACAGCACACCCCTCCCGAGTCGTCTCACCTCGGGGCCGAGGTGCGCCTCGACGACCGGCGCCTCGACGCCATCGAGCGCCTGGCGGACCGCGGATTCCTCGGCCTCGCCGAGGAAGCGGAGGGTGACGTGCCACTGCGCCCTTCCCGTCCACCTGCACACCGGGCAGCTCGGCGCGGGAGTGACTCGATCTCGTCGAGCACCTCGTCGGGAGGCCAGACCGCGACGAAGAGACGCTCGCTCAGCCGACCTCGACCCGATCCAGCAGACGCAACCGCAGGAGGTTGAGCGCCGAGATGGTCGCGAACTGCCGCATCTGATCGTGGTCGCCCGGCAAGCGCAGGTGTGCCGCCTCCACCGCACCGTCGATGCACAGCCCGACGAACAGGGTGCCGACGGGCTGACCGTCTTGCTCGGCGGGACCGGCGACACCGGTGAGCGCGAGGCCGACGTCGGCATCCATCACGCGGCAGGCTCCTTCGGCCATCGCCATCGCGGCCTCCTCCGAAACGACGGGACCCTCCGGCACGCCGAGAATGTGCTGCTTCACTCCCGTCGTGTACGACACGACGGATCCTCGGAAGACGTCGGACGCGCCGGGCACCGCGGTGAGCCGCGCCGCGAACGAGGCCGCCCGTGACCGACTCGGCCAGCGCCAGAGTGCGGCCCTGCGAGCGCAGGAGCGACAGCACGGCGCTCTCCATGTTCTCGTCGTCGGTGCCGAACACGAGCCGTCCGAGGGTGGCGCGCACCTCGAGCTCCTCCACGGCAAGCAGCGCGCGCGGGCTTCCTCGGACCCCGCCTTCGCGGTCAGCCGCACCTTGAGACCCTCGATGCCGCTCGCGAGGAACGCCAGCGTCGGATTGCCCGTGGTGTCGAGCCGTTCGATCAGCGGCGCGAGGATCTCCGCCAGCCCGGACTCGCTCTCTCCCCACGTCCGCAGCGTCCGGCTGACGATGACCGCGGTGTCACCGGAGCGAATGCGCAGATCGGGAACGATCGCCCGCTCGAGCATCTCCTTCATCTCGTGCGGCACCCCCGGAACCGCGTAGATCTACCTTGTCGTCGACGGGGCAGATCAGACCGGGCGCGGTGCCTCGGCGCTGCGGGATGATCGAGGCACCGACGGGAACGTCGGCCTGGCGCAGGTTGTTGTCGGCCATTCGGCGGCCCCGGCTCTCGAACATCTCGCGGATGTGATCCGCGATCGCCTCGTCTCGTTCGAGCCCGACACCCATGACCTCCGCGATGCACTCTCGGTGTGATGTCGTCGTGTGTCGGGCCGAGACCCCTGCAGACGATGACCGCGTCGCTGCGGTTAGGCGAGTCGCAGCACCGACACGATGCGGGCCCGATTGTCGCCGACCTTCGTCTGGAAGTGGGAGTCGATGCCAGAGAGGGCGAGCTGCTCACCGATCCACGAGGAGTTCGTGTCGACGACCTGGCCGAGGAGCAGCTCGGTGCCGATGGTGACGACCTCGCAGCGCAGGCTCACGCGAGCTGCTGGCGAGCGACGCGGCGGGCATCGAGCAAGTACTGCGCGCCCGTGACCAGCGTGAGCACCACGGCGACCCACAGGAACGTGTTGAAGAGCCACCGCTCGTCCGCAAGGGGCGGGGCCAGAGCGAACCCGACCGCGAGCTGCTGACACAGCGTCTTCAGCTTCGCGCTCGGCGCGGCTGGATTCGTGATCCCCTGCTTCCCCGCGAAGCTGCGGTAGATGCTGATCGCGACCTCGCGGACGGCGATCAGACCCACGGGCAGCCACCAGAAGACGTCCTCTTGCACGAGGGCGAACATCGCTCCGAGCACGAGCACCTTGTCGGCGAGCGGGTCGAGGAACGCACCGGAACGTGTCGTGCCGTGGCGGCGGGCGAGGATGCCGTCGATGCCGTCGGTGACGCAGAGAGCGGTCCACACCAGGAAGGCGGCCCACGACCCCTCGGTGCCCTCGATCATGGCGAACAGCAGCGGTGCGGTGATAATCTGCCACGGTCACGCCGTTGGCCGGGGTCGCCAGA
>CAVVET010000036.1:0-134101 GCA_963747215.1 uncultured Acidimicrobiales bacterium
GGTACTCCTCCCACCAGTGGCCGATGACAACGAGCACACGCCCCATCAGCTCCCAGCCCAGGATCATCTGGATCGTGCTCTCGGCGGTGACCAGCGCGTGAGCATCCCCGCAGGTGAACAGGCTGAGTGCTTGCGTAGTAGTGGGTGTACCTCCGGGTGCCGCCGCATGTACTCGAGCGAGAAGACGTGCACGAGCAGCGAGACGATCGTGACGAGGATCAGCATCGCGACGACGAGCCCGTCGACCTGCGGAGCCGATCCGTCCACTTGACCCCACCGGATGTCGAACCAGGTGAACGTTTTGATCACGGGTGCGACGACGGCCTCCGCGTGCTCCTCCCCCTCTTCGGCGAGAGGACGGAGGGATCGTGCGGCCGACCGCACGTAGAGCAGCGCCGTGCTCCTTCGCCGCCGCCTGCGTCCTCGACCCGCTGGACCCACTGGATCGTCGGTATCGCCAGCACGAACGTGGCGCCGATCGCGGTGATACCGATCTCCGAGCCCTTGAAGGGCAGGCGCTTGCCGACCAGCAGGATCAGCCAGAACGAGATGGCCGGAATGATGGGGATGAGGTAGGCGTGCTCGAGGAACCATTTTCATGGTCAGCCCTTCATCGCGTCGAGTTCCTCCAACGCGATGCTCCGACGGTTGCGGTAGATCGGGCAGGACGGCAGGCCGATGCCGACCTCGGCGGCGGCGACGGCGATGATGAAGAGGGCAAAGACCTGGCCGTTGACGTCGCTGCCGTTGTTCGTTTCGCGAACACGAGCAGGTTGAGGTTGACGGCGTTGAGGATCAGCTCGATCGACATCAGCACGAGCACGGCGTTGCGTCGGGCGAGGACCCCGTAGACGCCGGTCGCGGAAAAGGACCTCGCCGAGTAGCAGGAACTGGTTGATCAGCACCGGGTCAGTCCCGCCCGGGCCAGCACGATGGCCCCGATCAGCGCAGCGGTCAGGAGCACGGACAGCGCCCAGAAGGGCAGCAGGTAGGTCGAGAAGATGCTGTCGCTGACCTGCTGTGTCGTCGTGACGACCGCATCCTCGGGGAGCTTGTCGTCACTGAATGCGTCGATGAGCACGTAGCCCAGGGTGCCGGCGAGCACGACCGCGACAACGAGTGCGATGGGCCACTGCTTGTTGTTGAGATCGTCGGCGCGACCGATCCCGCAGCGCGTCAGCATCGTGCCGAACAAGAAGAGCGCAATGATCGCGCCGACGTAGATCAGTACCTGCGTGACGGCGACGAACTCCGCGGCGAGCAGCACGTACTGCGCAGCCGCGCCGCCGAGCACGACCACGAGCCAAAGCGCCGCGTGGACGACGTTGTTGGTCATCACGACGCGGTCGCCCCGACCGCCATCGCAAACGCGGTGCAGTGCCGAACGCGATGTTCTGGGCGACCACCTACTTCTTCTTCGTGTCCGCGCCCGCTTCGAGCGGGGGCGCCTCGGGGACGGTCTCCATCCACTCGCTCAGCCTGCTCATGTCGTGGAGCAGGTCGGCGATGCGGGGCTCGGAGTACTCGTACTCCGGGCTCCAGAACGAGCGCGTCGAAGGGGCACACCTCGACGCAGATGCCGCAGTACATGCGGAGCGCGTAGTCGATGTCGAAGCGGTCGAGCTTGCTGACTGTGCGGGGCTTGCCACCGGCGCGGCGGGGCGGCGCCTTCTCCTTGTGACCTTCGATGTAGATGCACCAGTCGGGACAGCTCCGCGCGCACAGCATGCACACGGTGCAGTTCTCTTCCTTGAGCACGCGATCACGTCCGCGCCGCGAATCGGAGGCGTCTCCTTCTACGTGCGGGTACTGCACCGTCGCCGGACCCTTGGTCACGGTCTTGGTGAGCTCCTTGAGCGTGACACCGAGACCCTTGATGAGCCCTCCGGCTATCGACGCCATCAGAACGCACCTTGAAGATGCCGGTGAGGGCGATGTTGGCGAGCGACAGCGGGGATCAGCACCTTCCAGGCGAATTGCTGGAGCTGGTCTTCTCTGAACCGGGGGTACGTGAAGCGCACCCAGAAGAACACGAACGCGATGATCATCATCTTCGTGAAGAGCACGAGCGGGCCGATGAGATTCATCGCGTCGCTTGTCCATGTCGATGAACGGGACGGCCCCACCCGCCGAGGAACAAGGTGGCGGCCATGCGCTGGCCGAACGCGCTGCGGCCGCGAACTCGCCGATGAAGAACAGCAGGAAACGGAACCCGCTGTACTCGGTGAGGTAACCGGCAACGAGCTCGGACTCGGCGACCGGCATGTCGAACGGGGTCTGTGTCAGCTCGGCCTGCGCCGCGATCAGGAACACGATGGCACGCCGACGAACTGCGTGAGGACGTACGGGTTGCCGATGCCGCTCCAGCCGAAGATCGCGCCGTCGTTCTGGGCGACGACGATCTGTTGCATGTTGAGCGTCTCGGCCTGGATGACGACGCCGATGACGGCGAGCACCATCGGCAGCTCGTAGGCGATGAGCTGGCCGGCGGCCCGCAGGCCCCCCATCAGCGAGTACTTGTTCGCGCTCGACCAGCCCGCCATGAGAATGCCGAGTACGGAGATCGACGACACCCGCGAGCA
Source organism: uncultured Acidimicrobiales bacterium (assembly GCA_963747215.1). GTDB lineage: Bacteria > Actinomycetota > Acidimicrobiia > Acidimicrobiales > DATKAS01 > DATKAS01. Next base: position 2,583 of record CAVVET010000036.1, read on the forward strand.
CGAAGAAGATGCCGGTCGAGTAGTCGGCGAACACCGCGTCAGGACCGAACGGCACCGCCAGGAAGATGAGGAACGTGCTGATGAGCACGACGATCGGTGCCATCGCGAACACCGCGCCGGTCGGCTCGCTCGGGGAACAGATCCTCCTTCTGGAGGAATTTGCCGACTTCCGCGAACAGCTGCATCGAGCCGTACGGACCGGCCTCCATCGGGCCGAGGCGGCTCTGCATGAAGCTGACGGCCTTGAAGAGGTAGAGGTACACGATCGTGCCGGCGGGGATGAGCACGGCGAGCAGCACGCCGAGCACGCGCAGCAGCGACTGGCCCCAGTAGGGGACGTCGGCGAGGAGGAGCGCCCCGACCCATCAGCGGTCGATGTCCCCGAGGATGAAGTACAGACTCGCAAGGATCGTGATCACGTCGGGCACGTACACGCCCTTGAGCAGCCACGGCGTGATCGAGATGTTGCTGAACGACGCCGAGCGGATCTTGACCCGGAACGGCCCGAGGTCGCCCTTGCTGACGACGTAGTAGCCCATCTCGCCGAGTGGGTTCTCCGTCGAGACCCACGCCTCACCGGCGGGGACCTTGATGATGCGGGGCACCTTCGCCATGATCGGCCCGCCCGGCATGCCCTCGAGCAGCTGCTCGACCATGTAGGTCGCCTCGCGCATCTCTTGCAGCCGCACCCAGTACCGGGCGAATGAGTCGCCGTCGGGGTGCGTCCAGACCTTCCAGTCGAGCTGCTTCCACGCCATGGCGACGTCGCTGTCGCGGCGGAGATCCCAGTCGACGCCCGAGGCCCGGATGTTCGCACCCGAGAGGCCGTAGGCGAGGCCGACGTCCTTCGGAATGACGCCGATGCCGCGCGTGCGGGTCTGGAAGATCTGATTGCCGACAAGGAGATCGTCCATCTGGTCACAGAAGTCCCGGATCTTGACCATCACGGCCTTGCACTCGTCGTTGAAGCCCTTGGGCAGGTCGTCCTTGAGGCCGCCGATGCGGTCGAAGTTCGGGTGGAACCGACCGCCGGTCACACTCTCGATGAGGTTGAGGACGTACTCCCGGTCCCGGAACGCGTAGAACACCGGCGTCAGCGCCCCGAGCTGCACACCCATATCTCCGAGAAACAGCGTGACGTTCGCGATGCGGCTCAGCTCGAACAGCAGAGTGCGAATCCACTGTGCGCGGGGCGGTGCTTCGATCTCCATCAGCCGCTCAGCGGCGAGGATGAACGGCACCTCGTTGGCGAAGCTGCCCAACCAGTCGATGCGGTTGATGAGCGTCGTGACTTGAGGAAACGTGCGGACCTCGGTGAGCTTCTCGTAGCCGCGGTGCATGTAACCCATCACCGGGTCGGCTTCGATGACTTGCTCGCCGTCGAGCTTGGCGATGATGCGCAGCGTGCCGTGCGTGGCGGGATGCTGCGGTCCGATGTTGAGGGTCATGCCCTCGGTCTCGAGCTCGACGTTCACGCGGGCGTCGGCGACTTGCGACGCGACGTAGGACAGCTGCTGGCGATCGGTGACCGCGGTCATGATGCGTCCTCGGCAGCGGCTTCGCCTTCGGTCTCGTCGTCGTCACCCGTCGGCAACGGCTCGACGTCGACGATGCCCGGCCACGGCTTCACCATGCGAGCGACGAGCGGAAAGTCCTTGCGCAGCGGGTGGCCCTCGAAATCGCCCGGCAGATAGATGTGGTGCAGATGCGGATGCCCGACGAAGTCGATGCCGAACATCTCCCACGCCTCGCGCTCGTGCCAGTCGGCGCCCGGGTAGATCGACACCCACGACGCGATGCGCATGTCGTCGGGCACGTCGGCCTTGAGCGTGATGCCCCGATGCGTCGTCGTGGAATGCACGCGGGCGAGCACCTGGAAACGCGTCGCTCCTCCCGCTACGCCTTGCACGATCTCGGTGGATCGCTCGGGCGGCGGCTCGGTGGGATCGTCCTCACCACGTCCCCACGGCGACGGCATCCAGTCGAGTGCGGAGAGAAAGCCGAAGTACGTGCAGCCGAGTACGTCGCGCACCGCGCGACCCGCGTCGGCCCACCCCTCGGTGGTCACCCGGACCCAGATGTCGGCGCCGGGGCGGATCACCGAGTCGACCATCGCGTCGCCGATCGCGGACGCGAGCGCGTCACGCATCGCCTCACGCTCGGTGTCGACGACGGGTTGCTCGGGGCGACGGCGTCAGCCGTTGACGACAATCGGCTCACCCTTCCATCGCTCGGCCATGTCCTCGTTCTTGATGCGCTGCTGCAGCAGCACGATGCCCTCGAGCAGCGCCTCGGGTCGAGGCGGGCAGCCCGGCACGTACACGTCGACGGGGATGATCTGGTCGACGCCCTTCGTCACCGAATACGAGTCCCAGTAAGGGCCCCCGCAGTTCGCGCACGACCCCATCGAGATGACGTATTTCGGGTCGGGCATCTGCTCGTAGAGGCGGCGGATCGCTGGCGCCATCTTGTCGGTGACGGTGCCGGAGATGACCACGAGGTCGGCCTGGCGGGGGCTCGCCGGCAACGGGATGACGCCGAGACGCATCACGTCGTAACGCGGCGAGCCGAACGCGGCACCCATCTCGATCGCGCAGCAGGCGAGACCCCACTGGTACACCCACATTGAGTAGGAGCGGCCGAGGTTCAGGAGGTGGCTGAGCGGCTTCGGCAGCCGGCCGCGGTCGACTAGGCCCACCGCAGCACCCCCTTGCGCCACGCGTAGAGCAGGCCGAGGGCGAGGATGAAGATGAAGACGAACATCTCCATCAGGCCGAACGTGCCGTACAGCTCGAGCTGGGTGGCCCACGGGAAGATGAAGACGGCTTCTACGTCGAAGATGACGAAGAGCAGGGCGAACACGTAGTAGCGGACCTGGCTCTGCGACCACCCATCCCCCACCGGGTCGACGCCGCTCTCGTACGGGATCGCCTTCTGCGGGCTCGGCCGGTGTGGCCGAAGCAGGCTGCCGAGCCCGAGCAGGATCGCCACGAGCAGCACGGCAGCCGCGATGAAGATGGGCACGGTGAGGTAGCCCCGGAGGAACTGGGACATCGCGGGGGACTCTATACGCGTCCCCTCGCGGCCCCCGAAAGCGAGAGACCGTTTGGGGAGGACCTCACGAGTACGTGCGCTTGCTCCTCTGACGCGGGCTCCGCGGAGTGCGGCGAGCGGGCCGCATGTGCCGCGTCGAGGTCGCGGCCGGCTTCGGGTCCCGCGGCTTCGCGCTCACGGGAACCGCCGGAGCGGCCGGCCCGACGAGCTCGCGCACCAGGGCGTGGCCGGGCGTGACCTTCGTGGTCGTCGGGGTCACCTTGGCGTCGCGGGCCAGGAGCCGGACGGCCTTGGACTGGTCAGGCGTCATGAGCGTGACCACCACACCGGTTGCTCCGGCGCGGGCCGTACGGCCCGAACGATGGACGAAGGCCTTGTGCTCGGCGGGCGGGTCGACATGCACCACGAGCGCGATGTCGTCGACGTGGATGCCGCGGGCCGCGATGTCGGTCGCGACGAGTACGCGGGCCGACCCATTGACGAACGCCGATAGGTTTCGCTCCCGAGCGCTCTGGCTCAGGTTGCCGTGCAGCTCGGTTGCGCTGATGCCCGAGGCGGAGAGCCGCTGGGCCAGCTTCTTGGCACTGTGCTTGGTCCGGGTGAAGAGCAGCGAGCGCTCGTGGCCGGAGGCGAGCTCTCGCACGATCGTCTGCTTGTCGTCGTGTGTCACCGCGAGGACGTGGTGGGTCAGCTCGACCGGCGCTTCGTAGACCCCGTCTACCGCGTGGGTGACGGGATCGGTGAGGTAGCGGCGCACCAACGCGTCGACCGCGCGGTCGAGGGTCGCCGAGAACAGCATGCGCTGTCCGTGCGACGGGGTCTGGTCGAGGAGGCGCTGGACTGCGGGGAGGAAGCCGAGGTCGGCCATGAGGTCGGCCTCGTCGATCACGCTCACCTCGACCTGGTCGAGCTGGCAGTGGCGCTGGCCGATCAGATCTTCCAGGCGGCCGGGACATGCGATCACGACGTCGACACCGCGGCGAAGAGCCTCGACCTGCGGGCGCTGCGGAGCGCCGCCGATCACGGTGGTCACGCGGAGGGACAGCGACCGGGCGAGCGGCGCAAACACAGCGGTCACCTGGTTGGCGAGCTCGCGAGTCGGCACCAGGATCAGCGCGCGCGGACGCCCGGGCTTCGGCCGCCGGTTCGAGCTGGCGAGCGCGACAAGCGTCGGGATGGCAAACGCGATGGTCTTGCCGCTGCCCGTGCGGCCGCGGCCGAGGACGTCACGTCCGGCGAGCGAGTCAGGCAGCGTGGCGTGCTGGATGGGGAATGGCGTCTCGATGCCGAGCTCGGCGAGCGAGGCCACCACAGGTGCGGGCACGCCGAGATCGGCGAAACCCGCGAGGGTGGAAGTCATGAGTGTGAGGGTTCCTTTTCGGTTGCGGATTGGCCGTTGATGCAATGGCCAATCGCTTTGAAAAGCGGAACCTGCGCCGTAGCGCTGCACTCGACCGCGGATGCTCGACGAGCACACCGCGTGCCCACCATACCGGACGTCGACCTTGATTCCCCGGTCAGGGGCCGGCGACGAGGACGGGGACGGCGTCGCGGGCGAAGTCGATCACCTCGCCGGGCAGGAAACCGACGACCACCGTGAACGCAAACGCGACCACCAGCCCCGCGGCCGCGGCGGCAGGCACTCGCACACGAGGACCCGCGGGTTCAACGGCACCGTCCTCGGGCTCGGAGAGGTACATCACGACGATGACCCTGAGGTAGAGGAACGCAGCGATGACCGCGGAGACCATCGCGATCACCGCCAGCGCATACGACTCGGCGTCGACCGCAGCGTCGATCACGTAGAACTTCGCGAAGAAGCCAGAGGTGAGCGGCACGCCGGCCTGGGCCAGCAGAAACACCGTGAACGCGAACGCAAGTGCCGGTTGCCGCCGCGAGAGTCCCTTGAACGTGCTGAGGTCATGGTTCGCATCACCGGGCGGCCCGACCAGAGCGACGATCGCAAACGAGCCGAGCACCATGAACGTGTACGCGAGCAGGTAGAAGAGCGCCGCTCCCGTTCCCGTCTCGCTCGCCGCTTGCACGCCGACGAGCACGAAGCCGGCGTGACTGATCGACGAGTACGCCAGCATCCGCTTCACGTCGGTCTGCACGACGGCGAGCACCGAGCCGACGACCATCGTGAGCACCGCCAGCGCCCATACCATCGGCTTCCAGTCGAGCTCGTAGGTCTCGAACGCCACCACGAAGACCCGCAACAACGCGGCGAAGCCAGCGGCCTTCGCGACCGAGGCCATGAACCCCGTGACCGGTGTCGGCGAGCCCTGGTACACGTCAGGCACCCAGGTGTGGAACGGCACTGCGGCCACCTTGAACCCCAGGCCGACGAGCAGCAGCGCGAGCCCCGCCAGCAGCAACCCGTTCTCGAGCAGCACGTTGTTGGCGAAGAACTCGGTGATGGCGAACAGGTTCGTCGAGCCCGTCGAGCCGTACACGAGAGCGATGCCGTAGAGGAAGAAGGCGGACGACATGCCGCCGAGCACGAAGTACTTGATCGACGCCTCCTGCGACTCCTTCCGGCGCAGGTCGCTCGCGGCGAGCACGTAGAGCGCGATCGAGAGCGTCTCGAGGCCGAGGAACAGCACGATCAGGTCGCTCGCCATCGCCATGACGATGCCGCCGGTCGCCGACAGCAGCATGAGCACGTACGGCTCGCATCCCTCCATGCCTTCACGGCGCAGGTGGCCGTCCGCGAACAGAGCGGCGAGGATCAGCGCGATGCACGTGAGGATGATGAAAAAGACCGAGAAGCCGTCGAGCTCGAGCGCGCCGGCGATCACCGACTTCGGTCCGTTGTCCTGCACGTCGTTCCACAGGAAGCAGGCGTCGATCAGTGCCGCGCCGCTGATGATCACGGTTCCGAGGGCGTAGATGCCGGGTCGCATCAGGTTCGGCAGCAGCGCCGCCTTCACCATCATCACGAGTGCGCCGCCGACGAGGATCAGCAGCGGGACGATCGCGTACCACTCGATCTCCGGCGTGTTGAAGGTCTCGACCTGGGCGAGCACGCTCGCGAGCGCCGTCACTCGCCTGCCTCCCGCTCACCATCGGCCGGCGCGGTGAAGCTCGGCACCTGGGTCTCGATGTGCTCGAGCAGGCGGTTCACGGATGGCTCGATGCGTTCGAGCATCGGCTTCGGGTAGACGCCGAGAAAGACGATGAGACCGACCAGCGGGATCATCGTCAGCCACTCGCGCGAGGTTCATGTCGGACATCGACGCATTCGCCTCGTCGGGCTCACCGTGGAACACGCGCTGATAGGCCCAGAGCAGGTAGAGCGCGGCCAGGATCACGCCGGTGACCGCGACGACTGCCCACCACCGCGCGCCGACGAACGAGCCGAGGAGGATCAGGAACTCGCCGACGAAGCCGTTCAGCCCCGGCAAGCCGATCGACGAGAGCATCACCACCATGAAGAACCCCGCCAGGATCGGCGCGGCCTTCTGCAGCCCGTTGAGCTTGGCGATCTCGCGGGTGTGACGGCGCTCGTAGATCATCCCGACGAGCAAGAAGAGCGCGCCGGTCGAGAGCCCGTGGTTGATCATCTGGGCGACGCCGCCGGTGAGGCTCTGGGTCGTGAGTGCGAACGTGCCGAGGATGATGAAGCCGAGGTGGGCGACCGACGAGTAGGCGACGAGCCGTTTCAGGTCGCTGCTGCATCGTCGCGACAATCGCCCCGTAGATGATCCCGATCGACGCCCAAGGTGACCATCAGCGGCGCGAAGTACACCGTTGCTTCCGGGAACAGGTACAGGCCGAAGCGAATGAAGCCGTAGGTGCCGAGCTTCAGCATCACGCCGGCGAGGATCGACCGAGCCCGCCGTGGGCGCCTCGGTGTGCGCGTCGGGCAACCACGTGTGCACCGGGAACAGCGGCACCTTCACCGCGAACGCGACCGCGAAGGCGAGGAACAGCCAGCGCGCCGGTGCTCTGCGCGATGCCGGGGTCCTCCGCGATCGGCGACGACGTTGAACGTGAAGTCGCCGCCGCCGCCCCGCTGGTGCAGGATCGCCGTGGCGATGATGCCGACGAGCATGAACGCCGAGCCGAGCATCGTGAACAGGAAGAACTTGGTCGCGGCGTAGACGCGATCGCCGTGACCCCACTGCCCGATGAGGAAGTACATCGGGACGAGCACGATCTCGAAGCATCACGAAGAACAGGAACAGGTCGAGCGACAGGAACACGCCGATGCAGCCCGCCTCGAGCAGGAGCATCCACGCCGTAGTACGCCTTCGTAGTTCGTGCTTCGGCGTCGACGCCGAACAGGGCGATCGGGAACAGCACGCCGGTCAGCACGACGAGGAACAGCGAGATGCCGTCGACGCCCAGGTGCCACGAGATGCCGAAGCTCGGGGATCCAGCTCGTGGAACGAGACGAACTGGAATCCGGATGTCTTCCGGTCGAAGTTGACGAGCAGAGCGATGCTCAGTGCTCCGGTCGAGTGTTGCCGCGAGCAGCCCGAAGAGCCGGACGACCTCCGGGCGGCGAGCGGGGAGCAGCGCGACGATCAGGGCCGACACGGCCGGGGTCACCACGAGCGCGGTGAGGATCGGGAAGTCCATCACAGGTTCACCCGGGTCACGAACCAGGCGATCATCAGCGCCGCACCGCCGGCAACGAACAACGCATAGCTGCGCACGAAGCCGGTCTGCAGCTTGCGGAGCTGCCCGGCCGAGCGCTTGACCAAGCCCGCGACACCCGTTGACCGCGCCGTCGATGACTTCCGGTCGACGACCTCGGCGTTGAACTCGGCGAACTTGCGCCCGGGACCACCGAAGAACGCCGCGAGCCCCGAGTCGAGGTACCAGGCGTTTCGCGAGCAACGCGGGCTCGAGCTTCTCCGCCGCGATGCGGTGCTGCAGCCACGATGCCGTAGGCGACGACGATGCCGAGGATCGCCACGACGGTCGCCACGACGATGAGCGCGAGCTCGGCCGCGCCGCTCAGCGTCGCCTTGCAGCGCGAGCTCGCCGAACCAGACTGGCTCGAACCGCTCGAGGAAATGGAGGCTCGCTCGAAGGGCAGGTCGATCACACCGACGATCGTCGAGGCGACGGCGAGGACGACGAGCGGCAGCACCACGATCGAGCGGCCGGGCGACTCGCTGCGGCTCGGACGTGGCCCGGTGCTCGCTCGGACGTCCGCCGTCGTGGCCGTCCTCCCAACGCGCCTCGCCGAAGAACGACCATGAACACCAGGCGGCTCATGTAGAACGCGGTAGAGCGCCGTGATCGAAGCCGACGACCCAGAGCGCCGGGCTCTTCGTCCCACGACGCGAGCAGGATCTCGTCCTTCGACCAGAAGCCCGGCGAACGGCGGGATGCCGGCGATGGCGAGCCAGCCGACGATGAACGTGGCCGCGGTGATCGGCATGAACTTGCGCAGCGCGCCCATGCGCCGCATGTCCTGCTCGTCGTGCATGCCGTGGATGACCGAGCCGGCGCCGAGGAAGAGCAGCGCCTTGAAGAACGCGTGGGTGATCATGTGGAAGATGGCGGCGACGTAGGCGCCGACGCCCGACGGCGAGGAACATGAAGCCGAGCTGGCTGACGGTGGAGTAGGCGAGCACGCGTCTTGATGTCGTTCTGCGCGACCGCGATGGTGGCCGCGAACAGCGCCGTGATCACGCCGACGACAGCGATGACGTTGGGCACCACAGTCGTAGCTCGGACAGCACCGGGGCTCAGCCGGTCATCAGGTACACGCCGGCGGTGACCATCGTGGCGGCGTGGATCAGCGCGGACACCGGGGTCGGGCCGGCCATGGCGTCGGGCAGCCAGACGTACAGGGGCAGCTGCGCGGACTTGCCCGCACGCCCCGAGGAAGAAGCAGCAGGGCGATGGCGGTCGCTGTGACCGGCCAGCGTCTCGGCCTCGGCGTCGATCACGTCGGGTAGTTGAGCGAGCCGACCGCGGCGAAGGTGAGGAACATGCCGATCATGAAGCCCCAGTCGCCGATGCGGTTGGTGACGAACGCCTTCTTGCCGGCGACGCGTTGGCTTCCTCTGGTGAACCAGAACGAGATGAGGAAGTAGGAGCAGGCGCCCGACGCCCTCCCAGCCGAGGAAGGTGATCAGGAGGTTGTTGCCGAGCACGAGCATCAGCATCGAGAAGACGAACAGGTTCATGTAGACGAAGAACTTCGAGAACTTCGGGTCGCCGTGCATGTACCCGATCGAGTACAGGTGGATCAGCGCGCCGATGCCGGTGATGAACAGCGCCATCGTGATCGACAGCGGGTCGACGAGGAAGCCGACGTCGACGTGGAGGCCGCCGACGGGGATCCAGTCGAACAGGTCTGCGTGAACTCGCGCTCCTCCTCGGGCTCGTCGAGCAGCCCGACGAACACGATGACCGACGACGACGAACGACGACCGACGCATGGCGGTCGCCAGCCAGCCCGACGGCCGGCTCGCCGAGCCGGCGGCCGAACACCAGGAGGAAGAGGAAGCCGGCGAGCGGCAGCGCCGGGATCAACCAGACGAGGTCGAGCATCAGCCGCCTCAGCCCTTCAGCACGTGATGTCGTCGGCGGTGGCCGCGGGCTGCCGGCGCAGGATCGCGACGATGATCCCGAGGCCGACGACGACCTCGGCGGCCGCGACCACGAGCACGAAGAACACGACGGTCTGGCCGCCGACGTCGTCGAGCGCCGTCGACGAAGGTGACGAAGGTGAGGTTGACGGCGTTGAGCATCAGCTCGACGCACATGAACATCACCAGCGGGTTGCGGCGCACGAGCAGCCCGACCTCGCCGATCGTGAACAGCATCGCGCCGAGCACGAGGTACCACGTGGCGTACGTCGATGGCGGCGAGTCATGGTGCTCCGGCGGCGTCGACCTCGCGTCACCTCGGGGACGACCTCGCGGGCTCGCCGTGCCGCGGGCGAGCACGACGGCGCCGACCACGGCGATCACCAGCAGCACCGAGGTGATCTCGAAGGCGAAGAGGTAGTTGGTGAACAGCGACCGGCCGAGCTGTGACGATGTTCTCGCTCGGAGTCACTCAGCGCGCCGTTGGCGGAGCGCACTCGCCCGTGACCGCGCGGGCGCCCGACGAAGATGGCCGCGAGCAACGGCCGCACCAGACGGCGACGCCGGCGATGACCGCCGCCGAGCCGCTGCCCCGCCGAGCGGCTCGAGTCGAGGTCCTCGGCGCGGTCGACGCCCGAGCAGCATGATCACGAACAGGAACAGCACGACGATGGCGCCGGCGTAGACGATCACCTGCACCGCGGCGAGGAAGTCGGCCTCCTGCGCGACGAACAGCACCGCGATGCCGAACAGCGTCATGACGAGCTGAGCGCGCAGTGCACCGGGTTGCTGTCGCAGCACGACGCCGAGCGCGCCGACGAGCACGATCGGCGCCGGCGACGAGGAAGACGACGAGCGTCCATCAGTCGTGCCCCCCGCCGTGGCGCATCGGGCTCCGTCGTCGTCGGCGTCCTCGTCGGCCTCGGTCGTGCGCCCCGTCGGCTGCGTCTGCGCCAGCTCGGGCGGGCGCACGCCGAAGCCGAGCTCGCCGGACCACGCGACCATGCCCTCGAAGCTCGGCGTCGCCGGACGGCGCCGTGGCGCGCATCCAGGCGGACGGTGTGCGTCGTCCGTCGCCCTCGCGCCAGTCCTCCCACGGCAGCTGCTGCGGGCTGGCCGTCGTCGTCGACGACCAGCTCGTCCTTGGTGTAGATCGCGTCCTGCCGGTTGGTGAAGCGAGAACTCGAACAGCTTCGTCTCGGTGATCGCCTCGGTCGGGCAGGCCTCGACGCACAGGTCGCAGTGGATGCAGCGCAGGTAGTTGATCTCGTAGACGAAGCCGTAGCGCTCGCCCGGGCGACACCGGATCGTCGGGCGGGTTGTCGGCGCCGCGGACGTAGATGCACCGCGCCGGGCACACGCCGGCGCACAGCTCGCAGCCGATGCACTTCTCCATGCCGTCCTCGTACCGGTTGAGCACGTGGCGGCCGTGGATGCGCTCGGGCTTGCGGCCGCTTCTCCTTCGGGTACTCGCGTCGTGACGGTGCCGCCGCTCGGTCGCGTGCTGAAGAGCTTGGAACGTGACCTTGAAGCCCTCGAGGTAGCCCATCAGACGCGTCCTCCCTTCGATGTCGGCTGCGTCGGCGACGCTGATGGCCGCGTGCGCAGCAGCGAGCGCAGCAGTAGCGCGACCACGATGCCGGCGAAGCCGACGAGCGCGGCCAGCCCGATGTTCCAGTCCTCGGTCACGGGCGATGTGCAGCGCGGCGAGCAGCAGCATCCAGCCGAGCGACGAGCGGGATCAGCACCTTCCAGCCGAGGTCCATGAGCTGGTCGTAGCGGAAGCGGGGCAGCGTGGCCCGGAACCACACGAACATGAAGAGGAAGACGAAGAGCTTGGCGAAGAACCAGATCAGCGGCCCCAGATCCAGTCGGGCCCGAAGAACGGTGGGGCCGGCGGGACCGCCGAGGAAGAGCGTGACGATGATCGCCGACATCGTCACCGTGTTCATGAACTCGGCGAGGAAGAACAGCGCGAAGCGGATCGACGAGTACTCGGTGTGGAAGCCGCCGACCAGCTCCTGCTCGGCCTCGACGAGGTCGAACGGCGGCCGGTTCAGCTCGGCCGTGCCGGCGATCACGAAGATGACGAACGGCACGACGCCGGTGGCGACGACGTTCCAGTCGGGATGATGCCGCCGAAGCCGTCGGCGGCCTGGCTCATCACGATGTCGTGCGTCGAGAGCGATGCCGGCGAGCAGCACGACGGCCACGACCGACAAGGCCGAGGGCGGCCTCGTAGGAGACCATCTGGGCCGACGCGCGCACCGAGCCGAGCAGCGGGTACTTCGAGCCCGACGACCAGCCGGCGAGCATCACGCCGTAGACCGCGATCGACGAGCAGGCGAGGATCGAGCAGGATGCCGATCGGCGGATCGGCGAGCTGCAGGTAGGTGTCGTGCCCGAAGATCTTGACCGTGCCCTGCTGTCCCGTCGGTGAACACCCCGCCGATCGGGATCACCGAGAAGATGAGGAAGGCGGGGACGAGCGACAGGAACGGCGCCAGGATGAACACGCGCTGGTCGGCGCGGTCGGGGAGCAGGTCCTCCTTGAAGAAGAACTTGATGCCGTCGGCGAGCGTCTGGAGGATGCCGAACGGCCCGGCGCGGTTCGGGCCGAGCCGGTTCTGCATGTCGGCGATGAGCTTGCGCTCGAACCAGATCATGAACATGCACGGCGACGAGCAGCAGCACGAAGGTGACGACGACCTTCAGCAGCGACGATGAGCGACCTCGGCGAGGCCGATGTCGCCGGCCAGGAGCGGGTCGCCGGCGACTGGGCGAGCACCGAGATCACGGCGTCTCGACGCGTACGTCGGTGACCGAGGCGACGCGTCGATCAGGTCAGCGGCGCGCACGCCACGCTGGTTGAACGGCAGCACCGCCACCCCTCGTGCCACTGTCGGGTCGGCGACCACATCGACGAGGAACGTCGTGCGGGACGAGGTCACCTTCGCCTGCGCGCGCTCGGCGAAGCCGAGGCGTTCGTGGTCAGTGGGGTTCATGCGCAGCACGGCTTCACCGGCGAGACCGGCCAGGCTCGGCGAACGCTGCAGGGCAACGCCGAGGTCGTACAGCTTGCGCGACGACACCAGACGCAGAGAGTAGGCGTCGAGTGCCGGCGGCTCGGCGGCCAGGCCGTCGGGCTCGAAGCGCACCATCGCAGGGCGACCGGCGACGTCGCCGTTACCCGCCACCAGGCCGTCGTGCCCTTCCGGCGACCGCAACGCGGCGAGCGTCATCCCGGCGTGTGCGGTCGACACTGCTTCGATCTCGGCCCAGATCTCCGCCGCCGAGCCGAAGCCGAGATCACCGTCGAGAAGGACCGCGAGCTCGGCGGCGATCATCCAGTCGGATCGTGACGTGCCCGGCGGCGTGACCTTCTGGGCGAGCAGGCTCACCCGCCCTTCGAGGTTGGTCGTGGTGCCCGGCTTCTCCGCGTATCCGGCGGCCGCGAGCACGACTGACGCGCGTGCGTGGGAATCGGTGAGGAACGTGTCGACCGCGATCACCCGCTTCGCGTTCGCGAGCGCTTGCTCGGCGAGCCGCCGATCCGGGAAGTCCGAGAGCAGGTCGGCCCCGAGCAGGATCAGGCAGCCGATGTCGCCGTCGGCGGCGGCGCGGAGGATGGCGGTCGCGTCGAGGCCGCGCGCGGCGGGCACCTGACCCCAGTGCCGCGGTGAACGAATCGCGGCCCTGGTCAAGTGCGACACGCCCCGGAAGCAGCCCGGGGGCCATCCCCATGTCGATCGCCCCGCGGACATTCCCGCGACGGGTCGCCACGAGGAATCGGGCGTCGGCGCGGCCGGCGGCGACGGCCGCGGCAGCAGCCTCGGTCGCGCTCGACGACTCGGCGACCGACGGACGTCCGACGACCACGACGACGTCGGTGCCCGGCGCGAACCAGTCCTCGCCGACACCATCGGGCGGAGCCCCTCCGGCTATGAGCGAGGCCACGAGTGCGGCCTGCTCTCCGGGCCGGTACCGGAGCGAGGCGGCTGCGAGCGGCGTCATCGACGTGGCGGTCGGTGACAGCTCGACGACACGCAAGCCTGGCGCTTCTCGACCGTGTCGCGCACACGGAGGTAGAGGATCGGCAGCTCTTCCTTGAGATCGGGGGCGAGCACGAGCAGCGTGCCGGCCGCACACGCGTCGTCGATGGTCGCCTCGGGGAGGCCGACGACGAGCTCGGCACTGAGTCCGTCGCCGAGCTGCGCGTCGACGTTGTCGGTGCCGATGACACCCTTCGCGAGCTTCGTCCACGCGTAGCAGTCCTCGTTCGTGAGCCGCGCACCGCCGATCACCGCGACCGATGAGGGACCGCCTTCGGCCACGGCCGTGCGGATTGCGGCGCCAGCACGCTCGAGCGCAGCCGCACGGCCGTGGCCGAAGGCGGTCCCTCATCGGTCGCGGTGATCGGCGGTGCGCGGCTCCACAACGAGGACTGCTACGCGTGGACGAAGCTCGCGAAGGGTGTCATCGGCACCGACAACGTCGACGCGCAGCTCAGCAACGGAGCTCGGTGCCGAGCTCGTCGTCGGCCTCCCCGAGGCGACCATCGACGACGCGTGTGCCGCCGGCACGCTGCTCGTGCTCGCCCCCGATCTCAAGGAAGAGCTGCCGATCCTCTACCTCCATGTACACGACACGGTCGAGAAGCGCCGCCTACAGCGTCGTCGAGCTGTCACCGACCGCCACGTCGATGACGCCGCTCGCGGCCGCCTCGGCTCCCGGTACCAGCCGGAGAGCAGGCCGCACTTTTCGCGGCCTCGCTCATAGCCGGAGGGGGCTCGGCCCGATGGTGTCGGCGAGGACTGGTTCGCGCCGGGCACCGACGTCGTCGTGGTCGTCGGACGTCCGTCGGTCGCCGAGTCGTCGAGCGCGACCGAGGCTGCTGCAGCGGCCATGACCACGGCCGCGCCGACGCCCGATTCCTCGTGGCGACCCGTCGCGGAATGTCCGCGGGGCGATCGAGCAGTGGGGATGGCCCCCAGGCTGCTTCCGGGGCGCTCAGCACTTGACCAGGGCCACGATTCGTTCACCGGCACTGGGGTCAGGTGCCCGCCGCGCACAGCCTGGACCCGACCGCCATCCTCCGCGCCGCCGCCGACGGCGAGGACGTCGGCTGCCTGATCCTGCTCGGGGCCGACCTGCTCTCGGACTTCCCGGATCGGCGGCTCGCCGAGCAAGCACTACGCGAACGCGAAGCGGGATGATCGCGGTCGACACGTTCCTCACCGATTCCCACGCACGCACCGTCAGTCGTGCTCACACTTCGGATACGCGGAGAAGCCGGGCACCACGACCAACCTCGGCCGGGCGGGTGAGCCTGTCAGAAGGTCACGCCGCCCCACGATCCGACTGGATGATGGCCGCCCGAGCGCGTCTCTCGGACGGTGATCTCGGCTTCGGCTCGGCGGCGGAGATCTGGGCCGAGATCGAAGCAGGTGTCGACCGCACACGCCGGGAGACACTCGCCGCGTTGCGGTCGCCGGAAGGGCACGACGGCCTGGTGGCGGGTGTTCGGCGACGTCGCCGGTCGCCCTGCGATGGTGCGCTTCGAGCCCGACGGCCTGCACCGAGCCGCCGGCACTCAACACCTACTCTCTGCGTGTCGTGTCGTCGCGCAAGCTGTAGGCCGCCTCGGCGTTGCCCTGCAGCGTTCGCCGAGCCTGGCCGGTCCCAGTTGAAGCCGTTGCGCATGAACCCCACTGACCACGAACGCCTCGGCTTCGCCCGACACACGCAGCAGAAGGTGACCTCGTCCCGCACGACGTTCCTCGTGGGATCTGTGGTCGCCGACCCCGACGTGGGCGCCGAGGGGTCGCGCTACCGTCAACCAGCATAGCGTGCGCGCCGCTGACCTGATCGACACGTCCGCCTCGGTCACCGACGTACACGTCGAGACGCGTGATCTCGGTGCTCGCCCAAGTCGGCGGCGACCCGCTCCTGAAAGGCGACATCGACACGACGGTGGTCCTCATAATCATCACTTCGTTGAAGGTCGTGTCCACGTTCGTGCTGCTGCTCGTGGCCGTCATGCTCATGATCTGGTTCGAGCGCAAGCTCATCGCCGACATGCAAAACCGGGTCGGGCCGAACATCGCCGGGCCGTGCCGGGTCCAGACGCTCGCCGACGCATCGAGTTCTTCAAGGAAGACCTGATCCCCGAGCGTTCGGATCTTCGCCTAGCACCTCTGCTCGCGATGGTGCCCACGTTCGTCATCTTCTGCGTGGTGCCGATCGGCGGGGTGTTCGCTGACGGGAACAACGGGGTCGTCGAGATCTTCGGGCACGAGACCTACCTGCAGGTCGCGCCAATCGCATCCTCCTCGTCCTCGCCATGTCGTCGATCACGGTCTACGGCGTGATGCTCGCCGGTTGGTCGTCGGGCTCGAAGTACCCGTTGATCGGCGCAGTTCACACGTCCGGCCAGATCAACTCCTACGAGGCGGCGCTCGGCCTTGCCGCGACCGTCGTGCTCGTCAGCGGCACGCTCTCCACGCACGGCATCGTCCCGTGCAGGACATTCTCGTCGACTGGAACCTCGTCGCCACTGGCGTACCGTCATCTTCTTGATCGCCGCGACAGCCAACCGGCCTCCGTTCGACCTCGTCGAGGCCGAGCAGGAGATCGTCGGCGGCTTCCACACCGAGTACTCGTCGATCCGCTTCGCGCTTCTCGCGGAGTTCATGAACGTCGTGACGATGTCGGCGATCATCGGTAGCCGTTGTTCTTGGGCCGCCCCACACGGGCCGCGCTGCGCCGAGCCACGAACTGATCTGGCCGCTGATCTGGTTCTTCCTGAAGGTGCTCGTCTTCGTGTTCACCTACGTGTGGTTCCGAGCGACGCTGCCCCGCCTCCGCTACGACCAGCTCATGGACCTGGGATGGAAGGCGCTGATCCCGCTCGCGTTCGGCTGGCTGCTGATCATCGCCCTGCGACTGGCAGCGGCGTGGACTGGAACATCGGTGACCACGTGGTCGAAGCTCGCCGTCGGCCGGCGCGCTCTGCTGGCTGCTGCTCGCCGCGGCCATCAGCGTCGCCAAACGCAACCGCATCGAAGCAGGGGACGCCTTCTGATGGGCTACCTCAAGGGCTTCACCGTCACGTTCAAGACGCTCTTCAACGAGCCGCGTCCGCGACGGAGTACCCGAGACAGAATTCCCCGAGCCCGAGCGCCTCCACGGCCGTCACGTGCTCAACCGGTACGAGGACGGCATGGAGAAGTGCATCGGGTGCAAGTGTGCGCGGGGGTGTGCAAGGCGCGGTGCCGTCTACGTCCGCGGCGCCGACAACCCGCTCAACGATGCCGTCGGGCGAGCGCTACGCTCTGTACGAGATCGACGTTGCCTGCGCTGCATCCACTCCAAACGTTCTGTGCGTCGAGGCGTGCCCAACGTTCGATCACCGAGACGAAGATGTTTCCGATTCAGCTTCACGACCGACTGACAGCAATCTACACCAAGGACAAGCTGCTCGTCGGTGACGACGGTGAGCCCAAGCAGCTGCCCTGGGAGGACTCAGCACGAGGGCGAGGACGAGCACACCTCGGCGTGGATACGCGCCACGTCGCCGTCCGGTGACGCGAGCTTCGAGGGCATGGTCGCGAGTGGGCCGGCGAACTCGGGTACGCATCCGCCCTCCCCCGACCGGCGCAGCACGCAGACGACGGGGTGCACGACGGAGCGCCGCCGACGACGGAGCCCACGACGACGGAGCCCACGACGGCGGGGCGCACGACTGATGGAGCGCCCGCCGGTACTTCATCGTCGCCACAACGATCATGGCGGGCGGGTCGGCGTGGTGCTGCGATGCAAACCAGGTGCACTGTGTGCGCTCAGCCTTCGTGACCCTGTTCGGATCGCGTGCTCTTCCGATCGCACCAGGAGGCGCACTTCCTCGCTGCGGTGCAGGTGATCGTGTTTACACGGGCGCGATCGTGGTGCTGTTCCTATTCGTGATCATGCTCTTCGACCGGGCCGAAGACCAGGCGTCGACACCCGCGGGGCGGCGCTTCGGCACGGTGGTCGGCCAGCATGCGCGGTTGGTGGGCTCTTGCTCAGCCACGTCTCGGGCACCCACATAGGGGGTGCGCTCCGCCAACGGCGCGCGCTCAGTAGCTCCGAGGAGAACATGGTCACTCTCCGCCCGCTCCCTGTTCACCGACTACGTGTTCGCGTTCGAACTCGCCTCGGCGCTGCTCGTGAGGCGGCGCGCCGTCGTGCTCGCCCGGCACACGCCCGCGGCTCCGATGAGGAGGTCGGGCAGTGACGCCGACTCCTACCTGGTACCGTGCTCGGTGCGTTGCTGTTCACGATCGGGATAGTGGGCATCCTCGTGCGGCGCAACCCACTCGTGATGTTCATGTGCGTCGAACTGATGCTCAACGCCGTCAACCTGACGTTCGTCGCGTTCTCGACGGCGCTGAACGACGTCGCCGGCCAGACCGTCGTGTTCTTCGTGCTCGTCGTCGCGGCGGCCGAGGTCGTCGTCGGCCTCGGCATCATCGTCCGCGATCCTGCGTCGGCAGCCCTCGGCCACGGCCGATGACATCTCGTTGATGAGGGGCTGATGTTCGACCTCGTCTGGTTGATCCCGGCGCTGCCCCTCGCCGGCTTCCTCTTCCTCATGGTGTTCGGGCGCCGGCTGGGCGAACCGGCCTCTGGCTGAGCTACATTCCGCGACCGTTGGATTGTGCAACTCCGTGGTGTCGCTCATCGTGCTCGCGGGGCTCGACCCGGAGGAGGAGCGCGAGTTCACGCAGATCTTGTTCGAGTGGATCCCAGTCGGAAAGCTGCACGTCGACGTCGCTTTCCTCGTCGATCCGCTGTCGATGGCGATCGTCGTGTTCGTCACCGGCATCGCCGCCCATCCACGTGTACTCGATCGGGTACATGCACGGCGACGAGAAGTTCTCGAAGTCATCTACATGAACCTCTTCGTCTTCGCGATGTTGATGCTCGTCCTCGGCGACAACCTCGTGATCACGTTCCTCGGTTGGGAGGGCGTCGGGGCCTGCTCTTCCTATTCATCGCGTTCTGGTTCACCACGAGGAACCAGCATCGGCAAGAAAGCGTTCGTCACGAACCGCATTGGCGACTTCGGATCGGCATCTTCCTCACGTTCGCACGCTCGGCTCGGTCGCTACCTCGTGATCGACGCCGAGGCCGAGACGCTGGCTACGGTCACAGCGACCACAATAGCACTTCTCTTCTTCCTCGGGGCACCGGGCAAGTCCGCACAGCTGCCCTTTGTCGGTCTGGTTGCCGGACGCCATGGCCGGCCCGACCCCGGTGTCCGCCCTGATCCACGCCGCCACGATGCGTCACCGCCGGCGTGTACCTGTTGTGCACCCTTCGCGCGGGGCCCTCCGTCGACCGTCGCGCTCAACGTCATCGTTGTGGTCGGCACGATCACGGCGCTGTGGGCGGCGACCGTCGCGTCCGCGCAGCACGACATGGAGCCCTACGCGTACTCGACCGTCAGCCAGCTCGGCTTCATGGTCGTAGCCAGTCGGGTGTCGGGCCTATGTCTCGCGATCTTCCACATGATCACCCACACGTGCTTCAAGGCCCTGCTCTTCCTCGGCGCCGGCTCCGTCATCCACGGCCTGCACGGCGAGCAAGACCTGCGGCGCATGGGCCACACTCAGCAAGGTCATGCCGATCACTCGGCCACGTTCATCGTCGGCTGGCTCACGATCCGCCCTCCGCGGGCTTCTGGTCGAAGGACGAGATCCTGGATCACGTCATGCGGGAGAAGAGTCCCCGCGCTCTCGGTGGTCGTGTCGATCTCGGCCTTCTTGACGGCGTACTACATGAGCCGGCTGCCGCTCACGTTCTTCGGCGAGGCGCGTTGAGGGAAGGACGCCACGCGGGCTCCGAGGAGCACGGCCATGTCCAGCCGCATGAGTCACCCACCCTCATGTGGGTGCCGCTCGTCATCCTCGCGGTCACCTCGACGACCGTCGGTCTGATCGAGCTGCCGTTCGAGGGCCTCCATTTCCTCGAGGAGTTCGAGGAAGTCTGCGCGAGAGCTCACGCTGCAAGGCACGCTCAAGCAGCAGGCGGCCGAGCTCACGATCATCCTCGTGGCGACCGTCGTGGCGATCCTCGGCATCCTCGCTGGCCTACGGCACATGGCTGCAGCACCGCGTCGGCGGCGGAGAAGCAAGAGCCCACGTTGCTGCAAAACGCCTGGTCCCTGCGACTGGGCTCGCGGCGTTCTTCGGTGGTCCCGGGCGCAAGTTCGCCCATTCCAACGCCGAGGTCGTCGACCAGAAGATCATCGACGGCGCGGTCGTGGGTGTCGCGGGCTTGGTCAAGGGCTCGGCCAGGCAGCTCCGCAAGCTGGGCGGTGAGGCTATGAGTTGTTCGTTGCCGGCGGTGCGGCGCTGATGATGGCCTGGTTCGTGACCGGGGTGAACCTGTGATGGACTTCCGATCCTCACCGCGCTCGTGGCCGTGTGGGCCTGATCGTCGCGCTGCTCCCCGCTCGTCATCCGGCTCTTGGCCGCTCACGGCAACACTCACGGAGCACTGAGCATCGCTCTGCTCGTCAATTTCAACCGGAAGACATCCGGATTCCGAGGAATTCGTCTCGTTCCACGAGTGGATCCCCGAGTTCGGCATCTCGTGGCACCTGGGCGTCGACGGCATCTCGCTGTTCCTCGTCGTACAGCGTGTGCTTCCCGATCGCCCTGTTCGGCGTCGACGCGAAGCAGAACTACAAGGCGTACACGGCGTGGATGCTCCTGCTCGAAGCGGGCTGCATCGGCACGTTCGACCTGTTTCTGTTCTTCGTGTGCTTCGAGATGTGCTCGTCCCGATGTACTTCATCATCGGGCAGTGGGGTCACGGCGATACACGTACACCACGAGACCGTCTTCCTGTTCACGATGCTCGGCTCGGCGTTCATGCTCGTCGGCATCATCGCCACGGCGATCCTGCCGCCGCGGGCATCGGCGGCGACTTCACGTTCAAGCGCCGCCCATCGCGGAGGACCCCGGCATCGCGCAGAGCACCAGCGCGCTGGTGCTTCCTCACGTTCGCGGTTGCGTTCACGGTGAAGGTGCCGCTGTTTCCCGTGCACACGTGCATTCTTCAACGCGAACGCGCCCACGGCGGGCTCGGTCATCCTCGCCGCCGTGATGTTGAAGCTCGGCACCTACGGCTTCATTCGCTTCGGCCTGTCTTCCGGAAGCGAGACGGTCTATTTCGCGCCGCTGATGGTCACCTTGGGGTCATCGGGATCACCTACGGGGCAATTGTTCACGACGGGGATCCGGCACAACCTGAAACGGCTCGTCGCCTATTCGTCCGTCGCCGGCCTCGCTCGTGGTCGCGTCCGCACTCACGACCCCAAGTTCACCAGCGGCGTCGCCCAGATGATCGACCGCGGCTGTCGACCGGCACGCTGTTCTTGCTCGTCGGGATGATCTACGAGCACCGTGCACGCCCGCGAGATCGCCAAGCTCAACGGGCTGCAAAGGCCGCGGCGCTCCTGGCCGCAGTTCTTCATGGTGGTGATGCTCTCATAGAGATCGGCTTGCCGGGGCTGAACGGCTTCGTCGGCGAGTTGCTGATCCTCCTCGGCTCGTTCGCCGCATTGCACGCGGTGGTGGGCAGTCGTCACGGTCACCGGCGTGATCCTGGCAAGCTCGCTCTCCTGCTCTGGGCCTATCAGCGCGTGTTCCACGGTGAGCCCGACGAGGCGAATGCGTCGATGTCCGACATGAACCTCCGCGAGTGGCTGACAATGATCCCGCTGGTCGGTCTCATCGTCTTTCTCGGCGTCTACCCGAAGCCGATGCTCGAACGCATCGAGCCATCCGTGAACCACCTGCTCGAGCACATCGAGACCCAGGTGCCGACTTCCGCCACCTCGCCGGCGATGGTGAGCGGGAGGCAGGCGAGTGACAGCGCTCGCGAGCGTGCTCGCCCAGGTCGAGACCTTCAACACGCCGGAGATCGAGTGGTACACGATGAGTCCCGCTGTGCTGATCCTCGTCGGCGGCGCACTCGTGATCGTGAAGGCGGCGCTGCTGCGAACCTGATGCGACCCGGCATCTACGCCCTCGGAACCGTGATCATCGGCGACACCGGCGCTGATCGACGCCTCCTGTGGAACGACGTGCAGGACAACGGACCGAAGTGGGTGGGATCACCGGCACGCTCGAAGCTCGACGGCTTCTGGGTCTTTTTCATCATCCTCACGTGCATCGCGCTGATCCTCGGCCCGCTCTGTTCCGCGGACGGCCACCTGCGCCGTGAAGGCGTGGAGGGATGCGAGCCGTACGTGCTCATGCTGCTGTCGGCGACCGGCCGCATCGGTCGATGGCGATCGCGAGCGACCTGATCGTGCTGTTCCTCGGCCTCGAGACGCTCTCGATTCCGCGCTCTACGTGCTCGCCGGCGAGCGACCTGCTGCCGGAAGACAGCAGGAGGCGTCGATCCAAGTACTTCGTGCTCGGCGGCATGGTCGCATGCACCTTCTTCCTCTACGGCATCGCTCTCGTGTACGGCTTCGACGGGCTCGACGAACCTGTTCGCCATCACCGAGTTCTTCGCCAACAACGTGCTGCTCGAGGAACGGGTTGCTGCTGGCGGGGCTCACGCTGCTGCTCGTCGGCCTGGGGTTCAAGGTGGCCGCAGTGCGTCCACACCTGGGTGCCTGACGTGTTCCTACCAGGGCTCGCCGACACCGGTCACGGGGTTCATGGCCTCGGTCACGAAGGCCGCTGGCTTCGCCACGTTGTTGCGGGTCTTCGTGGTGGGCGTTCGAGACCTACGAGCTTTTCGACTGGAAGCCGATGGTATGGGCACTGGCGTGATGCTCACGATGGTCGTCGGCTCGGTGCTCGCCGTCGTGCAAGCCGACATGAAGCGGATGCTGGCGTACTCGTCGATCAGTCACGCCGGTTTCGTGCTCGTCGGCGTGCAAGCCGGCGAGCGAGACGGGGAACGGGAGCGGCGCTCTTCTACCTGCTCGCGTACATTTTTGTAGTGGTGCTCGCTCGTTTGCGATCGTCGCTCTGGTCGGGCCGCCCGGTGATGCGAACCATGACCTAGCACGTTCAAGGGATCTCACGGTGCGGCAACCAGCAGCTGCATCTTTGCGGCGTTCACGGTGTTTCTGCTGGCCCAGGCCGGCGTGCCGCTCACCTCTGGCTTCTTTCCGCGAAGTTCTACGTGATCGACGCTGCGGTCGACGCCGAGGGTCGCGCTGGCGGTGATGGGGATGGCTCCCCACGGTCATCGCTGCGTTCCTCTACCTCAGGGTCATCGTCGTGATGTACCTCTCCGAGCCCGAGGAGCGGTGGTTGAACCCGCCGGGTCCTCGTGTGCGAGTGCATCCGCCACGGCCGCGGGGCTCGTGGTCGCGTTTGCGTTCACGGTGGTCGTCGGTTCCTGCCCGGCGAGGTGATCGACTTCGCCCGCAACACCATCCCGTCCTCGTCGCCGGCCCCTGACCGGGGAATCAAGGTCGACGTCCGGTATGGTGGGCACACGGTGCTCCATGAGAGCATCCACCGTCGAGGTCAGCGCTACGGCGCAGGTTCCGCTTTTCAAGCGATTGGCCATTGCATCGACGGCCAATCCGCAACCCGAAAGGAACCCTCACACTCATGACTTCCACCTTCACCAGGGTTTCGCCGATCTCGGCGTGCCCGCCGCCGTCGTGGCCTCGCTCGCCGAGCTCCGCATGGAGAACACCGTCCCATCCAGCACGCCACGCTGCCTGAGCTCGCTCGCCGGACGTGACGTCCTCGGCCGCGCCGGCGCACGGGCAGCGGCAAGACCATCGCGTTTGCCATCCCGACGCTTGTTCGCGCTCGCCAGCTCGAACCGGCGGCCCAGACCGCGCTGATCCTGGTGCCGACCCGCGAGCTCGCCAACCAGGTGACCGCTGTGTTTGCGCCGCTCGCCCCGGTCGCTGTACCTCCACGTGACGACCGTGATCGGCGGCGCTCCGCAGCGCCCGCAGGTGGACTACTTCGCACCGTGAGCATCGTGATCCGCGCATGCTCCAGCCACCTGGAAGATCTGATCGGCCAGCGCCACTGCCGACTCGATCAGGTCGAGGTGAGCATCGACGAGGCCGATCTCATGGCCGACCTCGGGTTCCTCCCACGCGGTGCCAGCGGCTGCTCGATCAGACCCCGTCGCACGGACAGCGGCTGCTCTTCTCGGCGACTCGACCGAGCGGTGACACATTGGTGCGCCGCTACCTCACCGATCCCGTCACTCACGCGGTCGACGGGGTGTATGGGCCGGTCGAGCTCAGCCCATCACGTGCGGTGACACACGACGACAAGCAGGCGGTGGTCGCGCGAGCTCGCCTCCGGCCACGAGCGGTCGCTTCTTCACCCGCACCAAGCACGGTGCCAAGAAGCTGGCGCAGCGGCTCTCCGCCTCGGGCATCCGGGCCGAAGCCGGCCTCCACGGCAACCTGAGCCAGAGCGCTCGCGAGCGGAATCTCTCGACGTTCGTCAATGGGTCGGCCCGAGTACTCGTCGCGACCGACATCGCGTCCCGCGGCATCCACGTCGACGACGTCCGCGCTCGTGGTGCACGTCGATCCGCCCGCCGAGCACAAGGCCTTCGTCCATCGTTCGGGCCGTACGGCACGCGCCGGTGCGACCGGTGTGGTGGTCACGCTCATGACGCCTGACCAGGACAAGGCCGTCCGGCTCCTCGCCCGCGACGCCAAGGTACGCCGACGACCACGAAGGTCACGCCCGGCCACGCGCTGGTCCGCAGCTCGTCGGGCCTGCCGCTCCGACGGCTCCCGTCGCGCGGAACCGCGGGACCCGAAGCCGGCCTCGACCTCGACCGCGGCAGCGGCCTGCTCGCCGCACCCACGGACGCCGCGTCAGAGGAGCAAGCGCACGTACTCGTGAGGTCCTCGCCAGACGGTCTCTCGCTTTCGGGGGCCGTGAGGGACCGTATAGAGTCCCCCGCGATGTCCCAGTTCCCCGGGGCTACCTCACCGTGCCCATCTTCCTCGCGGCTCCCCGTGCTTTGCTCGTGGCGATCCTCCTCGGGCTCGGCAGCCTGCTTCGGCCGCACCGGCCGAGCCCGACGGCGGTCCCTTACGAGAGCGGGCGTCGACCCGGTGGGCGATGGGTGGTCCGCAGAGCCAGGTCCGCTACTACGTGTTCGCCCTGCTCTTCGTCATCTTCGACGTCGAGGCCGTCTTCTCTTCCCGTGGGCCACCCAGCTCGAGCTGTACGGCTCGTTCGGCCTCATGGAGATGTTCGTCTTCATCTTCATCCTCGCCCTCGGCCTGCTCTACGCGTGGCGCAAGGGGGCGCTGCGGTGGGCCTAGTCGACCGCGGCCGGCTGCCGAAGCCGCTCAGTCACCTCCTGAACCTCGGCCGCTCCTACTCCATGTGGGTGTACCCGTGGGGTCTCGCCTGCTGCGCGATCGAGATGGGTGCCGCGTTCGCTCGCCGCGCTTCGACGTGATGCGTCTCGGCGTCGATCCCGTTGCCGGCGAGCCCCCGCCAGGCCGACCTCGTCGCATCTCCGGCACCGTCACCGACAAGATGGCGCCAGCGATCCGCCGGCTCGACATGCCGACCCGAAGTACGTCATCTCGATGGGCTCTGCGAACTGCGGGGGTCCGTATTGCGACTCGTATTCGGTGACGAAGGGCGTCGATCAGATCATCCCGGTCGATGTGTACGTGCCGGGTTGCCCGCTCGACCCGAGGCCCTGCTCGAGGGCATCGTGCTGCTGCAGCAGCGCGTCGAGAACGAGGATATGGCCGAGCGATGGAAGGGTGAGCCGATTGTCGTCAACGGCTGACGCATCGCGCCCCGAGCAACCCGTCGTCGACACCGAGCGTGAGGCGATGCGTGACATGCGCTCCACGCTCGGCGACACGTGGTCGACTCGGTCGACCCGTCCCGGCGCTCGACCTGGGTACGGGTGACCACCGAGGTGGGCCGACCACAGGCTCGCACGGTACGCGACGTACTCGGCTGCACCGCGTACTTCGGCTTTCTCTCCGCACTCGATTGGATGCCGTCGCCGTGGGGCCATGGTGAGGACGATCCCACTGAGCCGCCGCCTGAGCGTCCGACCGAGATCGTGCAGGGCGTCGCGGGGGAGCGATCGCGCTTCCAGGTGCTCGCGCCGCGTGCACTCCACGACGAGCATCGCGGGCATCACGCTCAAGGCCGATGTTTCCGACGACATGCGCCATCGCGTCGTGGGTGTCCATCTACCCGGCGCGGACTGGCACGAGGCGTGGGAGATGTTCGGCATCGACTTCGTCGGCCATCCGCGTCTGCTCCACATCTACCTGCCGGGCGACGTTCGAGGGCCATCCGTTGCGCAAGGAACTCCCGCTCGTCGCTCGCATGGTGAAGCCGTGGCCGGGCATCGTCGACGTCGAGCCCTGCCGAGGCGAGGTGAGCGACGACCGAGGACGAGGGCGACGAGCCGAGGCTGCCGAGGACGCGTCGTGACCGCGGTCACCGATCGCCAGCAGCTGTCCTACGTCGCGTCGCAAGTCGCCGACGCCCGGGTGAACGTCGAGCTCGAGAGCCGGGGCATGACCCTCTACATCGGTCCGCGGCGTCCGCGCCGCACGGCACACTGGCGTCATCGCCAAGCTCGACGGCGAGCGAGTCATCGAAGCCGACCCGGTGATGGGCTACATGCACCACGGCTACGAGAAGCTCACCGAGGTCCGCACGTTCCCTCGGGTCACGACGCTCATCAACCGCATCGACTGGTTGGGCAGCTTTTCGCCAACGAGGTACCGTTCATCCTCGCCGCTGAGCGGCTGATGGAGATCGAAGCACCGCCGCGCGCACAGTGGATTCGCACGTCTGCTTGTTCGAGCTGAGCCGCATCGCGAATGTCCACGCTCTTTCTCGGCGATATCGGCGTACAGCTCGGGGCGCTGACGCCGGTGTTCTACGCGTTCCGGGACCGGGAGTACGTCCTCAACCTCATCGAGAGGTGACCGGCGGTCGGTTCCACCCGAACTTCGACCGCCGTCGGCGGCCTCAAGGACGACCTGCCCAAGGGCTTCAACGACGAGTGCAAGGCGGTGATGGTCGAGTCCGGGACTTCTGCGACCGGATGCGACGATCTCCTTGTCGGCAATCAGATCTTCCAGACCCGCACCGCGGCATCGGCGGTTTCGTCCCGAAGGACGCGGTCGGTCTCGCCTACGGCCTCTCGGGTGCGAACATCCGGGCCTCGGGCGTCGACTGGGATCTCCGCCACGACAGCGACGTCGCCATGGCGTGGAAGCAGCTCGACTGCTTGTGAAGGTATGGACGCCCCGACCGCGATCGTCCACCCGGTACTGGGTGCGGCTGCAGAGGTACACGAGGCGACCTACATGGTCGAGCAGCTGCTCGAGGGCATGCCGAGCGGGCCGATCAGGCCAAGGTGCCCCGCATCGTAGGACCCGCCGGTGAGGCGTGGGTCTCGACGGAGAACCCACTCGGCGAGATGGGCTACTACGTCGTCAGCAAGGGCGACCTGGGCGGTTCCGGGTCAAGATCCGCTGCGCCTCGTTCAGCAACATCTCGATCACGCCGTGGTTGCTCAAGGGCGTGTACGTGCCCGACGTGATCGCGGTCCTCGCGAGCTTACTTCATCCTCGGGGACATCGACCGCTGATGGGTCACGCACTCCTCCTCACCGACGTCCCCTACT
This sequence comes from uncultured Acidimicrobiales bacterium, assembly GCA_963747215.1. Taxonomy (GTDB): domain Bacteria; phylum Actinomycetota; class Acidimicrobiia; order Acidimicrobiales; family DATKAS01; genus DATKAS01. The sequence goes on from CAVVET010000036.1 coordinate 29,882, forward strand.
GGGGCCAGTCGCTGCTCCGCGTGCTCGGCGTGCTGCTCGCCGTGCTCATCCGCTGCCGGCACGATCGTGTACCTCTGCCTCTTCGGCCGTCGGCTTCATGCAGAGCCACCTCGGCCCGATGGAGGCCGGTCCAGCACGGCTCCGATGCAGCTGTTCGCGGAAGTCGGCAAATTCCTCCAGAAGGAGGATCTGTTCCCGAGCGCGCCGACCGGCACGTGTTCCGCGAGATGGCGGCATCGTCGTGCTCATCGGCACGTTCCTCATCTTCCTCGCTGTGCCGTTCGGTCCTGACACGGTGTTCGCCGACTCTCGACCGGCATCTTCTTCACGCTCGCGGTGTCGTCGATCTCGGTACTCGGCGTCTCATGGCGGGCTGGTCGACCACGAACAAGTACTCGCTGATGGGGGGCCTGCGGGGCCACGGGTCAGCTCCATCGCCTACGAGCTGCCGATGGTGCTCGCCGTCATCCGCGTCGTCATCCAGGCCGAGACGCTCAACATGCGACAGATCGTCGTCGACCAGAACAACGGCAGGCGATCTTCGGTTGGAGCGGTATCGGTACCCGTACGTCCTCACGCCAGTTCGTCGCGTTCATCGTGTTCCTGATCGCGGCGCGGGCCGACTGACGCAGACCCCGTTCGACATGCCGGTCGCCGAGTCCGAGCTCGTTCCGGCTACCTCACCGAGTACAGCGGGTTCCGTTTCCTGCTGTTCTTCATCGGCGAGTTTCGCGGCCACAGGCGCGTTGAGCGCTCGCGCCACCTTGCTCCTCGGCGGGTGCGCCGTCGTTCATCGACATGGACAACGACGCGATGAATCTCATCGGCCCGCTCGTGCTCTTCACGAAGATGATGATCCTCGCCTTCGTGTTCTTCTGGGTGCGCTTCACCGGAACCGGGTTCAGGGCTGCCGCTGCGGCAATTCGCCTGGAAGGTGCTGATCCCGGTGTCGCTCGCCAACATCGCCTCACCGGCATCTTCAAGGTCGCGTTCTGATGGCGTCGATCGCCGGAGGGCTCATCAAGGGTCTCGGTGTCACGCTCAAGGAGCTCACCGAGACCGTGACCGAGGGTCCGGCGACGGTGCAGTACCGGCACGTCGAGGAGACGCCTGCCGTTCGGCGGACGGAGTGATCGCGCTGGAGGAAGAGAACTGCACCGGTGCATGCTGTACGGCACGCGCCGCTGTGCCGACTGGAGCTCTACATCGATGACGGAGAAGGCGCCGGCCCGCTGGCCGGTGGCGAAGCCCGCGAGGTCCGCAGCCTCGACGCGCTCGACCCTCGACTACACACTCATCCATGCCCCGACGTCCGCATGTCGAGTGTGCCCCTGCGACAGCGCTGTTCTGGAGCCCGGAGTACGAGTACTCCGAGCCCCGCATCGCGGACCTGCTCCACGACATGAGCAGGTTGAGCGAGTGGATGGACGGTCCCCGAGGCGCCCCCGCTCGAAGCGGGCGCGGACACGAAGAAGAAGTAAGTGGTCGCCCAGAACATCGCGTTCGGCGTCATCGCGTTTGCGATGGCGGTCGGGGCGATCCGCGTCGTGACGACGAACAACGTCGTCCACGCGGCGCTTTGGCTCGTGGTCGTGCTCGGCGGCGCGGCTGCGCAGTACGTGCTGCTCGCCGCGGAGTTCGTCGCCGTCACGCAGGTACTGATCTACGTCGGCGCGATCATCGTGCTCTTCTTGTTCGGCACGATGCTGACACACGCGCAGATCGGTCGCGCCGACGATCTCAACAACAAGCAGTGGCCCATCGCACTCGTTGTCGCGCTCGTGCTCGCCGGCACCCTGGGCTACGTGCTCATCGACGCATTCAGTGACGACAAGCTCCCCGAGGATGCGGTCGTCACGACGACACAGCAGGTCAGCGACAGCATCTTCTCGACCTACCTGCTGCCCTTCTGGGCGCTGTCCGTGCTCCTGACCGCTGCGCTGATCGGGGCCATCGTGCTGGCCCGGCGGGACTGACCCGGTGCTGATCAACCAGTTCCTGCTACTCGGCGCGTTCCTCTTTCGCGACCGGCGTCTACGGGGTCCTCGCCCGACGCAACGCCGTGCTCGTGCTGATGTCGATCGAGCTGATCCTCAACGCCGTCAACCTCAACCTGCTCGCGTTCGCGATGAACAACGGCAGCGACGTCAACGGCCAGGTCTTCGCCCTCTTCATCATCGCCGTCGCCGCCGCCGAGGTCGGCATCGGCCTCGCCCTCGTCCTGCTCATCTACCGCAACCGTCGGAGCATCGCGTTGGAGGAGCTCGACACCGATGAAGGGCTGACCATGTGGTTCCTCGAGCACGCCTACCTCATCCCGCATCATTCCGGCCGTCTCGTTCTGGCTGATCCTGCTGGTCGGCAAGCGCCTGCCCTTCAAGGGCTCGGAGATCGGTGTCACCGCGATCGGCGCGTCCTTCGTGCTGGCGATGGCGACGACCGTCCAGTGGGTCCAGCGGGTCGAGGACGCAGGCGGCGGCGAGGAGCACGGCCTGCTGCGTGCGGTCGGCGCGCACGATCCTGCGTCCCCTCGCGGCAGGAGGGAGAGGAACACGCAGAGGCGGTCGTCACGCCCGTGATCAAGACGTTCACCTGGTTCGACATCGGCGGGGTCAAATGGACGATCGGCTCGCAGGTCGACGGGCTCGTCGTCGCGATGCTGATTCTCGTGACGATCGTCTCGCTGCTCGTGCACGTCTTCTCGCTCGAGTACATGCGGGGCGACCGCAGGTACACCCACTACTACGCGGCGCTCGAGCCTGTTCACCTGCGGGATGCTCACGCTCGTCACCGCCGAGAGCACGATCCAGATGATCCTGGGCTGGGAGCTGATGGGCGTGTGCTCGTTCATGCTCATCGGCCACTGGTGGGAGGAGTATCCGAACGCGCGGGCCGCGCTGAAGGCGTTCTTCACCACCCGTACCGGTGACATCGGGTTGCTGGTCGGCATCTCGATCCTGTTCTTCGGCACCGGCACGTTCAGCATCATCGACTCGAACGTCGCCGTCGTCGGTGGCGAGGTGTCCCACATCATCCTGCTGATGGCCGCGACGGCCTTGTTCATCGCGGTCATCGGCAAGAGCGGCCAGTTCCCGCTGCACACCTGGCTGCCCGACGCCATGGCCGGCCCGACCCCGGTGTCCGCCCTCATCCACGCGGCGACGATGGTCGTCGCGGGCGTCTACCTCCTCGCTCGCCTCTACCCCGTGTTCTTCGAGGGCTTCCAGATCGGCGCGGGCGGGATGAACCCCATCGCGATCATCGGCGGCATCACGATCCTCATCGCCGCGCTGCTCGCGTTCGTGCAGAACGACATCAAGCGGGTGCTCGCGTACTCGACGGTCAGCCAGCTCGGCTACATGGTGATGGCGCTCGGCGTGGGGGCCTGGACGGCGGGCGTCTTCCACATCTTCACCCACGCCTTCTTCAAGGCCCTCTTGTTCTTGGGCGCGGGCTCGGTGGCCCACTCAGGCAGCCACCACTCGTTCGACATGAAGAAGGACATGGGCGGGCTGCGGAAGTACATGCCGATCACGTTCTGGACGTTCATGGTCGGCACCGCCGCACTCGTCGGGTTCTTCCCCTTCGCCGGCTTCTGGTCGAAGGACGAGATCCTCGCCAACGCCGACGCCAACGGCTTCGAAGTGTTCATGGTCATCGGCTTCATCGGCGCGTTCCTCACCGCGGCCTACATGACCCGGTGCGTCTACCTCACGTTCTTCGGCGAGTACCCGGCGGCCATGCCGAAGAGCACGGCACGGTGTCGCGCGAGGTCGAGACCGAGGCCGAGCACGCCGCGCACCTCGCCGGCGGCGCCGACCGCGGTCGCACACACGGTGGACACGCACGGTGCGGTCGCGGTGCACGACGATCACGATGCTCACGCGCACGAAGGGCCGCACGAGTCGGGCCCACTGCTGACGGTGCCGCTGATCATCCTCGCCGTGCTGTCGGTCGTCGCCGGCTGGCTCAACTGGGCCGCGTAGCCGTTCGAGGCCGAGAAGTTCACCGAGTGGTTCACCCCCACGACCGGACAGCCCGAGGTCCACCACGCGACGTTTGCCTACGGCAAGGCCGCGCTCTCGATGATCCTGGTGATCCTGGCGATCGCGTTCGTCGTGTGGCTCATGGCGCGGCGACTTCGCGTTCCTCAAGGGCCTGACGCAGCGCAATCGGTTCGCCCGCGCCGGCTACACGCTCCTCGTCAACAAGTACTACCTCGACGACCTGTACGAGAAGGTCATCGTGCCGGCATCAGCGGGCCCATCGCGGCGGGGCGCGTCTGGGTCAACCAGAACGTGATCGACGCGATCGTCAACCGCATCGGCACAACGACGCCGCGACGTGGGCACCGTCGTGTACGAACGGATCGACCAAGGCATCGTCGACAAGGCGGTAAACGCCACAGGGGTGTCTGCGGAGGGCCGGGGTCGATCCTGCGTCTGCTGCAGTCGGGCAAGGTCCAGCAGTACGGCGCGCTCTTGTTCGGCGCAGCCGCCATCGGGGCGCTGACCCTCGTGATCATCGTCTAGGAGCTCGGGAGCACATGGACTTCGACAGCTGGGCACTCACCCTCGCGGTGTTCCTGCCTGCCGTGGGTGTGATCGTCATGTTGGCGATCCCGAGGCAGCAGGAGATGGCGTTGAAGGTCACCGCGCTCGCGTCAGCGGCGGCGACCCTGGGTGTCGGCATCTATCTGCTCGCCGCCTTCGACTACGACCGCGCCGGCGAGTTGCAGTTCGTCGTCGACAAATCCTGGATCGACGTCATCCACAGCCGGTACATCCTCGGTCTCGACGGCATCTCGCTCCCGTTGATCGTGCTGTCGATGGTGATCGTCGTGCTCTGCATCGTCTATTCGTGGGACCACATCCCCGAGCCGGGCAACGCGAAGGCCTTCTTCATCCTGATCCTCGTGCTCGAGATCGGGATGAACGGCACGTTCGTCGCCCAGGACCTCATCTTGTTCTTCGTCTTCTTCGAGGTCGTGCTGCTCCCGATGTACTTCATGATCGGGGTCTGGGGCGGCGAGCAACGGCAGTACGCGGCGATCAAGTTCTTCCTGTTCACGTTGTTCGGGTCGGCCTTGATGCTGCTCAGCTTCCTGGCCCTGTTCTTCAAGACCGGCGGCGAGAGCTTCTCGATCGAGTTCCTGGCGGCGAACGCCGACACGATCACACACAGCACGCAGCTGCTCATCTTCGGCGGCCTGTTCATGGGCTTCGCCATCAAGGTGCCCATGTTCCCGTTCCACACGTGGCTACCCGATGCCCATACCCAAGCGCCCACGGTCGGCTCCGTGATCCTCGCGGCAATCCTGCTGAAGCTCGGTACTTACGGCTTCATCCGCGTCGCCATCCCGATCCTCCCCGAGGCCGCAGTGTCGTGGGCGCCGTGGATCGGCCTGCTGGCGGTGATCGGCATCATCTATGGCGCGCTGTGTTGCCTCGGCCAGACCGACATGAAACGCCTCATCGCGTTCTCGTCGGTGTCGCACATGGGCTTCGTCATGCTCGGCATCGCGACGCTCACGTCGTTCGGCCTCAACGCCGCGGTGTTCGGGATGGTCGCCCACGGCCTCATCACCGGCATGCTGTTCTTCCTCGCCGGGTCGGTGAAGGAGCGCTACCACACGCTCGAGATTCGGCAGATGAGCGGGCTGCTCCTGCGCATCCCCCGCTTCGGCTGGATCCTGGGCTTCTGCGCAATGGCCTCGCTGGGCTTGCCCGGCCTCGCCGGCTTCTGGGGTGAGTTCCCCGCGATCCTCTCCGCCTATCAGCCCGCAGCGGGAGTGTCGGAGGAGGTCTTCCGCACCTACATGGTCATCGCCGCGGTCGGCACGGTGCTCGCGGCCGCCTACCTGCTGTGGATGTATCAGCGCGCCGCGTTCGGTGAGGTGAGCCCGACGTTCGCCCACGAGCCCGCCCGCGACGTCACGCTGCCGGAGTGGATCGCGTGGACGCCGCTGCTCATCGGCATCGTGCTCTTCGGCATCTTCCCGAACCTGATCTTCGGCATGACCGACGCCGCCGTCGACAACGCGCTCCGCGCGCTCGGAGGCTGAGCCAGTGCACCTGCTCGCCCAGGCCGATGGTTGGGTGCAACCCAACATCGACTACCACGCGCTCGCGCCCGAGATCGTCCTCGCCGGTGCGATCGTGGTCCTTCTCCTCGTCGACCTTCTTCTCGACGAACGTCAGAAGTGGGCGACGTCGTCGCTGGCGGGCATCGGCCTGCTCGCGGCGTTCATCCCGATCCTCACGCTCGCGGTTGACGGTGAGACCCGGGTCATGTTCGGCGGCGCCTATGTCGTCGATGACTTCTCGCTCGTGCTCAAAGCGTTGTTCCTACTGAGCGCCTACGCCGTCGTGCTCATCTCGACGAACTACGTCGACGAGGGCGACTACTACGAGGGCGAGTACTACACGCTGCTGCTCTGCTCAGTGCTCGGCATGCTCATGATCTCGTCGTCGCGTGACCTGGTGTCGCTCTTCATCGCCCTCGAGCTGCTGTCGATCCCTGCCTACATGCTCGCGGCGTGGCGCAAGCGCGACGTGAAGAGCAACGAGGCGGGCATGAAGTACTTCCTCCTCGGAGTGTTTGCGTCGGCCGTGATGCTTTACGGCATGTCGCTGCTCTATGGCGTCACGGGATCGACGCTGCTCTCCTCGATCGGCGCCGAGCTCGATGGCTCACTCACCGCGCAGCCGATCGCCACGCTCGCCATCGTGTTCGTGATCGTCGGCTTCGCGTTCAAGGTGTCCGCGGTGCCGTTCCACAGCTGGGCGCCCGACACCTACGAGGGCGCGCCCACGCCCGTCACGGCCTTCCTTTCGGTGGCGTCGAAGGCAGCGGGATTCGTCGCACTGCTCACGCTCGTGTTCGTCGGCTTCCTCGGGGAGAGCGACGTGTGGCAGCCGGTGTTCTGGGTGCTCGCCGCCTTGTCGATGACCGTCGGAAATCTCGTCGCGTTGCGCCAGACGAACATGGTTCGCATGCTCGCCTACTCGTCGATCGCGCAGGGCGGCTTCATCCTCATGCCGTTGGCGGTGATCGGTGACAGCCCCGAGGCCGCGCAGAGCGCACTCACCGCGGTGATCACCTACCTGGTCATCTACGCCGTGATGAACATCGGCGCTTTCGCCGTGGTGATCGCGGTCGCCCGCAAGACGCGCTCGGGTGAGATCTCGTCGTATGGCGGTCTCTTCTCCTACGCGCCGGCACTGTGCGTCGCGATGACGTTCTTCTTGTTCTCGCTCGCGGGCACGCCACCGCTCGGTGGATGGGTCGCCAAGTTCGTCGTCTTCCGGTCGCTGCTCGATGCCGGCGGGGGATGGGCGGTCGGGCTCGCCGTGATCGGTGTCGTCAACTCGGTGATCGCGCTCTTCTATTACGCCGCCGTCTCGAAGGAGATGTGGATGAACCCGGCGCCGGACGGCGACGTCCGCCCGATCCGCATCCCCGCGCCGCTGCTCGTCGCGGTCAGCGGGGCGGCGGTGCTGATCGTCCTCATCGGGATCTTCCCGTCGATCGTGCTGCACTTCACCGATCTCACCTCGCTCGTCGCGCTCGGGAGCTAGGCCACGTCGGCCGAGTCGCTGACCGATCGGATGCGGGCGCGCATCGCGCGGCACGGTCCCGTGCGGTTCGACGAGGTGATGGACGCCGCGCTGTACGACGAGAAGGCGGGCTTCTATGCGACCGCCGGCCAGGCCGGCCGGCGGGGTGACTTCCTCACGAGCGCCGAGGTCGGTCCGCTCTTCGGCGCCGTGCTGGCGCGCGCACTCGACGCATGGTGGGAGGAGGCCGGCTTCCCGCACCCGTTCGTGGTCGTCGAGGCCGGAGCGGGAAGCGGCACGCTGGCGCGGTCGGTGCTCCATGCACGGCCCCGGTGCGGCGACGCGTTGCGCTACGTCCTGGTCGAGCGGTCGGCACGGCTGCGGGCCGCGCACGCCGAGGGGTTGCCGCTCGCGCTACCCGCTCATGCCTTCGCCGCGGGTCGAGCACCCGACGACGAGGATGAGCCGGTACCCGCGACCGCTCCCGCCGGGCCGATCGCGGTGAGCCTCGACGCGCTGCCCCCGCCGGGCAGCGCGCATGTAGTGCTCGCGAACGAGCTGCTCGACAACCTGCCCGTCCGGCTGCTCGAGCGCTCGGATGACGGATGGTCCGAGGTGTGGGTTGGTGCAGAGGAAGGCCGGCTCGTCGAGGTGCTGTTGCCCGCGGACGTGACGCCACCCGCGCCGAACTCGAAGGTCGGGGCGCGCGTCGCCTGGCAACCTCGGGCACGTGCGGTGGGTGAGCGACGCTCTCGAGGTCGGCGAGCGAGTGGTCGTGTTCGACTACACCACCACGACGGACGCGATGGCACAGCGCCCGTGGCGTGAGTGGCTCCGCACGTATCGAGCTCACGCCGATGGTTCGAACCCGCTTGTCGCTCTCGGCAGCCAGGACATCACGTGCGAGGTCGCGGTCGATCAGCTCGCGGTCGTGCGAGAGCCCGAGCCGGGTCGAGACGCAGGGCGACTTCCTCCGCGCCCACGGTCTCGACGAGCTGGTCGCCGAGGGTCGTGCCGCGTGGGACGCGGGCGCCGCAACGGGCGGGCTCGAGGCGATCCGTGGCCGCAGTCGCATCGCCGAGGCCGACGCACTGACTGATCCGAACGGGCTCGGCGGGTTCAGCGTCGTCCAGTGGAGCGAGCGATGAGGGTCGATGTGCGTCGCGTCTGAGGATGCCGACGTCGTGGTCGCGGCCACGATCTGGTGGCGCTGCGACCATCTGAACGAGCCGTTCCCGGCCGAGGCGCGCTACGTGCACCTGCAACACGAACACGCGACGGGCGAGCTTTGGATCGCGACGTCGGACGAGGGCGACCCGGTCGGGTTCGCGGGAACGATCACGCGGTCGGGCGTGACCCATCTCTGCGACCTCTTCGTCGAGCCGGCGTATCACGGGCAAGGGGTCGGCCAAGCGCTCCTTGCTGTCGCGCTGCGCGACGCGGGAGCGCGAACGACGTTCGCCTCGAAGGATCCACGTGCCCTCCCGCTGTACGTGCGGGCCGGCATGCAGCCCCTGTGGCCGTCGTTCTACGTGTCTGGTGATCCGCGACGAGTGGGCGTGGGCCCGATGGCCGCGGAGGAGGCCGACGTGGCGGAACTCATCGCGATCGACCGCGACGCGACTGGTCGGACGCGTCCGGAGGAGCACGACTACTGGAAGTCGCGCTGTCTCGCTGTGCCCCACCGCATCCGGGAAGGCGCCCGGACCGTCGGCTTCGCGTACCTCGAGCCGCCTCAACCGTGGGACGGCCCCGACGACTGGACGCTCGACACGCTCGGCGTGCTCCCCGGCACCGATCCGACGGATGCGCTGCGTGCCGCGGTCGCCGCCGCCGTCGCGAGCGACGCCGCCAAGCTCAGCCTCGTCGTCGGTGGCCCATTCCGTGGCCTCCGCGCGCTGCTCGACGCGGGCTTCACGATCCAGGACCAAGACATCTTCCTGGCCTCGTCCCCCGACCTCGTCGACCCCACGACCCACCTCACGGACAGCGACTTCTGCTGACCTCCCAGGCATTCCTCGGTAGATAACGCGTCAGATCTGGCACGTTTTTCACCGGAGAACCGGGGCGGCGGCCCCGGTAGCGTCGATCGCGTGGAGCTGAGGGAGTGGATCCTCACCGAGCACGACGGCGTGCGGACGCGCTTCGAGCAGAGCGTGCTCGGCGTGGTGCCACTCGATCTCTGGCTCGAACGGCCGGGTGGTGGCAGCTCGATCGCGTTCCTCGTGCTGCACACCGCGTACCACCAAGACGTCGCATTGTCGTCGGTGCTCGGCGGTCAGGCCGCCGCTGCGCGCAGGAGTGGGCGAGCCGACTCGGCCTCGCCGGCGTGCCGGCCGACCAGGGTCTCGCGGAGACCGAGCCGTTCGAGCTCACCGAGTTGCTCAGCCTCGAACAGCTCGACGGCTACGCGCAGGCCGTGACGGCTCGGTCGCGCGAGATCCTCGCCGGCACTCGACGTCGCGGGCCTCGACACGGTGCCCGACTCGGCGAAAGGTCTCGGCGAGATCGCCGGCGTCGAGGAGAGCGCGGTGCCGTGGCTCTACAAGATGTGGGACGGCAAGCCGGCGTCGTTCTTCGTGTCGTGGGAGGACATCGGCCACGGCCTCAACCACCTCGGCGAGATGGTGTCGGTGCGCAACCGGCTCGGGCTCAGCCCGTTCTGACGGCGCGGCGTTCGCGGGACTGTTGCGTCGGCGGCCCCTATGGGCGCTGCGCAACAGTTGTCGGAGGGGCGGCTCAGGCCTGGCCGTTCAGGCCGCCGGACGAGGGAGTCGCCCCGACCTTGAGGCCGTCGAACACCGGCAGCACCTCGAAGTCCTGTGCGAGCGCCTCGGGATCCTCACCGACTTGCTCGATCTCTTCGAGGTGCACCTGACCGAGGAACGTGCCCGCCTCACTCAGGTAGCCGAGCCGCTCCGGGTCGAAGCCCATGAGCCGCGCCGCCGTCGCGTCCGTGGCGACCGGGTCGGTGCCGAACACGAGCACCCCCATGCTCGCGGGGCGTGCCCTTGATCGGACCGTCACCTTCCATCGCGACGATGCCGTCGATGATCTGCAGCTCGGGACGCACGGCGGCAGCGACGTCGATGATCGACGGTTCGATGCCCGCCCAGTGCAGGACGTTCTTCGGCCAGCCATAGACCCGACCGGGCACGCATCCGAAGCAGTTCTTCATCGACAACGTCGCGCCCGCCCAGTGGTGCGTCTTCATCTTCGGCATCGACACGACGATGTCGGCGTCCGCGACCGGTTGGGGCATCCAGAGCTCGCCGAGCGGCGTGTACGACGAGTCGAGCTTCTGGCGGATCACACCCGCCGTGTTGAGATCGGTGAACGGCGCATCGACGTCGCGGATCGCTTCGAGCAAGCCCGACGTGCGCACGACGTACTCCGTGTCGCGTCGATGCCCCGGGCCCTCGCCGACCGTCACGACCGAGGCTCCGAGGTCGCGCATCGCCACGATCGTTGCTCTCACGAGCCGCGGATCGGTGTTGATCACCGTGCCGGCGTCGAACTCGACGAGGTTCGGCTTCAGCAACACGGTCTTCCCGGCGACGTCGGCGCCGACCGCGAGCAACCCCTCGCGCACCGTCGTTTCGAGATCGGCGTCGTAGGACGTCGCCTTGACGACCGCCACCCTCGGGTTGCCCGGCGCAGGGAAGGCGTCGGCGTCGTAGAACGACGGGTTGTCGTCGCCGCGGTCGAGTAGCCGCGAGCCGACGAGTCCGACCGCGGCGACACCGAGCCCGACCTCCGCGCCGCGGATGAGGAACGTGCGCCGGCTGATCGTCATCAGCGGGCCACCGTGATCGCATCGAGCGAATCGCTGGTCGCGAGCGTCGCCCACGCCGAGCGCGACGTTGTCGTCGAGGAACGCGGTCGTCTCGAAGCTCGTCGACAGCTCGGCCTCGATGTCGGTGCGCTCGGCGTCGGTGCTGTCGGGCGCGAGGCGTAGCGCCAGCAAGGCCAGGCCGAGCGACATGCCGCCGTTCTCGATCGGCCACAGCTTGCGTAGGACGGCATAGCCGTCGGCGACGACCTTCGGGTCGCCCGCGCCCTGCAGCCCGATGAGCGCAAGGGCGGTCGTGTGAGCGTACGGCTCGAGCTCTTTCTCCCACACCTCGCGGTTGCCGTAGTTCCATCCGCCGCCGACGCACGATCGGTCGGCCAACAGCTTCACCGCGTCCTCGATCGCATCGGTCGCCGCGGGCCGCAGCAGCTGCAGGGCGAGCAGCGCACGGGAGGTCGGTTCGATCCAGCCGAACGTGAACGGCGTCCAGCTCCATCCACGGAACGTGGGGTCCATGGGCACGATCTCGCTGACGGAGTCGAGCTTGATCGCCTGGTGCGCGATCACGTGGTCGAGCGCGGCCTCACGCCCGGCTCCGGCCGGCAAGGCGAGTGCGGCGAGCGCCGTGGGGGAGTCGTTGACGGAATCGTCAGGAGGGTTGACCTGGTCGCCGATGACGAGGGCGAGACTGCCGTCGGGTCGCTGGTGCTCCTCGAGCCAGGTCCGAGCTCGGCCGTCGTCGAGGGCGAGAGTCGCCACCGCGGTCGGTTCCGGCTCGGAAGGCAGACCCGGACGGGGCCCGTAGCCGCCGTCGTCGTTTCGGGCTGTCTCGAGGCGCGCCGCGAGCCGGTCATGCAGCGGCGAACTCACACATTCAGTATCGCCCTCTGAGCCTCGAACCTGAGCGCGGGTAATGTCCGCCGCGCCCACGCAGGAGGACCTCGCCCATGCCCGACGAGCACGCACCGGCGATCGAGGACTACCTCGTCGAGGACCGGAAGTTCCCGCCGCCAGCCGCGTTCAAGGAGCGCAGCCTGGCCGCCGGCACCTTCCTGTACGACGAGGCCGACACCGACTACCAGGGCTTCTGGGCGCGCCAAGCCGCGGACCTGCTCACGTGGTTCGACGACTGGCACACGATCCTCGAGTGGAAGCTGCCGTTCTCGCAGTGGTTCGTCGGCGGCACGCTCAACGTCGCCTACAACTGCCTCGATCGGCATGTGGAGGCCGGCCGCGGCGACAAGGTCGCGTTCCACTGGGAGGGCGAGCCGGGCGACACCCGCACGCTCACCTACGCCGACCTGCTGGCCGAGGTCTCGCGCTTCGCGAACGTCCTCAAGGGCCTCGGCGTCGAGAAGGGCGACCGGGTCAACATCTACATGCCGATGATCCCCGAGCTGCCGGTCGCGCTGCTCGCGTGTGCGCGCATCGGCGCGCCGCACTCGGTCGTGTTCGGCGGCTTCTCGCCCGACTCGCTGTCGGATCGCATCAACGACGCCGAGGCCAAGGTGCTCATCACTGCCGACGGCGGATGGCGCCGCGGCGCGATCGTGCCGCTGAAGGCGAACGCGGACGTCGCGCTGGCGGACACTCCGACGATCGAGCACGTCGTGGTCGTGCGGCGCTGCGAGAACGACGTGCACATGGAGGACGGCCGCGACCACTGGTACCACGAGCTCATGGCCGATGCGTCAGCGGAATGCCCGGCCGCGCCGATGGACGCCGAGCACCTCCTCTACCTGCTGTACACGTCGGGCACGACCGCGAAGCCCAAGGGCATCATGCACACGACGGGCGGCTATCTCACCCAAGTCGCGTTCACGCACAAGTACGTGTTCGACCTCCACCCCGCGGAGGACGTGTACTGGTGCGCGGCCGATGTCGGCTGGGTGACGGGCCACAGCTACATCGTCTACGGGCCGCTGTGCAACGGCGCGACGTCGGTGATGTACGAGGGCACGCCCGACTTCCCCGATCGCGACCGGTGGTGGAGCATCATCGAGAAGTACAAGGTGACGATCCTTTACACCGCGCCCACCGCGATCCGCACGTTCATGAAGTGGGGCGCACAAGAGCCCGAGAAGCACGACCTCACGTCGCTGCGTCTGCTCGGCTCGGTCGGCGAGCCGATCAACCCCGAAGCATGGATCTGGTACCACGAGCACATCGGTGGCGGGCGCTGCCCGGTCGTCGACACGTGGTGGCAGACCGAGACCGGCGCAATCATGATCAGCCCGCTCCCTGGTGCCACGACGACCAAGCCCGGGTCGGCGACGTTCCCGTTGCCGGGCATCGGCGCCGAGGTCGTCGACAACGACGGCGTGCGGGTCGAGAAGGGGGGCGGCTTCCTCACGCTCACGCGGCCATGGCCCTCGATGCTGCGGGGCATCTACGGAGACCCCGAGCGGTATCGCCAGACCTACTGGAGTCGATTCGACGATCGGTACTTCGCCGGTGACGGCGCCAAGATCGACGACGAGGGCTACTTCTGGCTGCTCGGGCGCGTCGACGACGTGATGAACGTGAGTGGGCATCGCATCTCGACGACCGAGGTCGAATCCGCGCTCGTGTCGCATCCGACGGTTGCCGAAGCTGCGGTCGTGGGGGCAAAGGACGAGACGACCGGCCAGGCGATCATCGCCTACGTGACCTTGCGGGGCGGCAACGAGCCGAGCACCGCGCACGGCGAGGCGTTGCGCAAGCACGTCGCCACCCAGATCGGCGCGATCGCCCGTCCGAAGACCGTGATCTTCACGCCCGACCTGCCCAAGACGCGCAGCGGGAAGATCATGCGCCGGCTGCTCCGCGACGTCGCCGAAGGCCGCGACCTCGGCGACACAACGACGCTCGCCGACGCGACCGTCGTCGAGGAGATCCGCGCTCGCGCCGCCGAAGCCCCGCAAGAGGACTAGCCGGTTCTCTTGCGCGAGCGGGCTCAGCGACCCTCTCGCCAAGAAGCGGCGGTGGTCAGCCGGCGGGGATCAGCGCGGTGCCGTTCCAACGGCCGGCGCCGGGGGTGGGCCACAGCGGGCCGATGAGCAGCGCGCCTTCGTCGCGGAGCGCGGTGAGTGTCGCCCAGGCGGCCTCGGGTTCGTCGTGCAACCGGTGGCACACCCCGGTCGCCAGCTGAAGCGGCGACGCCGCGAGATGGCCCACGATCAGGGCTCGCTCGCCCTCGGAGTCGATGCGCACCACCTGATGGCCCGCGGTGTGCGCACCCGTGTGCTCGATCACCACGTCGGGCGTGAGCTGTTCGCGGTCCCCGGTCGCGCGCACCGCTCCGAGGCACGCAGCTCGCCGAGGATCGGCCAGGAGTCGGGGTCAGGATGCCGCTGCGCGTCGATCGCGTCGAGCTCACGCTGCGACGGCAAGATCGGCGCGTTCGGGAAGAACGGCGTCCACGTCCGGTCTGCCTCGCGCCACGCGAACATCCCGATGCCGTCGATGTGCGTCGCCACCGCGTGGGTGATGGTGTCCCGCGCGAACCCCGCGTCAGCGAGCAGCGCGGCGAACGCCTCCTGATGCACCGCCGCGTCGTTCTCGTTGCGCAGGATGCCGTCGGCGGCGAGCGCCGGGTCGACCACGATGCGCGCACCGTCGCTCTCGATGACCCACGCCGCAGCCGCCGCGCCCACACCGCCCGCGCCCGCCCACACCGGCTCCGCCCACGCCACCGACGCCACCGTGTCAGCAGTGAGCCCCACCGTCTCTGGCGGCACCTCGACGTCGGCGTACCCCACCCGTGTCAGCCGTACCGCCCCGACGTCGAGCGCGAGCACAGCCATCAGTCGCGGAAGTTCGTGAACTGCAGGGCGATGCCGAAGTCGCCCTCGCGGAGCTTGGCGATCACCTCTTGCAGGTCGTCGCGCTTCTTGCCGGTCACCCGCAGCTGGTCGCCCTGCACCTGGCTCTGGATGCCCTTCAGCCCGAGCTCCTTGATGAACTTGTTGAGCTCACGAGCCTTGTCCGTCGAGATGCCGGCGTTGAGCTTCGCGGTCTGGCGGACGGTGCCGCCGGCCGCCTCCTCGATCTTCCCGAACTCCAGCGCCTTGAGCGACACGCCCCGCTTCACGAGCTTCTCCTCGAGCACCTGGCGCACCGCCCGGAGCCGGTCCTCGGTGGCGGAGCGCATCACCAGGTCGAGGTCGGACTGCTCGATCGAGGAGTTGGTGCCCTTGAAGTCGAAGCGCGTCGCCAGCTCCCGTTCGGTCTGGTCGAGCGCGTTGCGCACTTCTTGTTTGTCGATCTCGGAAACGACGTCGAACGTCGGCATTTGGTCGCAAACCTCATTCGCTAGGGTGACCGGCCCAGGGGTCGGTGCCCGAGTGGCCAAAGGGAGCAGGCTGTAAACCTGCCGGCGCAAGCCTACGGAGGTTCAAATCCTTCCCGGCCCACCACGTCCGCTTGGCTCACGGCGTCAGAGTGCCGGGCGCCTCGCCGTGCAGCTTGGCGATGTCCTCCTTCGAGACCTCGGCGGGCTTCTTGCCGGCGATGATCATCGCCAGCACCTCGTCCATGGTGACGTCGGCTCTGTTGACCGTGCCGACGAGTCGGCCCTGCAGCATGACGCTGATGCGGTCGGCGAGGTCGAACACGTCGTGGATGTCGTGGCTGATGAGGAAGATGCCGATGCCTTCGGCCTTCAGCTGCGTGATCAGCTCGCGCACCTGCGCCGTCTCGGCGGGACCGAGCGCCGCCGTCGGCTCGTCCATGATCAGGATGCGGGCGTTGAAGTGGACGGCCCGGGCGATGGCGACCGACTGGCGTTGACCGCCCGAGAGGGATCGCACCGGGGTCTTCAGGTTCTTGAACCAGGGGTTCAACCGGCGCATCACCTTGGCGGTCGCCGACGCCATCGCCGAGTCGTCGAGGGCACCCGTTCGGGTGCGCAGCTCCCGCCCGAGGAACAGGTTGTCGGCCGCGTCGAGGTTGTCGGCCAGCGCGAGCTTCTGGTAGATGACCTCGACCCCGTGGTGGCGAGCGTCGCGCGGATTGTGGATCTGCACGGGTTGCCCGTCGATGCGGATCTCACCGGAGTCGGCCGGGTGCGCGCCCGAGAGCGTGTGCACCAGCGTCGACTTCCCGGCGCCGTTGCCGCCCACGAGGCCGACGACCTCACCGGGGTAGAGGTCGATGGTGACGTCGTCAACGGCGTGGACGCCGCCGAAAGCCACGCGGATGTTGCGGAGCTCGACGAGCGGGACGCGGCCGTCGCTCGATGGCGTCAGTTCGTGGTCGCAGTGTCAGTCATGGCCAGTCGCCTCCGATCACGCTCGGCCGGATTGGATGACGATGGCGGAGATCGATCAGGCCCACGCTGAGGGCGCCGAGGGCCAAGCGTCCGGCGACCCTGTCGAAGGGCGGAGTCGATCGCCACCGCGGTGACCAGCACCACGCCCACCACGATGTCCTGTGACGGCGAGTCGATCTTCAGCAGCACCATGCCGGAGCGCAGCGACTGCATGACGACCGCACCGAGGACTGCACCCGGGATCGTGCCGATGCCACCGGCGAACGACGCGCCACCGATCACCGCGGCCGCGATGACGTCGAGCTCGTTCTGCACACCGAGGTTGGTGACCGCCCCGTTGAGGCGAGCCGTCTGGATCACCGCGCTCACCGCGACCAGGACACCCATCAGCGACGAACGTCAGCATCACCGTGCGCCGGGTGTTGATGCCGCCGAGCTCGGCGGCCTCGGGGTTGCCGCCGTACGCGTACACGTAGCGACCGAACCGGCGCCGCCGGGCGAGGTAGCTCATCAGCAGCGTGACACCGATCAGGATCACGACCGGGTAGGCGACGCCGGTCGGGTCGCCGGTGATCGGCGACTCGTAGCTGTTGGCCACCAGGCCGACCCCGACGAGCACGGCCCCACAGCCGACGACGCCCAGCTGACGTCGGCCCACATCGGGCGCGGACGCGAGCTCGTAGCGCATCCGCCGCCGCCGTGCGAGCACGATGCTCAGGACGATGCCCGCGCAGGCGACGAGCGCGAGCAGCCAGCTCCGCCACTCTCCGAGTGACCCCTTCGCTCCGCCGCCGAGCAGCTGGAACGTGGAGTCGAGCGGCGCCAGCGTCTGCCCCTGCTTGCCGCCCATGCGGAAGATGCGCGCCGCGCCAGACGAGGAAGCCGCCGAGGGTGACGATGAAGGCAGGGACGCCGACGTAGGCCACGAGGAATCCCTGTGGCCGAACCCACCAGGGCGCCCGAGCAGGATGCCGAACAGGATCGCGACGATCCAGACGTAGGACTTGCTCCTTCAGGCCATCGACGGTCACGTCGAGCCGAAGAAGGCGAACATGCCGTCGGTCTGGACGAGCGCCATCGCGTAGCCGAGGAAGCCGAGCAGCGACCCGACCGAGAGGTCGATGTTCCGCGACACGATGATGAGGACCATCCCCGTCGCCATGATGGCGATGGAGGTGCTCTGGACCGAGAGGTTCCACAGGTTGCGCGCGGTGAGGAAGTCGCCCCCGGAGAGCACGTGGAACGCGATCCAGATCGCCAGGAGGGCGATCACCATGCCGAAGAGCCGCGTGTCGATCTCGGTCGATGCCACCATCGACCGCCACGACCTGTCCCCGGGCGAAGGCGTCGTGCTCTGCCGGCGACGCGTCCTTCGGCGTCTCCACCGTGGTCATGAAGTCCCCCCGCATGTGCCCATGAGTGACACGTGCCCCTCGTCCAGGTCAGCCTGGACGAGGGGCACGTGAGTGCAGTGCTACCGGCTACCGGTTACGGGCAGGCCGCGACCGAACCGGCCTCGACGCCCTCGCAGAGGGTCTCCTCGTCGATCCATCCCGCGTCGACCACGACATCCAGGTTCTCCTGGGTGATCGGCTCCGGAGTGAGCAGGATCGACGTCATCTCGACGCCGCCGCCGGTGGTGAAGGGCGCGGTGCCCGACACCGCGCTGATGTCGGGGTTCGCGCAGAGCGCGATGGCCGACTCACCGGCGGACTTGCCGAGCAGGCGGGCGTCCTTCCAGACGTCGACCGTCTGCGTGCCGAGCGCGACCCGGTTGAGGGCGGCGAGGTCGCCGTCCTGACCGGACACCGGGACCTGGCCGTCGAGGCCCTGCGCGGTGAGCGCAGCGACGACGCCGCCAGCCATGCCGTCGTTCTCGGAGAGCACGGCCTGGACGTCGTTGTCCTCGGCGGTCAGGAACTGCTCCATCTGGGTCTGGGCGATCGCCGGGTCCCAGTTGTCGGTGTAGGTCTCGCCGACGATCGTGATGTCGCCTGCAGCCACTGCGTCACCGATGATCTCTTCCATGCCCTCGCGGAGGAAGTCGGCGTTGGCGTCGGCCTGGTTGCCCTTGATGATCACGTAGTTGCCGCTCGGCACCGCCTCGAGGATCGCTCGGGCCTGCATGCGACCGACCTCGATGTTGTCGAACGTGATGTAGAGCGCCTCTGGGTCCTCGATCAGTCGGTCGTACGCGATGACCGGGATGCCTTGGCCGATCGCGGCCTCGACCGACGGCATGATCGCCGTGCCGTCCTGGGCCAGGATCACCAGCACGTTGGCGCCCTGCGAGATCAGGTTCTCGACGTTGGTGGCCTGCGTCTCGGCCGACGACTTCGCGTCGTTCGAGATGTAGCTGCCGCCGCCGGCCTCGATGGCCTCCTGGAGCGCGGGCTCGTCCCACTTCGCCCAGCGCTCTTCCTGGTAGTTGTTCCAGGAGACGCCCACCACGCAGTCACCTTCTGCTGCCGCCCCGTCCGACGCCGCTGCGCCGGTGTCGGCCGCGCCCTCGTCGTCGCTGTCGTCACCGCACGCGGCAAGGATCAGGGCCGCGCTCATCGCGGCCACCATCGCTACACGTCCAAATCGCATCCGTTCCCCCTGCTCGTCGAAAGCCCAGCAGTGCGGATCTGCGGGCGCTTCGGGACTATATCAGGCACACCCTGCCCGCGTATGGGACCGTCACACGACTGTGATTCAATCCGCGCGTGCGTGTCATGGCCCCGGTCCTCGCGGCCTTGCTCCTGTTGGCCGCCTGCGGAGGCGACGACGCGTCCGCCGAGCGCACACCCCGATTTGTCGACGAAACGGCGACCTCAGGACTCGACCACCGGTACGACGGAGAGTTCGAGTTCTTCGTCGGGGGGGAGTCGCCGCCTTCGACTGTGACGACGACGGGCGCGACGAGCTCTTCCTCGCCGGCGGCACCGAGCCCGCGGCGCTGTTCCACAACGACAGCGAGGTCGGCGGCGCGCTGCGCTTTTCGCCGCTCCCGTCACCGGTCACCGACCTCACCTCGGTCACGGGCGCGTATCCGCTCGACGTCGACAGCGACGGTCACCCCGACCTCGTGGTGCTGGGTCGCGAAGAGGACGTGATCCTGCGCGGCTTGGGGGACTGCCGCTTCGAGTCGGCCGCCGCGGATCTCGGACTCGATCTGAGCCCGGGCTGGACGACGGCGTTCAGCGCCACATGGGAAGGAGAGAACCTGCTGCCGACGCTCGCGTTCGGGCGATATCTCACCGCCGGACCGAGCGGGATGTGACGACAGCCTTCTCGTACGACCGGCTCCGTCGGGTGCTCAGTACACCGCCCCCGTCGCCCTGGCGCCTGGGTACTGCACGCTGTCGATGTTGTTCAGCGACTGGAGCCACTCCGGGCAGCGCGACCTTCGCGTCTCGAACGATCGGCACTACTACCGCGAGGGCGAAGAGCAGCTCTGGCGGATCGTGCCTGGCGAACCACCCACCGCGTACACCGAAGCCGATGGCTGGCGACCCCTGCAGATATGGGGCATGGGCATCGCCAGTCAGGATGTCACCGACGATGGCCTCCCCGAGGTCTTCCTGACCAGCCAAGGCGACAACAAGCTCCAGACCCTCGCGGCGGGTGCGGAGCGGCCGGAGTACCGCGACATCGCTCTCGACATGGGCGTCACCGCGCAGCGGCCGTACACCGGTGACGACATCCTCCCGTCGACGGCATGGCATCCCGAGTTCGCCGACGTGAACAACGACGGACATGCCGACCTGTTCGTCACGAAGGGCAACGTCGACGCGCAGATCGACCAGGCGAGCGAAGACCCCAACAACCTCCTGATGGGTCGACCTGATGGATCGTTCGAGGAGGAGGGCGAGGCCGCGGGCATCGTGAGCTACGAGCGTGCGCGTGGCGCCGCGGTCGTCGACCTCAACCTCGACGGTTTGCTCGACCTCGTCGTCGTCAATCGCCGTGCACCGGTGACGCTTTGGCGCAACGTCGGCCGAGGGGATGCCGCGCAGCCCGAGGCGATGGGGCATTGGATCGACGTCCGGCTCGAGCAGCCCGCGCCGAACGTCGACGCCATCGGAGCTTGGGTCGAGGTGCGCACCGACGATCGAACGACATCGCGAGAGGTCACCGTCGGTGGCGGGCACGTGAGCGGAGAGCTCGGGTGGCTCCACACTGGCATCGGCGACGCGGACGCAGCCGAGGTGCGCGTGCAGTGGCCTGATGGCACCGTCGGACCGTGGATGACCGTGGATGCTGACGAGCGTGTGACGATCGCGCGCGGCGAATCGACGCCGCGCCCGTGGGCGCCGCAGAACTCACGGCAAGGGGAGTGACGGCATGGCCGCTGTAACGACGACGGGGCAGACCACCGCCCGATTGGCCGACATCCCGTTGCCCGCGTTCGGGACGCCCGACACCGAGCCGCTGCTTCCCAGCACGATCTTCACGGACCGGTTGGCGCGCCTCCGCTCGGCGATGGACGCACGCGGCTACACCCACCTCGTCGTGTGGGCCGACCGCGAGCACAGCGCCAACCTCTCCTATCTGAGCGGCTTCGACCCTCGCTTCGAGGAAGCGGTGCTGATCATCGGTGTCTCCGGTGAGCCTGCGGTCCTCGTGGGCAACGAGTGCGCGGGCATCGCAGCCGCCGCGCCGCTTCCGATGCGGCTCGTGACGTTCCAGGACTTCAGCCTGCCGGGCCAGTCGCGCGACGCCTCCGCGCCACTGTCAGAGATCCTGCGCGACGAGAGCATCTCCGGCGACAGCCGAATCGGGGTGGTCGGCTGGAAGACGTACGCGACGCGCGACGTGATCGAGGTGCCGGCGTTCCTCGTCGACGCCCTCCGACGCGCGACTCCCCGGGGGCTCGTCGAGAACGCGGCTGACCTCCTCATCGATCCCGCGCACGGACTGCGCGTGGTGAACGAGGTGGAGCAGCTCGCCGCCTTCGAGTGGGCCGCCTGCCAGACGTCGGAAGGCGTGCGGAGGGTCCTCACCGGTCTGCAGCCGGGCATGACCGAGCGCGACTGCGCGCGACTCCTGAGGTGGAACGGTGCCCCGCTGTCGTGCCACCTGATGCTCACGGCCGGCCCGCGCGCGGCGCTCGGGCTGCTCAGCCCCGGCGACCGCCCGCTCGAGCGCGGCGATCCGTTCACCATCGCGTTCGGGATCTGGGGTGCGCTCAACTGCCGGGCCGGCTTCGTCGTCGAGGACGCGGAGGAACTGGCGGACGGAACGAAGGACTACGTCGAGCGGCTCGTGGCGCCCTACTTCGAAGCAGTCGCGGAGTGGTACGGCGCGCTGCGCATCGGTCAGGTGGGTGGCGAGCTGCAGCGCATCGTCGACCGCCATCTCGGTGACCCGTTCTTCGGCGTCCACCTGAACCCCGGCCACCAGCTGCACCTCGACGAGTGGGTCAACTCTCCGGTGTACCCGGGCTCTCGTGTCGAGCTGCGCTCGGGGATGGCGTTGCAGTGCGACATCATCCCCGCCACCGGCACGCCGTACTTCACGACGAACATCGAGGACGGCGTCGCGCTGGCAGATGAGTCGTTGCGCCGCGACCTCGCGGGGGCATATCCCGATGCGTGGAGTCGCATCCAGGCGCGGCGTCGCTTCATGGCGGACGCGCTCGGGATCGACCTTCATCCCGATGTGCTGCCGTTCTCGAACCTCGCCGGCCATCTGACGCCGTTTCTGCTGCGCCCCGACCGGGCGATGACGCTCGCTCCTTGAGCGCCCTCAGTCGTCGGGCGGCACCGGCAGCACCGCGACGTTGAGCCAGCGGTCGCCCGTGGCGCGCCGCATGACGAACGTCTGCGCGAACGGCGCCGACTCGCGTGCTTGCAGGTTGCCCTCGGCGTCGTAGGTCTCGGTCGTCACCTCGCCTCGCGACTCCAGGCCGAGGCTCAGACCGTCCTGTCTGCCGAACGGGACGAGCAGGGTGACGTGCACGTCGTCGATCTGGTACTGCTCCACGCGCGTCGCTCCGCTCGCCTCGCCCTCGCGAAGACGGCTGCGCATGTCGTCGAGCCGGTCGCCGTGGGCCACGGCCTCCAGGATCGTGGGATCCGCATCGAGCAGGGCCTGGTTCTCGAGCTGGAGGTTCTCTACGAGCGTCAAGACGATCTCGCGCGCACCGGCGCCCGTGATCTCGTGGTTCCAGTCCAGCACGTCCTGATCGACCGAGATCGACGGGAACGTGGCCGGGTCGACTTCGTGTGGCACGCGGCCCAGCACGTCAGCAGCGGATGGCAGTTGCCCCACCGCGAGCCGGAGCTCCCGCCGCGACGATCGCCCCGCCGAGCGCGACCACAACGATCAGGAAGATCCCGACTCGAAGGACGGGCGGGGGCACCGCGATGCTCGAGCGACGGCTGAAGACCGGCGCGAGCACACCGACGAGCGGGCGACATGCGCAGAGCACAGCCAGACCGCCGAGCAGGGCCACCTTCGACCCGAACTCGTCGGTCTGGGGTGCCATGAGCAGCGTGCTCGCCACGGCGACGAGGAAGCCGAACGTGACCCGGCCGGAGCGCGAGGACGGCACGGTCTTCGGGTCCGTGATCATGAAGAACAGGAAGATCAACACCTCCGGCGAGGTGACGATGACCCGCCAGTAGTCGAAGCCGGAGACGGGCGCGAACGCCCAGCGGGCCACCATCGAATGGCCCGACAGAGCGAGCACCCCGATGCCCGCGGCGAGCGTGATCCAGAACGTCGCCGCCATCGCGATGCAGCCCGAGCCGGGCCGTGATGAGGAGTCCACCGCCGATGATGACGACGTAGGCGGCGATCATCGCGGCGTTGAGCGGGGCCCACCAGAAGTCGAGCGGCTCGAGGCGCGTGCTGCCGAAGACGACGAACACGATCACGAGCCCGATGTTCGACGGATTGAACACGTGCGAACCGCGGTAGCGGATGAGGTACTTGGTCGCCAGGGAGAACGCCGCGACGCCGGCGAACACCCACCACGCGTGTGTGCTCCACGGATCGTCCACGGGCGTGCTCGGCACACGAAGGATCAGCGCGACACCACTGCCCGTCAGCATCGCGCTCGCTGGCCACACGAACGCCCGTTGCGCTCGGAACGTCAGGGTTGCTTCGATGACGAAGCACGTGAGGATCGCGGCGAGGATCTGCGGCACGGTGACCTGGAAGTGCAGCGCCGTCTGACCGAGCACGTGGATCGTGATGATGATCGCGGCGACGTGCAGCCGTGGGTCGCTGAGCTTCGGCAGCGTCGCCGGGTAGGTGGTCGTGCCGACTGTGAGGGTGCGAGTGCTCACACGGTCAGGTCGTCCCCACGCCGAGCGCGTCGGCGACCCGGTTGATGTAGTTGAACCAGGCGGCGATCAACGTGATCTGAAGGATGGCTTGGTCGTCGAAGCCGGCGGCGCGCAGACGGGCGTGGTGCTCGTCGGTGACGCATGTCGCGTCGAGCGTGATCTGCTCGGCGTACTCGAGCATGGCCCGGTCGGCGTCGCTGATCGGCGCGCTGCGAAAGTCACGACGGACCGCCTCGGCCAGATCCTCGTCGGCTGAGGCGCGGCTCAGGAACTCGGTGTGCGACAACGTGCAGTAGTAGGTGCGATTCGTCGTCGACACCACCGTCGCGATCATCTCGTGCTGGCGGCGGTCGAGCGGCAGGTCGGGCGACATCAGCGCTCCGAACGTCGCGAACGCGTGATGGAGCGCCTCGGGGATCAACGAATGGGCGGCGACGATGCCGCCTTCGTCGGGCACGAACGGCGGCGCGGGGGTCGCGTACTCGATCGGGTACAGGGCGTGCTGCGCCTCCCGGGCGATGCGCAGGGCCTCGTCGGCGTTGTCGAAGGCGACCGTCTTGATGCGAGTCACCGCCAGGTTCCCCCCGTGTCCATGGGTGGCACGGTAGATCGCAGACCAGCGAGGGTCACCGCGGACGCCGCGGCGCGCGTCTCAGCGAGCGCCGAGCAGATGCTCGAGTGCGAGCTGGCTGAGCCGCACGAAGCCGTAGCCCTTCACCCCGAGGGCGTCGGCGTCGAACTCCTCGAACACGCGGCGATCGGCGAGCAAGTCCGAGATCGACTCACCGGCGGCCAGGGTCGGCTGCGCGAGCTCGGGCACCTTGCTCTCCGCCAACGCGGACTGCACCTCGGGATCGGCGCGGTACGCCGCGGCGCGCTCCTTCAGGAGGAGGTAGGTGCGCATGTTCGCCGCGGCCGACACCCACACGCCGTCGATGTCCTCGGTGCGCAACGGCTTGTAGTCGAAGTGGCGGGGTCCCTCGTACGCCCGACCACCCGATGGCCCGCCGTTCTCCAAAAGGTCGACGAGGAAGAACGCGCTCATCAGGTCGCCGTGACCGAAGACAAGGTCTTGGTCGTACTTCACGCCGCGCTGACCGTTGAGGTCGATGTGGAAGAGCTTGTTCTGCCAGAGCGCTTGCGCGATCCCGTGGACGAAGTTGAGGCCCGCCATCTGCTCGTGCCCGACCTCCGGATTGAGGCCGACCATGTCGCTGTGCTCGAGGGTCGTGATGAACGCGAGCGCGTGGCCGATCGTCGGCAGCAGGATGTCGCCGCGCGGCTCGTTCGGCTTGGGTTCGAGCGCGAACCGGATGCGGTACCCGCGGTCGACGACGTACTGCGCCAGCGTGTCGAGGCCCTCGCGGTAGCGGTCGAGGGCGGCGCGCACGTCCTTCGCAGCGTCGGTCTCGGAGCCCTCGCGGCCGCCCCAGAACACGTAGGTCTCCGCGCCGAGCTCGGCGGCGAGGTCGAGGTTGCGCATCACCTTGCGGAGTGCGTACCGGCGCACGGAGCGGTCGTTGCTCGTGAACGCGCCGTCCTTGAACACGGGGTGGAAGAACAGGTTCGTCGTCACCATCGGCACGACGAGACCGGTCTCCTCGAGCGCGGCGCGGAACCGCTTGATCAGCCGCTCGCGCTCGCCGTCGGGCGAGCCCATCGGCACCAGGTCGTCGTCGTGGAAGCTGACCCCGTACGCGCCGAGCTCCGCGAGCCGGAGGACCGACTCGACAGGGTCGAGGGCGGGCCGGGTCGCGTCGCCGAACGGGTCGCGGGCTTGCCATCCGACGGTCCAAAGGCCGAACGAGAACCGATCTTCACGACTGGGTGTGGCTGCCATGGCTCCATCGTGTCACCACGCCAGGGCGGCCGCGCCCCTCAGCTCGCGAGTCGCGTCGCGAGCAAGGGCGTGCCGTCGGGGCGGGTGAAGCTGAGGGCGCCGTCGGGCGCTCGGGCGATCGACCATCCGCCTTCGTGCAAGGCGTGGTGGTGGTGATGGCACACCAGGACGAGGTTCGCCATGTCGCTGGGGCCGCCGTGTTCCCACGGCACGATGTGGTGGCCCTCGCACCAGCCCGGGGGGTCGGTCGCACCCCGGGAACACGCAGCCTCGGTCGCGCAGACTGAGCGCTCGGCGTTGCGTGGTGCTCACAGTGCGCCGGGCTCGGCCGTAGTCGAGAACCTCTCCCGCGCCGCCGAGCACCACGGGAATCACGCTGGCGTCGCAGGCCATGCGGCGCACGGTCGCAGGGTGAAGGGGCTCGCCGGTCGCGTCGATGGCCGCGGGCCCCACGCCGCTCACGAGGTCGTCGAGGCTGATCGTGACTGAGAGCGTCGGTCGCCCACGCTCGGCTCCGACCGAACGCCGGATCACCTCCGCAAGGGCGGCCGCCCTGCGCTGTGCGGCCGTGCGCATGGGACCGCCTGACTCACGCTCGGCTCGCCACAGTCGTTCGTACTCAGCGTCGACTGCCGCCTTGATCACCGCTCCGTCCTCGCTCGTGTACATCCCATCGAGGGCCGTCGCACCATCGAAGGTGGTGGACACGTGAAGGCGATCACCGTCGCCGTTCGCGTCGCCCCTCCCACCATCGGGGTCGGCCCGCAACAGCCAGTGGCGCAGCATCCGTGCCGTCTGATCGACGGTGAGCTCCCGAGCGTGCTTGACGAGTATCGCCTCGTCGCGCTCAAACGCTCTGGCGGCAACCTCGCTCCGTCCCGCAGCGTTGGCCAGCAGCACCACCTTCGCCCCACCGAGCTCGCCCCGACACGCGGCGGCATCGGTGAGTGGCATCAATCGCAGTCGTCGCGCCGTGCGTACGAGCGTGGCTGCCGACCCGCGGCTCAGCTCACATCGATGTGCGAGCCAAGCCGTGCCTGAGGTCGCGCCATCGTCGGCCCACGCGATCCGCGCATCCCACACAGCGACTGCTCGAGCCATCGTGTGCTCATGGCGCGATCTGGCCGCATCGAGTGCTCGCACGTGCGCGCACAACTCATCGTCGGTCAGCGACTCCGGATCGACTTCCCACAGCTCGGCGACGTCCACGCGTCCTCACGGTCACGATCGGTCATGCAGTACTGAAGGGAAGTGACTCCATCATAAGGAGGGGGTGGGACATTCCCGGGCGCGCAGAATCCGTGGGTGCGCGACGACGATGCGATCGATCGCCTGGCGTCGCCGCCCTTCAGCTGGCCACGGGCGATCTCTGGACGTCCGACCACACCGAGGCACAATCCATCCCCGAAACTCTCTCGTCCGAGATCAGCCGTCGACGAGGCGTTGCATCAGAGCGATGTCGAGCCAGCGGTTGAACTTGCGGCCGACCTCACGCTCGATGCCCACGAGCTCGAAGCCGCACGACCGGTGGAGCGCCACCGACGCTTCGCCGCTCGCCTCGATCCGAGCCATCACGGCGTGGAAGCCGTGGCGCCGCGCCACATCGACCATCTCGCTGAGCAGCGCCTTGCCGATGCCCTTGCCCTGGCAGTCGCGCCGGACGTACACCGAGTCCTCGACGCGTGGTGCGGTACGCGGCGCGCTCCTTGTACGGCGAAAGAGAGGCGAATCCCACGACCTCGCTGCCCTCGACCGCGACGACCGCCGCAAACGCGCCCGATCGCTCCGCCAGCCACGCCCGCTGATCAGCGAGCGAGCGAGTGACGAGATCGAACGTCGCCGTCGTGTTCTCGACCTCGAAGTTGTAGATCACGCGCATTGGCTCGGCATCGTCGACGGTCGCGAGCCGCAGCAGCATGGCGGCAGACGCTAATGGCCGCCGGTGCGGTCGCTTGGTGCGCGGAGTCGTCAGCCTTGCGCGCTGAAGTCGACGGTGTCGGCGTCTTCGTCGATGGACGGCGCGGCTTCGAGGATGCCGATCTCACCGGTCAGCGCTTCGAGGCGAGCCCAGGTGAGGACGTCGGGATCGTTGGTGAGGAACAGCACCTGAGGACTGCCCGCCGATCGGCTCAGCAGCTCGAGCAACGCCGGCTTCACCGATACGTCGAGCGCGAGAAGCGGATCGTCGAGGAGCAGCGGCAGGCTCTCGCCTTCGGGGCCGAGATTGCGAACGTCAGCGAGACGCGTGACGAGCGCGTGCGCGAGGTTCGCGGCGAGGCCGCCCTCGACCGGCTCGTAGGTCTCCTGCGTCCCGTTCAGGGGGCTGGCCCCGCGTTGGAGGAGGGCGGCCGCGATGATCTCCTCGCGATGCGCGAGCGCCCACTCGGCAGAGATCTCGCCGGCGAGGTCGCGCCAAGCGTCCTGGGCCTTCTTGTGGTCGCCGGCCGTCGCGGCCTTCTTCCGGGTCTCGTTGGTCGACAGCATGGTGTTGACCCGCTCGAGGTGGAAGCCGAGGTACGACTGCGCGCCGGCCTGGCTGAGTGCCTCTTGCTCCGCACGCGACGCCTGGTCGATGCGCTTCTGCGCGAGGAAGGCCACTCCCATCGAGATCCCGGTACCGAGCAGGAGCGGGAGGGAGAGCACGGGTGCGACGAGCGCGGCCGGCACGGCAAGGATCGCGGTGCCCGCAGCGATGCGATACGTCAGCCTGTGGACGCGCTCCTCTTTCGCGATCGCGGCCTCGAAGTCGCTGTGCAGCTCCTCGACGCGGTCGACGACCTCGGGGGTGTCGGCTGGCGCGTGCCCGGCGAGCGCGACGCTCGTCGTGTCGTCTTCCTGACCTGCATCCGCGGTTGCGATCACCCGCTCAGCCGTCGCCCACAGCGCGCGCTGGTCGACTGCGGCGAGCAAGGTGATGCGTTCACCGATCGGATCGACAGCCGCGAAGTCCTTCGGCCCGAGCACGAGGTGATCCGCCGCGGTCGCCGCAGTGAGTCCCGAACGTTGCAGCAGGTCGATCTGGCCGCCGCCGCCACTCACGAATTCGTGGCTGACATCCTCGGCCGTGGTGACGTCGATGACGCGGTGGCGCTCGCCCTTGGGGCGGAAGACCGCGAGATGCCGGCCGGCGGCGTCACGCAGCTCGAGGTGCACGCCCGTGCGGCTGCCTCCGAGCGCGCCGATGATCTCGCCGATGAGGCTGTCGCGCTCCGCCGGACCGAGGCCCGAGATCACCGACAGCCGCGGATGGAGGTCGAGCGTGAACGTCCCGCCACCCGCCTCGATGATCACTCGCTGGCACTTCACCATCCTCCGAATCGGCAGGGTGGTGACTGCAATTGAGCCGAACGGCCCAGGTCGTGCCGTCGCTAGGATGCCGGGTCGGCTCCGAGTGCACCCTCTGGTTCATCCGGCTGGTTTCATCCGGCGCCACGCCCTCTTAGCTCAGTCGGCAGAGCACAGCCATGGTAAGGCTGGTGTCGTGGGTTCGATTCCCACAGAGGGCTCCCGGGTCCGGGGCCGTTCCGGTTCCGGCGCACCTGGCGGCGTAGCTCAGTTGGTCAGAGCACTCGGCTCATAATCGAGTGGTCGTCGGTTCGAGTCCGACCGCCGCTACCAGACTCTCCATTCGTCCCTACCGACAGACCGCGAAGAAAGGTGAGCGCGATGAGCAAGGCGAAGTTTGAGCGGAACAAGCCGCATGTGAATGTGGGGACGATGGGGCATATCGATCATGGCAAGACGACGTTGACTGCTGCGATCACCAAGACGTTGGCGGAGGGCAACCCGAATGTGGTGTTCACGCCGTTCGATCAGATTGATAAGGCGCCGGAGGAGAAGGCGCGGGGGATCACGATCTCGATTGCGCATGTGGAGTACGAGACCGATAAGCGGCATTACGCGCATGTGGATATGCCGGGGCATGCGGATTACATCAAGAACATGATCACGGGGGCGGCGCAGGTGGACGGCGCGATTTTGGTGGTGGCGGCCACCGATGGGCCGATGCCCCAGACGCGGGAGCATGTGTTGTTGGCCCGCCAGGTGGGGGTGCCGTACATCGTGGTGGCGTTGAACAAGGCCGACGCGGTGGATGATGAGGAGCTGTTGGAGTTGGTGGAGCTCGAGGTGCGGGAGCTGCTGACCAACTACGGGTTCCCGGGTGACGATCTGCCGGTGATCCGGGTCAGCGCGTTGAAGGCGTTGGAGGGCGACGCGGAGTGGACGCCCAAGATCATCGAGTTGATGGACGCGGTCGACAGTTATGTGCCGGAACCGCAGCGGGATTTGGACAAGCCGTTTTTGATGCCGATCGAGGATGTGTTCACGATCACCGGTCGGGGGACGGTGGTGACCGGGAAGGTGGAGCAGGGGATGGTCCACACCGGCGACGAGGTCGAGATCGTGGGGTTGCGGCCGACGACCAAGACGGTGTGCACGGGGGTGGAGATGTTCCGCAAGATCTTGGATGAGGGCCATGCGGGCGACAACATCGGCGCCCTGCTGCGGGGGACGAAGAAAGAGGAGGTGGAGCGGGGCCAGGTGTTGTGCAAGCCCGGGTCGATCACGCCTCATACGAACTTCGAGGCGCAGGTGTATGTGTTGGGCAAGGACGAGGGCGGCCGCCACAAGCCGTTCTTCAACAACTACCGGCCCCAGTTCTACTTCCGGACCACCGATGTGACCGGCTCGATCACGTTGCCCGAAGGGCACCGAGATGGTGATGCCGGGCGACAACACGGTCATGACTGTCGAGCTCGGCAAACCGATCGCGATGGACGAAGGACTGCTGTTTTCCATCCGCGAAGGCGGACGCACCGTCGGCTCCGGCCGCGTCGTCAAGATCCTCAAGTAGAGATCCGCAAGTAACCCGACTCGCCACTGCGAGGTCACAAACGATGACGAGTACGCCGGAGATCGATCAGCTCGTCGTGGAAGCCCGCGACGGAAGCCGATCGGCCTTCGACGAGCTCGTCCGGGCGACGTACGACGACGCGTACACGCTCGCTCATCGATTGACCGGCAACGAGGAGGACGCGCGAGACGTGGTGCAGGAGGCCTACCTCCGAGCCTTTCGAGGCGTGCGCCAGTTCCGCGGCGACGCGCAGTTCTCGACGTGGCTGTACCGCATCACGGCGAACTGCGCGGCGACGCATCTCGGTCGCCGCCGTCGCCACCAGCACGACGAGCTCGATGACGATGCGCCGCTGATCGACACCCGTCCCGAGGTCGACCCGCAGGCCCGGGCCGAGGCCTCGGCTACCCGCGACCAGCTCGAGGCGGCCCTCGCCGAGCTACCGCCGCGGCTGCGGGCCGTGGTCGTGCTGCGCGACATCTACGACCTTCCTCACGAGGCCATCGCGGCCGAGCTCGGCATCTCGGCGACCGCGGCAAAGGTGCGGCTGCACCGAGCTCGTCGTCGCCTGCGCGAGCGCGTGTACGCCCGTGCCGACCCGGGGTCAGCCCGTGCGGTGTGAGGCGCTCGCCGAGCTCCTCGCCGAGGCCGCCGAGGGACGGCCCGTCCAGGGTCGTTCGGCGCGCTCCCATGTCGAGCACTGCCTGCGCTGCCAGGCCGACCTCGCGCAGTACCGCCGGCTGCACCGGGGGTTGCGATCGCTGGCCGATCGCCGCATGACCACGCCGGTGGACTGGATCGAGGAGGTGCTCGCTGCGCTCGACGAGCAGTCCACGGGTTCGACGGCGGGACGGGCGCTCCGCCGGGCGGCGGTGCTCGGAGGCATGGCGGCCGTCACGGCCGCGGGAGCCGCGAGCGTCCTCGTGCTGAGCACCCGATCGCGCCGGCGATTGGCCGGCTGAAGCCTCGGCTGCCTGGCCGTTCGGGACCCTGCCCCTGCTAGGATTGCTCGTCCCGACCCTCCCTAGGGCAGTAGCTCAGTTGGAAGAGCTCCGGTCTCCAAAACCGGTGGTCGGGGGTTCGAGTCCCTCCTGCCCTGCTCCATTCCTCTCCCGAAATCCGTTCCCGAAGTCCGTTCCAAGGGTGTCGTCATGGCTATGAACCGCGAGACCAAGCGCATGTTGCAGCGTCAGGGCCAAGTCGGCGCTGACGGCACGCCCGTGCGCGAGCGCAAGGCGGCACCGAGCCCGCGTCCGAAGCAGGAGAGGACCTCGCCGGGTCAGTTCCTTCACGAGGTGCGGGGCGAGCTGCGCAAGGTGGCCTGGCCCACGCGGTCCGAGGTCATCAACTACTCGATCATCGTGCTCATCACCGTCGTGCTGCTGACGACGCTCATCGCGCTCCTCGACTGGGGCTTCGGTTCGGCGATCCTGCGGCTCTACAACGCGGCATGAGCGACGACCTGTTCACTCCCGAGGCCGGTGCCGAGCCCGCCGAGCCCACGCCGGACCAGGGCGACGTGCTCGTCGCGGACGAAGTGGTCGTCGCGGACGAAGTGGTCGTCGCGGACGAGGCCACGGCCGAGACCGACGTGCTCGCCGCGAGCGACGTGCTCGTCGACGACGAGATCCTCGACGAGACCGACGACGAGGACGAGGACGACGAGGAAGCTCCCCGGCAGGAGAGCCCCTACGACCGTCCGGGTCGCTGGTTCGTCGTGCACACGCAGTCGGGCTACGAGAAGAAGGTCAAGCAGAACCTCGAGGCCCGTACCCAGTCGATGAACGCCGAGGACAAGATCTTCGAAGTCGTCATCCCGATGGAAGACGTCGTCGAGTTCAAGAACGGGCGCAAGGTCGTCGTGCAGAAGAAGGTCTTCCCCGGCTATCTGCTGGTGCGCTGCGACATGGACGACGACTCGTGGTACGTCATCCGCAACACGCCGGGCGTGACCGGGTTCGTCGGTCAGGGCGCGAAGCCCTCCCCGCTGCCGCGTCGCGACGTCGAGTCGTTCCTGCAGGTCAAGATCGAGGGCGACGAGCCCGCAAAGCGCAGCAAGCCGCGGTTGGAGTACGAGGTGGGCGAGTCGGTGCGGGTGAAGGAAGGCCCGTTCGCGGACTTCTCGGGTCAGATCGCCGAGATCAACGCCGACCAGCTCAAGCTCAAGGTGCTCGTCAACATCTTCGGCCGCGAGACCCTGGTGGAGATGGACTTCAGCCAGGTCGCCAAGCTCTAAGCAAGCCAAGGAGAACACCCCCGTCATGGCCAAGAAGAAGGTCGCGGCCGTCGTCAAGATCCAGATCCAGGCCGGCAAGGCCACGCCCGCGCCGCCCGTCGGCACCGCGCTCGGTCCGCACGGCGTCGCGATCATGGACTTCTGCAAGGCGTACAACGCGGCGACGGAAGCTCAGACCGGCACGGTCGTGCCCGTCGAGATCACGGTGTTCGAGGATCGGTCGTTCACGTTCGTTCTCAAGACGCCGCCGGCGCCGGTGCTGCTGCGCGCGGCGGCCGGTCTCGAGAAGGGCTCGAAGACGCCCGGGCGCGAGGACGTCGGCACCGTCACCGAGGATCAGATCACCGAGATCGCGAAGGTCAAGATGCCCGACCTCAACGCCAACGACCTCGATGCTGCCAAGCTCCAGATCAAGGGCACCGCGCGGTCGATGGGCATCACCGTCGTCTGACAGATCACACACACACCACATCCACGGCGCGACCGGGACGACCTCGCCCGGCCGCCACGAACACGAGGGAGCCATCAATGGCGAAAGGCAAGAGATACGTCGACGCTGCGAAGCGATTCGACCGAGAAGAGCTGTATCCCCCGAACGAGGCTGTGAGCTTCGCCAAGGATCTGTCGTCGGCGAAGTTCGACGAGACGATCGAGCTCGCAGTGCGTCTCGGCGTCGATCCCCGCAAGGCCGATCAGATCGTGCGGGGCACCGTCGCGCTGCCGGCGGGCACCGGTAAGGACGTGCGGGTCGCGGTCTTCGCCGCCGGTGAGGCCGCCGCCGAGGCGCGCGCCGCAGGCGCCGACCTCGTGGGCGCGGACGACCTCGCCGCCGACATCGAGAAGGGCATGCTCGACTTCGACGTCGCCATCGCCACTCCTGATCTCATGCCGATGGTCGGCAAGCTCGGTCGCGTGCTCGGCCCTCGTGGTCTCATGCCGAACCCCAAGACCGGCACGGTGACCACCGACGTGGGCAAGGCCGTCGGTGAGTTCAAGGGCGGCAAGGTCGAGTACCGCACCGACCGCCACGGCAACGTGCACGTCCCGCTCGGCAAGGCGAGCTTCCCGATCGACTCGCTGCTCACGAATTACGGAGCGGTTTTGGACGAGCTGCAGCGGGCCCGGCCCGCGTCGGCCAAGGGCCGGTATCTCCGCCACGTCACGGTCTCGTCGACGATGGGGCCCGGCATCAAGATCGACCCGGCGCACGCGCGTCCCGAGGACACGAAGGCCACCAGCTGAGCGAACCCGAACGGCTGACCGACGAAGAGCTGGCGGCGGTCGCCCCGCCGCCGTTCTGGGACCGATTCGGCCTTCGCGGCCCGGTCATCATCCTCGGCTGGATCGGCCGGAACGCGAAGCGGATGTTCGTCGCGGTCCTCGGTTTCACGGTGCTGGGTGCCGGCGTGGCCATGCTTGCCCTGCCGGGGCCGGGCGTCGTCGTGATCATCGTCGGGCTCGCGATCCTCGCGACCGAGTTCGCGTGGGCCGAGCGCGCGCTCGACAAGACCATGGGCCGCGCGACGTCAGCGGCAGGAGCGGTCACGGGCAGCGTCGCCGGTCGGGTGATGCTCGCGCTGAGTGGCGCCGCGTTGATCGGCGTCGGCGTCGTGATGCTCGTCGCCGAGAGGTTCGACGACTGGCAGACCGCCGGAGTCGGCCTGATCGTCGCCGGGACGGCGGGCCTGGCGACGCTGCTGCCGCCGGTGCAGGCCTGGATCGCCCGCGAACAAGCCGAGCGCACCGCGAAGAAGGACGGACCTGCGTAGCCGGATGGCGGCGCAATGCGCCGCCGGGTGCGCGAAGTACTGATTGTCGAGCGCAGCGAGCCGGCCGCTCGAAGCGGAGCGGAGAGCGGCGAGGGCTCAGCCCGGCTGGTGCCGGCGGCGCCGCCGGGCCCTACACTGACCGGCCACAACTGATCTCTGCTCGCCGCAGACATCCGGTGCCCCTGGGCTGAATGGGCCGCAAGCCCGCCGGACGAGGCGAACTCCTCTTCTGCTTTCCGGGGCGTTCGTGTGCGCGAGCGTCCCGTTTGCTGTCTGGAGCCCGAGGGCTCCGCAGGGAGGAGCGCGATGGAGAACCCGAGGGCTGAGAAGGTGGCCGTCGTCACGGAAGTTCGTGAGCGGCTGACCCAGGCCGACGCCGCGCTCCTGACCGAGTACCGCGGTCTCGACGTGAAGGCGATGGCCGAGCTGCGGCGAGCGCTGCGTGCCGCCGGCGGCGACTACAAGATCTACAAGAACACGTTGGTGCGCCTCGGCGCCCGCGACGCCGGCATCGACCAGCTCGATGCGCTGCTCACGGGACCGACGGCGATCGCGTTCGTCGATGGTGACGCTGCCGCGGTTGCCAAGGCCCTCCGCGAGTACGCCAAGACCAACCCGAACCTGGTCGTCAAGGGTGGGTTGCTCGGGCAGCGCTTGCTCAGTGCCGGCGATGTCGCCGCGCTCGCCGATCTTCCGACGCGCGAGGCGGTGCTCGCACAGCTCGCGGGCGCTCTGCAAGCGCCCATCGCGCAGCTGGCCGGCCTGCTCGCGGCGCTGCCCCGTAACTTCGCGGTACGGCCTGAAGGCGCTGATCGACCAGCAGGGCGGCGTGCCTGAGCCGGCCGCCGAGGTAGCGGCACCGGAAGCACCCGCGGCCGAGGCACCCGCTGGCCGAGGCACCCGCCGAAGACACGTCCGCCGACGAGGTGGACGCCGCACCGGCCGCGGAGCCCGAAGCCGCCGAGCCCGAAGCCGCGTCTGCCGAAGCCGCATCTGACGAAGCATCTGAGACGTCCGACCCGACCGCATCCGAAACACCGGAACAGGAGTAACCCCACATGGCCACCAAGGAAGAGATCCTCGACGCGATCTCCAGCATGACCGTCCTCGAGCTCTCCGAGCTTCTGAAGGACTTCGAAGAGCGCTTCAACGTCACTGCCGCTGCGCCGGTTGCGGTCGCAGCTGCCGCCCCGGCTGGCGGCGGAGGAGGCGGCGAGGAGTCCGAGGAGCAGGACGAGTTCGACGTCGTGCTCACGGTCGCCGGCGAGAAGAAGATCCAGGTCATCAAGGAGGTGCGCGCGCTCACGAACCTGGGCCTCAAGGAGGCCAAGGATCTCGTGGACGGGGCGCCCAAGACCGTGCTCGAGAAGGTGTCGAAGGAAGACGCCGCCAAGGCGAAGGCCCAGCTCGAAGAGGCCGGCGCCACCATCGAGCTCAAGTAGTCGCGGGGACCGACGCGGGCCGGCCCCCCGTGGGGCCGTCCCGCGGTCCTTGACGCCTTCGCCCTGCTCTCCTACCCTTCAAGCGCCCCTGTGGGTTGCCCGACAGCCGGAAGGCTTTCGGGTTGATTCTGTGCGCTTTCACCGGTACGATCACCGGTTGCCGTGCGTCTGCCCTTGCTTCGCCGTTCCTTCGCGGCGTCCCGGCGCGCCTCGGCACTCGACGCCTACTTCTCTCAGGGAGCCGTAATTGCCCGCTCGTAGTGCTGTCCGTGAGCGTTATTCGTTCGCCAACCTCACCGAGCCCCTCGACTTGCCGGATCTGATTGCGATCCAACGCGCCTCGTTCGAGTGGTTCCTGCACCAGGGCCTCGCGGAGACTTTCCGCGACATCAGCCCGATCAAGGACTTCACCGAGAACCTCCAGCTCGAGCTCGAGTTCGACCCGGATGACGAAGACCTGCGCCCGCCGCCCAAGTTCACGGTGGAGGAGTGCAAAGAGAAGGACATGACGTACTCGGCCCCGATCTTCGTGCGGGCCCGGTTCGCCAACCGCAGCACCGGTGAGATCAAGGAGCAGACGGTCTTCATGGGGGACTTCCCGATGATGACCGACAAGGGCACGTTCATCATCAACGGCACCGAGCGCGTCGTCGTGTCGCAGCTCGTGCGGTCGCCGGGCGTGATCTTCCAGCCCGGTGAGCGGTTCCGCCTCCGCAACCTCGCGAAGCACCAGTGGGTCACGGGCACCATCCATCCCTACCGCGGCGAGTGGATCGAGTTCGACGTCGAGCAGAAGCCGGGCAAGGACTTCACCGCCGGCACCCGCGTCGCCCGCAAGCGCCGCCTCTCGATCTTCGTGCTGCTGCGCGCGCGCTCGGGTACGACGAGGAGAACGCGCCGGGCTTTCTCGACCGCTTCGTGCAGCACTTCGACTTCCTCGAGGGCCAGTGGGAGAAGGACCGCCACCTGGCACCGACCGAGGAGGAAGCGCTCGTCGAGATCTACAAGCGCGCTCGGCCAGGCGAGCCGCCCACCGTCGAGTCGGCGAAGGGCTACTTCCGCAAGGCGTTCTTCGAGAAGGGCCGCTACGACCTGTCCCGTGTCGGTCGCTACAAGCTGAACCGCAAGCTGGGCGTCGAGGTCGGCAGGCTCAGCGACCTCTACGGGCTCGATCCCAAGGCGCGCAACAAGCTCGACGACCGGCTGCTGCTCGACATCCCGGATCCCGATCAAGAGGTGCTGTCGCGTTGCGAGGTGCTCGCGGCGTGCAGCTACCTGCTCCACCTCACCAAGCAGGAGCCGGGCTATCGCCTCGACGACCAGGACCACTTCGCGAACCGGCGCATCCGCTCGGTCGGCGAGCTGATCCAGAACCAGGTCCGCATCGGCCTGTCCCGCATGGAGCGGGTCGTCCGCGAGCGCATGACCACCCAGGACGTCGAGGCGATCACGCCTCAGACGCTCATCAACATCCGGCCGGTGGTCGCCGCCATCAAGGAGTTCTTCGGCACCAGCCAGCTCTCCCAGTTCATGGACCAGGTGAATCCGCTGTCGGGTCTCACCCACCGCCGTCGCCTGTCGGCGCTCGGCCCCGGTGGGCTGAGCCGCGAGCGAGCCGGGTTCGAGGTCCGCGACGTGCACTTCAGCCACTACGGCCGCATGTGCCCGATCGAGACGCCTGAGGGCCCGAACATCGGCCTGATGGGCGCGCTCGCCACGTACGCGCGGGTGAACGAGTTCGGCTTCATCGAGTCCCCGTACCGCAAGGTGGTCAACGGCAAGGTCACCGACCAGATCGTCTACCTCGCCGCGGACGAGGAAGAGGAGTACGTCGTCGCCCAGGCGAACGCTCCGGTGAAGCCCGACGGCGCGTTCGCCGAGGAGCGGGTGCTCGTGCGCCAGAGCCCGCAGGCGGCGACGCTGTCCGACCTCAAGCTGCAGCTCGAGCGAGATGTGTTCTTCGGTGCGACCACCGACATCAGCTACGTCGACCCGCAAGAGGTCCAGCTGATGGACGTGTCACCCAAGCAGATCGTGTCGGTCGCCACGGCGCTCATCCCGTTCCTCGAGCACGACGACGCGAACCGCGCCCTCATGGGGGCGAACATGCAGCGGCAGGCCGTGCCCCTGATCCGCGCCGAGGCCCCGTACATCGGCACAGGCATCGAGGCGCGCGCCGCCCGCGACGCCGCCGACATGGTGCTCGCGGAGGAGGATGGCACCGTCGTCGACGTCACTGGCGACTCGATCACGGTCGAGTACAAGACCGCGGGCAAGCGCATCCACCGGCTCGCCAAGTTCCGCCGGTCGAATCAGGACACCTGCATCAACCACAAGCCCCGAGTGTCCGAGGGCGACCGCGTCAGCAAGGACACGATCCTCGCCGACGGTCCGTCCACCGACACGGGCGAGCTCGCGCTCGGCAAGAACCTGCTCGTCGCGTTCATGCCGTGGGAGGGCTACAACTTCGAGGACGCGATCATCCTGTCGGAGCGTCTCGTGCGCGACGACGTGCTCACGTCGATCCACATCCACGAGCACGAAGTCGACGCGCGTGACACGAAGCTGGGCCCCGAGGAGATCACGCGCGACATCCCGAACCTCTCGGAAGAGGTGCTTCGCGACCTCGACGAGCGCGGCATCGTGCGCGTCGGCGCCGAGGTTGGTCCGGGCGACGTGCTCGTCGGCAAGGTCACACCCAAGGGCGAGACCGAGCTCACGCCCGAGGAGCGCCTGCTCCGCGCGATCTTCGGTGAGAAGGCGCGCGAAGTCCGCGACACCAGCCTCAAGGTGCCGCACGGCGAGTCCGGCAAGGTCATCGACGTCAAGGTGTTCAGCCGCGACGAGCACCACGAGCTGCCGCCGGGCGTCAATCAGCTGGTGCGGGTGTATGTCGCGCAGAAGCGCAAGATCAGCGTGGGCGACAAGCTCGCCGGGCGCCACGGCAACAAGGGCGTGATCTCCAAGATCCTCCCGGTCGAGGACATGCCGTTCCTGGCCGACGGCACGTCCGTCGACATCATCCTCAACCCGCTCGGCGTGCCGAGCCGCATGAACGTGGGCCAGGTGCTCGAGGCTCACCTCGGGTACGCGGCCCGCTGGGGCTGGGAGCACGAGGGCGAGCTCGTCGGTGACGAGCCGGTCCGGGGCACCGAGGGCAAGACCCGGCCGACGACACCCCCGTCGACCTTCGTCGCCACTCCGGTGTTCGACGGCGCGCACTGGGACGAAGAGGACCAGGCCGGCAAGCACATGACGATCAAGCAGATCTTCGGCAAGATCCGCCCCGACGGCGTCGACGGTGAGCGTCTCATCGCCGAAGACGGCAAGACGACGCTCTACAACGGGCGCACCGGCGAGCCGTACGACCGCCCGATCACCGTCGGCTTCGTGTACATGCTGAAGCTGTCGCACTTGGTCGACGACAAGATCCACGCTCGGTCGACCGGCCCGTACTCGATGATCACCCAGCAGCCCCTCGGCGGGAAGGCGCAGTTCGGCGGGCAGCGCTTCGGCGAGATGGAGGTCTGGGCCCTCGAGGCCTACGGCGCCGCCTACTGCCTGCAAGAGCTGCTCACGATCAAGAGCGACGACGTCTTGGGCCGCGTGAAGGTCTACGAAGCCATCGTGAAGGGCGAGAACATCCCCGAGCCCGGCATCCCCGAGAGCTTCAAGGTGCTCATCAAGGAGATGCAGGCGCTGTGCCTCAACGTCGAGGTGCTCGCCGAGGACGGGGCCGAGATCGAGATGCGAGAGCTCGACGAGGACGTGTTCCGCACGGCCGAAGAGCTCGGCATCGACATCAGCCGGCCCGAACGGGGCAGTGACGAAGAGGACGAGCGACGCCGCGAGAGGACGTACTGATGCTCGACGTCAACGACTTCAATCAGCTGCGAATCGGGTTGGCCACCGCCGATGCGATTCGCACGTGGTCGAACGGTGAGGTCAAGAAGCCCGAGACCATCAACTACCGCACCCTCAAGCCCGAGAAGGACGGACTCTTCTGCGAGAAGATCTTCGGTCCGACGAAGGACTGGGAGTGCTACTGCGGCAAGTACAAGCGCGTGCGCTTCAAGGGCATCATCTGCGAGCGCTGTGGTGTCGAAGTCACGCGCTCGAAGGTGCGCCGTGAGCGCATGGGCCACATCGAGCTCGCTGGCGCCGGTCGTGCACATCTGGTACCTGCGCGGCACGCGCTCGTGGCTGGCGTATCTGCTCGCGGGCCTCGAGCCCAAGGAAGAGCTGAAGGCCAAGCAGCTCGAGAAGGTCATCTACTTCGCGGCGAACCTCGTCACCTGGGTCGACGAGGAGAAGCGCCACACCGACCTGCCGAACCTCCAAGCCGAGCTGGCCGAGGAGCTCGACGAGATCCGCAAGCAGACCGAGCTCGATGTCGACCGTCGGTTCAAGGAGCTCGAGGCCGAGATCAAGGCGCTCGAGTCCGAGGACGCGAAGGACTCCGAGGTCAAGGCTCGCCAGCGTGCGGGGGAGAAGGATGCCGCGTCGATTCGCGAGCGTGGCGAGGCCGAGCTCGAGCTCGTGCAGCGCGCGTTCGACGAGTTCGGTTCGCTGCACGGCCGCAAGATCATCGAAGACGAGATGCTGTGGCGCGAGCTGCAGATCCGCTACGGCGAGTACTTCCAGGGTGGCATGGGCGCCGACGCGATCGCGCAGCTCATCGACCGCATCGACTTCGACGAAGAGGAGATCAAGCTCCGCGACGCGATCGACGAGGGCGAGGGCAAGAAGCGCTTGTCCGCACAGCGTCGCCAGAAGGCGATCAAGCGTCTGAAGATCGTCACGGCGTTCAACCGCCGCGACGACCACGACCGCCGCGCGAACGACCCTCGGGCGATGATCCTCGACGTCGTGCCGGTGATCCCACCCGAGCTGCGCCCGATGGTGCAGCTCGACGGTGGCCGCTTTGCGACCTCCGACCTGAACGACCTCTATCGCCGGGTCATCAACCGGAACAACCGGTTGAAGCGCCTGCTCGACCTCGGTGCGCCCGAGATCATCGTCAACAACGAGAAGCGCATGCTGCAGGAGGCCGTCGACGCGTTGTTCGACAACGGCCGCCGCGGCCGTCCGGTCACCGGACCGGGCAACCGTCCGCTCAAGTCGCTCTCCGACATGCTCAAGGGCAAGCAGGGTCGGTTCCGTCAGAACCTGCTCGGCAAGCGCGTCGACTACTCGGGCCGCTCGGTCATCGTGGTCGGCCCGACACTGCGCCTGCACCAGTGCGGTCTTCCGAAGCTGATGGCACTCGAGCTGTTCAAGCCCTTCGTCATGAAGCGGCTCGTCGACCTCGAGCTGGCGCAGAACATCAAGTCCGCGAAGCGGATGGTCGAGCGCCGCCGCCCGCAGGTGTGGGACGTGCTCGAGGAAGTCATCAAGGAGCATCCGGTGCTGCTCAACCGGGCGCCCACGCTCCACCGCCTCGGCATCCAGGCCTTCGAGCCCGTGCTCGTCGAGGGCAAGGCCATCCAGATCCACCCGCTCGTGTGCACCGCGTTCAACGCGGACTTCGACGGCGACCAGATGGCCGTGCACCTTCCGCTGTCGGCTGAGGCTCAGGCCGAGAGTCGCGTGCTCATGCTGTCGGCGAACAACATCTTGTCGCCCGCCTCGGGCCGGCCGATCGTGGTGCCGACCCAGGACATGGTCATCGGTGGCTACTACCTCACTGAGGAAGTTGCCGGCGCCAAGGGCGAAGGCCGAGTCTTCCGGCACCGCTGGGAGGTCGAGCGCGCGCTCGACGAGGGCTCGGTGAGCATTCACGCGCCGATCACGTTCCGGGAAGGCCAGGATGAGGAGGGCAAGCCCATCTCACGGTCGACGACCGCGGGTCGCTTGCTCTTCGAGGCCGCCCTGCCGAAGCGCTACGTCACCGAGTTCGGCCATGTGACGACGCCGGTGAAGAAGAAGGACTTCGGCGTCATCGTCGAGAATCTCTCCGACCACTACCGCAAGGCGGAGATCGCCGAGTCGCTCGACGCCATCAAGGACCTCTGCTACCGGTACGCGTCGCAGTCCGGTCTCACGATCTCGATCGCGGACGTCAAGACGCCGCCCGAGAAGCGCAAGATCCTCGACGACACCGAGAAGGACGCGGAGAAGTTCGAGACCCAGTTCCGCCGCGGCATCATCACCGACGGCGAGCGGCGCCAGAAGGAAGTCGAGATCTGGGGCGAGGCCACCGCGCAGGTGCAGGACGCGATGGAGAAGGTGCTCAAGGCTGAGCAGTTCAACCCCATCGACATGATGGTGGGCTCCGGAGCCCGAGGGAACATGATGCAGGTCAAGCAGATCGCCGGTATGCGCGGTCTCGTGGCCAACCCTCGCGGCGACATGATCCCCCGCCCGATCAAGTCGAACTTCCGTGAAGGCCTCTCGATGCTCGAGTACTTCATCGCGACCCCGGGTGCCCGCAAGGGCCTTGTCGACACCGCGCTGCGTACCGCCGACTCGGGTTACCTCACGCGTCGTCTCGTCGACGTCGCGCAAGAGCTCATCATCCGTGAGGAGGACTGCGGCACCACGCTCGGCGTCTGGGTCGAGCACGTCATCCCCGACACTCCGAGCCGCCGCTCGTTCCTCGAGACGAAGCTCTTCGGTCGCGCGCTGGTCACCGACACGGCGCTCGCGGACGGCACTGTGCTCCAGGCGGGCCTCCCGCTCAGCGACGCGCAGGTGGAGCTGCTCCGCGACGACCCCGGTGTCGACCGGGTGCGGGTGCGGTCGGTCCTGACCTGTGAGGCCAAGCTCGGCATCTGCGCCACCTGCTACGGCCTCTCGCTCGCGACGCGCAAGGACATCGAGATGGGCGAGGCCGTCGGCGTCATCGCGGCACAGTCCATCGGCGAACCCGGCACGCAGCTCACGATGCGGACGTTCCACACCGGAGGCGCCGCCGGCCAGGACATCGCCGGTGGTCTTCCCCGCGTCGTCGAGCTCTTCGAGGCTCGGACCCCGCGCGGCAAGGCCGTGTTGTCACGGTCGTCGGGCGTGGTGCGCATCGCCGAGGACGAAGGCAAGGGCCGCACGATCACCGTCGTCGCGGACGACGGCGCCGAAGATGCCTATCTGGTGCAGAGCGCCAGCCGGCTCGCCGTGGTCGAAGGCCAAGAGGTTCGGGCCGGCGACGCGCTCGTCGGCGACGACAAGACCCCGCGTGACCCGAAGGAGCTCCTCGAGATCAAGGGGGTCCGCGAGACCCAGCAGTATCTGGTCGAAGAGGTCCAAAAGGTGTATCGCGATCAGGGTGTGTCGATCCACGACAAGCACGTCGAGCTGATCGTGCGCCAGATGACCCGCCGCATCGGCGTGCAGGAGCCGGGCGACTCGAACTTCCTTCCCGGCGAGCGCGTCGACCAACGCGTGTTCCGCGACACCAACCGCGAGCTCGTCGAAGGCGGCCAGCGTCCCGCCGAGGGTCGTCCCGAGCTCATGGGCATCACGAAGGCGTCGCTGGCCACCGACTCGTGGCTGTCGGCGGCGTCGTTCCAGGAGACGACGCGTGTGCTCACCGAGGCTGCCATCGACGGCCGCGGCGACAACCTCGTCGGCCTCAAGGAGAACATCATCATCGGCAAGCTCATCCCGGCGGGCACCGGTATGGCCCTCTACCGCGAGTTCGAGACCAAGGCTCCCGACTACCAGCCGATGGAGTTCTGGTCTTCCGATTCGCCGGCCGACTTCCTCGCCAGCCTGCAGGGCGACTACCAGCCCGAGACCGAGTACGCCGAAGTCGTCGACATCGGCGACGGGGTCGGGTTGACCGACGCCGTCTCCGAGGGCTGACCTCATGCCGACGGGGGTGGCTGGCCGGTGGCTGGTCACCCTCCTCGGCGCGATCGCGTCCGGTGCCGCGTTCAGCGCGTGCACCGGGTCGCAGATCGACGAACGCACGGCGGTGCGAGTCAACGTCGAGCGCGGCACCGCCACGACCGTCGAGCCGGCGATCCCCGTCGGGGGCCGCGCCGACGACGCGTTCGGTTCGGTCACGGGCTATCGCATCGAGGACGCGCCCGATGAGGTGAGCAACAGCTTCGTCACCGACCTCTCTACCCTCCCTGACGCGGTCGAGCTCACCGAGTCAGTGGAGCTGCGGTTCGTGTCCGCGTTGTCGTCGTCGGGCACCGACGCGATCGTGATCGCACTCGCCTTCGCTCCGTCAGAGGAGGATCGCGTCAGCTTGCTGGCCGACGCGCTCCTCGACGGGGTGAGCGGCGGGACGCCGACCGAGACCATCAGCGTGGCGGGCGAACCGGCCGTGCTGATCGAAGGAGAGGACTCCACCACCGGCGAGCAGTTCCAGATGGTGTTCTGGCAAGGCGAGGACATCTCGCTGCTGCTGGTCGGGTTGATCAACGACCGTGACGGCCTGCAGGAGATGGCCGACGCGTTCGTCGCGGCGAACCACGCGACGGCCTGACCGGCTGCTCGCGGACTGAGCAGAAAGGAAATTTCCGCGTGCGCCGGTCGATCGACGACTACCCCTACGACC
The DNA here is from genome assembly GCA_963747215.1 of uncultured Acidimicrobiales bacterium. Taxonomy (GTDB): domain Bacteria; phylum Actinomycetota; class Acidimicrobiia; order Acidimicrobiales; family DATKAS01; genus DATKAS01. The sequence continues at coordinate 74,416 of CAVVET010000036.1, forward strand.
CCGCCGACGGCGTCGACGGCGACGCGGATCTCGCCCGGATCTCCTGGGCGGTGGCGATCGCCGATGACTACGACGACGGCCAGCCCCGGGTGGTCCTGACGGTGGAGGAGGTCGGCCGGCCGGGTCAGGGCTTGGTCACCCACCTGTCACCGGAGATCGCCCGCCGGCTGCGGGGGGCGATTCGGGACGCGCTGGTCGAGGTGGGAGAGGAAACGGGGCCCTGACTCCCCGCCGACCATGCCCCTGGCCAGGGGTGTGGCTAATCCCGACAAAGTAGGTCATAATTGTCGGGTGACCGACACGCTGCCCGCCCGGACGGGCCTCGGCCCCGGTGGGCTGCGCACGCGCCCGATCGACGCGGAGCAGCTCGCGGACATCGAGAAGTTCGAGCAGATGCTCGTGCGCTACCTCGCCGGTGACCTGACCGAGGACGTGTTCCGCGTGTTCCGGCTCGGCAACGGCATCTACGGGCAGCGCCAGGGTGGTCAGAACCAGATGGTGCGGGTGAAGGTGCCCTACGGGTCGATCGAGCCCGAGCAGCTGGAGATGGTCGGGTGGCTCGTCGACAACTACTCACGCGGCTGGGGCCACATCACCACGCGGCAGAACATCCAGTTCCACTTCGTCGCGCTCACGAAGATCCCCGAGGTCATGCGCCACCTCGCGTCGGTGGGCCTGACGACACGCGAGGCGTGCGGCGACACGGTGCGCAACATCCAGGGCTGCCATCTCGCGGGCGCGTGCCCGCACGAGGTGCTCGACATCAGCCCGTGGGCCGAGGCGGCGTTTCGTCATTTCGTGCGCAACCCGCTCGGTCAGCGTCTGCCCCGCAAGTTCAAGATCAACTTCTCCGGCTGCCAGACGGACTGCGGTCAGGCGATGTTCAACGACGTCGGCATCATCGCGACGAAGCGGACGAACGACGCGGGCGAGGTCGAGTCCGGCTTCCGTGTGTACATCGCCGGAGGGCTGGGCGCGAACCCGCACCCCGCGCTCGCGCTCGAGGACTTCACGTCGCGCGAGGAGCTGCTGCCGACGATCGAGGCGCTGCTGCGTGTGTTCGACCAGACCGGCAACCGCGACAACAAGCTGCGAGCGCGGATGAAGTGGCTCGTGGACACGCTGGGCTTCGACGAGCTCAAGCGCCGGGTGCTCGCGACTCGCCTGCTCTTGCCGGCGTCGTCGACCTGGCCGGGTGGCATCCCCGATGTGGTCGAGGAGCGCGGCGATGGGCCGGCGGGTGTCTCGGCCGCGGTGGCGCCGACGGTGATGGGTCAGGGCACGCCGGTCACGTTGCGAGCCCGCGACCCGCAGGACCGCTGGGATCAGGCGAACGTCGTGCGCGGCATCGCGAGTGGTCGGGTGTCGGCGTACGCGTACGCGCCACTCGGCGACATCACCGGCGACCAGTTCCGAGCGTTGGCGTCGATCCAGCGCGAGCTCGGCGCTGACGTTCGGCTCACGAACCGTCAGAACGTCGTCTTCCGCGGTCTGACCGAGGAGCAGCTGCCGGTGCTCTACGAGCGGCTGACCCGCATCGGCATGGCCGACCCGGGTGCGGAGCTCGCTCGCGATGTCGTCGCGTGCCCTGGCGCGGACACCTGCAACCTCGCGGTCACGCAGTCGCGTGGTCTCGCGAAGGCGATCGGCGACGCGCTCGAAGACGAAGGGCTCGCCGAGGTCGGAGGCGTCCGCATCAACATCTCCGGCTGCACGAACTCGTGCGGGCAGCACCACGCGGTCGATGTCGGGTTCTTCGGCGTCGAGCGCCGTGCGCACGACCAGGCCGCGCCGGGCTACACGATGCTGCTCGGCGGCTACGTCGGCCAGGAGCAGATCCACTTCGGCGAGAAGGCGCTGCGCCTGCCCGGCCAAGACGGCCCCGCAGGCCGCGGTGCGAGTCGTGCGGCGGTTCGCCGACGAGCGTGCGCCCGGCGAGACGTTCCGCGCTTGGCTCGACCGGGTCGGCGGGGCCACTGCCGTCGCCAAGGACCTCAGCGAGCTCGACGTCTTCCCGACGCCCGACCTCGGGCCCGAGTACTACGTCGACTACGGCGAGACCGGCCCGTACGTGAAGGAGATCGGCGAGTCCGAGTGCGCCACCTGACCTTCCCCTGAATCGGCGTGTGGTCACCAGCGGCACAATGAAGCCGCCTGATGACCAAACGGTCGTGGTGGGGCGGGGCGCGGGTTGCCCATGAGGAGCGCCACCCCTAGGATTGAACGGTTCGTTGGGCGCTCCGTCGCGCCCCTGAGGTCCCTCCCGTCAGCCCGTTCGTTCTGAGGTAACGCGTGCCCACGATCAACCAGCTGGTCCGCAAAGGTCGCGAGACCAAGACCGACAAGTCCAAGACGCCGGCCCTGAAGGGCGCGCCGCAACGGCGGGGCGTGTGCACCCGCGTGTACACGAACACTCCGAAGAAGCCGAACTCGGCGCTGCGCAAGGTCGCGCGCGTTCGCCTCACGAGTGGGGTCGAGGTCACCGCGTACATCCCGGGCGAGGGACACAACCTGCAGGAGCACTCGATCGTGCTCGTGCGCGGCGGTCGCGTGAAGGACCTGCCGGGCGTGCGGTACAAGATCATCCGCGGCACGCTCGACGCCGCCGGCGTCAAGAACCGCAAGCAGGCGCGCAGCCGCTACGGCGCCAAGAAGGAGAAGTAGAGGTGCCCCGCAAAGGTCCCGCCCCGCGCCGCGAGCTGTCGCCCGATCCGATCTACCGCTCGGTCCTGGTCACCCAGGTGGTGAACAAGGTCCTGAAGCGGGGCAAGCGGTCGGTCGCCGAGAAGATCGTGTACGACGCGCTGAACATCGTCGAGGAGAAGACCGGCGCCGAGCCGATCACCACGCTGAAGCGCGCGATCGACAACGTGAAGCCGCCGCTGCAGGTGAAGAGCCGGCGCGTCGGTGGTGCCACCTATCAGGTGCCCGTCGAGGTGCGGCCGCGCCAGGCGACGACGCTCGCGATCCGCTGGACCGTCGGCTTCGCCGGTCAGCGCCGCGAGAAGACGATGTCGCAGCGACTCGCGAACGAGCTGCTCGATGCCTCGAACGGCGTCGGCGCCTCGATCAAGCGCCGCGACGACATGCAGAAGATGGCGGAGGCGAACAGGGCCTACGCCCACTACCGCTGGTAATCCCCCGACGCGAACCGGGGGCCAGCCCCGGCGCTGATGACGACCGGGCCTGGGGCCCGGTCGTGTCATGTATCCCCCCAGTAAGACGACGCGAAGAAGAAGTGACGACGAGATGGCAGAGCAGCGAGCGTTCCCCCTAGACAGAACCCGCAACATCGGGATCATGGCGCACATCGACGCGGGCAAGACCACGACGACGGAGCGCATCCTCTACTACACGGGCAAGACCTACAAGATCGGTGAGGTGCACGAAGGCGCCGCGGTGATGGACCACATGGTCCAGGAGCAAGAGCGCGGCATCACGATCACCTCCGCAGCCACCACGTGTGAGTGGCGCGACCATCGCATCAACATCATCGACACGCCAGGCCACGTCGACTTCACGATCGAAGTCGAGCGTTCCTTGCGCGTGCTCGACGGCGCGGTTGCGGTTTTCGACTCGGTCGCCGGCGTCGAGCCGCAGACCGAGACGGTGTGGCGTCAGGCGAACCGCTACCGCGTGCCCCGCATCTGCTTCGTCAACAAGATGGACCGCATCGGTGCCGACTTCTACCGCACCGTCGGGATGATCGAGGACCGGCTCGAGGCCGTGCCCGCCGTCATCCAGCTGCCGGTCGGGGCCGAGGGGCACTTCCGCGGCATCGTCGACCTCGTCACCATGACCGCGAAGATCTGGGACGAGGGCATGGGCGAGGACTGGAAGGAGACCGACATCCCGATCGAGCTCGAGTCCGACGCGCTCGAGTGGAGGACCAAGCTCCTCGATGTCGTCGCGAGCCACGACGATGACCTCATGGAGAAGTACCTCAGCGACGAGGAGCTCGATCCCGAGGAGATCAAGGCCGTTCTGCGGAAGGGCACCATCGACTTCGCGTTCGTGCCGGTGCTGTGCGGTTCCGCGTTCAAGAACAAGGGCGTCCAGCCCATGCTCGACGCGGTCGTCGACTTCCTGCCTTCGCCGCTCGACCTTCCCGTCACGACGGGCCTCGACGTCAAGGGTCTCGAGGTGCTCGAGCGTCCCGCCGACGAGAACGCGCCGTTCTCCGCGCTCGCGTTCAAGATCGTGTCCGATCAGTTCGGCAAGCTCACCTACTTCCGCGTGTATTCGGGACGCCTCGAGAAGGGCGGCGACGTCTACAACTCGACGAAGGATCGCAAGGAGCGCATCGGCCGCATCCTGCTGATGCACGCGAACCACCGCGAGGACATGGAGGTCGCGCGCGCCGGTGACATCGTTGCCGGCCTCGGCTTCAAGTCGACGACCACCGGAGACACGTTGTGCGACCGCGCGCATCCGATCGTGCTCGAGCGCATGGAGTTCCCCGAGCCGGTCATCCACGTCGCGGTCGAGCCCAAGACGAAGGTCGATCAGGACAAGCTCGGCAAGGCGCTCTACGCGCTCTCCGACGAGGATCCGACGTTCCGCGTGCGCACCGACGACGAGACGGGTCAGACCGTCATCTCGGGCATGGGCGAGCTGCACCTCGAGGTGCTGGTCGACCGCATGCTGCGCGAGTTCAACGTCGACGCGACGGTGGGCAAGCCGCAGGTCGCGTACCGCGAGACGATCACGAAGCCGGTGCACAACGTCGTCTACCGCCACGTCAAGCAGACCGGTGGTTCGGGTCAGTTCGCGCACGTCGTGATCGACCTCGAGCCCACAGGTCCCGGCGGCGGCTACGAGTTCATCGACAAGATCACCGGCGGGCGCATCCCGCGTGAGTTCATCCCGGCTGTCGACCAGGGCATCCAGGCGTCACTCGACGCCGGCGTGCTCGCGGGCTACCCGACGGTCGATGTCCGGGCCGTGCTCACCGACGGATCCGCCCACGACGTCGACTCCTCGGAGATGGCGTTCAAGGTCGCGGGCTCGATGGCGTTCAAGGAAGCGGCCCGCAAGGCCAACCCCGTGCTGCTCGAGCCGATCATGGGTGTCGAGGTCGTCACCCCGGACGACTACATGGGCGATGTCATGGGCGACCTGTCCAGCCGGCGCGGCAAGATCGAGGGCATGGAGCAGCGGGGAAGCAGTCAGGTGATCCGCGCGCAAGTGCCCCTGTCAGACATGTTCGGCTACGCTACCGACCTCCGGTCGCGCACCCAGGGGCGTGCGACTTACACGATGCAGTTCCACTCCTACCAGCAGGTTCCCGATTCGATCTCGAAGGAGATCGTCGCCCGGGTCCGCGGCGAGTGATTCATCTCTATCCCATCTACTACCCAGTCACGATCAGCAACGAGAGGGCATCGCGATGAGCAAGGCGAAGTTTGAGCGGAACAAGCCGCATGTGAATGTGGGGACGATGGGGCATATCGATCATGGGAAGACGACGTTGACGGCGGCGATCACCAAGACGTTGGCGGAGGGCAACCCGAATGTGGTGTTCACGCCGTTCGATCAGATTGATAAGGCGCCGGAGGAGAAGGCGCGGGGGATCACGATTTCGATCGCGCATGTGGAGTACGAGACCGATAAGCGGCATTACGCGCATGTGGATATGCCGGGGCATGCGGATTACATCAAGAACATGATCACGGGGGCGGCGCAGGTGGACGGCGCGATTTTGGTGGTGGCGGCCACCGATGGGCCGATGCCCCAGACCCGTGAGCATGTGCTGTTGGCCCGTCAGGTGGGGGTGCCGTACATCGTGGTGGCGTTGAACAAGGCCGACGCGGTGGATGATGAGGAGCTGTTGGAGTTGGTGGAGCTCGAGGTGCGTGAGCTGCTGACCAACTACGGGTTCCCGGGTGACGATCTGCCGGTGATCCGGGTGTCGCGCGTTGAAGGCGTTGGAGGGCGACGCGGAGTGGACGCCCAAGATCATCGAGTTGATGGACGCGGTCGACAGTTATGTGCCGGAACCGCAGCGGGATTTGGACAAGCCGTTTTTGATGCCGATCGAGGATGTGTTCACGATCACCGGTCGGGGGACGGTGGTGACCGGGAAGGTGGAGCAGGGGATGGTCCACACCGGCGACGAGGTCGAGATCGTCGGCCTGCGGCCTACGACCAAGACGGTGTGCACCGGGGTGGAGATGTTCCGCAAGATCTTGGATGAGGGCCATGCGGGCGACAACATCGGCGCGCTGCTCGCGAGGGACGAAGAAAGAGGAGGTGGAGCGGGGCCAGGTGTTGTGCAAGCCCGGCTCGATCACGCCTCATACGAACTTCGAGGCGCAGGTGTATGTGTTGGGCAAGGACGAGGGCGGCCGCCACAAGCCGTTCTTCAACAACTACCGGCCCCAGTTCTACTTCCGGACCACCGATGTGACCGGCTCGATCACGCTGCCCGAAGGGACCGAGATGGTGATGCCGGGCGACAACACGGTCATGACTGTCGAGCTCGGCAAACCGATCGCGATGGACGAAGGACTGCTGTTTTCCATCCGCGAAGGCGGACGCACCGTCGGCTCCGGCCGCGTCGTCAAGATCCTCAAGTAGGGCTTGCCGACATGAGCAGCATCCGCATCCGCCTGAAGGCATACGACCACGAGATCATCGACCAGTCGACGCGGAAGATCGTCGAGACAGTCGTGCGCACCCAGGCGACGGTGCGGGGTCCGATCCCGCTGCCGACCGAGAAGCACCGCTTCACGGTCATCCGCGGCCCGTTCAAGGACAAGGACTCCCGCGAGCACTTCGAGATGCGGATCCACAAGCGGCTGATCGACATCGTCGAGCCGTCGCCGAAGACCGTGGACTCCCTGCAGCGCCTCGAGTTGCCCGCCGGGGTCGACATCGAGATCAAGATCCAGGCCTAGAGCGCTGTCCAACCGGGGCGTTCGCGCTCCGAGCGTTCTCGTGTGGGAAAGCGGCCATTCGTGGCCGCTTTTCGCGCCGGAACGCAGGGATCCCTCAGCTGGCGAGGTCGCCGAACGCGAGCTTGGCGTTGTCGGCAGCGAGGCGACCGCCGGCCCATCCGGCCGGGTCTCCGCCGCCTCGCACCCGCGTCGTCTTCAGCTTGCCGAACCGGTCGGTGATGAAGTCGTCGATCGCGTCGGACTGTGAACGCAGGACCGGGAGGAACGAACCGCCGTGCTTTGCCTCCGCTTCGGCGTAGACCGCGTCGTTGATCTCGCGCAGCCGTTCACCGATGCGGCCGGTGAAGGCCAGCAGGAATGTGGAGCGGTAGGACTTGCTCCGTGGGCCCGCACCGGCGAGGGCAGTTTGCGCTTGCACGAGCAGCGAGGTGAACAGCATCTCGACGGCAGTGAGGTCCTCGGCGAGGCCGACCACGGTCGACAGGCCGAGTCCGCCGTGGATGAGCGATCGGCAGCGGCTCGCTTCGGCGACCGTCTGCAGGAGCAGCGACTTCACGGTGACATAGGGGTTGTCGACCGGCACGCGGATCGCGCTCGGCTCCTCACCGTTCGTGTGCGCTTGCCCGGCCAGGAGAGCGGCGTCGATCGTGTGCCGAGTCATGAGCTCTTGGGCCTTCGCGGTGAACGCCATCGCCTCGGCTTCGAACGTCGTCGATTCGGCTTTCGCGAGCAGCGCGTGAATGCGGGCGAGGATCGGGTCGGCGCTCGCCGTCGGCGTGCTCGAGGCGCGCGGCGACGCGGGCGTGCCGGGCGGAGGGATGAGGGGCTCGAGTGGCGGGAGGCGCAGCATGTTGCCGAGCGCGTCGGCGATCGTGACGATTGCTTCGCGACGATCCAGGCGTTCGTGCGCGAGCCAACCCGCGAGCCACGTCGTGCCGTCGACGGCGGGAAGCGGGAGCGCCTCGACCTGCGCGATCCATCTCCCGTCGAGCTGGGCACCTCGCCAACTCGCGTGGTCTGCGGCGATCGCGAAGGCGACGAGCCGGCCACCGGCGGCGGACTTGCAGCCGCGGCCTACTGACGGTGCAGCTCGCGGGGCTGCCATCCAGTTGCCCAGCAGTCTCGGACGCGTTCGAGGAGCAGCGCCTCGGCGGTGCGGTCGACCTCGGCGCGCTGACACGGAGGTCAGAGCCTGGATCGCTTCCGATCGGAATGGTTGAGTGGCAAGGAGCCAGAAGAGGGTGCGGGCCGATTCCGGCCCGGTGGAACGGTGCGAACCCATGCGGTGCGCCGCCTTTCGAAGAAGCAGGCTGCGGCGTCTCGGGGCGACGCGATAGGTGAGCGCACCGTACCGGATGCAGTCAGCGTCATACAGAGTAGAGTTTGTGTATGACGATGATCAGCTTCCGCGTCGATGAGCAGGAGGCCGCGAACGCACAGCGGTGGGCTGAGCGGCTCGGTGTCGATCGCTCCGAGCTGCTACGCGAGGCGCTTCGCCGCCACCTGTTGCGGCTGGCGAGCGAGGAGGACGCGACCCGGTGGCTGGAGCGCCCTCTCGACGATGGCGAGCTCTCGCTCGACGACATCGCTGATTGGGGGCCGGCCGAGGACTGGTCGGACTGGCAGTGAAACGCGGCGAGATCTGGTTTGCCGCTACTCCCGGCGGTGACCGCCCGGTGTTGGTTCTCACACGCGATCCCGTCGCCGAGCGCATCGGGTCGGTCGTGGTGGCTGGGCTCACGCGGACGCGGCGCGGTCGTCAGCGAGCTCGACCTGAGCGCCGCGGACGATGGTGTGCCATCGGACTGCGTTGTGAACTTCGACAACGTGCATACGCTCCCGCGTGAGTCGCTCCGTCGCCAAGTGACGACGCTCTCGCCCTCCCGTATGGCCGAAGCGTGCCGGGTGCTCGCCGCAGCGATGGGCTGCTGAGAGCAGCGGAGTAGGTTCGGCGGCTGTGCCGAACGTGATGCTCCTCGACTCGCTGCAGCGGCGGATGCGCGCGATGCACTCGCTGTACTACGACGCCGTCGACACGATGACGATCGATCACGTGAACCACTTCGAACGCGAGGGCGTGGTGCCCATCGCCTTCTGCCTGTTCCACATCACGAACATGATCGACGCCTCGTTCCTGGCGATGACCGGGACGCCCCCGATCTGGAACGACGACTGGGTGGCGCAAGGTGAACATGACGATCAACGACCACGGCAAGCACCGCACGGTCGACGAGATGGTCAACCAACGGATGGGCGACTACGACGCGTTCAAGGCGTACATGCGGGCGGTCTTCACGCGTACCGAGGATTGGCTCGACCAGCTCGATCCCGCCGAGCTTTCGCGAGTCGTCGTCACCCGACCGTTCCCGCCGCACATCGCGAGCACCTACAGCGCCCGGGTCGCGGGACCCGACGGCATCACGCTCCTCGACGCGACCGAGTGCTGGATCTACCAGCACGGTCTGCGCCACATGGGCGAGATCGAGCTCGCACGCGGCCTTGTCGGCCTGCAGGGGATGACCTCGTAGCAGCGTGCGAGATCTGGCAGGGCTACCGCACGGGGCTACGGACCCACGAGGGTGTTGCCCCACGTCGCGGCCCGCTCGGCCGGATTCATCTCGCTCACTGCGTCGATGAAGTCCTGGCGAGGGTTGCGGACCGGGATGTTGCCCCACGTCGCGGCCAGCGCCTCGGGGGTCATGGCTGCGACACCGTCGACGTAAGCCCGTGTTGAGTAGACCGGCACGTTGCCGAAGGTGGCCGCGAGCTCCTCAGGCGTCATCGCGGCGACACCCTCGACGTAGCTGGGCGCCGCGCTCGCCCGGTTGGTGCTCGAGTCGAGGACCGCTTGCGGCCGCGGTAGTGAGCGCCACACTCAGGGCGACGACGCCGACCACCAGGCCGACGAGGTGACTGCGCTTCATCTGGATGGTTCCGGAGTGGATGGTCGTCGTTGCGTTCATGTGGCCGCTCCTTGTCGTGATCCGCTGGGTGGGTCCCACGATGCGGCTCAGGGGTAAGGGTCCGGAACCGGGAAACCCCTAGGTTTGGCGCCCGGCACCCCTGAGATCAGGACTTCGGGCGGGGAACTGTTGCGCCAGCGGCCCTATAGGGGCCGGATCCGCAACAGTTGCCGGGGTCTGCGGCCGTCCGGGGGGTCGGCTGGCGCGGTCCGGGCCTGTCCCGATAGGCTCTCTCAGCCCGGTCGCAGGGCTTTGGCCCGCGCCGGACCACTTTCGATTCACCTGTTCGTAGCCGTCCGTCAACCGATGTCCGTGTGAGCCCGCGCCGCCCGATCTCGGGCACCGCGAGGGGACCACACGGCGAAACCGATCCAGCGCTCCGCCGGCAGCAGCCGTGCGGAGCGCCCGCGTGAGAAGCCAAAGGACCTCCCATGGCGACGAAAGCCATCGTCGGCGAAAAAGTGGGCATGACCCAGGTGTGGAGCGATGACAACCGCGTCATCCCCGTCACCGTGCTCAAAGTCGCCCCCGCACGCATCGTGCAGGTCAAGACGAGCGAGCGCGACGGGTACACCGCCCTCCAGGTCACGTACGGCCACAAGAACCCTCGCAAGCTCACCAAGCCCGAGGCCGGTCACTTCGAGAAGGCGGGGGTGCAGCCCGGGTCCAACCTGGTCGAGCTGCGCATCGACGACATCGACGGCTTCTCGGTCGGTGACGAGCTCAAGGTGGACGTGCTCGAGGCCGGCGAGCGGGTCGACGTCACCGCGGTGAGCCGAGGCAAGGGCTTCGCCGGCGTCATGAAGCGCCACAACTTCTCCGGTCAGAAGGCCAGCCACGGCACGCACCGCGTCCACCGCATGCCGGGCTCGATCGGGTCGTGCGCCACGCCGGGCCGTGTGTTCCGAGGAATGAAGATGGCCGGCCGCCTGGGCGGCGAGAAGGTCACGACGCTCAACCTCGAGGTCGTCGCCGCCGATCCGGAGCGCGACCTGCTGCTCGTGAAGGGCTCCGTGCCCGGTCCTGCGGGCGGCGTCGTGCTCGTTCGCAATGCAGTCAAGGCCGGAGGGACGAAGTAGCCATGGCGACAGTCACCGTGCGCACCCCCGCTGGCGCCGAAGCCGGCACCGTCGAGCTCGCCGACGAGGTGTTCGGCGTGCAGCCTCACGTCCCGGTCATGCACCAGGTCGTCGTGGCCCAGCTCGCCGCGCGCCGTGCGGGCACGCAGAGCACCAAGACCCGCTCCGAAGTGCGAGGCGGCGGCGCCAAGCCGTTCCGCCAGAAGGGCACCGGCCGCGCCCGCGCCGGCTCGATCCGGGCGCCCCACTGGACCGGCGGTGGCGTGGCCCTCGGCCCCAAGCCCCGCAGCTACGCGCAGCGCACCCCCAAGAAGATGATCAAGCTCGCGCTCCGCTCGGCGCTGTCCGATCGTGCGTCCGAGGGCAAGGTCGTCGTGGTCGACGGCTGGGGCTGGGATGCACCGAAGACTGCGAGCGCGAAGGCCGCGCTGAGCGCCCTCGAGCTCGACGGTCGCATCCTCGTCGTGCTCGGCGAGACCGAGGCCGACACGGCCGCCGCGCTGAGCTTCCGCAACCTGCCCGAGGTGCAGCTGCTCTACCGCGAACGAGCTGAACGCCTACGACGTGCTCTGCAACGACTGGATCGTCTTCACCAAAGAGACGCTTCCGGCAGTCAAGGGAGCGAGCGAATGAAGGACCCCCGCGACGTCATCATCGAGCCGGTCGTGAGCGAGAAGTCGTACGCGCTGCTCGAAGGGCAACGTCTACACGTTCATCGTCCATCAGTCGGCGAGCAAGCCCGAGATCCACGACGCCGTCGAGTCGATCTTCAACGTGAAGGTGCTGAAGGTGAACACGCTGAACCGCAAGGGGAAGCGCAAGCGCAACCGGCGTCAGAACACCTTCGGGACGCGTCCCAACACCAAGCGAGCGATCGTCACCCTGCGCGGGCGACGAGCGCATCGAGCTGTTCGAGAGCTGAGTCGGAGAACCTGATGGCCCTTCGCAAGCGCAAGCCCACCAGCCCGGGACGGCGGTTCCAGACGGTCTCCGACTTCTCGGAGATCACGAAGGACCGTCCCGAGAAGTCGCTGCTCGCGCCCAAGCCGCGCACCGGCGGTCGCAACAGCTACGGCCGCAAGACCGCCCGTCACCGCGGCGGCGGCCACAAGCAGCAGTACCGCATCATCGACTTCAAGCGCACCAAGGACGGCGTGCCGGCCAAGGTCGCGGCGATCGAGTACGACCCGAACCGCAACTGCCGCATCGCGCTGCTGCACTACTACGACGGCGAGAAGCGCTACATCCTCGCTCCCAACCGCGTCGGCGTCGGCGAGGTGCTGCAGAGCGGCCAGGGCTCGGAGATCAAGCCGGGCAACGCGCTGCCGCTGCGCTACATCCCCGTCGGCACCGTGATCCACAACGTCGAGTTCAAGCCGGGTGCGGGCGGGAAGATGGCTCGCAGCGCCGGCTCGAGCGTGCAGCTCGTCGCCAAGGAAGGCGACTTCGCCACGCTGCGCCTCCCCAGCACCGAGATGCGTCGCGTGCCGATCGACTGCCGGGCGACCGTCGGTGAAGTCGGCAACGCCGAGGCCGAGCTCATCAAGATCGGCAAGGCCGGCCGCAACCGCTGGAAGGGCGTGCGCCCGCAGACCCGCGGTGTCGCCATGAACCCGGTCGATCACCCGCTCGGAGGCGGCGAGGGCAAGACCTCGGGCGGACGCCATCCGGTGTCGCCGTGGGGCAAGCCCGAGGGCCGCACCCGTGACAAGACCAAGCCGTCCCAGAAGCTCATCGTCCGGCGTCGCCGCACCCGCGGCTCGCGGAGGTAAATGGCATGCCCCGTTCGTTGAAGAAGGGTCCGTTCGTCGACAGCCACCTCTTGAAGAAGGTGGATGCCCTGAACACCGCGGGCGAGAAGCGCGTCATCAAGACGTGGTCGCGCCGCTCGACGATCATCCCCGAGATGGTCGGTCACACGATCGCGGTGCACGACGGACGCAAGCACGTGCCCGTCTACATCACTGAGTCGATGGTCGGTCACAAGCTCGGTGAGTTCTCGCCGACGCGCACCTTCAGGTTCCACGCCGGTCAGGAGAGGAGCGCTCGCCGATGACCGGTCCCAAGACCAACGAGCGTCCGGGCACGCGCGCGGAGGCGCGCTACATCCGCATGTCGGCCTCGAAGGCGCGTGCGGTGCTCGACCTCATCCGAGGCCTGGATGTCGCGCAGGCTGAGCAGGTCCTGCAGTTCTGCGAGCGCGATGCCGCGATCCCGGTTCGCAAGTGCCTCGCTTCCGCGGTGGCGAATGCGGAGCACAACGACTCGCAGCTCGTCGACGAGCTCTACGTGTCCGCCTGCTACGCGGACGAGGGGCCGACGCTCAAGCGCTGGCGCCCGCGCGCGCGCGGACGTGCCACCCGCATCCGCAAGCGCACGTGCCACATCGTGGTGATCGTCAGCCGGATGCCCGAGGATCTGCTCGAGCGTCAGCGGGCGCGTGACGAGGCCAAGCCCTCGAACCGTGCCGCCCGGCGCACTGGCCAGCAGGCCCAGGCCGCGCGCCGCGAGCGGGTTGCCCGCAGCCGGGCCGCCGCCGCGGAAGCCGCCGGTGAGCACGACCACGACCATGACCACGAGCACGAGGAAGAAGTGCTCGAGGACACGGTCGACGAGTCGAGGGCGTCGAGGTCGACGAGGTCGAGGACGCAGAGGTCGACGAGGTCGAAGAGGCCGAGGTCGACGAGGTCGAGGTCGAAGAGGTTGCACCCGAGGCAGAGGCCGACGAGGCCGAGGCCGAGGAGGCAGTCGAGGAGGCGCAAGCCGACGAGACCGATGAAGGGAGCCAAGTAATGGGCCAGAAGGTCAACCCGTACGGGTTCCGCCTCGGCGTGACCACCGACTGGAAGAGCCGGTGGTTCAGCGACCGCGAGTACACCGACTACCTCATCGAGGACTGGAAGATCCGCGACTACCTGATGACCCAGGTGCCGCACGCCGCGATCAGCCGCATCGAGGTCGAGCGCACCCGTGACCGTCTGCGCATCGACGTGCACACCGCGCGTCCCGGCATCGTCATCGGCCGCCGAGGCGCCGAGGCCGACCGCCTGCGTGCGGGCCTCACGAAGATCACCGGCAACAACAAGGTGCAGCTGAACATCCAGGAGATCAAGCAGCCCGAGCTCGACGCCGCGCTCATCGCGCAGGGCGTCGCCGATCAGCTTGCCGGCCGCGTGGCGTTTCGCCGGGCGATGAAGCGCGCCGTGCAGAATGCGCAGAAGGCGGGCGCGCTCGGCATCCGCGTGCAGTGCTCCGGTCGCCTGGGCGGCGCCGAGATGAGCCGCACGGAGTGGTACCGCGAGGGTCGCGTGCCGCTGCACACACTGCGCGCCGACATCGACTACGGCTTCCGTGAGGCCAAGACCACCTACGGCCGCATCGGCGTGAAGGTCTGGATCTACAAGGGCGACATCCTCCCGTACAAGCAGACCGCCGAGGACAAGATCGCTCGCGAGGCCGCGATGGCCGTCGGCGAGACGAGTGGTGGCCAGCCCCGCAAGGTCGTGTCGTCCGCGGCGCGTCCTCGCAAGGCCGACGGCACTCCCGACGAGGTCGTCGAGCCGACACCGCTGCTGAAGGAAGCCGATCCCGAGCTCGAGAAGCTGCTCGCGGACGAGGAAGAGATCGAGCGGCGCACCCGCACCCAACACGAGACGCCGCACTTCCGGCCCCACGAGGACTGACCGCCATGTTGATGCCCAAGAAGGTCAAGCATCGCAAGCAGCAGCGAGGCCGCACTCGCGGTGTCGCGTCTGGCGGCGCGTTCGTGTCGTTCGGCGAGTACGGCATCCAGGCGCTCGAGCCGGGATGGATCACTGCCCGCCAGATCGAGGCTGCTCGTATCGCGATGACCCGCCACATCAAGCGCGGCGGGAAGGTCTGGATCAACCTGTTCCCGGACAAGCCCGTCACGGCGAAGCCGGCCGAGACCCGCATGGGCTCGGGCAAGGGCAACCCGGAGCATTGGGTCGCCGTCGTGAAGCCGGGCCGCGTGATGTTCGAGCTGTCGTATCCGAACGCGGACATCGCGAAGGCCGCGCTCGAGCGGGCCATTCAGAAGCTGCCGATCAAGGCGCGCGTCATCTCCCGTGAGGAGGGCATCTGATGCCGACCGCGAGCGAGCTCCGCGAGCTGAGCGACGACGAGCTGGTGACCCGTCTGAGCGAGGCGAAGGCCGAGGCCTTCAACCTCCGCTTCCAGCACGTCACCGGTCAGCTCGACAACACCGCCCGTCTCGGCGACCTGCGCCGCGACGTGGCCCGGATGCACACGCT
Source organism: uncultured Acidimicrobiales bacterium (assembly GCA_963747215.1). Classification (GTDB taxonomy): domain Bacteria; phylum Actinomycetota; class Acidimicrobiia; order Acidimicrobiales; family DATKAS01; genus DATKAS01. The sequence goes on from CAVVET010000036.1 coordinate 89,631, forward strand.
CCTGCGTGAGCGTGAGATCGCCGCGGCCGAAGCACTCGCCGCTGAGGAGAAGTGATGGCCGACGAAACCGCCGCAACTGACGCTGCACCCGATCTGCAGCGCCGAATCCGCCGCCCGGGCGTTCCGCAAGGTTCGCGAGGGCACCGCGGTCTCGACGTCGATGGACAAGACCGTCGTCGTCGCGGTCATCGAGCGTGTGCGCCACCCGCGCTACGCGAAGACGGTGCAGCGCACGAAGCGTCTGTACGCGCACGACGAGGCGAACGACGTCAACGTCGGCGACAAGGTCCGTGTGATGGAGACCCGACCCCTGTCGAAGCTGAAGCGCTGGCGGGTCGTCGAGGTCCTCGAGCGGGCGAAGTGACGGAGACAGACCGATGATCCAGCAGGAGACACGGCTCAGAGTGGCCGACAACAGCGGGGCCAAGGAGGTGCTCGTGATCAAGGTGTTGGGCGGCACACGCCGTCGCTACGCCTCGATCGGCGACATCTTCGTGGCCACCGTGAAGGACGCCATCCCCGGTGCCGCCGTGAAGAAGGGCGACGTCGTGAAGTGCGTCGTCGTCCGCACCAAGAAGGAGAAGCGCCGTCCCGACGGCAGCTACATCCGGTTCGACGAGAACGCCGCCGTCCTCATCAAGGACGACCAGACCCCACGTGGCACGCGCATCTTCGGCCCGGTCGGCCGTGAGCTGCGAGAGAAGCGCTTCATGCGCATCGTGTCGCTGGCGCCGGAGGTGCTCTGACCATGGCCATGAAGATTCGCAAGGGTGACCGCGTCGTCGTGCTCAAGGGCAAGGACCGCGGCAAGGAGGGCCAGGTCATGCGCGTCCTGCCCGCCGAGCGCAAGGTCATCGTCGACGGCGTGAACGTCGCGAAGAAGCACCAGAAGCCGACCCGCTCGACGATGCAGGGCGGCATCATCGACAAGGACATGCCGATCGACGCGTCGAACGTGGCCGTCGTCAGCCCGAAGGACGGCAAGGCCACGCGCGTGGGCTACAAGATCGACGAGGACGGCAACAAGGTCCGGATCTGCAAGCGAACGGGGGTGCAGCTGTGAGCACCGCCACCGAGACGTCCAAGAGCGCGCTGCCGCGTCTCAAGCAGCGCTACAACGACGTGGTCCGTGCGCAGCTCAAGGACGAGCTGCAGCTCGGCAACGTCATGGAGGTCCCGCGCCTCGAGAAGATCGTGATCAACATGGGCGTCGGCAAGGCCACCCAGCAGCCCTCGCTGCTCGAAGGTGCCGTCACCGACCTCACGATCATCTCCGGCCAGAAGCCGATCGTCACCAAGGCGAAGAAGTCCATCGCGAGCTTCAAGCTCCGCGAGGGCAACAGCATCGGCTGCAAGGTCACGCTGCGGGGCGATCGCATGTGGGAGTTCCTCGATCGTCTGATCAGCCTGGCGATCCCGCGCATCCGCGACTTCCGCGGTCTGCCGGCGAACGCGTTCGACGGCCGCGGCAACTACACGTTCGGCGTCACCGAGCAGCTCATCTTCCCGGAGATCGACTACGACAAGGTCGACATCCCCCGGGGCATGGACATCACCATCGTCACGACGGCCCGTACCGATGCAGAGGGCAAGGCCCTCCTCGATGCGTTCGGCTTCCCGTTCAAGCGTGAGGGGCAGTAGCAGGCATGGCCAAGAAAGCACTCGTCGAGAAGCAGCAGCGCAAGCCCAAGTTCAAGGTGCGCGCGTACACGCGGTGCCGCCGCTGCGGTCGGCCGCGCTCGGTGTATCGCAAGTTCGGGCTCTGCCGCATCTGCCTGCGAGAGATGGTGCACGCCGGCGAAGTGCCCGGCGTGACGAAGGCCAGCTGGTGAGAGGAGGCGCACGATGACGATGACCGATCCGATCGCCGACATGCTGACGCGCATCCGCAACGCCAACGTTGCCTTGCACGACAAGGTCCGCATGCCGTCGTCGAAGCAGAAGGAAGCCCTGGCGCGTGTCCTCCAGCAGGAGGGCTACATCCAGGACTTCGAGATCACCGACGACCCGGCCCGTCCGGGCAAGGTCCTCACGATCACGATGAAGTACACCGCCGAGCGCATGCGCACGATCTCTGGTCTTCGCCGCGTGTCGAAGCCGGGCCTGCGCGTCTACTCACAGGCCACGAAGGCGCCACGCGTGCTGGGCGGCCTCGGCGTTGCCGTGATCTCCACGAGCCAGGGCTTGATGACCGACCGCGAGGCGCGGAAGCGCAACGTCGGCGGCGAAGTGCTCTGCGAGGTCTGGTGAGTCATGTCGCGCATCGGTAAAGCCCCCATCACCGTGCCGAGCGGCGTGAACATCGCGATCGACGATCGCCTCGTGAGCGTCACGGGTCCGAAGGGCACGCTGTCTCGTGAGATCCCCGGTGCGATCGTCGTGCGCCAGGAGGACGGCACGCTCCTCGTCGAGCGTCCCGACGACGCCCGCGAGAACCGCTCGCTGCACGGCCTCACCCGCACGCTCGATGAACAACATGGTCGTCGGCGTCACCGACGGGTTCATGAAGGAGCTCGAGATCGTCGGCGTCGGGTACCGCGCCACGCCGCAGGGTGACAGCGCGATCGAGCTCGCACTCGGCTTCAGCCATCCGGTGAAGGTCGATGCGCCTGAAGGCATCACGTTCGAGGTCCCGGTCCCGACGCGCATCATCGTGCGGGGCATCGACAAGGAGAAGGTCGGCCAGGTGGCCGCCGACATCCGCGCCATTCGCAAGCCCGAGCCCTACAAGGGCAAGGGAGTCCGCTACGCCGGCGAGCGCGTGCAGCGCAAGGCCGGCAAGGCCGGCAAATGAACACGGTCGGAAAAGCCGGGATTAGCCAGGGAGACATGCCGTGACGATGAGCGCGCAGACCAAGCGACAGGCTCGCATCCGCCGTCACCGGCGCGTGCGCAAGTCGGTCCAGGGCACCGCGGAGCGTCCGCGCCTCGCGGTGTTCCGCTCCACCAAGCACCTCGTGATGCAGGTCATCGACGACGGCTCCGGCCGCACGCTGGCTGCCGCGTCCACGGTCGAGGCCTCGGTGCGCAGCGCCGGCGCGACCGGCAACGTCGCCGCGGCGAAGTCCGTCGGCAAGCTGCTCGCCGAGCGAGCGAAGGCCGCGGGCGTCACCAAGGTCGTGTTCGACCGCGGCGGATTCGTGTACCACGGCCGCGTCGCGGCCGCCGCCGATGCTGCCCGCGAAGCGGGACTGGAGTTCTGATGGCACCCAACGACGCACAGCTCCGCGAGTCACGCGTCATCAACATCAACCGCGTCGCCAAGGTCGTGAAGGGCGGTCGGCGCTTCTCGTTCACCGCGCTCGTGGTCATCGGCGACGGCGCTGGACGCGTGGGCCTCGGCTACGGCAAGGCGAAGGAAGTGCCGCTCGCGATCCAGAAGGGCACCGAAGAGGCGAAGAAGAACCTCTTCGCGGTCGCGCTCGCCGGCAGCACGATCACCCATCCGGTGATCGGTGAGCAGGGCGCCGGCCGCGTGCTGTTGAAGCCCGCCGCACCCGGTACCGGCGTGATCGCCGGTGGCGCGGCCCGCGCCATCCTCGAGGAGGCTGGCATCCACGACGTGCTCGCCAAGTCGCTCGGCTCGTCGAACCACATCAACGTCGCGCTCGCCACCATCAACGGACTCAAGGGCCTGAAGCGACCCGACGAGATCGCGAAGCTGCGCGGGCTCGACCCCGAGGAGTTCGTGCCCAAGGGCCTGCTCGCCGCGTACCGCGAATCCCGGCGCGGTCCGATCGCCGTGAGCGAAGAGGCGAGCTGATGAGCCAGCTGAAGGTGACCCAGGTTCGCTCAGGAATCTCCACCAAGCCGAAGCACCGCGGCACGCTCGCGCGCGCTCGGCCTCCGTGGTATCGGGCAGTCGAACACACTGCCCGACCGTCCCGAGATCCGCGGGATGATCGCTCGGGTCCCCCACCTCGTGACGGTCGAGGCCGTCCCGGAAGAAGTGACGGAGAAGTGACGTCATGAGAATCGATGACCTGAAGCCCGCCCCGGGCTCGCACCGTGCTCGCCGTCGGGTGGGTCGCGGCACCGCGGGCAAGGGCGGCAAGACCGCCGGTCGCGGCACCAAGGGTCAGAAGGCCCGCAACACCGTCGCGCCCGGCTTCGAGGGTGGCCAGATGCCCATGAAGCAGCGGGTGCCGAAGCTGCGCGGCTTCAACAACCCGTTCCGGGTCGAGTACCAGGGCATCAACCTCGATGTGCTGGAGGAAACCGGCCTCGACGACGTCTCGCCGGAGACCCTCCACGCCCATGGCCTCGCCCACAAGGGCGCCCTGATCAAGATCCTCGGACGGGGCGAGCTCACCCGCACGGTGACGGTCAAGGCGCACGCCTTTTCGCGGTCCGCTGAAGCGGCCATCACGGCCGCCGGGGGTACCGTGGAGGTCTTGGCCCCGCCGTTCGGCCACGGCCGACCGCCCGCCAAGGGCAACCAGTTCACCAACCGCTGACGCCCCGAGTCAGTCGGTCGTAAAGGAGCCCTGGGTTGCTGTCGAGCCTCCGGAACATGTTCAAGGTGCCGGATCTTCGGAACAAGATCCTGTTCACCCTGACCATGATCGTCGCCTATCGGTTCGGGGCTCACATCCCCGTGCCGGGCATCGACCTCACTGCGGTCGAGACGCTGAAGGATCAGGCGAAAGAAGGCGGCGTGCTCGGCTTCCTCAACCTGTTCTCAGGTGGAGCCCTCACGCAGTTCGCGGTGTTCGCGCTCGGCATCATGCCGTACATCACCTCGTCGATCATCATGCAGATCCTCGGCGTGGTGATCCCGAAGCTCGAGGAGTGGCAGAACCAGGGCGCGGTCGGACAGCGCAAGATCACGCAGTGGACGCGCTACCTCACGATCGCGATTGCGCTGCTGCAGGCCACCGCACTCACGTTCCTGTTCGGCCGCGGCGGTGGCAACTCGTTCTTCGGTAGCAACGTCCCCGACATCATCCTGCTCCCGGACTTCACCCTTCCGAGGGTGACGCTCGTGATCCTGACGCTCACCGCGGGCACGGCCCTTCTCATGTGGATGGGCGAGCTCATCACCCAGCGCGGCATCGGCAACGGCATGTCGTTGCTGATCTTCACGTCGGTCGTGAGCACGCTGCCGTTCCAGTTCGGCGCCGTGCGGGCCGAGGGCGGCAACGTCGTGTTCACCATCCTGGTCCTGCTGTCGATCGCCATCCTCGTCGGCATCGTGTTCGTCGAGCAGGGCCAGCGCCGCATCCCCGTGCAGTTCGCCAAGCGGGTCGTGGGCCGGCGGATGTACGGCGGCCAGAGCACCTACATCCCCCTGAAGGTCAACCAGGCCGGCGTGATCCCGATCATCTTCGCCAGCTCGATCCTGTACCTGCCGGCGCTGCTCGCGAACGTCGTCCAATGGGACTGGCTGCAGAACTTCGTCGACGACTTCGTGCTGAACGCGACGAGCCCGGTGCACCTGATCCTGTACGGGTTGCTCATCGTCGGCTTCGCGTACTTCTACACGGCGATCTCGTTCGACCCCGCCAAGCAGGCCGACACGATCCGCAAGCAGGGCGGTTTCATCCCGGGCATCCGGCCGGGACCCCAGACCGAGCGCTACCTCGCCAAGATCCTCAACCGGATCACGCTCCCCGGCGCGCTGTTCATCGCGTTCATTGCCATCCTCCCGTCGATCGTGCTCACGATCGCCGACGTGTCGGTCTTCCCGTTCGGCGGCACCACCGTGCTCATCGCCGTCGGCGTCGCTCTCGAGACGATGAAGCAGATCGACAGCCAGCTCATGATGAGGAACTACGAGGGGTTCCTGAAGTAGGTGATCCCCGGCGCGCGGGTTGTCATCCTCGGCCGGCAGGGAGCTGGCAAGGGAACGCAGTGCACCCGCTTGTCGCGCCACTACGTCGTGCCGCACGTGTCGACCGGCGAGATCCTCCGGTCGGCCGTGAAGGACGGCACGCCGCTGGGCCAGCAGGCCAAGGCGTTCATGGACGCCGGCGACCTGGTGCCCGACGACGTGATGATCGGCATCGTCGACGAGCGGCTCCAGCGTCCTGACGCGATGCGCCGGGGTTACGTGCTCGACGGCTTCCCCCGTACCGCTGCGCAAGCGCAGGCACTCGACGACGATGATCAAGGAGCGTCCGCTCGATGTCGTCATCGACCTCGAGGTGTCGCGCGACATCGTCCTCGCCCGGCTCGCCGCCCGGCGCGTGTGCCTCGACTGCGGCGCGAACTACTCGGTGGCCGTGCCTCCGAAGCAGAACTGGACGTGCGACTTCTGCGGTGGCGAGGTCGTCCAACGCGACGACGACACCGAGGACGCGATCGCCCGCCGGCTCGACCTCTACGACCTCCAGACCGCGCCGCTCGTCGACTACTACAAGGGCCAGACCCTGCTGGAGATCGTCGACGGAGTCGGCAGCGCGGACGAGGTGCTCGGCCCGTCTCGTGCAGACGATCGACGCGGCGCGTGAGCGCCGGTCGTCGGGGACCTGACGATGCCGGTTCGCAAATCTCCCGCGCAGATCGCCACGATGCGAAAGGCCGGCCGGGTCGTGGCCGAGATGCACGATCGCATCCGCGAGGCGATCCGTCCCGGCGTCACCACCGCCGCTCTGGATCAGATCGGGCGCCAGGTGCTCGACCGCCGGTGCGCCCGGTCGAACTTCCTCGGCTATCACGGCTATCCCGCCGTGATCTGCGCCTCACCGAACGAGGTGATCGTCCACGGCATCCCCGACGGCCGGGTGCTCGAGGAGGGCGACATCATCTCGATCGACTGTGGGGCGATCATCCAGGGTTGGCACGGGGACGCCGCGTTCACCGCCCCGGTGGGAAGGGTCGATGCCGAGGCCGCTCGTCTCATCGAGGTCACCGAGCAGAGCCTGAAGGCGGCGATCGGGGAGATGGTCGAGGGTCACCGAATGTCAGACATCGGCCACGCCGTGCAGTCGGTCGCCGAGTCGGCCGGGTTCTCCGTCGTGCGGGACTACGTCGGCCACGCGATCGGCCAGGCCATGCACGAGAGCCCGGAAGTGCCGAACTACGGCCCTCCCGGCAAGGGCCTGAAGCTGCGGGCGGGCCAGGTCTTCGCCGTCGAGCCGATGGTGAACGCCGGCAGCCCCGACACCCGGGTGCTCGACGACGGATGGTCGGTGGTCACCGCCGATGGGCGCTGGTCAGCGCATTTCGAGCACACCATTGCCATCACCGACAACGGCCCCGAGATCCTGACGATCTTGTGAAATCGCCACGTCGCCACTTCGCTGGCTCCTGCTCGCTGACGCTCGGCATTTGGAGCGGAGCGCACCCGAGCCGATCGCACAGCGGAGCCGGAGATGGCGGCGAGGCGGCGCGAGTTGGCGGCAGGGCTGGTGCGCAGTACGATGCTCCCTTGCCCTAGGGCCATCCGGGCGCTTTGCCGCGCTCGCGCTGGCGGGGTTTCCGTCCGGTCCTGTCCCTCGTCCATCGTCTCTCGTCTGTCGTTTCAAGGAGTTTCTGCCCTGCCCAAGCCCAAGGAAGACGCGATCGTGCTCGAGGGGAAGGTCGTCGAACCCCTCCCGAACGCCATGTTCAGGGTCGAGCTCGAGAACGGCCACAAGGTGCTGGCCCACATCTCCGGGAAGATGCGCATGCACTACATCCGCATCCTGCCCGGTGATCGCGTCCAAGTGGAGCTGACTCCCTACGACCTCAGCCGTGGTCGCATCACCTACAGGTACAAGTGAGCCCGCATGAAGGTTCGTCCGAGCGTCAAGAAGATCTGCGAGAAGTGCAAGGTGATCCGTCGTCACGGCCGGGTCATGGTCATCTGCGAGAACCCGCGCCACAAGCAGCGGCAGGGCTAGGAGCCGTGAAGTTGGGAGCACAGTACTGATGGCACGCATTTCCGGTGTCGACATCCCGAGGGAGAAGCGACTCGAGATCTCACTCACCTACATCTTCGGGGTCGGCCGTTCGACCGCCCAGAAGATCTGTGGTGCGCTCGAGCTCGATCCCAACACGCGCGTGCGCGACCTCACCGACGAAGAGGTGAACCGCATCCGCAACTACGTCGACTCGAACCTCGAGGTCGAGGGCGACCTGCGTCGCGAGATCAGCCAGGACATCAAGCGCAAGATCGAGATCGGTTGCTATCAGGGCGTGCGCCACCGCAAGGGGCTCCCCGTGCACGGACAGCGCACCCACACCAATGCCCGCACGCGAAAGGGCCCGAAGCGGGCGATCGCCGGTAAGAAGAAGATCGTGAGGAAGTAGTGGCCAAGCCGAAGCCAGGGGGTCGCCGCCCCCGCAAGCGCGACCGCAAGAACGTGTCGTTCGGTGTCGCGCACATCAAGAGCTCGTTCAACAACACGATCGTCACGATCACCGACACCGAGGGCAACACGCTGTCCTGGGCGTCTGCCGGAAACGTCGGGTTCAAGGGGTCGCGCAAGTCGACGCCGTTCGCCGCGCAGATGGCGGCCGAGAAGGCTGCCCGCGCCGCGATGGAGCACGGCGTCCGCAAGGTCGAGGTGATGGTGAAGGGCCCGGGTTCGGGCCGAGAGACCGCCATCCGGTCGCTGCAGAACGCAGGCATCGAAGTCAGCGGCATCAAGGACGTCACCCCGGTGCCCCACAACGGTTGCCGTCAGCCCAAGCGTCGGAGGGTCTGACATGGCGCGCTACACCGGTCCCGTCTGCCGGCTCTGCCGGCGAGAGCGGATGAAGCTGTACCTCAAGGGCGCCAAGTGCGACACCATGAAGTGCCCGATCGAACGCCGGCCGTACCCGCCCGGCGATCACGGCCGTTCGCGTCGCACCAACACCTCCGAGTACCTGGTCCAGCTGCGCGAGAAGCAGAAGGCCCGCCGCATCTACGGCCTGATGGAGAAGCAGTTCCGCAAGGTCTACGCCGAGGCGAACCGCCAGTCCGGTGTCACCGGCGAGAACTTGCTGCGGCTCCTCGAGTGCCGGCTCGACAACGTCGTGTTCCGCGCCGGTTGGGCGGCCAGCCGTGCTCAGGCCCGCCAGCTCGTGCGCCATGGCCATGTGAAGGTCGACGGCAAGCGCGTCACCATCCCCAGCTTCGAGGTGCGCAAGGCCAATGTGGTCAGCCTCGGCGAGAAGGCCAAGGCGATGATCGTCATCCGCCACAACCTCGACACCCTCGATCGCCGCACGCCCCCGTGGCTCGAGATGGGCGACGGAGGCCAAGAGGCCACCGTCCGCGATCTTCCGATGCGCGAGCACATCGACGTACCGGTGCGCGAGCAGCTCATCGTCGAGCTCTATTCCAAGTAGTCCCCCGGCTCCACACAGCAAGGAACGCCCATGCTGGTCATTCAGCGTCCCACCGTCGAAACGCTCGGCGAGGCCGACGGCAACCGTCAGCGGTTCGCCGTCAGCCCTCTCGAGCCTGGCTTCGGATACACCATCGGCAACTCGCTGCGCCGCACCCTGCTGTCGTCGATCCCCGGCGCGGCGATCACGACGGTGCGCTTCGACGACGCGCTCCACGAGTTCGACACGATCGCCGGTGTCACCGAGGACGTCACCGACATCATCTTGAACCTGAAGGACGTCGTCTTGCAGTCGACGTCCGACGAGCCCGTCGTCGTGCGGATCGAAGCGCGCGGTCCGGCGAAGGTCACGGCCGGTGACATCAGCCGTCCGTCGGAGATCGAGATCCTCAATCCAGAGCTGCACCTCGCCACGCTCAACGGCAAGGGCACGCTGAAGATCGATCTCACCGTCGAGCGAGGGCCGCGGCTACCTCTCCGCGGAGCGCCCCGCCGGCACCGCGACCATCGGCATCGTCCCCATCGACGCGATCTTCTCGCCGGTGCGGCGGGTCACGTTCAACGTCGAGCCCACCCGCGTCGAGCAGTCGACGAACTACGACCGTCTCGTGCTCGACATCGAGACCGACGGCTCGATCACGCCCCGCGAGGCGCTCGCCTCCGCCGGCGCGACGTTGCGGTCGCTCGTCGACCTCGTCGCCGAGATGAGCGATGCCCCGATGGGCCTCGAGCTCGGCGAGATCGCCGGCACCAACGCCGGTTCTCCCGACCTCGACCATCCGATCGAGGACCTGGACCTGTCGGAGCGTCCGCGGAACTGCCTGAAGCGCGCCCAGATCAACACGATCGGCGAGCTGATCACCAAGAGCGAGGACGACCTCCTCAACATCACCAACTTCGGCCAGAAGTCGCTGGACGAGGTCAAGCAGAAGCTCGACGAGCGGGCGTTGTCGCTCCGCGGGTCGTCGATCTAGCGAGGACGTCACCATGCCCGGCACTCCCCGTCGCACCCGTCGCTTCGGCGGCGACGCCGCTCATCAGCGCCTGATGATGGCGAACCTCGTCGCGTCGCTCATCGCCGCCGAGGGGATCGTCACGACCGAGGCCAAGGCCAAGGCCCTTCGCCCGGTCGCCGAGAAGATGATCACGAAGGCGAAGAAGGGCGGGCTCCACCGCCACCGCCAGCTCGTCGCCTACATCGGCGACAAGGAGATGGTGCACAAGCTCGTGACCGAGGTCGCGCCTCGGTACGCGGAGCGTCCGGGTGGCTACACGCGCATCCTGAAGCTCGGCCCCCGCCATGGCGACAACGCGCCCATGGCTCGCATCGAGCTGGTGTAGCCAGGCGAGTTTGGAGAGCGCCGAACCCGTGGCGCGGGTCCGCATGCTCGTCGCGTACGACGGCAGCGGCTTCGCCGGGTTCGCACCGAACCCGGGCGTCACGACGGTCGGAGCGACCTTGGCCGCCGCGCTCGAGCGCGTGCTGCGTCAACCCGTCGACGGTGACCTGTGCCGGTCGCACCGACGCGGGCGTGCACGCTTGGGGCCAAGTCGTCACGTTCGACACTGACGTCATTGCGCTCGATCTGAGCACGCTGCAGCGATCGGTGAACGCCATGTGTGCCCCGAAGATCGTGGTGCGCGCCCTCGAGATCGCGCCGGATGACTTCGACGCGCGGCACTCGGCCTTGTACCGGCGGTACCGCTACACCGTGCTCAATCGACCCGTGCCCGATCCGTTCCTCGCCGCCACGACGTGGCACGTCGCGGCGCCGCTCGACCTGGCCGGGATGCGGCTCGGTTGCGATCCGTTCATCGGCGAACACGACTTCGCCTCGTTCTGCCGGAAGGCGCCCGACCGAAGCCTCGTCCGTACCGTGCATCGGGCGGACTGGGCCGAGATGGGAGACGGGCTGCTCCGATTCGAGATCGAGGCGACCTCGTTCTGCCAGCAGATGGTCCGGGCGATCGTCGGCACGCTCGTCGAGGTCGGGCAGGGCAAGAAGCATGCGGGCGATGTCGCCGCGATCCTCCGCGCCCGCGATCGGGCGGTAGCGGGCGCGTTGGCCCCTCCCCAGGGGCTCTCGCTCTGGGAGGTCGGGTATCCCGATCCCCAGCCCTCGTGGGCGCTGCCGCCTCCCCCCGAGTTCGTCGAGGCTCCCGCTCGGCTCTCCGTAGCGACCTCTCGAGCACCGTTTGGTCACCAGGCGGCCGCATTGTGCCGCTGGTGACCAAACGTCGGTGGGGGAGGGGCCGCGGTTGGCACGAACGGGGTTCGGGCCCTAGAGTTGCAGGGCTCTGCGGCCCGTCACACTTGGCCGCGATCCGCATCACCCCCGCTAGAGAAGGTCACTGTTTCGTGCGCACGTACTCACCCAAGGCCAGCGAGGTCCAGCGCGACTGGTACGTCATCGACGCGGATGGTCTCGTGCTCGGGCGTCTGTGCACCGAAGTAGCCCGCGTGCTGCGCGGCAAGCACAAGCCGATCTTCGCCCCGCACATGGACACCGGCGACTTCGTGATCGTCGTGAACGCCGACAAGGTCGTGCTGACGTCGGGCAAGGCCGAGCGCAAAGAGGTGTACCGCCACTCGCAGTACCCCGGAGGGCTCACCACCGAGTCCTACGCCTCGTTCCTCGCCCGCAAGCCCGCCGACGCGATCCGCAAGTCGGTGTGGGGGATGTTGCCGAAGGGCCCGCTCGGCCGCCAGCAGCTGCGAAAGCTGAAGGTGTACGCCGGCCCGGATCATCCTCACGCAGCCCAGCAGCCGAAGACCCTCGAGGTCGCCCACGCGCAGGCGCGGGTCTGACGAGCTCCCGAGCGAGGTTCGAAGTGCCCAAGCCCCTCATCCAATCGACCGGTCGCCGCAAGGAGGCCGTGGCCCGCGTGCGGCTGCGCCCCGGCAGCGGTCAGGTCACGATCAACCGTCGCTCGATCGACGAGTACTTCCCGACCGCGACCCAGCGGATGGTCGTCACCGAGCCGCTGCGCGTCACGCAGACGGCCGAGGTCTACGACGTCGACGCCACCCTCGACGGTGGCGGTGTGACCGGCCAGGCCGGTGCGATGCGTCTCGGCATCGCGCGTGCGCTCGCCGAGCTCGACGCCGAGCTGCGTCCGGTCCTGAAGCGTGCGGGACTGCTCACTCGCGACGCCCGCGAGAAGGAGAGCAAGAAGTACGGCCTGAAGAAGGCCCGCAAGGCCCCGCAGTACTCCAAGCGGTAGGCCGCGCCCAGCGGCGTGGTGGCCTCAGGATCTCGCCCGCGCTTCGGCACCGACGGTGTGCGAGGTCGGGCCGACACCGTCCTCACTGACGAGTACGTACGCGCGCTCGGACGGGCCGCGGCGCGGGTGCTCGGGCGCGAGCGCTGGCTGATCGGGCGCGACACGCGAGAGTCAGGTCCGCGGATCGAGAGCGGCGCTCGCCGACGGCTTGACGAGCGAGGGCGCGGACGTCTCGCTGCTCGGAGTGATGCCGACCCCGGCGGTCGCGTTGGGCTCGCGGGATGCGGATGTCCCCGCGGCGATGATCTCCGCCTCCCACAACTCGTTCGCCGACAACGGGATCAAGCTGTTCGCAGCCGGCGGACGCAAGCTCGCCGATGACGTCCAGGGGCAGATCGAGGCGCTCCTCGAGGGCACCTTCGACGCGCCGGCGGCGTCGGGACGGATCGACGACGCGTCCGTGTCCGTGGGAACCGTCGACGACGATTCCGTGCACGTCGAGCGCTATGTCGAGTGGCTGATCTCGACGATGGACGGTCGGCGCCTCGACGGCGTGTCGCTGGTGCTCGACGCGGCCAACGGAGCGGCGCATGCGATCGGTCCACGGGTGCTCGAGGCGCTCGGCGCGTCAGTGCTCGCATTGAACGTCGATCCCGACGGTCGCAACATCAACGCTCGCTGTGGGTCGCAGCACCCCGAGTCTCTTCGCGAAGCGGTGCTCGCCACGGGTGCCCATCTCGGGCTTGCCCTCGACGGCGATGCCGATCGCGTCGTCGCGGTCGACGCGTCGGGCGAGGTCGTCGACGGCGATCAGATCCTCGCGATGTGCGCCCTGGACATGAAGGAAGCCGGCCGCCTCCGCGACGACACGATCGTGGTGACGGTGATGAGCAACCTCGGACTGCGCATCGCGATGCGCGACGCGGGCATCGCGATCGACGAGACCCCAGTAGGCGACCGGTACGTGCTCGAGGTGCTCGACCGGCGAGGGCTGTCACTCGGGGGTGAGCAGAGCGGCCATGTGATCTTCCACGACCTGATCGCGACTGGCGACGGCTTGCTGACGGGGCTGCGGGTCCTCGATCTCATGCACCGATCCGGCCGTCCACTCGCGGACCTTGCGTCGACGATGCGGCGCTTCCCTCAAGTGCTCGTCAATGTCGCCGCCGACGCGACCGGTGTCGAAGCCCGGATCGCGGCCGAGGTCGCCGAGATCGAGCGACGCTTGGATGGAAGCGGTCGCGTGCTCATTCGGGCGAGCGGAACCGAACCGCTCGTTCGGGTGATGGTCGAAGCCCCGACCGCCGAGGAGGCGGCCGATCTCGCCGATCAGCTCGCTCAGGCGGTGGTCCGGACCGCACAGCGTGCCCTCACAGCGGTAGCCCTCACAGCACAGCCTCGGCCGTAGACTGCGGAGCCGGGCGGAACACCAGCGGAGGTCCAGCCAACCGATGTGTGGGATCGTCGTCGTTGTACGCCGCCCGAGCGCGCGAGCCACCCCGATCGTCGGGGATCTCGAGGCCGAGCTGGGAGAGGTGCTCACGGCGCTGCCCTCGCATCGTTCGGTGGAAGGGCTCGCCGCCGCGGCCGGACGGGTAGAGGAAGTCGACCGGCTGCTGAAGGGCATCCCCGGGCCTGCGGGCCTTGCTCGGCACGCCGACGTCGATCGCACGCATCGACGGCTGGTGTGAGGCGCTCGAAACCGAGATCGCCGCGGTCGAGGCTTGGCTCGACGACCCGAGTGCACACGCTGCTGACGACCTCGAGGCCCAGGATCTCGAGGAAATGAACGCCGCGGTCATCCGTCTGAAGGACGCGGTGTGGGCCGTGCGCCGTGACCGCCTCCGTACGGCGACCGCCGTGAGCGACCTCGCCGGCCGCGATGCGAGTGACGCAGCGATCGAGGTCATGGCGTCGGTGCAGGTCGCGCTCTCGTCGCTCGACCGGCTCGAGGTGCGTGGCCGCGACTCGGCCGGGCTGCACCTCATGGTGTGGGGCCACGGAGTCGACCTCGACGCCGCCGGCCGAGCGATCGTCGACGCTCGGTCCGACCCGCTCTTCGGCAGTGGATCGGTGCACGAGCAAGGCGGCGTCCTGAGCTTCGTGTACAAGGCCGCGGCGGAGATCGGCGAGCTCGGCGACAACACCAAGGTGCTCCGCGCCGCGATCGAGTCCGACGAGCTGCTCCGGCTCGCGCTCTCCGCTCCCGGCGTAGGCGCGGCCGTGCTCGCTCACACTCGTTGGGCGTCGGTCGGGCTGATCGGACAGCCGAACGCACACCCCCTGAACAGCGACGAGGAGGCACACGCTCCCGGCCGCTACGTCGTCGCCGTGCTGAACGGCGACGTCGACAACCACGCCGACCTGAAGGCCGCCGAGGGGCTGCGCATCCCCGTCGAAATCACGACCGACGCGAAGGTGATCCCGACGATGGTCTCGCGGCGGCTGTCCGATGGCCTGGGTGCGAGCGAGGCGTTTCGCCGGGTGGTCGCGACATTCGAGGGCTCGGTGGCCATTGCCGCCGGCGTTGCCGATGACCCGAACACGGTGCTGCTCGCGCAGCGGGGGAGCGGCCAGGGTCTCTATGTCGGGCTGGCCGAGGATGCGTTCGTCGTGGCGAGTGAGCCCTACGGGCTCGTCGAGGAGACACCGCATTACGTCCGCCTCGACGGGGAGAACCCGTCCGATCCCGACAGCCCAGTGGCCAGCCGGGGGCAGGTGGTCATCCTCGACGGAAGCGCCGCGGGCTCGCTGAGCGGCATCACGCGGCTCTCCTACGACGGCACCGCGCTGCCGGTCACCTCCGACGACGTGCAGACCGCCCAGATCACGACGCGCGACATCGACCGCGGCGCCTTCCCTCACTACCTCCTGAAGGAGTTGCACGAGGCGCCGGAGTCGTGGCGCAAGACGCTGCGCGGCCGCATCGTCGAGCGCGACGGGAGACTGGTCGCAGCGGTTGGCGCCGAGACCCTTTCGGCCGAGCTCGTCGACCTGCTTCAGCGCGGTGCCATCAACCGCGTCATCGTCATCGGTCAGGGCACGGCCGCGATCGCGGGGCAGAGCCTCGCGATGACGCTCACGGACCTCACCGAGGGACTGCCCCTTCGCGTCGAGGCGACCCCGGCGACCGAGCTGTCGGGCTTCGGTATGCGAAGCGACATGAGCGACACGCTGGTCATCGCCATCAGCCAGTCGGGGAGCACCACGGACACCAATCGCACTGTCGACGTGGCGCTGTCGCGCGGTGCGCGCGTGATCGGCATCGTGAACCGCCGACACAGTGACCTCACCGAGCGAACCGACGGCGTGCTCTACACGTCCGACGGGCGCGACGTCGAGATGAGCGTCGCATCGACGAAGGCGTTCTACGCGCAGGTTGCCGCCGGGATGCTGCTCGCGTGCTCGCTCGCCGACGTGCTCGGTGCCCCGGGTGCCGAGCGACGCTCGTCGCTCCTGCAAGGCCTGCGGGAGCTCCCCGATGCGATGCAGCGGGTGACCGCCGGGCGCGCCAGGATCGCGGAGGCGGCGCAGCAGCTCGCGCCGCCGCGCCGGTACTGGGCGATCGTCGGAAACGGTCTCAACCGTGTCGCCGCCGAGGAGGCTCGGATCAAGCTCTCCGAGCTCTGCTACAAGTCGATCGCCTGCGACGCGACGGAGGACAAGAAGCACATCGATCTCTCCTCCGAGCCGTTGATCCTCGTCTGCGCGGCGGGGCTGACCGGCTCGACCGCGGACGACGTGGCCAAGGAGGTCGCGATCTACCGCGCGCACAAGGCCGCGCCGATCGTGATCGCCAGCGACGGAGACGAGCGATTCAATGCCGCGCTCGCCGTCATCAGCGTTCCCGAGGCGCACCCGGCGCTTGCCTTCGTGCTCTCGGCGATGGCCGCGCACCTGTTCGGCTACGAGGCGGCCCTCGCGATCGACGCGCAGGCACGGCCGTTGCGTGAGGCGCGGGCCGCGATCGAGTCCGCGGTCGAGGCTGAGGTCGCCGACGACGCGCTGCTCCGCTGGTTGACGCCGATGCTCGAGCCGGCGGCTCGGCGCTTCTTCGACGGCCTTCGGGCCGGTTCGTACAACGGACACCTCGAAGCGAGCACCGCGGTACGGGTGTCGTCGCTGTTGCGCTACGCCACCGGCGCGGCGGGGCTGGATGCCTATGAGATGGAGCACGGCCGTGTCGGCACTCCGAGCGCGGTCATCGAGGATCTGAGCCTCGCGCTGACCCTCGGTGTCGAGGAGCTGACCCGTCCCGTTGATGCGATCAAGCATCAGGCGAAGACCGTCACCGTCGGCATCTCCCGATCCGACGAGACGTTGCTCGCGGCGCCGCTCGTGCAGGCGGTGCTCGACGCCGGCGCGCCACGCGACCGGCTCAGCTACCGCACCCTGCGCAAGCTGGCAGCTCTCGACCAAGCCGTCGACGCCGTCACCGGCTTCACTCGCTACCGCGTCGACGGTGACGTCGCCGCAGACCTGGCGACGATCTCGGTCGTCGACCGTGGCGGCATCGGACGCGATCTCGTCTCCCGCACGGAACGCAACTCGCAGCTGCGAGGCACGAAGCGCCGCATCGCGGTCGAGCGAGAAGTGGTGGCGGCGCGGGGTCGAAGCGACGGACGCACTCTCGTGTTCGTGCCCGAGGTCAAGGGCTCGGAGACGACGGGCATCACACTGCTCCACGTGCGGTGGGTCGATCGGTTGCCCGCGTCCGCCGCGCGTGGCGTGCTCGACGGGTACGGCCGGTACGCCGCCCTCGTCGACGCCGTGACGGAGACCGAGCCGAACTTTCGGGATGATCTGCTGGCGTCGATCGACATGGTCGATCTGCTCACCGAGCCGGTGCAACGGCTGGCTGACCGCTGGCGCTCGTGAACCCCACTCCCGCATGATCGGTGCCCCCTCATGATCGGTGTCGGCATCGACGCGGTCGAGATCGATCGATTCCGACTCGCGCTCGAGCGCACTCCCCGCATCGCCGAGCGGTTGTTCTCCGATGCGGAGCGCGCGGTACGCGGCGCGCCGGCGGGACCCGACGGAACGCCTCGCGGCGAGGTTCGCGGCGAAGGAAGCGGTGATGAAGGCGATGGGGGTCGGGCTCTGGAAGTTCAACTTCCGTGACGTCGAGGTCGTGCGCGGATCGCTCGGCGCACCGGCGGTCCGTCTCGAGGGCAAGGCTGCCGCGCTCGCGGCCGAGCGGGGCATCACCGAGTGGCGCCTCTCGCTGACTCACACCGAGCGCACCGCGCAAGCGATCGCGATCGCGCTTTAGCGCTCCACAGCTTCGAACACGAGAACGTCGTTTCGCGTCACCCTTCGCCGCGGCCTTTCCGGATCGGGGAGCGCGCGGAGGGCCTCAATCACGGGCACCACGACGCGTTGCCAATCGTCGTCCTTGAGGTCGAGCAGGATGCTGTAGCCCCGTCCTTCGATCCGGTCGGCGACGGTGGACGGTGACTCGTCGAACTGTTGGGCTTCAGTGTCGAGTCGTTCGATCAATCGAAATCCCGCCGCATCACCGCTCGCCATGACGATCTCAGGTGCGTCCTGGCGCTCGCCTCGGATCACGGTGTGGAAGTCGACCGAGGCAGCGTCGATGTCGTCGGGATCGGGTCGGCCGCGTGATGTGATCACGATGAGGTTTCCACCCCGCGAGAGCACGCGTCGGCGCCTCTCGCAACGTGGCCTCGACGCTTCCGACGACCTGGAGGACCCATACCGCCACGACGTTCGCCACGCTGCCATCCGCCACCGGTAGCGACATCGCATCCCCGATCGCGACGCGCGCACCGAGGCGCTCGTGCGCGAGAGCGAGCATCTTCCCCGAGAGGTCGACGCCCACAACCGGGTGACCGGCTTCGGTCAGTGGCAGCGCGATGGACGCGGTGCCGACTCCGATCTCGAGCACAGTGCCCGAGCGCAGCCGGGGCCCGATCGTTCGGGCGTACGATCCACCTCCGCGTCAAGCCCCCGCGAGTCTCCTCGTAGATCGCCGCCAGCCGATCGAAGTTGATCGAGGCGACGGGCTCGGACACAGCGACAGCCTCGCAGAGGTGCTCGGCATCACTGGCTGGCATCATCGGCAGCGCATGCTCCCGATCGTGACGCCCGAGGAGATGGCGGCGATCGACGCCGCCGCGCCCGAGCCCGTCGAGGTGCTCATCGGGCGGGCCGGAGGCGCGGTCGCCCGTGCGGCGATCCGCATGCTCGGCGGCACATACGGGCGCACGGTCGTCGTGCTCGCGGGCAAGGGCAACAACGGCAACGACGGGCGCGACGCGGCCCGGCGGTTGCGCAAGCGCGGTGTGCGCGTCATCGACATCGACGCGCACACATCTCCCGACGTGCTGCCGCGGGCCGATCTCGTGATCGACGCTGCTTTCGGCACCGGCTTCCGCGGATCATGGCGCGCGCCGGACGACTGACGATCCGGTGCTCGCCGTCGACATCCCGAGCGGGGTCGACGGGCTGACGGGCGCGCCCTCCGACCGGGTGCTCCGGGCCGAGCGCACGGTGACATTCGCGGCGCTGAAGCCCGGCCTGTTGCTCCCGCCCGGCGACGCGCTCGCCGGCGAGATCGAGGTCGTGGACATCGGACTCGACGTGAGCAGGGCGCGAGCGCATCTCGTCGAGGACCGCGATGTCGCGGCATGGCTCCCCGAGCGGCAGGAGACGACGCACAAGTGGAAGGCCGCCGTCTGGGTCGTGGCCGGGTCGCCCGGAATGACCGGAGCGGCGCATCTCGCCGCGAGGGGCGCGCAACGCTCCGGAGCGGGCTACGTGCGGCTCGGCATCCCCGGTGTGCCCTTCGACGAGGAGGCGCCGACCGAGATCGTCGGCTTTCCGCTGCCGGCGGACGGGTGGGCATCGGCGGTGCTCGGCGATCTCGCTCGCTTCAAGAGCGTGGTGGTCGGTCCGGGTCTCGGACGTGCCCCGCACACCATCGCAGCGGTGCAGGACGCTCGTGGCCAGCGCCGAGCTTCCGCTCGTCCTCGACGGCGACGGGCTCTTCGCCGTCGCCCGCGCCATCGACGCCGTTCGGGGACGCGCGCACCCGACGGTCCTGACGCCGCACGACGGCGAGTACGAGGGTCTGACCGGCCACTCGCCGGTCGCCGATCGGCTCGATGCCGCGCGGTCCCTCGCGGCGGACACCGGCGCGGTGGTGTTGCTGAAGGGGTCGACGACGGTCGTGGCCGACGTCGATGGTCATGTGCTCGTCACGAATCAAGGCGACGCGCGGCTCGCAACGGCTGGCACTGGCGACGTTCTGGCGGGGGCGATCGGAGCGTTCCTCGCTCGCGGGGTCCCACCCGCACGAGCCGCCGCGGCCGGCGCCTTCGTCCACGGTCGCGCGGGCACCCTAGGCTGGCCGGACGGCTTGGTCGCCGGTGACCTGCCCGACCTCATCCCCGCCGTGCTCAACCAGCTGCAGTCGCCAAGGAGCTTCGATGCCGACCGCCGTTCGTGACGTGATGACGACCGACGTCGTGCGCTTCACCCGTGAAGAGAACATCACGGCCGCGATGCAGCGCCTCGTGGATGCCGGTGTGAGCGGAGGGCCCGTGGTCGACGGCGACGACCGGGTGGTGGGGATGCTGACCGACAGCGATCTCATCGTCCAAGACGCGCAGCTCCACGCGCCGACCGCGATCGCCATCCTCGGCACGGTGATCTCGCTGCCCAAGGCTCAGCGCGAGTTCGAGGAGGAGCTCCACAAGCAGGTCGGCATGACCGTCGGCGAGGTGATGGAGGACGAACCCGTGACGATCGAGGCGGATGCTGTCGTAGAGGACGCCGCGACGCTGATGCACGACAGGGACCTTTCGCGGCTCCCGGTGATCGATGCGGATCGACGCCTTGTCGGCATCATCGCTCGTGGCGACATCCTGCGGTACATGGTGGGCGGGCGCGGCGAGCGCTGAGGACCGTGCGTGCCACCGTCGCCGACGTCGATCTCGGCGCGATCCGCCACAATGTCGCTCTGCTCCGGCGCATGTCGTCTCCGGCCGCGCTCTGCGCCGTGGTGAAGGCCGACGGCTACGGCCACGGCGCGACGGAGTCAGCCGTCGCCGCGCTCGAGGGCGGCGCGACAAGCCTCGCCGTCGCGCTGGTCGAGGAGGGGATCGCTCTCCGGGACGACGGGATCACGGCCCGCATCCTCGTGCTCTCCCAACCTCCGCTCGACGCGATGGACATCGCGCTCGCGAACGACCTCGAGCCCACCGTCTACACGAGGGACGGCATACAGGAAGCACTGCGCGCGGTGCTCCGCGCTCCGGGCGTGCCGATCTGGCCGCTCCATTTGAAGGTCGACACAGGGATGCATCGAGTCGGCTGCTCACCCGACGACGCTCTCCCGCTCGCGTTGGCGATCAACGGCCGCCCGGAGCTGGTGCTCGGGAGCGTCTGGAGCCACGGCGCCGTCGAAGACGAGATCGACAACCCGTTCACCGCGGAGCAGCAGCGGCGCCTGGAGGATGTCGTGCGCCACATCGGAGCCGAGTCCGTGAACGTGCCGTTCGCGCACTTCGCGAACTCAGCGGGCGCCATCGCCCATCCCGACACGCGGATGGATCTCGTACGGTGCGGGATCGCGATCTACGGTCTCGCACCCTCTCCCGCGGTCGCGTCGCTCGTGCCCGAGCCCGGCCTGCGCCCCGCGATGCGGCTGCAGTCGGCGGTCTCGCTCGTGAAGGTGGTCGATGCCGGAGAACGCATCTCGTACGGGTTACGCCACCGCTTCGACCGTGACACCGTGATCGCGACCGTGCCGATCGGCTACGCGGACGGCATGCCCCGTTCTCTCGGCCTCGCCGGAGGTGAGGTGCTCATCCGAGGACGCCGCCGATCGATCGTCGGTGTCGTCACGATGGACCAGCTGATGGTCGCGTGCGACGACGACGTGCAGATCGACGATGAGGTCGTGCTCATCGGCGAGCAAGGAGACGAGCGCATCACCGCTGACGAAGTCGCTGGATGGGCCAACACGATCTCCTACGAGATCGTGTGCGGCATCAGCAAGCGCGTTCCCCGGCGCTACTCCGAATCGACAGCGGCGTGATCACGGACATACCCGGCGTGCGCGTTGGCCACTGGACGCATCCGGAAGCGCGGACGGGATGCACGGTGATCCTGCTGCCGGAGGGCACGACGGCCTCGGGAGAGGTGCGCGGCGGCGCTCCCGCGACGCCGCGAGTTCGACCTGCTCGCACCGGAGCGCATGGTCGACCGCCTCGACGCCGTCGTTCTCACAGGTGGCTCGGCGTTCGGTCTGGCCGCGGGCGACGGCGCGATGAGATGGTGCGCCGAGCACGGTTCCGGCTTCCCGACCGGCGCCGGACCCGTCCCGATCGTGGTCACGCTCGCACTGTTCGACCTGCTCGAGGGCGACGGCTCGGTGCGGCCCGGTCCGGTCGAGGGATACGGCGCGAGCGCCGAAGCGCGGGGCGGCGCGGTGCAGCTCGGACGCATCGGAGCGGGAACCGGAGCCACGATCGGGAAGTGGCGCGGGCGCGACCTGGCGCGTCCGGGTGGGCTCGGTAGCGCGACGGTGCGTGACGGCGAACTCATCGTCAGCGCGCTCGTGGCGCTCAACGCGGTCGGGGACATCGACGACGGCGTGGAGCTCGACTGGCCGCCCCCGCCTCCAGAGACTGTGTTCGGTACGAGCACTGAGAGCACCACAATCGGACTGATCGCCACGAACGCGAGGCTCGACAAGACGGGTTGCTTGCTCGTCGCCCAGGGTGGCCACGATGGCTTGGCCCGTGCGCTCGTCCCGTCGCACACGCGTGGTGACGGTGACGCACTCGTCGCCGCCGCGACGGGTCCAGTCGAAGCGCTCGTTGACCACGTCCGGTTCCTTGCGGTCCGGGCGGTCGAGCGAGCCGTGCGCTCGGTCGCCCCTGCAGGCCGCGAGCGACCGCCTGGGTAGCCTGGTCCGCGGTGTTGACCCTCGACGCGGTGGCCCATGAGGCCGCCACGTGCACCCGATGTCCGCTCGCGCTCGGCCGCACTCAGGTCGTGTTCGGGATGGGTCGCGCCGATGCTGACCTGCTGTTCATCGGCGAGGGCCCGGGTGCTGAGGAGGATCGGCAGGGCCTGCCGTTCGTGGGTCGGTCGGGGAAGCTGCTCGACCGGCTGCTCGTCGAGGAGCTCGGCATCACGCGTGCGGAGTGCTACATCGCGAACGTCGTGAAATGCCGCCCGCCGGAAAACCGCGATCCGCGACCGGACGAGATCGACGCGTGCCGTCCGTGGCTCGCCCAGCAGCTCGAGCTGATCTCGCCGAAGGTCGTCGTCACTCTCGGACGCTTCGCGGCGCAGCTGTTGCTCGAGACGAACGAGGGGATCACGAAGCTGCGCGGGCGCACCTACCCGTACGGTTCGGCGGTGCTCGTGCCGACGCTCCATCCCGCTGCCGCGTTGCGCGGTGGCGCCGAACCGCTCGCGCAGATGCGAGCGGACTTCGTGCGGGCCAAGCTCGTGCTCGCGGCATGACGTTCGCCACGCTGCGCAGCAAGGGGGTCGGCGACACGCAAGCGGTCGCGGGCGCGGTCGCGTCGCTCGCGCGAGCGGGCGACCTCGTCCTGCTCGTCGGCGAGCTCGGGGTCGGAAAGACGGCGTTCGTGCAGGGGTTCGCCCGCCGGCTCGGGGTGACCGTGCCCGTCACCAGTCCCACGTTCACCCTCGTCCATCGATACGACGCCACTCCGGTCATCCACCACGTCGACGTGTATCGCCTCGATCGGCTGAGCGAGCTGGCTGATCTCGGGCTCCCCGAGATGTTCGAGGAGGGCGTGACGCTCATCGAGTGGGGCGACGTCGTGTCGCCCGCCCTGCCATCGGACTTCCTCGAGATCGTCCTCTCCTATGTCGACGACCCGGCCATTGACGACACGGCGGTCGACGAGCGCGACATCGCGTTCCGCGTCGTCGGCGGCTCGTGGACGGGCCGCGTCTCCGCGCTCCGCCGGGCGCTGGACTGCTGATGCTGATCCTCGGAATCGAGACCGCGACGCATCAGGTCGGCTGTGCCATCGGCGGCCACGAAGGAGTCTTGGCGCTGTTCGAATCGGCCCGCGATCGCCGGCACGCTGAGACGCTCGTGCCCGCCATCCAATTCGTCACCAAGCAGGCGCGCATCGAGCTCGACGAGATCGGCGTCGTCGCGGTCGACGTCGGGCCGGGGCTGTTCACCGGCCTGCGGGTCGGCATCGCCGCCGCGAAGGCGATAGCCAGCGCACTGCGAGTCCCGATGGTCGGCGTTCCCAGCCTCGATCTGCTTGCCCTGCCCTTGCGGCACACGAGCCGGCGGATCGTGGCGGCCATAGACGCCCGGCGCGGTGAGCTGTTCTACGCGTTCTACCGGCCGGTTCCTGGCGGCGTGCAACGCGTGTCCCCGCATCAGGTCGGAACGCCCGACGACCTGGCCTCCGAGCTCCAGGCGTCGGGGGAGGACACGCTGCTCGTCGGGGACGGGGCCCGCCGCTACGCGGCGGTCTTCGAGGACCTCAAGGGCGTCGAGCTGGTCGAGCAATGGCTGGCCCATCCGTCGGCGGCGCCGCTCGTGCAGCTCGCGCACTCGTACGCTCTCCGTGAGCAGTTCGTGAACCCGTGGGACCTGCAGCCGGTATACCTCCGCCGGCCCGACGCCGAGATCAACTGGGAGACGCGAGACAGCCGATGAGTGCGGCACGGATGCCCCGAGATGCCTCTGAGCCCCTCGACGTCACGATCGCGCTCATGGCGCGGCGCGACGTCCGACACGTGATGCCGATCGAGCAGCGCGTGCTACCCGCGGGGCTGGAGCAAAAGCGTCTTCATCCGCGAGATCGCCCAGCGCACGACGCGCTGTTATCTCACCGCCAAGGTAGGCAGCACCCTCGTCGGATACGCCGGGATGTTGCTGTCGCCCGACGAAGCACACATCACGAACGTCGCGGTGTCGCCCGAATGGCAACGTCACAAGGTCGCGACGCGGTTGTTGCTCGCCCAGGCGCGCGTCGCCGTCGTGCGTGGGGCGAAGGCGCTCACGCTCGAAGTGCGGCCCAGCAACGACGGCGCGAAGGAGCTCTACCGCCGGTTCGGCTTCGCGCCCGCAGGGATGCGCAAGCTCTACTACCGCGATCCTGACGAGGACGGGCTCATCATGTGGGCGCACGACATCGACTCCCCGGCCTATGTCACCCGGCTGGAGGGCATCGAGGCCGAGGTCAACGGCCGCACGTTCGTGGACGCCGAGGTTTGGACGTGACGGTGTGGACGTGACGGTGTGGCAGACATGACGGTATGGACGTGACGGTGTGGCAGTGAGGGCGGTCGACGTCGGCCCGGCGACCTGCATCCTCGGCATCGAGACGAGCTGCGACGAGACCGCGGCCTCCGTCGTCATGGGCGGCACGAGCGTGCTGTCGTCGGTCGTGTCGAGCCAGGTCGATCTCCACGCTCGCTTCGGCGGCGTCGTGCCCGAGATCGCAGGACGTGCGCACGTCGAGATGCTCACGCCGGTCATCGCACAGGCGATCGTCGAGGCGGGCATCGAGGACAGCCGCATCGACGCGGTCGCCGCGACCGTCGGGCCGGGCTTGATCGGGTCGCTTCTCGTCGGCGTCAGCGCGGCGAAGGCGCTGGCGTTGGTGTGGGACGTGCCGTTCGTCGCGGTCAACCATCTCGAGGCGCACTTGTACGCCGCGCTCCTCGAGGAGCCAGGTCTCGAGCTCCCCGTCGTGGTGCTGCTCGTCTCGGGCGGGCACACGATGCTCATCGAGATGCAGGATCACGGGCGTTATCGGCTGCTCGGCCAGACCATCGACGACGCTGCGGGCGAGGCCTTCGACAAGGTCGCGCGGTTCCTCGGGCTCGGCTACCCGGGAGGACCGGCGATCGATCGTGAAGCGATGAGCGGCGACCCGACCGCGGTCGCGTTTCCCCGCGCCATGCTCGACGACGGGTTCGACTTCTCGTTCAGCGGCCTGAAGACGGCCGTCGTGCGGTACGTGCGCGCGCATCCGGACATCTCGACAGCGGACGTCGCCGCGTCGTTCCAACAGGCGGTCGTCGACGTGCTCCTGACGAAGGCGCGTCGGGCCGCGGCCCAGGTCGGGGCGAAGGGTCTCTGCCTCGGCGGAGGAGTCGCGGCGAATTCGCTGCTGCGCGAGCAGTTCCTCGACGTGTGCGAGGCCGATGGGTTGCAAGGGTTCCTCCCGAGCCGGCCGATGTGCACCGACAACGCCGCGATGATCGCGAGCGCGGCGTGGTGGCGGTTGGCCGCCGATGGGCCCAGCCCCCTCGACACAGGCGCCGACCCCAGCCTCCAGCTGAATTTCTTGGCGCCAGCGGGTCCATAGCACCCGCTGGCGCCAAGAGAACCAGCCCGCGGTCAGAGGGCGATGAGGCCGGCGTTTGTCGGCGCGAAGCCGCAGGCGTCGAAGTAGAAGCCGCGCAGCTCGTCGTCGAAGTCGACGTGCAGCCACTCGCACCCCGCGGCGCGGGCACCTTTCACGGCCGTTGCCACGAGGGCGGTGCCGACACCTCGACGCCCGTGTGACGCCGCGACGAGCGTGTCGAGGATGAACGTGTGGACGGCGCCGTCCCACGCGACGTTCACGAAGCCGACGAGCGCGTCCGCTTGCCGCGCCGTGACCCACCCCAGGCTGTGCCGCTCGACCTGGACGACCCAATCGTCGTCGAGGACGCGATGGCCGAAGCCCTCCGCGTGCAGGAGGTTGACCTCTTCGTTCGTGAAGCCGCCCCGCCACGCGTAGTCGATTGTCACGAAAGCGTGTACTCCCATCCTTCGCGCCACTCGAAGTCCTCGTCGACGAGGTCGTGCAGCGCCTTGCCCTCGAGGAGGTGTTCGAGCGCCCAGCGCGTCGCCGTGTGGCCGATCACCACGAGCCGCTGTCCCTCCCATCGCAGCGGCACGTCCTGGAGGAAGCGCCCGACCCGCACTGCAGCCTCGCTCCAGCTCTCGCCGCCCGGGTAGGCCTCGTCGACATAGTCGGACCGATGACCCCGGAACCAGGAGACCGGTGTGCCGTTGCGCTCGCCGTAGTCGCATTCGCGCAGCCGCCAGTCCGCCAGGATCGGGATGTCGGTGGCCCCGAACGCGATTGCGGCCGTCTCCACCGCTCGGCCCAGATCCGAGGTGAAGACGGCGTGGATGCCGTCGTCGCGCCGCCGGGTGCCGAGCTCCTCGGCCTCGACCCGGCCGCTCTCCGACAGGCGCCCGGGCAGCCAGCCGGTGGCGATGCCCCGCTCGTTGTCCTCCGTGGTGGCGTGGGTCTCGAAGACGATCTGGGTGGCCACGCCCGCCAACCTAAGCCCCGGTTGCGCATTGGGAGGTTGGCTCCTATCGTTAGCACTCGACCAATGAGAGTGCTAACGCTCGGAACCCCGACCATCCCTATGGAGGCTGGCGCATGAACCTCAAGCCCCTCGATGACCGCATCGTCGTCAAGGCCAACGAGGCCGAAGAGAAGACCGCTTCGGGCCTCGTGATCCCCGATACCGCCAAGGAGAAGCCCCAGCAGGGCACCGTGCTCGCCGTCGGCCCCGGCCGTCGCTCCGAGCAGACCGGCGAGATCATCCCGCTCGACGTGAAGGTCGGTGACACCGTCGTGTACTCGAAGTACGGCGGCACCGAGATCACCGTCGACGGCGAGGACCTGCTGATCCTGAACGGCCGTGACGTCCTCGCCGTGATGGCGAAGTAGGACTGCAATGGCCAAGCTCCTGAAGTTCGACGAGGACGCGCGTCGCGCGCTCGAGGCGGGTGTGAACAAGCTGGCCAACTCGGTCAGGGTCACGCTCGGCCCGAAGGGGCGCAACGTCGTCCTCGACAAGAAGTTCGGCGCCCCCACCATCACGAACGACGGTGTCTCGATCGCCCGCGAGGTCGAGCTCGAGGACCCGTTCGAGAACATGGGAGCGCAGCTCGTCAAGGAAGTCGCGACCAAGACCAACGACATCGCGGGTGATGGCACCACCACCGCCACGGTGCTGGCACAGGCGCTCGTGCACGAGGGCCTCCGCAACGTCGCCGCTGGCGCCAGCCCGCTCGTGCTCAAGAAGGGCATCGAGAAGGGCGTCGAAGCGGCGGTCGCCTCGATCAAGGAGCAGTCGCGCGAGATCGACGACAAGTCCGAGATCGCGCAAGTTGCCGCCATCTCCGCCGCGGACCCGTCGATCGGCGAGGTCATCGCGGACGCGATCGACAAGGTCGGCAAGGACGGTGTCGTCACTGTCGAGGAGTCGAACACGTTCGGCATGGAGCTCGACTTCGTCGAGGGCATGCAGTTCGACAAGGGCTACCTGTCGCCCTACTTCGTCACCGACGCGGACCGGCAAGAGGCCGTGCTCGAGGATCCGTTCATCCTGCTGGTCAACGGCAAGGTGAGCACCGTGCAGAACATCCTTCCCGTGCTCGAGAAGGTGATGCAGGCGACTCGACCCCTGCTCATCGTCGCCGAGGACATCGAGGGTGAGGCGCTCGCGACGCTCGTCGTGAACAAGATCCGCGGCACGTTCTCGTCAGCGGCCGTGAAGGCCCCCGGCTTCGGCGATCGTCGCAAGGCGATGCTGCAGGACGTGGCGACGCTCACGGGTGGCCAGGTCATCTCGGAAGAGGTCGGCCTGAAGCTCGAGAACACGACGCTCGATCTGCTCGGCCGGGCCCGCAAGGTCATCATCACCAAGGACGAGACGACCATCGTCGAGGGCGCTGGCGCCGAAGAGGACGTCAAGGGCCGCATCAACCAGATCAAGGCCGAGATCGAGAACACCGACTCCGACTGGGATCGCGAGAAGCTGCAGGAGCGCTTGGCCAAGCTCTCCGGCGGCGTCGCCGTGGTCAAGGTCGGCGCGGCGACCGAGGTCGAGCTCAAGGAGAAGAAGCACCGCATCGAGGATGCGCTCTCGGCCACACGGGCCGCCATCGAGGAGGGTGTCGTCGCCGGTGGCGGCGTGGCCCTGCTCAGGGCGCGGACCGCGGTTGCGAGCCTCATCGAGACGCTCGACGGTGACCTCGCCACGGGTGCCGCGCGCGGTCTGGAAGGCGCTCGAGGCTCCGACTCGGCTCATCGCCGACAACGCCGGCGCCGAGGGCGCGCTCGTGGTGCAGCACGTCGAGCGCGAGACCGGCTCGATCGGCTTCAACGCCTCCACGGGTGAGTACGAGGATCTCGTGAAGGCCGGCGTCATCGATCCCGCAAAGGTGACGCGTGCCGCGCTGCAGAACGCGGCGTCGATCGCGAGCCTCTTGCTCACCACCGAAGTGCTCATCGCCGACAAGCCCGAGAAGGACGGCGGCGGCATGCCCGGCGGCGGCATGGGTGGCATGGGCGGCATGGGTGGCATGGGCGGAATGGGGATGATGTAAGCCCCCTTCGTCGAACGGAACGTGGAGCGCCCCGGGCTTTGGCCCGGGGCGCTTTCGCGCTCTGTCGCCAGAGGCGCCGGTCCGGCGAGGCCGTTAGGCTCGCGACATGGTCGATCGTCCCCCGCCCGACCCGGCGAAGCTCCTCGAGTTCTGGATGCAGTGGGAGCGCGGGGACGAATCGCCGGGGCGAACGATGGCCAGCTTCAAGACCCACGGGCTGCGCACGCTCCTCGAGCACCTCAGCGCCGAAGCGGCCGCGCCTGCGGGGTGACCGCCCCGATCCCACGGCCCACCGACTTCCGCGCCGGATCGCCGGCGCCGTGGTCGGGGCTCGACCCGAACGACCGAGTGGTCGACTTGGCACGCACGCGGGCGGCGCTGTCGACTCATGTCGCCGCACCCGTGCTCACGGGCGTGCCCGACGACCGGCCGTCGGCGGTGTTGGTGCCGCTCTTCGAGGAAGACGGCGAGCTGCGGATCATCTTCACGTTGCGCAACGCGAACCTGCGCAGTCATGCGGGGCAGGTGAGCTTCCCCGGCGGCCGGCTCGATCCCGGTGAGGACTCGGTCGCGGCCGCACTGAGGGAGGCGAACGAGGAGACCGCACTCGATCCTGATGCGGTCGAGATCATCGGCGAGCTGAACCACCTCCGCACGATCGTGAGCAACTCGTTCATCGTCCCCATCGTCGGGGTGATCGACGGCCGGCCCGCGCTCACGCCGAACCCGGCCGAGGTCGACCGCATCTTCGACATCTCGACGGCGGAGCTCCTCGGCGACGGCGTGTACCGGGAGGAGCGCTGGGGCGTGGGTGACATGGACCGGGCCGTGAGCTTCTTCGAGGTCGGGGGAGAGACCGTGTGGGGCGCGACCGGCACGATGACCCGCAACCTGCTGATGCTGGCGCTGGGGCTCTCGTGAGCGAGTGGGCGGAGTCCGACCCCATCGACTTCGACGAGGTGCCGGCCGGGTCGGTGACGTTGCGGCCGTGGGAGCCCGCGGACATCTCGTTCGTGTACGACGCCTGTCAGGACCTCGAGATCCAACGATGGACGAACCTGCCCTCGCCGTTCCGGGCGTCCGGACGCGGTTGCTCTGTCTGCAGTTCTCCACGACGCTGCGCGACCGTGGCACCGCCGCGCTCTTCGCGATCGTCTCCACCGACCAGGGCGAGCTGCTCGGTGCAGTCTCGCTACGCGACATCGAGCGCGACACCGCCGGCGACACAGCCCGCGCGTCGGTCGGCTATTGGGTCGCTGTCGAAGCTCGAGGTCGTGGCGTCGCTACGGCTGCAGTGGACGCGGCGTCACGGCTGGGCGTTCGCGGCGCTCGGCGTCGACGAGGTGTACGCCGACGTGCTGCACGGAAACGACGCCTCTGTGCGCGTGCTCGAACGCTGCGGGTTCGCGCCCGACGGCGAGAGCAGCTGCGCCCAGCGCGGCGTCACCCAGCCGTCGATCCGTTACACGCTGCGGGCAACCTCCTCTCGCTGAGCGTACGGTTGGCGCGTGCAAGACCACGGCGGAGAGAACGACCCGGCTGACATCGACCCGCGCCGGTTCGCGATCCATCACGGGTCACCGCGGGGCTTCCGGCAGGCCTACGTACGCGAGGGCATGGGCGGCGTTCCGCTGTTGCTCGTCCACGGCTGGCCGGAGACCAAGCGCATCTACTGGAAGGTCATCGCGCCGCTCGCCGAAGCAGGGTTCGACGTCATCGTCCCCGACCTTCGGGGGTTCGGCGACAGCGACGTCGCCCCGGGCTTCCACGACGTGCCGGCACACAGTCGCGACCTTCACGCGCTGGTCCACGATCACCTCGGCCTCGATCGGGTCGTGCTCTGCGGCGGTGATCTCGGCGGGCCTGTCGTGCAGGACCTCGCGCTGCGCTTCCCGGAGTGGGCGGAGCGCCTCGTGCTCTTCAACTCGCCGCTCCCGTTCGACAAGGAGACGCATGGCGGGGATGAGCACGCGGCCGGCCGCCGAAGCGAGCGACTACTTCGTCCGGCAGGCCACCGACCCTGACGGTCTCGCCGCGGAGCTCGACACGCCCGACAAGCGGCGCCGATACATCGCGACGTTCTACACGTCGCGCTTCTGGGCGCATCCCGGAGCGTTCACCGTACGTGGCGACAGGGGGCGGCTCGGCGCCAGCTCCGTCGTCGACTTCCACACCGAGCCGTTCGCCGACGGTGCCAAGCTGCCGCGCCAGCTTCGGTGGCTACGAGAGCACGTTCTCAGGTCACGCTCGCAGCGAGCCCGCGATGCTCGGACCGAATCCCATGCGCTGCCTCATCCTCTTCGGTCCCTCCGACCACGTGCTCTATCCCGACTTCGACAAGATGGCCGCGGTCGTGTTCCCGAACCACGTGGGGCCGTTTCTCCTCCGCGATTGCGGGCACTTCGTGCCCTGGGAGGCTCCCGGTCCGCTGGTCTCCGGGCTCGCCTCGTTCTGCGGCGATCGGCTCGTGTCAAGGGGTTGATTCGCCCGACCGGTGGGCGCACCATCGGAGTACTCCCCGCGATGGGGAGATCCGATCCCGTCGATCACACGGGAGGTTGAGCATGCCTTCATCCACCCCCGAAGCGGAGGATGGACCGCCGGACTGAGTACGCGTGGAGGAGGGCTCGACCGCCAGGAAGGTCGCGTGTCGTAGCCCCGTCCATCGGTCACCACTCACGCACGGACGTGTCGCCACACCTGACCGGCTTCGAGTCGGCTGCGCCGCATGCATCCCCCGCTGAGACTGGAGACGATGGCTCCGCACCCGACCGAGGAGCGGGGGGCCGCTTCTCGGAACAGCAACCCCGTTCGCCCGGCGTCGGCCTTCCCTCAGGACGCCGGGTCGAGTCGCGCGTAGGGTTCGCGCATGGCAACGCTCTCCTTCGAAGGCGAGACGCACCAAGAGCTCGTGAGCCAGGTGAAGAAGTGGCTTGCGTCGCAGGCGGGGGAGGAGCGTCTGAGTCCGGGCGATGCGGTGATCGCTGGTGCCGACCTCACCAAGGAGGCGCTCCGGATCATCGCCGCCGCGGCCCCCGAGCCGGTTGCGCAGAGCGAGATCGCAAAGGCACTCACCGGCATGGGATTCAAGGCAACCGATGCCACTCGCGACGCGATGTTGCAGTCGCTCAGCGCGCTCTCGAACGTCACCGGCGGGGGTGTGCTGAAGCAGGTGAGCGACGCCCAGGCGGCGGCCATGTGGGAGATGAACCAGCAGGTCGCCAAGCAGATCCTGAAGGGCCTCAGCCGCAAGAAGTAGCCCTCCGCAACTCGCGCGCTGACCGCTGTTGCGACGCGCAACACCGGCGCGGGCGGGTTCCTCGACCCGGCGCGGGCGGGCGGTACGCTCACCTCTTCCCCCAATCGGCACGAGGAGGCAGCGTGGCTGAGGTGGAGATCGGCCTGGGGAAGTCCGGTCGGCGCGCGTACGGGTTCGACGACATCGCGATCGTCCCGAGCCGGCGCACGCGCGACCCCGAGGATGTCGACATCTCGTGGGAGATCGACGCGTTCCGCTTCGATCTGCCGCTCATGGGCGCGGCGATGGATGGCGTCATCTCGCCGGCAACGGCGATCGAGATCGGTCGGCTGGGCGGCGTCGGCGTGCTCAACCTCGAGGGCCTCTGGACCCGGTACGACGACCCCGAGCCGCTGTTCGCCGAGATCGCCGAGCTCTCCACCGAGAAGGCGACGCTGCGGATGCAAGACATCTACAGCGCGCCGATCAAGCCCGAGCTGGTGTCGGCGCGCATCAAGCAGATCCGCCAGGCGGGGGTGGTGTCCTGTGCGAGCGTCACGCCGCAGCGCACCGCGAAGCTGACCGAGGCGATCCTCGAGGCCGAGCTCGACCTGCTCGTGATCCAAGGCACGGTCGTGTCCGCCGAGCACGTCTCGAAGACCGTCGAGCCGCTGAACCTCAAGCGCTTCGTGCGCGAGCTCGACATCCCCGTGATCGTCGGCGGATGCGCGTCGTACCAAGCCGCGTTGCACCTCATGCGTACCGGCGCCGCCGGCATCCTGGTGGGCGTCGGGCCTGGTCATGCGTGCACGACCCGCGGCGTGCTCGGCATCGGCGTGCCGCAGGCGACTGCGATCGCGGACGCGCGGGCTGCCCGCATGCGGCACCTCGACGAGACCGGTGTCTACGTGCAGGTCATCGCGGACGGAGGCATGGCGACCGGCGGCGACATCGCGAAGGCCATCGTGTGCGGAGCCGACGCGGTGATGATCGGTTCACCGCTCGCCGCCGCGGCCGAGGCGCCGGGCAAGGGCTACCACTGGGGCATGGCGACGTTCCATCCCACGTTGCCGCGCGGCGCACGGGTCAAGACCTCAGTGCGGGGCACGCTGCAGGAGATCCTCGTCGGGCCGGCTCACGAGAACGACGGGCGGATGAACCTCTTCGGCGCGTTGCGCACGTCGATGGCCACCTGCGGCTACGAGACCGTGAAGGAATTCCAGAAGGCTGAGGTCATGGTCGCCCCGGCTCTGCAGACCGAAGGCAAGTCGCTGCAGAAGTCGCAGGGCATCGGCATGGGCTCGTAGCACGCCGATGTCGGCGCCCGAGCCGTTCGACACGATCCTCGTCGTCGACTTCGGCGCGCGAGTACGCGCAGCTCATCGCCCGCCGCGTGCGCGAGGCGCACGTCTACTCCGAGATCGTGCCGCACACGATCACGGCCGCGGAGGTCGCGGCGCGCCGCCCCGCGGGGCTCATCTTCTCGGGCGGCCCGGCCTCGGTGCACGTGGACGGCGCTCCGTTGATCGACGCCGGCGTGTACGAGCTCGGTGTGCCCGTGTTCGGCATCTGTTACGGCGCCCAGCTCATCGCGCTGCAGCTCGGCGGCGAGGTCGCCCGCACCGGGCG
Organism: uncultured Acidimicrobiales bacterium; assembly: GCA_963747215.1. Classification (GTDB taxonomy): domain Bacteria; phylum Actinomycetota; class Acidimicrobiia; order Acidimicrobiales; family DATKAS01; genus DATKAS01. The sequence continues at coordinate 123,370 of CAVVET010000036.1, forward strand.
CGGTGAGTACGGCCGCACGGCACTCGAGACGTTCGCAGCGTCTGTGATCCTCGGTGAAGGGCCGCCGAGCGAGGAGCCCGTGTGGATGTCGCACTTCGACACCATCACCCGCGCGCCCGACGGCTTCCACGTACCCGCGCGTACGCCCGACACGCCGGCCGCGGTGCTCGAGCACGAGGGCCGGCGTATCTACGGCGTGCAGTTCCATCCCGAGGTCGCACACACGCCGCGCGGGCAAGAGATGCTGAAGCAGTTCCTGTTCGCGGTGTGCGAGTGCCGGCCGACGTGGACGATGGCATCGATCATCGAGACGTCGGTCGACGCGATTCGCGCGCAAGTCGGCAGCGAGAGGGTGATCTGCGGTCTTTCGGGGGGCGTCGACTCGTCAGTCGCAGCGGCGATCGTGCACAAGGCAGTGGGCCCCCAGCTCACCTGCGTCTATGTCGACACCGGGCTCATGCGGGCAGGCGAGAGCGAGCAGGTCGTCGACACCTTCCACCGCCACCAGGGCATCGAGCTCGTGCACGTGAAGGCGGCCGATCGGTTCTTCGAGCGCCTCGCCGGCGTCACCGACCCGGAGGACAAACGCAAGACGATCGGAGAGCTCTTCATCCGCGTGTTCGAGGAAGCGGCTGGTGGGCTCTCCGACGCGCGGTTCCTCGTGCAGGGAACGCTCTACCCCGATGTCATCGAGTCGGGCACGAAGGACGCGGCGCGCATCAAGAGCCACCACAACGTCGGTGGCCTTCCCGACGACATGGACTTCGAGCTCGTCGAGCCGCTCCGCAGCCTGTTCAAGGACGAGGTGCGCCACGTCGGTGAGCAGCTCGGCTTGCCCGAGGAGATCGTGTGGCGGCAGCCATTCCCGGGCCCTGGCCTCGGCGTGCGCATCATCGGCGAAGTGACACGCGAGAAGGTCGAGACGCTGCAGCAAGCGGACGCCATCGTGCGCGAAGAGGTGCGGCGCGCGGGGCTCGAGCGCGAGCTGTGGCAGGCGTTCGCCGTGCTCGCCGACATCCGCACCGTCGGCGTGATGGGCGACGAGCGCACGTACGCGCATCCGATCATCATCCGTGCCGTCACGAGCGACGACGCGATGACCGCGGATTGGGCGCGCCTCCCGTACGAACTCCTCGAGCGACTGTCGAGTCGCATCATCAACGAGGTGCCCGGCGTGAACCGGGTCGCCTACGACGTCACGTCGAAGCCGCCCGGCACGATCGAGTGGGAGTGAGCGGACCGCTCCGGCTGGTCGACCGTCGTCCCCATCTCACCGGCGTCGATCTGCTGCATCGTCTCGTCCCCCCTCGCCGCTTCACGCTGGCGCGGTTCGGCACCTACATCCCTGACCCCGAGCATCCGTCGCAAGCCGCGGCGCGCGCCGAGATGGAAAAGTTCACCGCCGCGATCGCCGCGCCCGCCAAGGCGTCGAGGTGGGGCCGCGCCGCACGCGACGACGGACGATCGGGCGCGTCCGCTGCGGTACCTCGACGGCGGCTACGGCGTCGGCAAGACGCACCTGCTCGCGGCGGCGTGGCACGAAGCGCCCGCGCCGAAGGCGTATCTCACGTTCGCCGAGCTCGCGGGGCTGATCGGGTTTCTCGGGATGGAGCAGGCGATCAACGCGTTCGCCGCCCATCGGCTGCTCTGCATCGACGAGTTCGAGCTCGACGACATCGCGCAGACCTTGATGACGGTCACGTTCCTTCGCGCCGTGATCGGCGCGGGACGCGTGTCGTCGCGACGTCGAATGCGCTGCCCGACCGGCTCGGCGAAGGTCGCTTCGCCGCGGACGACTTCACGCGTGAGATCGCCGCGATCGCATCGCACTTCGAGGTCGTGCGAATCGACGGTCCCGACTACCGGGCCAAGGCCCGCGTGGAAGCCGAGCCGTTCAGCGACGCTGAGCTCGACGGCATCGTGCGCGCATTGGCGCAGAGCGACGGAGCGGTGAGCGACGATCTCGTTCGCTGACCTGATCGCCCATCTGCGGGTGGTTCCTCCGGTGCAGGCGGCCGCGATGCTCGAGGGCCTCGACGCGGTCGTGCTGCGCGGGCTCGCTCCACTCGACAACCAGGGGAGCGCGCTGCTGTTCGTCCACCTCGTCGACGAGATGTACGACGCCGGGCTCACGTTCGTCGCCTCGGGGGTGCCGGTCGAGGACATCTTCCCGACCGCGTATCGCAAGGGTGGCTACCGCAAGAAGTACGGACGATGCGAGAGCCGGCTCCTCGCGCTGCTCGGCGAGGCGCGCGTCGCGACGCGCTCGTCGCGCACGCTCCGTAACGCGCGGACGGGCGTGCGTGCAGCGCGACGAAGAGCGCCCACGGCTCACCGTCGGGTGCGGGCTTCCACGAAGCGGCCTCCTCGACGAGCGCCTCGAGCCGCCGTTCGAGCTCCGTCCGTTGCGTGGGTGTGAGACGCAGGGCGAGGCGACTCGTGCGCCGCGTGTCCGGCGGTGACTCGAGGATCTCCGCCCGGAACGCTTCGACGAGGGCGGTGGTGAGGTCGTCGGTGGGCTCACCGACATCGAGCGTCCAAGACTTCCCCGTCGAGCGGTAGGGCACCTCCGACGCGCCACGGTTGCCCTTTCGGGGCGGCTCGGCGGCGACGAAGCCGGTCGAGACGAGCGTGCGCAGGTGATACAGCGTGGTGCCCGGGTTCCGCCCCATTCGCTCGGCGAGCTCCTTGTTCGTGAGCGCGGTGTCGTAGGTGAGGCGGATGATGCGCAGACGGTCGGGGTGCGCGAGGGCCTTGGCCTCTTGCGGCGTCGCGGGCCTCCGTGCGGGGTTCTCGACCGGTCGACGGGTCCGCTGTGGCGGAGGACTCATTGACATCTCTCAATCACTTCGACCACCCTATCCCGGTGGCCGTCCGCAACGAAGGGTCGGTGCTCCGGAACCGAGACTTCGTCCTGCTGTGGTCGGGGCTCACGGTCAGCGAAGTCGGCAGCGCCGTCACCGCCCTGGCGATCCCGCTCCTCGCGGTCATCACCCTCGATGCGACGACGTTCGAGGCCGGCGCATTGGCGGCGTGCACGCACGCCGCGTTCCTCGTCGTCTCCCTTCCGGCCGGCGCATGGGTCGATCGGTGGCGGCGGCGCCCGGTGCTCATCTGGAGCGACATCGGACGGATGGTCGTGCTCGGATCGATCCCCCTTGCCGACGCGTTCGATGTGCTCGCGCTGCCGCAGCTCTTCGTCGTCGCGCTGCATTGCCGGTGTCCTCACCGTGTTCTTCGACGTCGCCTATCAGAGCTACGTCCCAGTGCTCGTCGAGCCCGAGCACCTGGTCGACGCCAACGGCAAGATCGGCGCGAGCCAGTCGTTCGGGCAGGTCGCCGGGCCGAGCTTCGGCGGCGCGCTCGTCGGCACGATCGGTGCCGCGGCAGCGGTCGTCGTCGACGCGCTCAGCTTCCTCGTGTCGGCGATCCTCACGCATCGCCATCCGCCGGCCCGAGCCGGCGCCGCCTCTTCGTTCGGCGGATCGCCGGTTGATGGCCGAGATCCGCGAGGGGCTCGCGTTCGTGTTCGGCCATCCGATCCTGCGCAAGGTCGTCGGGTGCACGGCGACGAGCAACTTCTTCAACACTGCGATGTTCGCCGTGATGACCGTGTTCCTCGTGCGGACGCTCGATGCTCCGTCCTGGGTCATCGGCCTCGTCTTCAGCGTCGGGAGCTTGGGCGGGCTCATCGGGGGGCTGCTGGCCGGGCGCATCGGCCAGGCCGTCGGCACCGCCCGCATCATCTGGTTGAGCCAGGCCGTGGCGGGACCGTTCCTTCTCCTGACCGTGATCGCGTTCCCCGACTGGGGACTCACGCTCGTCGCCGTCAGCATCTTCGCCACCAGCGTCGGCAGCGTCGTCTACAACACCGCCCAGGTGTCCTACCGCCAGAGCATCTGCCCGCCCGCGCTCCTTGGCCGGATGAACGCGTCCGTGCGGTTCGTGGTGTGGGGGACGATGCCGCTCGGCGCGCTGTTCGGCGGGATCATGGGTTCGTGGATCGGCATACGGCCGACCCTGCTCATCGGTGCGCTCGGCACGTGGGCGGCCTGCCTGTGGGTGGTCTTCTCCCCCCTGTTTCACATGCGTGACCTGCCCGTTCTCTCCGAGCAGGAGCTGATCGCAACGCGACCGTAATGTGGCGAGACCCCTCTGCTAGGGTCTGCACCCCATGAGCCCGGTCGTCGACCAGGCCCACCCTCGCATGCGGAGGCGGGCACTTCGTGCGGCCGTGGCGACGGTTGTGATCGCGATGCTGATCCCCGTCGTGCTCGCCAACCCGGCTTCCGCAGACCGCATCAGCGACATGCGCCGGCAGGCCGAGCGCATGGCTGCACACCTCGACGACCTCGAGGAGAACGTCGACACCCTCTCCGAGGACTACGTCGAGGCGGTGTACGAGCTGCGGCTGCTCGAGGACCGGGTGGCGCAAGCCCAGGCCGACATGGATGCCGCCGAGGCCGCGCTCGGCCAGACCCGCACCCGCATGCGGACCTACGCCGTGAACGCCTACGTGAACGTGGACCAGTCGAGCGACCTGCTCGTGATCCTCGGCAGCCAGCCGGAGGACTCGGGCGCCCGCCTCGGGTACGCGGACATCGCGATCGGCAAGGACCGCTCGATGGCGGACACGTTCCGATCGGCGAGTGAGGACGCCGCCGTCGCCAAGGCCGATCTCACGGCCCAGCGCGACGCGCAGGATGCCCTCCAGGCCGAGGTGAACCGTCGGAAGGAAGCCGCGGAGAGCGCGGTGGCCGCCCAGCAGTCGGCCCTCGCGAAGGTCCGCGGTGAACTCGCCACGCTGGTGCGCCAGGAGCAGGCTCGGCGCGCCGCCGAGGCCGCTCGCCTCGCCCGGGCTCGCCAGCAGCAGAGCCGATCGGGACGCGTCGCCGCGTCGTCGACGGCCGGACGTTCGGTGCCCGCGCCGTCAGCCGGTGCGGGAGGAGCGATCTCCGCGGCGCGCAGCCAGCTCGGTGTGCCCTATCGATGGGCGGGCTCGACGCCCGGCTCCGGCTTCGACTGTTCGGGTCTCACCTCGTGGGCATGGGCGCGTGCAGGACGGTCGCTTCCGCACTCGTCCCGGGCGCAGTACGCGTCGCTGCCGCACGTCTCACTCGATGCGCTCCAACCCGGGGATCTCGTGTTCTTCGGCGGCCGGAGCGTGAACCACGTCGGGCTCTACATCGGCGGCGGGCAGATGATCCACTCGCCGCACTCGGGCTCGGTCGTCGAGGTGGCGACGATCTACCGGCGCGGCCTCATCGGAGCCGCTCGCCCCTGAGACGCTTTCCCTGAGCTTGGCGGGCGACGTCGGCCCAGAAGTCGATCGCCATCTGCTCGAACCGGCGGCCCAGGTCGAGGGTGGCCAGCTCCCACTCCCCCGCGGTGCCGCAGATCGACTCGTGCAGCGCGTCGTACCCCGTCAGGTTCAGCTCGTGGACCGCGCGTTGCTCCTCGGCCAGCTGCGTGACGTTGTCCGGTGACCCCGCCGAGGCGAAGAACAGCTTCAGCAGGCCGAGGTCGCGTACCTCGGTGGCGTCCCCCGCCGGTTCGGCCAGCCAGGTCTGCAGTGCCCGGCGGCCTCGAGGGGTGATCCGATAGAGCCGGCGCCGTCGGCCGCCGGTCTCGACCTCCTCGTCGAGGTAGCCCGCGGTAGCGAGACGGGCCGGCTCGGCGTACAGCTGGCTGTGCGGGAACGACCAGAAGTAGCCGACTGACCCCGCGACCATCTGCTTGAGGTCGTACGAGGTGAGCTCGGCCGCCCACTGATCGGCAAAGCCGAGCACGACGTAGGAGACCGGGTTGAGCGAGATCTCCTCGACCGGGCCGTTCGCCATCGGAGCCAGCCTACCGAGGGCAATGGTTCGACTCGGACGGTGGGCGGGCGAGGCGGATATCGTCGCCGGCCATGGCCGACCCGTTCGAAGGCTTCGATCGTCTCGTGTTCACCGCGGAGGGGCACACCTATCCGCTGTTCCGCATCGGATCCGGTCCGGGGATCATCGTGATGACCGAGATGCCCGGCATCAGCCCGAAGGTCGCCGCGTTCGCGCGCCGGTTGGCCGACGAGGGGTACACCGCGGTGCTGCCGTCGATGTTCGGGGAGCCCGGGCGTGAGCCGTCGCTCCGGTACGGGTTGAAGTCGATGATCCCCGCGTGTGTGGCGAAGGAGTTCGCGGCACTCGCGACCGACAGGACCGCGCCGGTGACGCTGTGGCTGCGCGCACTGGCCAAACAGGTCCACGAGGAGTGCGGCGGGCCGGGTGTCGGAGCCGTCGGGATGTGCTTCACCGGCGGCTTCGCGCTGGCGATGATGATCGACGACACGACCGTTGCGCCGGTGTTGAGTCAGCCCTCGCTGCCGATCGCGGTGTCGAAGTCGCGCCGCCCTGCGATCGGCCTGTCGCCGGCGGACCTTGCCGCGGTCAAGGTGCGTGCCGCCGCCGGATGCGACGTGCTCGGCCTGCGGTTCACCGGCGACAAGTTCGTGCCGAAGGAGCGCTTCGAGACGCTGCGTCGCGAGCTCGGCGACCGGTTCATCGGGGTCGAGATCGACTCCTCGGAGGGCAACCCCCACGGCATCCCGAAGAACGCCCACTCCGTGCTGACCGAGCATCTTGTCGACGAACCCGGCCACCCGACGCACGACGCGCTGCACCAAGTCCTCACGTTCTTCAAAGACCGCCTCACCTGACCCCTCGGTTCAGGCGGTGGCGTCGACGGCGAGTTGCTTCGCGGTCTTGTAGTCGGCTTTGCCGTTCGGGGCCCGGGGCACGCGCTCGACGATGATGACCTGCTTCGGCGCCTTGTACGCCGCGATCTTCCCCTTGGCGGTCGGCGATCACGTCGCTCTCGTCGGCGGCGCCGCCCTGCACCAGCGCGGCCACCGCGACGATGCGCTCCCCGAACTTCTCGTCGGGCACGCCGACCACGAGGCAGTCCTCGATCGCGGGATGCAGCTTGACCGCCTCTTCGACTTCCTCGGGATAGACCTTCTCGCCGCCGGTGTTGATGCACTGGCTTCCACGCCCGAGGAGAGTGAGCGTGCCGTCCGCCTCGATGTATCCCCAGTCGCCCGGGAACGAGTAGCGCACGCCGTCGATGACCTTGAACGTGCGGGCCGACTTCTCGGGGTCCTTGTAGTAACCGAGCGGGACGTTGCCACCGGCGGCCACCATCCCCATCTCGCCGGAGCCCGGCTCGATGCGCCGACCGTCCTCACTGAACAGCTTCGTCTCGGGCTGCGCCGTGAACTTCGCGGTCTGCACGGGAAGGCCGCGCATCGTGACCTGGTTGCCCATGCCGCCCTCGGTCGATCCCATCGCGTCGATCAGCATGAGGTGCTCGGCGCGGTCGAGGAGCGCCTCTTTCACCTCCGCGGTCCACATGACACCCGACGAGATGATCATGCGCACGGTGCTCAGGTCGTACGGCTGGCCCGCACCGATCGCGGCGTCGAGCGCGCGGATCATCGGCTTCGCGAACGCGTCGCCGACGATCACGATCATCGTCGCTCCCTCGTCGACCGCGGCTCGCCACAGCTCGTCGGCGTCGAGTGAGCGGCTGGTCAGGGTGACAACCGTGCCACCGGCCAGGAGGGGGATCATCGAGCCGAGCCACATCCCGGTGCCGTGCATGAGCGGACACCCGGGGATGCTGACAGGCGCCCCACCGCCCTCGTGGAGCGACTTCACGATCTCGGGGATCTGCGCGGCGTCCGTGGGGACGGGGAAGCCCGTGGCCGCGTAGCCGAGGGTGACGAAGTTCGACGTGAAGCCGCCCTGTGCGTACATCACGCCCTTCGGCATGCCGGTCGTGCCGCCGGTGAACAGCATGTAGATGTCGTCCTCACGGCGCTCGATGCGGGGCATCGGGTCGTGCGCGGTGAGGTCCTCGTATTTCTCGGCGCCGTCGAGGTGGGCGCCGCCGTCGTCGACCTCGACGAGCAGCTTGAGCTTCGGGAGGCGAGCCTTGACGCGATCCACTCGGTCGGCGAGCGACGAGTGGAAGAAGAGGGCTTCGGCGTCAGCGTTGTCGAGCAGGTACCAGAGCTCGTCGTCGAGGTAGCGGTAGTTCACGTTCACCGGGACGCCGCGCATGCTTGAAGGCGCCGTGTTGCGCCTCGAGGTACTCGTTCGAGTTGTAGAGGTACAGGCCGACCTTCGAGTCGGGGCCGAGGCCCGCGTCGGTGAGGGCGCCAGCAAGACCGGCCGCTCGCCGGTCGTACTCCGCCCATGTGCGCCGGTTCGTGCCGTGGACCAACGCGGTCGCGTCGGGCACCGTGTCGGCGACCGCTTCCCACACTGTGGCCATGTGCATCTCCATGGCCGCGCATCCTTGCACCGAAGGGCGTTTGGGGCCCTCGGAGAGCTCCCACCCCACCCGTAGGATGGGAGGGCCATGCCCGCTGCTTCGCCTCGTGCCGACGGGGATGCGCCCGATCTCAATCCGGAGCAGCTCGACGCGGTAGTGCACGCGCAGGGGCCGCTGCTGATCGTCGCCGGAGCCGGTTCGGGCAAGACCCGCGGTGCTCACGCACCGCATCGCGCACCTGATCGATCAGGAGGGCGTCAGCCCGTTCCGCATCCTGGCCATCACGTTCACGAACAAGGCCGCCGACGAGATGCGCAACCGGGTCGAGGCGCTTGTCGGGCCGGTCGCCAAGAAGATGTGGGTCTCGACGTTCCACTCGGCCTGTGTGCGGATCCTGCGCCGAGACATCGGCGCTCTGGGCTACCCCACCTCGTTCACGATCTACGACGAGGCCGACGCGACGCGGCTCACCGGGTACGTGTTGCGTGACCTCAACGTCGACCCGAAGCGGTTCCCCGCTCGCAGCGTGCACGCCACGATCAGCGCCGCGAAGAACGAGCTGATCGGGCCGGAGGAGTACGCGGCCAAGGCGTCGACGATCTTCGAACGGCGCATCGCGGACGTGTATCGCGAGTACCAGGTCCGCCTGCAACGAGCCGGGGCGCTCGACTTCGACGACATCCTCACCTTGACGGTGCAGCTGTTCCGGGAGCATCCCGACGTGCTCGCGCACTACCAGGAGCGCTTCGAGCACGTGCTCGTCGACGAGTACCAGGACACGAACCGCGCGCAGAACGAGATCGTGCTGATGCTCGGCAAGGCGCACCACAACGTCTGCGTCGTGGGCGACAGCGACCAGTCGATCTACCGCTTCCGCGCTGCGGACATTCGCAACATCCTGGAGTTCGAGCAGGCGTTTCCCGACGTCACGGTGATCACGCTCGAGCAGAACTACCGGTCGACGCAGACGATCCTCGACGCGGCGAACACGGTGATCGCGAACAACATGGGGCGCAAGCCGAAGAACCTGTGGACCGACCAGGGCCTCGGTGATCCGATCGTGCGCTATCACGCCGACGACGAGGGTGACGAGGCGCAGTGGGTCGCCCATCAGATCGCGTTGCTGCACGACGAAGACCACCGCCGCTGGGGCGACGTGGCGGTCTTCTACCGCACGAACGCGCAGAGCCGCGTGCTCGAGGAGCACCTCATGCGCGTCGGCATCCCCTACAAGGTGCTCGGCGGCACCCGGTTCTACGACCGGCGGGAGATCAAGGACGCGATCGCCTACCTGCGTGCCGTCGCGAACCCCGCCGACGAGGTCAGTGTCAAGCGGGTGCTCAACGTTCCCAAGCGGGGCGTGGGTGACACGACGGTCGGGCGTGTCGACGCGTGGGCGAAGGGCCAGGGCATCTCGTTCCACGACGCGCTGCGACGGGCGGCCGACGCCGGCGTGTCCACCGCCGCGCAGCGCGGCATCGCAGGCTTTCTCGCGGTGCTCGACAAGGGCCGAAGCATGCTCGACGAAGGCCCGGGTGCGGTGCTCGAACGCCTGCTCGAAGGCTCGGGATACCTCGCGGAGCTGCGCGCCGAGCATTCGGTCGAGTCGGAAGGCCGGCTCGAGAACCTCGCGGAGCTCGTCGGCTCCGCGCGTGAGATGACAGCGGTCGACGACTTCCTCGAGCAGATCGCCCTCGTCTCCGACACCGACGAGCTCGACGGCGACAGCGGTGCGGTCGTCCTCATGACGCTGCACTCGGCGAAGGGTCTCGAGTTCCCGCTCGTCTTCCTCATCGGATGCGAAGACGGCGTGTTCCCCCACATCCGCTCGCTCACCGATCCCGACGAGCTCGAGGAGGAGCGTCGCCTCGCGTACGTCGGCATCACGAGGGCCCGCGAGCGCCTGTTCGTGAGCCACGCGTGGAGCCGCATGTTGTGGGGCGCGACGCAGTACAACCCGCCGAGCCGCTTTCTGGACGAGATCCCGAGCGAGCTCGTGTCGGTTGTCGACCCCGGCGGCCGCACGCCCGGGCGCGCCTCCCTGCGCTCGAGCTACCGATCCGACGGGGGAGGGCGCCGCGAGGGCTTCGTGCCGAGCAGCGAAGCGGGACGCGATCGCATCGTCGACCAAGCGATGCGCGCCGGGCAGCGTCCCGCCTCCACCGGAGCGGAACGTCTCGGGCTGCGGATCGGCGACGACGTGCGCCATGTCAAGTTCGGCGAGGGCGTGATCCTCGGCATCGAGGGCACGGGCGACAAGGCCGAGGCGATCGTGCGGTTCAGCGAGTTCGGCGAGAAGCGCCTGCTGCTGTCGTGGAGCCCGCTCGAACGCATCGGTCCCTGAGCCGAGCGCCTGACCCCGCCGTCTGTCAGCCCGCGGTCGTGGTCGTCGACAACCCGGTCACCAGGACGAAGA
>CAVVET010000037.1:0-13859 GCA_963747215.1 uncultured Acidimicrobiales bacterium
CGGGATTTCTCGGCGAACAACCGGCTCGTGCGACCATGACGGGACGGCGGCCGAGGGCGTCAGCGCGCGCGTGCCGGTGCTGGACGGCTCGCGTTTTCTTGGCTGAGGCCCTCACCTCGATCGTCGAGCAGACCCGGGCACCCGACGAACTCCTCGTGGTTGACGGCGGCTCGACCGACGCCTCGGTGGCGATCGCCGAGCGATTCGGTGCGCGGATCGTGCGTCAGCAGGGTCGTGGCAGCGCCGACGAGTTCAACACCGCCGTCAACGCATCGAGCGAAGCGCTGATCGCCTTCTGTGCGGCCGACGATCTGTGGGCGCGCGACAAGCTCGAGCTGCAGGTGGCATTCATGGCGGCGCACCCGGAGGTGCTGTTCAGCCACACCCACTTCGTGCTCAAACCCGAGGACAATTGGCATCCGCCAACCGGGTTCAACACCGCGTTGCTGGGGCGGCCGCTTCCGGGTGTCGTACCCGAGACCATGATCGCGAGACGGTCTGTCTTCGCCTCGGTGGGGATGTTCGATCTCGCGTTCGGCAGTGCATTCGACGCGGACTGGCTGGCCCGTGCTCGGGACATGTCCATCTCGTCAGCAGTGCTGCCCGAGGTTCTCCTCGAGAAAAGACTTCATTCGGACAACTTGTTCGTCACCGAGGAGAACTCGCGACACCTACTCCAAGCGCTCCGACAGTCAGTCGCGCGAAAGCAGCGGTAACTACAAGAGTGCGCGGATCAGCGCGTCGTATCGCTCGACCATGAGCGACGAGCGGTGCTCGAGATCAGCTCGACGGCGGGCGCGCTGCCCCATCTCCCACCTGGCGTCATCGTCCGAGAGATCCGTCACCGCGCGGCGGAGAGCATCCACCGTCGATGCACGCGAAACGGAAGCAGGATCCGGTAACACGGTGCCCGCGTCACCGACGATCCGGGCAATGTCCCCCACGTCGGTCGTGACGATGGCGAGCCCACCCGCCATCGCTTCGATGAGCGCGAAGGGAGCATCGTCGTGCCGTGTGGGCAGCACGAAGGCGTCGCTGAGCGCGATCAATGGCGGCATGTCGAGGACGAGACCGAGGACGCGAACCCGGTGCGCGAGACCTCGGAGCCGTACCACCGCCGAGAACCGACGCAAGTGGGTCCCGTCGCCCGCCCACAAGAACCACATGCGCTCGTGGGACGAGTCGAGCCCGGCGACGGCGTCGAGAAGGAGATCCCATCCCTTTTCGTGGTCCATACGAGCCGCACTGAGACAAACCACGGCATCGGAGGGAAGACCGACAGCCGCGCGTCCTGCCGCTCGAGCTGCGGGGGAAGACGACGCGAAGAACGCGTCGGGCACCCCGTTCGGGATGACCGAGCCGACCTCAGGCCCGAGAACGTGGAGGCGAAGGGCGGAGAGAAGCGCCCGGCTCGGCGTCACGATCGCGTCCGCAGGCGCGCATTGCGGCCGCCGCGGTCGCCATGAGCTCGTCGATCTCGGGCAACGCTCGCCAACCTCCACCCTGCACGACGACGACGTGGGGCACTCCCAGAGCGTGCGCCGCCTGCATGGCAGCCACGTTCGAGATCGGTGATGCGTGCACGAACACCGCGACGTCGGGTTGGGCACCCTGGATGACCCGCCGGGGTGTGTCGCAGTCGGTGAACGCTCGCAGAGGACTCTCGCTCCAAAGATCGACGCTGTGCTCGGAGGCATCCAGGGCCTGCCATCCCAGACGTCGCAATCCCTCCACCAGAGTCCGGGTGAAGCGGCCGACCCCATAGGGACTGGTGTGGTCGGCCCAGACCAGGACACGACCGCTCACCGGATGATGCCGAGCTCGACGAGCTGTTGGGGCCCGGAGTACCGGACCGACACATCGGGATCGAAGAGCTCGAGACGCGGTCGGCCGCGCAGCGCTCGACATACGCGGGCTTGGTGCGCGTCAACGATCACATCCCGCCGCGCGGAGCTCGTCGCGGCTGCGGTCAGCGAAGCCGCCGAGAAGCTTCAGATGCAGCAGAGCGGCGCGCGACGCGTGCGACTGAGCGTGATTCCTCGAGCAAGGTGCGCTCCTGGCTCGATCAGCACGTCCGGCCGCCATCGGACCAGGGGCACCTTCGTGAGCAGGTAGCCCTCGTCGACCGGAAAGACCCGCTGCCGGACTCCACCCCACACAAGCTCGGGGTCAGCCCCCTCACGTTTCGCGTACCACTTGCCGTCGAACCACTCGCACAGGCGCCGAGGGTCGACGCCCTGTTCGGGCACGGCGTGTGCCACCGGCCCGGCCGGATAGCAGTCGACAAGGATCGCTGGCAGCCCTTCGGCGTTCTCAGCGTCGAGCAACCGCACAGAGATCCGGCACGCACAGGTCGTCGCCGGGCGGGTACGTGAACAGCTCGTCGGCATCGACGAACATCCACCATCCTCGGCGGTCGACCGCGGCGAGCACGGCGTCGACCCACGCGTATCCCGCGCACCCGCTCCGATAGCTCGCAGAGGTTCTCCAGAGCTGGACGTCGGTGCGTCGCTGCAGGAGGTCGACCGTGCCGTCGGCGCTCGCGTTGTCGATCACGACGAACGCCTCGACTCCGAGCGAGCGGTAGTAGTCGAGCGTGAAGGTCATCCGGTCGACTTCGTCGCGGACGACGAGCAGGCCGCAGACAGCTGCCTCCGGCAGCGGCCGCGGGTCAAGGCACGTGAGCCCATGGTGAGCCAGCGCGGCCCCGATGCCCCGCGTACCCGCCAAGGCGGTGATCAAGGCGTGGTGCGCGCGCATGTCGAGGGGACAGCTGCCGACGTACGTCGCCGAGCTCGTCGATCGCTCGGTCGTCGTCGCCGACGCGCGATCGAGAGCAGACCGATCTCGCGTCGCGCGACGTGGTATTCGGGCCTGAGCGCGAGCACTTCCTCGTAGGCGGCGACGGCCGAGTCGACTCGACCCGCCAGCTGCAGTCCCCGGGCGATCGCCAGCCGCTGCTCAGCGGGGCCGTCATCTGTCGGCGAGGCGACGCCTGATGACGTCGAACGTCGCCGAGATTTGTGTGTCGACGCTCGCCGCCCAGGAGTCGGAGTGCGTACGAACGACGAGCGTGACGAGGTCCGACCGTCCGATCCGGATCCCCGACGACCTCGCCCGCAGCCACCACTCGACGTCCTCCGCGCGGAGCAACGACTCGTCGATCGGTCCCACCCGGTCCCATGCGTCTCGGGTGAGCAGCGCGGTGCCGAACCTGAACGCCCACCACCCGTTGCCGCGAGCGGGGACGGGAACCGATGGTTCGTTCATCGGCCGACTGAACGAGCGTGTGGCAACGAGGTCGAACGCGCCGTCCCGCAGCAGCGCCAGGCGCTGCTCGAGGGCGCCTTCGGTGAGGAGGTCGTCGGCGTCGACGAAGCTGATGAGCGGCGCGGAGGTGATGGCGACACCACGGTTGCGTGCCGCGGCAGGGCCGAGAGGCTCGGCGTTGCGAATCGTCGTGAGGTCGCCGTGCGCTGCGAGGACCGAGGACGTGTCGTCGATCGAACCGTCGTCGACGACCACGATCTCGCTGACAACGTGCCCCTTGCGCCCGCACCGACTCGAGTGCGTCGAGCACCCACGCCGCGCCGTCGCGCACCGGGATCACCACGGCGATCAACGATGCCGGTCCAGCAGCTTGCGCACGCTCGGCCACGCACGCCGTCGAGGTCCGACCCGAGATCGAGCGCGTAGCACGGCACCCGTTCGACCAGCGTCCCTCATGCGTCGGAGCGAGTCGGCGCGGGGATCGAGCTGCACGAGCGACGTCGGCGCGAGCGCCTTCAGCGCTGCTGCCGCGCCGACTCGGACGCAGTGTCGTCGCGGGCGCACCCGTCACGCTCGGCGTGGCGATGGCGACGATGCGCAAGCGAGGTCCGCAGCGGCGAGTGGCGCGCCGGCGGGCATGGGCACCATCAGCTTGCCCTGGTGATCGACCGGGCCCTCCCCGACGTCAGGGCGGCCGCAGGGCTCGACGGTTCGAGTCGCACGATGCCGTAGAGCGCGTGCACGTGCACACCGTCCGGGTCGAGCACGACGTAGTCGTCGCCGAGGGTGGTGAGCCCCGCCGCGACTACCGGCCGCCGTCGTCGTCGACTTCCCGGAGCCGCTCGGGCCCGCGAGCAGCACGGCGACGTCGTCGTCGCCGAGCGTGCCACCGTGCAGGAAGACGTGACCCGTCGGCGCGAGGAGGCGGTCGAGCACGTCGCGGAACGGGGCAGCCTCGCTCCCATGGCGGCCAGGACGCCGGCGACGCCATCCAGTAGCACGCGCTGCGATGCGCCAGATCGACGAGAGCGAGACGGCGACGCTCGCGCTCGTAGGTGACGATCACGTCGTCGCTCTGGTAGCGACTGGCATGCCAATCCCACGCCGGGGGCGGCGGCACGACTCCGGTCGACTCGCGTGTCCCACACCCTGATGCTGATCCCGGGGAAGCGCTCGACCGCGCCGCCGGCGAGGGCGCTCGTCGACCGCTCCGCGATCATGGGGTCGGTGAACGCGAGGGAGGCCGGCACTCCGGCGACACACGTCTCACGCTCGATCCAACCGCCAGCCGCGACGCCCGCTTCCTCGGTCTGGACCGCGAGCGCGTCGGCGAACGCCCGGGCGTCGTCCGGCGCGATCGCCCCGACGTAGCCCCTAGGCATCGTCTCGCGCGATCGGCCAACCCTGAGCGTCGACCTCGTGGATCGGGTCGAGCAGGAGCAGCTCTTCCATGTCGGTGTACTTGGAGAGCGTGGGTGTCGCGTACGTCCGAATCGTCGGCGGGGTCGGCACGGATTCAGCGAGCGGCGGGTCGTCGGTCGGCTCGATGAGCCCCTCTTCGATGAGCCCCTCTTCGATGAGCGGTCGAGCAGTGCTTGCACGTCGACCCGCGCGATCTGCCGCGTCGACGTCGAATCCGTCGACCACCAGGCGCTCGAGTGACGTCCGAGGAGCGCGCACCGGGCAAGAGCGCCGTCCACACCGCCGACCCGACCGGATCGAGCGAGTAGTACGCGCCGGTGAGGCTGTTGATGATGATCGCTTCGTCGTCGACGACTTCACTGATGACCTGGTGGGTGGCGATGCGGACGATCATGGGCTCCCCAATGCAGCGGCGCGCCGACGGTCGAGCGACGCCTTCAGCACGCGCGCGTAGGAGGTGACCTCGATCGCGCTTGCCGGATGCCGATGTTGGCCCCGTGCACCCGGCGCTCGACGAGCACCTCGTCGACGACCGCGACCGTGACCGAGCGCTCGGTCATGCGCAGGTACCAGTCCGCCCAGTCCGCGATCGCAGAGCGACTCGTCGAAAGGTCCGACCTCGTCGAACACGGCCCGACGTGCAAGCAGCGCACTCGGGAGTGGAGCCACCATTGCGGGCTGTTGCGTGACCTCACCGTCGATGACATTGCGGGCGAGGCAGAACACAGCGCTGGCTTTCGCGTCCTCGAGCAACGCGACCTGCCGTTCGAGCTTGGTCGGCGCCCAAAGGTCGTCGGCATCCAGGAGCGCGACGAAGGGCTGCGAGCGCGGCCGACACTCCCGCGTTTGCGCGCCGAACCCACACCGCCGTGAGCGAGCCTCAGGACGGTCGACGGCATCGCCGCGCGCGTCGTGACCTCCCCGGTGCGATCACTCGAGCCGTCGTCGACCACGATGATCTCGTTCGGCGGAGCCGTCTGACGCAGCACGCTCTCGATCGCGTCGCCGACGAAGGCCTCAGCCTGGTACGCCGGGATGACGACGCTGACCGGAACGTCGAGTCACGCCGCGGGCTCGGCGGCGCTCGAGCGCACCAAGCGCGACGTCAGCACACCGAGCGAGCGATGCCACGGGGCCGCCCCGCTGATCTGCGCGAGGTACGGGCCCACCGCTCTCACACGGGCCACCGGCGTGAGGCCCCGGGTGCGACGAGCGAAGGTGTCGACGTGCGCGGGCGGCGAGCGCGGCACGCGTCGCCGGCCGCTCTTGCGTGCGCAGCACCATGCGGTCCCACCGGCTCATCGACACGCGGGCGAGTCGTCCGAACACGTCGGGCGGCACCGCGACGCCGCCCAGGTCCTCCGCGGTCGTCAACGCCCGCATCACCCACGAGACGACGCGGCGCAGCTCGACTTCTCGACAGAAGAGCGACCAATCGATGTCGCCCTGCTCGATGAGCAGACCAGCGTCGACGATCCACCGAAGGTCGTCGAGCTCCGCGTGCACGAGGGCGTGCAGGAGCTGATCGGTGGAGCAAAGGGCTCGAGTCGCGACTGCCGTCGAGCTCGATCGGCACCGATCGCGCCCACGCGCGGCGATCCGCCTCAGGATTGCGATCGAGATAGAGGATGCCCCAGTGGAGATCGACCGCCGCGAGAGGACCGGCAGAGACGTTGAATGCGTGATGCACGCGGAGCATCTCGGTCGGGACGGGTGAGTCCGGTTGCCAGCCAGCATCGAGCAGCAGCGCGACGGCTCGATCACGATCGGCACTCCGCACGAGGACATCGACGTCGCTGATCGGCCTCGTCCCCCGATCGTGGTACGTCGTCGTGGCGAGTGCCGCGCCCTTCAGGATGACGTGAGGCACGCCGGCTTCGTCGAGACGGCGGAGCACCCCGGCGCCCGTGTGGACGAGCATGCGGTTGCGATACCAGGTGTACCGGTACACGCCCGCGAGCCGCTCGGTGTCGTCTCCGGCGGACCCGGGAAATCGCCTCGACGCCAGGGGCAGGAGGTGGAACGTCGCCGGATCGACGTCGGACAAGTCGATCGACGACCGCCATTTCTCCCACCACACGAGGCGCTCGTCGGGTGGCCCGACCAACGCGTGCAACAACGCCCGCTGTTCGGCCCGACGGGCGACTTGGTCGTGCTGATCGCCCGCCATCACTGCCGCCCGAGCCACATCGCCACGCTAGCCAACCGCCTGACCTCGCCCGCCGATCGTCCGGGCTCCAACCCTCTGGGTACGCTCGGCCCCGGAAGGCGGTACTTTCGAGCATCGGACCGCAAGGTTCGAGTGCAAAGGGGGTCGCAATGGCGACTGAACCCGTCCTCGACTGGGCGACTGACTACGACATCTTCGACTCCGGGCTACGTCGAAGACCCCGCCCCGGTCTGGGACGAGCTCCGCGACAAGTGCCCGGTCGCCCACACCGAGCGCTGGGGCGGCTCGTGGCTGCCGACCCGCTACGAGGACGTCGTCGCGATCGCGCACGACGTCGATCAGTTCTCCTCGCGGAGATCACGGTGTCGCCGTCGCTCGCCGCGAGCGGCGACAACGTGAAGGCGCCGCCGATCAGCAGCGATCCACCCGAGCACCTCTGGGCGCGGCCGACTGATCCTTCCCGTGTTCTCGCCGAAGACGGTCGCGAAGTACGAGCCGTACACGCGCGAGCTCTGCCGCTCGCTGATCGACGGGTTCATCGACATCGGGCAAGGCGGACGCGGCCGAGGACTACGCTCAGCAGATCCCGGTGCGCGTGATCGCCCAGATGCTCGGCATCGACGAGGCGATGTCCGACAAGTTCACGACGTGGGTGCGCGGCGTGCTCGAGCTCGGACTTCAAGATCCGGTGCTGCGCGCGAAGTCGCGCGAGGAGCTGTTCGCGTTCTTCGGCACCGAGATCGCCGACCGCAAGGCGAGACCCACGCGACGATCTGATCAGCGAGCTGCTCGCCGCGGAGGTCGACGGCGCAGCCCGTGTCCGACGACCACATCCTCGGCACCTGCGGACTGCTGCTCGTGGCCGGCATCGACACCACCTGGTCGAGCATCGGGTCGTCGCTCTGGCACCTGGCGACCCATCCCGAGGATCGGCAGCGCTTGGCGCGCGAGCCCGAGCTGCTCCCGACGGCGATCGAGGAGTTCCTCCGCGCGTACTCGCCGGTCACGATGGCGCGCATCGTCAACGACGACACCGAGTTGCAGGGCGCGTGCATGCACGCCGGCGACCGGGTGATCCTCAACTTCCCGTCCGCCAATCGCGATCCCGACGCGTTCCCCGACGCCGACAAGGTGATCATCGATCGGGCGGTGAACCGCCACATCGCGTTCGGCGTCGGCATCCACCGCTGCGCCGGCTCGAATCTCGCCCGCATGGAGCTGCGGGTCGCGATCGAGGAATGGATCGCGCGGATCCCGGAGTTCCGCCTCGCGGACGCCGCCGCGGTCACGTGGGCGGGCGGCCAAGTACGCGGCCCCCGTCAGCTGCCGGTGGTGTTCCCTAGAGGCGCGATGAAGGTGCAGGTCATCAGCGAGAAGTGCCAGGGTCACAGCCGGTGCTACTCGCTCGCGCCGGAGCTGTTCGACTCGGACGACTCGGCAACTCAAAGGTGCTCGGCGACGGCCCGGTGCCTGCGGGGCTCGAAGACTCGGCCCGGCTCGCCGAGCTCAACTGTCCCGAGCGCGCGGTGGTCATCGAGTAGCGCCGCCGCCCGGAGCATCGCGGTGTTGTTCCGACAAGAGCACTGGGCAGGCTTGGCCGACGGCACGATCACCGTCGCGTTTCGGAGGTGGACCCAAGCGCGCGCCAAGTCGGGACGCCGGGCTCGATTCCCGGGCGGCGTGCTGATGATCGATGACGTCCGAGTGGTGGACGCTCCCGCGATCACCTCCGCCGATGCGCGCCGGGCTGGCTTCGCGGACGCAGCGGCGTTGCGGCAGGAACTCGAGCAGTTCGGCGAAGGTGACATCTACCGAATCGCGCTCCATTTCGTGGGCCCCGACGAGCGGGAGGCGCTCCGGGCCGACGACGATCTCGCGCCCGACGAGCTGGCGGCATTGCGGGCGAAGCTGGACCGGCTCGACAAGTCCAGTCCGCGGGGTCCGTGGACGAAGACGGTGCTCGACCTCATCGCCGAGCGGCCGGCGGTGCGCGCTCCCGACCTGGCCGCGTCGCTCGGGCTCGACACGATCACGTTCAAGCGCGACGTCCGCAAGCTGAAGGAGCTCGGGCTCACCGAGAGCCTGACGGTCGGCTACCGCATCTCCCCGCGTGGCATCCGCGTCCGCGGATTCCTTTGGCGCGGGCGGGTCGCCGAGACCCAAAGGCGCCAAGAAAACCAGCCAGGGTTAGACCGCGCCGCCGAACAGGTCGAGGGTGCGGGCCATGCCGCCGTCTGCGGAGATCGTCTCGCCCGTGATGAATCGGGATGCGTCGGACGCGAGGAACACGATGACGTCGGCGATGTCCTCGGGCTGCGACCACCGCCGCAACGGCGTCTGAGACTCGATCCGCTCGACGACACCGGGGATCGCCTTGTTCTTCTCCCAGAGGGCGGTGTCGACGACGCCCGGCGCCACCGAGTTGACGCGGATGCCGTGCGGCCCCAGCTCCATCGCCAGCGATCGTGTCGCCGCGTCGATCGCGCCCTTGGTCGCGGCGTACGCGGCGCGCCGCGGCGTGCCCACCACGCCCGACACCGACGACAGATTGACGATCGAACCGCGCTCGGCGCTCGAGCATCGACGGCAGCAACGCGGCGATGAGCAGCAGCGGAGCTCGAACGTTGACGGCGTACATCCTGTCGATGAGCTCGGCGTCGAGTTCGAGGGTGGGCAGGCGGGCGGCAGTGGCGGCGTTGTTCACCAGGATGTCGACGGCGCCGAGTGTCGCCAGCGCGGCGGTCGCGAGCGAGACCGGAGCCGTCGGATCGGCGAGGTCCGCGAGCAACACCACCGGATCGCGATCGAGACTGGCCGCGACCTTGTCGAGTGCCGCCTGGTCGCGGCCGCAAAGCGCGACCCGCGCGCCGGCGCGGTCGAGGGCTCGTGCGGTCGCGGCCCCGATGCCGCGCGACGCGCCAGTCACGAGCGCCGTGCGGCCATCGAGCGGGAGCGCGTCCATTACGCGATGGTAGGGGGATGGACCTCGGCGTGATCTTCTCGCAAGCGGACAGCGGCACCGACCCGAGCGCGATCCGAGCCGTGGGTGCAGACCGCCGAGGCCGAGGGCTTCGACCACGTGATGGCCTACGACCACATCCTCGGTGCGTCGCTCGAACGCCTCGGCCCAGGGCCGTTCGGAAACTTCCCTGGCCCTCCGTACACCGCCGAGAACACGTTCCACGAGATCCTCGTGCTGTTCAGTCACCTCGCCGCAGTGACGGAGCGCATCGAGTTCGTGACGAGCGTGCTCGTGCTGCCGCAACGCCAGGCGGCGCTCGCGGCGAAGCAGATCGCGACGATCGACCTCTTGAGTGGCGGACGACTGCGGGTGGCCGTCGGCGTGGGCTGGAACTTCGCCGAGTACGAAGCTCTCGGCGCCGACTTCCCCCATCGCGTCGATGTCCTCGACGAGCAGATCGAAGTGATGCGAGCGCTCTGGACCGAGCCGATCGTGCGCTACGAAGGCCGCTTCCATGACCTCGACGGTGTCGGGATCAATCCGCTGCCGGCGCGACAGATCCCGATCTACCTCGGCACCGGCGGCTCGGACGCCGCGCTGCGGCGGGTCGTCCGCACGGCCGACGGATGGATGCCGCTGCTGCTTCCTGGCCTCGACCCCGTCGACTTCCGCACGGGCGCCGAGCGGCTGCGTCAGCTCGCGGTGGACGCCGGCCGCGATCCCGCGACGCTGCCGATCCACGGTCGCGTCTACCTCGGCGACGGTTGGCAGAAGAAGGTCGACGAAGCGCTCGATGTCGGCGTTGCGCACCTGTCGATCGGGTTCAACCGCATGGCCAATCGCGGGCTCACCCACGCGCAACATCTCGACGCGGTCCTCGCCGCGAAGCCCGAGCTCGACCGGCTGGTGGGGCGCTCCTGACGGTCACAGCGCGTGCTCGGGCGGGCGTCGTCGCCGCCCCGCGTCGCCGCCCGTCGAGCCGGAACGCATCGGGCCCTTCGGCCCTACCCCGTCGGACCCACCCTGCGCACAGTGGTCGGTGGAGGTCCGATGATGCTCCGCACCGCACGCTCGATCCCCGCGGCGATGGCGCTCCTGCTCGTCGTAGGAGTGGCGGCAGCGTGCGGCGGAGGCGACTCCGGCTTCGAGGTGACGTCGGAGATCGTGTCGCACGAGATGACCCAGGACATCCTGGTGTTCGAACCCCAGGGCACCGGGCCATGGCCGGTCGTGTTCGCGTTGCACGGAATCAACGGTTCCGGGGAGGACCTGACCGAAGTCGCGACTCGACTGGCCCAGACCGGTCTCCTGGTGTTCGCCCCGACCTATCGCAGTGACGTGACGACCAACGACGGGTTGCTGGAGACGGCGGTCGACGTCGAGTGCGGCTACCGATTCGCTCGCAGCATCGCGGCCGAGCACGGCGGCGATCTCGACCAGCCGGTGACGTTCGTCGGCTGGTCGATGGGCGCCACCTTGGCTCTCCAGGCGGGCTCACCGAGGAGATCGACCCGGCCGGGGAGATCGTGTCCTGCTTCCCCGAGGTGCCCCGCGCCGACGTCATCGTTGCAATCTCAGGTTGTCATTACGACTTCGACTTCGGAGAGGCCGCGATCCTCGACTTCTTCGACCCCTCGGCGTGGGGCAACGAGGACGCAAAGGTCGTTCTGGTTGCCGGCGACGCCGACAAGAACTGTCCTCCCCGGCACTCGGAGGACGCCTTCGCGTTGTTGCGCTCGCGGGGCTACGACACGGACCTTGTGATGCTGGCCGGGGTCGACCACTTCGCTCCGATCTTCCACGAAGAAGTCGACGGCGGGATGATCGCGGCACCGGACGACCCCGCCGGGGAGCGCACGGTCGAGGTGATCTTGGACGCCATCGCCGACGCGAAGGATCGCCGAACTGAGCGTGCCGAGCTGACCTGATCGCCGAACGGGTGCCCGGGGCGGAGTCGAACCCGCACATCCCCGAAGGGACCGAGGGGTTTAAGCCCTCTGCGTCTGCCTGTTACGCCACCCGGGCCAGCGCGCCCACCGTAGATCTGGCACGGTCGCGCCATGGACCTCTCCGCCCCCGCCGACCCGTACGACGAGGGCATGCTCGACGTCGGGGACGGGCACCGCGTCGCGTGGAGCATCGCGGGCAACCCCGACGGCAAGCCCGCGATCGTGCTGCACGGTGGTCCGGGAAGTGGGTGTTCTCCGGGCTTTCGCCGCTGGTTCGATCCGCAGCGCTACCGCGTCGTGTTGATGCGACCAGCGCAGTTCGGGCCAGAGCACGCCGCACGCGAGCGAGCCAGCGGTCGACCTCTCGACCAACACGACGCAGCACCTCGATCGCCGACATCGAGCGGCTCCGCGAGCACCTCGCGGTCGACCGGTGGCTCGTGTGGGGCGGGTCGTGGGGGACGACGCTCGGCCTCGTCTACGCCGAGACCCATCCCGACCGGGTCACCGAGATGATCCTCGTGAGCGTCGTGACGACCACGACGTCCGAGGTCGAATGGGTGACCCGAGCGATGGGCCGCGTCTTCCCCGAGACCTGGGCGCGCTTCCGCGACGGCGTTCCCCCCGCCGACCGTGACGGAAACCTGGCGGCGGCGTACGCCCGCCTGCTGCAAGACCCCGACCCGGCGGTGCACGAGCCGGCGGCGCTGCGGTGGTGCGAATGGGAGGACACCCACGTCGCCACCTATCCGGGCTACATCCACGACGACCGCTACGACGATCCGCGCTTCCGGCTCGTGCTTCGCCCGTCTGGTCACCCACTACTGGAGCAACGCCGCGTTCCTCGAGGACGGCGCGCTCCTGCGCGACGCCGATCGACTCGCACGGCATTCCCGGCGTGATCGTCCACGGGCGCCTCGACATCAGCGGACCGCCCGACATCGCGTGGCGGCTCGCCGAGCGATGGCCGAGCGCCGAGCTCGTCCTGATCGGCGGCGCCGGACACGGGGCGAGCGACGAGGAGGTCCAGGCCGCGATCGTCGCGGCGACGAACCGCTTCGCGGGCTGAGCCTCAGCCGCGCCAGGCCGAGACTCATCCCACGGCTCAAGCCACCTGGGCCGATGCCACGGGCGGCTCGGCCATGGCTTGCCACAGCGCCGCTCGCACGCGGTCGGCGTCGGCGGTCGACAAGTCGTTCGCGGCCACGACGCCTTCGACCATGTCGGACACCACCGCCGCCCACGGCCGATCTCTCAGGCGGACGGCGACGATCGACCCGCGAGGGTGGCGCCGCAACGAGCGGTCGACCGCTTCGAGCCGCGGGGGGCTGCGGAAGGCGGGGGGATGGAGACCGAGGCGGCGTGCCTCGTCGGCGAGCGTGCGCGCCGCGGCGGTGAAGCGGAGAGTGGCGCCCGGTTCCATCGGTTGCATTGTGCGCCCGGGGTGGGACATAACAGCTGGGACACAACAGATGGGACACAACCGTGCGTGGCAGTCTGGTCCCGGTGAGCGACGCCCCGGTGAGCGATGACCCGATGCCCGACCGCTCGATGGAGCACCTCGACAAGGTCGCGTGGATGGTCGAGACGAACGGGTGGGCGCTCGAACCGATCGCCGCCCGCGGTGGACCTCGATCCTCCCCGCGCGGCCTACGCCTACACGATCGGCTTCGAGGCGACCTACGGGTTCCCCGAAGTGCTCGTGTTCGGCCAGACACCATCGAACGCGCGGGGCATCGTCGGCCTCGTGGTCGACCTGCTCGAGAGCGGCGTGCAACCTCCGGTGGGGCCGCTCTTCCTCGGGTTGTTCGACGGTGAGCAGCGTTGCGCGCTGCTGCCTGTCGACGTCGACGCCCACGAGGACCTGTTCACTTCCGCCACGACGTTTTACGGCGGGAAGCCGTTCCGCGTCGTGCAGCTGATGTGGCCGGACCGCAACGGATGGATGCCCTGGGAGTCGGGTTTCGAGCACCGCCTCACGTTGGCCGAGCCGATCCTCGGCTCCCTCGCCGACGTCGACTCACCGAGCCCCACCGATCGCGTGCCAGCGGGACTATGTGTCCGGCTGGCGCGCACACGCTCGTGA
>CAVVET010000038.1:0-12697 GCA_963747215.1 uncultured Acidimicrobiales bacterium
GCCCCCCGGTCCCACGATGGTGAGGAGCCGACCGGCGCCGACGGGCCGGCGAGCTCGTCGATTGCGTCGTCGCGACCGACGAAGCTGTTGGCGGTGCGTAGAGGTCGCGCCCATGAGCGGGGCACGGCGCGCACGGGGATGGGTGCGGCAGCCGAATGCCGCGAGGGAAGACCCCGACGGCTGAGAGGGTGACCCGCTGTTCGAAGTCGCGGGCAGGCGAAACGATCCGACCGGGTGATCGTGACCTGCACGGTTTCTCCGGCGGCGACCACGGCCTCGTCGGACGCGGCACGAACTCGCCGTTTGCCGGGCGACGACGCGGCGATGCCTGATGCAAGGCGCGCAGCGCGATTGTAGTCACCTTCGTGGGGGAAGGCCATGCCCGTGTGCACACCGATCCGCCACGCGGATGTGGGGAGCGTCGTCCGGCCACACGTGGGCTGCGGATCGCGTCGAGCCGGCA
Source organism: uncultured Acidimicrobiales bacterium (assembly GCA_963747215.1). Classification (GTDB taxonomy): domain Bacteria; phylum Actinomycetota; class Acidimicrobiia; order Acidimicrobiales; family DATKAS01; genus DATKAS01. The sequence continues at coordinate 464 of CAVVET010000038.1, forward strand.
ACTGCAGCGGTGACGTACATCGGCCGCCGAGTTCGAACGCGACGAGAAACGAGTCACCGACCGTCTTGACCTCGACACGCCTCCGTGGCAACCGACACCGTGCGCAGGACGGCGTTGTGCTGCTCGAGCAGCGGGGGGTAGGCGTCACCCAGCCGCCGGAACAGCTTCGTAGAACCCTCGATGTCGGTGAACAAAAAGGTCACGAGGCCGGAGGGCAGAGGTCTCGACCGGGCTCACGGGGTGCCAGCCTGCCGTCCCGGCGGGGTCCCCAAACCCGAGCCGGAGAGCCAGAACGGCCCATTTGCCCGGACTCCGCCCGACCGATCCGCGAATGTATGGATGTGCGGCGGTTTGCCGAATGCATCGAGCGGTTGACGGCACAGGAGATCGACCGCGATCGCTTCCGCCCACCGGGCGCTCGGCGCGGTCGGTCGCCGACGAGGTCGAGGCCTGGCGGTTCTCCGCGGTCGACCGGGGGCTCAAGGCCGCGCACCGGACGGCGCGGAGGCCGGTCTTGTCGCCGCATGGGTGCGGGAGTCGGTTCTGCGAGCGGCCGAACGTGGTGATCGAGAGCTGCCGGACGGCGAGGTCACCGAGGTGGGCGCTTCGCAGGCGATGTGGCAGGTTCGTTCGTTGGTCGCCGAGCCGCTCGTCGATGGTTGCCTCTGTGACGTGATCGAGCGTTGGGCGGCGCTGTTCGCCGAGCGTGGCGCTTCGGTCGCGGCCTCGACCGCTGACCCACCTGTTGCACTGGACCCCGCGCCGCACCACTCACGCGGCCCGCGCCGACGTCCATCGGTAGCATGCCGGGTGCCCGAGCCCGATCGTCGATCGCGTCCTCATGGGACCAGGTCCGTGTAACCCCTATCCGGAGGTCGTCGAGGCGCTGACGAGGCCATGCTCGGCCATCTCGATCCGGTCTTCCTGACGATCCTCGACGAGACGTGCGATCGGTTGCGGTCGGTGTTCCGCACCGACAACGCGCTCACGCTGCCGATCAGCGGCACCGGATAGCCGGCATGGAGGCGTCCTTTGTCAACGTGGTCGAGCCCGGCGACGTGGCCGTGATCGGTGTCAACGGAGTCTTCGGACAACGGAGTCGCGACGTCGCGGCCCGCTGCGGAGCCCAGGTGGTGCGGGTCGAGGCGGAGTGGGGCCGCCCGATCGATCCTGAGGCGCTCGGTCGGCGCATCCCGACCCCAAGGTGATCGCCGTCGTCCACGCGGAGACCTCGACTGGCGTGCGGAGTGAGATCGAGCCGCTCGGCTCGCTGAAAGGGAACGCACTCCTCCTCGTCGATTGTGTGACCTCGCTCGGCGGCATTCCTGTCGAGATCGACGCTTGGGGCGTCGACATATCGTGCAGCGACGCGCCAGAAGTGCCTCGGCGTGCCGCCGGTCTTGCACCGCTGACGATGTCGGATCGTGCGCGTGATCGCTTCGTCGAGAAGTCGCAGTCCTGGTACCTCGACCTCAAGATGATCTCGCAGTACGTGTCGTCGGGCGGGGTCGCACCTATCCCCACACCGCGCCGATCTCGATGATCTTCGCTGCACGCGGGACTCGGAGCGGTGCTCGACGAGGGGCTCGACGCGGCGCAGTCCCGCCACGCCGACTGTGGGGCGCTGATCCAAGCCGGGCTCGCGAGAAGCTCGGTTCCGTCTCTTCGCCGAGGACGGCTATCGCCTCCCTGAGCTGTCGACGACCGCCTGGGTTCCCGAAGGTGTTGACGAGGCGGGGGTGCGGCGCCGGCTGCTCAGGCGCTATGGCATCGAGATCGGCGGCGGGCTCGGCAGGGCGTACTGCAGGGGCAAGGTGTGGCGGATCGGATGCATGGGGCACACCGCGCGCCCTCGAAACGTCACGCTCCTGCTCGGCGCGCTCGAGGATGCCTCGCCGCGATGATGCGCCTCTTCGGGCGGAGAGTCATGCTCCGCCCCCTTGTTGGCAGCGACTTCGCGCAGTGGAGTGAAGTGCGGATGCGCAATCAGGAGTGGTTGTTGAAGTGGGAGCCGATGCGCATCGCCGGCGTGCCTGACCCGTCGAACGACCGCGAGGCGTTCGCCGTGCGATGCAGCGCACGGGCGCGCACGTCAGCTCGGAGCTGGATACGGCTTCGGCATCTTCGTCGACGGCCGGTTCGCCGGCGAGATCAATCTGAACTCGACGAGGCACCGAGGTTCCAGAATGCCTATGTCGGCTACTGGATCGACGAAGCGCATGCGGGCAACGGCTATACGCCGAATCTCTCGTCGTGATGCTGCGCTACGGCTTCGAGGAGCTCGGCCTGCACCGGTTGCAGGTAGCGATCATCCCGAGGAACAAGGCGAGCCTGGTCCACGTCGTCGAGAAGCTCGACATTCGCGAGGAAGGCATCGCGCTGCGCTATCTCGACTCAACGGCGTTTCGGGAGGACCACGTGCGGTACGCAATGACGACCGAGGAGTGGGACGAGCGGCGCGACGCGTTGCTGACCGAGTGGACCTGATCCCGCGCTCGATCAGCACGCGGATCAGCGCTTGGCGATCTTCGCCTGCAGCGCCGGTGAGGCGCTCCCGGAACCACGGGTTGCTGCGTGGACCACACCCTTGCGGGGTCAGCGCCGGCTCACGGCTTCGTCGTGCGACTCGATCGTCGCCATCGCCGCGAGTGTCTCCTTGACGGTGATGACGAGCCGCGCCGCGGCCCGTGGGCGGCCTTCGGCGAGGGCATGGGCGGCTTCGGCGAGGTCGGCGTCGTCGACGCACCGGTAAGCGAGTCCGACCCGCTCGGCGGCGGGGCCGTCGAGCACCTCGCCGAACAACACCGCCGCGGCGGCGACCTGCGGACCGACGGCCCGCCGCAGCACCGCCGCGTGGCCCCCGCCCGGATGCAGGCCGATCTGGACGAAACGGGTGTCGAACTTCGCGTGCCTGCCCGCGACGCGGACGTCGCACCCGAGCGCCATGTTCATGCCGGCGCCCACGCGGCGCCGTTCACCGCCGCGATGGTCGGCAAGGGAGAGCGCGCGATGCGCAGGAAGCCTTCGTAGATCGAGCGGAACCCAGGCCCGTCCCCGGTTCCGCCGAGGTTGCCGAGGTCGGCCCCCGCGCAGAACGCCGGGGGTGCCGGTCTACGACGATCGCCCCCACGCCCTCGTCGGCCTCGATCTGATCCATGGCGGCGACGATGTCGTCCACCATGGGGAGGGTGAGCACGTTGCGGCGCTCTGGGTCGTCGAGGGTGAGGGTGGGGCGACGCGATCGGCGATGTCCACGTGCACGAGGGTCATGCAGGGAGTCTGTCATTCGGAACCGACGCATGGCGCCCCTCCGTGAGTGTTGCGCCGTACGCTGGCCGCAATGTCTGACCGGCGTCGCGAGCAATCCACACCTGCGCCCATCGACGCCGACGCCCTCGCTCGACACACGTTCTCGAGCTCGTTCCGCGGGTACGACATCGACGAGGTGCGCGCGTACCTCCTCGCGCTGCGCAGAGGACGTGCGCGCGATCGAACCAGCACACCTCATGGATGACCGTCGAGCTGGCGGACGCCGAGCAGCGCGCGCGACGGCCCACGTCGAGCTCGACGAGAACCGGCTGACCGAGCTCCTCGGGGGAGGAGACCGCGCGCGTGTTGGCGACCGCCCGGGAGGCCGCGGCATCGATGCGCACCCGGGCCCAGGACGAAGCCGACCGCGTGGTGGCGGCAGCGAACGAGCAAGCGGCAGCGAGGTCGCACCGAGGCGCTGACCGACGCCATCCGGCACCCGGCGCGGCGGGAAGACGGCGGCGTTGGCGGAAGTCGAAGCGGCGAAGGCGCACGGCCGTCAGCTGATCACCGACGCCCAAGCGTTGCGCGAACGGGTGCTCGCCGACCTCACTCGCCGGCGTGACGCCGGACGCGCGCAGATCGCGCATCTGAAGGAAGGCACGCGATCGTCTGCTCGGCGGCGAACGAGATCGTGCGCCGCACACTCGAGCAGGCCGTCGACGAGCTGCGAATGGCCGGGCGCCGAAGCGCCGCGATCGACGTCGCGGCACAGGCGGTCGCGCTGTCACCTCCCGCCACCGTCGACGAGGACGAGACGGAGGGCATCCGCATCCTCACGCCTCCCGCACCGGAACCGGAACCGGAGGCCGAGGTCGTCGTGATGGTCGAGGAGGTAGTCGTCGAGGAAGTTGTCGCGGTCGTGGTCACCGAAGAGATCGCGGAGGAGATCACCGAGGAGAGTCCCGCGATCGCGAGCGATCCCACGCTCGACGAGTCGGTCGACGATCTGTTCGCACGCATCCGTGCCGCGCGTGCCGACGAGGTCGCGAAGGCCGAGGAAGTGCTGGCCGAACCCGAAGCCGAGGCTGATTCTCCTGGCGAACAACCCCTTCAGGAGGGGGAAAGCGCCACGGAAACCAGCGAGGTGGCGGGGGGAGCCGGCGCAGGACGACGTCTCGGCGACCATCGACGTGTTCGAGCAGCGGGCCGAGGCGCTGGTGCCGATCGAGGCGTCGTTGACCCGAAAGCTCCGCCGGGTGCTGGCCGACGAGCAGAACGAGGCCTTCGATCGCCTGCGCCAGGGATCCAAGATCCCAGGGCTCGACGCCCTCGTCGGGTCACCGGCGGAGCACGGCAGGCGCTACGCCGAGGCGGCCCGGGCCGACCTCGAGGCCGCCGCCCGATCCGGGGCCGAGCTCATCGGTCACGGGGCTGGGGGCGGAGCGCCCGAACTTGACGATGTGATGACAGCTCTGGGTACCGCGGTGGGTGAGCCGCTGCGCGAGCGCCTCACGGCATGCCTCTCCGACGCCGGGGGAGACCTCGACGAGGCGACCGAGCTCGTGCGCGCCGCATATCGCGAATGGAAGACGCAACGGCTCGAGGCGGCTGCCGCTGATGCGCTGCTCGCAGCGTTCAGCAGGGGAGCGTTCGACGCCGCACCGGAAGGCTGCACCCTGCGGTGGCTCGTGGCTCCTGACCAAGCTCCGTGCCCCGACGCCGACGACAATGCGCTCGCCGGCGACCTCGACCGGGGCCAACCGTTTCCGACGGGGCACCTGCATGCGCCTGCGCATCCTGGGTGCCGATGCCAGGTCGTGATCGTGCCCCGTTAGGCTCGCCCGTCGATGCGAGCACCGAGTGATCTTCGGCGTCGTAAGACGCGTCGAACCGCGGCCGCGTCATCCTCATTGTCCTGGCGGTCGCTCTTGTCCTGCTGATCACCTCGCTCCGCGGTCTCGCTGGCTTCTACACCGACTACCTGTGGTTCGACTCGCTCGGGTTCTCCGGTGTGTTCCGTCATGTGCTGGGCGCCAAGATCGCACTGGCCGTGATCTTCACGGGGCTCTTCTTCGTTCTCTGTTGGATCAACCTCTGGATCGCAGACCGGATCGCACCCCGGTTTCGTCCCGCTGGTCCCGAGGAAGAGTTCGTCGAGCGCTATCAGGAGCTGATCGGGCGCCGCACCGGGCTCGTTCGCATCATCGTCTCCCTGCTGTTCGGACTGATCGCAGGCGTCGGCACGTCGAGTCAGTGGAAGGACTGGATCCTCTTCACGAACCGCGTCGACTTCGGCGTGAGCGATCCGCTGTTCCACACGGACGTCGGCTTCTACGTCTTCACGCTGCCGTTCCTACGGTTCCTCGTGAACTGGATGTTCGCGGCGGTGCTGATCGTCATCATCATCACGGCCGTCGCGCATTACCTGAACGGCGGCATCCGCGTGCAGACACCCGGGCAGCGCGTGACGCCCCAGGTGAAAGCCCATCTGTCGGTGCTGCTCGCCGCGTTGGCGCTCCTCAAAGGCGCCGCGTACTGGCTGCAGCGCTACGAGCTGACGTATTCGTCACGAGGCTTCGTCAACGGTGCGGGGTACACCGACACCAAGGCGCAGCTCCCGGCGATCAACCTGCTGATCCTCATCTCGTTCGGCGCCGCCGTGTTGCTGATCGTGAACATCCGCCGGCGGGGCTGGGTTCTCCCCGTCATCGCCGTCGGGCTGTGGGCGTTCGTCGCGGTGATCGCGGGCGCCGCCTATCCCGCGTTCATTCAGCGATTCCAAGTCGAGCCGGCCGAGTCGACCAAGGAGCTGCCTTACATCGCTCGCAACATCGAGGCGACGCGCGCCTCGCTCGGCCTCGACACCGTGTCGACCGAAGACTTCCCACTCACCCAGGACGTCACGGCCGCGGACCTGAAGGTCGACGATCCGACGCTGCAGAACGTGCGCTTGCTCGACCCGAACATCGTGCTGCCCACCTTCCAGCGCGTGCAGGGCATCCGCAGCTTCTACCAATTCAACGATCTCGACGTCGACCGTTACACGGTGGACGGTGCGACCGAGCAAGTGGTGCTCGGCGTCCGCGAGCTCAACTCTTCCGACCTTCCGCAAGACACGTGGGAGGGCCGCCACCTCGCGTACACACACGGGTACGCACTGGCCGCGGCATCGGCGACCAACGTGACCGTCGACGGTCGCCCCGACTTCGTCGTGAAGGACCTGCCGCCGACGGGAGACCTGCCGGTCAACCAGGCGGCGGTGTACTTCGGCGAGAACCTGTCGGCGTATGTCGTCGTCGACACTGATCGCGACGAGGTCGACTACGTCAAGGAAGACGGCACCACGCAGACCACGCGCTACAGCGGCGATGGCGGCGTCAGCATGGGCTCGTTCTTCCGGCGCGCCGCGTTCGCCCTCCGCTTCGGCGACATCAACCCCCTGATCTCGAACTTCATCACCGGTGAGTCGAAGATCCTCTATCTCCGTGACGTGAGCGAGCGGGTGCGGCTCCTCGCACCGTTCCTCGACTTCGACGCCGATCCATATCCCGTGGTGGTCGACGGCAAGCTGCTCTGGGTCATCGACGGGTACACCACCACTGACCAGTTCCCGTACGCACAGCGCGCAGTCACCGGGCAGCTTCCCGAGGGCAGCGATCTGGGGCACCGGTTCAACTACATCCGCAATTCAGTGAAGGCGGTCGTCGACGCCTACGACGGCACGGTCACCTTCTACGTGGTTGACCCGACCGACCCTCTGATCCGCGCCTACCAGAAGGCCTTCCCCGAGCTGTTCACCGACGAGTCGGAGATGACCGAGACGCTGCGCGCACACCTGCGCTACCCCGAGGATCTGTTCCGCGTGCAGACGACCATGTGGGCCCGCTACCACATCGAGGACTCCGCCGAGTTCTACAGCCAGAGCGACGCGTGGAACGTGGCGCAGGATCCAGGCACGGTCGCCGGCATCGTGAACACGACGCAGACGACCGACGCGCAAGGTCGCGTCGGTCCGGGAGCCGAGCAGCGCATCGATCCGTACTACCTGCTGATGCAGCTGCCCGGTGAGCAAGACCTCAGCTACGTGCTGCTGAGGCCGTTCGTCCCGTTCTCCGAGAACGACAGCCGCAAGGAGCTCGTCGCGTTCATGACCGCGTCGAGCGACCCCGATGACTACGGCGAGCTCAAGGTGTTCGTGATGCCGCGCAACCGGTTGCCAGACGGACCCGCGCTCGTCGCCGCGAACATCGCGTCGGAGGAGGAGATCTCGGCCGAGCTCACGCTGCTCGACCAGCAGGGATCACAGGTGCGTCAGGGCAACCTCTTGTTGGTGCCTGTCGGGGAGTCGCTGCTGTACGTGCGCCCGCTCTACACGCAGGCCGCAGGCGCGACAGCGGTGCCCGAGCTGAAGAAGGTGATCGTCACCTTCAACGGCAACAGCTACATGCGCGACACGTTGCCCGAGGCTCTCATCGCCGCGTTCGGCGAGGCGCCGCCCGTCGAGCCCACTCCGGGTGACGGCGGCACCGAGACGCCGCCTGACGACGGTGGCGACGACGGCGGCACGACGACGCCCCCGGTGACCGGTTCGGTGGCCGACTTGCTCGCCCAGGCCGACGAGAAGTTCGACGAGGCGGAGCGGGCGTTGCGCGACGGCGATCTCGCGGCGTACCAGCTCGCGATCGACGAGGCCCGCGACCTCGTGGCGCAGGCGGCCGAGGCCGCAGGGCAGGAAGCCGAGGGGGCAACCACGACCTCGACGACCGCCGCCAGCTCGACGACCACGACCGTCGCCTCCGCCTAGACCAGGCTGGTTTTCTTGGCGCGAGCGGATGCCAGAGCCCCGCTGGCGCCAAGAGAAGCGGCTACGGGTAGGTGTGGCGGACCTCGGTGAGGTCGATGATCTGCATCTCGGCAGGTTCGAGCGGCGTGATGTCGGGCGCGATGTCGGGCGCGATGTCGGGGTACGCGACATGCCCGTTGCCATCCTCCGCGTGACCGTTGCCGCTGCCGATGGCGTTGCCGTTCGTCTGAGCGAGCCGCACGGCGTCGACCGCCTTGGCGAGCTCTTCGCGTAGGTCGATCGAGAGGCGGGCCAGGTCGTGCGCGAGGCGGGTGCTCTGCTCCCGGATCTCCTCGATGTCGGCGCGAGTCGGCGCACTCGAGGTCATCAGCTCGCGGCCGTCGACGCGTTGCTCCATCGTCTCGACCCGCTTGCGAAGCTCCGAGGTATGCGTGGCCAGTGAAACGAGCGCTCGCTCCATCCGAGTCGTGCGGGTGAGGACGGGAAAGGTCGCGTCACTCCACGGCGCGAGCAACTCGGCCAGTGTCGGACCCGCCGGCACGGGAGCTTTACGGCGTCGCCACCCCATCGTCGTGAGGCTACTGACGGACGGTCAGCAAACGGGGGACCTCATGCCATCGGCACGAAGCGGCGGTGCTTGCCGGCTGACGTCCGCGGGATCTCGTCGACACATGCGAGCGTCAGTGCCGGGTGCGCCAGCCCCGCTGCTTCGAGGTGCTCCGCGATCTCTTCGGTCAGCCTGTTCTGATCGATCGCGCCGTCGAGGCGTACGTCGATCTCCGCGCCGCGGCGAGGTTTGGCGAACCTGGTACTCGACGACTTGTGGATGGCGGCTGAGTGGCGACCGAAACACGTGGGGGTGGATGACCACGTTGCCGTCGTAGGTGAACGTGTGATCGAGCCGGCCCTGCACGTCGTCGATGCGGGTGAACACGCATCCGCACGGACACGGCTCGGTGAGCACCCGCACCTGGTCGGTGATCTCGTAGCGGATCAACGGCATCGTCGGGTTGTAGAGGTTGGTCAGGTAGATCTTGGCGGACAGCTCTCCTGGCGCGACGGGCCGCCCGTCGGCGTCGACGGGTTCGATCAGCAGCACGTCGTCGCTGAGATGCATACCTGCGCTCATCAGGCAAGAGCTTGCGGTCGTGCATCCTTCCGACGTTCCGTAGAGGCTGCCGACGGGAGCGCCCCAGGCCCGCTCCAGAACGTCGCGGATCTCGGTCAAGAGGGGTTCGCCGTCGGGCACCACGGTGAACGGCGCGATCTGCAGCCGGCCGGCCTCGGCCTCGAACGCGAGCTCGTAGAGGGCGGAACGCGTAGCCGCCGAGCCTCGTCGGCTGGATGTCGTTCAAACTCGCCACGATCTGCTGCATCGGCGTCGTCACTGGCAACCGATGCACGGTCACACCCGGTGTCCGGAACGTCTGGGGCATAGCGCTGCTCATGTGGGTCGGTGCGTTCGCCGCGATCAAGGCGAGGACAGGTGGACGGGTCATCGTCTCGGGATGCGTGATCGTGTAGCCGACCGACCACCGAACGGCGCTCGCCATCGTGATCGCCCACGCGTCCCACCCCCACGCGAACACCCCGCGCACACCGCTCGAACCGCCCGAGCGACGACGTGAAACTCGTCGAAGAGATAGGTGTCGTTCTGGATGCTCTGCACGTGGCGCTCGGCGAGGGCAAGGCTCAGGCGAGGATCGGTGACGATCTGATCCCAGTTGGTCATCAGATCGTCTTTCGTCATGACCGGCAACGATTCGAGGTCGTCGTCGCGTCAACGCCTCGGCATCGACGTGGGCCAAGCGGGCGCGGTGCCACGCGGACTTGTCTCGGGCGAGCGTGACGAGGGCGCGTAGCCGCCCGGTCTGATGCTGCTCGATCTGCTCACGCGTCCAGCTCAGGTGCTCGAGGTACTCCCCGAAGAGCTCGCCGTAGCGAGCTGAGTGGCGCGCACTCAGCTCTTCGTAGTCCATCACCGAAGTGGGGCTAACGAGAATGCGCCCAGACGCCTTCCCAGGTCGTGCGCACATCCGCGTCGGGATCGTCCACGAGTCGGATCGGCACGTCGAAGACCATCGTCGGCCGGGACTCCGGGTCGTGACGGGGCCACTCCGGCAACGCGCCGCCGTTCGGGTCTCCCGTCGCGGCGAACCGCACCCACGCCCCGTGCATCTCATGCGCGAGTTCCACAGGTGGGTTCTCGCCGAGGAATGCCGTGAGGTCGGCGCGGTCGAACATCAGCGGGATGTCGAGCGCGTGGCAGGCGCCGAGGTTGCCGTCGAGGATCGGTGTGCGCCATGACAACCGGTAGGACCAGACGTTCGGGGTGTGCGCGCGTTGGGCGTCCGCGAGCCGGGAGGCCGGGATCGTGAACATGGCGTCGGTCCAGACCGCGATGCTCACCTCGCGTTCGTCGAGGTCCGGGTGCGCGGCTGCGTACACCTTGCGCACGTCGTCGTCGCTGCGGCCGGTCGGCCCGAACCAGCGGCTGGGCTCGGGGATGGGGATGAGCGATTGCATGGCCTCGGGCATCGCCCAGATGAAAAGCCGGCACTCCTCGGCGCACGTGCCGATCAGCATGTCGACGTCGGCCGCGATGCCGGACGCCACCAGCTCGATCGGCGTGCGGTCGCGAGTCACGCCGTCGACCATCGGCATAAAGGGCATGGCCATGCCGGCCTCGTCGCCGAGCAACGCTGTGCCTTCGCCGTACGCGAGCTGCGTCGCGAGCTCGACGAACCGCTGTGCGGGCACGGCCCGCAGCGCATTCCAGTCTCCGGGCTTCACGCCGAGGATCTCGAGAGCACGCGCTGACTCACGCGGGCGGGCGCACGCGCGACGGACAGGTTGTGACTCGATGCGCCCGACTGCGGGATCGCTCGATGGAACAGACCCTTGGCGGCCGGCGTGCCGAGGAGCGTGCCGACGCTCATGCCGCCAGCGGACTCGCCGAAGATCGTCACATTGTTCGGGTCTCCACCGAAGGACGAGATGTTGTCGCGTACCCACCGAAGCGCGGCGACCTGATCGAGGATGCCGAGGTTGCCGGTGCCGCTCGCGTCGTCGAACAGCTCGTCGAGGTACAGGAACCCGAGCGTGTGCAACCGATAGTTGATGGACACGTACACGATGCCGTCGCGTGCGAACGGGGTGCCGTCGTAGAGCTGGGTCGACCACTTCCGCCGCTGAACGCGCCTCCGTGAATCCAGACCATGACCGGTCGCGATCCGTCGAGGGAGGGAGTGACGACGTTGAGGTAGAGGCAGTCCTCGTCCATCACCTGGTCGCCCTCCATCACGGCGGCGAGGGGACCATCGAGCTGCATCTGCATCTGCGGGCAGATCGGCCGAACTTCGTGGCGTCGCGGGTCCCCGTCCACGGCGCGACGGGCTGAGGCGCCATGAACCGCAGCGCTCCCACGGGCGGTGCCGCGAACGGCACTCCCCGGAAGTGGACGATCCCGTCCTGCTCGAATCCCTCGACGTCCCCGGTGGTGGTGTGTGCGATCGGCATCCGTCGAGGCTAGATCCCGTGCCGAAATGGTGCGGGCGGTGCGAGACTCGGGGGCATGTGTCGAAGCATCATCACCCTCCGCCGGCCGGAGCCCGACGTGACCTCTGAGGAGATCGAGGCTGCTGCTCGGCAATACGTCCGCAAGATCAGCGGTGTGCAGAAGACATCCGAGGCAACCGAAGCCGTGTTCGAGGCGGCGGTGCGCGGATCGCCCACATCACCGAGCACCTGCTGGCCGACCTCGTGGTGGGTGCCCGCCACTGATCCTTTAGCGTCCGGGCCATGGCGAGTGAACCAGAGGTGATCGATCTGTCCGTCGAGGAGGCCGGGCGGGTCTTCGCCAACCGGTCGCCTACGCCGACGAGCCCCGCTTCTACGCCGCGTGTGCGCTCCTTCGCCGGGAGGCTCCCGTGCTCGCGTCGAGGCGGAGGGCTTCAATCCGTTCTTCGCGGTGACGAAGCACGCCGACGTGATGGAGATCGAGCGGCAGCACGAACGGTGGCTCAACGCGCCACGCCCCCTTCTCGGGCCGAAGGAGAGCGACGATCAGCGTGCGGTGACTGGCGACGTCCTCCGGACGCTCATCCACATGGACGCTCCCGATCACCCCGTCTACCGACACATCGCGTCGGACTGGTTCCTGCCGAAGTCGCTTTCAC
>CAVVET010000039.1:0-9804 GCA_963747215.1 uncultured Acidimicrobiales bacterium
AGGATCGGGCCGCCATCTACCGCCTCGCCTGGGACTTCGTCGGCTCGAACCTCGGCTCGCGCAACGACCTCTACGAGCGCAACTACCTCGCATCGGCGCGCACGAACCGCACTGGCGGGCACATGGTGTATGCCGACCACGAGCGACCGAAGGCACTCGTCGAGGCGATGCTGGCTGCCGGCCGCGGCTGACCCGCCGCACCGTGCCCGCTGCTCCCAGCCCCGACGAGTTACTCGAGGTCGCCGTTGAGGCGGCACGAGCAGGGGGCGCGGTGCTCATCGAGGGTCTGAGCACGTCCGACCGAGATCGAGATGAAGAGCGAGCGCACGTCGATCGTCACCTGGGCCGACATCACCGCGCAGCAGGAGATCGTCAAGATCGTGACGGGCCGCTTCCCCGATCACGCCATCCTCGGCGAGGAGGGTCTCGCGGGTGCGGCCGATGGACCGTGCACCTGGCTCGTCGATCCGCTCGACGGCACGTCGAACTACGCGCACGGCATCCCGTTCGCGTGCACGTCCGTCGGGGTGCGAGACGACCAAGGCCTCGCGGCCGGGGCGATCTTCGAGCCGTTCCGTCGCGAGCTGTTCACGGCGATCCACGGCGGCGGCACGTGGCTCGACGGTGAGCGACTCACGGTCTCGGACACATCGACGCTGGAGCGGGCCCTTGTCTGCACAGGCATCCAGAGCGACGACCGCGCGGCGATCGAGGATTACGGGCGCCGCATCGTCGCGCTGAACATCCACTGCCGTGGGGTCCGCGGTCTCGGCTCGCCGGCCTTGTGTCTCGCCTACATCGCCGCGGGGCGGATCGATGCGTTCCTCGAGCGGAATGCCACCTACGCGTGGGACGTCGGCGCGGGTGGTCTCATGATCACCGAGGCGGGCGGACGCATCGAGGACCTCGACGGCGGGCCGCTCAACCTCGGGCCAGGGGTGTCGAACGTGCTCGCGACGAACGGGCACATCCACCGCGCTCTCGCCGAGCTCGTCAGCGTCACGAAGGACTCCGCATGACCGTCGCCGGCAAGCACATCGTGGTCACCGGCGCGGGACGGGGCATCGGTGCCGAGCTCGCCGCCGAGCTGCGCACGCGGGGCGCGAACGTGGTCACCGTCGACATCGCACCGGGCGCCGATGAGCGGTGCGACGTGAGCGACGCCGACCAGGTCGACGCGCTGTTCGGGCGGATCGGAGCGGTGGACGGATTGGTGAACAGCGCCGCACTGCTCGTGAACCGACGCCCGTACGACGAGATCCCGCTCGACGAGTGGGACCGCATGTTCGCCGTGAACGTGCGAGGCACCTTCCTGTGCGCCCGTGCCGCCGCCGCGACGATGGGTGATCGCGGGGGCAGCATCGTCAATGTCGCGTCCGAGACAGCGTTCACGGGCTCGCACGGCTTCGCGCACTACGTCGCATCGAAGGGCGCCGTCATCTCGCTGACTCGGGCTCTCGCGAACGAGATGGGCAAGCGAAACATCCGCGTGAACTGCGTGGCGCCAGGTCGCACGGAGACACCCGGATCGAGCGTGCTCGGCGAGTACGACTCGTCCCGCACCCCGCTCGGCCGGGTGATGCGACCCGACGATCTGCTCGGCACGTTCTGCTACTTCCTGTCCGACGACTCGGCGTTCGTGTCCGGCCAGACGATCATCGTCAACGGCGGACGGGTGCCGAACTGAACGCGCAGGAGCAACTCCTCGTCGACCACGACGCCACAGGGTTGGCGGAGCTCGTGCGTCGCGGCGACGTCCAGCCCCACGAGCTCGTCGAGGCGTCGATCGCGCGCATCGAGCGACTCGACCTACAGATCAACGCGGTGATCCACCGGCAGTTCGAGCGCGCCCTCGCCGACGCGTCGAGTCCGCTCCCCGACGGCCCCTTCACGGGAGTGCCGTTCCTGTTCAAGGACTTCGGCGGACAGGAGACAGGCGAGCCCCATCACCAAGGCATGCGGGCCCTCCGCGATGCCGGTTGGCGCGCACAGGTCGACAGCGGGCTCGCGCTGCGCTTCCGTGCACTCGGCTTCGTGCCGGTCGGGCGCACGAACACACCTGAGCTGGCGATGATGGGCACGACCGAGCCGGAGGCCTACGGGCCGACGCACAACCCGTGGAACCTGGCTCGCTCCCCCGGTGGGTCCTCGGGCGGCTCGGGTGCTGCGGTCGCTGCTGGCTACGTCCCTCTCGCGCACGCGAACGACATCGCCGGTTCGATCCGCATCCCCGCGTCACAGTGCGGTCTCGTCGGGCTGAAGCCCACGCGTGGTCGCGTGATCCCGAACCGATCGTTCGACGCGGCCGTGACGATGGTGAGCGAGGGCGTGGTCACGCGGACGCTGCGCGACACGGCAGCGGTGCTCGACGGCATCGCCGACATCGCGGTCACCGGGCCATGGCCGGCGCCGCGACTTCCCGGTCCCCTCGCCGCGGAGCTCGGCCGCGAACCCGGACAGTTGCGCATCGGACTGTGCCTCGGCGCGTTCACGGGCGCGGAGGTCGACGAGGGCTGCGCGCAGGCCGCCCGCGACGCCGCCGGTCTGCTCGAGACGTTCGGGCACCACGTCGAGGAGGCGTGGCCCGCCGCCCTCTACGAGCCCGACCTGCTCGGCTGCGCAACGAAGCTCGCCGCCGCGCAGGGCGCCGCCGCGCTCGACGAGTGGTCGACCGCGCTCGGCCGACCGCTCGGCGAAGCGGACGTCGAGCCGGCGACATGGTCGGCGATCTCCGCTGGGCGCGCGCTGTCGGGCACCGACGTCGTGCGCGCGCTCGAACGGATGCAGGCGCTGTCTCGGGAAATCTGCGCGTGGTGGGCAGGACCGAACCGCGACGGCTTCGATCTGTTGCTCACGCCGACGACCGCCGAGCCCGGTCCCGAGCTCGGCGCGTACAAGCGGGGCTTCAAGCCCGGGCGGGGCAGCGCCTTCACCCGCGTGTTCAACGCGACGGGCCAACCCGCGCTGTCACTCCCCCTCGGTTGGCCCGACGACGGGCTGCCGCGCGGCGTGCAGCTCGTCGCCGCCTACGGCCGGGAGGACGTGCTCATCCGCATCGGCGCGCAGCTCGAGGCAGCCGCGCCGTGGAAGGACCGCCGCCCGCCCGCTCGCCTGACCGCACACCGTGTGCTCACTCGACCCCCGCCGGCGGTGGTTCAGTGAGCAAACGGTCGTCGAGGAGCGCGCGCATCCGTCGGTTGTACTCGTCTCGGTCGAGGCCGAGCAGCCCGAAGCGAGGGATGCGGGAGAGCAAGAACGTGTGGACGCCGGCACGGGCGAGCGTGGCGACGTCGCCCGCGATCAGGGCCGCGTGCTCGTCGTCCGTGAGCGAGAAGTCAGACATCGCGGTGGCGGGATCGACACGCAGTCGTTCCCGGAACTCGAGATCGACCTGCGCTCGGTGCAGGAGCTTGTGTACCGCGTAGACGCTCACCCCAGATCCCAGGCCGCGAATGCGTTGCCGCCGTAGGTGTCCATCTCGAGGAACGTCGGTCGGCGGCCGCCGACGGCGCCCCACAGCGCAATCCAGTTGAGGCACTCGCCGCTGACGTTGCCGGCGGCGCGGAGGCGGTCGGGTGTGGCGGCCGCGACGAAGTCGTCGAGCTGTTCGTCGTGCAACCAACTCTCGACGTCGGCGAGCCACGCCTCATCCGGCGGAGCGAAGGGCAGACCGGGACGAGAGTGGGCACCGCCGATGTCGCCACTGATTGCACCACTCGCGACGAGCCCGACCCTTGCGGCAGCGGGATAGGAAACGACCGCCCGCGCCACCATCGCACCCAGCTCACGACAACGAGAGGCAAGGGGAAGCGGCGGGGCGATGCCGTTGATCCACACGGGCACGATCGGGCGCTCCACGACACCGTCGCTTGCGGCGAGGAAGTGAACCGGCACCGTGATCGAGTGGTCGACTTGGAACTCCTCGCTCAGCGCAAGGTCGAACGAGTCCGCAATGCCGGAGTGGTAGAGGTGGCGGGCGAGCGGTTCGTCGACCGGGATGGCATCGAAGCGCGCCTCGCCCGGCCAGTCGTCGGTTCCGGGCCCCTCAGTGCTGACAGCTACGCCGACGGCGAACGCGGGGAGGCGGTCGTAAAACCAGTGGTGGAAGTGGTCGGTGTCGAACACGACGAGCACATCGGGATCGATCTCGTCGACGCAGTCGCGCACGGCCGCGAACGACCTGGCCACGAGCGAGTCCGGCTCCGCCTCACACTGGCCCGGTGCCGTGGGCATGTGCGGCACTCCGAAGGCACCGACGATCGTCGCCACTTCGCCTCCCTCAAGTTCGACCTTCACTCTGTCGCACGTCACGAAGTCTGTCTATTGTTGTCCCATGAGGTTCACTCGACCGATCGACTGGGACGTGGCGATGGACGCCGGGATCCCCGGGTATCGGGGCCAGGTGCTCTACGCCGGCGAGAGCTGCTACGTGATCGCCACCAAGGTGCCGCCGGGAGTCCACGGGCCGGGACGCCACACGCACGCGAGCGACCAGATCTACGTCGTGCTCGAAGGGACGACGACGATCGAGCTCGGTACGGAGGAACGACAGGTCAGCAGGTTCGGTTCGGTGTTCATCCCCGCGGGCGTGCCGCACCACAACCGCAACGACGGTGACGTCGACGAGGTGCACATTGAGATCATCGCTCCCGGCGGCTTCCTGCAGCCGATCGCATCGCCGACCGATTCGACCGACCCGAAGGGGTTGCCGTACTACACGCGCGATCTCACAGAGAAGTCCGAGAACGGGCCGATGAGCGTCTCATGGCTCGCCAACCGCGAGAGTGGCTCCATGCACGCGTCGGTCTACCTCGCCGAGATGGCGCCCGGTGCCACCGGGCCTCCGACCCACGTGCACGACTTCGATCAGTTCTACTTCGTGGTCCAAGGCGCGCTGGAAGTCGAGGTCGGCCTCGAGAAGGACGTCGTGGGTCCGAACACGCTTGTCGTGCTGCCTGCGGGCGTTCCTCATCGTCAGCGCAATGCCAGCGCCGACGCGATCGAGCGACATCTCTCCATCCTCGCTCCGGAGCCGCCGCTCCCCCACTCGCCGGAGCACCCGTGGGACGTCGCCGTGACGCTGGAAACGACGGGCGTCCACATCTGACCCGCCGAGGGCGCTCGGGCTACTCGGGGTCGGCGAGGTCGAGCGCTTCGTAGACCGGCGCATCGGAGAAGGTGAAGACGTCGAGCCCTGAGCTCGACGTCAGTTTCATCGGGCACCACGAGGGCACGACGAAGACGTCGCCCTTCGCGAGCTGATGCTCCTGACCGGCGAGCTCCACCGCGCCCTCGCCGGAGAACACCTGCCACACCGAAGAGCCGACGCGTCGAGGGAGGGCTGATGACACGCCGGCAGCGAGCCGGTGCATCTCCATGCGAATCGTGACCAACGCGTCGGCACCGTTCGTCGGATTCGTGAACCGCACGGCCGCGTGCCCCGGCGCGAGGACCCCGGCGCGGCCTTCGGCCTCGAGCTCGAGCTGTGCCGCGAGCGTGGCCTCCGTGTGCGCCCAGCGGTAGGCCATGAGTGGCGAGGTCTTCGCCGGAGAGGCGGACACCGGCCGTAGACCCGGATGCGCCCACAGCCGCTCGCTGCGCGACGACTCGGGTGTGGACCGATCGGTCACGTCATCGGGTCCGAACTCGAAGAAGCCGGCGTCGAGTCCTGAGACGAGGGGGATGTCGAGGCCGTCGAGCCAGACCATCGGCAAGTCGGCGACGTTGTGATGCTCGTGCCACCGCCACCCCGCGGTGAGCAAGAGGTCGCCTCGCCGCATCGCGACCGGATCGCCATCCACGATCGTCCACACGCCTTCGCCGTCGAGGACGAAACGGAAAGCACTCTGCGAGTGCCGATGAGCGGGCGCCACCTCCCTGGGACCGAGGTACTGCACCGCGGCCCACAGCGTCGGCGTCGCGTAGGGCTCGGGATGGAGGCCGACGTTGGCGTATGCGATCGCGCGGCGCTCGCCGCCGCGACCGACAGGAACGAGCTGACCCGCACGCTCGGCGATTGGCAGCACGTCGCTCCAACGCCACATCTGCGGCACTGCCGCCGGGCTCGGCGACCGCGGCATGAGGTCACCGCGCACCGTCCAAAGGGGCATCAAACCGTTCGCCGCGAAGTCGGCGTAGAGCCGTTCGAGCGCGACGTCGTCGTCGGTCGTCGTCACTCGTCAAGTATGACACTTGTCGTGCTCGCGACGACACAACGTGTCGTGCGCGACACTCTTCTCGTGTCGACCGCGCCCACGTTCGAAATCGACGTCGACGAGTTCTGGGCCGACCCCTACCCGTCACTTGCACGCATGCGAAAGGACGCGCCCATCGCGTTCGTGCCGCAGCTCGGCGCCACGCTGCTGACTCGGCGAGATGACATCGCGTCGATGGAGAAGCGGATCGACGTGCTGTCCTCCGATCAGCCGGCGGGGCTGATGAACCGGCTGATGGGCCAGAACATGATGCGCAAGGACGGCGCCGCCCACGCGGCCGAGCGGAGCGTCTACTACCCGGCGCTCGCGCCCGCCGCCGTCGCCGCCCACTGGAAGCAGGAGTTCCAGATGCTCGCGAACGAGATCTTCGAGTCGCTCGCGGGCCCTCGGAGTGACGATCTCATCGAGGTCTTTGCGCTTCCCCTGTCAGCCGAGTGCTTGAAGGCGATGACCGGTTTGACCAACGTGAGCTACCGCCAGATGGATGGGTGGTCGCAAGCCCTGATCGGCGGCATCGCCAACTACGGCGGCGATCCTGACGTGGAGCGTCGTTGCCACGAGGCGACCGCGGCCATCGACGAGGCGATAGACGACATGCTGCCGGTGGTGCGCCGCACCCCGAACCACACGCTGCTCAGCGTGATGCTCGACGGAGGGATGCCGGAAGCGCAGGTACGCGCCAACATCAAGCTCACGATCAGCGGCGGTCAGAACGAGCCCCGCAAGGCGATCGCCGGCACGATTTGGGCTTTGCTCAGCCACCCGAGCCAGCTCGCTCTGGTGCAACGCGGCGAGGCATCGTGGATGCAGGCGTTCGACGAGTTCACGCGCTGGATCTCCCCGATCGGGATGTCTCCGCGCCGCGTCGCGAGGCCTTGGACCATCGGCGACGTCGATCTCGAGCTGGAGGACCGAGTGTTCCTCATGTTCGGCTCCGCGAACCGTGACGAGGAGCACTTCGCCGACGCCGATCGCTTCGACATCACCCGCAACACGTCGAGGGCGATCGTCTTCGGCGCCGGTCCTCACTTCTGCGCGGGCGCCGCGGCCGCTCGCTCGATGGTCGCCGACGTCGCGCTCCCGATGGCGTTCGCGACGGCTCGAAGATCTCAGACTCGACACCGAGCGCGAGGTGGAGATCGGCGGCTGGGCGTTCCGAGGCCTGCTCACCCTCCCGGTCGCGTGGGACGGCTGACCGACACCTCACGCGGAGCCCCAGACCTCCTGGCACACCTCGACGATCCGGCCGAGCTTCGCGCTTCTCGTCGTCCTCGGTGATCGGATTGCCGCCCACCGTGGACGCGAACCCGCACTGCGGTGAGAGCGCGAGCCGACCGACCGGCACGACTGCTGAAGCCTCGTCGATGCGCCGCAGCAGGTCGTCGCGCGACTCGACCTGCGGGTTCTTCGAGCTGACGAGACCGAGTACGACCGATGCCGAGTCAGGCACGTGGCGGAGCGGGCTGAAGTCGCCGGAGCGTTCCGAGTCGAACTCGAGGAACAGCAGGTTCGCGCCGGACCGCCCGAACACCTTCTCCGCAACCGGCTCGTATCCACCAGTGGCCATCCAGTGCCCCTTGTAGTTGCCGCGGCACAAGTGAAGGCCTGTCGTGACGGTCGATGGGACGCCGTCGAACGCACTTGCGATGGCGCCGACGTAGTCGTCCACGAGCTCGTCCGGGTCCTCGCCTTCGGCGGCCACGACGCTTCGGGCGTCGGGATCACACAACATCGCGAGCGCGACCTCGTCGAGCTGGACGATGTCGGCACCGCGGCCGGCGAGATCTGCGATCTCCTCGCGGTACACGCGGCCGAGGTCGGCGAAGAACGCCGCCGACGACGGGTACACACTCGAGAGCGGCCCGAACCAGAACTGCATGGTCGAGGGCGACGGCAACGTGACCTTCACCGCCCGATCGCTGATCGACCGCACGAACTCCACCTCGTGACCAGATACGGGTTGGTTGCGGTGCACTGGTCCGGTGACATGGGGCGCCGTGAACGCGAGCCGGTCGCCGGATTCGTCGGTGAACGAGAAGCGAGCCTCACCGACTTCGAGCCCGTCGACGACCTCCACGAAGCGGTGCCAGTACGACAGCCGCCGGAACTCCCCATCCGTCACGACCGAGAGGCCGATCTCCTCCTGCATGGCGACGACCTCGCGAATGGCGTCGTCCTGCGCGGCGCGGAGCGCTTCGTCGCTCGTGGTGCCGTCGCTGTGGTGGCGCCAGGCCTCGCGGAAGGCCTTCGGACGCAACAGCGAGCCAACGTGATGCGCGTGATACATGGATCTCCTCATAGAAGTCAGAGCTCCGGTCGGATTCTCGCGCGCGGCATCGGCGATGAGCGCGATCTGGTCGTCGACAGTGCCGCCGACGATGCGGTTGCCGAGCCCGACGTGCGTGAAGACGCCGGACTCGCGGTAGCGACGAGCGACCGACGGCCACTCTTCGGGGGGCGTGAGCTGCGTGAGCAGTCGGGCTTCGATGTCGAGTCTGCGCCCTTCGCCCTGCGCGAGGTCGTGCAGATGCGAGGCGGTGCCGATCGCGCGATCGACGTCGGCGCCCGTCGGCGCCATCAGCTTGAACCCGTCGGCGAGGCGCGCCGCTCGAAGCAACGTCGCCTCCGGCGGCTGGCCGAGGTTGTCGACCCCGCCGCCGCCCATCCAGATCGGGATCGGACGCGACGGCCTCGGGTGGATGCCCACTTGGTCGAGCGTGAAGGACTCGCCGGCATGTGTCACGGCCTCCTCGGTCCACAACCGGCGCAGTAGCGGCACCATCTCCTCGATGCGCCGACCTCGCGTGGCCGGATCGACGCCCAGCGCGCGCTGCTCCTCGCGGTTCCATCCGACGCTCACGGCGAGCCGCAGCCGTCCCCGCGACAGCAAGTCGACCTCGGCGGCCTGCTTGGCGACGAGCACCGGATTGCGCAGCGTGATCAACGCCATCGCGCTCGACAGCTCGATCGTCGTCGTCACTGCCGAAAGGAACGCGAGCATCGTGAACGACTCGTGCCACGGATCGTCGTACGAGAACATCGCGGGGTAGGTCGTGGTGCGGCTCGCCGCCACGTGCTCGGAGAACCCGACGTGATCGAAGCCGAGCTCCTCCGCGGCTACCGCGAACCGCCGGATGTCCTCCGGGTCCTCGAAGTAGGGGATGTCGCATCCGAGCCGCATCGTCAGCTCGGTACCAGACGGGCCCGAATGACGAACGCGGTGCACGCCATGAACAACATCCCGAACGCCATCGAGAACTGCGTCACATCTCCCGCGATGCCCGCGAGCGGTGACGCGATGGCGCCGACGGCGAACTGCAGCACTCCCAGCAGCGCAGAGACGGAACCCGCCTCGCGGCCGTACGGCGCCAAGGCGAGCGCGGTCGCGTTGGGGATGACGAGCGGAAGGCTGATGACGGTGAGCATCAGCGTGGGCAGGATCCCGGGGAGGCCGATTCCGAGCCAGAGCACGACGCAGAGCGCGGAGCGACCCCACCACTGCCTGACCCACTCCCCAGCGCAGCAAAGCCGAGGGCTCGTGGCGTCGAACCAGCGTGGCGTTGAGCCGACCCATCGCCATGAGACCGAC
>CAVVET010000040.1:0-113088 GCA_963747215.1 uncultured Acidimicrobiales bacterium
GGCGAAGAACGCGGTCGCCCCGACGGCAGCCGCGAGCGTGAACACGTAAACGCGCCAGTCGATTCCGGGCGCCGAGAAGTTGATCCGCTCCGCCAGCTGTCCTGGAATCGCTGACACCAGCACGTATGCGGCGGCCTCGAGAAGCAGGCGCGAAAAAGGCGCGACCCACGGCCGACGCGACGAGCGCGAGCAACAGGTTCTCAATCAGCAATTGCCGGACGACGCGCCCGCGCGAGGCGCCGAGGGCTAAGCGCGTGCCGATCTCGCGCTGGCGGGACACGCCGCGCGCCAGCAGCAGGCTGGCCACGTTGGCGCACGCCACCAGGAGGATGAGGCCAAAGGTGCAGAAAGAGGGGGCCGAACCCACGCAGGCCGCCCAACGCATTGGCGACAAGCGTACGGCGACGGGCTTGAGCGGATCGTTTTCGGGAATCCGTGCTCGCGCGGGATGTCGGCGCGACCGGCCACCCAGGTCGTGAGCGCTGCCGTCGCGGTCGTCACGGGCACGCCCGGCTTGAGGCGTCCGACGACGTAATCGAGCCGCAGCTCTGGCACCGTGCCGGCAGCGGTCGGCGCGGCCGGGCATGATCGCAACCGGCGCCCAGAAATCCACCGCCGTGTCGAGCCCGCGGAAGGACGCACCAGTCACGCCTACGACGATGTGCGGGACGCCGGCCACCGAGACCCGCCGACCGACGATTTCGGGATCGCGCGCGGCGAGGCGTGTCCAACCGGCATGGCTCAGCACGATGACGCCCGGGCCGGTGGCAGGTCGGTCGTCGGCAGGTACGAGCGTGCGGCCGAGTTCGGCCGGAATGCCGAGCACCTTGAAGAAGTTCCCGCTCACGTAGCTGCCGGTCATCGCCCGCCCGTCGACGCGGCCCGCTACTCCGCGCATCATGGCCAGCAGGTCCACAAAGACGCCGTCCTCGCCCCGCAGGGCCTCGTACTGGGGACGCGTGAAGGGGATACCAACTCTCCTTACCGGGCGCGGGCGGGCGATACACCGCGACGAGTTCCTCCGGGCGGCGCACCGCGTCTCCCAGGAAGAAGGCGTTGTAAACGCTGAAGACGACGGTGAGGAGGCCGAGGCCGAGGGCAACCATGCCGACGATGGTGGCCGAGGCGAGCGGCGCGCGGCGATCTGGGTGATGGCGTAGCCAAGATCGCGCGCAAGGCCGTCCACCACGGCCGTGCCGCGCTGGTCGCGGCACGCGTCGGCCGCGAGGGCCGCCGGCCGAACCACGCCGAGGGCCTCTCGCCGCGCGATAATGGGATCGACGCCGGCCGCGACGCGGCGGGCGGTCTCACGATCGACGTGGAACACGAGTTCCTCGTCGAGTTCGCGTTCCACGCGGCGCCGGCTGACGAGCGCACGCAGGCGAAGCCTCAGGTCACGGATCATCGTCAGGCCAGCCTCATCACGCGGGCGATCGCCGCGGCCATGCGGTCCCACTCGCCCGACTCGACGGCCAGCTGTTTGCAGCCAGCGGCCGTCAGCCGGTAAGTGCTGCACGGCATGAGTTCGCTCACGCGCCACTCGGCCGTGACCCACCCCTGGTGCTGAATCAGGTGCAGCGCGGGATAGAGCGAGCCCTGATTGACTTGCAGGACATCATCGGACACCTGCTGGATGCGGTCCGCGATCGCCCAGCCGTGCATGGGATCGCCACGCAGCGCGCGAAGGATCAGCATGTCCAGCGTGCCGGGCAGCAGGTCGGCAGAGTGCTGTCGTGCCATTGGTGTCGGCTAACGACACTATAGACCTTGGTGTCGCCTGTCAACATCAACGGCCGCGATCTGTTTACTGGCGTTCAACGAGGCGGGGTGTCAGATTCCGCGGAGTCTGCGCGCACGCGGCGGCAGTCACTCCTGTCGCAGATTCCGTCAGCGGAATGCAGTCGGCTGACTCACCGCCCGTCCCGCCCTGCTCTTCTTACTGCTCGATCACATTGACTGGATCGACGTCGACGATCGTCCGGCGTTTCAGGTCCGGCCGCGCCTCGAGGGCGGCCAGGAGGGCCGAGGCGCATGGCCCGGCGGTCGCTGCCCTTCAGGAAGAACTGCGCGCGGTATTCGTCCTTGATGCGCGACAGCGCGGCGGGGGCCGGACCGACGATGCGGGCACGGAGGGGTCGCCTGCCGGATCCGCGCGACCAGGTCGGCCGCGTCGGCCATCGCCTGCTCGAGCCGCCGGTGCTTGATGACGACGTTGATGAGGCCGACACGGTCGGCGGGTAGTGCATCGACGCGCGGAACTCCAGCTCGCGCTCGAGAGAACATGCTCGTAGTCCTGCGCCGCGGCCGCCTGCACGCTGTAGTGCCGCCGGATACATCGTCTGGATGATCGCCTCGCCGGGCGTGTGCCGCGGCCCGGCACGGCCGACCACCTGCGTGAGCAGCTGGAACGTCCGTTCGGCGGCCCGGAAGTCCGGATGCCCGAGCCCGACGTCGGCCGAGATGACGCCGACCAGCGTCACCTCCGGGAAGTCGTGGCCCTTGGCGATCATCTGCGTGCCGACGAGCACGTCGATGCTCGCCGCGCGCCAACGACGCAGCACCCGTCGACGGCGCCGCGTCGTCGCGTCGTGTCGCGATCGACGCGCGCGATGCGGGCGTCCGGAAACCGCTCCGCACCTCGGCTTCGATGCGCTCGGTGCCGATGCCGCGACAGTCGAGGAACTCGCCGCCGCATCGCCGCACGCGCCGGCGGCAGCGGCCGCCGTAGTCGCAGTAGTGGCAGACGCAGCCGGCGCGCGGCACGATGCACCGTCAGCGTCACGCTGCAGTGCGGGCACTCGAGCGTCGCGCCGCACTCGCGGCAGAAGATCACGGTCGCGAAGCCGCGCCGGTTGAGCAGGACGAGGCTCTGCTCGCCGTCGGCGAGGCGCCGGCCGATGGCCTCGACGCAGCGGCGCGGCCGAGCGCGCTGTTCGGCGCCGACGGCGGCCAACTCCTCGCGCATGTCGACGACGCGCACCTCGCCAGCGGCCGGTCGAGCACGCGCCGCGTCAGCGTCGACGCGCGCGTAGCGGCCGGCTCTCGCGTTGGCGGACGACTCGAGCGACGGCGTCGCCGAGCCGAGCACCACGAGCGCGCCGGCCTGCTGCGCGCGCACCACGGCCACGTCGCGCCCGTGGTAGCGCGGGCGTCTCGTCCTGCTTGTACGACGACGTCGTGCTCTTCGTCGACGATGACGAGGCCGAGATGATCGAGCGGCGCGAACACCGCCGAGCGCGTGCCGACGACCAGATCGACGTCGCCGCGGCGGATGCGATGCCACTGATCGTGGCGCTCGCCGGCCGAGAGCCCGCTGTGCTGGATCGCGACGCGCATCGCCGAACGTCGCGCGCAGCAGCCCGGCCAGCGCCGGCGTCAGCGCGATCTCCGGGCACGAGCACGAGCACGCGCCGGCCGTCGTCCATGACGGCGCGCGCGAGGCGCAGGTAGACCTCGGTCTTGCCGCTGCCGGTCACGCCGTGGAGCAGGACCGCACGGAACGCGCGCGTCTCGGCCGCGTCGATCAGAGCGCGCCAGCGCCGCCGGCTGCTCGTCGGTCAGCTCGCGCGCCGGTGCCTGCGCAGGCCGGCGGCGATCCATCCGCCCTCGTCGGCCGCAAACGGATCCCGCTCCTCCACGTGCGTCGGTGATCGTCACGAGTCCTGCCGCCGCGGCGCGGCGGACACGTCGGCGCGAATCCCACGGACGCCGAGCGACGGAGATCGCGATCGGTTCCGGAGCCCTCGGCCAACGCCGCCAGGAGCGCGCGCTGCCGCTCCCCCTCGGCGTGGCCTGGCGGCCGGCATCGGTCAGGGACGCTCTCGGCGCCGTTCGAAATGACGTCGCTTCCCCACGCCGCGCCGACGGCGGCATGGCCATCGTCAGCACATCGCCGGGGCCGCAGGCGTAGTACTCGCCCACCCACAACGCGAGATCGACGATGTCGGACGGCAGGAACGGCTCGTCGTCGAGGACCGCGACGACGTCCTTGATCGCCGTTGGATCGGCGTCGGTGACCGCCATGTCGGCAACGACGACGCAACCGGTGACGGTGCGGGAGCCGAGCGGAACGTTGACGCGCGCGCCTTTCGGCGGCGCGGGCACCGACGCGGGCACGCGGTAGCTCAGCAGACCGAGCCCGGGTACGGGCACGGCAACACCGACGAATCGATCAGTCGCCGGCGACGAGGAGTTCACGAACGAGCTTCATGTCTTCCCAGACGTCTCGCTTCTTGTCGGGGCTCCGCAGCAAGTAGGCGGGATGAAAGGTCGGAATGAGCTTGATGCCGCCGTGGAAGAGTGCACCTTGCCCGCGCATGCGGGAGATCGGCGTGTCGGTCTGCAGCAGCATCTGCGCGGCGAACGTCCCGAGGGCCACGATCACCTTGGGCCGGACGATGTCGATCTGGCGCAGCAGGAACGGGCTGCACGTGGCCACTTCGACCGGCTCGGGATTGCGATTGTTCGGCGGCCGGCACTTGATGACGTTGGCGATGTAGACGTCGCTGCGCGTGAGGTGAATCGCCTCGATGATCTTGGTGAGGAGCTGCCCGGCCTTGCCGACGAACGGCTCGCCCTGCTGATCCTCGTCGGCGCCCGGTGCTTCGCCGACGAACATCAGATCGGCCGACGGATTGCCGACGCCGAACACCACCTGCTTCCGGCCGAGCGTGTGCAGCACACAGCGCGAGCAGTCCGGGCCGATCTCGACGCGAAGGGCGGCCAGATGCAGCGGCCGGATCGCCGACCGGGCGTCGCGGTCGCACGGCATCTGACGGGACGCTCCCCTGGCTCGATGGCAGCGGTGGCCGCCGGCCTGCCATCGCCGACGTCAACCCGTTCACGCCACGACGGATCGCGGGAGACGCCGGTGACACCGAGCCGTTCGTAGAGCCGCAGATGCGCGGCCAGATCGCCGGGGTCGCTCATCGCGACGAGCGCGGGTTCGCCCGCCGCACGGGCGAGCAGGTCGTTCGGTGCGATCGAGGATGGCTCGCGCCACATCGATCTTCGACTGCATGGGGCGGGGCTCGGCGCCATCAGCGGTGACAAACGTCACCTGATTGGTCTCGACTTCGAAGCCAGCGCCCGGCTGGGTGATGTCGTTGGCCACGATCAGGTCCACGTGCTTGGCTTCGAGCTTTCGCCGCGCCGCAGCCACCGGATCGCCGGCTTGTGCGGCAAACCCGACGAGCACGGGACGGGCCGCGCCGTTTCGTCGTTGTCCGAGGTCGGCCAGGATGTCCGGCGGTCCGCTCGAGCGCGAGCGTCAGTGGCCCACCCTTCTCGACCTTGCCGGCAAGCGCGCCGCCGGCTGGCGTGTAGTCGGCCACGGCTGCGGCCATGATCACGACGTCAACCGTAGCGGCGCGCTCGGTCACGGCCTCGTGCATCTCTCCGGCGCTCCGCACGCGAACGACCTCGGTCGACGCGGGGCGCTTCGACCGACGTCGGCCCGGCCACGAGCACGACGTCGGGCGCCGCGCGCCTCGGCCTCGCGCGCGATGGCAAAGCCCATGCGCCCGCTCGATCGATTGCCGACGAAGCGGATGGCGTCGATGTCTTCGACCGTCGGGCCTGCCGTGACCAGGAGCTCGTCGCCCGGCCAGCGACCGGCGCGCGCCCAGCACCTTGTCGACCGCGGCCGCGATGGTGTCGGGCTCGGCCAAGATGACGTCCCCCGATGCCTTCACCGGCGAGAACTTCCGGCGGGCGGGCTTCCTGCCTCGCGACGACCGTTATGAGCGGGCGGCCGAGTTCATCGAAGTCGCCCGCATGCTTTGGGACTCGCACGGCGGCTGCTTCACGCACGAGGGCGACCAGTTCACGATCGAGGGCGAGTTCGACATTCCCGGCAGCCCGCAGGGGTATCCGGTGATGATCCAAGCCGGAGACTCCGACGGAGGGCGCGAGCTCGCGGCCAAGCACGCCGACGTGATCTTCACGCGCCACTCGGGCTTCACCGACGGCAAGGCCTTCTTCGCCGACGTGAAGCCCCGGCTCGCCAAGTACGGCCGTGGGCCAGAGGACCTGAAGATCATCCCGGCGGCGACAGCGGTCGTCGGCGACACCGACGAGGACGCGGCAGGAGCTCGCGGCCCACATCCGCACACAGCAGGTGAGCCCGCAGGGCGCGATCGCGTTCGTCGAGCAGCTGTGGGGCCGGGATCTCTCGGGCTACGACCCCGACGGTCCGCTCCCCGACGTCGATCCGGATGTCGAGGGTGGCGTCTCGATCACGCCGGGGCCGTGTGCGCCACGACAAGGACCCGTTGGCGGTCGCGGCGAAGTGGCGAGCCATCGCGGAGGCAAAGCAGCTGAGCATGCGTGAGCTCGTGATCGAGATGACAGCGCGGTCGTCGTTCGTCGGCAGCGCATCGACGAGTCGCGGCGAAGATCAACGACTACGTGCAGGCCGACGCGGCCGACGGCTACATCCTCGTCCCGCACCTGACACCGCATGGCATCGATCGCTTCGTCGACGATGTCGTTCCCCTTCTCCAGGAACGAGGCGTGTTCCGGGCGGACTACGACGGCCCCACCCTTCGCGATCACCTCGGACTGCGGGCCAGTGCCGCGCCCGCGAGGAGGTGCCGGCTGACGAGGTGCCGGCTGACGAGGTGCCGGCTGACGAGATGCCCGTCGAGCTCGCGCTCATCGGCGTGGGGCCGACGGCATCGTCGTTGCTCGAGCGCATCGCGGCCAATCTTCCCGAGCTGCTGCCCGATCGCGCCCTCCGCATCCACCTGATCGACCCACATCGTGCCGGCACCGGCAGGGTGTGGCGACCAGATCTGCACCCGCGGCTCTGGATGAACTCGATGGCCGAAGACGTCACCCTCTTCGTCGACGACTCAGTGACGTGCGCGGGTCCCCCGCTCGACGGGCCTTCCCTGTACGAATGGGCGCAGACCGTCGACGACGAGTCGCTGCGGGCCTTCGCGTCGCCCGACCTCTTCGAGGAGATCCGAGGGCTGTCGGCGATGTCGTTTCCGACGCGCCGCGTGCAGTCGGTGTACCTCGACTGGTTCCACCGCCAGGTGGTCGATGCCCTGCCGCCGCACGTCGAGGTGATCACCCACAGCGCGGCTGCCGTCGACCTCTTCGACGGAGACGACGGCCGTCAGCACGTCGTGCTCGACAGTGCGAACGCAAAGCCCCTCGCCGTCGACGTCGTCGTGCTCTCACTCGGTCACCTCGACGCGGCGCCCGACGACCAAGGCACCGCGTTCGCGCAATTCGCGGGGGAGCACGATCTCGCCTATGTCCCATGCGGCCACACGGCGGAGCAAGACCTCTCCGCGCTCGCGCCGGGCCAGGACGTGCTCGTGCTCGGGCTGGGACAGGCGTTCACCGACTTTCTCGTGCTCGTCACCGAAGGTCGCGGTGGCCGCTTCTCCAACGGGCCCGATGCGAACCTCCTCTACGAGCCCAGCGGGCTCGAGCCAGTGCTTTACGTCGGCTCCCGTCGCGGCGTGCCGTATCGGACGAAGCTCACCTACCGCCTGCAGGCGCCGCTCGCGCCGCTTCCGCGCTTTCTCGGCGACGAAACGATCGCCACGCTGCTCGCGAGCGACACTGAGCTCGACTTCTTCGTCGACGTGCTGCCGCTGGTTGCCAAGGAGGTCGGCTGGGCCTACTACCACGAGCTGTTCGCCGCCCATCCCGATCGCACCACGACCTCCTGGCACGACTTCTCGACTCGCTACGCCACCACCGATTGGGGCGAGCTCGCGCCGCTCCTCGCCGCGTCCGTGCCCGACCCGGCCGATCACTTCGACATCGCCGCGCTCGACCAGCCGCTGGCCGACCTGCGCTTCAGCTCGAGCGATGCCCTGCACTCGCACGTGGTCGAGCACGTGATCGCGGATGTGGCGCGTCGCACCGATTCTCGCCACAGCTCCGACCTTGCCGCATTCGCCGCGATGCTCGGCATGGCCGAGCCGCTTCGTCGCATCGCTCCGCGGGTCGGTCGCCGCTCGCGCTTGGAGGGCATCACCACCTGGTGGATGAGCTTCTTCATGTACTACACGAGCGGCCCTCCTCCCGAGCGCCTCCGGCAGCTCGTCGCGCTCGCCGATGCTGGCCTCGTGAAGTTCGTGGGCGCGGACATGCGTGTCGCAGCGGACGAAGAGAGCGGCACCTTCGTCGCCACGAGCTCGAGTCATCCCGACGAAATCCGCGGGGGTGCGCTCGTCGACGCCCGCATCGCGCGGCCCTCGGTGAGTCGGGCGACGAGCGTCCTGCTGCGCCGTCTCCACGGACGGGGGGAGATCGTCGAAGACGTGGTGACCGATGGCGACTGGTCGACGAACACCGGCCGCGTGTCTGTGGTCGGGCCGGCACTGCAGCTGCGCAGCCGCGACGGCACTGGCCACCCGCGGCGCCATGCGCTCGGCGCGTTCACGAACCGTCAGGTGGCCGGAGCGTTTGCCCGGCCTCGGTTCAACGCGCCCGCGTTCCGCCAGAACGACGTTGTGGCCCGCGCCGTGCTCGAGACGCTCGCCGCCCTTCCCGTCGAGCCCGAGGTCTTCGTCGGGTGACCGACGTGCTCCGAAACGCGGCGTGGCACGCGCTGCTCGGTCCGCAATCCGGTCACAGCGAAGCGCGAGGCGTCGCGCGCCGGTTCCATCCGGATGTCTCGGTCTTCTACGCCATCGACGAGCCGACCTCCGACGCGTGGGACGACCTCGCCACGCTCGCGGCGGGTGAGGTCGTGGTGCTTTTCCGGGAGGCCCCGTTGCCGCCGGCACCGGAAGGCTGGAAGCAGGTGTTCCAGGGCGAGGGCTACCAGATGGTCCGCAACGCGCCATCGGTCGACGTGCCGGAGGTGCCTGCGATCGATCCGACGACCGGGCAGCGGGTGTCGCAGCGTGCGCTCACCGACGACGACGTCGACGCGATGGTCGATCTCGTCACGCGCACCGAGCCCGGGCCGTTCCGGCCCCGCACGATCGAGCTCGGCGGATATCTGGGCATCTTCCACGACGACGCGCTCGTTGCGATGGCGGGCCGGCGCTTTCACATGCCGGGATACGTCGAGGTCAGCGCGGTGTGCACCGATCCGAGTGCCCGCCGCCGCGGCTACGGCGCGATCGTCACCGCGCTGGTCGCTGACCAGATCGCAGGGGAGGGCAACACACCGATGCTGCACGTCGCGCGAAACGAACGACTCGGCTCGCTCCGTCTACGAGAAGCTCGGGTTCACGATCAGTCGGGAGTGTGAGTTCGCGGCGCTCCGAGCGCCGCGACCGCCGCGCTGACACGAGCGAGTCGCTTCCCCTGCCAGCGCGCGGTGGCCAACGCCGCGTCGTCGGGCACCGAACGCTTCCGTGACACCCAGCTCGCTCCGTAAGGGTTGCCCGTCTCGTCGACGGTGGCGTCGGTGTAGCCGAGGGGCATCACGATCGAACCCCAGTGGTAGAGCACGGTGTTGATCGCGAGGATCGTCGCCTCGAGGCCACCGTGGCTCGTCGACGACGACGTGAACGCGGTGCCCACCTTGTCGACCAGCTGCTTGCGCATCCAGAGCCCCCCGGTCTGATCGAGGAAGAGCTTGAGGGGTGCCGCAGGCAACCCGAACCGCGTCGGCGACCCGAACGCGAACCCGTCCGCCCACTCGAGGTCGTCGAGGCTCGCCTCGGGGATGTCGGCCGTCGCCTCGCGATGGGCGACCCACCGGGGATTCGCCGCGATGGCCTCGTCGGCCGCGAGCTCACGCACCTTGCGCAGGCGGACCTCGGCCCCTTCGCTCGCCGCGCCCTCCGCGATCGCGCTGGCGAGCATGAACAGGTTGCCGGTCGCGCTGTAGTACACGACCGCGATGCGGGTGGGCATGGCTCGGAACGTACCCGTGCATGCATCGCTCCGGCGAGGTACACAATCGGTTCCCCCACCAAGGAGATCGAAGTGCCGGACTCTCCCAACATCCTCGTCATCTGGGGTGACGACATCGGCGTCACCAACCTGAGCTGCTACAGCCACGGCGTGATGGGCTACCGCACGCCCAACATCGACCGCATCGCGGCCGAAGGCGTGATGTTCACCGATTACTACGGGGAGCAGTCCTGCACGGCCGGCCGTGCGGCGTTCATCACGGGACAGAACCCGTACCGCTCCGGGCTCTCCAAAGTCGGAATGCCCGGCGCGGAGCTCGGCCTGAAGCCCGAGGACCCGACGATCGCGACCGCGCTCAAGGCCCGCGGCTACGCCACCGGTCAGTTCGGCAAGAACCACCTGGGCGACCGGGACGAGCATCTGCCGACGATGCACGGCTTCGACGAGTTCTTCGGAAACCTCTACCACCTCAACGCCGAGGAAGAACCCGAGCACTTCGACTATCCGAGCGAAGAGGACTTTCCGAACTTCCGGAAGAACTTCGGCCGCGCGGCGTCATCCATTCGTGGGCCAACGGAGACGGCACGCAGCGCATCGAGGACACCGGTCCACTCACGAAGGAGCGCATGAAGACGATCGACGACGATCTCGTGCCCGAAGCGAAGCGGTTCATCACCGACGCGACGGCGGCCGGGAAACCGTTCTTCGTGTGGTTCAACGCGACCCACATGCACTTCCGCACGCACGTCAAGGACGGCAGCCGGGGCCAGGCCGGACGGTGGCAGTCCGAGTACCACGACGCGATGGTCGACCACGACGCGCTCGTCGGCGCATTCCTCGACTTCCTCGACGAGCAGGGTCTCGCCGAGAACACGATCGTCATGTACTCGACCGACAACGGCGTGCACATGAACACCTGGCCTGACGCCGGCATGACGCCGTTCCGCAACGAGAAGAACTCGAACTGGGAAGGCGCGTATCGAGTGCCGGCGGTGATCCGCTGGCCGGGCCAGTTCCCGGCGGGCGAGGTGCGCAACGGCATCATCAGCCACAACGACTGGTTCGTCACGCTGCTCGCCGCGGTGGGTGACACCGACATCGCCGACCGCCTGAAGGCGGGCACCGAGCTGGCAGGAGCCTCGTACAAGGTCCACCTCGACGGGCACAACCAGCTCGACTACATCCGCGGCGCCGCGACGCGAGCCCGCGCCAACACTTCTTCTACGTGTCCGACGACGGCGACCTCACCGCGCTGCGCTTCGACAACTGGAAGATCGTGTTCATGGAGCAGCGCGCCGAGGGAACGCTGAACGTGTGGGCCGAGCCGTACACCGAGCTGCGCGTGCCCCGGCTGTTCAACCTCAGGACCGACCCGTTCGAGCGGGCGACGCAGACGTCGAACACGTATTTCGATTGGATGCTCGACCGTGTGTGGGTGTTCGTCCCGGCGCAGGCATATGTCGGCAACATGCTGAAGACGCTCGTCGAGTTCCCCCCTCGCCAGGAACCGGCCAGCTTCAGCCTGGACAAGGTGCTCCAGAAGCTCACCGCCGGCACCGACTCCTGAGCGGCCGGGTGCACGTGCCGGCGTGCACGTTCCGCATGGGTTCCGACCTCCATTATCCCGAGGAGGCGCCCCGCCACTTCGCGCGCGTCGACGCGTTCGCAATCGATGCGTGCGAGGTGACGAACGAGCAGTTCGCCGCGTTCGTCGCCCAGACGGGCTATGTGACGATCGCTGAACGTCCGCTGGATCCGGCCGAGTATCCCGACGTGCCACCGGAGAACCTCGTGCCCGGCTCGCTGGTGTTCACTCCGACGCCGGGACCGGTCGACCTTCGTCACCTCAGCCAGTGGTGGACGTGGACGCCCGGCGCGAGCTGGGCTCATCCCGAAGGCCCCGGCAGCTCGATCGATGATCGTCTCGACCATCCCGTCGTGCATGTCGCCCATGAGGACGCCGCGGTGTACGCGGCGTGGGCCGGCGGAGCGTTGCCAACCGAGGCCGAGTGGGAGTGCGCGGCGCGTGGGGGCCTCGATGGCGCAGCCTTCACTTGGGGCGAGGTCGCAAGGCCGGGCGGCAGGATCATGGCCAACACCTGGGACGGCCCCGACTTCCCTTGGCGCAGCACCGGAGAGAGCGGTTGGTCACGTACCTCGCCGGTCGCCTCGTTCCCGACCAACGGCTTCGGACTGTTCGACATGGCGGGCAACGTGTGGGAGTGGACCGAGGACTGGTGGACGGATCGCCATCCTGATGACGGCGATGCGTCGTGCTGCGCGCCGCCCGGCCCGCGCGGCAGCGAGATCGAGCGCAGCTACGACCCCGCGCAGCCGCAGTTCCGCATCCCTCGCAAGGTGATCAAAGGTGGTTCGCACCTCTGTGCCGACACGTACTGCCTGCGTTACCGTCCCGCGGCCCGTAGACCACAGATGATCGACACCGGCACGAGCCATCTCGGCTTTCGGTGTGTCGAACGAAACGAAGGGGCAACGACATGAGCGACCACGATCGAGTGCTCCCTTCTTGGCGTCCGGGTGCGACACGCGATGCCGTCGTCGGCTTCCTCGAGGAGTCGGCGTCCATGCCGTTGGTCGAGCGTGTCGCTTGCTTCGACAACGACGGCACGCTGTGGTGTGAGCGCCCCACCTACGTGCAGTTCGACTTCTTCGTCGACGCGCTGCAGCAACGGGTCCACGATGACCCGTTGGCCGGCGACACTCCCGAGTTCGCCGCATTGCTGAGCGGCGATACCGAGGCGATCGGCGAGCTCGGGCTCGAACGGATCGCGATGGCGCTCGTCAAGCTGTTCGACGGCATGTCGCCGGAAGACTTCCTCGCCGACGCCCGCGAGTTCATGAGTCGCGCGATGCACGCGACGCTCGGTCGTCCCCGTCGTGCCCTCCTGTACCAGCCCATGCTCGAGCTGATCGACGAGCTGCGGCGACGCGACTTCTCGATCGCGTTGGTCACCGGTGGCGGCACTGAGTTCGTGCGAGCGATCAGCGAGGACCTCTACGGCATCCCCCCGGACGCGGTCGTCGGGACGCTCATCACCTACGAGTTCCTGCGCGACAGCCAGGACCGTCCGACGTTGCGCCGCACGTCAGCCATTCAGGGCGACGCCAACGAAGGTCCGACGAAGGTGACGAACATCCAGACCCAGCTCGGCAGGCGCCCGATCCTGGTCGCGGGGAACTCCGGCGGCGACCGCGAGATGCTCGAGTGGGCACAGGCTGCCGAGGGTCCGTCGCTGGCCTTGCTCGTCGACCACGACGACGCCGAGCGCGAGTTTCAGTACGTCAGCACGGCGGAGACCTTCAGCGAGCCCGAGCCGATCACGGCGGTCGGTGCTCGTCTCGGCTGGACGGTCGTGAGCATGGCGAACGACTGGCACACCGTTTTTCCGTCCCCCTGAGCGCGTCTGGCTTTGGCAGCGGCGTGCCTCAGGCGTTGACGGGTGCGCCGGCGGCGGTGGCTGGCGCGTGCTTCACGTCGCTCTCGTTGAACGGGCGGGTCCACGACGCGAACTCGAGCAGCGTGCCGTTCGGATCCTGGAAGTACATCGAGCGGACGAACACGTCGCCGTCGTCGGTGGCGGGGTCGTAGTTCGGCTGATGTCCACCCTCGAGCGAGTCGGAGTGGTTGATGATCATCGTGACCTTGACGCCCTTGCTCTTCAGCTTCTCGGCGTACTCCTCCATCTTCTCGGCCGGGACATCGAACGCGATGTGATTGACCGTGCCGATCGCCGTCATGCCGTTGCGGTCTTGTAGCGACTCACCGCGCACACCCTCGGGCGCGCCCGGGAACCAGAAGAAGGCGATGCCGTCGACGCCGTTGCCCATGTCGAGGAAGAAGTGCTGCCCGCGACCACCCGGTAGCTCGAGCGTCTTCACGAGCTTCATGCCGAGCACCTCGTCGTACCAAGCGACGGTCTCGGCCATGTCACGGCACACGAGGGCGAGGTGGTTGAAGCCCCGGATCTCGAACTCGGTGTTGGTGTTGGTCGTGCCTGCCATGCGTCCCCCGACCCTCGGTGTCCAGTCATTGCATACCACCGTGTCCAGCGGGTCAAGCCATGCGCCGAACCCCGACCGACTTGGATTTGCGGGAAGAATCGGCATCCATGAGGCACGCCCGCATCCTCCGGTTGCTCTTGGCGGCGCTCGTCGTCGCGGGCTGCGCGCCCGGCCTCGCCACCGTGGGCTCGACCACCGTGACCTTTCCCGCGGCGACATGGCCGCGCGCCGATGCCGCATCGGCGGGCTTCGACCCGAACGTGCTTTCGGCGATCGCCGCCGACGCGGAGGCCAGGGACTCCAACTGCCTCGTGGTGGTGCGGCACGGCGCGATCGTTGCCGAGTGGTACTGGAACGGCACCGATCCGACGTCGACGCAGAACGTGTTCTCCGTCACCAAGTCGCTCACGAGCACGTTGGTCGGCGTCGCGCAGGCGGCGGGCGACCTTCACATCGACGATCTGGCGTCGAAGTACATCCCTCAGTGGGTGGGCACGACATCTGGCGGCGTGACGGTTCGTGATCTTCTCAGCAACGATTCTGGCCGTCACTGGGACGCGGCCACCGACTACCGGCAGATGCACGCCGCGCGAGATCGCACGGGCTTCGCGGTGTCACTCGGTCAGGATTCACCGCCCGGCGCGACCTGGGTCTACAACAACGCTGCGATTCAGACGCTCGATGCGGTCTTGAAGGTGGCGACAGACATGCCCGTCGCGACGTATGCGGAGAAGAAGGTGCTCGCACCGGTCGGCATGCGGCACTCTCAGATGAGCCCTGATCCGAGCGGGAACACCATCGTCTCCTCCGGGCTTCGCTCGACGTGCGAGGACCTGGCCCGCTTCGGGTACCTCTTCCTCCACGACGGTCAGTGGAATGGGACGCAGATCGTGCCGGCAGAGTGGGTTCACGCCGCGACGGCACAACCGTCCCAAGCGCTCAACGCCGCGTATGGCCTTCTCTGGTGGCTCAATCGAACGGGAGCGATCAACGCCAACCCGCTGCATCCGTCGTCGGCGGCAGAGGCCGCCGCGCTCACGCCGTCCCGATTGTTGCCCACGGCGCCGGAAGCCATGTACTGGGCACTGGGGTTCGGTGGGCAAGTCGTACAGGTCGACCCCGGGTCCGACACGGTCGTCGTACGCCTGGGCGCCGCGGATGAGCTGAGCGCGATCTCTGGCCCGGGCAACGCGGGCGGGTATGGCCCCGCCGACACCGCGAAGGTCGTGACGCAAGCCCTGATCGATGCCAGCACCTGAGCGCTCAACCCGCGGGCGTGCCCTCCTCGGACCAGTGGCGGTGCATCCGGGCGTGGGCCGCATGGACCGACAGCACGCCGCCGACGGTGCCGTCTGACCACGGGGCGCCCGGAATCTTCGACGCCAGCTGCTCGTCGGTCAGCTCGGCGAGCAACGCCAATGTGTCGGCCCGCACCGCGCATCCGACGCGTACGAGCTCGTCGAGTGGCTTGCCCTCCTGCTCCTTCTTCCATCCCTCGGTGTAGGCGTGGACGTAGGCCATGAGATCCTCGAGCGGGCGCAGCGCCTTGCCCGACTCGTCCACCATCGCGGCGTCCATGCCCTGCTCGCCCCGCAGGTGGCGCCGCACCATCTCGTTGAAGCTGCGCTCGATCAGCGTGGTGTGGACGAAGTGGTCGGCGGGAGTCCACCACGACTCGGGGTCGTGCTCGCTGAGCGTCCGCGGCTCGCGCTGCTCCTCCTCGCTGAGCGACGAGACCCACTCCAGCGCGTCGGCGCGGCCCCGGTGCAGCTCGATCTCGATCTCGATGCGGTTCACGGTGTCGGAACTTACCGTGCTACACACGCGCGATGGCCGTGAACACGACACCCGATCTCCTCGACGAGGATTTCTACGCCGACCTCGACGGCATGCACGAGTCGCTGACCTACCTGCGCGCCAATGACCCGGTGTACCGCGACCCGAATACCGGGATGATCGGCGTCACCCGGCACACCGACCTCATGGATGTAGAGCGGAGGGCGAGGGTCTTCGTCAGCAGTCGCGGCTACCGCTCGATGTGGTCGCCTGAAGAGGACAACATGATCGCCCAGGACGACCCTGGGCATGCCGAGCAGCGCGCTCTCGTGGCCCGACGCCTCACGCCGCGCGGTGTCGTGCCCCAAGAGCAGCCGCTGCGGGCACTCATCGACGAGCTGCTCGACGCGGTCGCTGACGCTGGCGAGATGGAGGTTGTGGACGCGCTCGCCGCGCAGCTCCCGAGTCGCCACACCGCCGACCTCCTCGGCTTCCCGCAGGACCGCTGGCGTGACCTGAAGACGTGGTCGGAGCGGATGATGCGTCTCGACTCGATCATGCGCGACGGGACTGGAGAGGTGATGCAGGGCGTGATGGCCGCGATCACCGAGTTCCAGGCGTACCTCAACGAGGCGGTGCCGCGGTTCCGCGAGGAGCCGAACGACTCGTTCATCTCGGTGTGGGCGAACGCGACGGTGGGCGGCTGCCCGATGAAGGACCACACGATCATGAACGAGACGGGCCTGTTCATCTCCGGTGGCGCCGAGACGACTCGCACCGCGATCGGTCGGGGCCTGCGCGTGTTCTGCGATCACCAGGACCAGTGGGAACGACTCGCTGAAGACCCGTCTCTGATCCACGGCGCGGTCGAGGAGATCCTGCGGTGGGTGTCGCCGCTCAACCAGATGTTCCGCACTGCGATCGCGGACGACCACATCGGCGACACCCCGGTGCACGCGGGCGACCGCATCGCGCTCCTCTATCCGTCGGGCAACCGCGACGAGGCGGTGTTCGAGGAGCCGTTCCGCTTCGACATCACCCGCAATCCGAACCCGCAGATCGCATTCGGCTTCGGGCCGCACGTGTGCATCGGCCAGTCACTCGCCCGGATGGTGCTGCAGCTCCTGTTCACCGAGATGACGCGGCGATTCACGAATCTGCGTGTGATCAGCGAGCCGGTGATCGAGCGGAACATCTTCGCGGGCGCCGTGCAGCGATTCGAGCTCGCGTTCGACAAGCGCTGACGGTCCGAGAGAGGACGTTCGGCCCTACGGGTTGAGGCCGGCGGGAGGCACGCTGATCACTGAGGTGATCCGCGTGTCGACTTCGACAGTCACGGCTTCGGGCGTCACCACGGCCCCGCGAGGCGTTGTGCCTTCCCTCAGTGATCGAGCTCGGGGCTGGGTGTTCGTCGCCGCGGGCGCCGTCATGGTCGCCGTCGGCGCCGGATTCCTGCCCTTCGTCGCCAAGGACGCCGGGTCGCCGCAGGCGCTCACCGGCGTGGTGGCGCTCATCGCTGGCGTGGCGCTGCTCGTCGCAGGCACGGTCACCCGGATGCGAGGCCGCTCGCGGACCCGGTGGGTGGGCGGCGCCCTGGGATCGGTCGTCATCGTTGGGCTGGTCGCGTTCGTGGTCGGGCCGGCGGTCGCGGCGACGAACGTGCCGCGACCGGCGACCGGTGCCACGCCCGGCAGTCGGGGACTGGCGTATTCGTCCGTAGCTGTGAGGACCGCTGACGGGGTGGACTTGGCGGGTTGGTACCTGCCGTCGAGCAACGGGGCTGCCGTCGTGCTGTTGCACGGTGCCGGCTCGACCCGCTCCAACGTGCTCGACGAAGCAGAGGTGCTCGCGCGCAATGGCTTCGGCGTGCTCATGATCGACGCCCGTGGCCACGGCGAAAGCGGCGGGCGTGCGATGGACTTCGGCTGGCACGGCGATGCGGACGTCGCTGCCGCGACCGCGTTCCTCGCGTGGACGTGACGACGTCGACCCGGGACGCATTGGTGTCGTCGGATCGTCGATGGGCGGGGAGGAGGCCATCGGGGCCAGCGGGTCGAACGACCTGATCCAAGCGGTGGTCGCGGAGGGCGCGACCGCGCGGACGGCGGCCGACGAGGGCTGGCTGTCCGACGAGTTCGGAGTGCGTGGCCTGGTGCAGGAGCGGCTCGAGCGCCTACAGGACTGGGTGACCGACGCGCTGACCGACGCCAGCCCTCCGACTGCGATGCGCGCCGCGGTGACGGGCTCCGGCACCACCCGGTACTTGCTGATCACTGCCGGCAATGTCGCGGACGAGGGACACGCCGCGACCTACATCGGCTCAGCTGCCCCTGATCGGGTGGAGATCTGGAACGTCGAAGGCGCGGGCCACACCGACGGCCTCGAAGCCGCGCCTGATGAATGGGAGGCACGGGTGATCGCGTTCTTGGAGGACGCGCGCTCGGAGTGCGCTGAGGCGGAGCGATCGGCCGACCCTGCTCGTGCGTCGGCTGAGCAGCGCGGGACACACTGTGCCGATTGCCCCTTACCGCCCGCTCAATCGATGGATCGAGGGAACGATGGCCGTGAGTCATACCGACGTAGAGGATCTGCTCGTCACCCTCGACCGCGGACGACAGGCATGGATCGACGGCGAACTCGGCTTTGGCCCTGGCCTCGACGCCGAACAGGACCCGGACATGACGATCTTCGGTCCGTGGGGTGGTGAGGCAGGCAGGGGACCCGCCCTGCCAGAACGACAGCAAGCGATGGCGCGATTGTTCAAGGGCGGCACGGGCGAGACGGAAGTCGTGAAGACAGTGGTGTCAGGTGATGTGGTCGTCGTCGTGCTGGTCGAACGAAACGAGGTGACCGTCGAGGGCGTCGATCAGCCGCAACGATGGGTGCTTCGCACCACACAGGTCTTCGAACGACGAGGTTCCGACTGGGTCCGCCTTCATCGCCACGCCGACCCGCTCATCGACCGGCGAAGCCCCGCCGACACCTTCTCGATCGCGCGGGGTGGGACCGAGGCGGTAACCCTCGCCACTGCTCGACGGTGACGACGCCGGTGGTGCCGTCGATCGTGACGGTGGCGCCGGTCTCGATGTCGGCGGTTGCGCTGTCGATTCCGACCACCGCAGGAATACCGAGCTCTCTGGCCACGATGGCGGCGTGGCTCATCACGGCTCCGTACTCGACGATCACGCCAGCGGCGCCCAGGAAGAGCGGCGTCCACGCGGGGTCGGTCTGGGGCGCGACGAGGATCTCGTCGGGTTCGAGGTCAGCAGGCGCGTTCGGGTCGAGGATCACCCGAGCGCCGTCCCGTGACGACACCCGCGCTGACACCCAACCCCTGCAGCCGCGTCGTCGGCTCGCTCGAAGCAGAATGGTTCGGGCCGTCGGATCGAAGCGGCCATCCCGCCCGGATCGGAGATCTGGTGCTCGAACCAGAACGGCGGAACTCGCTGCTGGAGCGACTCGCGCAATCTGCGACGTTCTTCGATGGTCGACGCGAACGCGGCGGGAGCCTCGAGCGCGGCCTCGAGCTCGGTGTGCACCAGCAGGTAGATGTCGTCTCGGGGGATGTCGTGACGTCGCGCCAGCTCGTTCAGGGCGCGCCGAGCTTCGAACAGGGCGCGGACAAGAGCGGCCTTGGACGCCTCGCGCTCGGGCACGTACAGGGCCGCGCCACGGATGGCGCGGTCGAAGAGCAGTCGTCTCGGTCCTCGCAGCTTCTGTCGCACCCGGGCGGTCACGGTGACTCGGTTGGCCGTCAGCGCGTAGATGCCGCCTCGACGGGATCGCGTTCGTCGGGTGCGTGTCTGAGTCGCTCGACGATTCCAGGGCGAGGTCGGGATAGGTCCCCCACTTCGGCGACGCCAGCTCGAGCTCGTCGGCGCCGTGGAAGCCGAACTCCTGCAGGAAGGCGTCGAACGCTTCCACGAATTCCACGCACTCGGGGTCAGCGCGCAGTCGCTGGTCCAGCCCATCGACGCCCTGCGCGAAGTGTCC
This sequence comes from uncultured Acidimicrobiales bacterium, assembly GCA_963747215.1. Lineage (GTDB taxonomy): Bacteria > Actinomycetota > Acidimicrobiia > Acidimicrobiales > DATKAS01 > DATKAS01. Next base: position 19,630 of record CAVVET010000040.1, read on the forward strand.
TGCAACTGTGATGATCGCCTGACGAGGCGGCCGAGCTCCCACAGCGCCCTCGGCGGGCCGCCGAAGCAACGCCGCCCAGGCCGCTCGTGATCACGTTGGCGGCGTCGGGCTCGCCCACGGCTGCCGTCATGCGCTCGATCACGATGCGGGGCACCGCCGCGTGGAACGTCACCGTCATCATCTCTGGCAGCATCCGTTCGAACCACCGCGACACCTGGCACGCCCCGCGAGCAGGGCCTCGTCGGACGTCGAACCCACGGGCGACAGTGACGACACCCAGGTGTCCACCTCCCGCTCGGCGGCCCACGCCCGCTGCGCATCACCACTTCGAAACGCTCGACTCACGAATCGACCCATCCGTAGGGTCGCGAGAAGACTTCGATCGCCGTGGCGAGGCGGTACGGCGGCAGGACACCGACGCCGCCGTATTGGGCGTCGATCTTTCATCGACTCCCAGTCCCGGGAGCGCGGACGGCCGCGATGCGAGCGAGCGACACGCTCGCGTACAGGTAGCCGTAGAACTGCACGAACATGGCGTTCGCCGGGTCGTCGACATGCTTCTTCGAGACGGCGCCCGTCTCTACGAACCAACGGGTCTGCGCTCGCTCGCTCGCCTCGAGCATCAGCGATCCGCTCATCGGGCTGATCACATTCGGGAACGCTTCGCCCATGTTCCCACGGCTGTAGAGCGGAAACGTCGGACTCGGCTGCCCGTCGTTCGGATAGGGGAGCGACACGTAGGGAGACGCTCGTCATTCAGCGCGATCCCACCTTGCCGGGGTTGAACACGTTTCAGCGGGTCGAGCGCGCGCTTGACCTCTTCTTGCATGGAGCAGCGAGCCGGGGTCGAGCCGCGGCGAGCCCGCCCGCTTGAGCAGGCCGACGCCGTGCTCGCCGGTGACCGTGCCGCCGACGGCGATCGCCGCGGTCGAGGAGATCCTCGAACGCCAGCTGGCAGCGCGGCGGGCCGCGTCGTCGCCCGGCGGCGTGATCAACAACGGGTGCAGGTTGCCGTCGCCGGCGTGGGCGATGTTGGCGATGAGCACGTCGTGGCGGGCGGCGATCTCGTCGATCCGGAGCATCTCCGGCACCTGACGATGGGGACGCAGACGTCCTCGGTGAGCACCGGCCCCAGCCGCTCGACCGCCGGATACGCGAGCCGACGAGCGGCGAAGAGCGCGTCGGCCTCCCGGTCGTCGGTCGACTGGGCCGCCCAGATCGCCCCGGCTGGTCGAAGCACGCCGGCAGCGCCGCGCGTCGGCCTCGCCGGCGCGCCGGCGTGTCGATCCGGGCCAGGAGGATGGCGGCCGCGTCGGCCTCGATCCCGAGGTTCTTCCAGTCGTTGACCGCCTCGAGGCAGTGCCGGTCGAGCAGCTCGAGGGCGGACGGCGTGAGGTCCCGGCCCGGGCGAGCGCGACCGCGCGTCACCGGCGGCGACGAGGGTGCGAAGAAACCGACGACGGTGCGCTCGGGGGCGCGGGCCGGCCGCAGGCGCACGGTGACCTCGGTGACGATGCCGAGGGTGCCCTCGGAGCCGACCATGAGCCCGGTGAGGTCGTAGCCGGCGACACCCTTGGCGGTCTTGCCGGCCGAGCCGGAGCGATGCGTCGCCGGGCCGGTGACGACCTCGCAGGCCGAGGACGTAGTCGCCGGTCACGCCGTACTTGACGCAGCAGACCCCGCCGGCGTTGGTGGCGACGTTGCCCCCGATCGTCGACCAGGGGGCGCTGGCCGGGTCCGGCGGGTACCAGAGGCCGTCCTCGGCGACGCCGCCCGCAGCTGGTCGTTGACGACGCCGGGCTCCACGACGGCCAGCCGGTTCTCCGGGGTCGACGTCGAGGATCCGGTCCATCGCGTCAGGTCGACGACGACGCAGCCGTCCATGGCGTTCGCACCACCGGAGAGTCCGGTCCCCGGCGCCGCGAGCGACGACGGGCACGCCCAACTCCGCGGACACAGAGACGGCGTGCTGCACCTCCGCTTCCGCGGCGCCCTCAGGCCAACGGCGGCTCGCCCCACCGCCGCCCACTCGGCCTCGTCGTGCGAGAGGCTTGCGAGCACGTCCTCGTCGACGATGAGCCGGTCGCCGGGGATACCGCGCCCAAGGGCCTCGAGGAGCACGGCGGTTCGTCGTCGTCGCGGTGGTCATGGCGCTTCGTCCCACGGCCGAAACAGCCAGCGCAGCGAGTCCGCAAAGATCTCGTCGCCATGGCGCAGGTTGTGCGAGCCGTCGCCCATGACGAACTTGAAGTCGTAGCCCCGTAAACGCGAGGGCGGAGGCCATCTCGCGGTTGGCGAGCGGCCAGTCGCCGAGCAGGCAGTCCAGGTCGCTCTCACCGTCTGGAAGGAAGACCCGATCGGCTTCCGCTCAGTCGTGCGCACGAGGTAGGGATAGTTGTGTCCGCCGCGGACGTTGACGAACGACCCGCAATGGCTGAGCACGACACCGAAGAACTCGGGCCGCTGCCACGCAACGGTGAACGCGGACGTCGCCGCTGCTGATGCCGCACATGATCCGGTGCTTCGAGTCGTGCGTGAAAGGGGCGCCGACCCGTTCCTCCGCCATCGGGAGCACCTCGTCGAGGAGGAATGTCGTGTATCGATCGGTGAGCGGGTCGTACTCGGCGCTGCGACGCCGCCCATCCGGGTTGACGAACACCCCGACGGTCACAGGGATCTCGCCGCGATGGATGAGGGTGTCGAGCACCGTCGTCTGACGCACCGGTCCGTCGTCGGGCAGGTAGAGATCCCCGTCGTTGAAGACGATCAGCGCGGGCGGCCGACCCGCCCGGTCGAGCTGCTGAGGCACGTAGATCGAGATGGCGCGGCTGGTGCCCGGGAACACCCGACTTCGCGAAGCTTCTCCACCCGCTCGACCGAGCCCCGCGCGGAGTGCCGTCACGGGGGGAGGCCTCGGCACACGGGTGGTATTCGCATCCCCCGGAAGAGCCGTCTGGTTCACGATCTCGCCGAGTGTGTGTCCATTGACCATTCGTTGCATGTCGTCCAGCGGGTATGGCTGGTCGAGCCCGAGCCGCTGGTAGGTCTCGATGTCCACCGCGGCATTGTTAGCGCCCCGCAGCGATCAGGCTGTGTTCACCCCGAGCGACTGAAGCAGCGCGCGGACGCGGTGCTCGATCTCGTCGCGGATGGGGCGCACGGCGTCGACGTCCTGGCCGGCGGGGTCGTCGAGGTCCCAGTCTTCGTAGCGCTTGCCGGGGAAGAGCGGGCAGGCGTCGCCGCAGCCCATCGTGACGACGACGTCGGCGGCGTGGACGATCTCGTCGGTCCAGGGCTTGGGGAACTCCTGGCGCGATGTCGATGCCGACCTCGGCCATGGCCAGCGACGGCGGACGGGTTGACCTCCTTGCCGGGTTCGGAGCCGCCGGACCAGGCGATGGCGCGGTCGCCGGCGAGGTGGTTGAACCAGCCGAGCGCCATCTGGGAGCGGCCGGCGTTGTGCACGCAGAGGAACAGCACGATGGGCAGCCCGTCGGTCGGCTTTGCCTTCGACCTTGGCGAGGGCCTTGAGGCGTTGGCGGGCGAAGCGCTCGGCGAGGAGCGGCAGGAAGGTGACGACGGTGGCGTCGGCCGCGAACTGGTCGTAGCTGGTGGCGAGGAACTGCTCGATCGTCTCGGTGCCGAAGATGCCCTCGAACTCGCGGGGGAGGTTGGCGGCCGCGGAGCGCAGCGGGCGCTGCTGATCGATGGTGCAGGTCGTCCAGGATCGGCATGCGGGTCTCCTTTCAGTCGGCTCGGCGTGGTCGTGGGGGACGACGACGTCGACGGCGGGCGAGGTCGGGGAACAGGAAGCGCGCGAGCGCCGACGGCGAGGCGCGCACCGATGATCTGGGCGACGATGAACCAGCCGGCACCGAGGACGGCTCGATGCCGGCGAAGGTGTCGGTGAGCGTGCGGGCGATGGTGACGGCGGGGTTGGCGAACGACGTCGAGGACGTGAACCAGTAGGCGGCGGCGATGTAGCCGCCGACGGCGAAGGGCGCGATCGCGCCCGACCGGAGCGCACGACGCCGAGGATCACGAGAGCAGCCCCAACGTGGCGATGACCTCGCCGAACCAGCAGCCGCTCCCGAGGAGCGGGCGTGCGTCGGAGATGGTGACGGCGTCGAGGTCGAACATGAGGTTGGCCGACGATCGCGCCGAGGCACGCCGCCGACGATCTGCGCGGGGATGTAGGCCAGGCGACTCGCGGTGATGAGGCCGCCGAAGACCCGGTCGGCGAGCGAGACGACGGGGTTGAAGTGGGCGCCGGAGACCGACCCGAAGGCGAGGATCAGCGCGACGAGGCCCGCCCGCGGTGGCGATCGAGTTCTCGAGCAGCTGCAGCCCGGCGTCGTCGGGCGAGAGCCGCTGCGCCAGATCCCCGAGCCGACGACGACGGCGACGAGGAACGCGGTGCCGACGGCTTCGGCGGTGAGCCTTACGCGGCGAGTGCGAGGTCATCAGCAGCACGGGCGCGGCGGTCGCTCGCCGCCGGGAGACGGCGTCGGCGATGCGGCGAGGCGAGCAGCGAGGGCGGATCGCCCGTCGGTGCGGAGCCGGTAGTAGGTCCAGTACCGGAACTCGCGTCTCGACGAGTCCCGCGTCGCGGAGGACCCGCAGGTGGTGGCTGACGAGCGGCTGGGGAGTGTCGAGGGCGTCGACGAGGTGGCAGACGCACAGCTCCTCGTCGGCGAGGAGCTCGACGATGCGCCACGGCGACCGGTTCGGCGAGCGCCTTCAGGTTGCGGTCGATGGCGCTATCCACATCGATCGCTCATCGGTATGGATTGTCGTTGATGTGGATGCGGCAGGTCAAGCGAACAGCGGGTGAGACGTGCGGTCAGCCGTTCGGCGCGGCGAGCTGCGCCAGCCGCTGCGGGACGATCGGTGCAGTTCACCCACCGCCCGACCTTCTCCTTGGTGATCAGCCCGGCGTCGGCCAGCACCGAGAGGTGGTGCGACACGGTCGGCTGGCTCTTGCCGACCGGCTCTTCGAGGTCGCAACTGCACGCGGTCCCCTCGGGCGCGGCCGCGATGAGCGACAGCAGCCGGCAGGCGGACTGGATCGGCGAGCGCCTTGAACGCGAGCGCCAGCTCGTCGGCATCAGCATCGCCGAGCGGCGCCGACAGCAGCGGTGCGCAGCATGCTTCGAGGGTCGGCGATCTTCTTCATGCGAACCCCTTGCATTCATCGATATTTGTCGATACATTGATGATTGTCCATAGGTTACCGAGGTCCGGAGGAACACCGTGTCCCGAGTCCAGCTCGCTCTCAACGTCCCGAACATCGACGACGCCGTCGACTTCTACGCCAAGCTGTTCGCGACCCAGCCGCACAAGCGCAAGCCCGGCTACGCGAACTTCGCCATCGCCGACCCGCCTCTCAAGCTCGTGCTCTTCGAGAAGGCCGACGCCGACAGCTCGCCTCAACCACCTCGGCGTCGAGGTCGAAGACAGCGACGCGGTATGGGCCCACCAGCGCCGCCTCACCGACGAAGGCGTCGACTCGCTCGAGGAGTCCGGCACCTGTTGCTTCGCCAAGCAGGACAAGGTCTGGGTCGACGGCCCCGACGGGGCGTGGGAGATCTACACCGTGCTCGAGGACAGCGACTCATTCGGGCAGAGCAGCGTCAAGGTCGACGACCAGGTCGACGACGCCCTGTGTTGCGCGTCGGTGCCGGAGGCCGAGGCGCGCTGTTGCTGATGACCGCCACCGACGCGCAACGGCCGCCGATCAGGTCCCACGCAGTTTGGCAAGCGGCCGATGTCGCCGACCCCCGCAAATGGACCATCGAGCTGACCGACGACCAGCGACACGAGCTGGTCTCGGTCGCTCGTTCCACGCAGACCACGGGTCGCACCATCGCCACTCTCAGCCGCGCCGATGCAGCGTTGCCCTCGTTGCGGACGACGCTCGGCGACGTCGTCGACGCCCTGGCACGCGGCCACGGCTTCGCGCTCCTTCGGCGCTTCCCGACGGATCTGCTCACCGCGGAGGAGGTCGAGCTTGCGTACTTCGCTCTCGGCCTGCACCTCGGCACACCCGTCAGCCAGGATGCGGCCGGCACACTGCTCGGACACGTGCACGACGAGCGGGTAGCGAGAACCGGACCCGAGGTTCGTCTCTATCGCACCCGCGAGCGTCAGGACTTCCACACCGACGGCGCGGACATCATCGGTCTGCTTTGTCTGCACGGGCGCGCTCCGGTGGCGAGAGCAAGCTGGCGAGCAGCTATGCGGTCTACAACGAGATCCGCCGTCGCCGACCTGACCTGCTCGACGTGCTCTACGAGCCGATGTGGTGGGATCGCAACGGCGAGGAGTCGCCCGGCGAAGCGCCCGCGTTCGCGCTGCCGATCCTCCAGGACCTGAACGGCACGCCGCGCTTCTTCTACATCGGCTGGTACATCCGCGACGCGCAACGCCACCCCGACGTGCCCAGGCTCACGACGCTGCAACGCGAAGCGCTTGACCTCATCGAGACCGTTGCCAACGACCCGACCTTCCACGTCGAGATGGACTTCCAGCCCGGAGACATCCAGCTCCTCAACAACGCCGTCATCCTCCACTCCGCGGGGCCTACGAGGACCACGCCGACCTCGACCGGCGGCGTCACCTGCTCCGACTGTGGCTGCACGCCCACGACTTCGCCAGCGTCGAGACCAAGCTCCGGACTGGCATCCCGACTCGCGCCTCCGGTTAGCGTGGCGGCCGCCGAGCGAAGATCGCCGTTGCGACCGAAGGAGTCCACGATGCCCGTGCCCGCCGTCACCGCCGAGGCGAAGGAGCTGGGCTTCGACGCCGGTCGCCTCGCTCGCATCACCGAGCACTTCAAGGCGTACGTCGACGACGGGCGCCTGCCGGGATGGCTCATCGCGGTCTCGCGTCACGGCGAGACGCCATACCTCGAGACGTACGGCCAGCACGACATGGAGGCGGGCGCGCCCGTCGAGCTCGACACCGTGTTCCGCTTCTATTCGATGAGCAAGCCCATCACGTCGGTCGCCGCGATGATCCTGTTCGAGGAGGGCAAGCTCGAGCTCACCGACCCTGTGTCGAAGTTCATTCCGTCGTTCGGCGACACCCGCGTCTACCTCAAGGGGCCGGCGACGAATCCCGCCACCGTGGCCCAAGAGCAGCCGATGACGATCCACAATCTGCTCACGCACACGTCGGGCCTCACCTACGGGTTCGTGTACGCGAACGGCATCGATCACCTCTACCGACAGGCCGGCTTCGAGTGGGGAACTCCTGCGGGAATGGATCTCGCCGGCGCGTGCGATGTGTGGGCTTCGATACCACTGCTGTTCCAGCCCGGCACCGAGTGGAACTACTCGGTGTCGACCGACGTGCTCGGTCGGGTGGTCGAAGTCGTGTCGGGTCAGTCTCTCGGTGACTTCATCGAACAGCGCATCTGCGTGCCTCTCGGCATGAGCGACACCTCGTTCTGGTGCAACGACGAGCAAGCCGACCGTTTCGCCGCGCTCTACATGCCCGCGCCGGGAACGCGGAAGGCCGTGACGTTGCCGGCGCTCGGCGGCCGCGGCGCGGCGCCGCCGGCGTTCCTCGGCGGAGGCGGCGGCCTCGTCGGCACCGCGTACGACTACATGCGCTTCTCGCAGATGATCCTCAACAACGGGGTGCTCGACGGCGTGCGCATCCTGGGGTCGCGGACCGTTGACTACATGGGCCAGAACCACCTGCCCGCGAACCAGGACCTCGAGCAGGTCGGGCGGCCGCTCTTCTCGGAGACGACGTTCTCCGGTACAGGGTTCGGGCTCGGCTTCTCCGTGGTGATCGACCCGGTGAAGGCCAAGAACCTCTGCTCGCGCGGGGAGATGGCGTGGGGCGGCGCGGCAAGCACGGCGTTCTGGGTCGATCGCAAGGAGGGCATCACTGGCCTCTTCCTCACCCAGCTGCTGCCCTCGAGCACCTGGCCGATCCGCGCCGAGCTCCGCAAGCTCGTCTACGCCGCGCTTGTCGACTGAGCCGCGGCGCTACGACGAAGAAGCCATCTCGTCCGCCTCGAAGCTGACGTCGGCGGTGTCGACGACACCGGCGGTACGCCCGGGCGCCGTCTGGTACTTCCAGTAGAGGTTGGTGTGCGCGATCACCTTGTCGGGTGGAGGCGCGCCCCACTCTGAGAGGTCCTCCGTCGTGTGGGCGTCGCCGACGAGCAGCGTGTCGTAGCCGCGGGTGAACGCTCCGTGCAGCGTCGAACGGATGCAGGCGTCGGTCTGCGCGCCGGTCACGATCAGGCGGCCGATGCCGCGCGATGCGAGCTGCGACTCGAGGTCGGTCTCTTCGAACGAATCGCCGTAGCGCTTGTGCACGAGCGGCTCCGAGTCGCTTCGCTGCAGCTCGCTGACGTACTGCCACTGATCGCTGCCTTGGGGAAGCTCGTCTGAGGTGTGTTGGACCCAGATGACAGGAACGTCCTCGGCCCGCGCCCTGTCGACGAGGGTGCTGATGTTGCTGACCACTTCGTCGCGTTGGAGCGAGCCGTTGACGACGCCGTTCTGCACATCGATCACGAGAAGCGCGGTGTTGGGCCGGTTCGGGAAGCTGGTCATGCGGGACCTCCTCTGGGGACACCCCACGCTAACGAGTCATCGTCGGTTCGGTTCCGGCCAGTTCCGTTGACCTAGCGTCACCTGCCATGTCGATGTTCGCAGCGGTACGCGACGCGTTCGAGGGGTTCTGCAAGGCCGATCCGACCTATAGCGCCCAGCTGTGCGTGCATGTCGGACCAGAGCGCGTTCTCGATCTCACGGGTGGAGTCGGGATGCACCCCGATTCGCTCCTGCCCGTGTACTCGAGCAGCAAAGGCGCCACCGCGATCGTGATCGCGCTGCTCGTCCAACGGGGTCAGCTCGACCTCGACGCGAAGGTCGCGTCGTACTGGCCCGAGTTCGCGCAGTGCGGCAAAGGCGCGGTGACCGTGCGTCAACTGCTGTCGCACCAGGCGGGACTGCTCGGCGTCGATGGCGGGTTCACCTGGGACGAGCTGCTGGGGCACACGCCGTTGGCGGAACGATTGGCCGCACAGCGGCCGTTCTGGCAACCCGGGCAGGCGTTTCTCTATCACGCAGTCACGATCGGCACACTTGCCGACGAGCTCGTCCGTCGCATCGACGGCCGCACCGTTGCTGACGCACTACGCGAGGAGGTCACCGCACCACGGGGCATTGACGTTTGGATGGGGACGCCGGCGTCCGAGGATCACCGTGTCGTCGAGGCGCAGCCTCCTTCGGTGGACGAGCTGATGGCCTTCCTCGCGGACTCGCCGGGCGCGCTCGGAGGCGGCGACGACATCACTGCTCAGTCTCTGCCGCCCGGCAACCCGATGGAGATGTTGAGCAGGGTGAACGACGTGCACCTTCGTCGCGTCGGCCCGCCCGCCGCAGGCGTGCTCGCGAGCGCACGTGGACTCGGCGCTCTGTACGCGTCACTTCGTCACGAGATGGGCGGGCAGCCCCGCGTGCTGACCGACGACACGATCGCGCAGATGTCGCAGATCCAAGTGTCCGGCATCGAGCTGGGCACCGGCCTCGAGGCGCGCTTCGGCGTGATCTTCCAGGTGCCCTGCGCGCCGCGGTGGCCTTTCGGGAGCATGCGTGCCTTCGGCCACGACGGCGCCGGCGGTTCGCTTGCCTTCTGCGATCCGATGTACGACGTCGCGTTCGGCTACACGGTGCAGCGGCTGCCGTTGCCCGGCGGCATGGACGTGCGAGCGGTCGAGCTCAGCCGCATCGTTCGTCAGTGCCTTCGTTGATGGCCGGTCACCCGGTGCTCGGAGGGTCCCGGCACGAGGTGAGTCGACGCCGAAAATGAGTCGCGACCGGTGAATTCTGGGAACGTTTGCGTCATGACAGACACGCTCACTTCCACCCAGGTCAGCGAGAGCGAGGGACTCGAGGACTGGCGCGTGCTCCTGCGTTCGCTGCAGTCGTCGTTCAAGACGGGGTCAATGGCGAAGGGCTTGGAGTTCGCGTCGAGGGTCGGTGCGGCGGCCGACGAGGCGAACCACCATCCTGATCTCACGGTCACCTACCCGCGGGTGCACGTGCTGCTCACGACGCACGACGCTGATGGTCTCACTCAGCGCGACGTCGACCTCGCGCGCCGGATCTCGGCGATCGCGAACGAGCTCGGCGTTGCCGCGGAGCCAGTCGCGGCCACGCAACTCGAAATCGCGATCGATGCGCTCGACATCTCTCGCGTGAAGCCGTTCTGGGAAGCGGTGCTGGGCTACAAGTCGCACCTGGACGACGACTCTGTCGACCCCTACGGGCGGGGCCCTGCATTCTGGTTCCAGCAGATGGATGCGCCTCGGCCGCAGCGAAATCGCATCCACATCGACGTCACCGTTCCGCACGACGTTGCCGCGCAACGCATCGCGGCGGCGCTCGCGGCCGGCGGCACGCTGATCTCCGATGCCGCGGCTCCCGCGTTCTGGGTGCTCGCCGATCCCGAGGGCAACGAGGCCTGCATCTGCACTTGGCAGGGCCGGGATTGAGGGATTGAGCGCTTGAGCGAACCGCCGTCGCAGCAGGAGTTCGAGGCGGCGCACACGTGGGAGCGCGACGACCGTGTGCCCCGACGCCCAGCAATGACCGATTTTCGCCGTCGAGCCCGGCTCCACCAGTCGCGGTGGCGCGAGTCGCACGGCTACCCGATCGGTTCGCAGCCGATCGCACCGCGGTCTGGTGACAAGGCGCGTCCGATGGGGAGTCGCATCCCCTTGGACTACGCGCGTGAGAGCGGTGCCAACTTCGTGACCACCCAGGCGTTCGACGCGGCGCAGGTACGCGTCTCGAATCCCGAGCTGCACCAGAGCATCGATCACCAGCGACTCTTTGCCGACCTGTTGTGGTCGCCAACGCTGGCCTTCAACCTCTTCGGCGACCTTGCCGCTGACCTCGCGCTTGCCGACAGCGCGGTGCACGCGTGGTGGCCCGATGTGCCGGGCACCGTGAGCGAGGTCCGCTTCGCGCACTCGCCCGGTTGGCTCGACCCCGCGTACACGGGCAACCTCATCTCGTTCGACGCCGCGTTCGTCGTCGACCTCGACAATGGGACCCGAGGCATCGTGGCGGTCGACACGAAGTACCACGAGCGGGCGAAGCGCGAACAACCCAAGGCCGAGCGGCTCGCCCGATACGTGGAGGTGATGGACCGGTCGGGCGCCTTTGCACCGGGAGCGATCGACGAGGTCAACGGCACCGACCTGCTCGTCATGTGGCTCGAGCACCTGCTCCTGCTCTCGATGCTTCAGCATCCGAGTGGCGAGTGGAGCTGGGGTCGCTACGTGGTCGTCCATCCGGCCGGCAACATCGATCTCGCCGACCAGTGTGCGCGGTATGGAGCGCTCCTCTCGGACGAATCGACCTTCTCCTCGGTGACGCTCGAGGAGCTGCTTGCCGCCGGCGCCCTCCCGAAAAAGCCGGCGGCCGCGCTTCGGGATCGCTATCTCCTGGTTTCATGATAGCACTGTAACGCTATCTCATGCATCGCAGTAACGCTATACTCGGCGTCATGGACGCCGGGATGCTCATTCGTGACGCTCGTACCGACGCTGGCCTGACCCAGGCGGCTCTGGCCGAGCGTCTCGGCACGACGCAATCGGTCGTCTCGCGGTGGGAGCGCGGCGGCGACGAGCCCCGGCTCTCGACCTTGGCACGCATTCTGCGCGCATGCGGGCGGCGGCTCGTGCTCTCGGCGGAGGTCGACGATGTCGACCGGGCGCAGATCCGCCAGCAGCTCGCGATGACCCCGGTGCAGCGTCTCGCGTCGGTCGCGAATGTGAGCCGTACGCTCACGTTCGCCCGCAAGGTCAACTGATGCCCGCGCCGCTCGACCCCGAATGCATCTTCCGGGCGCTTCGCGATCACGCCGTCGACTACGTGTTGGTCGGCGGGCTCGCTGGCGTGCTCCACGGGTCGCCCACGATGACGAACGATGCCGACATCGTCCCGGCGAAGGATCGCGACAACCTCGAGCGGCTCGCGAGTGCGCTGCGGTCGCTCGACGCCCGATTGCGGGTTGCCGACACGCCCGACGGCGTGCCGTTCGATCCGCATCCCGCGCTCCTCGAGTCGATGGCGACACTGAATCTCACGACGAGTTGCGGTGACCTCGATCTCACGTTCGCGCCCGTGGCGCTCGACGACTACGCGGCCCTCGTCGAGCGCAGCGACGAGTTCGACATCGACGGCGTCCGGGTGAGGGTCGCCGCGCTACGCGACGTCATTCGCTCAAAGGAGGCGGCCGGCCGGGCGAAGGACCACGCCACCCTCCCGGTGCTGCACGCTCTCGAGGAAGAGATCGCACGGGGCGAAGGTCGCGACAGCCCGAGGCGCTGAGGCCGTTGCGTTGACATACTGAGCCCTCGTGTCACCGAGCCGCGTGGAGGACTCCTGATGAGCATCATCCTGGACCGGCCATCTGTCACTGCCGAGGAGGTCGCCTTGCGCGAGGACCTCGTCGGTCGAGCCGCGAAGCTCGTCCCGCTGCTGGCCGAGAACGCTGCGAAGAGCGAGGCCGATCGGCGGGTGGTCGACGAGAACATCACGGCGCTTGACGAAGCCGGGCTGCTGTCGATCATGCGACCGAAGCGTTTCGGAGGTCTCGAGACCGACTTCCGCACCAAGCTCGAGGTGTCCCGCGAGCTCGCCCGAGGCTGCGGCTCGACCTCGTGGGTGACGAGCCTCATGAACGTGTGCGCGTGGTTCGTCGGTCTCTGGCCGGAGCAAGCGCAGATCGAGGTGTGGGGCGACGATCCGAACAACCGGGTAGCCGGTGTGCTCGCGCCGACCTCGTCGGCTACGCCCGTCGACGGCGGCTTTCGTGTGAGCGGTCGCTGGAGCTATGCCAGCGGTTCGGCGCACTCCCAATGGGCACTGGTCGGCGTGCCGCTCGTCGACGCCAACGGCGGATTCGTCGACCAGGGCGTTGTGCTCGTTCCGATGAACGAGGTCACGATCGAGGACACCTGGTTCGTCGCAGGCATGTGCGGGACCGCATCGAACACCATCGTCGCTGAGGACGTCTTCGTCCCATCCCACCGTTACCTCTCGGTCGTCGAGGCGATCCAGGGCCGATCAGCGACACCGTTCACCGACGAGGCGCTCTACCGATCGGGCTTCATCCCTGTTGCCGCGCTGATCTTGGTCGGACCGCAGCTCGGGCTCGCACAGGCAGCGCTGGACCTCGTGATCGACAAGGCGCCGAAGCGGTCGGTGTCGTACACGTTCTACGAGACCCAGGTTGCCGCACCGTCGTTCCAGCTGGCGGTCGCCAAGGCGGCGTCGTTGGTCGACTCCGCCCACTTGCACGCGTATCGCGCCACGGCCGAGATCGACGAGGCAGCGCGCCTCGGCATCTACCCCGACTACGACGCAAGGGCGAAATCCCGGATGGACACCGGCGTGAGCGTTGCCTACCACGCGGGAAGCGATCCGCATCCTCGTGTCCGCGCACGGCGCGTCGAGCTTCGCGGACTCCAGTCCACTGCAGCGGATCTGGCGCGACAGCGAAGTCGCCAGCCGCCACGCGGTTGTGAGCCCCGACATCAGCGCCGAGGTCTACGGCAAATCACTGCTCGGGATCCGGGGTGACGTCACCGCACTCGTCTGAGGCCGGTCGCGGGCTGGTTACGTGACCCCCGGCGTCACGACGCCCGCCTCATAGGCGAGCATCACCAGCTGGGCACGGTCGCGCGCATTGAGCTTGGTGAGCAGGCGGCTCACGTGGGTCTTGGCCGTCGCGTGCGACATGAAGAGTGTGTCCGCGATCTCGGTGTTGGAGAGGCCGCGTGCCACAGCGGTGAGCACCTCGGTCTCGCGTGGTGTCAGCAGGTCGAGCCCCTCGGGTGCTTTGCTGCGTCGTCGCGGACCGTTGCACGAAGCTCTCCATCAACCGCCGCGTGACGCTCGGCGCGAGAAGGGCTTCGCCGCCAGCAACGACCCGTACCGCTGAGAGCAGATCGGCGGGCAGCGTGTCCTTGAGCAGGAAGCCGCTGGCGCCTGCTCGCAGCGCGTCGAAGACGTACTCGTCGTGATCGAACGTCGTGAGGATCAGCACCCGCGTCGAGGAGAGCCGGTCGTCGCGGGTGATCCGACGCGTTGCCTCCACGCCGTCCATGTTCGGCATACGGATGTCCATCAGGACGACGTCGGGCCGCTCTCGCGAGACCAGATCCACCGCGACCTGTCCGTCTTCGGCCTCACCCACGACTTCGATGTCGTCAGCCGTCCCGAGCAGCACCGCGAAGCCGGCGCGTACGAGGGCTTGGTCGTCGACGATCGCAACCCTGATCACGTCAATCGCTCCGCTTCCTCGTAGGGCAGTCGAGCCGTGACGCGAAAGCCACCATCGGGCCCGGCTCCGGCCTCGAGTGAACCTCCGTAGACGGCAACTCGCTCGCGCATCCCCACCAACCCGTTCCCGGCGCCGGTGGTGACCTTCGGGCCGTTGCCGTCATCGGTGACCTCGATGACGAGCTGGCCAGCGCCGTTGTCGAGTCTCACGACCGAATGTTTCGCGCTCGCGTGACGGATCGAGTTCGTCAGCGCCTCCTGCACGATCCGGTACGCAGCGAGTCCGACGCCGGGCGGCACACCGTCGAGGTCGCCCTCGACTTGCACGTCGACCGTGAGACCGGTGGCCGTCACGTCTTTCGCGAGGCGGGGGAGGTCCTGCAGCCCAGGAGCGGGCGTGTAGCTCGGCGAGCCCTCGGTCGTGCGGATCACGCCGAGTAGCCGCCGAATCTCAGCCAGGCTCGAGCGGCTCGCTTGTGAGATGTTCTCGAGCGACCGCCGCGCTTCCGCGGGGTCGGTGTCGATGACATGCATCCCCACGCCGGCCTGCACGGCGATCAGGCCGAGTGAATGCGCCACCACGTCGTGCATCTCCTGGGCGATGCGCAGCCGCTCGTCCGCGGCAGCCCGACGTTCCGCGGCCAGGCGCTCGCGTTCGAACGACTCGATGCGCCGCCGCCGCGACTGCATCGTCCAGCCGATGAGGATGACGATCCCGAACGCGCCTGCGGTGACGGCGAACTCGACGCCGCCGAACTCGGAGATGTCGCCGACGAGGAGCACGACGAGCAGCACCGACATCGCGACGGCGGCTACCGCGATCTCGCGCGCGGGACGGTAGACGCCGACGATGAAGGCCCCCAAAAGCAGCAGGGTCGGCGCAACGCCTCCCGCGCCGTGCGATCTCAGCATCAAGACCGTGACGAGCGTGCCGCAGCCCACGAACGCGGCGACGAGCAACCACGCCGGTGACCGCTCCAGCCAGCGCGACAGCCGGGTCATGGGTGCGGTCGACGGCACCTCTCGACGGTACCGAGCCGGTCTCGTGCGCGCATCGGCCTCGGCGCCATTCCGGCGTACATCCCGAGATGTACGCGTCGCCTCGCAACCATGACCCGCGGGGCGACGACGGGAACGCAGCGCGGGCGCATCGTCGCACCATGACAACTGCACACGAGACCAGAGACCACACCGCCAACCCCCGCCGGCGCTCCCGCCGAGTCACGATCGCGGCGTCTTCCTTGATCGTCGCTCTCACGTTCGCGTCGGCATGCTCGTCGGGCGAGAGCTCGGGCGACCCCCCGAGCGCACCGACCACCCCGGCCGGCGTTGTCGTGCCCCCCACGGAACCGCCCGCCGACCCGCCGCCCACGTCCGCCCCGAGCGCGCTCGAGAGGCAGCTGACCGGCATCCTCGACACTCACCTTGCCAACCACGAGTTCGCCGGCGCGGTGCTTGCGCTCCGCGAGGCCGACGGCACCACGTTCACGGTTACGTCCGGCACCAAGGAGCTCAGCAGTGACAGCGGCGCGGTCGATCCGGACGTCCCATGGAACATCGGGAGCCTCACGAAGACCTTCGTGGCCGTCGTCGTGCTCCAGCTCGCCGACGAGGGCGCGATCGACCTCGATGCCCCGATCGGTCCGTACTTCCCCGAGCGGCCCGCGCTCGCGCCGATCACCCCTCGGCAGCTGCTGCAGCACACCAGCGGCCTGAACGAGTACTGGCCGTCGGCAGCGGTGCTGCAGGACTCGCGACGCCCGTGGACGCCGATCGAGATGATCGACGTCGCCGAGGCCGCCGGCCGGGTCGGGGAGCCCGGCGTTGGCTTCCACTACTCGAACACCAACTACGTCGTCCTGGGCGAGCTCATCACCCGTGTGACATCTGAGCAGTGGGACGACGCAGTGCGTGAGCGGATCACCGAGCCGCTCGGCATGCGCAGCACAGGAGTTGTCGGTGCCGACGCCGCCCCGGGCTTCGTCGTGGTGGACACGACCCTCGTGCCGTTCGACAGCGCCGCTGTGGACCCGTCGCTCGCTGGCGCCGCGGGCGGGCTGCAGTCCACCGCTTCGGATCTGCTCGTGTTCATCGAGGCGCTCGCCGATGGGCGGCTGCTGTCCGATCGCAGTCAGGCCGAGATGCGGACGTTCATCCCCGGTGAGGACTACTCACAGTTCGGCGTCGAGCACGGCTACGGACTCGGGTTCGAGACCTACTCGACCGACCAGGTGACTGCACTCGGCCACATGGGCACCGGGGCCGCGCACGGATCGTTCGCCGGGTTCGATCCTGAGACGGGCACGGCCGTCGTGACCTTGATGAACTCGGACAAGGCCGGCACGCAGGCGTTCATGGCCTTCGAGGCGCTCACGGCGGCGAAGAGCTGACGTTGTCCGGCGAGATCACGAGGCCCAGGTCGTCAGACCTGGGCCTCAGTCGCAGGGTTGGTCGCGCTGCCGGTCGACTTGCGCGCCCGCCACACCTCCTCAGCGGGCCATCGCCGGGCCCAGTCCGGGGTGACGAACCCGTAGCTCGTCCGGGCCTCGGGACGAGGGCGGAGCTCGATGAGGTCCTCGACGATCAAGGCGTTCTCGCCGAGCAACCTGATCCAGTCGCCGTGGCTGAGGTGAAACTCGACGGTCGGATCGTCGGACCACGTGAACCGGTGCATCCCGAACTGCGGACGAAGCAGCTGGTCGGTGGCAGGAGACTCGTCATCGTCAGGCGCACACAGCATCAGAAGCGTGCTGTTCCCGAGGAAGATCAACTCGCCCCCGGGCCGGAGCAGGCGCGCCGCCTCAGGGATCCATCGATAGGGATCCGCCCAGATCGCGGCTCCGTATTCGCTGATGACCACGTCGAACGCGCCGCTCTTCATCGGGACCGCTTCGCCCGCGGCAGCGCACGAGCGGAAACGACAGCCCCGTCTCCCGCTGCTGAGTGCGAGCGATCGCGAGCTGCGTGGGCGTGGGATCGATCCCGACCGGCCGCGCCCCGCGCCGCGCGAGCCACGCTGACACGTACCCGGTCCCGCATCCGAGCTCCACCACGGATCGGCCGTCGAGGTCCGACGGCAACAGGCGCGCCTCGGACTCAGGGATGTTGAAGATCCCCCATGTCGGCTCGTCGAGTGCCCACAGCCGTTGGGCGTGCGCCGATTCCTCCACCGCCCGCCGTTGCCACCACGCGATGTTCTGGTTCAGGTGGTCGATGCGTTCACCCACCTGGCCGACCGTAGGCGAATGACGTCAGCGCATGAGGAGCGCGAACACGGCATCGGGATCCTCCGCCGCGGCGACGCCTTTCGACGCGAACCACCGACAGATGTTGACGACGTCGCGGTGGAGGAGGTCGTAACCGTTCGTCGCGCGGTGGAGCTCGACGGCTTGCGGCACGTCGATCAGCCACACCTGGTCCTTCCACCACAGGAGGTTGTACGCCGACAGGTCGGCGTGCACCCATCCCCCGACGACCACGAGATGGAGCGAGTCGAGCAGCTGCGCCCACGCGTGATCGACCGCCTCCGAGCTCAGCCCTGCCTGCGCGAGCCGTGGTGCGGCCCCTCCCTCGTCGCCGAGGTACTCGAGCAACACCGAGCTCGAGCGATCCGTCGATACCGGGTAGGGGACCTGGACACCGAGGTCCCACCATGCCGAGAGCACGTCGAACTCGTGCCCGACCCAGCCTTCTCGCACGACCTCCCGACCGCGCCGCGACATCTTTGCGATCGCTCGCCGGTCGCGCGTGTTGCGAGTCGTGCGCGACTCTCGATAGGCGACGTCGTTGCGAAAGGAGGCCGAGGTGGTGAAGCCGAGCGCTTGCAGCTCGCCCTTGAACGTGACCGATTTGGGTCGGTACCGCTTGTCGGCGAGGAGATGCCGCGAGGTTCCATCGTGCGCGCAGCGTTCGATGACGCGGATCTCGGCTTCCTTGCCGGTCTTCAAGGTGCCGAGGTCGACGTCGACGTAGTCGTCGACGAGGACCCAGGTCGGCGCGGGTCGGGGCATGGATCAACTCTCCGGGGTCGCGGGGTGGGCAGATCACCGCCCAACGCGGCGCGACGGGACGAGCTAACGAGCCCGGAGAACCGCGGCGCAATGGGGGCGGGCGTGCACGATGGTGTTCACACGGGCCTCCTCTCGTCGCGGGAGCGCGCAGACTGACACGGGCTCTCGCTCAGCGCAACAGAATTGCCGCGTCAGCCGGGCGTGAGCCCTTGGTAGTACTCCTGCTGCGCGGGGTAGTAGTCGTCGAACTTGGGGAGCTCCTGCTCGTCGCGTGACGCGACCAGCGCGTCGAGGTAGTACTCCCAGCCGGGGCCGACTGAGCCGACATCGACACCGTCGTCGAGATGGTGGACGAAGCGCAGTGTCGTGATGTCGTCCTCTTGCTCGAGCCATGCCTCGAGACGCCACGCGCCGTACTCGTCGATGGAGCTCACCGCCAGGTGACGTGGAGGCTCGCACGCGTCGATGCGCATGTCGCCCTCGGGCTTGCCTTCTTCGAGCTCGAGTCGGTAGCGAATCGTCTTGCCCGGCCCGGCATCACCCGTCCACGACGCGAACCAGCGGGCGGTGCGGTCGGACTCGGTGATGCTGGCCCAGACGTCGTCGATGCTGGCTCGGAAGGTGCGCTCGAGGACGAGATCGCGACCTTGCTCGGTGGCCTCGAGGCGGCCGGCGGGTCGGGGGCTCATGCGGTGCTCCTTCGCTGTGTGGGGGCGGACGTTCGCCGTTCGCGGCGGGTGCGGTACACCTCGGTCTCGAGGGCGTCGAGTGCGGACGACCACCCGGTGCGGAACGGCGCGAGCCAGGCGTCGATCTCTGCGAGCGGACCAGTGTCGAGCCGGTAGACGCGTCCGCGTCCGTCGGAGTCGTCACGCTGCTCGATCACGAGCCCGTGCTCGCGTAGGACCCGGAGGTGGCGGCTGACGGCGGGCCGGCTGATGGGGAATGCGGAGGCGAGCGACCCCGCGGACATGGGTCCGCGTCGCAACAGCTCGAGGATCTCGCGTCGGACAGGGTCCGCAATGGCGTCCACGACATCCACGCAAAGAGCGTAACATATAAGTTACGCACATTGCGGGGCCGAGCTCAGTTCGTCGCTCCGTCGACAACGAGCGGGAGCCCTGGCCAGCGAGATGCTGACCAGGGCTCCGAGGATCGGGATCGAGGCCTGTGCCCCGTTCCCCTCAGGCGGGGATTCGGCTGCGCAGCATCTTCACTGACGTCGTGGCGACGAACGCGAGCCACACGATGAACCCGACCACACCGATGAACATCGTCGGGCTGCCATCGACGATCGCGGGGGTGGTTGCGGCACTGACGAGGAGCAGGGCTCCACCGACGATGCCGACTGCCTTCCACTTGGGGGACAACAGTCCACTCGCGGCGCACGCGGAGGTGAGGCTGGCGAGCGTGACGCCGAGCGCCGCCTGCAGCACGCCGAACACCGAGTTGTGCAGCACCCACAAACCTTCCACGACTGACGAATCCGGCACCCCACGGTGCACATAGCCCGCGATCGCGATGTCGAGCGCGACCATCACGGAGAACGTGCCGAGGATCGCGGCACCTCCCACCGCTCCCGCGATGGCGAGGCCGCGGCTCGATCCTCGAACGGCCCGGGCGACCGCACCACCGAGGAAGGTCGCGATGCCGACCGCACCGACCGCGAACAGAGCAGCGAGGACGACGGTGACGCCCCGGTGATCCGCGTAGTAGCGCACCACCTCGTCGGCCGGGGCGTCGTTGGCAGGGAACTGGGCACGGAGTGCGTTCTGCACGAGCACCGTCCCGACGAACACGAGACCGCCGATGCCGGCAATGAGCCCGGACGGGGCGAAGCTGCGGTCGGGGATCTCGGTCGTGAGCACCGTGGTGGGCGGCGAAGCGAGGGTCGTGGTCATGGTTCAGTCCTCCGAGGTTGTCTGCTTGACTAGATGCGTGATAAGGTGACTGGAACAACATACAAGTGAGTTGAACAATGGTCAAGCGAGAATCCGAAATCGTGGAAGAGGACCGCCGTCCGGGGCTCCGGGGCCGCCGGGCCGTGCAGGCCGAGCAGACGCGCCTCGAGATCCTGGGCGCAGCGCGACGACACTTCGCAACGAAGGGTTACGCGGCGACGAGTCTGAAGGAGATCGCCGCGGACGCCGGCGTCTCGGTGCAGACCGTCTACGACAGCGTGGGCTCGAAGCCCGACCTCGTGCGCCGGCTCAATGACCTCATCGACGTCGAAGCCGGCGTGGGGGAGATCGCGATGGCGATCGGCACCGAGTCGGACCCAGCGGTGCTGGTGGCGATTCCCGCGAAGGTCACGCGGCGCATCGTCGAGCGGTGCGACGACCTCGTGCGAGCCAGCTTCGACGGGCGCGGGCCGAGCCCGACCTCGCGCCTCTCGCGGACGAAGGGGGACGGCGACACCGGGGCGGCGCCCAGACCATTGCCCGAAGGCTCGACGACGCTGAAAGCCCTCGACCCGGGTCTCTCCGTCGAAGCGGCCGCGCACACGATCGCTGCGCTGTCAGACATCCGGGTCGCTCTGATCCTCGTCGACGACCACGGCTTCGACCTCGATCATCTCGAGGAGTGGATCGCGACCACGACGTCCCGAGCGGTGCTGCAGCGCGCCGACGACCGTGCTCCGAAAGCTCGCCGCCGGTCGTCGAAGTGATGGTCCGCGACGGGCACGGTGGCGCCGGATGTGGGAACGTTTCTCCCGCTTCATCGGCACCCGCCGAAAGGACGACAACCAATGGCAGAGTTCCCTCCCCTCACCCATGTCGCGGTGACCGTTCGCGATCTTTCCGTCAGTGTCCCGTGGTACGAAGCGCTGCTCGACGCAAAGCCCGTGCTCGACGAGGACACAGACCCTGACTTCCACCACACGGTGTACTTGCTCGGGAACGGGACGCTGCTCGGGCTTCATCAGCACGGCACACCGGCCTCGCCCGAGGCGTTCAGTGAGCACCGAATCGGTCTCGACCACATCGCGTTCGGCTGCCGCGAACCGGGCGGAGCTCGAGAAGTGGGCGAAACGGCTCGACGACCTCGGCGTGAAGCACGGTGGCATCAAGGACACGCGGTACGGCTCGGGCGTGAGCTTCCGCGACCCGGATGGCATTCCGCTCGAATTCTTCGCGCCGCCCGGCTGACACGCCTGATGCACGGAGGCAGACTCGCTCCGTGACGACTCTCCCAATCCCTGCTCGAGCCGCTGACATCGACGCGGCGTGGCTCACAGCCGCGCTCGCTTCGACGGGCGCCGCGACGGGCACGGTGACGTCGGTGGCCGTGGAGCCGGTCGGCGTCGGGATCGGTTTGGTGGGTGCGCTGGCGCGAGTCACGCCGACCTACGAAGGCGGCACCGGTCCCGCAACCTTGATCGCCAAGTTCCCTGCCCCGGAAGAGGGCAGCCGCTTCGTCGCGCTCGTGCTCGGGATGTATCGCAACGAGGTGAGCTTCTACCGCGAGCTCTCCCCGCGCACCTCGCTACGCCATGCCGAGCTGCTACTACTCGGATCACGACGCAGAGACCGACGCGTTCGTGCTGCTGCTGTCGGATCTGTCGGACCGGCGCACCGTCGACCAGCTCGTCGGGTGCACGCGCGAAGAGATCGAGCTCGCCGTGGATCGGCTCGCCGACTTCCACGCCGGCTTCTGGAACGACGAGTCGCTCGTGGACAATGGCTGGCTGAGAGCGCTGTGCGATCAGCCGTTCCCCGACGCGATCGGCATGTCGTTCGAGCAATCGTGGGGTCCGATGCAGGAGATGTTCGGCGACGAGCTCACGCCGGCGGTCAGGCAGTTCGGAGATCGTTTCACCGAGCTCCTCCCGAGCATGGTCGCCCGTCTTTCGGAACCCCCGTTCACTCTCAGCCACGGCGATTACCGCGCCGACAACTTCTTCTTCGGGGACGACGACGACCTCGTCGTCTGCGACTGGCAGCTCATCGACCGGAGCCGAGGTGGGCGCGATCTCGCCTACGTCCTGAGCCAGAGCGTGACGCCCGAGCTCCGGGCGCAGCTGGACAGGAGTCTCGTCGAGCGCTACTCGGCGAGACTCTCGTCGCACGGGATCGCCGACTACGACTCCGAAGCCGTGTCGGAGGACTACCGGCTCGCCACCGCGTTCGCGCTGGCCTATCCCGTCGTCGCGGGTGGAAGCCTCGATCTCGCGAACGACCGCGCGACGGACCTCGCGAGGGGCATGCTCCGCCGCGGCGTCGCGGCGATAGAGGCCATCGGCGCGCTCGACGTCGTCTGACTCCGGAATGGCGGGCGACGTTCTGGCCCATCGCGAGCTCAACCGCGCCACGCTCGCGCGCGCCAACTGCTCCTCGAACGGTCGACGATGGAGCCGTTCGCCGCCGTCGAGCACCTCGTCGGCCTCCAGGCTCAGAACCCCCTCGACCCCTACCTCGCACTCTGGTCCCGTCTCGAAGACTTCGATCCGGACTGGCTCGGGCGGCTCCTCGAGGAACGGCGGGTCGTGCGTATCGTGGTGATGCGCGGCACCGTCCATCTCGTCTCGGCGAGCGATGCCGTCGAGCTGCGCCCGTTGATGCAGCCAGTGCTCGACGCCGAACTGTCGCGGCACAGTGAGTTCGCTCCCCGTCTCGTCGGAGTCGACCTGAAGCCCGTCCTCGAGTTCGCCGTATCGACATTGGCCGACAAGCCGCTCAGCGGCGCGCAGCTTCGGCCCCTGCTCGCCGAGCGCTTTCCTGAGCTCGACGCGCCGGCACTCGCTTATGCGTGTCGCTGCCTGCATCCGTTGGTGCAGATCCCTCCGCGAGGCGTGTGGGGCCGCACGCTGCAGGTCACGCTCACGCCGTTGGAGGCCTGGGTCGGACGACCACTCGCGAAGGACCCATCGATCGACCGTGTCGTGATGCGCTACTTCGCCGCGTTCGGACCGGCGAGCGTCGCGGACGTCGCGTCCTGGTCGCGACTGACGGGGATGCGGGAGGTGGTCGAGCGGCTCCGCCCCGAGCTGCGCCCGTTTCGCTCACCGACGGGAAAGGAGCTTTTCGACGTGCCCGACGGGTCGCGTCCCGACGCTGACGTCCCCGCTCCGGTTCGCTACTTGCCCGAGTACGACAACCTTCTGCTGTCCCACGCCGACCGGAGTCGCTTCGGGACCGACGAGAACCGGCGGTTCGCGTCGGCAGCGGGCCCGTTCAAGGGCTCGGTGCTGGTCGACGGCGAAGGGGGCGGGATCTGGCACATCGACTTCGACCGCGCGGCCAAGCACGCGACGCTTGTCGTCGAGCACCGACCCATGCCTCGCCGCGATCTCGCCGCCGTCGAGGACGAGGGCGAACGAGTCGCCGACTTCTGGGAGCCTCGGGCGCAGACCCACGACGTACGCCTCGTTTCGCTCGGCTGACCGCGCCATCATTGGTGCGGTGCAGATCTCGCCGGTGTACGACCGACCACTCGTCAGGTTCGACGGCGCGCCGCCCGTCGGGCCGGCTCTCATCCGCCAGCGTTCGCGGCTGGTCGACGTGTTGAGCGGCCTGAGCGACGCGCAATGGGTGGCGCCGAGCCGCTGCGAAGGCTGGCGAGTACAAGACGTCGCGGCGCACATCATCAGCGTGGACCGCTTCTGGCATGCCTCGATCTCGAGCGGCGTGGCGGGCACTCCCACGAGGTACCTCGTCGGGTTCGACCCGAAGGCGACTCCCGCGGCTCTGGTGGATGCTGTTCGTCAGAAGACACCCACCGAGACGCTCGAAGAGCTACGAGCATCGAGCACCGCGGTGTGCGATCTCGTCGAGGGCCTCTCGCCCGACGAGTGGTCGGTGCTGGCCGAGTCACCACTCGGGCATGTCAGTGTCGCCGCAGTCGCCCACCACGCGCTCTGGGACGCTTGGGTGCACGAACGCGACATCGTGCTCCCCCTCGGTCTGGCGCCCACCGAAGAGGACGACGAGCTCTTGGCCTGCCTGCGAAACGCAGCGGCGCTCAACGCGGCGTTCGCGCTGATGGCGGGTGTCGCGACCCCGACGACGCTCGTTGTCGAGAGCACCGAGCCCGAAGCGCGGATCGTCCTTGCTGTCGACGAGAGCGTGCAGGTGTGTGGCGACGCCGTCCCGCCCAGTGCCGTTGTGATCGGCGGTCGCGCCGTCGATCTCGTCGAGATGCTGAGCACCCGCGTCCCGTTCGATCAAACAGTGCCCGACGACAAACGGTGGTTGCTCTCCGGCCTCGCCGACATCTTCGAGGTCGCCTGACGTCGGGGCGTCCGAACGTCAGGGTCGCTCCTTCTGTCCTTGCTCCAGAAGGCGTACGACTTCTGCGATGCGCTCGGCGCGCACGTCGGGTCGCTTCTTCGTCGCGTCGATCCATCTGAGATAGGCCCGTCGGTAGAACTGCGCGAGCGAGTCGAAGAACGCGCCTGCGTCGGGCGAGGCGTCGAGCGCATCACGAAGATCTGGCGCGAGGTCATCCCGCTGAGGTCCCTCGGGGAGCAGCTCGACTGTCACCGTGTGGCCGGGGGCAAGGCCGCAGTCCCGCCGCCATGCCGCGCCGAGGACGATCGCGAACCCGTTGTCGAGCGGTTCGACCACGGCACGCACGCCCATGCCGTTGACAGTGCCAGCGACGTGGTGTTGGGGCTTCACGCCCCACGCCTCGTCGGGATCGAATGGCACAGGGACCATCACACGACGGCGCTTGTCAGTGGTGACCACTGTCTTGTAGCGACGGTTGACGCCGGCCATCGGCCACGGTCTATCGCAATCGGCGAGAGGCACCCTCGACCTCTGGGACGTGACGGTAAGAGACGAGGAGGACGATGTCGTAGGTGAGCTTCATCGTGCCTGCGATGACCAGAGGCCAACCGAACGTCGAGTGCTCGAGCAGCGCGCCGGCGAGAAGCGGCGTTGTCGCCGCGGCGAGACTCCGCGGCACGTTCGTCACGCTCGCGGCCGCGGGACGGTGCTCCTCGGGGACGACGGTCATCACGAACGCCTGCCGGGCCGGGACGTCGAGCTGCGACACGAGGGCTCGCACGAGCAGCAGAGTGATCGCGATTGCTCCCGACGGCGCGAACGCGGCGAGGATCAGCGCCACGTTCGCGGGGATGTGCGTGAACGCCATCGTGCGGATCAGCCCGATGCGGGCCGCCAGCTTTGGTGCGAGGAGCTGGGAGCAGCCCGCCAGCATCCCCCCGGCGAAGAACACCGCTGCGGTGACTCCAGGGGAGAGGTCGAAGCGGAGCTGAAGCCAAAGCACCAGGATCGAGGTGACGACGAAGCCGCTGCCGGCGGAGTCGAAGCTGAAGAGCGCGGAGAGCTCCAGGACGGTGCGTCTCGACGTCCCGAGCCCTCGGGCGCGCGGCGCCGCTGGTCGAGTGGCGCCACGCAGCCCCCGGTAGAGGAAGAAGACTCCCGCGCCGATCGCTGCGTAGAAGATGAAGCCGATTCGCTGTGCCGTGACGAGCGCGAGACCGGAGATCTTCGACACTCGGTTCGGCAGGCCCGAGAGCAGGGCGCCGAACGCGCCGGCCAGCGCACCGGCGAGGCCGTAGCGGGCGAAGGCCTCGGTGCGGGCGTGCCCCTGCACCTCGGTGGCAACGATCGCCTGCTCAGTCGGGAGGAAGACGCTCACGTCGCCGGCAGTCGGGTTGAGCGTGCCTACGACGGCGATCACCATGAGCAACCAGAACGTCGACGCGGCGGCGAACCCCAATCCGGTGCCGACCATCACGACAGAGGCGACGAGTAACAGCGATCGCAGCGCGACGGGACGGGCGGCGAGCCCGAACGACAAGGTCAGGACCGCGGAGCCGAGGAGGGTCCCGGTGACGATCGCGCCGACCTCGAACGGCGTGAATCCCAGCGTCGTCAGGTATTGCGCGAGCAGGACACTGATGAACCCGTCCGCCACCCCGCGGGCTGCGCGGGCGGTGAAGATGCGACGCACTGCGTTGCTGACGGGTTGGGGAGTGGCGTCCTGGTGGATGCATCATCCAAACACTCCGCCCTCCGTCGGACTCACCAATCAGGTGGGGCGTTCGCTGAGCTCCCACAGGCGGTCGGCCGACTCGGGATCGACGGCGTACGGCATCACGCCGAGGGGCGGTGACCCGAAGTCGATGTTGACTGCTCTGCTCACGTCGACCAGCGGCGCGACGTCGCAGTCCTGCGCGTAAAGGCCGCCGGGTCGATGATCGCGTTGCCGTCGCCGTCGACGAGCCCGAACGCGGTGAGCATCCCGGCAGTCTCCCCCGACTCAACCCTCGGTGGCGTTAGGTGTACCTAACAGGCCGAGTGATACCGTCCCTGCCATGTCTGACCTGCTCGCACGAGTGCACGCTCTTGCCGAAGACGTGCTGTTCCCCACGGCGATCGAGGTCGACCGCACCGGCGTGGTGCCAGAGTCGCACTGGCGGCTGCTCGCGCACGAGGGTCTGTACGGGCTCGCCGCGCCTCCCGAGCGCGGCGGACCCGACGGCATGGGCTTTCCCGAGATCCTCGAGGTGCTCGAGACGATGGCGGGCGGTTGCCTCTCGACGACGTTCACCTGGGTCCAGCACCACGGTGTGGTGCGGGCGCTCTCAGACACGCTGAACGCGGCGCTCCGCGACGAGCTTCTGGCAGATGCAGTCGCTGGGCGTCTACACGCCGGTGTTGCTTTCGCGGGGGTGGTCCCCGACCCGCCGCGCATGCAAGCGACACGCGTCACGGACGGCTGGATGCTGACCGGTGACGGTCCGTTCGTGAGCGGTTGGGGGATCATCGACGTGTTGCAGGTCTCTGCCGGCGACGTCGAGACGGGGGACGTCGTTGCGGGCATCGTGGTGGCGAAAGAGCAACCGGGCATCACAAACGTCGAGCGCTTGAGTCTCGTCGCGGCCGACGCGACGAACACGGTGTCGCTCCGACTCGACGACCTGTTCGTGCCGGACGACCGCGTCGTCTCTCGCGTGCCACGCGCCGACTTCCTGGCGAACCAGATCCTGGGCGCCCGTTTCAACGGCACGTTGCCTCTCGGCCTGGTCCGTCGTTGTGCAGGCCTTCTGGAGGCAAGTGGGAAGCACGAGGAGGGCGCGAAGCTCCGCCGCGCGTGCGACGAGGTGCGCGGTCGGCTCGACGCGGGCCTCGCGGATCCTGCCGCGATGGTGCAAGCGCGCGCCGATGGTTCGCAGCTCGCGGTGCATGCCGCTGCTGCTCTTGTGACTGCGGGGGGAGGCGACTCCCTGGTGTGCACCCACCACGCGCAGCGGCTCGCAAGGGAAGCGATGTTCACCCTCGTTGCCGCGAGTCGCGCCGAGCTCAACCGCGAGCTGGTCGACCGATTCTCCGGTGGCTGACGCGACCCGCTACGGGTGTGAGGGCGCCGGCGGCGCTCCGGCCACCTCGAACATCACCTCGTCGACGTAGCACCACCACCAGTCCTGTCCGGGCTCGTAGGAACGGATGAGAGGGTGGTCCGCGTGCTCGTTCCAGTGCGCAGTGGCGTGGCGGTGGGGAGAGTTGTCGCAGCAGCCGATGTGGCCGCAGGCCATGCACATGCGCAGGTGGACCCACGTCCCGCCGATCCGCAGGCAGTCCTCGCAGCCGTCACTCGACGGCTGCACGTCGGCGATTGTGTCGAGGTGGGCGCACTCGGACTTCTCCGCTGCCGTGTTCATCGGCGCCAGTATCGCTGAGATACTCCCGGCTGGTGATCGACACCTCCGTGCGG
Organism: uncultured Acidimicrobiales bacterium; assembly: GCA_963747215.1. Taxonomy (GTDB): domain Bacteria; phylum Actinomycetota; class Acidimicrobiia; order Acidimicrobiales; family DATKAS01; genus DATKAS01. Next base: position 47,651 of record CAVVET010000040.1, read on the forward strand.
AGCGCATACTTGCGTCGACTGGGCCTCGAGGCCGAACCCCCCTCGGTCGACGCCCTGCAACGGCTGCATCGACGGCACGTCGAACGGGTGGCGTACGAGACGATGTGGATCCACGCCGGCGACCTCTGGGACATCGATCCCCACGCGTCAGCGGCCCGGATCGCGCTCGACCGCGCGCGGTGGGTACTGCTTCCACCTGAACGGCGCGTTCAGCGAGCTCCTGATGTCCCTCGGCTACACGGTGACGCGACACGTCGGGGGAGTACACCGTGTCGGCAATCCCGATGCGGACAACATGAGCAATCACCTCGTCCTCACGGTGGCTCACCTCCCCACCGAGGAGAACCCGAATGGCGTGTGGTACGTCGATGCGGGACTGGGTCACGCGTTGCATGAAGCGGTTCCCCTCGTGCCGCACGTCTTTCAGCAGGGCCCGTTTGCCCTGTCGTTGGAGCAGACCGACGACGGAGTCGGCGACTGGCATCTCACGAACGACCCGGCGGGCTCGTTCGTCGGCATGAGCTGGCGGGCGAGCGAGGCATCGATGAGCGAGTTCGCCGAGCGCCACGTGCGGCTGTCGACGTCACCGGAGTCGAACTTCGTGCGGCTCGCCACGGCGCAACGTCGTGACGCAAATGGGGCCGACGTCCTCCGCGGACTCGTGCTCAGCCGTGTCGGCGATGGCGACGCTGCGGAAACACCACTGACCGAACGAGCCGACTGGTTCGCCGCGTTGGCTGACGTCTTCGCGTTGCGATTCGACGGCGCCGAGCCGGAGGTGCTCACCCGACTGTGGGATCGTTGCCTTGCCACCCATCGCGCCCAGGAGTCGTCAGCGCAGCTCTGACCGCGCCGTGCTGTCTCGCACGATGAGCTCGGTCGGCAGGACACGGTGCCGCGCCCTCGCGGGCGGAGCGCCCGAAGCCGCGGCGTCGATGGCGCCGATGACGGCTTCAGCCGCCAGGCGACCTTTCGCACCGACGTCCTGACGAACGGTGGTGAGCCGCGGCGTGCTGCGATGCGCGGCGGGGCTGTCGTCGAACCCCACCACTGACAGGTGTGCGGGAACGGCCAGGCCGAGCTCACTCGCCACGCGCATCACGCCGAGTGCGAGCACATCCGAGAAGCACAGCACGGCGGTCGGACGATCGGAGGTCGCAAGCAACGCGTGTGCGGCTTGATCGGCTTCCTCGTCGGTGTTGCTCTGGGTCTGCACCACGGTCGGCTGAATGCCGGCGGCCTCGAGCGTCTCGAGCCAACCCAGCATCCGTTGCCGTTGGGGGTGGCCTCGGATGATGGCCGGCGGATCGACGAGCCCTTGCGATCCGTCGAGAGAAACCGTCACGATGCCGACTCGCTCGTGTCCCAGCTCGATGACGTGCTGGGCGGCCATCTGTGCGCCGCCGCGGTCGTCGACATTGACGCTCGGGATCCCGGGCAGCGGATCTTGGTCCACGAGCACCAGGGGAAGCCGGCGGCGCATCAGCCAGTTCGCGCGCCCCGATTCGGAGCAGGAATAGATGAGGGCGGCGTCAAGCGCGAGGTCTCGTGCGGGCACGACGTCGTCGTGTTCATTCGTGCTCAGCAGTGTGAGTGCGCGACCGCTCGGGGCGAGCTCGTCCGCGACTGCACCGAGGAAGTTTGTCGCGACCTCGTCAGTGAACGCGTACTTCAGTGAGTCCGTGAGCAGGATCCCCACCGCACCCGTCGAGCCTCGGGCCAACGCGCGGGCGGCGGGATCAGGGCCGACGTATCCGAGCTCCTCAGCCGCGGCGAGGACGCGCCGGCGCAGGCTGTCGGAGAGCTGATCGGGACGGGAGAAAGCGTTCGACACGGTCATGCGACTGATCCCGAGCCGATCGGCGATCGTCTGCAGCGTCACCCGCGCCATTCCGGGAGGCTAGGGGGGGTCAGAAGGCGCGGCTCAGCAGGCGGGTGAGCCGTCGAGGGACACCGAGCGGCGCGGCAGGCGCACGACGCGCGCGGCGATCGTGCTCGGCCGAGGCCAACGCAGCCGCGCGCGGTCGCCGTGCGGCCGGACGGGCGCTCCCGGGAGCGCGCTGTGACCTGAACGCGTGAGCGAGCCTTCGGAGTAGAGCTGGGCGAGGAGGAAGGTGGGGGGCACGGGCATCTCTGTTCGGTCGTGGCTGTACCGATACAGTACCGGCGTCCTGTACCGGTCAAGACACCACTGGACGAGGCAGATGTCACGTTGACAGTCTGTCTTATTTTTCTTTACAACTGTCGTGTGACGAAGACCGACACCAGGACAGCGATTCTCGAGGCGGTGCTGGCACTGCTCGAGTCGCAGGAGCGGGCCACCTACGAGGCGGTCGCACAGGTCGCCGGGGTGTCGCGCCAGACCGTGTACACGCACTTTCCGACGCGGGCTGAGCTGTTGGTCGGCGCAGTCGATCGTGCTCGCGAGGCCACGGGGATGGCGGCCGCGTCCAGCTCGGTCCTCGAGGCGCCGACCCGCGGGCGGCGTTGGAGGCGTTCGTCGAGATGCACTGCTCGATCGTCCCCCGGATCCTTCCGGCCTACGTCGCGGTCGAGCGGGAGCGCTCTCTCGATCCCGAGATCGAGGCTGCCTTCGTCGGCCGCGCCGCCAGCCGGCGGCAGCTCGCGCTCCTCGTTGCGACGCGCCTGCAGGCCGAGAGGGACCTCGTACCGCCGTGGACGGCGACGACGGCGTGCGACCTGATCTCCACACTCACCAGCGGAACCACTACAGCGCAGCTCCTCCGAGACGTCGATTGGACGGTGGCGGAGCTGCGTGAGCGGCTGCTCGTGGTCTTGCAGCGGTCGCTTCTCGACAGCACAGAAAGAGAGGAATGATGCACAGCATCGACACCACCGCAGGTACCACCGCCCTCGAGGACGTCTTTGCACAGCTCGAGCAGGCCTGGAACGACGCCGACGCCGAACGCTTCGGCGAGTTCTTCACCGACGACGCCGACTTCGTCAACGTCTACGGCGAGCACCGTCGGGGCGTCGTCCCCATCGTCGAGGGACACAGGTTCATCTTCGACACCGTCTACAAGGACTCGAAGGTGACCTACTCGGTCGTGCAGTGCGAGCCGCTCGCCGACGGATGGCTGCTCGGCCACGTGCACGCCTTCCTCGAGGTGCCGGCGGGCCCGTTGGAGGGTTCGCATCGCTCGATCCTCACGGCCGTCGCGGTCGAGACCGACGCCGGACTGAAGATCCGGGCGTTCCACAACACGTTCAGGACGCACTGAAACGATGATCGGCCGGCGTCTCGTCTACCACGGGAGCGGTCTCCGAGTACCAGACGCTCGACGAGCCGTTCGAGCCCCAGACGGCGAACCATCGATCGACGGCTCGAGTCGGGGCTCGCGCGTGATGCGGCGCGGGTGTGACTGCGTGAGCAGAGGGAGAGGATGAGAGCTGGTGAGGACGGACGATGGTAATGCTGGGAGAGACGGAAGATCCCGTGCGGTGATCCGCAGCTCGGCCGCGACCTCGCCACGGAGTGACCTCACCGGCGAGGAGGTATGCGGGCCGTTGGCAAGACGCCGAATCCGCAGCCTCCTCGGCTCGATCCACGTCGCGTCCGCCGATCAACCTGTGCGTCATGGTCAGGAGTCTGGCGCGTCGGCCCGGTTGCGGCGCCGACGACGCGACGCATGATCGGTTCAGATCCCACCAGCGAGGAGGGCGACATGTTTGTGCAGATCATCGAGGGACGGACCCGTGACGCAGCGGGAATCAAGCGAATGACCGAGCGGTGGCAGAAGGATCTGGCGCCGGGTGCGACTGGCTACCTGGGTTCGACAGGCGGGGTCACGGCCGACGGCAAGACGATCGCGATGGCCCGCTTCGAGTCCGAGGCCGCGGCCCGCGCGAACAGCGACCGGCCCGAGCAGGGTGCGTGGTGGGCCGAGATGTCGAAGCACTACGACGGTGATGCCTCGTTCACGGAGTCGACCGATGTCCAGGAGTTCCTCGGAGGGGGTTCCAACGACGCGGGTTTCGTGCAGGTCATGAAGTCCACCGGCGTCGACCGCGCCCGCCTCGGCAAGATGGACGAGCAGTTCGCGCAGTTCGCGTCGACGTCGTCCGGACCTCATCGGAGGGATCCGTGTGTGGACCGGGCCGGACAGCTGTGTCGAGTTCAACTACTTCACGAGTGAGTCCGAAGCGCGCGCCGGGGAGACGCAGGAGATGCCTCCCGAGCTGCAAGCGATGATGGAGGAGTTCGGGGACCTGATGAAGAACACCGAGTTCTTCGACCTCACCGATCCATCGCTCCACTGATGCGGTTCGACAGGGGACGTCGTTGTGCCGATGGTGCACAAGCACCTCGCTGAGCTCTCGCGCGAGAGTGGGCGCGATGACAGCCGCCAAGGGAACCGGAACTGCAGAGGATCCGTGGGTGCTGAAGACGCCGCCCGGCACTGCGGAGTACCGGATGCATCGCGACGACTCCGCCGATCCTCCCGAGCTCGTCTGCCAGGTGGGGACGACGAAGCTGCGCTACCTCGCTCGTTGCCTCGAAGACGTGCCGGTGATGCTGCGGGAACACGGCGACTGGATGGATCTCGGCAGCGCCGACGAGAACAAGCCGGCCAAGGACGGCACCTTGGAGTCGTGGGCCCGGTCGCCATCCAACCCGGTCGGCGGCTGGTACGGCTTGCGCAAGGGGTACCGCGGCCGGTTCGCGATGTACCTCCCTCCGCTGCTCGAACACCTCGGCCTCGTCGAGCTCGAGCACAACCCCCGTAACAACCGCATCCACGCGCGCTGAAGTCCCTTCGACGGCAGGCTGCGTTGCGCGCTACTTCGACGCGGCTTGGATCGCCTTCCAGACGCGCTCGCCCGTGCACGGCATGTCGATGTGGGTCACGCCGAGATGGCTGACCGCGTCGACGACTGCGTTGTGGATCGCGGGAGTCGAGCCGATCGTGCCCGACTCGCCGATGCCCTTCGCGCCGAGCGGGTTGCGGGGGCTGTCGGTCTGGGTGTTCGACACCTCGAAGCTCGGAAGCTCCGCTGCCGACGGCATGAGGTAGTCGGTGAGAGTCGACGTGAGCGGGTTGCCGTCGGCGTCGTACTGCATCCACTCGTACAGCGCCTGCGCCGCGCCTTGGGCGATGCCACCGTGCTGTTGCCCGTTGACGAGCAGCGGGTTGAGGATGCGTCCGCAATCGTCGACGGCGACGTGGCGCAGCATCTTGACGTCGCCCGTCTCGGTGTCGACCTCGACGACCGACACGTGAGAGCCGAAGGGGTAGGTCGAGTCGGTGCCGTCGAAGTCGAGCTCATGCCGCAGCGGCGCGGCTTCGAGGCCGTCGGGCAAGCGGGACCCGTCGTTCGACGCCGATGCCAGCTCGGCCCACGACAGCGACTGTGCGGGCACGCCCGCGACGTGCACGCCGCCTTCGCCGACGACGATGTCGTCAGCGGAGGCCTCGAGCAGGTGAGCCGCGATGCGCTGGGCCCGGGCGAGCACCTCGTTCGAAGCGACGTGGATGGCGCTGCCCGCGGTCTGGAGCGACCGCGAGCCCATCGTGCCGGCGCCACGCGGCACCCGGTCGGTGTCGGAGTTCACGAGGGTGATGTTCTCCATCGGGATGCCGAGCACCTCGCTCGCGAGCATCGCGAACGCGGTGTGGTGACCTTGACCGTGGACGCTCGTGCCGGCGAACACCGTTGCCGAGCCGTCGTCGTTGATCTCGACCGCGCCGAACTCGACGTGCAGCCCGACGGGAGCGGTGACCTCGACGTAGCTCGAGATGCCGATGCCCAGCTGCTTTGTGTCGCCGCTCGCGCGCCGGTCGGCCTGCTCCTCACGCAGCTTCGCGTAGCCAGAAGCCTTCAGCGCGGCGTCGAGCGCCTTCTCGTACTCACCGCTGTCGTAGTTCGCGCCCGTCGGTGTCGTCAGCGGGAAGCTCTCGGGGGAGAGGAAGTTGGCGCGGCGAATCTCGGCCGGATCCATGCCGATCTGGCGGGCCGCCACATCGAGCACTCGCTCGATGAGCTGCGTCGCTTCGGGACGACCGGCGCCGCGGTACGCGCCGATCGTGGTGTTGTTCGTCAGGACGCCGACGGTCTTGAAGCGCACTTTCGGGATGCTGTAGACGCCGACGGACATCATCTGCGTGAGCATCGGCAGGATCGCGCCGATCGCCGGATACGCACCGGCGGCAGCGACAACCGAGCCGTCGAGCCCGACGATCTTGCCGTCGTTGCCGACTCCGAGCCTGGCCGTCATCACGAAGTCGCGGCCTTGGACGAGCGACACCATGTCCTCGGACCGCGTGGCGATCCACTTGACCGGTCGCCCGAGCTTCATCGCCGCGGCCGCCGCGACGATGTGCTCCATGTAGCCGGCCGCCTTCGGCCCGAAGCCGCCGCCGACCCACGGACACACCACGCGTACCTTCGACGGGTCGAGGCCCAGCGCGCCCGAGTACTCGGCGTGGATCGCATGCGGCGCCTGGTGCGAGACCCAGAGCGTGAGCCCGCCATCCTTCGGGACGGCAAGGATGCCGTTCGTCTCCATCGGCACGCCGGCGAGTCGCTGGCTCACCATCGTCACCTCCGCGACGACGTCGGCGCCGACGAGCGGGTCGGAGTCGTCGCCTTCCGGAAACGCGGTGCCGAAGCACACGTTCGACCCGTGCTCGGGGAACAAGAGCGGCGCGTCGGGCGCCAGCGCGTCAGCCGCCGTGAGCACGGCGCGCAGCGGGTCGTAGTCGACGATGACTGTCTCGGCGGCATCGACGGCCTGCTCGCGGCTCTCCGCGACGACGGCGGCGACGATGTCGCCCACGAAGCGCACCTTCTCGGTGGCGAAGACGGGGCGGTTCAGCGTGTCGGGCATCATCGCGAACTGCTTCACCGCGGCCAGGCCCAGGTCATCGCCTTGCGCGTGGTACACCGCGACGACGCCGGGCATCGCCGACGCCTCGGCGATGTCCACCGAGCCCACGTTGGCGTGGGCAACGGGGGAGCGCACGAACGCGACGTGCAGCGTGCCCGGCTCCACCAGGTCGTCGACGTACTTGCCGTCGCCTGTGAGCAGCGTCGGATCTTCGAGCCGCCGGACGGCGTTTCCGAGAATCGAACCCGATGTAGGCATGCATTCCCCCTTGGCGCGGACCCGCGCACGTTAGCCAGTCGGCCACGACACGGTTGGCGTACCGGGTCGCCGGGTAGGAGCCCCGATGATGTCCTCACCGGGTACGCCTTCGAACCGGGTCTGCGTATTCGCGCCCGCACCCCTGCTCACCGTGACGCTCGAGACCGCGGAGGGAGCCGAGGACACCGAGATCCACCTCCACGGGAGGTCAGGGATTCTGGATCGCCCGACTCGTCCAGGTGCTCGGTGCGGGTGCGGACATCGCCGGCCTCGATCAGCTTCAGGTGTCGCTACCGGCTCACTGACCGTCGGCGTGGATCGTCACGATCCCCAGTCGAGCCGTCGACGGTCACCCGCGCGCCGTCGGGAATCGTTGTCGAGGCGCCCGTGGCGCTCACCACAGCGGGGATGCCGAGCTCTCGCGAGACGATCGCCGCGTGGCTCTGCTGCGCGCCGACGTCGACCACGACGCCTGCGACGGCGAGGAACAGCGGCGTCCAGGCGGGATCGGTGATCGGCGCCACGAGGATGTCGCCCGGACTGAGCTCACCGGGTTCGCTGGGGCGAAGCACCACCCGAGCAGTGCCGGTGGCGACGCCCGAGCACACCCCCATCCCGCTGATGGTGCGCGCCGCGCCATCCGGGCGGTTCTGTGCCAGCGCGCAACGGCCATGTCCCCGGCGACGACAACGGACTGACGAACCAGAACGGCGGGATCCGCGCCTGCAGGTAGTCGCGGCGCTCGCGTCGTTCGGTGATCACGGCGTCCGCCGGACCGTGCCCGTTGATGACCGCGGGCACTTCGTCGATCGTGAGCAGGAAGAAGTCGGCGTGCGCGAGCGTCGAACGCCGGGCGAGCTCGGCGAGCGCCTGACGGGTGGGATCGAGGACACGGACGAACGCCGCTTTGGTCGCCTCGCGCTGCGCGGCGTAGGCCATCGTGGCCCGGACGGCGATGTCGAACAGCCGCTGCTTGAACCAGGGCAGGCGATCGCGGATGTCGAGGATCAACGAAGCACGGTCTGCCCGCGAGCCGTGCGCCCGACGACGATCGGGTCGCGCTCGTCAGGTGCATGGCGAAGGCGTTCGACCATCGCCAGAGCAATGGTCGGGTCGCTGCTCCACGTCGGTGAGGCGAGCTCCCACTCGTCGGGCCCCCGCGATCCGTGGCGGGCCACGAAGCGATCGAACCCAGCGACGAAGTCAGCGGCGGCCGGGTGCGCGCGCAACCGGCCGTCGAGCCCCTCGACCCCGTCGTCGAAGAGCGCCGACAGCGACGGGCTCGCGGCGACCATGCGGCCGAGGGGCCACAGCTCCTGCCGCGGGCTGGGCCGACTCCACCGTGCCCAAGCCGGCGGTGAGCCGATTTTCCAACCCGGGCTCGTCGAGCGACGCCACCACACGCTCGAGCATCGATCGGCTGATGCCGGCGGCGGAGCTGGCGAGCAACAGGTGGCGCATCATCCGCTCGGCCCACTGCGTGAGCGAACGGGCGATGCCGATCAGCTCTTCGTTGGACGCGGTCCGAATCGTGGGCAGGTGACTCACGTACGCGGCTACATCCGCTCGGTCTTGGAGCAGCTGCGCCGTCGTCAGGCCGCCGCATGGTGGTGACAATCTTGCGGACGGTCTTCACGGCGCTCATGAGATCGCGCTCGCCCTTGCTCCGCTGGTGAGGTGGCGCGTCACTCAACCCGAACATCTGCTCGTCGACGAGTTCGACCGTGAGGCCGGGTGACCTCGCAACGGCGCTGCGCGCCAGGGTCACGTTGCCGTAGAGGTAGCCGCCGAACGCGCCGGTCAGCCACCCGTGCCCGTCCTCGAACGCCGCGTACTGCTTGTCGGTGACCATCCCCCAGTCCCGCGCAGCGTCGGCCTGGCCGCGCTCCATGGCGCCCCGGTACAACGACGCACTCAACGGGGTCACCACGTTCGGGAAGACCTCGCCCACGTTGCCTCGGCACCACAACGTCGCCGAAGGGTCGGGGATGTGGTCGGCGAGCGACCAGCGGCCGTCTTCGTAAGGCTCGAGCGGTGAGGTCGCGGAGATCATGCTCGCCCGAGCGCCTCGCGCTGCAAGACCGTCGCGCTGCCACGAACGTTGCGGTCCCGGTCGATCAGACCGAACGACACGTCGTAACCGAGCAGCCACTCGTAGTTGTCCACGGCGGTCCAGTGGAAGAACCCGCGCACGTCGATGCCGCGACTGATCGCGTCGTGTGTGACCTCCAAACCGCGCTCGATGTACGCGGCCCGCAAGTCGTCGTCGTCGGTCCCGACTCCATACTCGGCGACGAGGAGAGCTGTGGTCGGGCACTTCGGTGTGCAGCTGATCGAGCACCAGTCCGAGGCCATCGGCCCAGATCCCGTAACCGAGGGGCGAGATCGGCGCGTCGGGCGGATGGACCGCGAACGCGGCCCTGCTTGCACGCCCATCGCCGAGTAGTACGAGAACCCGATCAGGTCGAACGCACCCTGCAGGTCGGGGCGATGCACGGGCTCGCGGTGTCGCACGCGCAACATCCCGTCGCGAAACAGCCCGAGGCCCGGCTCCCAGAGGATCGAGCGCAGTGCGCCGGCGTAACCGAGCGTCTCGTCATCGTTGTCCTGCGGGACGATCGCTGACAGGCCGAAGATCGATGCAACGGGAGCTCCGGTCTGACGCAACCGGACTGCCGCCTCCGCGTTCGCCAGCAGGATCGCTTCGTCGACGACCGCGACTTCCTGGCGGTCGTCGTGACCGGGCGGGAAGCGGCCCCCGTCGTAGCAGAGACGGGCGTAGTAGTTCGCCTCGTTCACCGGCTGCCACCCGCCGACGAGGTCGCCGAACGTCTCCGCGACGAAATCCACGTGACGCGCCCACGCGTCCGTGCGACCCGAGACCTCCAGAAAACCTCCCTCAGCCGCGAACCAGCGCGGCAACGTGAAATGGTGCAAGCAGACCCACGGCGTCACACCGGCGTCCCGTGCGGCAGCGAGCACCGCGCGGTAGTGCTCGACCGCAGCTGGGTCGTGCACGCCGGGCTCCGGTTCGAGACGCGCCCACTCCATCGACAAGCGGTGGTGAGTGAGGCCGAGACCGGCGAGCAGGGCGAAGTCCTCCGCGTAGCGCGTCGCGAAGCCGTTGCCGTCTCCAGAGGTCGGCGCGCGTCCTGCTCGTTCCCAGTCCCACCAGTCCGATGCCGGTGCGGCGCCCTCGCACTGGGTCGATGACGCGCCCGTGCCCCACATGAACCCCTCTGGCCAAGTCCGCACGGGCTGGCTACGACTTGTTGTCGGCGGCGTAGACCACGCCGATCTGCGCCCGGATCTCGTCCATCGTCCGGGCGAGCGCGACGGTCTCGTCGAGCGGCGCGATGTCGCTTTCGGTGCGGCCGGCAGCAAGGCAGCGGTGGACTTCCTCGGCCTGGAAGCGCAACCCCTCGCCTTCGTATTCGGCGTCGATCCACTCGATCGTGCCCGACGCTCCGACGCCCACGCGCGTAGGCCGGTGCATCATCGCCGGCAGCTCGATCCAACCGTCCGCACCTGCGATGCGCGCTGTGCACGACAGCCCGATGCGTGTCGCCGCCTTGATGACGCCGAGTGCGCCCCCCTTGTAATGCAAGCACCGCGGCAACCTGCTCGTCGGCGCCGGTGCTTCCGACATGTCCTTGCGCCACCACGGCGTCCGGCGTGCCCAAGACCATCGAGCAGAGCTGCAACGGATAGATCCCGAGGTCGAGCAAGGCGCCCCCGCCCTGCGCGAGATCGAACAACCGGTGCTCTGGCATCAGCGGCACCCGGAAGCCGAAGTCCGCCTCGACCAACAGCGGCTCACCGATACGGCCTTCGGCGAGCAGGTCAGCCAACACGCGGTATGCGGGCAGGAAGCGGCTCCACAGCGCCTCCATCGCGAACAGGCCGCGCGCTCGTGCCGTGCTCGCCATGCGTTCGGCCTGCGCTGCGTTCAGTGCGAAGGGCTTCTCGCAGAGCACGTGCTTACCCGCCTCGAGCGCGGACAGCACCACGGCCTCGTGCTGCGCATGCGGTGTCGCCACATACACGACGTCCACGGTCGGGTCGGCCATCAGCTCGTCGTATGAGCCGTGACGGTTCGGGATGTCGAACCGGTCGCCGAACGTGTCGGCACGGTCCTTCGAGCGAGACCCGACTGCGGCGAGCACTCCACCATCGACGAGCGCCATGCCCTCCGCGAACTGCGCGGCGATTGCCCCCGGACCTGCGATACCCCACCGAATGGTCATCCCCGGACCGTAATCGTGGGTGCCCGGGTCAGACGCTTTCTGCCTTGACCGAGCGGATGCCGACCCACAGGCCGACCGCGAGCACGGCCAACGCTGAGATCGTGCCCCACGCAACCGAGGAGTTCGCGACGTCACCGGCGAAGAGCGCGCGCTCCGCGTCGACGATGTGGGTCAAGGGATTGATGTTCGACAGCACCTCCATCCACCCTGGCGCACCCTCGAGAGGGAGCAACATCCCGGAGAGGATGAGCAGCGGGAAGATCAGCGTCTGCTGCACCATCCAGAACATCCACTCGTTGCCCTTCGACGCGATCGCGAGCGTGTAGGACAGCGAGCCGAGCCCGACCGCGAACGCGGCGAGCATCGGCAACCCGATCACGATGCCCGGGGGCTCCGGGACGAAGCCGAACGGGATCGTGATGGCGATGATGATCAACGACTGCAGCAGTGCGGGGACGATCTCCTTCGTGGCCCGTCCCAGCAGCAGCGACGAGCGGTGCAGTGGCGCGACGAGCAGCCGCTCGTGTGAGCCCGTCTGCATCTCGAGCTGGAGGTTCGATCCGGTCGTCGATGCGCCGAAGAGCGCCGACATCACGATGATGCCGGGTACGAACCACTGCAGGGAATCGCCGAAGCTCGTCCCGGTCACGTCTGCGAGCAGCGGCCCGAAGAAGACCAGGAACACGATCGGCTGCACCAGGGTGAACACCACGGAGAAGGGATCACGGAAGAACGGCCGCAGCTCGCGCGTGAAGACGAGCGAGGTGTCCTGGCCCAAGCTGTTCGGTGGGAGGGCAAGTGCGGCGTGTTGACGTGGGCGGTGCTCATGCCGCCACTCCTTCCGTGCTCGCGTCGTCAGAGGTCTGGGCGTCGGTGCCTTCTCGGAGGCTCCGCCCGGTGAGGTGAAGGAACACGTCGTCGAGCGTCGCCCGGATCGCTTCGACCGAGGCGACCTCGACGCCCGATTCGTCGAGCGACCTCAGCAGTCCGGGAACCTCCGCCGGTGCGCCCACGACTCGGGCTTGCACCGCGGAGCCGTCCACGGCGACTGACATGGTCCCGCTCAGCCGTTCGATCACCGACGCCACCTGCGTGACGTCACTCGCCTTCACCACCCGCAGATCGAGCCGGTCGCCCACGAGCGAGGTCCGCAGCCGTTCGGGCGAGTCGTCCGCGATGATCAGCCCGTGGTCGATGATGACCACTCGGTCCGCGAGTCGGTCGGCCTCCTCGAGGTAGTGCGTGGTGAGCACCATCGTCGTGCCGTACTCGGCGTGGAGTCGCTCGATGTGCGCGGCGATGTTGGCTCGGTTCTGCGGATCGAGACCGGTCGACGGCTCGTCGAGGAACAGCAGCTCGGGTCGATGCACGAGACCGAGCGCCACGTCGAGTCGCCGCCGTTGTCCGCCGGACAACGTCTGCACGACCCGGCCACGCGAGGTCGTCGAGACCGAACGCCTCGAGCAGATCTTCGGCACGGCTCGAGCGCCTCGGACTTCGGAAGGCCGTAGCAGCGACCTTGCGAGACGAGCTCGTCGCGCACCCGCTGTGTTTGGCCGGCGCCGTTGCCCTGACCGATCGATCCGATCCGTTGCCGCACGCCGGCCGGGTTCGCGACCACGTCGCACCCGGCGACCTCGGCCGTGCCCGACGTCGGGGCGAGCAACGTGGTGAGCATGCGCAGCGTGGTCGACTTGCCGGCGCCGTTCGGGCCGAGGAACGCGACCATCTCGCCTTCGTCGACGACGAGGTCGATCCCCTTCACCGCTTCGACCACGTTGCCCTTGACCCGAAACTCGCGGGTCAGTCCCTTCGTGCGGATCATGTCGATGCTCCTCGGCTCGCATCGCCGCTCGGCGACTCGGGGGAAGTCTCCAACGGATGGGAACGTATCGTCTCTTGCGGACAGAAACTGGCCGCAAAACGCGCCATTCTGGAGGACATGTCAGGACCGACCGGACGGGCGCTCGCCCTGTTGTCACTTCTCCAGACGCACCGCTTCTGGTCAGGCGCCGAGCTGGCGGACCGGCTCGAGGTGAGCGAGCGCACGTTGCGGCGCGACGTCGATCGGCTTCGGTCGTTCGGGTATCCCGTCGACGCCACGACGGGGAAGGCGGGCGGCTACCGGCTTGCCGCCGGCGCGCACCTCCCCCCGCTGCTCCTCGACGACGACGAAGCGGTGGCGATCAGCGTCGGGCTGCGGTCCACCGCGATGGCGACGATCGACGGCATGGGTGACACGTCCGCCCGTGCGCTCGCGAAGCTCGAACAGGTGCTGCCGGATCGCTTGCGCCGGCGCGTGCGCGCGCGGTCCATTCGAGCATCACGCCGGTGCGATGGGGTGAGCAGGGGAGCACCGGCCCGACCGTCGATCCCGAGGCGTTGGCGGTGCTCGGCGAGGCGTGCCGAGATCACGTCGAGGCTCGCTTCGAGTACCGCAGCCGCGACGGCGAGGAGACGAGTCGCCTGGTGGAGCCCCACCAGCTCGTCACCGCCGGACGGCGTTGGTATCTCGTGGCGTTCGACGTTCGGCGCGACGACTGGCGCAGCTTCCGTGTCGACCGACTGACCGAGCCGCGCCTCGCGGGGCGGCGGTTCGCGCCGCTGCCCGATCCCCGAGGGTGATGCGGGCTCATACGTCGCCGCGCTCGCTCGGCTCACAACCACTTCCGTACAGCATCACGGCGACGATTCACCTGTCCGAGGCCGACGCGCGTGCTGCGTTGCGGTGGGTCGACGTCGACGTCCAGGAGATCGACTCCACCCGCTGCTGTGCGGTGTTCCGCGTGGAGTCGGCCGACACGCTCGCGCTCAGCATCGCGATGGCCGCACTCGCAGCGAACGTCGACCTCGAGGATGAAGGCGCCCCCTCGGAGGTCAGAACCAGTCTCGCGACCCGTCGCGGAGCGTCTCTCTCGCCTCTAGCGTGCCGCGTCGTGTCCGTGCTGACCGTCGATCAACGGCGTGTCCTACCCGTTGATCTTCTCGGTCACGCTCATCGGCATCATGGGCAACGCGGTCGCTGTCCCCGGCGATCCCCGACGTGCTCGTGGAGTTCGGCGAGCCCGACAGCTCGGCGGGCATCTTGGTGGCGTCGATGTCGATCCCGGGCGTGTTCGTCGCCCCGGTGATCGGTCTGCTCGCGGACCGCTTGGGTCGGCGCAACGTCTTGGTCCCGTGTCTTGCGCTGTTCGGCATCGGGGGCATCTTCGCGGCGACGGCGCCGACGTTCGACGCGCTCCTCATCGCGCGGTTCATCATGGGCTTCGGCGCAGCCGGTCTCATCAACCTCGCTGTCGTGCTGATCGGCGACTTCTTCCCGGACTCAGAGGAGCGCACGCATTGGATCGGCCGCAACTCGGCCGCGATGATCATCGCTCTCGCGGTCTTCCCCGCGTACGCCGGTCGTCGTCACCGCCGCGTTCGGATGGCAATGGGCGGTAGCGCCGTGCGCGCTCTCCCTCGTCGTCGCCGTCGTCACCTGGTTCGTGCTCGACGCAGCGCGGCCGGCCGTGGTTCCCACCGTGCGGGTGCAGCTCGGGGGAGTGGGCCAGGCGCTTCGCGACACGACGATCCTCGTCACGCTCGTGGGCGGCGCGATCGCGTTCGCGGTGATGTTCGGAGTCTTCCTGGCCACGTTGCCGACTCACCTCGAAGACGACTTCGGGCTGGGCGCCGGGTGGCGAGGCTTGGTCATCGGACTCCCCGCGCTCACCTCCAGCCTCACGGCCTTCAACCTCGGGCGCATCCACCGCGGGGTCCCGACCGGGATGATCCTGATGGCGTCGACCGCGCTGTGGGTCGTCGCGTTCGTGTTGATAGGTCTGTCGCCGATCCTGCTGCTGCTCCTCGTCGGGATCTTGCTCTACGGCCTCGGCGAAGGCGTCGTGATCCCGAGCCTGCAGACGGTCGCGCTCGGGCGTGCACCCGAGCAGCACCGAGGTGCGGTCATGGCGACGTGGACCGCGTCGGCGCGGCTGGGCCAGACGCTCGGCCCCCTGCTCGCGGCCGCGATCCTGGCGACGGCGGGAAGTGAATGGGCGCTGCTGGCGGGCGCCGTCGGGGCCGGGATCATGTTCACGATGTTCGCGCTGAGCCCGATCGCTCGAACCCGCTAGCGCCTCAGCTTCCAGCCCCGACCTCATCGAGGGCGAGGTTGAGCTCGACGCACGTTCACGCCGGGTTCGCCCAGGAACCCGAGCTCGCGCTCGTCGGTGTGGTCCTTGACCAGCTCGAGCACGGCATCGACGTCCATCTGACGCGCGGCCGCAACTCGAGCGGCCTGCAGTCGAGCGTTGGCGACCGAGATGTGGGGATCGAGGCTGCTGGCGGATCCCGTCACGGCGTCGACCGGCACGGGGGTGTCGGCGTCGAGGCCGTTCTCCTCGCGGTACAAGCGGATCTTGTCGTCGACCCCGTTGATGTCGGATTCGTCGACGTCGGTCTCGCCGTCGTCCTCGCCGAGGAGCCAGCGATCACTGGTCGGCCCCTCGTTGGACCCGTAGGCGTAGCCCGGCCCGGGCGTGTAGTTGGTCGCGGACGGGCGGGGATGGAAGTAGCCCGGCTCGGTGAACGGCTGGCCGATCCACCGCGAGCCCGACGATCTCACCATCGCGTTTGATCAGCGATCCGTCGGCCTTGTCCTTGAACGCCGCTTGCGCGACGCCGGTGACGACGAACGGATAGAAGAGACCGGTCAGGACGGTGAAGACGAGCACCATCATCAGTGCCGGGAAGCAGCTGGCGTCGCATCTAGGACACTCCCATCGCGGTGATCAACATGTCGATTGCTTTGATGCCGACGAACGGGGCGATGATGCCGCCGAGTCCGTAGATCAGCAGGTTGCGGCGCAGCATCGTCGCGGCGCTCTCCGCGCGGAACCGAACGCCGCGCAGTGAGAGTGGGATCAACGCAATGATGATCAGCGCGTTGAAGATGACCGCCGACAGGATCGCGGAGCGGGGCGTGTCGAGGTTCATGACGTTCAGGTCGTCGAGCTGCGGGATCACGCCGGAGAACATCGCGGGGATGATCGCGAAGTACTTCGCGACGTCATTCGCGATCGAGAACGTGGTCAACGCACCACGGGTGATGAGGAGCTGCTTGCCGATCTCGACGATCTCGATGAGCTTCGTCGGGTTCGAGTCGAGGTCGACCATGTTGCCGGCCTCTTTGGCGGCCTGCGTGCCGGTGTTCATCGCCACACCGACATCGGCCTGCGCGAGCGCGGGCGCATCGTTGGTGCCGTCGCCCGTCATCGCGACCAGCCGGCCGCCGGCCTGCTCGTCGCGGATCAGCTTCATCTTGTCCTCGGGCGTGGCCTCGGCGAGGAAGTCGTCGACGCCGGCCTCGGTCGCGATCGCCTGCGCGGTGAGCGGGTTGTCGCCGGTGATCATCACCGTGCGGATGCCCATCGCGCGCAGCTGATCGAAGCGGTGACGGATGCCCTCCTTCACGATGTCCTTGAGGTGCACCACGCCCAAGATCTCGGTGTCCTCGGCGACGACCAACGGGGTGCCGCCGGCGATGGCGACTCCCGACACGAGGTCGTCGAGGCCAGGGGGCAGCGTCCCGTTCCGCTCGACCACCCACCGCTTCACCGACTCGGCCGCGCCCTTTCGCACGGAGTGGCTGTCGAGGTCGAGCCCGCTCATGCGGGTCTGGGCGGTGAACGGCACCAGCGTGGCGTCGCTCACGTCGCGCTCGCGCACGTTGAACCGGTCCTTCGCAAGCACGACGATCGACCGACCCTCAGGTGTCTCGTCGGCGAGACTCGCCAGTTGAGCGGCTGCCGCCAAGCGCTCCTCGGTGACACCGGGGATCGGGAGGAACTCCGCGGCCTGGCGGTTTCCGAGCGTGATCGTTCCGGTCTTGTCGAGCAGCAACGTGGAGCAGTCGCCCGCGGCCTCGACGGCCCGTCCCGACATGGCGAGCACGTTGTGCTGCACGAGGCGGTCCATGCCGGCGATGCCGATGGCCGACAGCAAGGCGCCGATCGTCGTCGGGATCAGACACACGAGCAGAGCGACGAGGACGATGACGTTCTGCTCGGCGTCGGCGAAGATCGCGAACGGTTGCAGCGTCACGGTGGCCAACAGGAAGATCAGGGTCAGCACCGCAAGCAGCGTGTTGAGCGCGATCTCATTCGGAGTCTTCTGGCGGCTCGCCCCCTCGACGAGCGCGATCATGCGGTCGAGGAACGTCTCGCCGGGCCGAGCCGTGATGCGCACGACGATCCGATCGGAGAGGACGCGGGTGCCCCCAGTGACGGCCGAGCGGTCGCCGCCGCCTTCGCGGATGACAGGGGCCGACTCGCCGGTGATGGCCGACTCGTCGACCGACGCGATGCCTTCGGTGATCTCGCCGTCCGAGGGGATCATCTCGCCGGCGGACACCACGACCATGTCGTCAACGCCGAGCTGAGACGACGGGACCTGCTCGATCGTGCCGTCGGGGCGGCGGCGGTTGGCCATCGTCTCTGCTCTCGTCTTGCGCAGCGTGGCGGCCTGCGCCTTCCCTCGGCCCTCTGCCATCGCCTCGGCGAAGTTGGCGAACAGCACGGTGAACCACAGCCATGCGGCGACGAGGCCGGCGAACAGGTTTTCCTCGCTCGTCGAGTCGCCGAGGTCCCGGAAGAACAGGATCGTCGTGAGCACGCTGCCGACGAGCACCACGAACATCACCGGGTTGCGGGCTTGCACCCTGGGATCGAGCTTCTTGAAGCTGTCGACGATGGCCGGCCGCACGATCGCCCGCTCGAACAGAGGTCGTTTGCTGCGGTCGCGCTTCTCGGGGAGAGGAGCGGCTGGAGTCAGAGTCTGCACGAGTGCTCCTACAGGGAGAGCTGCTCGACGATGGGGCCGAGCGCCAAAGCGGGGAAGAAGGTGAGGCCGCCGACGATGAACACCACGCCGATGACGAGTCCGACGAAGAGCGGGGTGTGAGTCGGGAAGGTGCCGGTGGTCGTCGGCATCGCCCGCTTCTGTGCGAGGGAGCCGGCGAGGGCGAGCACGGGGATGATGAGGAAGAACCGCCCGACGAGCATCGCGATGCCCAACGTCGTGTCCATCCAGGGCGTCGCGGCGGTGATGCCCGCGAACGCCGACCCGTTGTTGTTCGCGGCCGACGTGAACGTGTACAGGATCTCGCTGAACCCGTGAGCGCCCGAGTTGAACATCGTCGTGTTCTTGACCGAGCCGACGAACATCGAGGCCGCGGTGAAGCCCAGCAGCACAGTCGGCATCGCCAGCACGTACAGCGAGACCATCTTCATCTCAGACGCTTGGATCTTCTTCCCGAGGTACTCGGGTGTTCGTCCGACCATGAGGCCGGCGATGAAGACCGACAGGATCGCCATGATCAGCAGGCCGCTGAGGCCCACGCCCACGCCGCCGGGGCTGACCTCGCCCAGCATCATGTGGCTCATCGCGACCCCTCCGCCGAGAGGCGTGAAGCTGTCGTGCATCGAGTTGACCGACCCGTTCGACGTGCCGGTCGTCGACGCGGCCCACAGACCCGACGCGGCGGGCCCGTAGCGGATCTCCTTGCCCTCCATGTTCCCGCCGGACTGGATGGAGGTGGTCGTTTGGTCGGCGCCGAGAGCGTCGAGACGAGGGTTGCCGTTGCTCTCGAGGCCCATCGCCGCCAGCGACATGCCGAACCAGACGATGAACATGATGGCGAACACCGCGCGGCCTTGACGTCGGTCCTTGACCATGTGGCCGAAGGTGAACGCGAACGCGAACGGGATCACGAGGATCGCCCAGGTCTCGATGAAGTTGTTGAAGCCGCCGGTGTTCTCGAACGGGTGCGACGAGTTCATGTTGAAGAAGCCGCCGCCGTTCGTGCCGAGCTGCTTGATGGCCACCTGGCTGGCGGCGGGCCCGCCCGGGATGAGCTGCTCGGCGGACGCCTCGACTGTGTGCGCGGTCGTGAAGCCGTGGAAGTTCTGGATCACGCCCTGGCTCACGAGCACGATCGCGAACACGAACGCCAGCGGGAGCAGGATGCGGATCGTGCCGCGGGTGAGGTCGACCCAGAAGTTGCCGATTGTCGACGCGCGTCGACGCGTGAGTCCGCGGATCAGCGCCGCGAGCGTGGCCATGCCCGCGGCTGCGGACACGAAGTTCTGCACCGAGAGGCCCACCATCTGGGTGAGGTGGCTCATGCGTCGACTCGCCGCCGTAGGACTGCCAGTTCGTGTTGGTCATGAAGCTGACCGCGGTGTTGAACGACAGGTGGGGGATGACCCCAGGAAGGTCGACGGGGTTGAGCGGCAGCGAACCCTGCAGCCGTTGCAGGGCGTACACGGCGAGGAACGAGAAGATGCTGAACCCGATGAGTGAGTAGGCGTAGACCGTCCAGCGCTGCTCCCGATTCGGATCGATACGGCAGATCCGGTAGATGAGCCGCTCGATCGGGGCGAAGAAGCGGTCGCCCGGTGCCTTCTCGCCGTCGCCGTACACCTTCGCCATGTACTTGCCGAGCGGGATGGCGGTGCCGACGACCAGCGCGATGACCGCGATGAACTGGATCCAGCTTGCCGTCGACATCAGAACTTCTCGGGGAACAGCAACGCGGCGACCAAGAACAGCCGCCAGGAGCACCGAGATGACGAGCGCGATGACGTTGTCCGCGGTCACGACGTCACTTCCTGGGCCGCCTCTGCCTTCTCCGATTCGCGCACGAGGCGGTCGAGCCCTCGCACATACGCGACGCAGATCGCGAAGAACACCACCGCAACCCCGATGAACACGATGTCTTCCATGGCGAGCATCCTGCGCACCGCCTCGCGCGACGAGAAAGGGACTTACGACCCTCTTAGCGGCGGACGGCCGCGGCTTAACTCTTCGTTAGCGCGGTTGGTCCGTCGGGAGCGTGGAAGCGGTAGCCCATGCCCGGCTCGGTGATGAAGTACCGCGGGCGGCCCTGCTCGGGTTCGAGCTTGCGACGGATGTGGGCCATGTGGACGCGGAGGTAATTCGTCTCGTCGCCGTACTGCGGACCCCAGACGTCCTGCAGCAGCTTGCGCTGGGTCACGAGCTTGCCCTCGTTGCGCACGAGCAGCTCGACGATGCCCCACTCGGTCGGTGTGAGCCGGATCTCGTCACCGTTGCGGGTGACCACCTTCGCCGCCAGGTCGACGACGAAGTCCGGGGTGGTGATGACCGCGGCCTCTTCCGCGGGCGAGACGCGACGAAGCGCAGCACGCAAACGCGCAAACAGCTCGTCCATGCCGAACGGCTTCGTGACGTAGTCGTCCGCGCCGGCATCGAGCGCGGCGACCTTGTCCCGCTCACCGCCTCGTGCCGACAGGACGATGATCGGGACCGTGGTCCATCCTCGCAGGCCGCGGATGACCTCCAAGCCGCTCATGCCAGGAAGGCCGAGGTCCAGCACGACCGCATCGGGGTGCCGTGACGCCGCGACACGCAGTGCGTCCTCGCCGTTCGCGACCGCGTCGGATTCGTATCCGCGCGCCCGGAGGTTTGCAGTGAGTGCCCGAAGGATCGGGGCCTCGTCGTCGACGACCAGGACGCGGCTCACTCACTCACCTCGAGGTCGACGATCATCGTCGTGCCTCCACCCGGCGTGTCTTCGACGACGAGCTCGCCACCCATCGCGCGGGTGAAGCCCCGCGCGACGGCCAAGCCGAGCCCCACACCAGCGCCGTGGCGGGGAGCGCGATCGTCGAGTCGCTGGAACGGTTGGAACACTCGCTCCCGGTCCTCCACGCGGATGCCCTTCCCCTGGTCGACGACCCGAAGCAGCACGCGGTCCGCGACAAGCCCGACTTCGACCCGTACCGGCGAGGTGCTGTCGCTGTGGGTGAGCGCGTTGTCGACGAGGTTCGCGACGACTCGCTCGAGAAGGTAGGGATCTGCGTCGACGGGAGGCACGTTCTCCGGAACATCGACGACGACCTCGCGCGCCCGTGGCCCCAAGCTCGCGACCGCCGCGGGCGCGACCTCATCGAGCGTGGTCGGCCGCAATGCCGGAGCGACAGCGTCCGCCTGGATCCGCGACATGTCGAGCAGGTTGTCGACCAAGTTGGTGAGACGGTCGGTCTCGTCTTCGACGGTGGCGAGGAACTCAGCCGTCTCGTCGGGCGTCCAGCTCACGTCGGGCTGGCGAAGGCTGTTGACCGATGCCTTGATCCCTGCCAACGGCGTCCGAAGGTCGTGCGACACCGCTTGCAGAAGCGCGCTGCGCAGCTCGTTGGCCTCTGCGAGCGCGGTCGCCTCCGATGCCTGGGCGTGGAGCCGTTTTCCGATCGAGCGCCGCGGACAGGTTGGATGCGAACGCGTTGAGCATCCGGCGGTCCTCCGGCGCGAGGTTCTCCCCGGACAGGGCGAGCACCAGGTCCTGGCCGACGGCGTGCACGTCGTCGGCCTCGGCGGGGGTGCTCACGCTGTCGCCGTCGGCCGCCTCGACCGTCCAGCCACCGTTGTTCCTGCGGAGGAGCGCGGCGCCGGACAAGGCGAATGACCGGCGGAGGTGGGACATGAGGGTCGGCAGCGGGTCTGCGTCGACCACACCACTCGCGAGAGCAGCCAGCGTCTCCGCCTCGGCTCTCGCTCGGGTCGCTTCGAGAGTTCGGCGGTTTGCAAGCGCGACGAGCCCGCTGACGATCACGGCTGTCAACAGGTAAACGCCGAGCGCGAGGACGTTTTCTCCATCGGAGATCGTGAGGGTGTGGATCGGTGGAGTGAAGTACCAGTTCACGAGCAACGATCCGGCGATTGCTGCGACGATCGCTGGTGCGAGCCCTCCGATCGCGGCGTCGATGATCACGAACAGCAGATAGAGCAGGATCACGGTCTGCAGGCCGAGCTCGTCGCGCAGCTGCGCGAGCACCAGCGTGAGCACCGGTAGGCCGATGACCGTGAGGAGCCACGCGATGAGACGTCGTCGGGGCGCGACCGTGGCGCGTCGCCGAGATGGGCGCGGCAATGCCGCCTCGACCGGTGACGGCTCGTGGGAGATCACGTGCACGTCGATCGGTCCGGACATCCGGATCACTCGGTTGATCACCGATCCCCGCGTGAGCTCGTGCCACCGGTTCTGGCGACTGCTCCCCAGGATGAGCTGCGTGGCGTTCTCGGCCCGTGCGAAGTCGAGCAGAGCGGTGGCGATGTCGCTCCCGGCGATCTCGTGGTACTCGCCGCCCACCTCTTCGAGCAGCTGACGATGTGCGGCGAGGAGCTCCGTGCCGGACCCGACCAAGCCCTCCTCACTGCGGGCGTGCACGCCGAGCAGCTCGCCGTGGGCGCGTTGGGCGATCCGAGACGCCCGCCGGATGAGGTCCTCGGTCCCGGGCGCGCCGGTGAGGGCGACGACGACCCGCTCGCGCGTCTCCCACGGCTGCGTGATGCCATGCCGGTTGCGGTAGTCCTCCAGCGCGACGTCGACCTGGTCGGCGACCCACAGCAGGGCAAGCTCCCGGAGCGCGGCGAGGTTGCCTTCGCGGAAGTAGTTGGTGAGCGCCGCATCGATCTTCTCGGGCGCGTAGACGTTGCCGTGGGCCAACCGACGGCGGAGCGCTTCGGGAGTCATGTCGACGAGCTCCACCTGTGCGGCGGCGCGCACCACGTCGTCGGGGATCGTCTCGCGTTGCGCGATGCCCGTGATCCGCTCGACGACGTCATTGATCGACTCGAGGTGCTGGATGTTCACCGTGGAGATGACGTCGATGCCCGCTTCGAGGATCTCGTCCACGTCCTGCCAACGCTTGGCGTGTTTCGAGCCCGGCGCATTGGTGTGCGCGAGCTCGTCCACGAGGGCGACCTCGGGCCGGCGATGCAGCACAGCCTCGACGTCCATCTCCTCGAAGGACGTCCCCCGGTACTCCTGCGTCCGGCGGGGGATGACCTCGAGGTCACCGACCTGCTCCGCGGTGCGTGGCCGTCCATGTGTCTCCACGTAGGCCACGACCACGTCAGTGCCGCGATCGTCGCGGCGCCGGCCCTCGTTGAGCATGGCGAAGGTCTTGCCGACCCCCGGAGCGGCGCCCAGATAAACGCGCAACGTTCCCCGAGCCATGTCCCCAGTCTCCCGCTATCCGGCGCCGCGCCGCGGTCCACGCATCGATGACGGTTGTACGACCGTCGCCCGCGGACAGCGGATCTCTTAGCGGGCCATTAGCGCGACGCCCGGGAGTCTTAGCGGGACGCCGCGGAGATATCCTCCCGCGCGCTATGGCGGCAGACGTGCAGCGAGTCGATTCGACGGAAGGCCTCGTCGCCACGATCGTGTTGGCGTTCAGCAGCGACCCTTTCGTTCGGTGGATGCTCCCCGATCCCGACCGGTTCCTCACGTACTTCACGCGCATCACCTGCCTGCACGGTGAGTGGACGTCGTCCTCCGGCGGTGCGTTCGGCCTCTCAGATGGGAGCGGTGCCGCGTTCTGGTACCCGCCCGGGGCGCATCCCGACGGCGAGGTCTTCGGCGCGTTGCTCGCGGAAGCGGGCGTCGCCCGCCGGGTCGCCCCCGTGTGGGAACAGGTGGGGCCGTACGAGCCCGACGAGCCCCACTGGTATCTCCGGCAGATCGGCGTGGACCCCACGGCGCGGGGGAGAGGTCTCGGGTCGGCGCTTCTGCGAACTGGCCTCGATGAGGTCGACCACGCGGGTGCCCGCGCCTACCTCGAAGCCACGAGCACCGCCAGCAAGTCGCTGTACGAGCGCCACGGTTTCGTGTCGCTCGGTGAGGTCAAGGTGGGCGACGCCCCACCTCTCTGGCCGATGGTGCGCGAACCGATGGCCTGAGTCACGCACGGCGTCCGGACGCGATCAGCGTGACGCCGGGGATCTCCATCCCGTTGGGCGTCGCATAACGCGAGAGCGCCGCGCGGAACCGATCGGCGATCGACCGCTGGACGTCGGCCGGCAGCGCGGAGAGGATGCCGGCGAGGGGCCCGGCGAGCGCGGTCGTCCGCTCCCAGTGAGTCTCGAACGACGGCGCGCGCAGGGGCGCCTCCAGCTCGTCGACCACGACGGCACTCAGTCCGGCCCCGCTCAGCACCGCGCGAAGCTGCTCCGCGTCGTCCAGTGAGAACGGCCCGGGGATGCCCGGCGGGGGGACTGGGAAGCCCGTCTCGGCCGTGACGGCATCGAAGAGCTCGCCGAGCCATGGGTTTCGGTCTCGCGGCCCCCAGACGGCGATCGCGATGCGCCCGCCGGGGCGGAGCACGCGCCGGATCTCGCGCGCGGCGCACGCTGGATCGACCGCGAACATCAGGCCCTCGCGACACAGGACGACGTCGTAGCTTTCGTCGGGTTGTGCGATCTGCTCGAGATCGAGGACGAGGGTCCGCACGTTCGTCATGCCCATCTCCGACGCGCGCTTCTCGGCGATCGTCGTCATCTCGATCGCGACGTCGGACAGCACAACCTCGCCGGTCTCGCCCACGCGCTCGGCCGCTACCAGGCCCGCTCCACCCGGACCGCACGCGAGCTCGAGCACGCGCTCGCCCGGCTGCAACGCGACGCGGGCGAGCATCGCGGCCGTGACCGCTCCACCCCGCTCGTCGAGGTAGTCCGCGTGCGCGGCCCAGTTCGGCGCGACGCTCGCCCAGGTGCCGTGGATCTGGGTGCGGAGGGCCTCGTGACCTGCCGTTTCAGCGTTCGCCATCACGACCTCCTCTTTCACTATACTCAAAGAGTATTGAATAGAATCGACGAGTGGTCAAGTGAGTGGTCAAGTGACTGAAGCGGAGCGGACGAAGCGTCGGTACGACTCGCGGCGGCGGCAGGCGCAGGCGGCCGAGACGCGCCGATCGATTCTCGATGCGGCACAGCGACTGTTCGAGCGAGACGGGTATGTCGCGACGACGATGGAGGCGATCGCGCGCGAGGCCGGCGTCGCGCTCAAGACCGTGTACGCCGCGTTCACCACGAAGCCGGGGCTCCTGCGCGCGCTGTGGGACCTGCGGCTCAAGGGTGACCTGGAGGACGCGCCCGTCGCCGATCGTGACTGGTACCGAGCGGCACTCGACGAGCCCGACGCCGACCGTCAGCTTCGTCTCATCGTGCACAACTCATGCGTGGTGAAGCGCCGGATCGGCCCGCTTCTCCGCGTGATCCGCAGCGCCGCCGAAGTCGACGCCGACGGCGCCGCGCTCTGGCGCCTCATCCAGTCCGACTTCTACGAGAACCAGCGCGCGCTCATCAGCTCGCTCCAGTCGCGAGACGGCTTGCGTGAGGGGCTCGACCTCGCGACCGCGACCGACATCCTCTGGACGCTCAACCATCCCGACGTCTGGCTCCTGCTCGTGGGCGAGCGAGGCTGGACTCCGGACCAGTTCGAGGAGTGGTTCGCCGACACTGCCGTCGCCCAGCTCGCTCGAGCGACATGATGGGCTGATGGGCGATGGGCTGATGGACGATGGGCTGATGGACGACCGAGTGCAGGAGTACATCGAGGCGATTCCCGCGGCGCACCGTCCCCTGTTCGATCGCGTCCACGGCGTGATCATGGAAGTGCAGCCCGACGCGCAGGTGACGATGTCCTACGGCATCCCGACCTACAAGGTCGGCACCGCGCGGCTCTACCTCGGCGAGTGGAAGCACGGAGTGTCGATCTACGGCTGGCAGCAGGGTCGCGACGGCGGGTTCGTCGAGCGGCATCCCGAGCTCAAGAAGAGCAAGGGCACCATCCAGCTGAGACCAGAGTCGGCGAATGCGATCACCGACGACGAGCTGCGTGACCTCGTGCGGGCGGCGTTCGCGGCTGACGATTAGCCCGCCGAGCGGGGGCGGCCGCCTCCGATTGCCGCAGTGATGCCGCCGTCTACCGGGTACGCGCCGCCGGTGATGAAGCTCGCGTCGTCGCTCGCCAGGAACGCTACGAGCTCACCGACTTCTTCAGGACGTCCGACGCGTCCGATCGGATGGCCGGCGCCGAACATCTCGAGGATCTGAGCGTTGCCGTGTGCAGGCCCGAGGATCGGCGTGTCGATCACGCCGGGGCACACGGCATTCACCCGGATGTTCTGGGGTGCGAGGTCGATGGCCGCGCACTTGACGAGGCCGATCACGCCGAACTTCGTCGCGCAGTACGTGCCCATCGCCATGCCCCCGTTGAGGCCCGCACCGGACGACGTGACCACGATCGACCCGCCGCCGGCGCCGGCGATCGCCCGACCGAACGACTGCATGCCGAGGAGCACGCCGCGCAGGTTGACGGCCATGGTGCGATCCCAGTCGTCGAGGCTGATGTCGAGCACCCCGCCCATCGTGGCGATGCCGGCGTTGAGGTGGGCGACGTGCAGCGGGCCGAGCTCCGCATTGATTGCCTTGGCAGCCGCGTTGTTCGAGTCGGGGCTGGTGACATCGAGCTCGACCGCGATCGCGGTGCCCCCGCTCTCGGTGATTCCCTTCGCGGTTGCTTCAGCGCGCGCGACGTCGAGATCCGCGCACGCCACGCGGGCGCCGTGCCGCGCGAGCACTGCCGCGGTCGCTGCTCCGATCCCCGAGCCGGCTCCGGTGACGACCGCCGTCTTCTCCTCGAGCCTGCCCATCTGTGCCTCCTCCGTCGTGACCGAACGGAAGGTTGTCACCTCGTGGTGGTCAGTGCTTCGAACCCTCGAGGACGATCTCCACCCGATCGCTGTACTGGCTGCGCCCCTCGACGTCCGCGACGTAGAAGCTCACGTCGACCGACGCCGCCTTCACGTCGTACAGCGCCTGCCAGAACGTGCGCGCTCCCTCGACCGGCGCTTCGAAGCGAACGGCCGCGAGGTGGTCGCGGATGTCGCTGCGATCCACGATCGCCCCGGGATCCATCGCGGCGCGCAGCGTCTCCCAGCGGCGGTAGGTGAGCGCGGCGGTCCCGATCGGCCCGGTCTCGACCGGCAGCGCTGACGGATCGGGCCACCGGTGAAGAAGGTGGTTCGTGCACACGAGCCGCCCGTCGGCGCGAGCGTCAGCGTCGACGATCACCTCGCGGTTCCGGCGCGGTGAGTGCTCCCACACGAACGACGCGCCCGAACGATCCGCGACCACGAAGTGGCAGGGGGTGAAGGAGTAGTAGTGCTTCGCGAGGAGGAGCGCGGTCTTCGCTTCGTCGACCGTCGCACAGGTATCGAGGAGATAGCGGACGACCTGCTGCTCGGCGAGGCCCACCTGCGGCGTACGGGTCGGCTCCGGCTCTGGCGTCTCGTTGTCGGCGAGCAGGGCGACGGCGAGCCCGGCCTCGTTGATGCCGTCCATGGCGCCCATCAGGTCCATGATCGCGATGACGACCGAGGCGTAGCCCTTGTCCGGATGGAGCTCGATCACCCACGGATCGGCCGCGAGGGCACGTTCGCCGGGCAGCGCCGGGAGGCCGACGATCGCGGTGAACGTCGCGGTGGGGAAGTCGAAGTTGCGCGCGAGCACGCCGGCGCCGTCTTTCGTGATCGCAGGGGGATAGAACGCCACTGAGCAGCCGGCGGGGATGTCGTATGTGCTCACCCAGTCGAAGGCGACGCTGGGGTCATTCGCAGTCACGGCCGAAGTGATCGGCGACGCCCTTGCTGCGTTCGAGGTGCGCCGGATGGTGGGTCGCGAACCAACGCCGGCGCACCTGCTCGCGCTGGGGATCGTCGACGGCGCGAGGGGCGGCAGCCGCGCCGTGGGCGACGCGAGGCCGCCTCGGCCAGAGCGCGTCCGATCTCGCGCTGCGTTCCGGCGACCCGAAGGTGGCGGACGAGCGTGAAGTCATCGGGCCCGCCGGCGAGTGTCGTGAGTTCGCTTTGCATGGTTGCTCCTCTTCCCACAGATAGTGCGAGTTCGTAGTAGTATTCAGATAATGCGAGATCGCACTACTTCTGTCAAGCGGCAAGACACGAATGTGCTGTTCGACGTGTGGCTCGTGTCTCGAGCGGCGACCGACGTCCTCGACACTGCGCTCGCACCCTCAGGGCTCACCGCCGACGAGTTCGGGATCTATTCCGTCCTCACGTCCGCGGACACGATGACGCCCTCGGAGCTCGCCCGTTGGATGTCGGCGGCGCCGACGACCGTGTCGAGCTACGTGAAGCGCTTCGAAGCGCGTGGCCACGTCGAGCGCCGCCGCAATCCCGATGACGGACGCTCGTTCGTGCTGCGGCTGACGCCAGCGGGGCGGCGCGCCCATGCGGCGGCAGGTGCGCAGTTCGTTCCGGTCCTCGAAGGGGTCCTGCGCACGCTCGGCAGCCGTGAAGCGACGGTGCGCCGGTCGCTCACGCTCCTCGACGAAGCGCTCCGTGGCGAGGGGTGACCCGCTTCGGGCCAGATCCGGTTCGTGCCACGCTGGCGGCATGGATCTCACTGGCCACGCTGTCATCGTCACTGGCTCCTCGAGCGGCATCGGCGCCGCGATCGCTCGCCGACTCGACGCTCTCGGCGCCGGACTCGTCATCAACTCGGCGTCGTCGGTCGAGGCCGGGAACGCAGTGGCCGGTGAGCTGCGCGATGCGATCTACGTGCAGGGCGACATCGGCGATCCGGCGACCGCCGCAGCGCTGGTCGAGGCGGCTCAGTCGCGCTGGGGCAGGCTCGACGGGCTGGTCAACAACGCGGCGGTGACCGTCAGCGTCCCGCTCGCGGACCTCGACTCGGTCGAGGTGTCGCATTGGGACAAGGTGCTGCGCACCAACGTCATCGGCACCTTTCTCGTCAGCCAGGCCTGTCTGCCGCTTCTGCGCGAGGCCGACGACGGATGGATCGTCAACATCACATCGCTCGCCGGCACTCGCCAGACAGGCAGCTCGCTGCCGTACGCGGTGTCGAAGGCCGCGGTCAACCACATGACGACGCTCCTGGCGAAGTACGCCGGAGGAAACGTGCGCGTGAATGGTGTCGCACCGGGGCTCGTCGACACGCCGTGGACCGCGGACTGGCACGACCGCCGCGAGGCGGTCACGGCCACCGCGCCATTGCATCGGGTCGCCACGCCCGACGACATCGCGGAGGCGGCGCTCGGGCTCATCGCCAGCCGGTACGCCACCGGCGCCACCTTGATCGTGGACGGTGGGCTCGGCCTCATGGTCTGAACGAGGCGGCAACATTTCGCTTGACTCACGCTCAAATCGATGGTTGAGTGGCGGTCAAATGAAATCGACACGCACGTACACCATGAGCAGCCGAGCCGAGGCGGTCGCGGACACACGCGAGCGCATCGTTCGCTCGGCCATCACGCTTCTGCTCGAGCATTGGTACGACGACGTCACCCTGGCAGCGATCGCGGCAGCGGCGGGTGTGTCGCACCAAACGGTGCTCAACCACTTCGAGTCGAAGGAGGGCGTCGCGTCGGCGGCGGCCGAGGTCCTCAAGGCCGAGACGAGCGCACGCCGGGGCCGAGCACCGTCGAACGACGTCGCGGGCGCGGTACATGTGCTCGTCGACGACTACGAGCAGCTCGGTGACGCGAACGTGCGGTGGGCGGTGTCGGCCGAGCGCCTCGGGCGCCTCGCGCCGTTGATGGACGAGGCCCGAGCCTCCCATCAGCAGTGGCTCGGGCAGGTGTTCGCGTTCGGTCTACCGACACACTCGTCCGAACGCCGGCGTGCGATCAACGCGCTCCACGTCGCCACCGACGTCTACACGTGGAAGCTGCTTCGCCGCGATCTCGGCCTCACCCGCGCCGAGACAGAACGCACGATGGTCGAGCTCGTCAAGGGCGTGCTCTCCGACAACGATCCAGGAGGAAACCGATGACCACCCCGCCGCTCACCTATCTCGCCGCGCTCGTCGACGGCGGGGGCACCGTGCCGCCGGAGCTGTCGGCCGTGCGGCAGCTCGTCGAGCGGGGGCACGACGTGACGGTCCTCGCCGAAGACTCGATGGAGCACGAGGTCATGGCCACGGGAGCGACGTTCCGCCGTTGGGCGACCGCGCCCAACCGCGCGGATCGTTCGGAGGAGAACGATCCCTACCGCGACTGGGAAGTGAAGTCACCGATGAAGCTGTTCGAGCGCCTGCTCGACGCGCAGTTCATGGGCCCGGCCGCGCGGTATGTGGCGGACGTCCAGCAGGCCGTCGCCGAGCATCGGCCCGACGTCGTGTTGTGCTCGCAGTTCGCGTTCGGTGCGATGGTCGCGGCGGAGGCCGCCCGCATCCCGTTCGTCGTTCTCATGCCGAACGTCTACCTGCTTCCCGCCGAGGGCATGCCGCCACTCGGCATGGGATTCAAGCCCGCCAAGGGCGCCGCGGGCCGGCTGCGCGACCGTGTCATCGGGGGGTTCACGACGCGGGTCTGGGACAAGAAGGGCCTTCCGCGCCTGAATGCCCTGCGCGCCGACCTCGGGCTCGAGCCGGTCCCGCACTTCTGGGATCAGGTGCATCAGGCGACGCGTGAGCTCGTCATGACGTCCGCGGACTTCGACTTCCCCGCGACCTTGCCTGCGCCTGCTCGCTACGTTGGCCCGGTGCTCGACGATCCGACATGGGTCGAGCCATGGTCGTCGCCGCCGGGCGACGAACCGCTCGTGCTCGTGGCGCTGTCGTCCACCTTCCAGGATCAGGGCACGACCATCCAGCGCATCATCGAGGCGCTCGCCTCCATGCCCGTGCGCGCGGTCGTGACCACCGGCCCGGCGCTCGATGCGGAGACGCTGCCCGCTCCCGCCAACGTCTCGATCGTTCGCGTCGGCGCCGCACAGCGAAGTGCTGAAGCATGCCGCGGTCGTGATCACCCATGGCGGTCACGGCACGGTGATCAGGGCGCTGGCCGCCGGAGTGCCGATGGTCGTGATGTCACACGGGCGGGACCAGGCGGAGAACGCGACCCGAGTGACCACACGAGGGGCGGGTGTCGCGGTGAAGAAGGGCGCGAAACCCGAGAAGATCGCCGCGGCCGTGCGCACGATCCTCGGCGACCCGAGCTATCGCGCGAACGTGGAGCGTCTCGGCGAGGCCGTCCGTCGTGATGCGCTCCGCAGCGCCCTCGTGCAGGAGCTCGAGGCGGCCTCCGCCGGGAGCTACGTGAGCTCGAAGCCGGCGTAGCCGTCGGCGGCGACGGCCTCGCACCGCTCCCGGAAGCGTGGGAACCCGCCCGTGTAGAGCAGCACCGAGCGCTCGCCGGTCGGCACGCTGGCCGATGTCTTCCCGGTGAACCACGACTCCACCTTCGAAAAGAGCATGCGCTCCGCGGCTTCGTGCACCTCGGCGGTCCACGCCTGTTGCGCCTCGGCCTCGACCGCGACGCGGGTGAGGCCGAGGGCGGACATGTGGCCCAGCAAGTCGGCGACCCACTCGACGTTGTGCTCGATGCAACGAGGCATGTTGCAGAACGTCGCGGCGTTGTGGGGGCCGACAAGGATGAAGAGGTTCGGGAAGTCGGCGACGCCGATCCCGAGGAACGTCGCGGACCGTCCGTCCACGCGTCCACGAGACGAGCACCGCCCTCGCCTCGGATGTCGATCCGCTCGAACGGCCCCGTCACCGCGTCGAACCCCGTGGCGAGCACGACGATGTCGCAGTCGTGGTGGCCCGCCGTCGTGGTGATGCCCGACTCGGTCACCTCGACGATGGGCGTCTCGCGCAGGTCGACGAGCTCGACATGCGATTGGTTGAAGACCTCGTAGTAGCCGGACTCGAGCGGCACTCGCTTCGTGCCGAAGCCATGGTCGGTCGGGATGAGCTTCTCGGCGAGCGCCGGATCGTCGATGCGCTCGCGGATCTTGTGGGCCATGAACTCGCTCAACGTGGCGTTCGCTCGGGCATCGACGAGCACATCGCGGAAGTTGCCCATCCAGATGCCGAAGCCCCGCTGCGCGTAGAGCTCCTCGTAGAACGCAAGCCGCTCCTCGTCCGTCACCTCGAGCGCCTTGCGCCGGTCGGCGTCGTGGATGAACCCGCCGTAGGTGTTGCGGCAAAGCTCGAAGATGTTCGAGTAGTCGGCCCGGATCGAGGCTTGCGTGTCGTCGTCGATGGGACCGTTGCGCAATGGCGCGCACCAGTTGGGCGAGCGCTGGAGCACGGTGAGGTGCCCGACGGTCTTGGCGAGCTCAGGAATCGCCTGCACCGCTGTCGCGCCGGTGCCGATGATCGCGACGCGGCGCCCGGCGAGGTCGAGGGGGTCGCGAGGCCAATCGGACGTGTGGAAGCACGGTCCCCGGAATCGCTCGAGCCCGGCGATGTCGGGGACGTTCGGAATCGACAACGCGCCGACCGCCATCACCAGGAACCGGGCCGACGCGGTCGAACCGTCCTCGAGCTCGATGGTCCAGTCGCGACCGTCGTCATCCCACCGTGCTGCCAGCACGCGAGCGTCGAACGTGATGTCGCGGCGGAGGTCGAACCGGTCGGCAACGTGCTGCAGGTACCTGAGCGTCTCCGGCTGTGGCGAGAAGTGCTCGCTCCAGTCCCACTCGGCGAGGAGCTCGGGCGAGAACGAATAGCCGTACGAGTAGCTCTCGCTGTCGAAGCGCGCGCCCGGGTAGCGGTTCCAGTACCAGGTGCCGCCGACATCCGAGCCCGCCTCGAAGATGTGCGCAGACATGCCGAGCTCGCGCAGCCGGTGGAGCTGATACAGCCCAGAGACACCGGCCCCGATGATGATCGCGTCGTAGGTCAAGCAACGCGAACCGTACTGAACCTCTCAGCGATCGGCGGTGGCCGCCATGAGCGGGCCGAGATGCTCGGGCGAGAAGAACTCGACCGGCGACATGGTGCCGGCAACCATGCTCACGAAGTTCGACTGCGCGTCGGCGTTCCGACTCACGGCGAGCAACACTTGCTGCACGTCCGGGGGCGGCGCCTCCATCGTGGCGAGTTGGGTCGTGAACTCGTAGATCGGCAGCGCGTGTGCGTCCCGCGACATCTGGTGCTCGGCCATCGCGTCCTCGAACGTGCGAGCGCCGGTGAAGATCTCGTCCAGCGCCGTCGAGTACGCCTCCGCGTCGCGGAACGCGTCGCTGATCCCCTGGGCGGTGATCGGGTCCTTGTTGTAGCCCGCATCGCCGATGAGCCCCCAACCGGGCCCGTAGGGCTTGCGGAAGAAGTTCGGCACCGAGCCTCCGTGGAACCGGTCCTCTCTCTTTGCGCCCCGCACCCGGGCCGCGACCTCGGGGGCGAGCTCGAGCGTCTTGAGGTAGTTCGCCTCGACGTCGGCCTTGTACGCGTTCGCCTCGGCGTACGGCCAACCGAGAACGAGCAACGTGAGGTCGTCGTTCGTCGGCAGCATGGCCCAACCGCGGTCGGGCCGGATGTACGTCTCGAAGCCGCTTGTCGGGAGTCCGCTCCAGTACGTGTAGTAGCTCCACTGGAGCATGGGCTTCTCGTTGTACTGCTCGGGCTTCACTGCCTTCGCGATGTGCGAGTTGCGCCCGTCGGCACCGACCACGACGCGCGCCCGCTCGACCACGCTGGCGCCGCCCGCATCCCGGCCACGGATCCCGACGACCGCGCCGTCTTCCACGAGCACGTCCTCCACGGTGAACGCCTCGCGGACCTCGACCCCCGCGGCCGCGGCCGCGTCGACGAGGATCTTGTCGAGCACCGTTCGGCGGGGTGCGTAGGCAGTCGAGTTGCCGTCCGACGGCCGTGACGTGCCCGCGATCGTGAAGAAGTCGAAGTCGAACGAATACCCCTCGACCGCCGGGCACCCGGTCGCGAGCACCTCATCGAGGAGTCCCCACCGCTGCAACGCCGCCACGCCGGGGGCGTGGATGAGGTGGGTGGACAGCGTGTCGCTCGGGAACGTGGCCCGATCGACGAGCAGCACCCGGTAGCCCTTGCGGGCCAAGAGCATGGCCGTGGGAGCTCCCGCACACCGGGCTCCCACGATGATGGCGTCGTACGTGTTGGGCATGTCCACACGATGCACCTTCCAAAGGCGAGGGGGATCGGGGAGGTCCCCTATTCCGCCGCCTATTCGGGCTTCATGCGAGCCGAGTACGCGGCGGCCTCGGCCCGACTGCGAAGGCCGAGCTTGGCGAGGATGTTCCCGACGTGATGCTCGACGGTCTTTCGGCTGATGAAGAGCCGATCGGAGATCTCGGGATTCGAGAGACCGTGGCCCACGAGGACGAGTACTTCGTTCTCCCGCTTGGTCAGCACCGAACCGCTCGGCCGAGCGCTGGCCGGCCGAGCGCCGAGTGATCGCAACATGGCCGCAGCGGCATCGACGTCGCGCGCCGCCTGCAGCTGCTCGAACGCGTCGAACGCGGCGCGCGCCTCGGCGAGGGCCACCTCGGGCCGGTCGTTCAGCAGCGCGCCGGCGAGCTCGAGCCGGCACCGCGCGACTTCCATCGGCGTCTGCGCGCGGGCGAAGCCGGCGAGGGCGTCGCGCAAGCAGTCCTGAGGGTCGCCGGTGCCGGACGCCAGGTACACCCGTCCCCGAGCCAGCGAGGCCACCGCGTGCAGATACTCGTTGCGATGACCCGCGGTGCATGCCGCGAGCTGATGTCACGGACTGTTCGGCACGAACCAGATCGCCTGACGCGAGATCCACATCGACCAGCAGGGTCAGCAGCGGAGCGGCTCCCGTGCTCGTCGCGTCGATCTGCGCCAACGCGCGCTCGAGGATGTCGCGGGCGCGCTCGGTCTCACCGCGACCAAGGCAGATCGCGGCGAGCGGCCGAGCGGCATCCGGATTGGTGTTCACGTCGAGCTCACTGAGGAGCTGCTCGCCTTCCTCGAAGCGGCCTTGGCGCACGCGCAGGTCGGCGAGCCTCACCACCGCGCCCTCGCGCAGGGCCGAGCGTCGGCCGAGTCCCCAGAGGCGAATGGCCTCGCTCAGCGTGGCGTCGGCCTCGGGCCAACGTCCCGCCGCCGTCAGCACGCCGCCGTAGTGCGTGCGGCAGAACGCGGTCACCACAGGCAGGTTCCGGCTCGACGCGATCGCATCGCCGATGCGGATCCACTGCTCCGCGCGGTTGACGTCGTGGGCATGCTCACACGCGGAGAACAGCTGGCAGAACACCTCCTCCACGACGATGAAGTCGTCGACGTCGCCGCCCGCAACCGAGGCGAGCGCCTCGTCGAGCAGGATCATCCCCTCCTCCGTGCGGTCGGAGTGGACGAGGCTGGCGCCGAGGTACGCGAGCGTCGCGGACTCGAGGTCAGAGTCACGATGACGCCGTCCGATCTCGAGCGCCTCGCGGAAGCGTTCCTCCTTCACCGCGCGATCTCCCTCGAACATGCCGGCGTTCAACGAGACCCAGCCCGCCTGTGACGAGTCGGGAGCGTCGGCGAGCAACGTCAGCGCGCGGCTCATCCACCCGCCTCCGATGGCCCAATCGCCGATGAACGATCCGTACATGTACGCCAGGGTGCGCGCGACCCGGATCGCGCCGAGTTCGTCCCCACTCGCCCGGTGCGCGGCGTACGCCCGTTCCCACTGGGCGATCGCCTCGGGGTACTCGAGGTCGAGATACGAAGCGACGGCGAGCACCTCGACGACGTCGCCGTCGGATTCGCTGAGCGGCGCCACGGCGGCCCGTGCCGCCGCCGCATCACCCCGGCGGAGAGCGGTTCGCGCCGGTGCGATCAGAGGCTCGGGAACGGTCACCGCCCCGATGCTCTCACCTCGTCAGGCCAGGTCGCGGACCGCGACGAGCTCGATGCCCCGCCGCTCGATGACCTTGCGCACCGCCGGATCGCACAGCGCCTCCAGATCGGCGGCCCGAATCGGCACGGCCCATTCGGCGTTCGGCGCGTCCTCGGGCGTGATCGCCCGCAGCTCCGCTGATGCCACGGCCGGGTGGGAGAGCACGAAGTGGGTCCCCTCGCGGATCCGCTCGAGCCGATCGACGAACCACGCGGCGCGATCCTCGAGCGGCGCGAGGCTGAGAACGATCAGTGACGTCCAGACGTGGTGTGGCTCGAGCGGGCGATAGATGAACTTCACGCCGAACCGCTCGCACATCGCGGTGTACGCCGGGATCACCGACACGCCCATGTGTGGGTCGACGTACGTCAGCTCGAGACCGAGGCCGACGGCGCGATCGGCCTGCGTGTGCGCCTCCGCGATCGCCTCGCCGGGATCGGCAGTCGCGGCCTCCTCGACGGTGCGAAGGAACGTGCCATCCCCGGCGCGCAACGACGGAGCGGGGGAGAGCGGCGCCCATCGCAGGTAGTCCCACTCGCACGTGAAGGTGACGTGCAGACCGACCGGGAGGCCGATGCGCCTTGTCATCGCGGCGCCCTCGGCAAACCACGGTGTCGGCGCCATCACCGACGTCTGCGTGAGCACGCCCTCCGTTGCCGCGAGCTCCGTGCCCTCGTTGACGGCACGACACATCCCGAGGTCGTCGCCCTGCACCACCAACCGGATCTCGCTCACACTCAATAGCGTAGGAAGCAATGGACGTCGTGGTGGCCGTCTCCGGTCTGGTGAAGACGTTCGGCACGACCCGCGCGCTCGATGGTCTCGATCTCACCGTGCGGCAGGGCGAGGTGCACGGCTTCCTCGGACCGAACGGCTCCGGCAAAACGACGACGATCCGAGTGCTGCTCGGTCTGCTCCGTGCCGACGCCGGGTCGGTGCGTCTGCTCGACGGCGATCCGTGGAGCGACGCGGTCGCGTTGCATCATCGCCTCGCGTACGTGCCCGGCGACGTCAGCCTGTGGCCAAAGCTGACCGGCGGCGAGACCATCGACCTGTTCGGGCGGTTGCGCGGCGACCTGGACTCCGCCCGTCGCGACGAGCTGATCGAGCGGTTCGAGCTCGACCCGACGAAGCGGGCGCGTACCTACTCGAAGGGCAACCGCCAGAAGGTGGCGCTGATCGCCGGACTCGCGTCGTCCGCCGAGCTCCTCATCCTCGACGAGCCGACGTCGGGGCTCGATCCGGTGATGGAGGTCGTCTTCCAGTCCTGCATCCGAGAGGTCAGGACGGAGGGTCGCACGGTGCTGCTCTCGAGTCACATCCTCGCCGAGGTCGAGGCGCTGTGCGACAGCGTCAGCATCATCCGCGCCGGCAAGACCGTGCAGACAGGGTCACTCGACGAGATGCGCACCCTCACGCGCACCGCAGTCGTCGCCGAGACCGCGAAGCCTCCGACCGGGCTGACAGACATCGCGGGCGTGCACGCGCTGCACGTCGACGGCTCGCGCGTCGAGTTCGACGTCGACACGCACCAGCTCCACGCGGCGATGGCGCGCCTTCTCGAGGCGGGCCTGGTGAGCCTGCAGAGCAGCCCGCCGACTCTCGAAGAGATGTTCCTCCGTCACTATGGCGACGAGCTCGCGCGCGACCTTCCCCAGGTCGATGAGTCGTGATCGCATTCGCCGGAACGAGCCCGCTGACGCGGATGATCGCCAGGCGCGATCGAGTTCGGATCGGGGTGTGGGTCCTGTCGATCGTCGCCATGGTCGTCGTCAGCGCGGCGAGCACGATCGGCCTGTACCCGACCCAGGCTGACCTCGACAAGGCCGCCGCCGCATCGCGTGACAACCCGGCCGCGCTCGTGTTCAACGGTCCCGACGTCGCGCTGGACACGATCGGGGGACAGGTCGCGTTCCAGGTCGGTGCGATCGGTCTGACCATCGTGGGTCTGATGAGCCTCCTGATGGTGAGCCGGTTGACTCGAGGTGAGGAAGACAGCGGCCGGCTCGAGCTCGTGCGGGCGATGCCCGTCGGTCGTCACGCGCCGATCGCGGCCGCGGTGTGGGTCGTCTTGGCGATGAACGTCGCTGTCGGCACCCTCGTTGCGATCAGCCTCATTGCCCTCGAGCTCCCGACGATGGGCTCGTTGGTGCTGGGCGCGTCGTTCACCGCGCTCGGCCTCTTCTTCATCGGCGTCACGCTGGTCGCCGCTCAGGTGACCGAGAACCCTCGCGTCGTCTCCGGGATAGCCGGCGGGGTGCTCGGCCTCTCGTTCGTCGTGCGGGCGGTCGGAGACGTGGGCGACGGCACGCTCTCGTGGTTGTCTCCGATCGGCCTCGCCCAGAAGTCGCGTCCCTACGGCGGAGACCTGTGGTGGCCGTTGATCTTGTGCGTCGCACTGGCCGCGGCCCTTGCCGCGATAGG
Source organism: uncultured Acidimicrobiales bacterium (assembly GCA_963747215.1). Taxonomy (GTDB): domain Bacteria; phylum Actinomycetota; class Acidimicrobiia; order Acidimicrobiales; family DATKAS01; genus DATKAS01. Next base: position 85,947 of record CAVVET010000040.1, read on the forward strand.
GGCGTCGTTCGCCACGCGGCGCGACTTCGGCGCGGGGATGATCGCGCCGAGAGCGGGGCCCGCGTCGGCGTCGCCGTCGCTGGGAAGCCCCATCGGGCTCGCCGTGAGACTGCAACGTGGCGTCGTGTGGTGGTGGGCGGTCGGCGTCTTTCTGGCGGGCGTCGCGTACGGATCGATCGCCGACAGCATCGAGGACTTCATCGCCGACAGCCAGGCGCTCGAGGACATCGTCGCTCGCGTCGGCGCAGCCACAGTCGTCGACGCCTACCTCGCGACGACGCTGCTGATCCTCGCGTTGCTCGCGAGCCGGATGTGGGGTGCAGGCCATGCAACGCCTGCGGTCAGAGGAGAGCGAGGGTCGCGCCGAACCCGTGCTGTCGACCCGCACCTCGCGGTGGCGTTGGGCCGGGAGCCACCTCGCGGTGGCGTACGGAGGAACGCTGCTCGTGCTCGCGGCCGGAGGGTTCGGCGCGGGCCTGGTCTATGGGCTGATCATCGGCGATCTCGGCCAGATCGGACGCCTGCTCGCCGCCGCACTTGCGTACGCACCGGCCGCCTGGCTGATCACCGCGATCGGCGTCGCGCTCTTCGGTCTCGCTCCCCGGTGGACGATGCTGGCGTGGGCGCCGTTGAGCCTGTGCTTCGTCATCGGGCTGCTGGGCGACTTGCTCGGCCTTCCGCAATGGCTCGAGGACCTGTCGCCGTTCGAACGCACACCCTCGGTGCCGGCGGTCGATCTCACGCTCGTGCCGCTCGCCGTGATGACGCTCATCGGAGCGGGCGTGACGTGGCTGGGTCTCGTGGGCTTGCAGCGCCGCGACGTCGGCTGACCGGTACCGCCCGCCGCTACGGTCCGCCCATGCGCATCGGATTGTCAGGTGGCGCTTCGAGCGTCGAGCGAATGGTGGAGCAGGCACAGCGCGCCGAGGCCGACGGGTTCTCGACGCTGTGGTACGCCAGCGCGGTCGGTGGGGATCCGCTGGTGGCGATCGCGTTCGCGGGCAAGGCCACCACGTCGATCGAGCTGGGGACGTCGGTGCTGCAGACCTACACCTGCCACCCGGTGCTCCAGGTCAATCGGGCCGCGTCGGTCGCCGCCGGCATGGGTCGTCCCGGCTTCATCCTCGGCCTCGGGCCATCCCACAAGCCGCCGATCGAGGACGTGTTCGGGCTCTCGTACGCGACGCCGGGACGTCACACCGAGGAGTACCTCCAGGTGCTGTCGCCCCTGCTCCGCGGGCAGGGGGTCGAGTTCCACGGCGAGGAGTTCGACGTCGGCGCTGCCCGGTCCCGTGTCGCCGCCGCCCTTCCCCGTGTCCGTGATGATCTCCGCGCTCGCGCCGCGCATGCTGCGCGTCGCCGGGGAGCTCACCGACGGCACCATCCTCTGGATGGCCAACGCGCGCGCGGTCGAGACCCACGTGGCTCCTCGCATCAACGAGGCCGCGGCCGGCGCGGGGCGTGCCGCCCCCCGCATCGTCTGCGGGTTGCCGATCGCGGTCACCGATGACGAGGCCGAGGGACGCAACGTCGCGGCGCAGGTGTTCGCGGGCTACGGCGTGCTGGCGAACTACCGCCGCATCCTCGACATCGGCGGCGCTGATACGCCCGGCGATGCCGCGATCGTCGGCGACGAGGCCTCGGTGACGAAGCAGATCAATGCCCTTGCCGATGCGGGCGTGACCGACTTCTGGGCCGCTCCGTTCCCGGTCGGCGCCGACAAGAAGGCCAGCCGCCAACGCACCACCGACCTGCTGCGCACGCTCCTCGCCTGACCCCCGAGCGTTCCTGCGCGACTTTCGCGTCATTCCTGACGCGTTATTCGCGCGAGAAGCCGGGGGTGGGTTACGAAGAGCGGAGGGCGTCGGCGAGGGGCTCGACGAGGCGAACCTCGTAGGGGCCGCGCATCGAGAAGATCGCGAGATCGACACCGGCTTCGCCGAACGAGCGCGCCCGGTCCGCGAGGTCCTTCGGATCGGCGTCGGGCGGCCACATGATGTGGACCGACCGCTTGATCTCGCCCTGATCCCGGCCGATCGCGTCGCAGTGCGACCGAAGCGTCGCGTCGAGCGTCTTCCACTCGTCGACGCCGGGCGCGCCCGCGACATCCCAGTGATCGGCCCAGCGGGCCACGGTGCGAAGCGTGCGCCTGGGTCCCTTGCCGCCGATCACGATCGGCAAGCGCGACTGGAGTGGCTTCGGGTTGCACCGCGCGTCAGTGAGCTCGTAGTAGTCGCCCTTGAAGTTCGTCACGTCGTTCGTGAGCAGCGAGGAGATCACTTCGACGCCCTCGTCGAACCGGTCGAACCGCTCCTTCAGCGTGCCCAGGCGGATGCCGTAGGCGTTCGACTCGGGTTCGAACCAGCCCGCCCCGAGACCGAGGCTGAACCTCCCTTGCGAGATGTGATCCACCGTCACCGCGGCGTTCGCCGTGACGGCCGGGTGCCGGTAGTGCATGCCGTTCACCATGCAGCCGAGCCGCAGCCGCGTCGTGACGGCCGCCAGGGCGGCGAGCATCGCCCAGCTCTCGAGGTGGGTGCCGTCCATCGGCGGGGTGAGCGGATAGAAGTGGTCCATCGTCCACGCCGACTCGAAGAGGTCGATGTCGTCGGCGGCCCTCCAGACGTCGAGGAACTCCGGCCAGGTGCCGTGCTGCGGTGGGGTCTTGATGGCGAAGGCGACCATTCCCCGTACCATGTCACCTCAGCCAGAGCGCCGCAGGCGCATCTCACACGGCCGGAGGGGACCGACCTTGTCGACTGACATCGATCCGACGACCAACGCACGCGCCTTCGATCCCGATGCGCTGCGCGAGAAGTACCGCCAGGAGCGCGACAAGCGCCTCCGGCCTGACGCGAACGACCAGTACGTGGAGATCGCAGGTCAGTTCGCGCACTATCTCGAAGATCCGTACGTCGAGCCGATCGTGCGAGAACCGCTGACCGACGAGGTCGAGGTCGTGGTCATCGGCGGCGGCTTCGGCGGGCTGCTGGCGGGCGCACGTCTGCGCGAAGTCGGCGTCAACGACATCCGGGTGATCGAGAAAGGCGGCGACTTCGGGGGCACGTGGTACTGGAACCGGTACCCGGGCGCGATGTGCGACGTCGAGTCCTACATCTACCTGCCGCTGCTCGAAGAGGTCGGGTACGTCCCCAAGGAGAAGTACACCCACGCCCCCGAGATCCTGTCGCACAGCCGGGCCATCGGCGAGCACTACGACCTCTACGACAACGCGCTCTTCCAGACCGAGGTCACCGAGCTCCGCTGGGACGACGCCAGCGCGCGTTGGATCGTGAGCACCAACCGCAATGACCGCATCCGCGCCCACTACGTGTGCATGGCGAGCGGTCCGCTGCATCGGCCGAAGCTGCCCGGCATCCCGGGCATCACGGACTTCAAGGGCCACACGTTCCACACCAGCCGTTGGGACTACGGGTACACCGGCGGCGACAGCGACGGGAACCTCACGGGCCTGAACGGCAAGCGGGTGGGCATCATCGGCACGGGCGCGACCGCCGTGCAGTGCATCCCGCACCTCGGCGAAGCCGCCGATCAGCTGTACGTGTTCCAGCGCACTCCGTCGTCTATCGACGTGCGCGCGAATCGCCCGACTGACCCGGAGTGGGAGGCCAGCCTCGAGCCGGGCTGGCAGAAGCGGCGCATGGACAACTTCAACGCGCTGACGTCAGGTGGGTTCGAAGCCGAGGACCTCGTGATGGACGGGTGGACCGACATCATCGGCAAGCTGCTGATCCTGTTGCAGCAAAGCGCCAACGGCGAGATGACGGCCGAGAGCCTCGCCACCACGATGGAGATGGCGGACTTCGAGAAGATGGAGCAGATCCGCTCGCGCGTCGACGAGCTCATCGAGGATCCGGAGATCGCCGAGGCGCTCAAGCCGTACTACCGGCAGTTCTGCAAGCGCCCGTGCTTCCACGACGAGTACCTCGACACGTACAACCGTCCGAACGTCACGCTCGTCGATACCCAGGGCAAAGGTGTCGAGCGCATCACCGAGAAGGGTGTGGTCGCGAACGGCGTCGAGTACGAGGTCGACTGCATCATCTTCGCGACGGGCTTCGAGGTGGGCACCGAGTTCACGCGGCGCGCCGGCTGCGAGCTCTACGGCCGCGACGGCCTCACGCTCACCGAGAAGTGGGCCGACGGCGCGTCGACGTTCCACGGCATGCACACGCGCGGGTTCCCGAACCTGTTCATCTTCAGCATCTTGCAGTCGGGCTTCTCCGTGAACTTCCCGCACATGCTCGACGAACAAGCGCGACACATGGCGTACATCCTGAAGCACGCCGCTGAGAACGACGTCCGGCTCATCGAGACCTCACAGGAGGCCGAGGACAAGTGGGTCCAGACGATCCTCGACCTCGCGATCAGCCGCATGGACTTCCTCGAGTCGTGCACGCCGGGCTACTACAACAACGAAGGTCGCCCGAGCGAGCGCAGCAGTCGTGACGGCGTGTACGGCGGCGGGTCGATCGCTTTCACCCGGATGTGGGAGGACTGGCGCGCCAAGGGCGACCTCGAGGGTCTCGAGCTCACGCCGTAGCCCCCGGGCCACCGGCGGCGGTGGCCGACGTCACGCGTTCACCGGAACCAAAGCCGGTGACGCACTCGGGCGTGTCGGTCTAATCTGCGCGCACGAGCCCCTTCGCGCTCCAGCAGAAGTGGGCCAACACCAGCAAGGAGCACTACATGGCAAAGACCGCATCTCCCGTCGACAACGGCGTCAACGTCCAAGCTCTGCTCGACGCCCGCGAGGCGCTGACCTCGGCGCCGGAAGCGGCGCAGTTCAAGTGGCGTGCCTCGTGCAAGTGGGTGAACGGCACCCACAGCAGCAACTCGGTGAAGGGGTTCTTCGGCCTGGGAGCCGAGCAGAGCCACAAGACCGAGTTCTCCTTCGACGCCGACCATCCCGAGCTCTTCGCCTCTGAGGACAACGGCATCACCCCGGTCGAGTACGTGCTCGTCGGTCTCGCCAGCTGCCTCACCGCCGGCGTCGCCGCGGTGGCCCAGAACCGTGAGATCCAGCTCAAGTCGGTCTCAGCGACGCTCGAGGGCGACATGGACGTGTCGGGCATCCTGGGCATCGACAGCGACGTGCGCAACGGGTTCAGCGGCATCAAGGTGACCTACGCAGATCGACGCCGATGCGTCGCCCGAGGACATCAAGGCCCTCGTGGCCCAGTCACAGAAGCGCTCGGCGGTGTACGACATCGTCACGAACCCGACGAACGTCACCGTCGAGGTCAACCCGTAGCAAGTTCGATCGGCCAGGCGAGTCCCTTGCGTACGACCACCACGATCGTCATCGGTGCTGGTCACGCAGGGCTCGCCATGAGCCGGTGTCTCACCTCACGGTCCATCGACCACGTCGTGCTCGAACGCGGCACCGTGGCCAACACCTGGAAGACCGAGCGGTGGGACTCGCTGCGCCTGCTCACGCCGAACTGGCAGAGCCGGCTGCCCGACTACCGCTACGAGGGCGACGATCCCGACGGCTTCATGACGATGCCCGAGCTGATCGCGTTCATCGAGGGCTACGCGGCCCACATCGCGGCGCCGGTGCAGACCGAGACAACGGTGACGTCGGTGACCCGCAACGACGACGGGTTCGTCGTCCACACCGACCAAGGCGACTGGGCGGCACCCACGGTCGTGGTGGCCAGCGGGCACTGCAACATCGCGCGACATCCCCGCAGTGGCCGACGCGGTGCCGGGCGACATCACCACGATCACGCCGTCGCAGTACCGCACCCCTGAGCAGCTCGAAGAGGGCGGCGTGATGGTCGTCGGGGCCGCGGCCACGGGTGTGCAGCTCGCGGACGAGATCCAGAGGTCGGGCCGGCCGGTGACACTCGCGGTGAGCGGCCACGTTCGGTCGCCCCGGGTCTACCGAGGGATGGACATCCAATGGTGGATGGACGTCACGGGGCTCAACAACGAGCGCTACGACGAGGTCGACGACGTCACGCGTGTGCGCAAGCTGCCCTCCTTCCAGCTCGCCGGCTCGCCCGATCGCCGCACGATCGACCTCAACGCGCTCACCGACGCCGGTGTGCAGCTCGTCGGCAAGTTCGCCGGCATCAACGACGGCAAGGCGCAGTTCTCCGGCTCGCTGCGAAATCAGTGTGCAATGGCCGACCTGAAGCTCGGGCGGCTGCTCGACACGATCGACGAATGGGCATCGTCGAATGCGCTCGAACGCGAGGTCGAGCGCTCCGCAGCGCTTCGAGCCGACTCGGGTCGACGACAACCCGTTGCTCGGCCTCGATCTGCGCAGCGGCGCGATCAGGACGATCATCTGGGCGACGGGATTCCGGCCCGACTACTCGTGGCTCGACATCGACATCGTCGACCGCAAGGGCTACATCCGCCACGACGGTGGCGTCGTGACCGAGGCGCCCGGCTTGTATCTGATGGCGATGCCGTTCTTGCGGCGCCGCAAGTCGACGCTGATCGACGGCGCCGCCGACGACGCCACCGACCTGAGCGACCACCTCGCCGCGTACCTCGCCCGCGGCCCCGCCTTCTCGCGGAGATAACGCGTCACAGATGACGCGTTATCTACCAGGAACGGGGGTGGCGAACGTGGGGGTGGCGCCCGGGGGCAGGCCGATCTCGAACGCGTTCAGCGTGAACGACACCAGCGTGTAGTAGCCGACGAGCGAGACGAGCTCGACCATGCCGCGGTCCCCCAGGAACGCGTGCGCGGCCGCGTAGGTGTCGGCGTCGAGGCGGCCGCTCTCGCTCAGTTGCTTCGCAGCCGTGTACACGGCGCGCTCGTCGTCCTTCGACAGCGGCGGCACGTCGCCGCGACCGATCGCGTCGATCACGTCGTCGGTGACGCCGTGCTGACGTGCCATCGGCACGTGCGCCCACCACTCGAACTCGGACTTCCAGTGCGCGCCCGTCGTGATGATCGCGAGCTCGAGCAAGCGACGCTCGACGGAGCTGCCGGAACGGAGTTGCCAACCGAGCTCGGCGGCCCGGCGTCCGAGCTCGGGTTCGTGCAGCCAGGGGTTGAACGGCCCTCGCAAGCCGCCGTCCTCGTCGATGACGGCGGCCGAGCGCGTGGAGACGATCAGATCCCAGAGGGCACCGCCCGTCTCGTCGAGGTCTTCGCGTCGGAGGGCAGGAAGTCGGCTCATGGCGCGATCATCGCGAACGCGCGGACGGGGAACGTCCCGAAGCCGCTCACCTTCGGCGGCACCGCGAAGAACCGCGCCCCCTCGTCGGGCAGTTCGCCGAGGTTCGTGAGGTGTTCGACGATCGGGATGCCGGCGCCGAGCAGGCCGTGATGCGCCGGTCGGCGCAGGTTCGCCATCGAGTCGATGTTCACCGAGTCGATGCCCGCGAGCACGACCCGACGGGTGAGCAGCGCGTCGACCACCGCGGCCGTGAGGTGCGGCGCGGGTTTGCCGTACTCGCGGGGTGCGCCAGTGACGGTCCCAGCCGGTGTGGAACAGCACCGCCGTCCCTTCGAGCGAGCCGGAGGGCAACGCGTCGACGCCGATACCCCCCGCCGTCCCCTCGCAGCGCACGACGACCGCGGGCAGGTCTGCGAGCTGCGTGAGCGCGAGCCCGGCGAGATCAGCACCCTCGGAATAGAAGTGGAACGGGCTGTCGATGTACGTGCCGGTGTTCGCCACCATGTCGATCCGCCCGATGTGGAAGGAGACGCCCCCTTCCAAGCGTTGGGCTGTCTCCTCGCGACCGAGGTGGGTCGTGATCGTCGGGCCGGGGAGACCTGGATAGGTCGTCATCCCGTCGGCGATCTCGTGGCTGAGGTCGATGAGCTGTGCCATTGGCTGTGCCATTCGAAAACCCTAAGGTCGCCGCCTGGGCGAGACTGACGCCGATGAGTGAGCGGGTGCCCTACCTGAACTCCCGCCTGCAGGGATTCGGCACGACGATCTTCGCCGAGATGTCGGCGCTGGCCACCGAGACCGGCTCGATCAACCTCGGTCAGGGTTTCCCCGACACAGACGGGCCGCCCGAGGTCATGCAGGAGGCGATCGACGCGATCCGGCGGGGTGAGAACCAGTACCCGCCGGGGCCGGGCATCGCCGAACTGCGCCATGCGATCGTCGAACACCAGCGCCACTGGTACGGCCTGGAGCACGACCCCGACACCGAGGTGCTCGTCACTGCGGGGGCCACCGAAGCGATCGCCGCCACGCTGCTCGCCCTGTGCGAGCCCGGCGACGAGGTCGTGGCGTTCGAGCCCTACTACGACTCATACGCCGCCTGCATCGCGATGGCCGGCGCGCAGCACCGGCTCGTGCAGCTCCGTCCGCCCGGCTACACGTTCGATCCGGACGCCTTCCGCGACCGCGGTGACGCCGCGCACTCGGCTGTTGCTCATCAACTCCCCACACAACCCGACGGGGAAGGTGCTCTCGCGGGAGGAGCTCGAGACGATTGCGAGCGTCTGCGTCGAGCACGATCTGATCGCGGTGACCGACGAGGTGTACGAGCACATCGTCTTCGAGGGCGAGCACATCCCGCTCGCGACGTTGCCCGGGATGCGAGATCGCGTGCTCACCATCTCCTCGGGCGGCAAGACGTTCTCGTGCACGGGATGGAAGATCGGCTGGGTCTGTGGTCCGGCCGCGCTCGTGCGGGCGGTGCGCACCGCGAAGCAGTTCCTGACCTACGTGAGCGGCGGTCCGTTCCAACCTGCCATCGCGGTCGGGCTGCGGCTGCCCGACGACCGCATCAACGCGCTCGGTCGCGAGCTGAAGGACAAGCGGGATCGCCTTTCCGCGGGCTTGGCCGGTGCGGGCCTCACGGTGTTCCCGCCGTCGGGCACGTACTTCGTGACCGTCGACATCCGTTCGTTGGGCGAGGACGACGGCTACGCGTTCTGTCGTTCGCTCCCCGCGCGTTGCGGAGTGGTCGCGGTGCCCAACGTCGTCTTCTACGACGACGTCGATGCGGGGAAGCCGCTCGTGCGGTTCGCGTTCTGCAAGAAGATGGACGTCATCGACGAGGCGGTCGAGCGCCTCCAGAAGCTGAGCCGGTGAGGGGGATGCGGTGAAGGTCGCAGCGATCCAGCACGACATCGTCTGGGAGAACCCGGCCGCGAACTTCGCGCATCTCGCCCCGATGATCGTGGAAGCGGCCGCGGGCGGCGCGCCGGCTCGCCGTCCTCACCGAGATGTACTCGACCGGCTTCTCGATGGCCGCCGAGCGCATCGCCGAGCCCGCTGAACGGGCCGAGCACCGAGTTCCTCGTCGAGCAGGCCGCGATGCACGACATGTGGGTGTGCGGATCGTTGCCCGAGCGCGCTCCGGGTGAGAAGCGGCCGTCGAACTGCCTGGTGCTCGCGGGACCCGACGGCACGGTGCACCGCTACCGCAAGATCCATCCCTTCTCCTACGCGGGTGAGCACGAGCACTACGCCGCAGGCGACAAGCACGTCACGGTGATGGTGGAGGGCGTGAGACTCAGCCTCTTCGTTTGCTACGACCTGCGGTTCGCCGACGAGTTCTGGGCCGTCGCGCCCGACACCGATTGCTACGTGGTCGTCGCGAACTGGCCCTCGCCGCGGCGTGAGCACTGGCGCACGCTCGCCCGAGCGCGTGCCATCGAGAACCAGGCCTACGTCGTGTGCGCGAACCGCGTCGGGAAGGGCGACGGGCTCGACTACACGGGCGACAGCGCCGTCATCGATCCGATGGGCGCCGCCACGGAGGCACCCGAGTCCACCGAGGCCGTGCTCATCGCGGACGTGGATCCCGAGATCGTCGCGGAAACCCGCGCTCGCTTCCCCTTCCTCGTCGACCGAAGGACCTAGAGGAGGGCCGCCGTGTTGCGCACACCGCTGTGCGACCTGCTCGACATCGAGCATCCGATCATCCAGGCGGGCATGAGCACCTACACGTCGCCCGCGCTCGTCGCGGCGGTGACGAACGCCGGAGGTCTGGGCAGCTTGGGGGTGTGGCGGCGTGACGTCGGCCAGCTCGAACGCGACCTCGCCGAGCTTCGAGGTCTCACCGACGGGAAGTTCGCGCTCAATCACGTCGTTCCCGACCTCAACGACGCAGCGTTCACGCTCAGCCTCACCGCCCGGCCGGCGGTGATCTCCTTCGCGCTCGACGACGCGGGCGAGCTGATCGAGCGGGTGCACGACGCGGGCAGCCTCGCGATGCAGCAGATCACTACCGTCCGCCAGGCGGAGGAGGCCGCGGCGCACGGCATCGACATCCTGGTCGCGCAGGGCGGCGAATCCGGCGGCTACGGCGGCGTCGTGGCGACGCTCGACACTCGTGCCGCAAGTCGTCGACGCGGTGCACCCGATCCCGGTCGTTGCCGCCGGCGGCATCGCTGACGGCCGAGGGCTCGCTGCCGCGCTCGTGCTCGGCGCCGCTGGCGTCAACATCGGGAGCCGCTTCCTCGCTTGCGAGGAGGCGCCGATCAGCCAGGGGTGGAAGCAGGCGCTCGTGGACGGGTCGTCGGAGGAGTGGGTGCAGGTCGAGTTCCTCAACGTTCTCAGCCCGAATCCGGGCGTCACCGGCTACGGCACTCGCGTGCGGACCCGCCGCAACGACTTCACCGAGAAGTGGGAGCAGCGACGCTCGGAGCTGCCCGACGTCGGCGGCGAGCTCGTCGCCGAGCTCACCCAGGCGGGCAAGGACGGCGTCGACCTCATGATGGTGGGCGGGCAGAGCGCGGGGATGATTCGCGAAGTGCTCCCCGCGGCGGAGGTGATCCGCCGGTTCGTCGCCGAGGCCGAGGACGCGCTCACCGCCGGGGCCGCGGTGCGATCGCCGCTGAGGTGGTGCCGTCGTCCGACGTGAGTCGTTTGCTCGACGCCGACGCGACGGCTCAAGCGGAGGCGGTTCGCCGGGGTGACATCGGCGCGGACGAGCTCGTGCGGGCCGCGATCGAGCGCACCGAAGCCCGCAATGTCGACATCGGCGCCGTCGTCTTCACCCGGTACGAGGAAGCGCTGAGCGAGTCGCGCGCTTCAACCGGACCATTCGCCGGCGTTCCGATCATGATCAAAGACGCCGGCGAGGAGATCGCCGGATGTCGCTACGCGATCGGCACGCCGGTGCTCGACGCACTGGGCTATCGCTCCACGCGCACCACACCGCTCACGAGCGCGCTGCAAGCGCTCGGCTTCGTCGTGATCGCGAAGACGAACGTCCCCGAGCTCTCCGCGGGCAACACGACCGAGCCCGCGGCGTTCGGACCGACTCGGAACCCTTGGGATCTCACGCGCACAGCCGGCGGTTCGAGCGGAGGCTCGGCGGCGGCGGTCGCGGCGGGCATGGTCGCGGTCGCACAGGGCAGTGACGGCACGGGCTCGTTGCGCTATCCCGCGAGCGCGTGCGGGGTGCTCACTCTCAAGCCGACCGTCGGTCGGATCCCCGTGACGGTTCCGCTCTCTGACGATCCCGGGCTCTGGACCGCGTTCGTGCTGACGCGCAGCGCTCGCGATCTGCGCGGGGTGTACGTCGGTCTGGTCGGCGAGGAGGCGTCTCCCTCCCAGCGATCGCTCCGCATCGGCCTGCTCGACGATGATCCGATGCTCGGCGCGCCGGTCGACGCGGCATGTCGCGACGCCGTTCGCCGCGCCGGAACTCTGTTGGAAGGCCTGGGGCATCAGGTCGAGACCGCGCATCCGGCTGCCCTCGAGAAGCTGTTCGGACCCATCGGCGCTGCCCTCGAGACCGTGATCGCCGACGCGCGGGCGTCCCAGCTCCGCTCGCTCGGCGAGCTGATCGGACGGCCCGTCGAGGATGGCGATGTGAGCCCGACGCTGCTGAGCCAGGTGCGCGGCGACGGGCCGGTGAGTCGCGAGGCGCGGGCGGCGGCGCTCGACGCCATCAACGCGGCGATGCGTCCGATCGTCGAGTGGTGGGACGAGTTCGACCTGCTCGTGACGCCGACGATGCGCCAACCGCCGTGGCCGCTCGGGGAAGTCACCGGACCTCTGCACTCCGGCGTGTTCCCTGTGCCGTTCAGCTTCACCGGCCAGCCCGCGCTGTCGGTGCCGCTTCACCGGACCGCCGACGGGTTGCCCGTCGGCGTGCAGGTCGTGGGCGCACCCGGTGCTGATCGCGTCCTGCTCGCCGTTGCTGCCGCTCTCGAAGCGGCTTCGCCTTGGCCGACGCTTGCTCCCGCTCGGTAATGTCGGCCTCGACCAAGGGGGATCACGTGGAATCGTTCGATGGGTTGCTCGCTGTCGTCACCGGTGGCGGAACGGGGATGGGACGCGAGCTCGTCATCCAGCTCGCCCGAGAGGGATGCTCCGTCGCGACGTGCGACGTGATCCCCGAGACACTGGCCGAGACCGCGAAGCTCGCGGCCAACGAGGCCAAGCCGGGCGTGAAGATCACGACGCACATCTGCGACGTCGCTGACGCCGGCCAGATGGACAAGTTCCGCGACGACGTCGTCAGAGAGCACGACACCGATCACGTGAACCTGGTGTTCAACAACGCGGGCATCGGCGGTGGCGGCTCGTTCGTCGCCGGCAAGCGCGAAGAGTGGGACCGCGTCTTCGGCATCTGCTGGGGCGGCGTCTACAACGGCGCCCGAGCGTTCGTGCCGCTGCTCGTCGCGAGCGACGACGGCTACCTGATCAACACCGCCAGCGTGAACGGGTTCTGGGCGTCGCTCGGCCCTGGCAACCCTCACACCGCGTACAGCTCGGCAAAGTTCGCCGTGAAGGGCTTCTCCGAGGCGCTGATCGAGGACTTCCGCGTCAACGCTCCCCACGTGAAGGTCGCCGTCGTGATGCCGGGCCACATCGGCACCGAGATCGTCAACAACAGCCGCCGGATCCATGGGCGGCCGAGAGCCCGAGGACATGACCGCGGAGGATCTCGCTGAGGCTCGCCGCCAGATGGCATCGCGCGGCTTCCCCGCCGACTCCGCGAGTGACGACGACATCCGCAACATGATCAAGGGAATGGCGGACATGTTCCGCGACAACGCCCCGGTCTCGTCCGCGCAGGCCGCCACCGTCATCCTCGACGGCGTGAAGGCGGGGAAGTGGCGCATCCTCGTCGGTGACGACGCGCACGCGCTCGACCAGGCCGTGCGCGCCGATCCGGAGGGCATCTACGGAGACGGCGGAATCGGCCTGCAGTCCATGCAGCGTTAGCTCGGCGCCGAGATACAGGTCCTTGTTGAGAAGGAACCGCGGGTAGGAGCCCGCGTTCGTCGGGCGGGTGTGCAGCATCAGCGGGTGCATCAGGATCACCTCGCCGGCTGTCGCCGTGAGCTCGGCGACGCGCAACGGGATGCCGCCGACCTCTTCCTCGCGATCGAAGAACCGGGCGATCCGTGGTTCCGGATCGCCGTCCGTGCCGAGCTCGCGTAGATATTCGTAGCTGCGCATCAGCGACTTGCGGATTTGCGCCCCCTTCGAGCCCGGCGGGGGAGCGTGCTCGGCGAAGTGCTGCGCAACGAGCCGGTGTGATCCCGTGAGGATCGTCATTCCGCCCGCGCGTGGCGCGACGTCGCCGAACATCGTGTGCACCTTCAGTCCCGTGAGCGGCGCCAGCGGCGCGGTGTAGTCATGATCGATGTGCCAGGCCTTCCACGGCACGGTCCACGGCCGGAACGTCGGGAACAGCAAGAAGTACGCCCCCCAGTCGGAGGGCTCGCGCCAGCGGCCCGTCCCGACGAGCTCGTCGATGGCGCTCAGCGTGCGATCGCTCCCCACCGCCTTGAACGCCGGATGACCCTTGAGGTGTTGCAGATGCGCGGGGCTCTCGTTGAGCCAGGTCTTCGGGTTGTCGCGCTCGATGCCTTGCTTCGCGAGCTCGCGCCACACGACGTCACGCATCGTCTCGGCCTCGTCGGCCGTGAACGCCGCCGGGACGCGCACGAACCCGTAGGTGTCGAAATGCTCGCGGTCGGCGGGCGTCAGCACATCGCCGACTCTGTCAGTTCCGCTCGTCCACCCCGCCGCGATTTGCTGGGTACGCTCCGCCCATCGCCTCCTCACTTCCGTCGTTCTTCCTGGTACGGCAAGCGGTGCGCGGCCCCAAGGTCGACGACGTCGCCGCACGGGTGACCGAGACGCTGTCGTCGCTCGACCTGGGTCAGAACGTGCGGCCCGGCGACCGCGTCGCCGTCACTGCCGGCAGTCGCGGCATCGCCAACATCGCGTCAGCGCTCGCGGCCACGGTCGCTCACCTGCGCTCGATCGGAGCCGACCCGTTCGTGGTGCCTGCGATGGGCAGCCACGGCGGCGGCACCGCCGAAGGTCAGGTCGAGCTGCTCGAGTCGTACGGCATCACCGAGGCGACGTGTGGCTGCCCGATCGTGGCGAGCATGGACACGGTCAGGCTCGGCGAGTCCAAGCTCGGATTCCCGATGCTGTTCGATCGAGTCGCGAGCGAGGCGGACCACGTTGTCGTGGTCAATCGCGTCAAGACCCACACGATGTTCACGGGGCCGGTCGAGAGCGGGCTGGCGAAGATGGCGATGATCGGGCTCGGCAAGCAGGCAGGTGCTGCCGTCTACCACCAGGCCATCGTCGAGCACGGTTGGACGACGGTGATCGACGACGTCGTGCCGGTTGTGCTCGAGAAGGGGAAGATCCTCGCCGGGCTCGCGCTCGTCGAGCGTGGCGACGAGGAGACGGCGCGCGTCGAAGCCCTGCCCGCCGCGGCGATCCTCACCGACGAACCCGCGTTGCTCGCCGACTCCCGCCGATGGATGGCGACACTCCCGTTCACCGACATCGACCTGCTGCTCGTCGATGAGATCGGTAAGAACATCAGTGGTGCCGGCCTCGATCCCACGGTCGTCGGCCGGAAGGACTCGCTCCACATGGCCGATCCCGCTCGCGACCTCAGAGTTCGGTTCATCGCCGCTCGCAACCTCTCGGAGGACACGCACGGCAACGCGATCGGGGTCGGGATCGCGGAGTTCTGCCGCTCCCGTCTGCTTCGGAGCATGGACGTGGAAGCGACGAGGCTGAACGCGTTCACCGCCGGTGACATCGCGCCGGCTATGGCGTCACTCGACTTCGAGACTGATGTCGAGATCGTCGACACCGCGCTCTCGATGATCGGCCTCCGGGCCCCCCACGAGGCCAGAGCGATCTGGATGCGCAACACGCTCGCGGTCGACGTTGTCGCCTGTTCCGACGCGCTGCGCGACGAGGCCGACCTGCGCGACGACATCGAAGTGCTCACGTCGCCCGCGCCCTTGCCGTTCGACGCTGACGGGAACCTCCCCGACTTCCTCCCCCGCTCCGGCTGGTAACCCCCCGCCCCGAAACGGTCGGGGAACGAGGCTCAGGGGAGCTGTCCGACGAGCTCCGGGCGGTACTCGAGCTGCTGCAACATGGGGCGACCGGCAGGCTGCCACGACGGCAGGAGCGCGCGGCGATGGCGCCCCGACGTGTTCGGCGACGAGCGGTGCACGAGGTAGGCGCCGAACCAGATCACCGATCCGGCCGCGACCTCGATCACTCGCTCGCTCACCGCGTCGATCGCAGTGGGGTCGGTGAGGAAGCGAGTGGGGTCCTCAGGATTGCGGCGTACGGGTCCGAGCTTGTGTGAGCCGGGCACCACCCGCACTGCGCCGTTGTCTCTGTCGGCGTCGTCGAGGAACACGATGGCGGTGACGACGTCGGCCGCTTCCAGCCCGGCCGCGCAGTACCAGTAAGGGAAGTCCTGGTGGAACGGGAACTCGCTGCCCTCGCGGGCCCTCTTGAAGTTGAGCTTCGACGTGAAGGGGGACAGGCCGTCGACACCGAGCATCTCGCTTGCGGGAGTCGTCAACCGGCCGTCGGCGAACAGGGCTTCGATGCGCTCGTCGAGGTGGTGCGCAGGTTCGAGCAGTCGGATCTGACGCGAGCCCTCGGCCCACTCCCATTGGATCGCGGTCTTCGAAGAGAACTGGATGCGATGACCGTCGCCGAGGTGATCGGCCGGACGCGCCTCTGGTCGCTCGGCGCGTGCTGTCACGGTCGCGGCGACCTCCTCCACCACCTCGATCAGTGCCCTGACCTCGTCGCGGCTCAGGACGGCTTCGCGCAGGAGGTAGCCGTCTCGCTCGGTGGCCTCGTACTCGGCTGCGGTCAGATTCACGCCGTCATCTTGGCCCGTCACTTGCGCGGGAGAAGCAAGGCGGGTTGAATACCCGACTAACTTGATCAACTTTATAGGAGATTCGTGACCGTAATCCTCCCTCGTAGGAAGAACGTCCTGGTCATCGCCCTGGTCCTGGGGTTGCTGGCGGTCGCCGCGGGGTGCGGAGGCGACGACAGCGCGTCCGCGACGGGCACCGACCCCGGCGGCGCCGGGTCAGGGGAGGCCGTGACGCTGCGCCTCGGCTACTTCGCCAACGTCACGCACGCGACGCCGCTCGTGGGGGTCTCGGAGGGTCTCTACGAGGAGGCGCTCGGCGCCAACGTCACGCTCGAGACGGCGATCTTCAATGCCGGTCCGGCTGAGATCGAGGCGCTGTTCGCCGAGGCAATCGACGCGGGCTACATCGGTCCGAACCCGGCGGTGAACGGCTTCGTGCAGTCGAACGGCGAAGCGCTGCGCATCGTCTCGGGGGCGACGTCGGGCGGCGCGTTCCTCGTCGTGAAGCCCGGCATCACGTCGGCGGCGGACCTTGCGGGCAAGGTGCTCGCCACGCCCTCGCTCGGCAACACGCAAGACGTCGCCTTGCGCGCGTACCTGAAGGAAAACGGGCTGACCGCGGACACGAGCGGGGGAGGAGACGTGTCGATCCGTCCGCAGGAGAATGCCGCCACGCTCGACGCGTTCAAGGCCGGCGAAATCGACGGCGCGTGGGTGCCCGAGCCGTGGGCGACTCGGCTCGTGATCGAAGGCGGAGGTGAAGTGCTCGTCGACGAAGCCGACCTCTGGCCCGACGGACGGTTCACCACCACCGTGCTGATCGTGAGCACGAGCTTCCTCGACGACCATCCCGACGTCGTGAAGCGCCTCATCGAGGGCCACATCGCGACCGAGCAGTTCATCGATGCGAACGAGGCCGAAGCGCAGACCATCGTGAACGACCAGATCGAGGCGATCACCGAGAAGCGCATGAACGACGAGGTGCTCACCAGCGCGTGGCCCCACCTCGAGTTCACGAACGACCCGGTCGCCTCGTCGGTCCTGCAATCAGCGACAAACGCGGCCGACGTCGGCCTGCTGCCCGAGGTGCCCGACCTCACAGACCTCTTCGACCTCACGTTGCTGAACGAGGTGCTGGCGTCCGAGGGTGCACCGGCGGTGTCGGGCCTGTAGCGCTTCGCGCTCGGTCGCGACGATGGGGCTACCGTCGTCGCGACCGAGAGGAGCGCCGATGGCCGAGAGGAGGCGCCGGTAGCGATGACCGACACGCCCGGACCGCGGATCACGGTCACTCCGAACGGCCCCTACCACGTCGTCGGCGATGTGCCGATGGTCGCCAAGGCGCACGTCGAGACCGAGCTCGGCGAGCCGATCGCGTGGACAGCTGGTCCTGAGCTCGCGCACAAGGCTCGCTACGCGCTGTGCCGATGCGGGCAATCGGGGCGAAAGCCGTTCTGTGACGGGACACACCTTCGGGTGGCGTTCGAGGCCGACGACGCGGTCCGCGAACGGCACGCCACGGAGTACCCGGGTACCGGCGTGACCCTCCTCGACGACCGTGACGTGTGCGTCCACGCCGGATTCTGCGGCACCACGGTCACGAACGTCTGGAAGATGGTGCGCAAGGCCGACGACACCACGGTTCGATCGATGTTGGTCGCGATGGTGGAGCGGTGCCCATCGGGCGCGATCACCTACTCGCTCGACGGCGGCGCGACCGAGAACGAACCGCGTCTCCCCGCGGAGATCGGAGTGAACGTCAACGGGCCCTTGTGGGTCACGGGGGGCATTCCGGTCGAGGTGGGCGACGAAGGGCCGCTCCCGACGCGCAACCGCGTGGCGCTCTGCCGATGCGGCGCCTCCGACCGCAAGCCGCTGTGCGACGGGAGTCACAAGGCGGTCGGATTCGCAGACGACCCTCGGCCGAGCGAGTAAGTTCACCAATAGAACTCACCGCTTGGGAGGCGTCATGCCCACCGACACGACCGCGGAGTGGCATCAGACCGCGTGCATCTTGTGCAGCGTCAATTGCGGCATCGAAGTGCGCCTCGATGGGCGGCGCATCGAGCGGGTCCGCGGTGACAAGGCGCATCCCACCTCGCAGGGATACACGTGCGAGAAGGCGTTGCGTCTCGACCACTACCAGAACGGTCGCCATCGGCTGACCACTCCGCTTCGCCGGCGCGACGACGGCACGTTCGAAGAAATCGATTGGGACACCGCGATCAGCGAGGTCGCGGCCCGGCTCGGCGAAGTCCGCGACACGTACGGCGGAGCGTCGATCTTCTACTACGGAGGCGGCGGGCAGGGGAACCATCTCGGCGGCGGTTACGGACG
The DNA here is from genome assembly GCA_963747215.1 of uncultured Acidimicrobiales bacterium. Classification (GTDB taxonomy): domain Bacteria; phylum Actinomycetota; class Acidimicrobiia; order Acidimicrobiales; family DATKAS01; genus DATKAS01. The sequence goes on from CAVVET010000040.1 coordinate 104,370, forward strand.
GCGCGACCCGCAGCGCGCTCGGCATCACGTACAGCTCGAACGCGTTGGCGCAGGAGAAGACCGGCGAGTTCTGGGTGGATGGCCAGCTCTTCGGCCGGCCCCGGTGCCACACCACCGGTGACTACGAGCACGCCGAGGTGGCGGTGTTCGTCGGCAAGAACCCGTGGCAATCGCACGGCTTCCCTCGCGCTCGCACGGTGCTCAAGGCGATCGCCAACGATCCGGATCGCGCGCTCGTGGTCATCGACCCTCGACGCAGCGAGACGGCCGAGCTCGCCGACTTCCACCTGCAGGTGCGCCCCGGCACCGACGCCTGGTGCCTCGGAGCACTGCTCGCCGTGCTCGTCGAGGAGGACCTCGTCGACCGAGCGTGGCTCGCGGCGCACGCCAACGGGCTGGACGAGCTCACGACCCACCTGGCCAAGGTGCCGATCGCCGAGTCGTGCGCGGTCGCCGGGGTCTCGGAGGACGACGTGCGGGCAGTCGCCCGGCGGCTCGCCGCGGCCTCGAGTGTCTCGATCTACGAAGACCTCGGCATCCAGCAGGCGCCATACAGCACGCTGAACTCCTACCTCGAGAAGCTCGTCTACCTGCTCACGGGCAACTTCGCGAAGCGCGGAGCGATGAACATCCACTCCCGGTTCGCCAGCCTCGGCGGTGGTGGCAAGGGCGGGGGCGACCGTCGCAGTCCTGTGGGTGGGCATCGCATCATCACCGGCCTCGTCCCGAGCGCGGCGATCCCCGACGAGATCCTCACCGACCATCCGGATCGTTTCCGGGCGATGCTCATCGAGAGCTCGAACCCGGTCCACTCCCTGCCCGACAGCGCGCGCATGCGCGAAGCACTCGCGGCGCTCGACTGCGTCGTCGTGATCGACGTCGCGATGACCGAGACGGCGCGCTGCGCGGATTACGTGCTTCCCGCGGCGTCGCAGTACGAGAAGTGGGAGGCGACGTTCTTCACGCTCGAGTTCCCCGAGAACGTCGTTCCAGCTGCGGGCGCCGATCTTCGACGCGTTGCCGGGCACGCTTGCCCGAACCCGAGATCCACCGGCGGCTGACACGTGCGCTCGGTGCTTACACCGACGACGATCTCGTCGAGCTGCACGCCGCGGCGGCCCAGGGCCGGGCGGCGTTCGCTGACGCGTTCCTCGATGCGATGGTCGAGAAGCCGCATCTCGCGTCGCTGGCCCCCGTCGTGCTGTACGAGACGTTCGGTCCGACGCTCGGCGAGGGCCGCGAGGGCGCCGCCGCGGTCTGGGGCCTCGCGCAGACGTGCCTGCTCGGCCAGGCTGACTCGGTGCAGCGGGCGGGCTACACGAGCGGCGACGACCTCTTCGACGCGATGCTCGCCAACCCGTCGGGTGTGGTCTTCACGGTCGACGACTACGAGGAGACCTGGCGCCGCCTCGACACTCCCGACGGCAAGATCAACCTCGTGGTGCCTGACCTGCTCGAAGAGCTCTCGTCGCTGCCGCCCGAGGTCGAGGTCGACGCGGAGTTTCCGTTCGTGCTCTCCGCCGGCGAGCGGCGCTCGTCGACCGCGAACACGATCTTTCGCGATCCGTCCTGGAGGAAGAAGGACGGCGGCGCCGCGCTTCGCATCCACCCGAGCGACGCGGCCTCAGTGGGCGTGGAGGCGGGCGGTGTCGTGCGGGTCGTCACCCGGCGCGGTGCAGTCGAGGCTCCGGTCGAGATCACCGACGCGATGCAACCCGGCCACGTGAGCCTGCCGAACGGCCTCGGCCTCGCCTCCCACGACGACGACGGCAACGCAACGGTCGACGGCGCGGCGCCGAACGAGCTCACGTCGGGCGACGATCGCGACTGGCTCGCCGGCACCCCGTGGCACAAGCACGTACGGGCCCGGCTCGAGGCGGTTGCCTGACCATGCGCAGGACCCGCTTCGACGACTGGCCGTGCCCGATCGCGCGGACCACCGACCTCATCGGGGATTGGTGGACGCCGCTCGTGCTCCGCGACGCGTTCGCCGGCGTGCGTCGTTTCGACGATTTCGTCGCCGACCTCGGCATCCCTCGAGCCGTGCTGACCGCGCGCCTCGATCGGCTGGTCGAGGAGGGGATGCTCGAGCGGGTCGCGTACGAGGAGCGCCCGCCCCGCTACGAGTATCAGCTCACGGACAAGGGCCGCGCGTTCTGGGATGTGCTCGCGGCGATGTGGCGATGGGGTGAGGACTGGTTGTGGCCCGACGGCGTCGCGCCGCCGGTCAAGCTCGTGGATCGGGAAAGTGGCGCCGACATCCATCCCCTGGTGGTCGACGAGCGCACCGGCCAACGCCTCGACATCCGCCGCACCAAGATCCGCCGCCGCGAGCCGTAGGCGAAATCGAGCCTCAGCGGCCGTTGTCGGAGAAGTGCTGGTAGTCCTTCAGCGTCTTCCAGTCGCCGCCCCACTCCCAGCCGATCGAGCGGAACGCTCGCACCACGACGTCGTTCGGCATGATCATCCCCGGCTTGACGTTGCCACGGTCGAGGTACGCCGTCGCGAGCTCGGGGAGCACCACGTCGCCCTTCACGTACGGGTTGTGAAACGGGTTCACGTCGATCGCCAAGCCATACACGTGCCGCGACCAGGTCGTCGTGCTGCCGGTCGACGGACGGCACGCGAACGACGCCGTGTCGTTGCCGTCGCCCGTCGGCGGTGCGGACATCTCGGCGGCGCGCGGGATCCGCATCTCCTCGATCGGGAAGCGCGCCACGTGCAGCTGCCGGAAGACCTCGACCATGCCCGCCGCGGCGCTCGCGTGGACGAGCAGCTCGCCCGTGTGGAACTTCCCGTCGAAACCGACGAACGAGACCTTCACGTAGCGCAGATCGGCGAGTGCAACGGGGCAGGCCGGATTCCACGTCGACCGCGCCGCGACCAGCAGGGAGACCGGCTCGATCGACGACTCGAAGCCATCTCCCGCGGGAGGCGGCAGGTCGCTCACGGTGACGAGACGGCGATCGACGAGCTCCGGCGGCGTCGGCTGCGCGGCCACGAAGCCGTTCGGGCCGACCGGTAGCGCTCGGGTGCCGAGCCACGCCGGTCGCTGGTGCGCGCAGGCGGCGCACAGGGCCACGGCCGCGAGCGCGAGAGCGAAGGCACCCGAGCGGCGGAGACGGCGTGGCACCCCTCGACGGTAACCCCGCGTGGCCAGCGCCCCACGGTCAGTCCTGCGGTGTTGCCGGCTTCGCGCTTCATTCCTTCTCACCGGGCCTCTCCCGTGTCATACTGACTCACCAGTCAGTTTCAACTGATGAGTCAGTCAGACAGGGGTTGGTTCCCATGGCACTCCTCGCTGATGCCGCGAGGGTTTCGATGACGCTCGATGACCTCATCGAGCGGGAGGAGCGGGCTTTTCTCGCCCGTCAGCCGGCGTCGGCGGCCCGGGCGAGTCGGGCGCGAGGCGTGCTCGCCGGCGGCGCGACGTCGAGCTGGATGATCAGCCGGCCGGCGCCGATCTGGGTGAGTCACGGGCAGGGATCCCACATCTGGGACGTCGACAAGACGACGTGGAGACGTACTCGGTGCCATCAACGTCCCAGAATGTGGGATCCCTGCCGTAGCTCACCCAGATCAGAACCTCGGCCGGCTGATCATCCAGCTCAAACATCACGCCGCCGGCGAGCACGCCTCGCGCCCAACTGGCCCGGCCACCAACGCCCATGACGGGCAAGAAAACCACTACCTCCCGCTCGATGAGGTCATCAAGCATCATGGAAAGGCATCAGCAAGGAGTGCCATGGGAACCAACCCCTGTCTGACTGACTCATCAGTTGGATACTGACTGGTGAGTCAGTATGACACGGGAGCAGCCGGTGAGAAGGAATGAAGCGGGAAGCCGCAACGCCGCAGGACTGACCGTGGGGCGCTGGCCACGCGGGGTTACCGTACGAGGGGTGCCACGCCATCTCCGCCGCTCGGGTGCCTTCGCTCTCACGCTCGCGACCATGGCCCTGTGCGCCGCCTGCGCGCACCCAGCGACCGGCGTGGCTCGGCGGCTAGCCGGTCGCCCGACGGATCACGGGCCACGCAGCCGACGCCGCCGGAGCTCGTCGATCGCCGTGCTGCTCACCGTCAGCGACTTGCCACTCCGGCGGGAGATGTCTTCGAGTCTTCGATCGAGCCGGTCTCCCTGTCGGTCACGGCCGCCGGTTCGAGCAGTCATCCGGCCTGCCCCGTTGCGGCTGGCAAGGCCGATCTGCGGCCTACGTGAAGGTCTCGTTCGTTCGACGGGAAGCCCCACACGGGCGAAGCCCTCGTCCACGCGAGCGCTGCGGCGGGTCGAGTCCGGCAGCTGCACGCGGCGTGTTTCCCGATCGAGGAGATGCGGATCCCACCGCGCCGCCGAGATGTCCGCACCGCCGACGGGCGACGGCAACGACACGGCGTCGTTCGCGTGCCGTCCGTCGACCGGCAGCACGACCTGGTCACGGCACACGTATCGCTTGGCGATCGACGTGAACCCGTTTCACAACCCGACTACGTGAAGGGCGACGTGGTGCTCCCGACTTGCACGACGGCGTACCTCGATCGCGGCAAAGTCAGAGCCGGGCGTCCGAACGACGTCGTGGTGCGAGCGTTCCGCTCGATCGGCTGGGAGTGGGGCGGCGACTGGAGGCGCTTGAAGGACTACCAGCCTCTCCGACAACGGCCGCTGAGGCTCCGTTCGCCTACGGCTCGCGGCGGCGGATCTTGGTGCGGCGGACGTCGAGGCGTTGGCCGGTGCGCTCGTCGACCACCAGGGGATGGATGTCGGCGCCACTCTCCCGGGTGCCGAGCTTGACCGGCGGCGCGACGCCGTCGGGCCACGACCAGGTCCTCAGCCCCATCGCCACATCGGCCACGACGTCCCCAGAACACACAACCCTTGTCCGTGCAAGCTGATACTCGTAGCGGGGCGGCGGCTGTAAGTACACGACCCGCTGGAGCAGGTCCTCCTCGACCAGCCGATCGAGCGGCACGGTGAGCACAGCTACGAAGGGATGCCGATGGCGACGAAATCGTCGAAACGACGCACGCCGGCGAAGGCGACGGCGGAGCACGAGCGGCGTCCACCAATGCGGTGGGGTCAGTGCCATCCGCGCGATCGGGCACGGCCAGTGGTCAAAAACGGGTCCTGCGCATGGTCAGGCAACCGCCTCGACCAGGGCACGTACGTGCTTGTGCCACGGGGTCCCGGCGAGCCAGGCTCGCGATCGTCGCCCGACGTGAGCTCGTTCGGCGCCGCGCCGTCGACCGTTGCGTTGCCGTCGTCGTCGTGGGAGGCGAGGCCGAGGCCGTTCGGCAGGCTCACGTGGCCGGGCGGCGATCTCGACCGGAGCCTCAACTGCGCCACGGCCATGTGGACGACCGGCGCCCGACCCCGCCCGCCTCCACGCCCACTGAGGCCGCGTCGGCTGCGGGATGCGAACGCAGGCGCCGCCGTCCTTCTTCCTCCAGGACGGATCACGAAGATCGTGTTCGCCGTCGACGAGCGCCGCTCGCCGGAGCGGAGAGCACGAAGGAAACTCCACGTCGACCTCGACCTCGGGCGGCAGCGACGAGGACTTCTTCGAGCAGGTCAGGCACCACGAGGTTGACTACTTGCCGTCGGGAGTGTCGAGGCGGCGCAGGGCTCCGCCTCGTAGTCGTCGACCGTGTGAAGACCACACCCGACGGGTTGGCAAGCATCACGTCGAAGAGGTCGTCGCCGCTCGTGTAGCCCGCCCGCTGCACCGAGTCAGCCTGGCCGAGCAGGCGCGTCTACGCGAGGCCCCAGACCGCGGCAGCGCCTCACGGCCCTCGCCGACGTCGGACCGAACGTCTCGTACAGCACAACGGGGGCCAGCGACCGCGAGATGCGGCTTCTGGACCGTGCACAAGGAACGCGTGCACGAAGCACCACCCCCGGCCCTGGGCCGCCGCGGCGTGCAGCTCGACGAGATCGTCGTCGGTGTAAGCACCGAGCGCACGCGTCACCGCCGGTGGATCTCGGGTTCAGGGCAAGGTACCAGCAACACGTCGAAGATCGGCGCCCGCAGCTGGAAGCGTTCTCGGGGAACTCGAAGCATGAACGTCGCCTCCGGCTACGTATTGCGACGCCACGGAGAGCGCATGATCCACGCAGCGTGCCGTCTCAGTCATCGCGACGTCGATCGCGACAACACGCACTGTCGGGCAGGGAGTGGACCGGGTTCGAGCTCTCGATGAGCATGGCCGGAAACAAGCCGGATGATCGGTGAGGATCTCGTCGGGGATCGCCCGCGTCGGGACGGACCAGGCCGGTGATGATGCGATGCCCACCCACAGGACTGCGACGGTCGCCCCCACCCTTGCCACCACCGCCGAGGCTGGCGAACCAGGGAGTGGATGTTCATCACTACAGGCTTCCGCGAAAAAGTACCCGTGAGCAGGTACACCAGCTTCTGGAGGTAGGAGGATTCGGCGTCCTGTATGGCGCCTGTGGATGCCGAGGTCTTCGTAGATGGACGCTGGAAGGCCTCGGCAAGCCGCCCAGCCGCACGTCGTCCTCCGAGAGCCCGGCGACCGCGCACGACTCGGCGATCGGCCCGCCAGGTGGGTCGTGAGCTCGTCCAACCCGTTGGCGTGCGCGAGCCACGCTCGTCCACGAGGTCCTCCTCGACGAGCACGGCGAAGCAGCGCTCCCGAGGCCACAGGCGTCCGTGCCGGGGCGCGCCTGCAGGTGGAAGTCGGCGAGCTCGGCCGTCTCGCTGCGTCGAGGGTCGATGACCACGATGGGATCCGTGGCAATCACCTTGAGCAGGCGTGCGAGCGCGAGGGAAGCCGTGCGACTGCCACGGGTTCTTGCCGACGAACACCGCCACCTCGGCGTGCTCGTAGTCACCGGTGGTGTGGCACCGGGGCCGGCCGAAGAGCTGGCCATCCACCCAGAACTCGCCGGTCTTCTCCTGCGCCAACGCGTTCGAGCTGTAGGTAATCCAGGACCGCGCTGCGGTTGCACCGTCCCCCGTAACCGCCGCCAATGGCTCCCCTGCCCGCCGCTCCGTAGTAGAAGATGGACGCTCCGCCGTACGTGTCACGGACTCCGCCGAGCAGGGCCACGACCTGTCACTGATCGCGGTGTCCGATCGATTTCTTCGAACGTGCGGTCGTTGCCGCGCCGGCGAAGCGGAGTGGTCAGCCGATGGCGACCGTTCTGGTAGTGGTCGAGACGCAACGCCTTTTTCGCCGCATCTATGCGAGGTGGGATGCGCCTTGTCACCGCGGACCGCTCGATGCGCCGCCCATCGAGGCGCACTTCGATGCCGCAATTGACACTGCACAAGATGCACGCCGCTGCTGATGCCGCTCCACGGTCGTGTCGGTGGGCATGACGCCTCCCAGGCGGTGAGTTGTAGTTGAACTTACTCGCTCGGCCGAGGGTCCGTTGCGAATCCGACCGCCTTGTGACTCCCGTGCCGCAGCGGCTTGCGGTCGGAGGCGCCGCATGCGCAGACGCCACGCGGTTACACGTCGGAGCGGCCCTTCGTCGCCCACCTCAAATGCCGTAACCACAAGGGCCCGTTAACGTCCACTCCGATCTCCACGGGGAACAGCGGTTCGTCTCGGTCGCGCCACCCATGAAAGTGAGTAGGTGATACACGCCCGATGGGCACCACTAGCCATCACAACCGACGTCGATCGAACCGTGGTGTCGTCGGCCTTGCGCACCATCTTCCAGACGTTCGTGACCGTCGAGTGCGCGGAGTCCGGCGTGGACGCACACGTCCGCGTCGTCGAGGAGGGTCACGCCGGTACCGGGGTACTCGGGTGCGTGGTTCCGCGGACCGCGTCGTCGGCCTCGAACGCCACCCGAAGGTGTGTCCCGTCACAGAACGGCTTTCGCCCCGATTGCCCGCATCAGCACAGCGCGTAGCGAGCCTTGTCGCGAGCTCAGGACCAGCTGTCCACACGATCGGCTCGCCGAGCTCGGTCTCGACGTGCGCCTTGGCGACCATCGGCACGTCGCCGGCGACGTGGTAGGGGCCGTTCGGAGTGACCGTGATCCGCGGTCCGGGCGTGTCGGTCATCGCTACCGGCGCCTGCCTCTCGGCCATCGGCGCTCCTCTCGGTCGCGACAACGGTAGCCCCATCGTTCGCGACCGACCGCGAAGCGCTACGGGCCCGACACCGCCGGTGCACCCTCGGACGCCAGCACCTCGTTCAGCAACGTGAGGTCGAAGAGGTCTGTGAGGTCGGGCACCTCGGGCAGTAGGCCGACATCCGCCGCGTTTGTCGCTGAATTTCCAGCCCGACGAGGCGACCGGGTCGTTCGTGAACTCGAAGAAGTGGGGCACGCGCTGGTGAGCACCTCGTCGTTCATGCGCTTCTCGGTGATCGCCTCGATCTGGTCGTTCACGATCGTCTGCGCTTCCGCCTCGTTCGCATCGATGAACTGCTCGTAGCGATGTGGCCCTCGATGAGGCGCTTCACGACGTCGGGATGGTCGTCGAGGAAGCTCGTGCTCACGATCAGCGCGCATGGTGGTGGCCGTTCCCGTCGGCGGAGTCAGCTTCGGTCGACGAGCACTTCACCGTCCGTTCGATCACGAGCCGAGTCGCCCACGGCTCGGGCACCCCACCGCGCGGCGAATTTCGCCGGCCTTGAACGCGTCGAGCGTGGCGGCATTCTCCTGCGGGACGGATCGACACGTCTCCTCCCCCGCTCGTGTCCACGGTCAGCCCGTTTTCCTTCAGGTACACCGCGCAAGGCG
>CAVVET010000041.1:0-48645 GCA_963747215.1 uncultured Acidimicrobiales bacterium
TTGTCACCGCGAGATAGGGGATCACCACGCGCGCTGCCGCGAGCCGCTCGAGATAGCGATCCGCTGTGTAGCCCCGGTGCATCGCCGCAAGCGTGCGATCACTACCGGCCTGGAGCGGAAGATGGAGGTGCTCGCACACCGCCGGCGTCGTCGCCATCGCCTCGATCGTGTCGGGGCGCAGGTCCTTCGGATGGGGGCTGGTGAACCGCACGCGGCGGATGCCCTCGACCTCACCGACGGCCCTGAGCAGGTCGGCGAACAAGGGGCGCACCCGATCGCGGCCTCCTGCCTGTCGTGCGGCCAGGGTGAGATCGCGGCCGTAGGAGTTGACGTTCTGGCCGAGCAGGGTGACCTCGGTGACGCCGTCAGCGGCGAGCGCCTCGACCTCGGGCGACGAGCTCGGCGAGCGGCCGACTGATCTCGGGGCCGCGCACGGCGGGGACGATGCAGAAGGCGCAGCTGTTGTCGCATCCGATCTGGATGGTGACCCACGCGCTGTGGCCCGCCTCGCGCTTGGTGGGCAAGGCGGAAGGGAACGCCGCGCCATCGTCGGCCACGGTCGCTTCGAGTACCTCGACGATCGGACCGTGCAGGCGTGAGAGCTCGATGAGATCCGCGGCTCGGTGCACGTTGTGGGTGCCGAAGACAACGTCCACCCATGGCGCCTTTCCGCGAATGGCATCACGGTCGTTCTCCGCGAGACAGCCGCCGACGACGATCTGCATGCCCGGTCGTCGATCCTTCACTGCTTTGAGCAAGCCCAGATTGCCGTAGAGCTTGTTGTCCGCGTTCTCGCGGATGCAGCAGCTGTTCAGCACGACGACGTCCGCGTGCTCGGCGTCGGGGGACGCGTGCAGGCCGTCGGCCTCGAGCAGCCCCGCGATCCGCTCCGAGTCGTGCTCGTTCATCTGGCACCCGAAGGTGCGCACGAAGTACGAGCGGCTCACCCCGCCAGGTTAGGCGGCAGTCATCCGGTCATTGCCCCTCGGGGCTGCTGCGGGTCGGCAGCGGCCTCCGGGTCCTCGGGCAGCACGGCGGGAGCCTCGACGACGTGGGCCCGCAGGTCGATGACCTCCGGGTGGGTCGCTGCACCGCGATTGCGGTCTTCGACCCGAAGTGAGATCGCGGTGCGGGGCACGCCGTCGATGCTCACCTCGGTGAACGAGGGGATGCACACCGGGTCCATCCCCTCCGAGCAGGACATGGTCACGAGCGATCGCCAGCGCCTTGATGGCTTGGTTCAGCGCCCCCGCGCCCACGACCGTCAGGACCGCAACACCCTCGCGCCGGAGCAGTCCGGCGATTGCTCCTGCTACCGAGTTCGGATGACTTCGGGTGGAGACTTTGAGCGTTTCCATTCACCGTCGCGTCGTGCCGTGGGACCGGCCGAGATGGCCGGGTACTCCGCTCGGCACACAGTCAACCACGACGCCCCCCACAAAGCGAGCATGCCAGACCGCGGAGCGCGGTGCGAGCCTGACGTTCAGTCCAACGAGATGGGCTGATCGTCGGTCTCGGAGAAGCTCGTCCTCGAGGCTCCCGAGGCCCGGTTCGCCGGTGTTCTGGCCGATGCCGACCTGCTCCATGACCCGCTCGGAGATCTGGACCATGAGCTCGGGGTTCTCGGCCAAGAACTGCTTGGCGTTCTCGCGGCCCTGCCCGAGCTGCTCGCCGTCGAAGGTGTACCAAGCCCCGGACTTCTTGACGATGCCGAGGTCGGTGCCGACGTCGAGCAGCGAGCCCTCACGGCTGATGCCCTTGCCGTACATGATGTCGAACTCGGCCTGCCTGAACGGCGGAGCCACCTTGTTCTTCACGACCTTGACGCGCGTGCGGCTACCGATGACCTCGACGCCGTCTTTGATGGACTCGATGCGGCGGATGTCGAGCCGCACCGATGAGTAGAACTTCAGCGCGCGCCCGCCGGGCGTTGTTTCCGGGGAGCCGAACATTACCCCTATCTTTTCCCTGAGCTGGTTGATGAAGAGGCAGATGGTGTTCGACCGGTTGAGGTTGGCGGTGAGCTTGCGCAACGCCTGACTCATGAGGCGAGCCTGAAGGCCGACATGCGTGTCGCCCATCTCACCTTCGATCTCGGCCCGAGGAGTGAGCGCAGCCACAGAGTCGATGACGACGATGTCGAGCGCGCCCGAGCGGATCAGCATGTCGGTGATCTCGAGCGCCTGCTCACCGGTGTCGGGCTGCGAGATCAGGAGCTCGTCGATGTCGACGCCGATGGCCTTCGCGTACACGGGATCCATCGCGTGCTCGGCGTCGATGTAGGCGCAGATGCCGCCGTTGCGCTGCGACTCGGCGACGACATGCATGGCGAGCGTCGACTTGCCCGACGACTCAGGCCCGTACACCTCGACGACGCGCCCTCTCGGGAGCCCACCCACACCGAGGGCGATGTCGAGTGCCAATGCGCCCGTGGGGATCGTCTCGATGTTCATCGAGCCCTTCTCGCCCATCCGCATGATCGAGCCCTTGCCGAACTGCTTGTCGATCGAAGCAAGCGCCATCTCGAGTGCCTTGTCGCGCTCCACGGTGTGTGTCCTTTCGTGGTCTCCGCCACCGCCTTCGGCGGCCGCATCGTCTGGGAATGCGACCGTACAAAGGGGGTGGGACATTCCCCTGCCCGGACTCACACGACTGTAGTTTCGAACAGCTGTTCGGTCAAGGAATCGGCGGGTCGGCGACCCGTTCTGCGGTAGATGACGCCTCACCAGTGACGCTGAGAAACCTGGGGCTCCCTGCTGCTACTTGCGGCGGGGGTCCCAGCGGAAGAAGCGCACCGCCACGATCGCCCCGACCACGCCCCAGATCGCCACCACGGCGAGGTCGTCCCACGCAAAGCCGTGAGCCATCCCGTGGGCGATGCGAGGGTCGAAGGCGGCGAACACCGCGTTCACGAAATGGCGGACCGGGAACACGTCGCCGACCTGGCCCAAGAACGCGTCGCCCTCGATCGGGAAGAAGACCCCGGAGATGAACAAGATCGGGAACAGGATGCCGTTGACGATCGCGGGCGCGGCATCGGCGTTCGGGATGAGCGACGCGACGGCGACACCGAGCGCGGCGAACGACGCGGTGCCGACCACCAGACGCGACGACGAGCACGGCCCAGTGTCCGGGGAACGTGACATCGAAGAACGCGATCGCGACGGCCATCAGGATCGCCGTGAGGATCGCCGCGACGACGAGCGCGTTCAGCAGCAGTCCGCCGAACATCGACGACGCCGGCAGCGGCGTGCCGTGCAGGCGCTTCAGCACTCCCTCGTCCCGACGGATCGACAACGTCATCGCGAGGTTCGTGAACGACGCACTGATCACGCCGAAGCAGAGAATGCCGGCGATGTAGTACTGGTTCCAGCTCAGCCCACCCAGGAAGTCGATCGTGCTGCCGTTGTTCAGCGATCCGAACAGGACGAGGAAGATCACAGGGAACGCGAACGTGAAACCAGCCGACGCGGGATTGCGCCAGTAGCTCTTCTGCTCGTAACCGAGCTGATGCACGGAGAGCGCTGCGGCGTTCATTCCGCGGTCTCCGTGGACGTCAGCTCGATGTAGACGTCCTCGAGCGAAGGACGGTCCACGGTGAGCCCGATGAGCTCGACCTCGCTGTCGAGCGCCCACGAGGTGAGTGCGTGCAGCGCGCGCACTTCGTCTCGAGTCTCGACCGTGAACCCAGTGCCATCACGTTCGAGCGGCATCGCGAGCTCCGGTGGCGCGACCCCGGGTGCGAGCGCGAACCGGATGCGCGCCGCCGCCTTGGCCGCGGCCGCCGATCGTCTCGGGCGTGCCGGCCGCGACGATCTCGCCTCGGTTGATCACCACGACGCGGTCCGCCAGGTGCTGCGCCTCGTCCATGTAGTGGGTCGTGAGGATGATCGTCGCCCCCTCCCCCTTGAGCTTCTCGACGAGCTCCCACGCTCCTCGGCGAGCCGAAGGGTCGAACCCCGTCGTGGGCTCGTCGAGGAACAGCAGCTCGGGTGCGCCGATGATGCCGAGCCCGACGTCGAGCCGGCGCTGCTGGCCACCGGACAATGTCTTCACGCGTGCGTCCGCCTTGTCGACGAGGCCCACGAGCTCGAGCACATCGTCGACCGAACGAGGGCGGGGGTAGTACCCCGCATTGCGTTGCAACACCTCGCGCACCTTGAGGTACGGCTCGATCACCGCGCCCTGCAACACGATGCCCACACGTTCACGCCACTCCCGCCCCGCCTGCTGAGGATCCACTCCGAGCACCCGCACCTCGCCGCCGCTGCGCCGGCTGAAGCCCTCGAGCACTTCGAGAGTGGATGTCTTGCCCGCACCGTTGGGCCCGAGCAGCGCGAAGACTTCGCCCGATTCAACCGAGAAATCGATGCCCCGGACTGCTTCGAGCGTGCCGTACCGCTTCGTCAGTCGTGTGACTTCTACCGCAGGCAAGTTCCTCTCCTTCGCGGGGCGAACGTACCACCGCGCCTCACGCGCGCTGCAAGCAGGGCCGATACGCCACGCCGTGATCGCGCGGCGCGCGTCACGGAACGCGCATGACCCGATTCACACCCCTCGCGCGTGAACGTGTCACCAGCAGTCCTCGTAGGTGCGGGCAACCCCCCAGCACGAAACGAGGAACGCAATGACTCACGACAAGCGCATGAACCCCCGACCCACTACGACTCGCATGGCGAAGCTGATGCTCGCCGCGTCACTCGGCGCCGCAAGCGTGGGCGTCGCCGCGACGAGGGCTGATGCGACAACGTTCTTCCCCCGACCGTTCGTTGCCTTCGGCACACTGTTCGTCTTCGGCTCGAACGGACCCGACACGATCGCCCTACGAGTGGGTGCAGATGACACCAGCGTTCTCCGCGTCGACATCGGGGACGACGGCACATCCGACTTCACGGTCAACCGGTCGCACTTCAACCGGATCGCCGTCCTCGGCTTCGGCGGCGACGACCGGATCCGCGTCGACGAGTCGCAGGTCACGTTCACCGACCTGTCCCCCACGTTGATGTTCGGCGGCGGCGGCAACGACACCCTGCTCGGAGGCGCGGGGAACGACACGTTCTTCGGCAACGAAGGCAACGACTTCGTCGACGGTGGTCGAGGCGCAGACCGTGCCGTTCTGGGCGGTGGCGACGACCGCTTCCAGTGGGATCCCGGCGAGGGAAGCGACGCCGTCGAAGGTCAGAGCGGAGTCGACGCGATGACGTTCAACGGTGCGGGCGGAGACGAAAGCTTCGATGTCTCGGCCAACGGGCAGCGAGTTCGCTTCTTCCGCAACGTCGGCAACATCACGATGGACCTCGACGACGTCGAGCAGATCGACCTCGACGCGCTCGGCGGACTCGACAGCATCACGGTCAACGACATGAGCGGGACCGACCTGACGACGCTGAACGCTGACCTCGAGGCGACGCTCGGCGTGGGTGTGAGCGACGGCCTCGTCGACACAGTCACTGTGAACGGCACCGTCGGCAACGACGCCGTGGTCGTCTCAGGTGCAAACGGCGCCGCGACCATCGCCGGGATCGCGACCACCGTCCAGATCACCGCGGCTGACCCGACGCTCGACCAGCTCACCGTCAACGCCCTCGCGGGCAACGACAACGTCAATGCGTCGGCGCTCGACGGCACCGCGATGAAGCTGACGGTCGACGGCGGTGTCAACGACGACACCCTCATCGGCGGAGCCGGAGCCGAGACGTTCCTGGGCGGAGACGGCAACGACTTCGTCGATGGTGGTCGGGCAGCCGACCTCGCCCTTCTCGGCGCCGGCGACGACCGCTTCCAGTGGGATCCGGGCGAGGGAAGCGACGTCGTCGAGGGTCAAGACGGACTCGACGCGATGACGTTCAACGGTGCCGGCGTGGACGAGGCCTTCGACGTCTCGGCCAACGGGCAGCGAGTTCGCTTCTTCCGCAACATCGGCAACATCACGATGGACCTCGACGACGTCGAGCAGATCGACCTCGCTACCCTCGCAGGCGTCGACTCCGTGCGGGTCCGCGACATGGCCGGCACCGATCTCACGACGCTCGACAACACCCTCGAAGGCACCCCGGCGAGTGGAACCGGCGACGGCGCGATCGACACCATCACCATCGACGGCACGAACGGGGACGACGCCATCGTGGTGACCGGCGCCAACGGATCAGTGACCGTCGCCGGACTCGTCGCCACCGTGAACCTGACGGCCGCCGACGTCACCGACGCCCTCGTCATCGACACCCTGGCAGGCACCGACATGACCGATTCGAGCGGCCTCGCTCCGAACACCGTCGGCCTCACCGTCCTCTGATCCCCCCCGTCCGACGGCCGGGCCGGCTTCACCGTCGAAGTCCGGCTCGGCCATCGGCGCGCGGCTCGTGTGTTCAGCGCAGAGGAACACTCGAGTCGCCGCCACTGCGACAAAGGCGCACAGTCGGCTCATGACGAAGGTGCTGAAGCTCAAGAACATGCCCAAGGCGAAGCCGCTCGATGAGTGGAAGTCCGTATCCGTCGAGCTGCTCGGCACGCAGACCCGCATCGTCCAGGGCGAGCGATGGCATCACCGTGTGATCGAGGCGGGAGACAAGAGCGGTGAGCCACTCATCCTGATCCACGGCATCGGCGGCCACGCCGAGACCTACGCCCGCAGCCTCCACAACCTCGCGAGCAACGGGTTCCACGTCTACGCGATCGACGCGCTGTTCCACGGCTTCACGAGCAAGGAAGGCTGGGACGAGGAGCACTGGATCGAGCTCCAAGCGGCACGCGCTCGCGGAGCTGATCCGGGCACTCGGACACGACTACGCGCATGTCGAGGGTGAGTCGATGGGCGGCGCGATCACCTTCGAGTTCGGGATGCGCTATCCGGAGCTCGCCGGGAAGCTGATCCTCAACACCGGCATCGGACCGATCGATCTGAAGAAGAAGGACTTCAAGGAGAACCCGGGCGGCGGTTCGACGCTGCAGGAGCTCTCGCAGCAATCGGTCGTCAGCCCCACCTTCGAGAACGTGCGCAAGCGAATGGAGTGGCTCGTCGCCAGCCCGGAGCGGATGACCGACGAGATGGTGGAGATCCGCCTGCGCCTCTACGCCTTCCCCGAGATCTACGAGTCGATGCAGAAGGTGTACCGGATCGGCCGTCCCTGGACCCGCAAGATGCGGTTCACCGAGGACGACGTGCAGAACTTCAAGCCGGACGCCCTCGTCTTCTGGACCGAGCACAATCCCGGCCAAGCGCCCGACTTCGGCGAGTACTGCGCGAACCTCATCCCGGGAGCGAGCTTCTACAACATGTCCGACGCCGCGCACTGGCCGCAGTGGGAGAAGCCCGAGGAGCACGACCAGGTGCTCATCGAGTTCATCAAGGGCTGACCAGGCTCAGAAGAACGAGCTGAGGTTCTTCGCGAGCAACGTCGACTGGTCGAGGATGATCTTGCGGCGCGCGATCTGCCAGCCGTAGGCGTTGTCGGCACGGCGAAGCCGGTCGAACCGCTTCCCGACGAACAGGTCCATCTCACGTTCGAGGCGCGTCCGGTACAGCAGGAACGAGGTCTCGACGTCGAACTCGTTCGGGTCCTCTGTCGCCGACACGCGCAGGTTGGTGACGAGGTGACGCGTGCCGCGACGGCGGATCCTCCGCCCAGGCCATCCCGGTCTGCAGGCGGACCAGCCGCTGTTGCAGATGCTCCTTCGTCTCGTCGAAAAAGGCGGCTTCATCCGGTGCCGAGATCTCTCGGTCCAGCTCGCGGGCGAGCCGGTTCGACCGGGTCGGCATCCAGTAATGGATGTCCTCGGCCATGAGCTCGAGCCACTCCTCGTACCGGCGCTCGTCGAGCAGATCCGCCTCGTCGAGCATGAACTGCTCGATGTCGTAGTAGAGCTCCATGTCGACCCGCGCGGGTCCTCGACGCCTGAACCGTCATACCTGGAGTGTGCGGTGCGCGCACACCTCGCACCCATCGGCACGTTCCGCCTGACGGATCCGAAATGCCGCAGATGTCCAGGGTTTCGGCGGGCGGAACCCGGACCTTCCCTCAGAGTGAGCACTGCGGGACGCTCTCGCTGTGAAGGCCACAGTGAAGGCCACTGCCGCGATCGTCGGCTCGGGGAACATCGGGACTGACCTGCTCTACAAGCTGCTGCGCTCCGAGTGGATCGAGCCGGTGGCGATGGTCGGAGTCGAGCCCGAGTCGGAGGGTCTCGCCCGCGCGCGGGCGGCCGGAATCGACGCCACGCACGAAGGCGTCGATTGGCTGCTCGGCCAGGACCCGATGCCGGACCTGGTGTTCGAGGCCACCTCCGCCTACGTCCACGTCCGCAACGCGCCCCGCTATGCGGAGGCCGGCATCCGCGCCATCGACCTCACGCCCGCAGCGCGGGGGCCGTACGTCATCCCACCCGTGAACCTCGCCGAGCACATCCGTGAGGCCAACGTGAACATGGTGACGTGCGGCGGTCAGGCCACGATCCCGATCGTCTACGCCGTGTCGCGCGCTGTGTGCCCGTCTCGTACGCCGAGATCGTCGCGACCGTGGCATCCAAGTCGGCCGGGCCCGGCACCCGCGCCAACATCGACGAGTTCACCAGCACGACTGCGGCGGCCGTGCACGCACTCGGCGGCGCCGAGCGCGGCAAGGCGATCATCGTGCTCAATCCGGCCGAGCCCCCCTTGATCATGCGCGACACGATCTTCTGCTCGCTCCCCGACGATGTCGACGAGGAGAAGGTCAGTGCGTCGATCGTCGACATGGTCTCGGAGGTGCAGCAGTACGTGCCTGGCTACCGGCTGCGCTCCGAGCCCCAGTTCGACCCGCCGGGAGTCTTCGGCGATGAGGGACGGGTCGCGGTGTTCCTGGAGGTGGAAGGGGCAGGTGACTTCCTCCCCTCCTACTCTGGGAACCTCGACATCATGACCGCCGCCGCGACGAAGGTCGGCGAAGTCATCGCGAAGAGCTTGCTCGAGGAGGCACCGTGACGACTGCGCAGGAAGCAGCCGATCGCCTGTGGCAAGCCGAGCAGACGGGGGTCACGATCGAACCCTTGCTCGGCGACA
Organism: uncultured Acidimicrobiales bacterium; assembly: GCA_963747215.1. Taxonomy (GTDB): domain Bacteria; phylum Actinomycetota; class Acidimicrobiia; order Acidimicrobiales; family DATKAS01; genus DATKAS01. The sequence goes on from CAVVET010000041.1 coordinate 9,035, forward strand.
TCAAGGAGGGGGATGTCGAGGCCGCCTATGAGGTGCAGCTGGTCAACACCGCGCCGCGGTCTCCCTCGGCCGGCGGCTCATCGGACGCAAGATCGGCCTCACGTCGCTCGCGGTGCAGGAGCAGTTCGGCGTGTACGAACCCGACTTCGGGGCGTTGTACGCCGACACTTGCTTCGGCGACGCCGAGCCGATCCCGGCCGAGCGCGTCCTGCAGCCACACGTCGAGGGCGAGGTCGCGATCGTGCTGGCGCGTGATCTCCCAAACCGCGACACGACGATCGTCGAGCTCATGTCCGCAGTGGACTACGTCGTACCCACGATCGAGGTCGTCGCCTCGCGCATCACCGGATGGAACATCTCGATCGTCGACACGATCGCGGACAACGCGAGCTCCGGCGCGTTCGTGCTCGGCAACCGGCCCGTCCTGCTCAGGGACGTCGACCTTCGCACTTGCAAGATGCAGCTGACGATCGACGGCGAGGTGGCCTCCGAGGGAGTCGGCGAGGCGTGCCTGGGTCACCCGCTCAACGCCGCGCTGTGGCTCGCCCGTACGATGGCCACCCGCGGCACGCCGATGCGAACCGGCGACGTGATCATGAGCGGGGCGCTCGGACGCATGGCACCCATTGCCGCTGGTCAGCGATCCGAGGTGGTCATCGAAGGGCTCGGCGCGGTCCGGGCGATCATCGCTCGAGAGGAGACCACGTGATGGAAGGCCGAGCGCCCTACGGGCCCCGTCAGTTCTCGCGCGCACTCGACATCCGCGTCACCGACTCGAGTCTTCGCGACGGCTCACACGCGAAGCGTCACCGGTTCACCGTCGACCACGTACGCGACATCGTCGCCGGCCTCGACGCCGCTGGCGTGCCGGTCATCGAGGTCACGCACGGCGACGGACTCGGCGGGTCGTCGTACAACTACGGCTTCTCGCTCACTGACGAGCGCCTGCTGATGAAGACCGCTGTCGAGACCGCCTCCCAGGCCAAGATCGCCGCATTGATGCTGCCGGGAGTCGGCACGAAGGACGACATCAAGTACCTCGCTGACGCGGGTGTCTCGATCGTTCGGATTGCGACCCACTGCACCGAGGCCGACATCTCGATCCAGCACTTCGGATTGGCAGGCGCGAGCTCGGGCTGGAGACGGTCGGGTTCCTCATGATGGCCCACACGAGCGAGCCCGAACCGCTCGCCGCCCAGGCCCGGATCATGGTGGACGCCGGCTGTCAGTGCGCCTATGTCGTCGACTCCGCAGGTGCCTTGATCCTCGATCAGGTGTCGGACCGCGTGGGCGCGCTCGTCGCTGAGCTCGGCGACGACGCCCAGGTCGGCTTCCACGGCCACGAGAACCTCGCGCTCGGCGTCGCGAACAGCCTGCTCGCGCATCGGGCGGGCGCGGTGCAGATCGACGGTTCGACTCGTCGCTTCGGGGCAGGAGCCGGCAACACGCCGTGCGAGGCGCTCGCGGCGGTGTGTCCGCGGCTCGGCATCGAGACGGGCATCGACGTGCTCGCGATCATCGACGTCGCCGAAGACGTCGTGCGACCCGTGATGGATGGCGAGTGCTTGCTCGATCGCCTCGCTCTCATCATGGGGTACGCAGGGGTGTACTCGAGCTTTCTCAAGCATGCGTACCGCGCCGCTGAACGCTATGACGTCTCCGGCGCGGAGATCTTGCTCAAGTGCGCCGAACGCAACCTCGTCGGTGGGCAAGAGGATCAGATCATCGACGTCGCTGTCGAGATCGCCAATGGGCACACGCTCACCGCAGCGCGCTGAAGGAGGAGTCATGGGTCAGCTCGAAGGTGAGGTCGCGCTCGTCACCGGTGGCGGGTCAGGCCTTGGACAGCGCCATAGTCGAACGGTTCGTCGAGGAAGGCGCTCGCGTCGGTGTGCTCGAGAAGTCGCAGGAGAAGGCCGACGCGCTGAGCAAGGCGCTCGGCGACAAGGTGCGGGCGGTCCAAGGCGACGTCACGGTCGCGGCGGACAACCAACGCGCCGTCGACGAGACGGTCGAGGCGTTCGGCAAGCTCGACTGCCTCGTCGGCAACGCGGGCGTGTGGGACTTCAACATCAACGTCGCTGATGTGCCGCTCGAGACGCTCGCCACCGCGTTCGACGAGCTGTTCGGCGTCAACGTGAAGGGCTACGTGCTCTCGGCGAGAGCCGCAGTCCCCGCGCTGAAGGCCACGAACGGCTCGATGATCTTCACCGTCTCGAACGCCGGCTTCTATCCGGGCGGCGGCGGGGTGCTCTACACGACTTCGAAGCACGCGGTGATGGGCATGGTCAAGCAACTCGCGTGGGACCTCGCGCCAGAGATCCGGGTCAACGGCGTCGCTCCGGGAGGCATGATCACCGATCTGCGCGGCGTCCCGTCGCTGGGAATGGCCGACCTCAAGATCGGCGACGTGATGAACCCCGAGATGGCGAAGAGCTTCATGCCGCTGGGCTTCATGCCCGAGGCGGAGGACTATGTCGGCCACTTCGTGCTGCTCGCCAACCGGAGGGACTCGCGCACCGTTACGGGCACCGTGCACAACTGCGACGGCGGCATCGGCATCGCGCTCAAGTCGGCGATGCAGGCGATGATGGAGTCGATGGGCTCCGGCAACTAGCGCGCGGAGCGAGCGGGCTCGGGGTCGACGTGCAGAGGCCGTCCATGATCAGCTCCATGTACCGCTGCCACTGGCGGTACGCGTAGAAGTCGTCGTGTGAAGCTTCAGCGATCGTCGCGAGGAGCGGAGGCAGGTCCTCGGCCACGATGTCTCGTCGGAGCGTGCCGGCGACCTGGGCCCGATCGACGAGATCGCGCATGATCTCGACAACTCGACGCTCCGCGGGTACGGGTCTCGGCATGGTGGTGAACGGGGTGTGGAGTGCGCGGGCCAGCGTCGCCGCGCCGGCAACTCGAGCACACATCTCGCCGAAAAACGTGCGGAACGAGGTCGCGGGGTCCACGATCTCCGCGGCCTGCTCCGTCGCGGTCAGCAGATCCTCGAACCACAGCGTTCACGACCGAGTAGATGAGCTCCTCTTTGGTCGAGTAGTGCCGATACAGCGTCCCGATGCCGACCTCGGCACGCGCCGCGATGTCCGTCATCTGGGCATCGACGCCGCCTTCTGCGAACACCTCGGCTGCAGCAACGAGGATCCGCTGGCGATTGCGCCAGCGCGTCGGACCGCAGCGCGGGTGTCGCCGGCGTCAAGTGACCGCCTGAAAGTCCTGCGCGATGCCGACCGCGGCCTCGCGCACACGGCCCGCGAACTCATCCGGCCGGAAGCGATAGGTCGGGCCGGCGAGCGACACGGCCGCAATCGCTCTACCGCCCGGGCCGAGCACCGGAGCTGCGACACACGTGAGCCCGATCGTCGACTCCTCACGATCGAACGCGACGCCCTCTTGACGGATCGTGCCGAGCTGGTCGACGAAGTGCTGCGGCTGCACGATGGTGTACGGCGAGACGCGTTGAAGGCCGCGTGACAGCACGCGCAGCACAGCCTCACGATCCGAGAACGCGAGCATCGCCTTTGCCGAGCGCCGCACACTCCACCGGCATGCGTCCACCGACGTGCGTCGGGGCCTTGCAGGGATTGTGGCCGTAGATCTTCTCGATGTAGAGGACATCGGTGCCGTCGAGCACCGCGAGGTGCACCGTCTCATGGCTCGCTTCGTAGAGACGCATCAGATAGGGCAAGGCGAACGTCGCGCAGTCCCCGAGGCTGGCAGTAGGGCACCAGATTGCCCAGCTCGAAGAGGTGCTTGCCCAAGCAGTAGTCGGATCCCGACCGCTCGACCAGATTCCACTGCTTGAGGATCGCCAGCAGCCGATAGGCGGTCGACTTCGGCAGGTTCGCGAGACGTGCGAGCTCCGTCACTCCCATCGGGCGGCACGTGGTGCTGAACGCCTCGAGCAGCGCGAGCGCTTTGCCGACCGAGGTGGCGAGGTCACCCCCGACCGCGGCTTGTTCATCGAACTCCGCGACGTCGACATCGAGGTCAGCGGGTGCACGTTCTGCGACCGATCTCGCCATGTCTGTCCCCCCAAGGTGTGACATGAGCTGGATTCCGTCCTGCGGAACCGATCGTAGGTTGGCATGAAATGGAACACAAGGTTCCGTTTTCGGTTTCCGGTCACACGGCGGTGGGGGTCGCGCCTCCGCTCTCGCTCGGCCTGCAGATCGGCCAGCTCGAACCAGCTCCGACCACTCAGGAGGTCTGCCCATCGCCGGTACATCCCTCGAGCGGCCTCCTCGCCGAACACGTAATTGGTGAGTCCGGGGAACTCGCCTTCGTCGCGGCTCGCGTGTCCGAGGCCCATGCGAGCGTTCAGCGGCTGACTCCTCGCCACCCGGCCGCGAAGGACCTTCTGGATCTCGTTCCAGTTCTCGCCGTCGTCCTGCTCGAGCAGGCCCGAGGGACTGAAGGTGCGCAGGATGTTGATGCGGAGCGCTTCCTTGATCTCGGGCGGGGCGACCTTCGGCACTACGCCCCACGCCCACACTTCGATCTCCCCCGGCCCGCGCGGCTGCCACACGCGCATGGTGCCGTTCGACAGGTACGAGAAGTTCGGGAAGACCGTCTGGTGACCACGGACGTAGCGCATGCGGGCTTCCCCGAGCCGCTCCTCGAGCATCTCGCGGTTGGCGAGGACCCAGTCCCTGACCACCGGGCCGTCCTGATCGAAGTTCTCGGTCGTGAAGAACCCCATGCCGTGGCCGTTGGGCGAGCTGAACTGCCGGCCACCCTGCATGCGGCGCTCGGCCTGCTCCTCAAAGGACACCTGGCGCTGTGGCGCCAACGCCATGATCGCCGAGGCGTGGCTGATCTCGGCGTGGTACATGTCGCTCGCGAACTGCTCGGCTGCGAACTTCCAGTTGCAGCCGATCACCCACTTGTGCACGCCGCCGATGACCTCCGTGCCGCCCGGCCAGCGGTCGAAGAACGAGTCGAGATACCACTTGAAGCCGCCGAGGTAGTCCTCGAGCGCGGGCGCAGTCGGATCCCAGGTCCCGAAGATCAGACCTCGATAGCTCGCGATCTGCGCGAGCTGGATCGGTCCCCACTCGTCTTTGTCGATCTCGTCGTGGTAGCCGTCCGCTTCATGGGGGACGTTGATGAGCCGCCCTGCGATGTCGTAGGTCCACCCGTGGTAGGTGCACGTGAACGTCTTCGTCGATCCGAGGTCGGCCCGGCAGATCCGCATGCCCCGATGTCGGCACTGGTTGAGGAACGCGCGCACCGAGCCGTCGCGCTGCCGCACGACGAGCACCGGGTCCTCGCCCATGTAGGTCTGGATGAAGTCACCGGCCTTCGGAATCATCGATTCGTGGGCAAGGAACAGCCAACAGCGGCCAAAGATGTGCTCGAGCTCGGCCTCGTAGATCTCGGGGTCGGTGTAGATCGTCGGGTGGATCAAGCCGTTGTCGGCGTCGACCAGCGTGGACACGTCGAGAGCCATGGGCTCAGCGTGTGGTCTGCACCGTCCCCTGCGCCAGGAGGGCGTTCCGCATGACGGGGAAGGTCACCCCGCGGCGAGCGCTCTGGCGGCGGAGACGATGTCGGGCACACCGGGGATGACCGCGGCCTCCTCGGGCCCGTTGTAGGGCTGGTGGCAGTCCGCGCCGGCCACCCGCACGATCGGCGCGTCGAGGTCGTCGAAGAGCTCTTCCGCCGCGAAGGCTGCGATCTCGGCACCGAAGCCCATGGTCTTGTTCGCCTCGTGGAGCACGAGGAGCCGCCCGGTCTTGCGCACCGAGACCGCGACCGCCTCCCGGTCCATGGGGACGAGCGTGCGGAGGTCGACGATCTCGACGTCGATGCCTTCCTCCGCGAGGGTGACAGCGGCCTCCCGGGCGAGGTGCACGCCGATCCCATAGGTGACGATCGACAGCGTCGTGCCCGTGCGATCGACCCGCGCCACCCCGAGCGGCACGAGGTCGTCCCCCACCTCCTCGGGCGCCATGCGGTAGGCCCGCTTCGGCTCGAAGAACACGACAGGGTCGTCGTCTCGGATCGCGGACTTCAGAAGGCCCTTGCCGTCCGCCGGCGTCGCCGGCACCACCACCTTCAGCCCGGGCACGTGGCAGTAGGCCGACTCCATGCTCTGGGAGTGGTACACGCCTCCCTTCACGCCGCCCCCGAACGGCGCGCGGAACACGACCGGCACGCCGAATCGACCCACGCTCCGCCAGCGGACCGTCGCGGCTTGGTTCACGATTTGGTCGTAGGCGGGGTGCATGTAGTCGGCGAATTGGAACTCGGCGACCGGCCGCAGACCCATCATCGCGGCGCCGATGGCGGCACCGGCGATCGCGATCTCCGACACGGGCGTGTCCAGCACGCGCAGAGGGCCGAATGCATCCAGCAGGCCTTTGGACGCGCCGAACACGCCGCCCTTCACGCCCACGTCCTCGCCGATCATCACGACGTCCTGATCGCGGGCCATCTCCTCGTGAAGGGCCTCGCATATGGCCTCGATGAGGCGGAGCTCAGCCATCGGCGTTCAGCCAGCGTCGGGCACGAGAGCCTTGAGGCTCGGGTTGGCGGAACGCGGCCTCGCTCGCGGCGAGCACCTCCGCCTCGATCGTCTTCCGAGTGACTTCGTCCTCTTCGGTATCGAGCACGCCGAGCTCGATGAGCCGGGCGCGCAACCTCGGGATCGGGTCAAGGCGGGCGGCAGCTGCCTTCTGATCGGCGTCGCGGTATGACTCGTCGTCCTGCGATGAGTGGGGTGTGATGCGGGGCACCCGGAGATCGAGCAACGTCGGGCCCTCACCGGATCGGGCCCGTGCGATCGCCGCGACCGACGCGGCGAGCACGGCTTCGGCGTCGCATCCGTCGACCGAGTCGCCCGCGAAGCCGTAGCCCGACGCTCGCTCCTCCAAGGAGGTGATCGGCATCTGCTGCGCGAGCGGCACGCTGATCGCGTAGCCGTTGTTCTCGCAGAGGAACACGACGGGCAGCTTGTGGACACCCGCCAGGTTCATCGCCTCGTGGACCGCTCCCTCGGATGCCGCACCGTCGCCGAACCAGCACATCGCGACCGAGTCCTCACCTTTCACCCGTGCCGCATAGGCCGCTCCGACGGCATGGGGCACGTGTGCCCCGACCGCGCTCGACACCGAGCCGATGCGCAGCTCCGGGCTCGAGAAGTGCGACGTGAGCTGGCGGCCGCCGCTGTGCGGATCGTCGGCCCACGCGAGCGCGCCGAGAAACAGCTCGTAGGGCGTCACGCCCAGCGCGAGGCCGACCCCCAGGTCCCGGTAGTAGAGCCAAGCCGAGTCGACCCCCACTTGCATCGCGACGGCGCTCGCGATCTGTGCGATCTCGTGACCGCGCGCCGTGAGGACGAAACCTGCTCTCCCTTGGCGCGTCAAGATCCACAACCGCTCGTCGACCGCGCGCGTGACGAGGGCGAGGTGGTAGACGCGCTCCAACACGCCGACGTCCCCTGCGTTCGTCACCGGCCCATCGTCCCAGAGTTCTTACCGGCGCAGATGCGGGGCGTTCAGCCCGTCAGCACGAGACAGCTCCGGATCCGATCACTTACCGTGTCGCGGTGACTCGCTCTTCGAGAACCCCGCGGGTCGCCCCCGATGGATCGGGCGGGCGGTCGCGGACGAGCGTCGAGACGCCGATCAACCGCCGCCAGCTCATCGACATGGCCAGGGACAACCTCGCCCACGTACGAGCGGGCAACACCCCGTCGCAAACAGACGTCGTGCTGCGCGTGCCCGCCGCGAACTACCTCGACCCCGTGCGCTGGGAGCGCGAGGTCACGCTCTTCAAGCGCCTGCCTCTCATGCTCGCCCTCGGAGGCGAGCTGCGCGGCGCGACACTCGTACAAGTCGATGACCGTGATGGACGTGCCGGTGCTGCGTGACACGGGGCGACGACGGGCGAGGTCCGGGCGTTCGTGAACCAGTGCAGCCACCGAGGTGCCATCGTCGTTCCTGAAGGTACCGGCACCGCGCGACGCTTCGCCTGTCCGTACCACAACTGGACCTACGACACGGAGGGCGATCTCGTCGGCGTCACCGATCGAGAGTTCTTCGGCGACATCGACACCGGCTGTCTCGGGCTCACGCCATTGCCCGTCGCGGAGCGAGCCGGCCTCATCTTCGTCGTGCTCACGCCCGAGACGCCGATGAACATCGACGAACAGCTGTGTGGCTACGACCGAGGTGCTCGACTTCTTCGGCTTCGGCGACTGGCATCTCGTGTCACGCACCGAGATCGCCGGGGCCGAACTGGAAGATCGCCTACGACGGCTACCTCGACTTCTATCACCTGCCGTTCTTGCACCGGAACACGTTCGGCCCGGACATCAGCAACAAGGCGCTGTACTACGAGTGGGGTCCGCACCAGCGGATGACCTCGCCCGACCCGGTCTGCTCGCGATCGAAGACGTGCCCGAAGACGAGTGGAACCTCGATCGTATGTGCGGTGGTGTGTGGACGATCTTCCCGCATGTCTCGTTCGCTGGCGGGCAACGGGCGGCCTGTTCAGCCAGCTGTTCCCTGGCGACGCCCCGGGTCGCTCGACGACGATTCAGAGCTACTTCGTCGCGACGGAGCCGTCAGATGAGCGACGCGGAAGCCGCCCGCGGCGTCGCCGCCTTCCTCGAGCGCGTCGTGCGCGAAGAGGACTACTTCACCGGGCTACGGCAGCAGCAGGCTCTCGCCACCGGCGCCAAGGAGCATCGTGCTGTTCGGCCGCAACGAAGGCGGCGGACAACGGTTCCACACGCTCCTCGATCAGCTGCTCGACGACGTCGCGGGAACGAGCTCGATGTCGAGCGAAGTGAGGCCGCGGAGCATGAAGCTCGGGAAGTAGCGGTACTCGTTGGTCGTCGGCGAGGCCGAACGAGTCGATCCGTCTGGCTCAGCTCCTGCAGCGCCACCTGTCCCTCGAGTCGCGGACAGGTTGGCGCCGAGGCAGAAGTGGATGCCCTTGCCGAACGCCAGGTGCTGGCGCAGGTTCTCGCGGTCAGGGTCGAACTCGTCGGGATCGTCGTAGATCGCTTCGTCTCGGTTGGCCGACGAGAAGACGATCACCAGTCGTGCACCGGCGCTCAGCTCGACGCCGCCGAGCGTCACGTCGCGGGTGACGATCACGGAACATGCCCTGTGTCGGCGTGGCCAGGCGGAGCGTCTCCTCGACCACGCGATCGATGCGGGACGGGTCGTCTCTGCAGCTGCTCCCACTCGTCAGGGCGCTCGCCGAGCAGCCGCATCATCTCGGTGAGCATCTTCGTGGTCGTCTCGTTGCCGGCGACGAGCAGCTGCTGCACGATGCTCAACATCTCGGGCATGTCGAGCGGGCGTTGTGTCGTCGACCTCGGGATCGTCGTCGTCGATCCGGGCGTTGCAGCAGGTTGGTGAGCAGGTCGTCGCGGGGCTCGTTGCGGCGCCGGTCGATCTGCTCGGCGAAGTAGTGCTGGAACTCGTTGACGCCACGCTCGGCCGCGACGCCGGTCGTCGAGTCGAGATGTTCGTGCCGATGCCGGCGATCGAGTCGTCGGACCACCGCTTGAAGTCGGCCAGCCGGTCGTCGGGCACGTTGAGCGCGTGGGCGATGACCTCGACGGGCAGCGGCACGGCGAAGTCGCGCGACGAACTCGATCGAGCCCCGTCGATCCACGAGTCGATCAGCCTCACGGTGACACGACGGATCACCGGCTCGAGCGCGGCGATCGACCTGTGGGTGTGAACGCCTTGGCCACGAGCCGGCGGTAGCGGGTGTGCTCCGGCTGTCGGCGGTGAGCATCGTCGGCACCCGCGGATAGCCCTCGGCCATGACGTCGACCATCCGCTGCGCGTTCGTCGGGCGGCAGCGGCATCGACGTGTCGCCGAACAGGGACGAGTAGGTCTGCGGGTCGCGCAGCACCTCGAGCACGAGATCGTGACGGGTGACGAGATGCAGGCCGAACGGCTCGAGGAGGAGCACCGGTGCCGTCGTCCCGCATCGCCGCGTAGTGCGGGAAACGGGCACTGCAGCGTCGTGGGATCGAACGGGTTGAAGCCAGCCAGTACGTCGGTCACCGTCACCTATCGTCGCAGCCTTGAACGGTGCTCGGGTCGACGTGACGCTGGTCGCCGGCGGCAAGTACCACGACATCGACTTCGCGCGCCGTGAGCTGCTCGGTCTGCTCGCCGAGCACGACGAGCTGCGGGTTCGGGTGCAACCCGACTACGAGGACTTCGTGGCGATCGTGCGGGGCTCGATCCTGGTCAGCTACACGTGCGACGTCCGCCCGTCGCTCGACTCGCAACGCGCGATCCGGGAGTGGGTCGAAGGCGGCGGACGGTGGGTGGCGCTGCACGGCACCAACGCCGCGCTCGATCTCGGTGGCCCGAAGGGCGTCGACTCGCCCGCGGGTGTTCCCGCTCTGGGCCGACACGCTCGGCAGCCAGTTCGTCGCCCATCCGCCGATCCGGCCCTACACCGTCGAGGTCACCGATCCGGACCACTGGCTCGTCGCGGGGGTTGAGCCGTTCGAGACCGACGACGAGCTGTATCTCAGCGAGTACCACGATCGGGCGGCGCTGCTGCCGCTCCTCCACACCACCTGGAGCGGCGATGCGCGCGGGTTCGTCGAAGCGGACTGGACCACAGGCGACGCTCGGCATCTCGTGATGTACGTCCGCCCGCTCGGCGTCGGCGGCGTGCTCTACAACACGCTCGGCCACTGCCGCGGGCACTACGACATGGTGCCGGTGCTCGACTACTACCCCGTCGTCGAGCGCTGCTCGTGGGAGCGTCCCGTGTACTACGAACTGCTGCGCCGATCGTTGCGTTGGGCGCGCGGCGACGACCGCTGAATCGCGCAGGCGGCTACAGGTAGTCGCCCGGTGTCGTCTGCTCCTTGATCCACTCCCAGTCGCGGCCAGTCATCCACTTGGACCACGCGTGGTAGGTCCACATCTGCGCGTGTTCGGTCACCGTGCCGTCGATGCGGGCGAGACCGTGCTCCTTGATGATCTTGCCCTTGCCCAGGTTCATCTTCAGGACCTGGGGAATCTGCTTGCTCACGAAGCCGTGGGTCTGCATCGTGCTCTGCGACCAGTTCTCGCCGTCCTCTTGCTCGAGCATGCCCGCAGGACCGAACACGTGGTTGGCCATGAAGACCGCCATTGTCCGATGCTCGTCGGACATCTCGTTCGGAAGGAAGGTGTACCACCAGATCTCGGTGACGCCGGGGCTGCGCGGGATGCGCACAGAGAACTGGTAGTTCGTGATCCACGTGTTCGGGAAGATGTTCGGATGGCCGGCGACGCGGACGCCGGTCTCGCCGAGCACCTTCTTCGAGTCCTCGGTGTCACGCCATTCCTGATTGAACACTGCCGCCATCGGTCCCTTGAGAAAGCGCTCGATGCCGATGCGGCTGGGGCCGCCGATGGCATGGCCGTACTCGCCGACGATCACGATCGCGTCCAAGGTCTCCGAAGGGTTGCCCGCGGCGGTGTTGATGTCCGTGCCGTCCGGGGTGGTGGCTCCCCCGCTGTCGACCATCGAGGCCTCGTCCTGCGCTGAGGTGTCGACACCGAGCAGCCCGTTCGCGGACATGTGGGTGATCTGCGGGTGGTACCAGTCGAAGAGGTTGTCGACCGCGAACTTCCAGTTGCAGTCGATGACGAATTTCTGGATCCCGGGCACGATTTCGAGATCGCCGCGTTGGGAGACCAGGTCGATCGCGAGACGCGATGTGGCGCCCAGGTACTCGGTCAGAGGCGGGGCGGTGGGATCCATCGTTCGCGAAGACGAAGCCGCGGTACGTGTCCAGCTGCGCGACTTCGCGCAACCCGAGCGTGCTCTTGTCGAGGTCGTCCTTGTAGTACTGCTGCAGGCCCGGCACACCGACGAGGTTGCCCGCGAGGTCGTAGGTCCACCCGTGGTAGGTGCACATGAAGTTCTTCGTGTTGCCCTCCTCCGCACGGCACACCGCGTTGCCGCGGTGCATGCACGTGTTGAGCAGCCCCTTGATCGACCCGTCCTTCTGGCGGACGATCAGCACGTTGTCGCGGCCCATGGCGGCCTCGACGAAGTCGCCGGCCTTCTTGATCTGCGACTCGTGGGCGACGAACAACCACGCTCGGCCGAAGATGAGCTCCATCTCCTGCTCGAAGATCTCCTCGTCGCTGAAGATGCGCCGATCGACCTCGCCCCGCTCGATCGAGACGAACTCCTCGAGATTGTCCAAGTCAATGGCCACGGCTGCCTCCTCCACTCACCACGGTCGGCTTGATCCATACCGTACGAAGACCTGGGACTTCGGGGCCTGCATCCCGGTCCGCTACGCGGAACGTGCCTGAAGCCGGAACGGGGGCGCTGTGCTGCACTGACACCCGAGCGTCGACCGGACGGAGGACGAGGGATGAGCGACACGTGGCCGGTGGCGATCGTCGGGTCAGGCAACATCTCGACGGACCTCATGATCAAGGTGCTGCGGGGGTCCGGGCAGCTCACGATGGCGGCCATGGCGGGCATCGACCCGAGCTCCGACGGTCTCGCCAGAGCCGAGCGGATGGGGGTCGCGACGACCTCTGACGGCGTGCCGGGCCTCCTCGACATGCCCCAGTTCGCCGACGTGAGGATCGTCTTCGACGCCACATCTGCTCCCGCCCACGTGCAGAACTGGGCGCTCCTCGAGCCGACGGGGGTGCAGGTCCTGGACCTGACTCCCGCCGCGATCGGCCCCTACTGCGTCCCGGTTGTCAACCTTGATGACCACCTCGACGCCCCGAACCTCAACATGGTCACGTGTGGCGGTCAGGCGACTGTGCCGATCGTCGCCGCCGTCGGACGCGTCGCCCCTGTGTTCTACGCGGAGATCGTGTCCTCCATCGCCTCTCGCTCGGCTGGTCCAGGCACGCGGGCGAACATCGACGAGTTCACCGAGACGACCGCGTCGGCGCTCGAGGTCGTCGGGGGCGCCACGCGCGGCAAGGCAGTGATCGTGCTCAATCCGGCCGAGCCTCCGCTCTTGATGCGCAACACCGTGTACTGCCTTGTCGAGGGCGGCTGCGACCACGATGAAGCGGCGGCGGCGGTCGAGGCGATGGTGGCCACAGTGCAGGAGTATGTGCCCGGCTACCGCCTGAAGCAGAAGGTGCAGTTCGAAGAGTTCACGCAGGACGAACCACTGCACATCCCTGAGACGGGAAAGTTCTGGGGCACCCGCATCACCGTCCTCCTCGAGGTCACCGGCGCCGCCCATTACCTCCCGGCGTACGCCGGCAACCTCGACATCATGACGTCGGCGGCGCTTGCGACCGCCGAGCGCCTCAAGCAGCGAGCCGAGGTGCGGGCTTCACAACAGGTGGGGCCATGAACGAGAGCCAGGTCGGCCGCCTGTACATCAGCGACGTCACTCTGCGCGACGGCATGCACGCGATCCGCCACCAGTACACGCGTGAGCAGGCGGTGGCGATCGCCATCGCGCTCGATGAAGCGGGCGTCGACTCGATCGAGGTCGCGCACGGCGATGGCCTCTCGGGCTCGTCATGCGTCTACGGGTTCGGCGCCCACACCGACCTCGAATGGATCTCGTCCGTCGCGGAAGTCGTGAAGTCGGCCAAGGTCGCGACGCTGCTGTTGCCGGGCATCGGTTCGGTTCACGACCTCAAGGCGGCGCAGTCGGCCGGCGCATCTGTCGTGCGCGTGGCGACTCACTGCACCGAAGCGGACATCTCCGCGCAGCACATCGCCGCCGCCCGCGATCTCGGGATGGACACCGTCGGGTTCCTGATGATGTCGCACATGTCCGCACCGACCGAGCTCGCGGCTCAGGCCAAGCTCATGGAGGGATACGGCGCGACGTGCGTCTACGTCGTCGACTCAGGCGGTGCACTGACGATGCGCGACACGACCGAGCGCTTCGACGCGTTCCGGCAGGTGCTCGATCCCGCCACCGAGCTCGGGATGCACGCGCATCACAACCTGTCGCTCGGCGTCGCGAATTCGATCGTGGCGGTCGAGCATGGGTGTCACCGCGTCGACGCGTCGCTGGCCGGGATGGGTGCCGGCGCCGGTAACGCACCGCTCGAGGTGTTCATCGCAGCGGCCAACCGGCTCGGCTGGGAGCACGGGTGCGATCTCATCGCATTGATGGACGCCGCCGACGACCTCGTGCGGCCGATTCAAGATCGGCCCGTCAGGGTCGACCGGGAGACCCTCGCTCTCGGCTACGCCGGTGTGTACTCGAGCTTCCTGCGTCACGCCGAGCGGGCCAGCGAGCGCTACTCGATTCCGACCGTCGACATCCTGCTCGAGCTCGGCCGGCGTCGGATGGTGGGCGGCCAGGAGGACATGATCATCGACGTCGCCCTCGATCTCGCGGGCAAGGAGTAGCCCCAGTGGCCTGGGTGCGTGCGTGCGCGGTCGACGATGTCCCGCCGGGTGAGGCTGTCGTCGTCGACTCTGACCCTCCTGTCGCGGTCTTCAACGTCGACGGTGAGTTCCACGCCACCGACGACACGTGCACCCACGACAAGTCGTCGCTCGCCGACGGCTACATCGACGGCGACCAGGTGGAGTGTGCGTTTCACTTCGCGAAGTTCTGCATCAGTACCGGCAAAGTGCTGTCGTTGCCGGCGACCCGAGACCTCCGCACGTACGGGATCAAGGTCGAAGACGGCGCCGTCTACGTCGAAGTCTGAGCTCGAGCACGGGGTACGCAAAGAGAGGAGTCGACATGGAGTACGTACTGGTCGGTCGGACCGGACTTCGAGTGTCCCGCGTCGCACTCGGCACCGCCGTCCTCGGCCTCGTGCCGCCCGAGAGCGAGACCGATGCCCTGATCGGCGCCGCGCTCGACCTCGGCATCAACTTGTTCGATTGCGCGAACACATACGGCAACCGTGCGTCGTTCGACCGCGACGGCCTGCCCCCGTCGACACAGCGCAAGCACGCGGAGGAGCTGCTCGGTCGGGCGCTCCGACAGCGCCGCGACGACGTCGTGCTGTGCACGAAGGTGTCCGAGCCCGTGGGCGACGGGGTCAACGACGGCGGCATGGTGATCCCGGGGATGGGAGGACACGGAGGCGGACTGAGCCGCTTCCACATCGTTCGTGAGGTCGAGCGCAGCCTCGAGCGCCTCGGCACCGATCACATCGACATCCTCCACCTGCATCATCCCGACCCCGACACGGCGATCGAAGAGACGCTGCGCGCCGTCGACGACCTGATCCATGCCGGCAAGGCGCGCTACGTCGGGCTGTCGACCTACAGCGGCTGGCAGCTCACCCACGCGGTCATGACCTCGGAGCACCTCGGACTCGCCCGGCCCGTGCTCAACCAGGTCTCCTACAACATGCTCTCGCGCGGCGTCGAGGCCGAAGTCGTGCCGGCAGCAACCGAGTTCGGGCTGGTGCTGACGTGCTTCAGCCCGCTCGCCGGGGGCACGCTCGCGGGAACAGACTCGATGAACCGCCCGTACAGCGGATACAAGCGGTGGGGCGCGCCGTTCGACTACACGCCCGAGCAGAAGGAAGCGGCAGTCCGGCTCGAGGAAGCCGCCTCGGAGTGGGGCGCGAAGCCCGCCCATCTGGCCCTGCGCTGGCTGCTCAGCCGCCCGCTCGTGGCGAGCGCGATCATCGGGCCCGAGAACCCGGCGGAGCTCGTCGAGAACGTCGCCGCCCTCGATGTGGAGCTCGACGACTCCCAGCTCACGACACTCGACGACATCGGCCGGCCGCCGACGACGCTCCCGTTCTAGGAGAACGCGTCTAGAAGAAGTTACTGAGGTTGCGGGAGAGCAGGAGGGTCTGCTCGAGCAGGATCGTCCGCTTCGCGATCATCAGCTTGCCCTCGACGCGGCGCAGCACGTCTTGGCGGGAACCGATCCACGACTGCTCTTCGGACTTGAGCCGCGTGCGATAGAGGTGGAAGTTCGATTCCACGTGCAGTTCGTCGACGAGGTTCTCGACCACTCGGATGTTCGTGATGAGGTGACGGGTCCGCGACGGCGGGTCCTCCGCCCACGCGGTGCCGGTCGCAATCTTCGCGACGCGGCCCTGGAGGATCATCTTGTTGTCGTCGAACCACGCCATCTCGCCCGGCTGCGTGAACACCTGATCGAGCTCTCGCTTCGACCGCGTGCGCCGGATGGGCATGAAGTAGTGCACGTCGTCGGTGAACAGCTGGATCCACTCGTCGTAGTTGTGGGCGTCGAGCAGCGCCGCCTCGAGGAAGTACAAGCGCTCGACCTCGAAATGGATGAGCATCTCCGACAGCAAGTCGCTGCCGGCGCTCACGTCCTGGTCAATGGTCATCGTTCGTCCTTCGGTCAGTGGTTGAGCACGAACTGCTCGACCAGACGGTTGAACTCGGCGGCGTGCTCGATCTGAGCCCAGTGCCCGCAGCGGTTGAGCACGACGAGTCGCGAGTCGGGGATCGCAGAGACGAGCCGCAGTCCGTTCTCCAACCCGATCGTGCGGTCATCGCGGCCGTGGATGATCATCGTCGGCGCCGTGATCTCGGGCAGCCGGGGCAAGAGGTTGAAGAACGCGGCACCGCTCGCCATCGTCTTGCCGAAGCTGGCGAGGTGGTCTGGCCGGCTGAGCGCGTTCTCCGAACGCTGCTTCGCCAGCTCGTCGGTCGCGAACGCTTGGTCGTACGCCATCACCTTCACGAGTCGCTTGAAGTTCTCGGGGCTCGGGTCCTGATACGCCTCGATCAGGATCTGGAGGCCCTCGGACATGCCGCCGCCCGGCGTGAAGATGTTGATGCCCGGCGCGGGGCGCGCCCATGCAGATGAGATGCGAGATGCGATCGGGGTGCTCGACCGCGAACCGGATCGACGTCATCCCGCCCATTGAGTTGCCGATCAAGGCAGCCTTTTCGATGCCGAGCTCGTCGAGCGCGAGCAGGAGCGCTTCGACGTGATCACGGTCCGCATCAGGATCGAGGTCGTCGGTCTTGCCCCAGCCGGGCATGTCGAACGCCAGCACCCGGAACTTCTGCGACAACGGCTGGATGTTCGGGCTGAAGTTGCTCCACCCCGACGCCCCAGGGCCGCTGCCGTGCAGCAGCACGACCGCAGGTCCCTCGCCGGCTCCGTAGTAGTGCAGCTTGTGGAGCTTGGTGGTGACGAAGTTGCTCGCCTGGTCAGCGGTGAGAGTCGTAGCGCCCATCCGCGGAACATACGACGTTCAGCCGCAACTGCGCCGAGAGACGTTCTGACGGGCGGAACGCGGGTCGGACCGAACCGCTCAGATCACATCGGGCGGGGTCGTCGCCTTTCGCAGCGTCTCCCAGTCCGAGCCCTTCAGCCACTGTGCCCACGACGCGTAGGTCCAGAGCTGCGCGTGCTCGGTGGTCTTGCCCTCGATCCGCGCGAGGCCATGCTCCTTGATCACCGTCCCTCGCCCGAGGTTCATCTTCAGGATCTGGGGCACCTTCCGGCTCGCGTAGCCGAAGGTCTGCTGGGTCGACTGCACCCAGTTCTCGCCATCCTCCTGCTCGAGCATCCCCGCTGGCCCGAACACGTGATTGGCGAAGAAGGTCTGCAACTGGCGGGCTTCCGGCGACGCGTTCTTGTCGACGAAGCTGAAGTACCAGAACTCAGTGAGGTTCGGAGTCCTTGGCACCCGCAGTGACAGCTGTGAGCTGACCGTGATCCATGACGTCGGAAACACGTTTGGGTGGCCGGCGACGAGCTGCCCGACCGGCCCGAGGATCTCCTTGGTGGACTCGGTGTCTCGCCACTCCCTGTTCCGCTGACCGGGACCCGGCGCGTTGGAGTCGGGACCCGCGATCGCGTGGCCGTACTCGCCGAGGATGACGACCGAGTCGGCCGCGGTGCCGGCGCCGCCGCGGTTGAGGTCGAGCGCGGTTCCGTCCGGGGTCGTGGCACCGCCGACGTCGAGCTGCGAGGTGTCGCCATCGGGGCTCGGAGGCGCGGGGAACAAGCCCGTGGCGAACGCCGACATGTGCGTGATCATCGGGTGGTACCAGTCGAAGAGGTTGTCGACCGCGAACTTCCAGTTGCAATCGATCACGAACTTCTGGATCCCCGGGATGACCTCCATGTCGCCCTGCAGCGCGAGCAGATCGATGCCCAGTCGACCCGTCGCCCCGAGGTAGTCAGGGAGAGGCGGCGCAGTCCGATCCATCGTGGCGAAGACGAAGCCCCGGTACGAGTCGAGCTGCGCGACCTCTGGCAGACCGTGCGCCGAACGATCCAACTCGTTGTGGTACAGGCGATCGAGGCCGGGTACACCGATCAGGTTCCCAGCGAGGTCGTAGGTCCATCCGTGGTACGTGCACATGAAGTTCTTCGTGTTGCCCTCCTCGGCACGGCACACCGCATTGCCTCGGTGCGCGCACGTGTTGAGCAAACCCTTCAGACCTCCTTCCTTCTGCCGGACGACGAGCACGTTGTCGCGACCCATGGGCGCTTCGAAGAAGTCGCCCGCCTTGCGGAGCTGGCTCTCGTGGCAGAGGAACAGCCAGGCCCGACCGAAGATCAGCTCCATCTCCATCTCGAAGATCTCGGGATCGGAGAAGATCCTCCGATCGATCTCCCCCCGCTCGAGGGACACGTACCCGTCGAGGTCCCGCTCATCGATAGCCATGCCCACACGGTATGAACCGCACGCCCGTGCCGCCAAGACCCTGTTCCGAGGCCTGGAACCTACGGAAAGCGGCTCAGAGGGCAGCGGGAGCAGCAAGCGCGGGGTCGAGAGCGAGCTCGTCGTCGAGGGTCTCGCGGAAGGGGAACGTCGCGCATGCGCAGCGCCAGGATCACTGCAACGACGGCGATCGGGACGCACCACCGCAGAGTGGTCTGGTATGCGTGGGCGAACGCCTCGACGATCCCTTCACGTGCGTCGTCCGACAGGGCCTGCACATCCTTCGGGTTGCCATGCAGCGCGGCGTCGATCGCTTCCGCGGCGCCCGGGACGGATTCGAGGTCCGAGAGATACAACGCGACGCGAGCGTTCAGGAACGCGCTGAAGTAGGCGACGCCGAAGACGCTGCCGAGCGACCGGCAGCACACGACCGCCGAGCTCGTCGCGCCGAGGTCACGCCGGTCGACAGCGTTCTGTGCCGCCAGCATCATCACGTGCATCGAGAGGCCCAGACCGCCCCCGATGACGCGAGCGACGCCGAGATCGCGAACCGAGAGCCTCCGACCACCGAGACCGACAGCGTGGCCAGTCCGACCGCCATGCACAAAGTCCCCACGATCGGAAAGACGCGATACCGACCGAGCCGCGTGATCACTCGTCCGGAGATGAGCGAAAGAACGAAGATGCCGATGAGCAAGGGCGGGGTCGAGCAGTCCCGAGACCGTAGGGCTCGCACCCCGCACGACCTGGAAGTAAAGGGGCATGTAGACGACGAGTCCGAAGATCGCGATTCCGACCACCGTGCTGATCGCGACGGCGAGCACGAACGTCCGGTCGCCGAAGAGCCGAAGCGGCAGGATCGGCTCGGCCGCCCGCCGCTCTTGGGCCACGAACAACGAGCCGAGCACCGCCCATGCGAGCGCGAGCACCAGGATCGGAGCGGAGATCCACGCGTACTCTTCACCGCCCCACACGGCGACGAGCAGTGCGCACGTCACTGCCGCAACGAGCAGGAGCGCGCCGCCGATGTCGATGCGGTGCTTGCGGGGAGTGAACGGGACTCGAAGCGAGATCGTGGTCACGACGAGTGCGAGGATCCCGAACGGGATGTTGATCGTGAACACCCACCGCCACGACAGGTGGTCGACGAAGAGCCCGCCGAGCAACGGACCGGCGACGCTCGCGGTGGCGAAGACCGCCGACAGGTACCCCTGGTAGCGGCCACGCTCCCGAGGCGGTACGACGTCGCCGACGATGGCCCAGGTGAGGCTCATGAGCCCGCCGGCGCCGATGCCCTGCAGACCGCGGTAGGCGACCAGGGCCCACAACGTCGTCGCCGTCGCGCGACAGGGCAGAGCCGAAGACGAACGTGACGATGGCGATCTGGAACATCACTCGGCGGCCATAGAGGTCGCCGAGCTTGCCGAAGACCGGCGTCGCCGCCGTTGCGGTCAGCAGGTATGCGGTGACGACCCACGACAGATTCCCGATGCCGCCCAGCTCGCCACCGATCGTCGGGAGCGCGGTGGCGACGATGGCTTGGTCGATGGCCGCCAGGAACATGCCCAGCATGACCCCGGCCAGAACGGCCAGGACACGCCCGTGCGTCAGTGGAGTGGTAGTCGGACTCGGCACCCTCTACGGGACGGGCATCTCGCGCAACCGCTTGTGGCCCCAGTAGCCTGGCCGCGTCGTAGTGACCGACCGACCAGACCGAGTCGTCGATCAGGCGTCCCGCGGTACCGAATTCGATGTCGAAGCCGGACGGCGTCTGCATGTAGAACGAGATCATGTGGTCGTTCGTGTGCATGCCGATCGACGTGCTCGCTGGCGCCACGCCTGCGTCGACGACGTCGTAGGCGCGGCCCACCGAATCGAGCGAGTCGACCTCGACCATCAGGTGCTGCACGCCGTTGATGTTCATGCCCGGCACCGAGGCGAACACGATCGTGTGGTGCCTCGGGTTGCAGTGCAAGAACTGGCCGACGAGTCCCGGCATGATGGCGATGGTGTCGCTCTCGCGGAAGCCGAGGGTGTTCACGTAGAAGTCGTAGGCCTCCTGCTGGTCGGGCACGATCAAGAAGGCGTGCCCGAAACCCATGTCACCCGTGACGAACCGGTGACCCTTCGGGGATACGAACGCGTCGTGGTCGATGCGCTGGCCGTACGAGAGCTCGACGGTGTTGCCACCGGGATCCGACGTCACGAAGAGCGCGACGACGTCGCGAGCGGCGGCCAGGCTCGAGTTCTTCCTTCACGGCCGCTCCGCTGGCTTCGACCTTGGCGGCCAGCTCCTCGAGCGCTCCTCGGCTGTTCACCTCGAACCCCAGCGTCGAGACCCCGGGCTCGCCCTTCTCGACGAAGAAGCGATACACCCGGTCGTCCATACGCAGCTTCAACAGCTCGTCGGTCGAGTCGGGACGTACCTGCAGCCCCAGCACCTCGGTCGCGTAGGTCTTCCAGGCATCGAGGTCAGAGGCGGTGATGCCGACGTATGCGAGTGCGTTCACTGACGACATGGTGAGAGTTCCTCCTAGAAGAAGACGCTGAGGTTCTTCGACAAGATGGTCGACTGGTCGATGGTGATCTTGCGACGTGCGATCTGCCAGGTGCCCGCCCCGACGCGACGAAGCAGGTCGTCGCGCCGACCCGCCCACACGTCGACTTCGGTGTCACCGCGGTTTCGATAGGTCAAGAAGGCCGACTGCACCTCGTACTCCTCGGCGGTCTCCGCAGGGCGAACCCACACGTTGCAGACAAGGTGACGAGTACGCGACGGCGGGTCTTCCGCCCACGCCATCCCGGTGTTGATGCGAAACACACGTTGGCCGAGTGACCGCTTGTCCTCGTCGAAGTTCGCGACTTCGCCTGGCCCTGCGATCTCCTTGTCGAGCTCGCGGCCCAGCCGGTTGTAGCGGGTCGGCATCCAATAGTGGATGTCGTCGGCGAAGAGCAGCAGCCAGTCGTCAAAGCGGCGGTCGTCGAGCAACCTCGCCTCGAGGTAGAGGAACTGCTCGATCTCGAACTGCAGCCCGGCGTCGACTTCGAGCACGACTCTCGGAATCGCGGGGGCGTCCTGGTCGATGGACATCTCTCGCTCCTTGCGGCGATCAGGCCGTGACGCCCACGGGCACGGCGACGAGGTCCGGATTGGGGGGCCGGCGATCGGAGATGCCGGCGGTCTGCGCGGTCTCCCACGACACCTTGCCGTCGCGGAAGAACTCGAGGAAGACCTGGTTGAACATGTCCGGCTGGTCGGTCTGGCCCTGGTGGCCGCAGTCTCGTCCGGGTAGAAGAACTGGATGTTCGGGAAGCACGTCCTCCTGGAGGTAGCCGTTCTCGACCGGGCTCAGCACGTCCTGGCGCCCGTACAGGTAGATCCCGGGAATCGTCATCTTGTCGAACCGGCCCTTGGTGCTCATGCGAGCGGCCCGGTTGACGTTGGGATCCCACCGGGGCCGTTCTCGGCCATCATCATCTGCATCCGCTTCGTGTAGGCATCGCGGTGCCGTTCGCTGCCGCGGTGCGCATCGTGATGAGGTCGTCGCTGATCGCGCCGCCGCTGGTAGATGATCGCTTCCATCATCGTGCGCATCGAGTCGGGCGTGCCGTCGAACTGCTGGATGTTCGGGCGCTCCCCCGGCGGGCGGGGATCGGCGGCCATCATCTGTCCCATCGACGATGTCGCCGACCCCGCCGGCGATGAGCGCGTAGCTCAGGATCCGCTCGGGATGGGCCGTCACGTAATTCACTGCGTTCGAGCACCCCATCGAATTGCCAGAGATGTGGAACTGGTCGATGCACACCGCGTTCGCAAAGTCGTGCACGAAGTCGGCGTGGCCACCCTCCCCGTGGGCGTACGCATCCTCGGGGTCCTCCGTCAGCCCGAACGCGGGCATGTCCGGGCAGTACACCCGGAACCCGTTCGCACCCAGGAACGGCGCCATGAACCGCCACCCGGCAGTCCCCGACGAGCCGATGATGCCGCCGTGCAGGAGCACGACGGCTGGTCCCGACTCGCCGGACGTCACGTAGTGGGCCTTGGCCCCGGTCGAGAGCCGCACCCAGCGACTCATCATCCCTTCGACCTCGATGATGCCTTCTTCCGTCAACGGCACAGTCGTCGCTCCCTCTCCTCGGCCACTTATTTCGCCATCGCTGGTTGCTCGTTCGCGACGGGGGCATCACTGGGCCACACGTCGCTGTCCATCAGCTTCGCGCGTACCGGCGGTAGAACCCGCGAGACGCCTTCTCGCCGATCACATATCCGAGATCACCTGGGTAACGATCGTCGGAACGGGAGTGGCCGAGTCCCATCTGGTAGTTGAACGCGTACCGCTTCTGCACGGTGCCCTTCAGCACCTTCTGGATCTCGCCCCAGTTCTCCCCATCGTCCTGCTCGAGCAACCCACTCGGCGAGAACGTCCGGATCGTCTGCAGTCGCTGGGCGTTCTTGACCTCGTCGGGCATCGCCTTGTCGACGAGGATCCACGCGTAGACCTCCATCTGGTCGGGCCCAGCGTGGATGCCACACCCGGAGTGTGTTGGTCGTCGGCAGGAACGAGCAGTTCGGGAAGATCGTGGCGTGCGCGGTGACGGGGCCGTTCGCACGAGCCTCGCCGAGGTGCTCGACCATCTTCGGCATGTTGTCTCGGTAGTACTCGAGCAGCTCCGGCGGGAGTGTCTTCGTGAAGAAGCTGTTGAGAAAGTCCTCGACGAGAAAGCCGGTGCCGTGCCCGTTCGGATCGCTGTACTGCAGCCCGTCGATGTGCTGGATCGCGGCGGCCGCCTCGGCCATCTCCTCCGGCGAGAGGTGCATCATCATCGCCATGAACGCGGAGGCGTGGCTGATGGGGGCGTGGTAGTTGTCAGAGCAGAACTGCTCGGCGGCGAACTTCCAGTTGCCCTTGAACATCCACTTGTGCAATCCACCGATGACCTCGGTGCCGCCGGGCATCCGGTCGCAGAACGCGTCGAAGTAGAACTTGTAGCCGCCCAGGTACTCCTCGAGCGGCGGCGTCGTCGGATCCCAGGTCGCGAACACGAAGCCCTTGTACGACTCGACCTGGGTGACCGGCACGAGACCCCACTCGGCGACATCGAGCTCGTTGTAGTAGCCGTCGTCGAGGTTCGGCACCGAGACGAGCGCTCCCATCGATGCCGTAGGACCAGCCGTGGTAGGTGCAGGTGAAACCCTTGCTGTTCCCGAAGTCGGCCCGGCACACCTTCATGCCCGCGATGCCGGCAGGAGTTCAGGTACACGCCGACGCTGCCGTCCTTCTGGCGCACGACCAGGACGCGGATCTCCCCCATGGTGGGTGGAGAAGAAGTCTCCGGGTTGGGGGATCTGGCTCTCGTGAGCGAGGAAGAGCCAGCACCGAGCGAACAACTGCTCGAGCTCCTGCTCATAGATGTCGTGATCCGAGAAGATCCGGCGATCGATCAGGCCCTCGTCTCCGCGGACCAGCGACGAGATCGACGATCGCCCGCTGCGCTGACCGTTCGCACCTGCCATCCGACGTCCCCCTCTGGTCTGGGCTCAGTATCCGCAGTTTCGGCTCCGGGATCCACTGCGGCAGTCCATCTGGCGGAACCTCCCGTTGCCGCGCCAGCGGGCGGATCGAACACTGGACGTGCCACCGAGAGTGGGAGGGTGCCGGTGTCCCCCCAACGTCGCAACGCTCGTACGACCCGATGAGGGCCTCATCAGCCGGCGGGTGTTCTCCGATCAGGCGATCTACGAGGACGAGCTGGAGCAGATCTTCGCTCGCTGTTGGTTGTTCCTGTGCCACGAGTCGCAGATCCCGAATCCAGGCGACTTCTTCGCCACGACGATGGGTGAGGATCCGATTCTGGTCGTGCGTCGGAAGAAGGACGGATCGATCGGCGCCTATCTCAACTCGTGTCGCCATCGGGGCATGAAGGTTTGCCGGGCCGACTTCGGGAACAGCAAGGGCTTCACCTGCACCTCTCGCGGGTGGGCCTACGGCATCGACGGCGCCCTTGTGTCGGTCCCGAACCTCGGAGACGGGTACTACAACGAGCTCGATGTCGAGAACTGGGGATCGATCCCCGTCACCAAGCTCGACACCTACAAAGACCTCGTGTTCGCGACATGGGAGTCGAGCTGTCCGCCCCTGCTCGACTACATCGGCGACTTCAAGTGGTACTTCGACGCGATGTTCGACCGCATGCCCGGCGGCACCGAGGTGATCGGCGGCGTGCACAAGTGGATGTTCAAGGGGAACTGGAAGCTCGCAGCCGAGCAGTTCTGCTCGGACATGTACCACGCCCCCATCAGCCACGCATCGGCGCTCATGGCGATGATGCAGGGCGCGGAGTTGAGCGCCGAAGAGATACGCGAGCATGTCGGACCCGGGTGCATTGACCGGCCGCCAGTTCACGTCAGCGCTCGGCCACGGCAACGGGTTCTTCACAGACTACGGAAACGGCTTCCGCGGCTCGTTCCCCAAGGCGTTGAAGGAGTACTACAAGGACGCCGACCCGGTGATCCCGCGATCGCCTCGGCGACACGCGAGTGAAAGGGCCGGTGAGCTCTACGCCAGGCGCTTTCCCCACTTCTCCTACTTGCCGACGACGAACACAAGTTGCGCATGTGGCATACCAGCGGCCCGGCCTAGTGGATGTCTCACGTGGATCCTCGTCGACAAGGCGATGCCGCCCGAGGCTCGTGAAGCGCAGCGGCTGCAGACG
Source organism: uncultured Acidimicrobiales bacterium (assembly GCA_963747215.1). Taxonomy (GTDB): domain Bacteria; phylum Actinomycetota; class Acidimicrobiia; order Acidimicrobiales; family DATKAS01; genus DATKAS01. Next base: position 34,328 of record CAVVET010000041.1, read on the forward strand.
ATCCGCACGTTTTCGCCGAGCGGCTTGCTCGAGCAGGACGACGGCGAGAACTGGGGCGAGATCAGAACGTACTGCGGGGCGCGGTGCAGAAGCGCTACGACTTCAACTACCAGATGGGCCTCGGCCACACGCACGACGAGCATCCCGGTATCCGGGGAACACCGCTACGTGATGAGCGAAGGCGCCGTGCGGGGGTTCTATCGCCGTTACGTGCAGCTCATGACGACCGACTCGTTCCCGATCGACACGCCGGTGCAGGCCGCCGGAGGCGCTGACCCTGCCCTGAGCGTCACTTCCCGCCCTTCCTGTTCAGTAACCGGCCATTCATGGCCGGTTACTCGCGCGAGAACGCCCCGGGGGGGGTCGGCGCACGGCGGGCTCGACGGGTTCCTCGAGGCCGGTCGGCGGCATGCGGTCGACCTCAGCCTTCTCGGCCTCGGTGAGCTCCCACGAACCTCCCCCGCGGCGTTGGCCTCGAGCTGCTCGACGTTGCTCACGCCCACGATCACCGACGTCACGACGTCATTCGCCACCAGCCAGGCGATCACGAGGCTGCTCACCGATCGTGTGGACCGTCGGTCGCGGCGTACTCCTCGAGAGCGCGGTCACGATCGCCAGGTTCTGATCGCTGCTCATCTTGCTGACGATCGGGCTGCCGGCAGCGCCACGGGTCCCGGGGGGCGGCGGCTCGCCCTTGCGGTACTTGCCGGTCAAGACGCCACCGGCGAGAGGGTGGTACGGGATCAGGCCGACGTCGTAGGCACGGCACGCCGAGACGAGCTCCTGCTCGCACTGGCGGTTCAGCAGGCTGTAGTGGTTCTGAATGGTGGCGAATGGCAACAGGCCGAGACGCTTGGCCTCGTCCACGACTCGACGAGGCGCCAAGACGTGTAGTTCGAACAGCCGATGGCGAGCACCTTGCCTTCGGCGACCAGCTCGGACAGCGTGCCCAGGATGTCCGAAGCCGGAACCTCCGGCGCCGGCATGTGCAGCTGGTAGAGGTCGATGCGATCAGTGCCGAGTTTCTGCAAGCTCTCGTCGACCTGGCTCCGGATGCGGTCGGCAGGCTTCTCGGCGCCGAGGCCCATGAAATGGAACTTCGTCGCGAGCACCATCTCGTCGCGGCGGTCCTTCAACGCGGTCGCGATGTAGCGCTCGGATTCGCCCTGTCCGTAGACGATCGCCGTGTCGACGAAGTTGATGCCGAGGTCGAGGGCGGCATGAATCACCCTGACCGTCGTCTCCTCGTCGATGCGGGGCGGTCCGAACGTGTTTCCTCCGAGGCCGACGACCGAAACCGAGAGACCTGAAGTGCCGAGCGATCGCTGCTGCATCGTTGCGGCCTGGGGCGCCGCGGGCTCAGGCATCGGCGTGAGCTCGGTGGCGGAAGTCTCGGGACGCTCCGGGAGCTCGCTCGGGAAGACGTCGGCGTCCATCAGCTGTGCGTAGCGCCGGTAGAAGCCCCGTGCGGCGCCTTCGCTCATCACATAGCTCAGGCGTCCCGGATAGCCCTCGACGTCTTCGCGCTCGTGCCCGAGACCCATCTGGTAGTTGAACGCGTACCGCTTCTGCACCGTGCCCTTGAGCACCTTCTGGATCTCGCCCCAGTTCTCGCCGTCGTCCTGCTCGAGGAGACCAGACGGTGAGAACGTGCGTTGCGTGAAAAGTCGCTGCGCCTCCTTCACTTCCGGCGGCATCGACTTCTCGACGACGATCCAGGAGTACACCTCCATCGTCTCGGGGCCGCGGGGATGCCACACCCGAAGAGTGTTCGTGCCGGGAAGGTAGGAGAAGGTCGGGAACAGCGTGGCGTGCCGCGTTCATCGGGCCTTGCACTCGCGCTTGCCCGAGCCGTTCTCGATACCGAGCCTGACTGCTGACGTAATAGTCGCGCTGCGTCTTGTCCATGAACCGCACGCCGCCGTTTCGCTCCATGGGGCTGATGAAGAAGCCGGTGCCGTGTCCGGATGCCGAGGTGAACTGACGCCCGCCCGGAGTCCAGGTGTCCGCGGCTTCTTCAGGAGTGAGCTCGGCCGCGCCCGCCATCGACATGATCGCGGAACGCGTGGCTGATCGGTGCGTGGTACATGTCCGAGCAGAACTGTTCGGCCGCGAACTTCCAGTTCCCCTTGAACATCCACTTGTGGACGCCGCCGATGACCTCGGTGCCCGCTTCGTCGCGGTCGAACATCGCGTCGAGGTAGAAGCGGAAATCGCCGATGTACTCGAGCAGCGGCGGCGTCGTGGAGTCCCACGTCGCGAAGACGAGGCCCTTGTAGCTGTCGACCTGCGTGACCGGCACGAGCCCCCACTGCTCGGTGTCGAGCTCGTTGTAATACCCGTCCTCGAGGTTCGGGACGGAGACCAGCGCGCCGTCGATGCCGTAGCTCCAGCCGTGATACGTGCAGGTGAAGCCCTTCGTGTTGCCGAAGTCGGCGCGACACACCTTCATGCCTCGGTGGCGGCACGAGTTCAGGTAGGCGCCCACCGACCCGTCTTTCTGGCGCACCACGAGGATCGGGTCCTCGCCCATGGTCGTCGAGAAGAAGTCACCGGCTGCGGGATCTGCGACTCGTGGCACAGGAACAACCAACAGCGAGCGAAGACCTGCTCGAGCTCCTGCTCGTAGATCGTCGGGTCGGAGAAGATCCGACGATCGATGAGCCCCTCATCGGCACGCGGACGACGACGCGGTCGACATGGTGTGATCTCCTCTCGCGTGAGCCGGGCGTCGCGTTCCTCCGGTTCGGCTTGTTCCTCAGTGCCTTCGTCGTAGTCCGCGGACGCCTCCGGCGGCGGGGCCGGCGCTCCGGGCCCGCCGTGGCTGACGAAAGGAATGAACGACGTGACCTGATGCAGGGCACGCTGGACCACGCGTCTCGGGTAGGTGCGGCGGGCGCCGGAGGATGCTCAGCATCCCGTCGGGCCGCGTCGCCATGAGCTGGATGATCGCGAGGCCACCGAGGATGTCGGGCCACACGGTCGAGCCGTACTGCGACAGGTTGCAGCGCCTGCGGGATCGCGAGGAAGGCGATCGGTCCGATGAGCGGGCCGACGAGGCTCCCGACACCGCTTGCGACGCCGTACAGGAGCACCTGGAGAGAGCCCGACACCGAACGAGGACGGATCGGCGATGCCGATGAGGGCGATGTACAGGACGCCGGCGACCGCCGCGATCGAGCCCGACAGGGTGAACGCCATGATGCGCACGACCGGCGGGTTGAGGCCGAAGTGCTTGGCCATGTTCGGCGCCGTGCGCACGCCGATGAACGAGATCCCCCACTGCGACCGGCGCACGTTGCGCAGCACGATCATCACGATGATCGTGACGACCGCAAAGCCGACGAACAGACTGCGCCCTGAGTCGAGGAACGAAGGCACGAGCATGCTGACCCGAGCCGACGGCGCGTGGAACCAATCGTTGTACATGAACCACTGGGTGACGACACCGGTGAAGGCCAGCGTCACGATCGCGGTCTGGACGAAACGACAACCGGTAGCAGATGAGCCCGACAAGGGCGCCGCCGACCGCGCCGGCGAGGATCGCGACCAGTACCGCGACTGCCATCGGCAGCTGGTGGTAGGTGTACGCCTCGTTCATGGCGAGCGCACCGATCGCCATGAAGCCACCCTGCGCCAGGCTCACCTGCCCGGTCCATCCGATGAGCGGCACGAGCGAGAACACCGCGACGGTGTAGACAAGCACGAGCGCGCCAGTCAGCCCCCAGAAGTCGGTGCGGTAGATCGCGATGATCATCCAGAGCCAGCCGGCGAGGAGGACGAACCGCGCAACCATCCACCCCGGGTTCGGGCCGCTGATCTGTGGCCGGGACCAACCGATCTTGGACAGCTCGGATGGCCAGTGCTTCCGCAGCAACACGAGCGCCACGACGCCGAGGAACACGACGAGCGTGCCCATCCCGATCGTGCTGCTCGCGACCTGCGTGACGCTCAAGATGACGCCGATCGCGAGACCCCCGACCGCGGTCAGCCGACAACGACCGGAGCCCACCCACCAGGGTGGCGGTCAGGGCGATCAGGAAGTACTGCAGGAACACCGGCCCCGTGAACGGCTGGAGGGAGGCGGCCAGCACGCCGGCCATGCCACCCACCATCGCGGCAAGGCCCCAGTTGAGGAGGCCGATCCGACCCTTCGAGATGGCCATCATCTCGGCGATCGTGTTGTCCTCGGCCATTGCGCGGGTCTGCAACCCGAGTCGGGTGAAGCGCAGGAACGCGCCCATCCCGACGACGACGAAGAGGACGGCGCAGAGGTTCGCGAGCTGTTGCCAGCTCACGTTCGTGCCGAGCACCGAGAAGCTGCCCGAAGGGAACAGTGGCACCGCGGCCTTCACCTCGAATCCCCAGATGCGGGCAGCGACCGCGGCCAGGAGCAAGAAGAGGCCGAACGTGAGGATGATCCGGTTCACCGGCGTCGCTCTGCTCGCGTATCGGAACACCAACAGCTCCGACGCAAGGCCCATCACCCCGACGATGGCGATCGTCAGGATCGCGGACCAGCCCACCGGCCATCCCCACTCGTAGGTGAACTGCCCGTAGAGGTACGCGCCCCACAAGGTGAATCCGGCGTGCGCGAAGTTCAGGACGCGGGTGACCGAGAAGATCTGGGTGATGCCGACGGCAACGAGCGCGTAGGTGCCGCCGACCGCGATCCCGCTGACGATGGCTGCCTTGTAGAGCTCGACGTTCATGTGACTCTCGGTGACTAGGGAGCGGCCTGGGTGGGGGGATGGTGGGGGAAGTTCCCACCCAGGCCGCTCGACTACGGGTCGACTACGAGAAGAACTGGTCGGCCATCTCGGTCAGGTAGCACTCGTCCACGCCGAGCCAGTCGTTGTTGACCATCGGCTCCCCGGGCTTGGGAGCGAACGGCACCATCTTGAGACGCTGATTGGCCTCGTCCCACGTCCACTTGCCCCAGACCGTCGAGTCGTTCCCGGTCTTGCAGTCGGGAGCCATGCTCTTGACGGGCTCGGCCAGACCCGGGTCCCAGTCCTTCACGGTGTGGGCCCATTCGAGGAGACCCTCGGGCGAGATCCCGCCAGTGATCTGCGCGGAGCCGACGATGGCGTCGTTGAACCAGGTGCCGCCCATGTAGGCGAGCTGGGGGACCCAGTCGTTGATGTCGTGCGAGCCCGTGAACTCCGCCGCGTACTCGTTCATCGAGTCGACGTACTCCTGGGTCGCCGGAGTCGGCGAGGTGTGCACCGGGCTGCCGTCCGACTGCGTCGTGGGGGCTCCCGCGATGACGCCGAGATCGGCCATCGGCTTCCCGATGAAGGTCGAGAGATCGAGCGAGCTCGTGCTCGGGCCACCCTGGCCGAGCGGCGGCGACCATCCGGCCTGGACCTGCGCGGGGATGCAGCTCAGGAAGTTCGTCGCGTGCATGTCCCAGTACTCCACGCCCGCGTCCTTGTACTTCAGAACGAGCGCGTCACACGGGTCAGCGGGTCCGCCTGGCCACGGATCCATGATCACCGTCTCGGCGCCGAGCTCCTTCCAGTAGTTCTCGATGAAGTCGAGCACCGGCTCCTCGAACGGCAGGTAGGTCACCGCGACCACCTTCGCCACCGCTCCCGCTTCCGCGAGTGCCGCGAAGGAGGACTGGGCGTTCCACGCCGGGGTGATCGAGCCGGTCGGGATCACCGACGGATACTTCGAGGAGAAGACCGCCGGCGGCCCGCCGAGCAGCGTGGTGACCACGTTCTGCTGGGCGACGTAGTCGAGCGGCGGGCCCACGATGTTCGCCACGTAGATGCCGAGCACCTTGTCCTGCTCCCAGAGGCGCTTGAAGTTCTGCAGCACCTGTGCGGGGTCGCTCTTGTCGTCGTAGTAGATCAGCTCGATCTGCCGGCCGAGCACGCCGCCCTGGCTGTTGAGATGCGCGATCTTCGCGTCGAAGCCCGCCTTGATGCCGGCGGACAGGATCGCGAACGGGCCCGACTGGTCCATCGTCACGCCGATCGTGATCGTGTCGTCGGTGACGCCTTGGCCGTTCTCGAGTGTCGTCGGGTCGATCGAGCTCGTCGCGCCGGCCGCACCGGTTGTCGCGGCTCCGGCTGCGGTGGTCGCCGCCGCCGCCGCCGTGGTCGCCGCCGCGTCACCGTCACTGTCACTGTCGTCACCGCAGCTCGCGGCGATGAGTGTGAACGACAGCAGCACCGATCCGATGGCAACGCCTCGTCGAGCGATGCGTCGTGCTGGACGTTTCGTACGCAATGTTCCCCCCGTGGTTGGGGTCAGCCGATGTAAGCGCTGACCAGCTCCTTGCTCTGCTTGATGTCTTCGCATGCGCCTTGATGCGCGACGCGGCCCTTCTCGAGGACATAGGCGCGCGACGCGGTGTTGATCGCCAGATCCACGTACTGCTCCACGAGAAGGATGCTGAGACCTTCCTTGTTGAGCCGGACGAGGTGCTCGTACAGCTTCGAAACCAGGATCGGCGACAGTCCCAGGCCCGGCTCGTCGATGAGCAACAACCGGGGACTCGACACGAGCGCTCGCGCGAGCGCCAACATCTGCTGCTCGCCTCCCGACATCGTTCCCGCGCGTTGCTTCATGCGCGACTCGAGGGCGGGGAAGTACGAGGCGGCCCTCGTGATCTCGGCGGTGGCCGCTCGCCGCTTCAACCCGTGTCCGTATGCCGCGGACGCGAGGTTCTCCCACACAGTGAGGCCGGGAAACACGCCACGGCCTTCTGGCACGTAGGCGACCCCGAGGCGGGCGATGTCGCTCACCTTCTGCTTCGAGAGCACACGACCGTCGAGGGTGATCGTTCCGCCCTTCGGCTTCACCACCCCGGTGATGCCGTTGAGCGTGGTCGTCTTGCCCGCGCCGTTGCGGCCGAGGATCGTGACGATCTCGCCTGCATTGACAGTCAGACAGAGGTGGTGGACCACGTCGATCGGTCCGTAGGACATCGACAGGTCCTCGACCTCAAGCACTGGCCACCTCGAAGTCTCCGAGATACACACGCTTGACCTCGGCCTGGTCGAGGACGGCCGCGGCGGGACCGTTCGCGATGTCGCGCCCGGCGGAGAGCACGTACACCTGCTCGGCTGTCGCCCTCACGACGGACATGTCGTGTTCGATGAGCACGACGGTCAGACCGAGCTCGTCGCGCAGATGGAGCACGAGCGCCGCGAACTCCGCGCTTTCGTTGGGCCCCATCCCCGCCGTGGGCTCGTCGAGCAAGAGCACCATCGGTGAGCTCGCAAGCGCACGAGCGACTTCGACGCGGCGGCGCATGCCGTACGAGAGCTCGCTCACCTTCACCGCGCCAAGTGCGGAGATGTCGAGCTGAGCGAGCGCGGCTCGGGCGCTCGCGGTGCGCTCTCGTGTCTCCCTGAACGACCTCGGGAGCGCGAGTGCGGCCTCGATCAGCGACGACGCCGAGCGGCATGCCGCGCCCAGCTTCACGTTGTCCTCGACACTGAGGTCGTCCATGAGATCGAGGTTCTGAAACGTGCGACTCAGGCCCATTCGATGCATGAGGCCGGGTGTCGCCCGCTCGATCGGGGTACCGAGAATGTGACTCGTCCGGTCTGGTATGGCACCGCGCCCGTGAGGGCGTTCAGGAACGTCGTCTTGCCCGAACCGTTCGGTCCGATCACCGCGGTCACGGTGCGTTCGGGTGCGACGAAATCGAAGTCGCCGAGCACGGTGAGGGTGCCATAGCGCACGCTCATCCCCTTGACCTCGATCGCGGTCGAGCTCACGCCTTCATGCCCCCCAAGATGGCTGCCGACCGCCTGACTCTGTACCGCTGTGCGAGACAGTGCCACGGTCGCGTTCTACTGAACGGAATCGCCAGCAGAGCGGTTAGCCGGCAACCAATCCAGTCAGGGGCGTCTCGTCAGTGACGTGCGCGAGCCATCGCCGGTACACCTCCGCCGTCGCGCGCTCATCGAGATGTCGAGGAGGCCCGTGCGGAATCGGCTCGTCATCGGGACATCTGGCGGCGGCGGCATGTGACTTCAAACGGAGCGGGACGGCACGCGGACCCTCAGGTTCCAGTCGTGTGTCGATCGCGACGCGCAGCGCCTTTGTCGCTTCGTCCGACAGAGCCGACGGCGACGACAGCGACAGCTCGCACGCTGTCGGGCCTTTCGGAAGGATGGAAATCACCACGTCGCGTGACGGGAGCGCCGCGAACGCAGGAAACAGCGTGACGCCACCTTCGACCGCAGCGATCCCGACCAACGCCTCCAGGGCAACCTTCCAGTTCACGTCCACTCGCGCCGGTCGGGAATGCCGTAGCAGTGCGAAGCCCTGGCGGACCTCGTGAATGGCGGCCGAGAGGGTCGCGTGCTCGTCATCAGCGACGGGTGCCCACTCGGCGTCCCAGCTGCAGAACAGCAGATGGCCGATCTCGTCGGTGCGTGTCACCGGCACCAGGCCGAGGTCCCGGTTGCGCGCCGCCCACTGCGAGAACTGCTCGTCGCCGCCGGTGACGCCGACGAGCCGGCCGTCGAGGTCATAGACCCATCCGTGGTACCCGCAGGTCAGCTGCGCCGCCTGTCCCGACGGACCGCACACCTGCAGGCCCCGGTGGCGGCAGGAGTTCAGCATCGCTCTGAGCGTGCGATCGTTCTGACGCACGATGGCGACGGGGTCCTCCCCGGTGAAGGTGCTCACGAAGTCGCCGGGGTCCGGCACGCTGTCGGTGTCACAGAGGAAGCACCACGCGCGTGCGAAGACGCGCTCGAGCTCGATCTCATAGATGTCGTCGTCGGTGAACGCGCGCCCTGCGACAGTGCCGCGGTCGAGGTCGACGAGACCAGCGAGGTCATCGGACGAGAGCGCCATGCGTGGACTCTGCCGCATGAGCGCCAGGGGACGAGCCATGTCGTTCTGAGGGATGGCACTCACCCGTTGACCCTTCTCCCCGCGGGCCGTTCAGTATGTCGATGAGCGACATCGGGCTGTTCGAGGCGATCTACTCCCAACGCGCGATCCGCAGCTTCAAGCCAGACCCCGTTCCCGACGAGCTCATCGAGAAGGTTGTCGAGGCCGCCACGAAGGCACCGAGCGGAGGCAACAGCCAGCCGTGGGCCTTCATCGTGGTGCGCGACACCGAGACGCGAGCAGAGCTGGCCTCCATCGCCCGGCGCACCTTCGACGGCATGTACCAAGCTGCCCTCGGCCGCGCACAGCCGGGCGACCCGCCTCCCTTCCCGAAGCTCAAGGTGATGGTCGACCACCTCGACGACATCCCCGTCTGGATCGCGGTGTGCAGCACGATGCCCGGCCCGGGCGCGTACGGATCGATCTTCCCCGCCGTCCAGAACCTTCTCCTCGCGGCAAGAGGCCTCGGCCTCGGCGCGGTGCTGACCGGACTCCTCGGCGGTCCCTCAGTCGAAGCCACGAAGAAGGCGCTCGCCATCCCCGAGGACGTCGAGCCTGTCGCCTTCATCCCCCTCGGCTACCCCGACAAGGAGCGGTACGGGCCGACGACCCGACGCCCGCTCTCAGAGGTCTTGCACTGGGAGCGCTGGGAGGACGGCAAGGAGAACACCGCCAAGCGGCCCTACCGCTGACGCTTTCCCCCCTGACGGAACGGGCGACGCGCGCCCGGCCGCGGGCGTGGGATCCTGCGGTCATGGCGATCACCGAAACCTTCTCCGTCGATGGCCTCGTCTCTGTCGAGAGAGGTGAGATCGATCGGAGGATCTTCAGCGACCAGGAGATCTTCGACGCCGAGATGGAGCTCATCTTCGGCCGGGCCTGGCAGTTCCTTTGCCACGAGTCTCAGGTCCCCAAGGCCGGGGACTTCTTCGAGACGCCGGTTGGTCTCGACAACGTCCTCGCGGTCCGTCAGAAGGACGGCACGATCAAGGGTCTGCTCAACACCTGCGCGCACCGCGGAAACGCGGTGTGCCGCGCCGACGAGGGCAACACCAAGGTCTTCATGTGCACGTATCACGGGTGGTCCTACGACCTCGCCGGCAACCTGATCGGCGTTCCGGGACTCGACCGCTTCTACAAGGGCGATCTCGACATGACCCAACACGGCCTCGGTCAGGTCGCGCAGATCGCCAGTTATCACGGTTTCGTCTTCGCCACCATGGACCCAACCGCACCACCGCTCGAGGACTACCTCGGCACCCACGGGTCGCCTCGGCATCGATCTCCTCGCCATGCGCGGGAACATGAGGGTGATTCCGGGCATCCAAAAATTCTTGATCGACTGCAACTGGAAGTTCGCCGTCGACAACCTGTTCGACTGGTATCACCCACAGGTCACGCACATGTCGGCGATGGCGTCAGGCATCATCCCGCCGTCGCCGGACGTCGTGGTCGACGTCGGCGGCGCAAAGACGACGCAGGGCGACGATCTTCCGATTCCCGCCGGCCTCGGCGGTAGCGGCATCGACGAGATGACCTTCGTCGCCGAATACGGCCACGCGATCGGTGGCCCGAGCGCCAAGGGCTTGGGTGATGCCGGCGGATTGATCGATCACTCCTGGAGAGAAAAGCCCGAAGTCCTCGAAGTGCTGTCGCCGATCGGCGCCCAGGTAGGTGGGCACCCGAACATCTTCCCCACGAGCTGGATCACGGGCACCAACCAGCTGTCATTGCGCATCCCACGCTCGCCGAACCAGACGGAGATCTGGTGGTACAGCTTCGAGGATGCCGACGCGAGCGAAGAGGCACGCAAGGTCAACCTGATGGTGACCAATCACATCTTCGGGCCAGCGGGACTGCTCGAGCAGGAGGACGGTGAGAACTGGTCTCAGAGCACGATGCAGACGCGGGGACTGGCGAGCCGCCGCATGCCGCAACTCCTCTGCATGGATCTCGGGCGGGGCAAGATCATCCGTGACGACCGCGGGCGCGCCCGCATCGAAGGCTGCACCAACGAGCACGCTCAGCTGTGGACCTACGCGGCCTGGGCCGAGTGGATGAAGGGCACCGACTGGGACACGCTCCGGGAGAACACGACTCCCGGCGACTTTCTGTGAGGAGCGACGCGATGGCTGTTGACGAAGAAGCGATGGTCGACCCGCGGCGGCTCTCCAGGATGCTGCTGCAAGACGACGTGGAGCAGTTCTATTACGAGGAAGCGGCCATCCTCGACGAGCATCGCTACGCCGACTGGATCGAGCTGTTCACCGACGACACCCACTACTTCATGCCGATCCGCCGCACGCGCGACCGGCGCGAGCTCGACAAGGAGTTCACGAAGCCGGGCGAGATGGCCTACTTCGACGACGACAAGATGCTGTTGAACGGGCGCGTACTGAAGTTCTTGTCTGGCACCTCGTGGGCAGAAGATCCGCCGTCGCGCACTCGCCACATGATCCACAACGTGCGCATCGTCGCCGACCGCGGCGACGAACTGGACGTCGAGGCCAACTTCCACATCTACCGCACGCGGTTGAAGTCCGAGGAAGACGCCTGGGTGGGCAAGCGGTGCGACACCCTGCGCCGCGACGGCGACAGCTTCAAGATCGCGAAGCGCTGGATCCTGCTCGATCAGACCGTGCTGCTCGCTCGAAACCTGAGCACGTTCTTCTAGGGCGACTCGACCGGCTTCCCGAGATCCTCTACGACCTCGACTCCCGGTCAGCGCGGCAAGCGTCGCCGGGGTCATCCGCAGCTTCGTCGACCGGTCGCCCCCGCCCAGCACGATCGACGCTGGCTTCATCACCGCGGCGTCGACCCAGATCGGGATCTCGTCGGGCAGCGCGACCGGCGTCACTCCTCCGATGAGCATGCCGGTGAGCTCGCGTGTCTCGTCGGCCGACGCAAACGACGCCTTCTTCACGCCGAGCCGCTGGCGCACGATGCCGTTGACGTCGAGTCGTGTCATGGCGAGCACCACGCAGGCGACGTAGCGCCTCGGCTCGGACTTGCCGACGACGAGGATCGTGTTGGCCGACTCGTCGGGTGCGATGCCGTACCGCTCGCAGAACGCTGCCGTGTCCGCGAAGTCTGGATCGCAGTCCATGACCTCGAACTCGGCTCCGTGCGCGCGCAACGCCTCGACCACCGCCGCGTGCGGGTCCGCAGCGACGTCGGTCATGGCTGCAAGGGCCAGGTGGCCACGGTCTCGTAGCGGGCCGGCCCGCCTCCCAGGTGACTACGCACGAGGGCGAACGTAGCAACCGTCCATCGACAGTCGATCCCTGCGGGTACTCGGGGCACCCGCCCGTCGACGCGCGCCATCGTGAGGTGGCCGCGAAAGTCGCGGTGCTCGGGCGGGCGACCGATCGACCTCGTCGCGCCGATGACTGCTGCGGCCACGGCGTCGAGCCCTGACACGGGGATGCACAGCACGCCCCTCCCGAGTCGTCTCACCTCGGGGCCGAGGTGCGCCTCGACGACCGGCGTCTCGACGCCATCGAGCGCCTGGCGGACCACGGATTCGTCGGCCTCGCCGAGGAAGCGGAGGGTGACATGCCACTGTGCCCTTCCCGTCCACCGCACACCGGGCAGCTCGGGGCGCGGGAGTGACTCGATCTCGTCGAGCACCTCGTCGGGAGGCCAGACCGCGGACGAAGAGACGCTCGCTCAGCCGACCTCGACCCGATCCAGCAGACGCAACCGCAGGAGGTTGAGCGCCGAGATGGTGGCGAACTGCCGCATCTGATCGCGGTCGCCCGGCAAGCGCAGGTGTGCCGCCTCGACCGCGCCGTCGATGCACAGTCCGACGAACAAGGTGCCGACGGGCTGACCGTCTTGCTCGGTGGGGCCGGCGACGCCGGTGAGTGCGAGGCCGACGTCGGCATCCATGACGCGACCCGCCCCCTCGGCCATCGCCATCGCGGCCTCCTCCGACACCACGGGCCCCTCCGCCACGCCGAGGATGTGCTGCTTCACTCCCGTCGCGTACGACACGACGGATCCCCGGAAGACGTCGGATGCGCCCGGCACCGCGGTGAGCCGCGCCGCGACGAGGCCGCCCGTGACCGACTCAGCAAGCGCCAGAGTGCGGCCCTGCGAGCGCAGAAGCGACAGCACGGCGCTCTCCATGTTCTCGTCGTCGGTGCCGAAGACGAGCCGCCCGAGGGTCGCGCGCAGCCTCGAGCTCCTCCACTGCAAGCAGGGCGCGCGCGGCTTCCTCGGACCCCGCCTTCGCGGTCAGCCGCACCTTCAGACCCTCGATGCCGCTCGCGAGGAACGCCAGCGTCGGATTGCCCGCGGTGTCGAGCCGTTCGATCAGCGGCGCCAGGATCTCCGCCAGCCCGGACTCGCTCTCTCCCCACGTCCGCAGCGTCCGGCTGACGATCACAGCGGTGTCACCGGAGCGAATGCGCAGATCGGGAACGATCGCCCGCTCGAGCATCTCCTTCATCTCGTGCGGCACGCCCGGAACCGCGTAGATCACCTTGTCGTCGACGGGGCAGATCAGCCCGGGCGCGGTACCCCGGCGCTGCGGGATGATCGAGGCACCGACGGGAACGTCGGCCTGGCGCAGGTTGTTGTCGGCCATCCTGCGGCCCCGGCTCTCGAACATCTCGCGGATGTGATCCGCGATCGCCTCGTCTCGTTCGAGCCCGACACCCATCACCTCCGCGATGCACTCTCGCGGTGATGTCGTCGTGCGTCGGGCCGAGACCTCCGCAGACGATCACCGCGTCGCTGCGGTCGAGGGCGAGCCGCAGCACCGACACGATGCGGGCCCGATTGTCGCCGACCTTCGTCTGGAAGTGGGAGTCGATGCCGGAGAGCGCGAGCTGTCACCGATCCACGAGGAGTTCGTGTCGACGACCTGACCGAGCAGCAGTTCGGTGCCGACGGCGACGACCTCGCAGCGCAGGCTCACGCGAGCTGTTGACGGGCTACGCGGCGGGCATCGAGCAAGTACTGCGTGCCAGTGACCAGCGTGAGCACGACCGCGATCCACAAGAACGTGTTGAAGAGCCAGCGTTCGTCCGCGACGGGTGGCGCGAGCGCGAAGCCGACGGCGAGCTGCTGGAACAACATCTTCAGCTTCGCTCCGCGCCTGGCTGGGATGGTGATTCCCCGCTTCCCCGCGAAGCTGCGATACATGCTGATCGCGACCTCCCGTACCGCGATGAGCCCGACCGGCAGCCACCAGAAGACGTCCTCTTGCACGAGCGCGAACATCGCGCCGAGCACGAGCACCTTGTCGGCGAGCGGGTCGAGGAAGGCACCGGAGCGCGTCGGTGCCGTGGCGACGAGCAAGGACGCCGTCCACGCCGTCAGTGACGCAGAGAGCGGTCCAGACGAGGAATGCCGCCCACGAGCCTTCGGTGCCCTCGATCATGGCGAACAGCAGCGGCGCAGTGAGCAGCCGCGCCACGGTCACGCCGTTGGCCGGCGTCGCC